>NZ_JAVDSU010000008.1:0-319709 GCF_031455475.1 Rhizobium sp. 1399 | reverse complement strand
TCGCTAGCGATGCTCGCTCCTCGTTCCCCAATGCTCATCATAACCGCATGGGTGCGAAACCCGAACAGGGCAAAAAGCCTGCAAACGAAACCAATAAAACAAGCCCGCCGCAAAGCGGGCTTGTTTTATTGGCGCGAGAAAAGCAATCACTTTTGTGCCGCTCGCCTGCGGTTCTCGTCATGCGACGAACTCGCCACCAGTTTCATTGCGGCAGCGAGCAGGACGATAGCGCCGGGCAGCACGAGAGTGTTCCACTCCAGTTCTCCCTCGGTTTCTGCGATGAGCGTCGCAAAATGAACCACCAAATACAAAATGATGACCTGGAAGAAGAGGATCTTCAGTTCATTAATTGTGGACAGCAGCATCCACCTCGGCACTTTGCGACGCTCATCATCCGACACATCGAAAACGAATCCGAACGTAATCGCATATGCAAAGATGATCAGAATGATGCCGAAAATGAACTTATCGGTAGAACGCAGTACTGCCGCGATAACGGACGAACTTGGATCCATGCGAACGGCCGCGAACGCATTGCCGAGCGTCAGCGTGCCCTCCCAGAACGTGAGCGCAGCACCGCTTAGAAGGCCTAAAGGGGCGATGATGATGACATAGCGTAGCGATAGAAACAGCGAGAGCATAAACGTACTCCGTCGGCGGAACTGGTCAAACCACCTTGCTATGTTGGGGCAACGGCTCCATCGGGGCATGCCCAGCACCCGCGTCAGCAAAAGCTAATCAATGACTCCTGAACCAGAAGATCGGAGGAAAGGAACTCTGGCCAATCGTTCAGGTTATTCAGATATTTGCGTGTACGGTTGGCAAAGCATAGCCCGGACCGCGCCGCCCCGCCATTGCCGTCGGGTCATTCCAGGTCGAAATGGACTTGAAGCATAGTCTTGGGATTCCATGCCGATTACCGGGCCTCCCGGGCAAGGCTAAAGTGGCTATTCGACGAACATGACCAGTCCGCCAGGAGCGCGTGACGATGACTTCAGATTCAAATCGGCATTTTTCCGTTTGGACATTGATGGCGATGGTCGTGGGCTCAATGGTCGGGGCCGGAATTTTTTCTCTGCCACAGGCCTTCGGACGCGCGACCGGACCGTTCGGCGCACTGATCGCATGGTCGATCGCCGGTATCGGCATGCTGATGCTAGCCTTCGTATTTCAGACACTGTCTCGACGAAAGCCGGAGCTGGACGCAGGGATATACGCCTATGCAAAAGCCGGGTTCGGCAACTATCTCGGGTTTCTCTCTGCGCTTGGATATTGGTCGGCTGCCTGTCTCGGCAATGTTTCGTATTTCGTACTGATCAAGTCGACACTTGGCTTGTTTTTCCCCGTCTTCGGGGACGGTAACACAATCATAGCGATCTTCTGCTCGTCGATCCTGCTGTGGCTCTTTCACACGCTCATTCTGCGCGGTGTCAGAGGCGCCGCCGCGGTCAACACCATCGTGACTTTCGCCAAGATCATTCCAATCATCCTTTTCATTGCCTTTGTTGCCTGGGGTTTCCACGCGGATATTTTCGCTGCCAATTTCTGGGGCGGCGAGGACGTCAGTGTCAGCAACGTCGCCAGCCAGGTTCGCGCCACGATGCTTGTGACCGTCTTCGTCTTTGTCGGAATCGAAGGCGCCAGTGTGTATTCCCGCTATGCGCGGAACCGCAACGATGTTGGAGTGGCAACGCTTGTGGGTTTCCTCGGCGTATTGTGCCTGCTTGCTCTTGTCACGATCCTTTCCTATGGCGCCATGTTGCGCGCCGATCTTGCAGGACTGCGCAATCCGTCCATGGCCGGCGTTCTGCAAAGCGTCGTTGGACCTTGGGGGGTGGTATTTGTCGGTTTGGGATTGTTGATTTCCGTTCTGGGCGCCTACCTGTCGTGGGTGCTTCTCGCCGCAGAAATTCTTTTTTCGGCCTCGAAATACGAAACCATGCCGCAGTTTTTGTCGCACGAAAACAGAAACGGAGTGCCCTCGAACGCATTGTGGCTCACCAATATCGTCGTTCAAACGTTTTTGATTCTGACGCTGTTTACGCAATATGCGTTCAGACTTGCGCTCGAGCTGACGAGCTCGATGATCCTCGTTCCCTATCTCCTCGTTGCCGCGTACGGATTTAAACTTGCCTGGTCAGGCGAAACATACGACCGGGATCCGGCTGGCCACCGGACGGATCTGATGCGTGCCGGGATCGCCCTGATATACACTGCGGGCTTGATTTATGCGGCCGGAGCAAAACACCTGCTACTGTCGGCGGTGATCTACGGCCCCGGTTCGATTCTTTTTATTATTGCGCGCCGTGAAAGGGGCAAAACCGTCTTCACTCCAAGCGAATTGATCATGTTCGCAGTTGCAAGTCTTGGCGCGGCAATAGCGATCTATTCCATCACAACAGGTCTCATTTCCGTCTGACCGGGCGCCATAACGGTGTGCGGCGAAGGAAACGTTTTGGCGCCATTGCTGGCTCAGCCAGTCGCAGTGTTTCATTTCGGCCCAAAAGGTCGTTGCTTGCGTAAGTCGCCACGAAAATCGGGACGCGAAGAATAGTCGTGGGATTCTATGCTGATCCACTGGAGGACCGAACAACACTATAATTCAAATCAGCACTCGCCGCGGTCAGCGCACTCGGACATTTGATAGAGTTTTGTAGAGGACACCATGACTTCAGACTCTACTCAGAAATTCTCGTTGTTTGCGCTAACGGCCATGGTCGTCGGATCAATGGTCGGCGCTGGCATATTCAACCTGCCCGGTCGGTTTGGTGCCGCAACAGGCCCATTTGGCGCCATGATCGCCTGGGCGATCGCGGGCACCGGCATGTACATGCTCGCCCGCGTGTTTCAAGCGCTTGCCGAGAAAAAGCCGGATATCGACTCGGGCGTGTTCGCCTATGCCAAGGCTGGCTTCGGCAACTATATGGGCTTCCTGTCGGCTTTTGGCTACTGGCTTGGTAGTTGCCTTGGCAACGTCTTCTACTGGGTGCTGATCGGCTCGACGCTGGGGCGCTTTTTCCCTGCCGTCTTCGGCGACGGAAGCAGCGCCACGGCGATCATCGTGTCGTTGATCGGTATCTGGGCATTTCATTTCATGATCCTGCGCGGCGTCGAGCAGGCGGCGTTCATCAACACCATCGTCACCATCGCCAAGATCGTGCCGATCCTCGTCTTCATCCTGATGCTGATCTTCTCCTTCCACTATGGGCAGTTCGCCGAAAACTTCTTCGGCGGCGCCGGCATGCCGGAAAAGTCGTTGGTCGCGCAGGTGCGTGATACCATGCTGATCACCGTGTTTGTTTTCCTCGGGATCGAAGGGGCGAGTGTCTATTCGCGCTTTGCCAAGGAGCGCGCGGATGTCGGGACCGCCACGATTCTGGGGTTCGTTGGCGTCACCGGCCTGATGGTGGCGGTCACCCTGCTGCCCTACGCAGCGATGCCGCAATCGGCTATCGCAGCCGTGCAGCAGCCTTCGATGGCCAGCGTTCTCGAGGCGGTCGTCGGTCATTGGGGCGCCGTCTTCATTTCCATCGGCGTTCTGGTCTCGGTTCTTGGCGCTTATCTCGCCTGGTCGCTGATTTGCGCCGAGGTCCTGTTTGCTGCCGCCAAATCTGAGGACATGCCGAGGCTTTTTGCCGCGCAGAACGGCAATCGGGTGCCCGCCAATGCCCTGTGGCTGACCAACATCGTCGTGTCGCTATTCGTCATCTCCACCTACTGGTCTCGGGATGCGTTCAACTTCATGCTCGACATGACCAGCGTCACGGCTCTTTTGCCCTATCTGCTTGTCGCGGGTTACGGCGTTCTGCTCGCCCGCAGTGGCGAAGGCTATGAAGAAACCGCCAATGAACGCGGCCGCGACCAGATCTTTTCCTGGATTGCGGTCATCTACACGATCATCATGTTCATCGCCGCCGGGCTCAAATATGTGCTGCTCGTAGCGGTCTTGTTCGTGCCAGGCACAATTCTCTACGTCTGGGCGCGGCGTGAGCAGAAGGTGCAGATGTTTACGTCTGTCGAACTCATCGTTTTGGCCGTCACGGTGATCGCCGGCATGATCGGCGCCTACGGCCTGCTGAGCGGCACTATCACGCCTTGATAGGGAGGTAGAAGAATCATGACCCAAGACATCACATTTGGCGTTCACTCCGAGGTCGGCCAATTGCGCAAGGTGATGGTTTGTGCGCCTGGTCGTGCCCATCAGCGCCTGACGCCGACCAACTGCGACGCCTTGCTCTTCGACGACGTTCTCTGGGTCGACAACGCCAAGCGCGATCATTTCGACTTCATGACCAAAATGCGCGACCGCGGCGTCGAAGTGGTGGAGATGCACAATCTGCTCGCCGAAACCGTTGCGGTCCCTGAAGGCAAGAAGTGGATCCTCGACAACCAGGTGGTGCCAAACCAGGTCGGTCTAGGCCTCGTCGATGAAATCCGCAGCTATCTTGAAGGATTGTCCAACCGCGAATTGGCGGAAACCCTGATCGGTGGCCTGTCGACGCAGGAATTCCCTGAGACCCACGGCGGCGAAATGCTGAAGCTGGTACGCGAGGCGGCTGGCGTCACCGAATATCTGCTGCCGCCGCTGCCCAACACGCTGTACACCCGCGACACGACCTGCTGGATCTATGGCGGCGTGACGCTGAACTCGCTCTACTGGCCGGCACGCCACGAGGAGACCATACTCACCACCGCCATCTATAAATTCCATCCTGACTTCGCTGGCAAGGTCAAGGTATGGTGGGGCGATCCGACCAAGGACTGGGGTCTTGCCACGCTCGAGGGCGGAGACGTCATGCCGATCGGCAAAGGCAATGTGCTCATTGGCATGAGCGAACGCACCTCGCGCCAGGCGATCAGCCAGGTTGCCGCCAATCTCTTCGCGCAAGGTGCAGCCGAACGGGTCATTGTCGCGGCGATGCCGAAACTGCGTGCCGCGATGCACCTCGATACAGTGTTCACCTTTGCCGATCGCGACTGCGTGCTGCTCTATCCCGATATCGTCAATGGCATCTCCGCCTTTTCGTATCGGCCCGGTGCAACGCCGGGAACGGTCGAACTGCACAAAGATAAGGGAACATTTGTCGAGACTGTCCGCGACGCTCTAGGCCTCAAGGAGCTACGTATCGTTGAAACGGGCGGTAATGATTATATGCGCGAACGCACGCAGTGGGACAGTGGTGCCAATCTCGTTTGCGCCGGTCCGGGTGTCGTCTTCGCATATGATCGCAACACCTACACCAACACGCTTTTGCGTAAGCAGGGCATCGAGGTCATTACCATCATAGGCGCCGAGCTTGGCCGCGGTCGTGGCGGCGGCCATTGCATGACCTGCCCGATCATCCGCGAAGCGGTGGATTACTAATTCTGGGATGCTTTGATTGCTGTGGCAAATACTGCGCACGCTTTATAGTAGCAGAGTTTAACGCCTACTGTGCGGAGGGTTAGTTGCAGGCGAAAATTGTTGCATTGGCGAGATCATTCTCAATTTTCGGTTTGGTTGTCGGCACTGTCTTTTTCGCTGCATCCTTAAGCCCGAGCCTGATGCCACGAACTTACCTGGTTCAAGGCATTGTTGCCGGTTTCTGCGCAGCGCTGGGTTATGGGGTCGGCGTCTTGATGCGTTGGCTTTGGCTCTATTTGGAGTTGCCGCTGCCGCGTACTCGAATAACCGTGAAGATCGCGTCCATTGCCATCTGCGTCGCAATTGCGGCTATCGTTCTTTGGAGAGCCACCGAGTGGCAGAACTCCATTCGGAAGCTGATGGGGCTCGATCCAGTGCAAAGCGCAGAGCCCTTTGAGCTTGTTGTCATTGCGCTGGCGGTGTTCGGCTTGCTGGTATTGTTCGCGAGGCTCTTCAGGCTGACCTGCGTGGTTCTCGCGGCGTTGTTCGAACGATTTCTTCCAAGACGAGTGTCCATTCTCGTCGGCGGTTTGATTGCGATCGGATTGTTTTGGTCGATCGCAGAGGGTCTTCTTTTCAGAACAGCGTTGCGGATTGCGGATACGTCATTCCAGCAGCTCGACGCC
Source organism: Rhizobium sp. 1399 (assembly GCF_031455475.1). NCBI lineage: Bacteria > Pseudomonadati > Pseudomonadota > Alphaproteobacteria > Hyphomicrobiales > Rhizobiaceae > Rhizobium > Rhizobium sp. 1399. The sequence goes on along the minus strand of NZ_JAVDSU010000008.1, from coordinate 313,679 downwards.
ATGATTGACGATGATCTGGCGATGCCGGGTGATCCTCTAAAAACAGGCAGTGCGGCTTCTCTTATCGACTGGAAAGAACTGGGTCGGCGGGGCCGCGAGTTCATTATTTCCGGGCCTACAGGCGCTGAAATTGGCAATTTCTTCCACGAAAACGCTCTCGACCCTATCCGGGTTTATGTCGGACTTAACAGCGCAGATACCGCTGAGGAGAGAGCTCGGTTGGCTTTGGCGGAGCTCAAGCGAAACGGGGCTTTCAAGAGATCCATTCTGATTGTCATTGTTCCAACAGGGACTGGTTGGGTCGACCCCGCGGCAGTGGACACAGTCGAATTCCTTCACAAGGGCGATGTTGCGAGCGTAGCCCTCCAGTATTCATACCTGAGCAGTTGGCTGTCGCTGTTGGTCGAGCCAGCCTACGGCGCGGAAGCGGGGCGCGCGCTTTTTCGTGAAGTTTATCGCTATTGGATCACACTCCCTCGTGATCAGCGCCCGAAACTGTACCTGCATGGCCTCAGCCTTGGCGCGATGAATTCAGAGCTTTCGGCCGATCTCTTCGATATCGTTGCCGACCCGTTTCAAGGCGCATTGTGGAGCGGGCCTCCCTTCCAGAGTCGCACGTGGAAGTCAGTGACTGCCAATCGCAATCCCGGTTCACCCGCCTGGTTGCCGCGTTTCCGCGACGGCTCCATCATTCGATTTACCAATCAGCATAATGCGCTAAACATCCCGGGTTCCGTCTGGGGGCCGATCCGGATCGTTTACCTGCAGTATGCCAGCGATCCAGTCACGTTTTTCGATTTTCATTCGCTCTACCGGGAACCTGATTGGATGAAGATGCCACGCGGTCCGGATGTGTCCCCTGAGTTGCGCTGGTTCCCCTTGGTCACAATGACGCAACTTTTACTGGACATGGCAACAGCCACCACATCTCCGATCGGGTATGGCCATGTTTACGCGCCGGAACACTATATCGATGCGTGGATTGCCGTCACCGATCCGCAGGGCCTTTCCCCCGATGATGTTATGCGCCTCAAGACATCTTTCGAGAACAAGTTTCGAAGTGGCGCTGAGCCTGTCGTGCATGGACAGGATTTGATCAGCGGCGCTGGTCGACCGTAGTGTCGTATGCATTGCTGGCGGCGGCGCACTCAAAAAGAGACGCAACGCATCCCTCTGGGATTCTATGCCAATTTCCTCGCTGCGTTCGCGCGATATGTTTTCGGTGTGGCCTGGTGATCAAGGTCTAAGGGTTCGGTTCACAACTTGGAGGGTGTCATGTCTAGTCTCATCGCCATCGTCTATCCAACGGAAGCAAAGGCTGAGGAAGTACGCCGACGCCTTATCGAACTGCAGAAGGAATATTTGATCAAACTTGGTGACGCTGTCATCGCAACCAAGACACAGGGCGGCAAAGTCAGGCTGAACCAGCTTGTAAGTATGACGACGTCTGGAGCTGTATCGGGCAGTTTTTGGGGCCTTCTGGTAGGCGTCCTATTTCTGAACCCGCTCATCGGCGCGGCGGTGGGGGCGGCATCGGGAGCCATCGCAGGCGCACTAACCGATGTCGGCATAGACGATGCATTCATGAAAGACCTTGCGAGCAGTCTGCAGCCCGGGAATGCGGCGTTGTTTGTGCTGGTGCAGGAGATGACGGCCGATAAGCTGCTGAAGGAAATATCCGGTTTTGGCGGAGTGGTGCTTAAAACCTCCTTGGATGAGACCAAGGAGCAGACGTTACGTGATGCCCTGCAGAAAGATGCGGCAGCCTAATTGGCCGATGTTCACGCCTGAAGCGTAACCAATATGATCGCCGGCATTGAGCCGGCGAGAAGGAGGTATGCGAAAATCGAAATTTTCGAAGTCGCCAGGCAATCCAGGCGACGCCCCATCGGCGCATGAGCATCCTGATATTCCGTTTGGCGAGCCGATAGGGAGTGAAACATGACAGGACAAAGGCAATTCGGACCTATTGCGACCGGCATTCTGATTCTTGCCCTCCTTCATTTCGCTCAGGCGATCTTCGTTCCACTTGCATTCTCGCTGTTTCTCATCGCGTTGGTTTGTCCAATCCAATCCACACTGCAGCGGTGGTTGCCGCAGTTGATAGCGCTGCTTCTCACCCTTATTCTAACGATGGCAATCATTGCCGCCATCAGTTCATCGGTCGCTTGGGGGTTCGGTAAACTCGGTCAATGGCTTTTCGCCAATGCGAGCCGTTTCCAGCTCATCTACACCAACTGGACCGACTGGCTGGAAGGGCATGGCATAGCAATCGCCGGCGTACTCGCCGACCGTTTCGATGTGAGGTGGCTGGTCGGCTTCACGCAAGGAATGGCCGGTCGAGTCAATAGTTTTGCCGGCTTCGCACTGCTGGTTCTTGTCTTCACCATGCTTGGTCTGCTCGAGGTCGACGATTTCAACGAAAGACTGAAGACCCCTGCTGCACAGCCTTATGGCGCGCGCATTCTCCTTGCAAACCGCGAGATTGGCATGAAATTGCGCCGCTTCATGATCGTGCGCACATTCGCCAGTTTGTTGACGGGTCTCGTCGTCTGGATGTTCGCACTCGCGGCAGGGCTGGAGCTCGCGGCCGCTTGGGGCGCGATAGCCTTTACGCTCAATTATATCCCGTTCTTGGGTCCGTTTGTCGCAACGGTATTGCCGACACTGTTCGCCATTGCCCAATTCGAGTCATGGCCGATGGCGGTCGGAGTCTTCGTGGGGCTCAACCTGATCCAATTTGTTATTGGGAGCTATCTTGAGCCGCTGCTGATTGGCACTTCTCTTTCGATTTCACCGTTTGCGGTAATTTTCGCAGTGTTTTTTTGGAGTTTCATGTGGGGTGTTCCTGGCGCCTTCATCGGTGTGCCAATTCTAATTGCCTTCATTGTCTATTGCTCGGGCGAGCAATCCACGAGATGGATCGCGACGCTAGCTTCGCGAGGGTCGTCGATATGACCGGCCAGTGATCTGGACCGGTCAGCGTGACGAGCGTCGCTGTTCCGCCTCCTCTGCTTCCCGAGCATCGTCGAGCGGGCGGGTGAACCGGCCGGAAAACCATTCTGCAAATCGTTCCACAACGACGAACAATCCCGGGATCAACAATATTCCCACGGTCGTCGCCGCCAACATGCCTCCGAGGATGGTGACGCCAAGTGCTTGGCGCGCGTTGGCACCGGCGCCCGTTGCGACCACCAGCGGGATCATCCCCAAGATGAACGAAACGGCAGTCATCATCACCGCCCTAAAACGCTGAGCCGCTGCGGAAACCGCTGAATCAACGATCGAGAGCCCGCGCTCCCGTTCAACTCGCGCAAATTCGACGATCAGGATGGCATTTTTCGAAGCGAGGCCAATCAGCAGAACGATACCAATCTGGGCATATAGCGAGTTTTCCAGTCCTGATACCGCGAGCGCCGTGATTGCACCTAAAGCGGCAAAGGAGAGCGAGAGGATGATGGAGACCGGCAGAGTCCAGCTTTCGTACTGGGCAACAAGAAACAAGAACGCAAAGATGAGTGCCAGCGCCAAAATCATAGGGGTCTGCGCCGCGGATTGCCGCTCCTGCAGGGACAGCCCTGACCATTCGTAGCCGTAGCCTTCAGGCAGCACTTCTGAGGCCCCGCTCTCGAAAGCCGACATCGCCCGAGCCGAACTGGTTCCCACAGCCGGAATTCCGTTTATGGGAGCGGCGGGAAAAAGATTATAGCGCGACAGCGAAAACGGTCCGAGGTCTGGTTCCAGGGTTACCAGAGTGCGCAGGGGTACCATCGTGCCATCGCGGCTTCTGACATGCAGATTGAGAACATCATCCGGAATTGTTCTGAACTGGCTGTCTGCCTGCAGGTTGACCTTGAATGATCTGCCGTCATGCGTGAAATCGTTGACATATCTTCCGCCGAACTGGGCTCCGAGCGTTGAATAAATCTGGTCGACGCTGGCGCCCAGGCTTTCGGCACGCACGCGATTGACATTCACGAAAACCCGGGGGACATCCGCCGAGAAAGAACTGGATGCAATCGCAATCTCCGGCGTCTGGCCGGCAGCGGCTATCAGCGCCCGTGCCACCTGACTGATGTCTTCCGGCGATTGGCCCAAGTGTGCTTGTAGCCTGAAGTCCAATCCCCCCACTTGCCCGATGCCGGGGATGGGCGGAGGAGCGAATACAGCAACGTTGGCCTGCGGAAGGGTCGAGAAGCGCGCATTGAGCGATGCCAATAAGGCTGTTGTTGACAGGTTTGGCGCGTCTCTTTTTTCCCAGGGATCCAGCATGACAATGGCGAAGCCGCCATTCGGCACAGAGCCGCCCTGCAGAAGGCTGAAACCGGATATCGTCACGACCTTCGCCACGCCCTCCGTTTCTCGCAGCGCCGCTTCAACCTGTTGCATCGTTTTTTCGGTGGTCGAAAGTGTGGATGCATTGGGTAGCTGAAGGTCCACAAAGAGGAAGCCCTGATCCTCATCCGGCAGGAATGACGACGGCACTTTCAGGAAAAGCAGCATTGCTACGACGATCGTGGCAGCAAGGATGCCAAGAACAATGACGATACGCCGAGCGAGACCGCTGACAACACGGGCATAGCCATTGCGCGTCTTTTCCAGCACGGACTCGAATCTTGCCAGCGGTCCGCTGAGTTCTGCCGGCTTGCGGAGAAGGGTCGCGCAAAGGGCCGGGCTCAAGGTTAAACCGATAAAAGATGAAAAGACGAGCGATGCGGAGATTGTGACCGCAAACTGCCGGTAAAGCTGGCCGTTAATGCCTTGCAGAAATGCCGTCGGAACAAACACGCCCAGTAGCACCATCGTCGTGGAGATGATCGGGCCGGTGACCTGTAGCATGGCCCTTTCACTGGCAGTTTTTGCATCCAATCCCTGATCTTTCATGAGCCGCTGCACATTTTCCACGACGAGAATGGCGTCATCAACAACAAGTCCCGTCGCCAATATGAGCGCAAGCAGCGTAATGAGATTGATTGAAAACCCCGCGACATAAAGAACGGCGAATGTGGCGATCAGCGATGCCGGAATGGCGAGCGCAGGAATAATGGTTGCGCGCCATTCGCCAAGAAACAAGAAAGTGACCGCCACCACAATTATGAAGGTTATTGCGAGCGTTATGATGATTTCGCGAATGGACGCGCGCACGAACTGCGTCGAGTCATAAACCGGCTCATAGGTCAGACCGCGCGGAAACTGTTGCGAGAGACTTTCAAGTTCCTTGGTCACCGCATCTGCTGTACCCAGCGCATTGGCGCGCGGCGCCTGATTTACGACGAGCATTGCACCGGGAGCTCCGTTCACTCTCACGCTGGACGCGTAGCTTTGCGCCCCGAGTTCGACCCGGCCGATATCGCGAATGCGAACGAGAGCGCCCGCCTGGCCTGTCTTCACGATAATGTCGCCGAAGGCTCCGGTCTCCTCAAGTCGGCCTTGGGCGACCAGCGTGTACTGAACCTTCGCATTGTCTTGCGAAGGCGGACCGCCAACCTGGCCGATCGACGCCTGAATATTCTGGGCTTGAATTGCCGATGCGACATCATCCGGTGTTATCTCGAGCGCTGCCATGCGCACGGGATCCATCCAGATGCGCATACTATATTGGGACGATCCCATGACCGACGCTTCGCCGACACCCGGCACGCGCGATAGGGCGTCTGTGACATTCATGGAGAGGTAATTGGCAATGTCGAGTTCGCTGAGCGTGTGATCCGGGGAATAGAAGCCGAAGGCCACCAGGAAATCAGGAGAGCGGGCTCGCACGGTGATCCCCTGCTGGGAGACCGCGGCCGGCAACTGTGCGGTTGCAAGTTGAGCACGATTCTGGACGTTGATCTGGGCGAGGTTGGGATCGGTGCCGACGGCGAAGGTCACCGTTAGGGTATAGGAACCGGCATCGGAGCTGTTTGATGACATATATATCATGTCGTCGACGCCATTGATCGCCGTTTCCAGCGGGTCCCCGACCACCTTTGCGATGACCTCGGCATTGGCGCCGGGATAGAAAGCCGAAACCGTGATGTTTGGCGGCGTTATGTTGGGATATTGGGCAATGGGAAGCCCGAAAATTGATAGGCCGCCGGCGAGGCAAAGGATAATGGCGACGACAATTGCGAACCGTGGACGGGAGATGAAGAAGCCCGAAATCATGGCTGCTTCCCAGCATCTTGCTCGACGGGCTGGACAGCGATGCCATCGGAGAGCCGTTGCGTCCCTTGCACAACGATCTTTTCACCCGATTTCACACCCTGTCGGACAGCCCACAGATCACCGACCTTCGCCCCGGTGTCGATACGGCGTTGCCGAACAATATTGTTCTCGCCCATCACGTATAAGAAGCGACCGTCGCGGTCCTGCAGGACGGCGGTTTGGGGCACGGATGGCCCCATAGCCTGCTGGGCGCTACCGACAATGAGCTTGACGAACTGGCCAGGCATCAACAGTCCCTCGGGATTTGGGAATATCGTTCCGACGGTTGCTGTTCCTGTTCTTGAATCGACTTCTGGCGATAGGAACTCCAGAATACCATCCTGATTGTAAACGCTGCCGTTCGGTAACCTCAGGGTCAATTTCATGGCCTCGGCTGTCGATTTCATCTCCGCCGCGTCTCTTTGACGAAAGGTGGTGATGTCTCCTTCGGTGACAGAAAAGGCAACGCGCACCGGATCGACCTGCACCAGTCGAACAAGCGCTCCGACATCCGGACCAACGAAATTGCCTTTGGTAAAAAGCGGCTGACCGACGCGGCCCGAGATCGGCGCTGTTATGCGCGTGTAGGAAAGATCGAGTTCAGCCTTCGTGAGGCCTGCCTGAGCTGCGGCAAGGTCGGCGGTTGCAATCTCAAAGGCTGTCTGGGCCTCTTCATAGGCGGCGCGCGCCACGGTGCTGCGTCGGACAAGTTCCGCGTTCCTGTTTCGATTATCCGTGGCCTGGTGAAGGGTTGCCTCGGCACGTGCGACCTGCGCCTTGGCAGTGGCGACGGCAGCTTCATAGAGCGCAGGCTCAATGACGAACAGAATATCGCCATCGCTTACGGCTGCGCCCGGACTGAATGCGACTTCCTCGATGAAACCCGAAACGCGAGCGCGAACGTCCACCGCCTCCAGGGCCTCTACGCGGCCGATATTCTCACTCGGAGATTCAACCGGTCCATCGACAACCGATTGCACCACGACCGTGGGGGGCGGCCGGCCCACAGGAGGGGTGTCCTGCGCTGAAATGCGGACCGGCAATGCTAAAAAAAAGACGAGCCAAGGAGAGATGGCAAGGATAGTCCAGGAGATATTTTTCATCTGGATCTCCAAGGCGATAGCATCGTCGCACGGAGAAAATATATATTGCGGACCACTGTGCGAACAAGAAATTCCCTACCACTCCACATAGAAATGGACTGATTGCCAAGATTTGGGACGTGGAGCGAATAGAGATCAGTTTGACCTCTTGCGCACCAAGAGATGTGTCGGCCATTTGCTGCTGACGTGCAGGGGTGGTCCGAGCTATTTCGAGCACCACCCAGAAGTGGGCATGCAAGCGTTCATATGTTGTTAACCACGTCGGCGCTGCAGTTGTGCCGGGCGATCCCTGTGCAGCGATGGATGTAAGCAACATCTAAACAATCCGGATTAATTGTGTTATGCACTATTGCTACGCAGGGGTGAGTATCTGGCCGTCGGGGGGAGTGATGTCGGAGCAGCATCTTCAGAAAAGGGTGATTTGCTTGATTTCAGTAGACGTAGCCGCGGTAGGCGACCGGTTGCGTGCTCTCCTAGTTATCGGGAGTGTGAAGCTATGAGAGTCGAAGGCGCGATCGGACGAGATATCTTGGCCAACGGCACAATCTCAGATGCAAAGCCCGCGGCTCCGAAGCAAACACCAGTTGAGTCCGAACAGGGGGCACGTGGCGCCAAGCACCTGCCCACATATGAACTCACGACACACGATCTTCCCCCGGGATACCAGTTTGAAGCTTGGCGCAACAACTTTGCACCCATGCTCGAGTTCGACGAACCCGACGACGTGACAGTCGGCTTTGGCGGCAAACAAGTGACCTGGGACCTCGGTTGCCTTGCCTTCTCTCGCATCGAGACCGACGCATTGGGATTCGTCAGCCTGCCCGGACATACACGACGGGATCCACTGGATCATTGGACGCTGACGACGTTACTTTACGGGTGCGTGAATACCATCGCACCAGCCAGGACGTTTGAAGGCAGTGCGGGTGTGGTTCAGGTCCATCCTCTTGGCCGACCCTTCGAAGGGAATATCACCAATAGCGAAATGCTGATGTTGTTCGTTCCACGTGATTTTTGCACCGAAGTAACGGGCGCCCTGAATGCCGCGGAATTCTCCAATCTCAGCACCGGAATGGGTCGGCTGTTCACGGACTACATGATTGGCCTTGCCAAGCGGCTGTCGGTGATTGATGAAGCTGAACTTCCAGCACTGGTAGCTGCCACGCGGGCAATGATACTCGCCTGTGCGTCGCCTTCTGCGGACCATATTGAGGAAGCGCGGGAGCCGATTGCGTCGGTGCTGATCGAAAGGGCGCATCGAATTATCCAGGCCAAATTATTCGATCCGAAGTTTGGGGCAGATTCCCTGCGTCGGGAACTTGGCGTCTCACGCTCACGGCTCTATCGCCTGTTTGAACCGTTCGGCGGCGTCATGCATTATATTCAGCATCGGCGCCTGCTCGATGCGCATTCGGCACTGAGTGATCCGACCGATCAACGCCGTATCATCGAGATCGCTGAGCAACACTGTTTCAACGATGGGACGGAATTCAGCCGCGCTTTCCGGCGCGAATTTGGTTGTAGTCCCACCGACGTAAGAAGCAGGCAAAAGGCCGATCTGCCGTACAGGCCGGCGACCGATCTAAAGGCGTATGCTCCTGAAGAACGGTTTGGCGTACTGTTGCGCCGGCTTCACGGCTGAGGCGGACCGACGATCGCTTTGAACGAAACAGGAGCGAGATCGCATCCGGTCTGACAGCGCTGAAACCAGCGATCTGTTCTCGCTCTAGCAGGACATCAGCGGTGGAGACAGGCGCAGGTGTTGTTTTCACCCATGCGCAGTGGTAGTATTCAATAGTAGCGTTGCAGCTTTGGCGCGCGCTTTGTATGTTTCGTCTGTGAGTTGCTTCTAATTAGCAGAAAATCTCTCGCACATGAGGAACATACTCAGCCGCCGCTCAACGGTGCCTCCGCCTGTTTGTCTTAAACGTGAACGGATATACTGGAGGAAAAAATGACCAAGTGCACGATAGGTCTTACTCTCTTAGGCTGCCTTGCCTTGTCTGGCTGCCAATCTGCTTCGACGTCCCAAGGGGGACGCAGTAACGAGTTCGGCTGCATCGCCGGTACGGTCGGCGGCGCGGTCGTCGGTGGATTGCTTGGTGCGACCATTGGCTCGGGGACCGGGCAGCTCTGGGCTGTTGGCGGCGGCGCTACGCTGGGCGCTGCAGGCGGCAGTGCCTTGACATGTCATTGACGCGAAAGGTCGGAATTATGAAAAGAGTAGTCCTGCTGACGGGATTCGTTTTTTTTACCGCCATTGCGGCCGCCGCGCAGAATCAACCGGTCGCTATGAACCAGGGCCAAATGGACCGGCTCGATCGTGACAAGAATGGAGCGATCGACCGATCTGAATATCAAGCCTTCATGACATCGGCCTTCACGAGCCTGGACAAGAACAAGGACGGCAGCCTGAATTCTGACGAAGTTGTCGGAGTTCTGACTGTCCAGCAATTCTCCGCCACCGACGCCAACGGCGACGGCAAAGTCAGCCAGAGCGAGTTCCTGAATAGGGTGATGGCGGACTTCAAGACCGCCGACCGCGGCGGCGACGGGAGCCTGCAGTAACGCACAGAGATCCAAGCGCCAAGGCAAGCGTGTTTCCGCTCCCTCTACGCGGTAACGACGGCTAGGTGCGCGCGTTGGCAGGCTTCACTCTGGCGACCCTCACATAGTTCGTCATGCCGGTCTCGTGAGGCTTGAGGATGTGGGATTGGGCTCGCCTACTCGTCGCGTCGCAAGTTGCGAATTCGGTCGAAAAGAACGGCAAGGACAATTGCCCCGCCGATAAAGCAGCCTTGCCAGAAGGCGTTGATGCCGAGCAGGCCAAGACTGTTGCGAATAACCTCGATGAGCGCGGCGCCGATCAACGCCCCAAAGGCGGTGCCGACGCCACCGGCCAGATTGGCGCCGCCGATGACCGCAGCCGCGATGACCTGAAGTTCCATCCCGGCGCCGATATTTGTGGTGACAGCGCCGAGCCAACCGGTCTGGATGATGCCGGCAACCCCCGCCGACAGGGCGGAAATCATATAGACGATGACCTTGATCCTCTGCACGGGAACGCCAGTCAGTGTCGCGGCGTGCTCATTGCCGCCGATGGCAAAAACATAGCGGCCGAACTTGGTCCAGCGCAGCACAAAACCGGTAATGAGTGCCAGCACGACCATGTAAAGCACTGGATTAGCGATGCCGAAAAACCAAGCGCCGCCACCCAGCGCCAGCAGCTTGTCGTGATCAGGCCCGAACTGGAAAACGACGGTGTTGTTGGACGCAACCATCGCAAGGCTGCGCGCAATCGACAACATGCCGAGCGTGACGACGAAAGGCGGGAAGCCAAGATAGGCAATCAACAGGCCATTGAAAGCTCCGACCAAAAGAGCGGTACCGATCGAGGCGGCGATGCCGACCTCAATGCTGTACCCCGCGTGCATGACGACCGCCAGCACCATGCTGCACAGGCAAAGCACGGAGCCAACGGACAAGTCGATGCCGCCGGTGATGATGACCAGCGTCATGCCCAGTGCGATAATTGCGACGAAGGTGACGTTGCGGGTGATATTGTAGATGTTCTTTGCCGTCGCAAAGGAGTCTGTCGCCATCGACAGAAAAATGCAGGCGAAAATGACCGCAATCAGAACCCAAAATGTCTGGCCGCCCAAGATCGCCGCAAGCCAGCTCCGTTGCTTCTGTCCGATCGTCTGGTCAAGTGTAATCGCCATCGTCGACCTTCTTTCTTGCTGCTGCAACGGATAGCATCGATCACACCTGTTCGATGGCGCCGGTGATCAGTCCCGTCACTTCCTCCGGCGAACTTGCCGCAATTGGCTTGTCGGCCACTTTTCTGCCCCGCCGCATCACGATCACGCGGTCTGCGACCGAAAAGACGTCGGGCATGCGGTGGCTGATCAGGACAACGACAATGCCCCGGTCACGCAATTGGCGGATCAAATTCAGAACCTCGGCCACCTGGCGCACGGAAATGGCTGCTGTCGGCTCGTCCATCAGCACGATTTTCGCTTCCGACAGCATCGTGCGAGCAATCGCGACCGCTTGCCGCTGTCCGCCTGACATTTGCTTGACGAGATCGCGCGGCCGCGTCTCGGATTTGAGTTCGCGAAATATCTCGCCGGCGCGCTTGTACATGGTCTTGTAGTCGAGGATGCGAAGAGGCCATACGCCGCGGCGCAATTCTCGTCCAAGGAATACGTTCGCTGCCGCCGTAAGATTGTTGCAGAGCGCCAGATCCTGATGAACGATCTCGATGCCATGCAGCCGTGCCTCCTTCGGCCGATGAAGCACGAGATCGGCGCCATCAAGGCGCATGGTTCCGTGGCTCGGCCGAAAGTTGCCGGCGATCATCTTGACCAATGTGGACTTACCGGCGCCGTTATCACCCATGAGGCCGACCACTTGCCCCGCTTCGAGCGAAAACGAAACATCGTTGACGGCCTGGATGGCACCGAAATGTTTGGAAATATTGGTGAGCTCGAGAACCGCCACCAGCCTCCTGGCCTCCCAAAAACTTGTCGCTATCAGTTCGCTCCGGACCCGGCTTGTTTTCGACGAGGCTCAAGCGAATTCGCCTTTCCAATATCCTCCCAGGAAAAGCGATTATTAGCATTTACGCAAAACCCCGCGACAGCGTCAACTCATTGTCCGAGGTCTTGGCCCTATTGTAGCAAAAATCTGTTTTGTCGGACAAATATCAATTGACGGAAGTGGCGTCCGAATATTAGCTATCACTGGGAGAGAGAGCATGCTGATCCTTGTTACCGGTGCGACGGGCAAGGTCGGGCGGCGCTTCATTGCTGGGCTGCTTGACGATCCGAGATTTTCCAAAGCCCGTATTCGCGCGCTTTGTCATAACCGTTTGTGCGAGGCGACCGACCGTGTCGAAGTCATCCGTGGCTCGATCGCCGATCGCGATGTTGTGGCCGCGGCTCTCTCTGATGTTACCCATGTCGTGCATCTCGCCACATGCAAGGAAACGCCTGAAGACGTCATGGATGTCACGGTCAAAGGTCTCTTTTGGCTGCTTGAGGAGTTCCGTGCGAGCGTCACAGCGCGCCAGTTCATCCTGATCGGTGGCGATGCGGGCATCGGGCATTTCCACTATCGCCACAATGGGCCGATCACCGAGAGCGCACCCCACTGCGCTTATCCGGGAAGCTACGCGCTCTCCAAGGTTCTGGAAGAGGTCATGCTGGAGCAGTTTGGCATTCAGTACGGCCTCAATGGCTGTTGCCTGCGCGCGCCCTGGATTATGGAGAAGGACGATTTCAAATATTCGCTGTCCTTTGGAGACGACGTCTTCGGCGGCCCGGACTGGAAGACACTCGTTCCGGAAGAAGCCGCGCGGGGCTATGCGGCCATGGGGACTGTGCCGCTGTTGCTCGATGCTGACGGTCGTCCGCTGAAACGCAACTTCGTGCATGTCGATGACCTCGTATCGGCAATATTGGCAGCGATCGACAACCCCCGGGCGGAGCGGCAACTCTTCAATATCTGCATGGATCGGCCTGTCGACTATGCTGAAGTCGCCGCCTACCTGTCGCGCACGCGAAATCTCGGCTCCGTCGACATACCGAGCCGTTTTCATTCCAATTGGATGGACAACAGCAAGGCGAAATACCTGCTGGATTGGCGGGCAAACTACGATCTCGAAATGCTTATCGACTCGGCGTGGCAATATGAGCGTTCGAAGGAGGAGCCTCGCATCGTCTGGTATCCGGGTTGATTTCGTGTGGCGGGCATGTCGTGCCCGTCTGTTTCAAGGGAGGAAACCATGAGGAAGGCATTATTACTTACAGCCGCAGTTCTAGCATTGACCGCCGGGCAGGCCCTGGCCAAGAAGCAACTCGTCATCGTCGTCAAGGGCCTCGACAATCCGTTCTTCGAAGCAATCAATCAAGGTTGCCAGAAGTGGAACAAGGAGAACCCGACTGCGGAATATGAGTGCTTCTACACTGGTCCGGCATCGACATCGGATGAAGCCGGCGAAGCGCAGATCGTTCAGGATATGTTGGGCAAGGCAGACACGGCTGCAATCGCGATTTCGCCGTCAAATGCAAAGCTCATCGCGCAGACCCTGAAGACCGCCAATCCGACGGTTCCGGTGATGACGCTTGATGCCGATCTTGCAGCCGAGGATGCAGCCTTGCGCAAGACCTATCTCGGCACCGACAACTATCTGATGGGCGCACGCATCGGCGAATACATCAAGAAGGCCAAGCCGAAGGGCGGCAAGATCTGCACAATCGAAGGCAATCCGGGAGCAGACAATATTCTACGCCGCGCGCAAGGTATGCGTGACACGCTCACTGGCCAGAAAGGCCTGACCGCATTGAAAGGCGAGGGCGGTTGGACGGAGGTCGCAGGCTGCCCGGTCTTCACCAATGACGACGGTGCCAAGGGTGTGCAGGCAATGACCGATATCCTCGCGGCCAATTCCGACCTCGACGCATTCGGCATCATGGGCGGCTGGCCATTATTCGGCGCGCCGCAACCCTATCGTGACCTGTTCAAGCCGATGGCCGACAAGATCGCCAGCAACGATTTCGTCATCGGTGCTGCCGATACGATCGGTGACGAGGTTGCTATTGCGAGAGAAGGCCTGGTGACTGCACTCGTTGGCCAACGGCCGTTCGAGATGGGCTACAAGGCACCTACGGTGATGATGGATCTGATTGCCGGCAAGGCAGTTGAAGATCCGGTATTCACCGGGCTCGATGAGTGCACGAAGGACACAGTCGATACCTGCATTCAAAAGTAGGCTCGTGGCTTGGCGCACCCGGTACAAGGGTGCGCCGACTGCCTCGACGTGGCGGATCGAAAGATCTGCAGGGCTTGACGCGCCCTGAATTCCGAGCTTTGTGCCGGATCCAATCGCAGGCGACTTCCTCGTTATTACGATTGTTTTGATAATACGTGCAGACAGTCGAAAGAATGCTGAGGCAGTAGAAATAGATGCCTGACAAGAAATCGGGAAAGCCTATGACTCCGGTCGAGGTGGCGGTGGTTGACCGCTCAGCCACCACAAGGCGCCCAAATGCTCCCCGCATGACGGGGGCGAGTGTTCATGTGTCTTTGGCGGGCGAGATCGGTCTCCGGATCGTGCGCGGTGACTATCCGCCCGGCACGATCCTGCCAAACGAGGCAAAATGGTCGCAAGTCTTTGAAGTCAGCCGGTCGGCGGTGCGCGAAGCGATCAAGATGCTGATGGCCAAGGGCCTGCTTTCTTCCCGCCCAAAAATCGGCAGTTGGGTCGAACCTAAGGAACGTTGGAACCTGCTGGATCGGGATGTATTGGGCTGGTATGCCGCATCACCCGATCGCGAATCGTTTCTGAGGGCCGTGCAGGAACTCAGGCATATCATCGAGCCGGAAGCGACCGCGCTTGCTGCTGAGCGCCGAACTGAAGAGCAAATGAACGCGATCAGCCAGGCCCTGCATGATATGGGTCACGCGACATCACTCCAGCAGCGAACGGAAGCCGATGCGCGATTTCACATCGCGATCTTGCGCGCCTCCGGAAACGATCTGCTGGTGCCGCTCGGCGTATTGATCGAGTCGGCGCTGAACCACCTGTTCACCCATGTCACGCGTGAGGAAGACGACTTGGTATATGTGCTGAAACTTCATGAAAATATTGAGAAAAGCATCCGATTGCAGCGACCGAACATGGCGCGCAACGCAGTCCGCAAGGTGCTGGCAAATACAGACCAAATCATAGCACGGTGGTCACGATAGAAATTTGTATCCTGTCCGGCTGAGGGATCGGTCGCCAGTCCCGCGTGCGTATCTTGAAATATCGCCGAACCACTGACGGAAAAGCCCGCTCTCAAGCGGGCTTTTTGTTGGCCAAGAGCTTAAATTTAAAACCCGTTGCTTAGGAGGCCAGCGCTGTGGCCCCGCGCGGCGACCTCGCCATCAGTCGCGCATATGCGATGGCTGACAGCATATTGACGTGGTTGGCGCGGCCGGTTCCGGCGATGTCGAAGGCGGTGCCATGATCGACCGAGACGCGGTCGATCGGCAGGCCGAGGGAGACGTTCACGGCGGTCTCAAAAGCGACAAGCTTGATCGGGATGTGGCCCTGGTCGTGATATTGGGCGATGACGAGATCGAAGGCGCCGTTATAGGCGCGGGCGAAGACCGTGTCGGCGGAGATCGGGCCGACCACGTCGATACCCTTGGCCTGTGCGAGTTCGACGGCAGGCGCCAGGAATTCCGTGTCTTCGGTTCCGAAGAGGCCGTTTTCGCCACAATGCGGGTTGAGACCGGCAACGGCGATGCGGGCTTTCTTGCCGAGGCGCATGAAGTGATTGTGGCCGGCTTCGATCGTTGCCAGCACGCGCTCGGTCTTGGCCCGCTCGATCGCACCCTTCAGCGAGATATGGGTGGAGACGTGGATCGTGTTCAGCCGCTCGGAGGCGAGCAGCATGAAGGAACTCTTGGAACCGGTCAGATGCGCCAGCAGGCCGGTATGGCCATCGAAATGATGGCCGGCAAGGTTCATGGCTTCCTTGTTGATCGGCGCCGTGACGATGACGTCGGCCTCCTTCGACATTGCGAGATCGACGGCGCGGGCGATGTAGCGAACGGAGGCGTCGCCGGCGACCGGGCTGACCTTGCCGATTTCGGGGAGGGGGGCGCCAAGCGGTACCTCATCGACCGCGATGGTGTTTCCGTCATCGGAGGCGGAGGGGCCAAAATTGAGGCTGACGTCAGTGGCGCGCGCAGCGCGTTCCAATGCTTCGGCATTGCCAACGATGACGAAATCGCGCCGTTCGGCGGCCGGCAGTGCAGCCAGCGCCTTGACGATCACTTCAGGGCCTACGCCGGCAGGGTCGCCGAGGGTTACTGCGACTTTTGCATTTCTGTCCATCAGTCAAATTCCTCTTGAAAGCCCTGCCTCAATAGGCTGCTTCGTAGATCGAGCGTATGTCAGTGCGCGTCAAGTCGCGCGGATTGTTATCCAGGAGCCTGCGGATCGCGAAAGCATCGTCGGCCATGGCATCTAGATCGTTTTCCGGCACGCCGAGGCCGGAGAGCGTCATTTCGATGCCGAGTTCGGCGCAGAAGGCATAGGCCGCATCGAAGACCGATTTGACGGTATCGGATGTGTCGCGGCCAAGCGCTTCCATGACTGCCTTCGTCTTTTCCGGCACGGCCGGGGTGTTGAAGGCGAGAACATGCGGGAAGATCAGCGCATTGGCCGCGCCATGGGCGACATGCCAGCGGGTGCCGAGCGGATAGGCGAGTGCATGGCCGCCGGCTGTATTGACCGGGCCAAGGCAGAAGCCGCCATAGAGTGAGGCCAGTGAAAGCCCGGCACGGGCTTCGGCATCCGAGCCGTCGCGCACGGCTCTTGCAAGATACTTGCCGACGAGCCGCGTTCCTTCGATCGCATACATGTCGATCATCGGATGCGCCTTGCGATTGGTGAAAGCCTCGACGCAATGCGCCATGGCATCGACACCGGTTGCGGCGGTGGTGCGGGCTGGAACGGAGAAGGTCAGCGACGGGTCGATGACGGCGATATCGGCGAGCATGTGAAGGCTC
Source organism: Rhizobium sp. 1399 (assembly GCF_031455475.1). Lineage (NCBI taxonomy): Bacteria > Pseudomonadati > Pseudomonadota > Alphaproteobacteria > Hyphomicrobiales > Rhizobiaceae > Rhizobium > Rhizobium sp. 1399. The sequence goes on along the minus strand of NZ_JAVDSU010000008.1, from coordinate 296,823 downwards.
TCGACTGCGAGTTTAGCCTTGGTCTCGGGATCGGTGACGAGCGCGCGGATGCCGGCCTCGCTGCCGGTGCCCGATGTGGTCGGCACCTGCGCGAGCGCTGCCTTGCGCGCCTTCTGCACCTTGTTCGGGCCGACAACTTCGCGAAGCGTCTGCTGCGAGCCGGCAAGTACGGCAGCGAGCTTGGCAAGATCCATGGCGCTACCACCGCCGAAGCCGACGATGAGCTCAGCCTGTGTCGCTTCTGCCGCGGCGAGCACTTTGTCGAGATTGGCAATATCCGGCTCGGGCGTTACATCGGAGAAGACCGAAACCTCACCCTTCAGCTGCAGCACATCAATGCGTGCGGCGTTGAAAGCATCCGAGATAACCAGCGTTCGGGAATAACCCTTGCCGGCCGCCCAGGCGCCCAACTTCCCCGCAGTTCCGACACCGAACTCGATCAGGTGTGGCCGGACAACGGTAATAGGTGAATCCAAACTGACCATATACGGTCCTCCCGATGCGCGACGGACTTGACCGCCAATGATGTAAATTTGTTATCCTGTCCTACCGTTTTTGGCAAGAATGAATGAGGATTTTTCTCGTCTGTCGATCAATTCCCGGCAAATGGGAGGTGTTTTTCATGCTCTTTTTATTTCTTAAATAATTGATATATAATGATAATTATTGCAATGCGACATTGGGTTCGTCTAGCTAAGCCAGCTTGGTCAATCGCTTGTCGTGTATTTGTAAAAATAATGACGCGCATGGAGGAGGCCGAAGTGTTTCACACATTTGGCCTCCTCCATGTGCAGTCGGAACTTGCGATTGCTTCTAAGCAATTGATTCCAAAGGAAGACGCACATGTTTGATGGCGCGCCGGTAATAGGTGTAGGCTACATGAAGCGCGCCATCTGGTCCCTGCGTGATGGAGGGATAGGAGAACTCGCGATTGAGCATATCCTTCGAATTGTTGCTCAGGCAGTAACCGTCGCCGGTATCGAGATCGAACTTGCGTTCGAAATGACCATCTGTATTGGCAGAAACTGCAAGGCTGAGCGGCGCGCGCGGAACGCCCCAGATGGCCTTTCTGGCCGGCATGCTCGAAATTTCCGCGACTGGCGCCTTATCGCTTTCGATTTCGTCATAGAGCGAGTGGCGTCGCGCATCGGAGGACGCGGCGTTGCTGTGGTTGTAAACCATCGCGATTCTCCGGTCCGTCAGCCCTACGGCCTGGATCGAGGAATTATTGTTGGGCAGATTGGTCGGCTCCGGAGCGCTCCAGGTCTCGCCCCGGTCTAATGACAGCGAGGCGCGAATATTCTCCGAATAACGATCGCGGAAGAAGGCGATCATCCTATCGCCCTCGAGCGGTATGATATTCATGTGCACGGCGCCCAGACTGCCTTCTATCTCCTTCATTTGCCAGCTCTTTCCAGCATCGCGGGAGATCAGAACGCCTGCGGTGTCGGCATCGCCGCTCCAGCGCTGACCGGGCAGGCTGATGCAACGGAAGATGGGAAGTAACCAGTCGCCTTTGCCATTAACGACAATCTGCTGGCGCACGAAGGTGCCCGGCAGGTCGCAGAGAATGGTGGGCGGAGCAAAACTCTCGCCACCATTTTTAGAGATCCGGCATTTGACAACCGCGCCGTCCTGATCGCCAGATGTTTGCGAGGTGTAAAGCAGCCAGACCCGACCATCCGGCGCGTTGAAAATCAACGGATTTTGCTCGGATTTTGCCGGATCGTCAGACATCTTCTCCGGTTCGGACCAGCGATCCGCGCCGGGTGCCAGCCGCGACATGTAAATCGAGATGTCGCCCATGCCTTCCATCGTGCCACCAAACCAGACGCAGGTCAGCGTGCCATCGGCCAGAAAAGCGAGATTGGAGGCGTGGTTCTGGATGCAGGGAGAGGGGAGATAGGCATCAAAGCGGTCAGTCTGGGCGGTATTTGCTCTGAGGACACCGTCCATCAACGTCGGAATGTCCTCGGGCTTCAAACCTGTCGTTTGCATGGCATCCTCCTTTACGGCAGCTTTGCGTAGCCTTCGGCGAGCGCTGCATATTCGGCATCATTGAGTGGCACCAGCGGCGGGCGCGTGCGTCGCCAGCCGGCATTGCCGGTCTTCAAGCCGACCATGGCTTTGATCGTCGGGATCTGGACATAGGAGTTCGACAGGGTGCGGAAGGCATTGATGCGCGCCTGCGCAGCCTCGACCTCTGCCCTCTTCGTCTCGTCGTGGACATGGTCGTAGACCGTGCGCAGCGAATTTGCGACGAGGTTCGAGGTCGCGGTAATGCAACCGGCGCCTCCGGCCTTCAGGAGCGGTAGCAGTAGCGGGTCGGCACCACAGAGCACCGAGAAGCCAGGGCAGGCTGCGATGATCGCCTGCATGTTGGTGAAATCGCCTGCGGATTCCTTAATGCCGACGACCGTTTCCGGGAAGGCTTCGACCAGCCGGCTGATCAGCGGAATGGAGAGCGGAACGCCTGAGACCTGCGGGATATGATAGAGGATCACCTGCAGCCTGGTATCGCCGATCTTCTCCAGAATCTGCGCATAGGCAGTGAACAGCCCCTCATCGGAGACACCCTTGTAGTAGAAGGGCGGCAGCATGACCACCTTGGTAACGCCAAGCGAAAGCGCATGCTTCGTCAGTTCGACCGTCTCGGGAATGGCGACGACGCCGGTGCCTGGCAGCAGCTTGTCGGCTGGAATGCCAGCCTTCAGAGCCGCTTCGAGGATCATGCGGCGTTCGGGGGAAGAGAAGGAGTTGGCTTCGCCCGTCGTTCCGAGCAGTGCCACGCCGTGGCAGCCTTCTTCGATCAGCCGCTGGCAATGTTCGGTGAAAAGGCCGAGATCGGGGCTGCCATCGGTATTGAGAGGGGTGGTGGCGGCGCTATAGACGCCTGTAATCTTGTGATTGCGCAAAGTATCCTCCTCGTCAGACCGGGCCTTCCCGGCACGTTCCTACGCTGTCGTATTCATCTCAATGCGGCGTAGTTGTCAATCTTACAAATTTGAAAATTTCGTATGCGCATTTTCAAGATATTGATTTTTATCATTAAATAATTGAGATCCTCGTTTTTAATCTTTCGTACCCTATTTTCCATTGACAGATTTACATTATCGCGCAAATGTCAGCGCCATATCGCGCAGCTTCGGGGAGGTCTTTCGAAAGGCGCGCTATTTGCCACGGAGGAGCAAATGACAATTGGTAGTGACCAAAACTTTTCGCAGATTTCCCGTCGTGAAGCGCTGAAGCTCGGGCTTGCGGCCGGTGTCGGCTTCTCGCTCTTCGGTGCGAGCGCGCGCATCGTCATGGCGCAGGACGGACAGGTCTTGAAGGCCATCAATCCGGCCTTCGACCAGGACTGGTCGCCGCTGCGCGGCGGCGGCAGAACCTTCCGCTGGAATTCCTTCTGGTGGGCGTCGCCGATGTATTTCGACGCCGAGGGCAAGATCCAGCCTTACGTCTTCACGAGCTGGGACTCGCCGGACAAGAAGGTCTGGACGTTCAAGATCGACCCGAAGGCAGTCTTCTCCGATGGCAGCAAGATCACCGCGGCCGATATCAAGGGCTCCTGGGAGGTTTCTTCCATGCCCAATACGAAGAACCAGCGCGTCGATCAGGTGCTGAACAAGGTCGCCGGTTACAAGGAAATCTCCGCCGGCTCCGCCAAGGAGCTGACCGGCGTAACAACGCCTGATGAATTGACGGTTGTCTGCACGCTGACGCAGCCAGATCCGATCTTCTTCATGCGCCTTGCCAACCACATCGTCCCGATCACCAAGGCCGCCCAGTCGCGCGGCAGCGATGGTGAGGAGGTGGCCGATTGGTACAAGCCTGATGGCAGCGCCGTCTATTCCGGTCCCTTCAAGCTGACGGCGCTTGATATCGACGCCGGCACGCTGACCTTCGAGCCGAACGAAAAGTTCTTCGGACCGAAGCCGAAGCTCGCCCGCATCGAGATCAGCTCGATCGAAGACAACGTGACTGCGACCTCGCTGATCAAGTCCGGCGAATACAATGCTCACACCGAGCTCGTCACCTCGACGATCATCCAGGATCTCGGCCCGGAGTTTTCTGCCGGTCCGCTCATCCCGACCAGCCAGCATTTCTGGTTCAACACGTCGCGCGCGCCGATGGATGACCCGAAGGTGCGTCAGGCGCTGATCATGGCGGTCGATCGCGACGGCCTGTTCAAGGCGTCCTATCCGGATGGTCCCCACAAGAAGGCCGACCAGATCCTGAACTCGGTTCCGGGTGCTGACAATTCCGGTTTCGAACCCTATCCGTATGATCCTGCAGCGGCCAAGAAGTTGCTGGCTGAATCGAGCTATGGCGGTCCTGAGCGTCTTCCAAAGCTGCTGTTCGTCGGCATTTCCGGCCCGGCGATCCAGGCGGCTGCCCAGTTCATCGCCGAGCAGTGGCGCCAGAACCTAGGCATCACTGCCGTCGACATGAAGCCGCAGCAGGACGCCTATGCCGGTCCGGACCAGAACTCGGTTCAGATCTTCCGTGATGACGTCGGTACGCGTGTTCCCGATGCGGTCTCCTATCTCGCCGGTTCGATCGCCTCCACCTCGTCCAACGCCCAGAATAAGCTCGGCGGATACAAGAACGACAAGGTGGACAGTCTGCTGGCGGAAGCCGCAACCAAGGCTGCCGATGATCCGGATCGCGTGAAGCTCGCGCAGGAGGCCCAAAAGGCCTTCCGCGACGACTGGGCCTTCCTTCCGTGGTACTCTCAGGCGATGTCGCGCTGGGCAACCAAGGACGTCAAGGCAATGGAAAAGAACCTCGACTGGCAGGTCGTGGCTCCCTGGGATGTTTCCATCGGCTGAAGCCGATAGCAGGGCCGCATGATGCGGCCAAAGCAGCGGCGCGAAGGCCGAAAGGCCTTCGCGCTATATTTCAAGAAGAACCGGCGGCTGCGGCCTCCCGCGGGAATGCGCCGGGCAAGAATGGGAGGTGGCCTTGCTACGCTATGTGTTCACGCGGTTTGCCATCTGGATTCCGTCTGTCCTTGTCGTGATGATGGCCGTCTACGCGATGGCGTTCTATGGCGCGGGCGATCCGATCAAGCTGATCTTCCTTCGCGCGCCTGGTGACGTCGCTTACAACCCACAGCGGATCGAGGCGATCCGCGAAAGTGCTGGTCTCAACAAGCCCTTCATCGAGCAGTTCGGCCTCTATGTCTGGAACCTCCTGCACGGGCAGTTCGGCAATTCGTTGACATCCGGCCGCTCCGTCTGGGCAATGGTTTCGGCAGCTGCTCCCGTCTCCTTCCAGCTTGCACTCTGTTCCATCATCCTGACGACGGTCGTTGCGATCCCGCTCGGGATGATCGCCGCTCTGAACCAGAACAACCGCATCGACTATACGATCCTCGGTACGGCACTTTTTCTCTGGGCGATCCCTGCCTATGTCGCCGGTCCGCTGCTGATGGTGGCGCTGATCGTGCTGTTGCCGATGATCAAGGTGCCCTACGGCTGGGGCGGCGTCTTCGACATGCGCATCATCCTGCCGCTCGTCGTGCTCTCCTTCCAGCCGATCGCGCTGATCGTGCGCCAGACGCGCGCCGCCGTTATTGAAGTGCTGTCCGAAGATTTCGTTCGCACCGCGCGTGCCAAGGGCGTGCCGGAAATCGTGGTGGCGCTGAAGCATATCCTGCGCCCGGTGCTGACGCCCGTCGTCACACAGCTCGGTCTCATCATGATCACCATCGTCAACGGCGCCATCTTCGTCGAGCTCGTCTTTGGCCTGCCGGGTCTCGGCCGGTTGACCGTGCAGGCGCTCACCAATTCCGATTATCCCGTCATTCTCGCGATCACCCTGATCGGATCCTTCCTGGTCATGGTGTCGAACCTGCTGGTCGATGTGCTCTACCCGCTGCTCGATCCGCGCGCAAATGATTCCAGAAGGAGCCGCTGATCATGTCCGCTATTCCTCTTTCGACGATCGACACGGCCGAGGAGCCGCCGGTCAACCTGTGGCGCGATGCCTGGCATCGCCTGAAGCGCAACAAGCTTGCGATCTTCGGCCTGATCGTGATCGTGGTCCTCGCCTTCACGGCGATCTTCGGTCCGTATCTGACGCCATATGACTATCTCAGTCAGGATCTTGCCTCGCGCAATGCACCGCCGTCCCTCGCGCATTTCTTCGGAACTGATGATCTCGGCCGCGACGTCTTCAGCCGCATCGTGTTTGGTACGCGCACGGCCTTCCTCGTTGCCGTCATCGTCACCTTTATCGCTGTCGTGATCGGGCTTCTGCTTGGTGCGGTCGCCGGCTTCTTCGGCAATCCCTTCGACCGGGTCATCATGTGGCTGACGGATGTGACGATGTCGGTACCGAACCTGCTTCTCGTCGTCGTTATCAATGCATCGCTGAAGACGCCGATCACCAAATGGATGGAGGCGCAGTATCTCGCGACCCTCAATCCGTTCTACCGCCAGACGGTCTGGGTGGACTTCCTCCTGGTCTTCGGTTCGATGGCGCTGATCTCCTGGCCGCCCTATGCGCGCCTCGTTCGCGCGCAGGTCCTGTCGATCCGCAATCGTCCCTACGTCATGGCGGCACAGGCGCTTGGCCTTTCCAACTGGATCGTCATCATGCGCTACATCGTGCCGAATGCGCTTGGTCCGCTGATCGTTTCCGTCAGCGCCGGCCTAGGCACGGCAATGGTGCTGGAAAGTGCCTTCAGCTTCCTCGGTGTCGGGGTTAACCCGCCCACGCCGAGCTGGGGCAACATGATCTCGGACGGCCTACGCGTATGGCAGCATTATCCGCATCTCCTCGCCGCTCCGGCGGCCGTGCTCGGTCTTGCTTCGGTGGCCTTCAGCTTCCTCGGCGATGGCCTCAACGACGCACTCAATCCGCGGGGCAGCAAATGATGAACGCAACCACCAGTGAACGCCTGCTGGACGTGAAGGACCTCACCATCGAGATCGACACGCGCCGCGGCCCGGCCGTCGTCGTCGACGGCATCGACCTCTACGTCAACAAGGGCGAGACGCTTGGCGTCGTCGGTGAATCCGGCTGCGGCAAGAGCCTGACGATGTTGAGCCTGATGCGGCTTCTGCCGAACAAGATCAAGGTAACGAAGGGTACGGCCAAGTTTGACGGCCGCGACCTGCAGAAGATGTCGAACCGCGAGCTGCGCAAGGTGCGCGGCGGCGATGTCGGCTTCGTCTTCCAGGATCCGATGACGTCGCTCAATCCGGTCATGCGCATCGGCGACCAGATCTGCGAGCCGCTGATCTATCACCGCGAGATGTCGAAGAAAGAGGCACGGGCTCGCGCCGTCGAGCTTCTGCGCCTCGTTGGCATTCCGGGGCCGGAAGAGCGGCTGATGGCCTATCCGCACGAGCTGTCCGGTGGCATGCGCCAACGCGTGATGATCGCGATCGGCCTTGCCTGCAATCCGAAGCTTCTGATCGCCGACGAGCCGACCACTGCACTCGACGTGACGATCCAGGCCCAGATCGTCGATCTGGTGAAGGATCTGCGCGCCAAGCTCGGCATGTCCGTCGTCTGGATCACCCACGACCTCGCGCTGATTGCGGGTCTCGTCGATCGCGTCGCCGTGCTCTATGCCGGCACGGTCGTGGAAGATGCGCCTGTGGACGAGCTTTATGCTCGTCCCAGCCATCCTTACACGCGCGGCCTCTTGTCCTCGATCCCGAAGCTTTCGGATGCGCCGGCAAGCCGCCTGTCCTCGATCGGCGGCACGCCGCCGGAGCCCGGCCGCCGGCCGAAGGGCTGCCCCTTTGCGCCACGCTGCCCGCTGGCCGAAGCCGTCTGTCATGAGCGTGTGCCGCGGCTTGAGCCGATTTCCGGCAACAGCGCGCATCGCGCCGCCTGTTTCGTCGTCCAGAGAATGCAGGAGGCTGCGTGATGGGTGCTCAACCGCTCTTGAAGGTCGAAAACCTCGTCAAGCATTTCCATGTCAAGCTCGGTGCTTTCGGAGAACGCTCGGCGACCGTCTATGCGCTCGACAATGTCAATCTCGAGATCATGGAAGGCGAGACGCTGAGCCTTGTCGGCGAATCCGGCTGCGGCAAGTCGACGACCGGCTTCACCATCCTCAATCTCTACAAGGCGACTAGCGGCAAGGTGGTCTATAAAGGCCAGGATCTTGCGACGCTGGACGAAAAGCAGATGCGGCCGTTCCGCCGTGACCTGCAGATCGTCTTCCAGGATCCCTATTCAACGCTGAACCCGCGCATGACGGTCGGCGAGGCGATCGGCGAGCCGATCCTCTTCCACAAGCTTGCCACCAAGGCCGAGCTGAAAGACAAGGTCGCAGCGCTGCTGACGGATGTCGGCCTGCCGACACGTTTTGCCCAGCGCTATCCGCATGAGCTCTCGGGCGGCCAGCGCCAGCGTGTCGTCATTGCCCGCGCGCTTGCCTGTCAGCCGAAGTTCATCGTCTGCGACGAGGCGATCTCGGCGCTCGATGTGTCGATCCAGGCGCAGATCATCAACCTGCTGCTCGACCTGCAGGAAAAATACGGCCTGACCTATCTCTTCATCGCCCATGACCTGGCCGTCGTGCGCCATATCAGTACGCGCGTCGGCGTCATGTATCTCGGTCGTCTGGCCGAGCTTGCAACGCGCGAAGAGCTTTTCGACAATCCGCTGCATCCCTATACGAAGGCGCTGCTTTCGGCCGTGCCGGAGACCGATCCGGAGCTTGAGCGGTCACGTAAGCGTCAGATCCTGCAGGGCGATGTGCCAAGCCCGCTGAATCCGCCGACAGGCTGTCGTTTCCATACACGCTGCCCGATCGCGATGGAGGTTTGCAGCAAGGTCATTCCGGAATGGAAGGAAGCGAAGCCCGGCCATCTCGTTGCCTGCCATGCCGTCAATCCGGGGCAGACTTCATGACTCTGAAAGTCGCCATCATTGCCGACGACCTGACCGGCTCCCTCGATACGGGTACACCCTTCGTGGAGGCCGGGTTGTCAGTCGCTGTGGCGATCGATGTGGGGGCGGCTGGCAAGGCGCTGGGAACCGGCGCCGAAGTCGTTGTCGTCAATACTGCTTCGCGCGGATTGCCGGAAGCGGATGCGGTCGCGCGCGTGCGGGCCGTTGCCGAGACCCTGCGCGCTGCCGGGTCGGCCATCTTCATGAAGAAGATCGACTCGCGGCTGAAGGGCAATGTCGCAGCCGAAAGCATTGCGCTTGCCGATGTGCTGGGTCTCAAGACAATCCTCATGGCGCCTGCCATTCCCGATCAGGAGCGGATCACCTATCGTGGCTGCGTGGTCGGGCGCGGTGTGGAGCATCCCTTGCCGATAGCCGGCCTCTTTGCAGGATCTGGCCGCGACGTGATGGTTGCCGATGCCGAAGACGATGCCGATCTCGATATTGTCGTCACGGAGAACGACTGGCTTTCCACCCTTGCAGTCGGTGCCCGTGGTCTGGGTTCCGCCCTGGCGCGCCGGCTCGGCGGAACCGCGCGGCTGATGCCGGAATTTCTTGCGACGCGAAAAACACTCTTTGCCTTCGGCTCGCGGGATCCGATCACTTCCGGGCAGATGGATCGTCTGGAAGCTTCCGGTGCGTTGCGTGTCGTTGTCGATGCGCCCATGGGCGCGGTTGAAAGTGGTGAGGGTCTGGCGCTGCCGGCGCTGGTGCGCTGCACAGGCGAGATGAAGAGCGATGCCGCACTCGTTGCCACTCGCTTTGCGCAGGGTGTGAAATCGGTCATAGATGATACCAACCCGGACATGATCATGGTGGGCGGCGGCGATACTGCGCTTGCCGTTTTTCGCGAACTGGGCGTTTCGATCCTGTTGCCGAAGGGGGAAATCGAGGCCGGTATTCCGTGGTTTGACGTGACCGGCGTCAACGGGCGGCAATTCCGGTGTGCCGTCAAGTCGGGGGGCTTCGGCAATTCCGATAGTTTGCTAAGACTGATCGTTCGGAATCGGGCGGCGTAACGGATGCTAGCAGGGAGAATGAGAGTGGATGAAGCGAATGGCGGATCGGTGAATCCGGAAGCGGCGCCGGCAGCCCGGCCAGGCAGAGCCGTGAAGCTGGTCGACCGTGTCTTCGATCAGCTGATGGAGCGTATCCGCGCCGGCAACTATCCGCCGGATTCACGCCTTCCGGGCGAACATGAACTTGCCTCTCTGCTGGGCGTCTCGCGCCCCATTGTGCGCGATGCGCTGGCGCGTCTCAGAGAGCAGGGGATTGTCTATGCAAGGCAGGGGGCTGGCACCTTCGTCAGCGCGCATGGCTCGCCGACGGCGCAGCTTGCCTATTCGCCGGTCAAGACGATTGCCGATATCCAGCGCTGCTACGAATTCCGCCTGACGATCGAGCCGGCTGCCGCCTATTTTGCTGCCAAGCGCCGCGACGATGCCGCGATCCAGAAGATTGCCGCAGCCCTTGCGGATCTGCGCGAAGCGACAAGTCATCAGCTGCACCGGGTGGATGCCGACTTCGTCTTCCACCGCGCCGTCACCGAGGCGGCCAACAATCACTATTACACGGCCTCCATGGATGCGCTGAAAGCGCATATCGCCGTTGGCATGCATCTGCACGGGCTTTCGCTGCTCGGCCCGCGGCCTGGGCTGGAGCAGGTGTACAAGGAGCATAACGAAATCTACAAGGCGATCGCCGAGGGCAGGGCGGAGAGCGCCCGTGACCTGATGCGCGCTCACCTGGAGGGTTCACGCGACCGTCTGTTCGAAGGACGCGTGCTCGACCTGTCCTTCTGAGGAAGCCCGGCTCCGTGATGTGGACTCGAGGCCTCATTCCTCGAATAAAGCTCGTTCCGTCGCGAATATCTTGGTGATGTATTCGGCGACGGTCCGGATCGGCAGATCCTTGCGCTGCTGGCGTCGGGTGAGAAGCCAGGCTTCCCGCGGCGGCGGGACGAGCTCGAGCGAGCAAGCATAGAGGCTTTTTTCTGTGCGACCGATGTAATGCGGCAGGAGCGCCAGACCTGCGCCTGACTTGGCAGCCATCGCCTGGGAAACCTGATTGTTGGCGCGGAAGGACACACGCGCGTGCGAGAAGTGGCGGGCCAGCCAGATCGCCTCGGGCACGTAGCCGTTCACCTCGTCAAATCCGACGAAGACGGGTTCCGCGCCGTTTTCGACCTGCCGGCAAACCTCCTGCGTTCCGTAAAATCCGTATCCGATTGTCGCGAGCTGCTTGGCAATGAGATCGCCGTCCTGAGGTTTTGCCAGGCGTATGGCGATGTCGGCCTCGTGGCGTTCAAGGCTTATGGTACGCAGGTCAGTCGCAAGGTCGATGTCGAGGCCCGGATATTGTTTGGTGATTTCCGCCAGACGGGGGATCAGGAAGCCCTGCGAGAGTGCGGGCGACGCGTTGATGCGCACCAAGCCTTTCGGCGTGTCATCCTTCCAGCCCCGTCCGAGCGTCTGGACGGAGGCTTCCATATCGCTTGCTGCAGTGAGTGCGCGGGTTCCGGCGGGTGTGAGCACATAGCCGTCCGGGCGGCGCTCGACCAGTTTTTCGCCGAGCGTTTCCTCAAGTGAATGAAGCCGGCGGGCAATCGTTGCGTGGTTGACGCGCAATGTGCGGGCCGCGGCCGAAAGGCTGCCGTGCCGTCCGAGTGCGAGAAAAACCCTGATGTCCTGCCAATCGGGCTCTGTGCGTTTTTTATCAGCCATTGGCAAAGAATAGAGAATTTTTCGCAGAAGGGAACGGGACTAGATAGGAGGCGACCTCGAAACAGAAAGGTTGCCGACATGACCTCTTCCAATCTTAATCTCACGCTTATCGGCGGGCCAACCGTGCTGATCGAATACGGCACGCTCCGGCTTCTCACCGATCCGACCTTCGACCCGCCGGGCCTCTACAAGGAAACGCCAGTCCGTTTCGAAAAGACTTCCGGCCCTGCCTTGTCGGTCGAAGAGATTGGTCGGCTGGATGCGGTTCTTTTGAGCCACGACCAGCACTTCGACAATCTCGACAATGCCGGACGGGCAATGCTTCCTGACGTCCGCACCACCTTCACGACGAAGGCTGGAGCGGAGCGGCTGGGCGACAATGCGCTGGGCCTTGCACCGTTCGAAACCGTAACGCTGGAAGGCGCCGGCGGCGAGAAGCTGCTGGTCACCGCAACACCTGCCCGCCACGGCCCCGTCGGCATCGAGCCGATTTCCGGTGATGTCGTCGGTTTTGCTCTCGGCCGCGAAAAGCCAGGTGACCTTCTCTACGTGACCGGTGACACGGTCTGGTACGAGGGTACGGCCGAGGTTGCGCGGCTGTTTTCTCCCAAGGTCGTGCTGTTGTTTACGGGCGCTGCCGAGCCCCGTGGCCGCTTCCACGTGACGATGGGCAGCGAAGACGCTCTGGAGGCGGCGCACGCCTTCCCGAACGCCCTCCTCGTATCCGCGCATAACGAAGGCTGGGTGCACTTCCGCGAAACTCAGGACCAGCTCGCACACACGTTCTCGGTCTTCAACCTCAAAGATCGCCTGAAACTCTTCGAAAAAGGCAAGCCGCTCGCCGTCGACCTGACGGCCTGATCACCTCTCAAACATGGCGCAAAGCGCCATCTTCCACGGAGACATACCATGAGCAATGAACAGAAAGTCGCAATCGTCACCGGTGCCTCGCAGGGTATCGGCGCGGGCATCGTCGAAGCCTATCGCAAGGAAGGCTATGTCGTCGTTGCCAACTCCCGCAACATCCAGCCTTCGTCCGATGCAGGCATTGTCGCAGTACCCGGCGGCATCGGCGAGCGTGGCGTGGCCGAAGAGGTGGTCAAGACGGCCGTCGAGCGTTTCGGCCGCATCGATACGCTGATCAACAATGCCGGCATCTTCATCGGCAAACCGTTCACCGAATACACGGTTGAGGACTTCAACAACGTCATCAACGTCAACGTTGCCGGCTTCTTCCATGTCACGCAATTTGCCATTGCCCAGATGCTGAAGCAGAGCCATGGTCACATCGTTCAGATTACGACGGCCCTCGTGGATCAGCCGATCGCCGGCGTTCCCACGGGCCTTGCGACGCTGACGAAGGGCGGTCTCGACGCCGTAACCCGCGGGCTTGCGATCGAATATGCCAAGAGCGGCATTCGCGTGAATGCGGTGGCGCCCGGTATCATCAGGACGCCGATGCATGCGCCGGAAACGCATGAGTTCCTCAGCGCCCTGCATCCGGTCGGCCGCTTGGGTGAGGTGAGCGAAGTCGTCGATGCCGTGCTCTATCTGGAGCGTGCCGGCTTCGTCACCGGCGAGACGCTGAATGTCGATGGCGGCCAGCATGCCGGTCGCTGGTAAGCCGAGAGAATAGGCAACGGACGGAGCGCTCCATAGCGCCCGTCCTTCAAGGAGAACGACAATGCCTTATGTGAATATCAAAGTGACGCGTGAAGGCACGGCTCCGGGCGCAACCAGCACGACGCCGGAGCAGAAAGCCGCCCTGATTAAAGGCGTCAGCGATCTGCTCTTCGATATCCTCGGCAAGCCGCACGACAGCACCTTTGTCGTCATTGATGAAGTCGAGATGGAAAACTGGGGTGTCGGTGGTGTGCCTGTGCCTGAATATCGCAAGCAGCTTGCGGAAAAAGCAGCAAAGCAGAAATAGTGTCGTGGCGGCCTGCAAAGCCGCCACTCGCTTATGATCAAACGCAATGCATGGAGTATCGTGTCATGGGCAATTGGCAGGACAATCGTATCATCGGCCTCTTCGGGATCGAGCTCCCCATCATTCAGGCTCCAATGGCAGGCGCGACCACGCCCGAGATGGTGATTGCGGCGAGCGAAGCCGGCGGTCTTGGATCGCTTCCTGCAGCGCTACTGACAATCGAGCAGACGAAAGCGGCACTCGACCAGATACGCTCGGCGACATCAAAGCCGATCAATGTGAATTTCTTCGCACATGCCAATCCTGCAACCGATCCCGTCGCCCAGATGAAATGGCGCACCGCGCTTGCGCCCTATTATGTCGAGCTGGGGCTCGATCCTGCCGCGCCGGTGCCGGCGGCAGGGCGTGCACCTTTCGATAGCGATTATTGTGCGGTTGTCGAAAGCTATCGGCCCGAAGTCGTCAGCTTCCATTTCGGCCTGCCGGGAGCGGACCTACTTGAGCGCGTGCGGCTCACCGGTGCGAAGATCATCGCTTCGGCGACGACAGTCGCGGAGGCGCGCTGGCTGGTGGAGCGCGGTGTCGATGCGGTCATTGCAATGGGCCTGGAAGCCGGCGGACACCGGGGCAATTTCCTTGATGACGACATGATAACGCAGGTCGGTACGATGGCGCTTGTGCCGCAGATCGTCGATGCTGTTTTCGTGCCTGTTATCGCGGCTGGTGGCATCAGTGACCGGCGCGGTGTTCGCGCCGCTTTTGTGCTTGGCGCGTCCGCAGTTCAGGTGGGTACCGCCTATCTCTTTACGCCGGAGGCAAAGGTCACGACCTTTCACCGTGAAGCGCTGAAATCGGCGCGGGACGACAATACCGCCTTGACCAATATCTTTACCGGCCGTCCGGCACGGGGGATTGTCAATCGTATCATGCGGGAAATCGGACCGCTGTCGGACACCGCACCGGCCTTCCCGACCGCCGGCGGTGCACTTGCGCCGCTGAGAGCGGTGACCGAGAAGGATGGCAGGCCGGATTTCAGCAATATGTGGGCCGGTCAGGCCGCGAGCCTAGCGCGCGAAATGTCGGCGGCGGCGCTGACGCGTTATCTCGTCGAGGCCGATTAAGACGGTCGCTGCCGTTACAATAATATGTCAGCCCTCCGCGCCGGCTGCCTTCGCCTGCTGGGCAGCGCGGAGCGTGGCTGTTGCGGCGGCGGCCGCGCCGTTCTTGTCGTCGCCGCCGACCTGAACCATGGGCTGGGCGAATTCGATGCCGTTGCTCTGGAAGGCTTCCCGGATCATCGCGTAGGCCTTGCGGCGAATATAGGTCTGCATGCCGGGCACGGTCGTCATGGCGAAACTCAGGACGATGCCGTAGTCGCCGAATTCCTCGACGCCCTTCATCTTGAGCGGCTCGATGAAGAGGGGACCGACCTCGGCATCTTCTTTCAGCTCTGCGCCGATCGCCTTGGTAATTTTCCGGGCCTTGTTGATGTCGGTGTTATAGGCGACCGAGATGCGGAATTTGTCGATCACCCAGTCGCGGCTCATGTTCTCCACAGCGCCGAGCTCTCCGAAGGGGACAGTGAAGACTGGGCCGCGATGGTGGCGCAGCCGCACCGAGCGCAGGCTGAAGCCTTCCACTGTTCCCTTGTAGTTTTTCGCCTGAATATACTCGCCGACGCGGAAGGCATCGTCGAGCATATAGAAAACGCCGCTGATGACGTCCTTGACGAGGGTCTGCGAGCCGAATCCGATCGCTACGCCGAAGATGCCCGCGCCGGCGATCAGCGGTCCGATCTCGACGCCAAGCTGGGAGAGAACGATCAGGCCGGCCATGACCGCCACCATGACGGCAAGTCCATTGCGGAAGATCGGCAAAAGCGTCCTGAATCTCGCGCGTTTTGCCACTTCGGCAGGGGCGAGGCCGGTCGCGTCCGCAGAGGTTGTAATGGTGCGATCGATCCAGCCCTTGGCAAGCTGCCAGAGAAGATCGGCAATCAAAAGCACGATGACGCCTTTCAGCAATCCATTGAGGACGGCGGCTATCGTCGCGTTCTGATTTGCGAGGGAATCCGGGCTGAAGCGCCAGACGAGAGCAAGCCACCCAGCAGCGAGCGCGATGACGATTGCCCGACTGCCGCGCACGAGCAATATGCTCTTCGGACTCTCAGGCGGTGCAGAAGTGAGTGTTGCCGCAGCCCTGCCCGTGGCGCGCAACAGATCCGGCAGGACAAGGACATAGACGCCGATCCAGAAAAGACCTTGCAGATCCAGGCACCAGAGTGCCCATAGGAGGGCAAGAAAGGCGGTCAGCCCTGCCTTTATGACAAGGGGATGGATGAGAGCCGACCAGACCGTTTCAATCGCCAGCGCCAGTAGAAGAATCGAGAAGCCGTAGGAGATCGCTTCGGTGACGGCGGGATCAACGCCAAGTGGTGCTCCGAGTGTTGAGGTTGCTACAGCAAACAGTGTGATGCCGAGAAAGATTCGGGCGCGGATAACAAGCCCGGGGCGATTGCTTTCCACGAGGCCAATCAGGACAGCGCCGATGCGGTAGACGATGAAGGCGACCAGATAGGCAAGGAGGACCAGCCGGGCGAGCGGCGGCCATTCGACGGCGAAGAATATGATCGCCACAACCACGCTAAAGACTGCGACCGGAAGAAGACGGGCGACCGGGCCGATCGATGCGGGGCGCGCGCGCCTGAAGAGCCATTCGGCGGCCGCGCCTATTGCGACCAAGCCGGCAAAAATCAGGAAGATCGGCGCATAGCCGTGTGAGACGGCGTCCTGGCGAGCACGAGCGGCGCCTTCGGACATTTCGGAGGGGATGCGCGGAACGGCCGCGAGAATACCATCGATGCGCGCGCGCACTCGCGCTTCCCAGGTCGCAAAGCCTGATGGCTGGGCGGCTGCGGCTGTTGCGTCCTGCTCCTTCTTCCGACTTTCCAGCCAGGTTTGGATCTCGGGATCCTGCAACAGGCCTATCAGTTGGTCGATCTTCTGCTGAGGCGGTGGTGGCGCGGTTTGAGCCGCCGCCGCGGTCACAACGAGGAAAGCCAGAAGAAATACCGCCAGCCTGATCATCCTAGATGTCTCCCGGCGAAGCTGCCGGTTGCAGCAGAGGCCGTCACCGATCTGTCCATGCGCTCATCCTTACACAAATAGAAGGATGTGCACAGCCGATGCGTTTAGGGGAGTACGTTACGGTAAACTCCGGCGTAAAGGCGAGGGAGGAAGCGTAAACGGTGGCGAATTTACGGTAACGTACTTCCATCTTCCGCCCGCCACTCCATAGTTGGCGGGATGAGCAGGAGGCCGAAATTCCAATGCGTGGGAAAGGAGGCATTAATCGCAACAGTACCGAAACCGCACAGCGCGGGCTGTGGCGGCTCATGCTGAAATTGCCTGCCATGCGCGGCAGACTGCAGCTTCTCGCATCGAAATCCCATTCGCTCGACGATCTCTTTGAGGCTTATGAAGAAGCAAGCCTCGCTCTGGGGCGGCTGATGCGGCAGCCTGGAGACGAGCATTATCCGATGGTGACAGAATACGAAACCATCTGTGCCGAAATCGAATCCGACATCATTCAATATGTCCTGGAACACCGCCCGAGCGTGCCGGATTGAGGCGCTGACTCGCGTTAAAATCTATCGTCTACTGGTTTTGTTAGCATTTTCGGTTGCAACCTTCTGCTGTCTCGGCGATAAACATCTCTGTTATACTTTAGCCTAATCAGCGCGTACGGGGCGATCATGGGTGCTGAAGTACACGATACCAGGGCATGCGAAGTATCGTTGCCGGAGGCCAGGGCGGAACTCGAACGAATTCTGTCCGATCCCAGATTCCACGCCACGGAACGGCAACGGGCCATTCTCAGGTATCTTGCGGAAAGGCGTTTCGCCGGCTGCGAGGAGGGGGTTAAGGCCTATTCCATCGCACTAGACGTTCTCGGCCGAGCGAGCAATTTCGATGCATCCAACGATCCGATCGTGCGCATCGAGGTGAGCCGGCTGCGTTCGTCGGTCGAGAACTATTACGAAGCCTTCGGTGCCGAGCGTGATGTGACAATCCACATCCCCAAGGGAACGTATGTGACGCTTTTCCCCCGTTCGCATGTGCCTTACGAACAAGACGAGGAAAAGCTGGCGTTGGAAAGCGATCTGCCCGAGACGCCGGATGATGTTCCGGTTTCTCAAGTTGCGGAGAGCTCTGTTGCCGCTTCACCCTCAGGTCGGCCTCTGGCGATATATGCCAGCGGGGCGCTGCTGCTGTGCGTCGCGATTGTCGCCGGCGCTGTCGCCTATGCATCGAAGCCGTCCCTGACGGTCCGTCCTTCCGTTGCTCTTTCCATGGATGCAGTCGACAGCAGGCTGCAGGGCGAGGCTAGCCAGACGCGCGATATGCTGCTGACGGCGCTGACACAATTCCAGACGCTGACAGTGGCGAAGGCAGGTTATGCCGATAAGCGAAACCAGAAGGTCTCGGGGCGGGCCTATGAAATAGACATGAAATATTACGGCGACGGGGATATCAGGAGCGTCTGGTGGCAGATCGTTGACAGCCAGTCCGGCGACCTCCTGAAATCGGGGCTCGAAAAGATCGCCATCGATGGCAGGAGCCCGGCAGCGACCCGTCAGGAGATCGTCGATGTTCTTGCTCGCCGCTTTGCAGCGACGCGGGGGGCGATCAATAATATCGAAACGCATGCCGGCAGTACGGAGTCGATCGGAAACGCCTGCGTCCTGCGTGCCGAATATCAGCTCGATGACGGCAGCTCGGACAATATGGCCGCGGTGCGCTCCTGCCTTGAACGGACGCTTGCCGCCGATCCGAGCAATTCCGATGCGAAGGCGCTGCTCGCACGTGTCCTCATCGCGCCGGAGGCCGCGGCCGGGGATGCCGCGGTGCGCGCCCGTGCTCTCGATTTGGCAAACCGCGCGGTTTCGCTCGCCCCAATGTCGGACCGCGCCTATGTGGCGCTGATGATGACGCAGTTCGCCGATGGGCGCATCGATGCGGCGCTGCAGGCCGGGAACCGGGCGATCTCGCTCAATCCGAGCAATCCGGATGCGGTGGCGAAACTTGCTTCCGTACTGTTTTCGGCCGGTTACTTCGACGCCGGTGTCGCCATGGCGCAGGATGCGGGGCGGGCCGTCGATATCGTGCCGCGTGATGCCATGCTCGTGCTTGCCCTGGATGCTTATCGCCGCGGTGATTGGTCGGAGGCCTCATTGCTTGCCGAACAGGTGAACTGCACCGATTTCGTCGTGCGGGCTTTACGGGTGGCCGCACTCGGTCAGCTCGGTTCCGACCAGGCGAAGGAGCGGCTTGCCGATGTGCGGGGCAGGGATCCGGATTTCGAGCGCACCTTGCGTTGGAAGCTCGAGGCAAGGCGCTTCCAGCCATTACTTTCGGCAGAGATCGTAGCAGGACTGACAAAGGCGGGGGCCGTATTCGCGCTCAACGACGTCACCGGAGCCGTGAACCCGTAAATGGGATTAGCTGCTCGCTTCCGTTCTCTGCAAAGCTCTCCTGCAACCTGGTGGGCCGATGCGACGAGAACATTCGAAGCGTTTTTCCTTTCGGCTTCCGAGGCAGAAGCGTCGCAATATCCCGAAAACGACAGGCCCGTTTACAGCGGCGTTTACGGCGCGGTTTACCGTAACGTACTTCCGCGTAGAGCCGGAGATGTATCCTATCGCCACAGGGGCGATTAAATTCGTGGGTCAGCAGAGGGATATTGGATGCGAACCACCATGCTATTGCTTTCCGCGGCCATTCTGGCCGCTCCCGCAGTCGTGAAGGCTGCGGATATTGCTCCCGTTCTCGCTCCACAGCCGCTGCCGGATGATCCTGACAAATGGACCTTTTCGATCTCGCCCTATTTCTGGGCCGCCGGGATCACGGGCGACACCGGTGTTTTCGGCCTTCCGGAGGTTCATGTCGACGAGAGTTTCGGCGATATTCTCTCGGATATCGATTTCGGCTTCATGGCAGCGGGTGACGCCCGTTATGACCGTTTCAGCATCGTGACCGATATTATCTATGCCCGCATAACGACGGACTCGGCCACGCCGCGCGGCATATTCGCCGACGAGGTCGACCTGAAAACGGAAACCTTCACGGCGATGATCGGTGCGGGTTACTCGGTGATAGACGAGCCCCAGGGCCGCCTCGATGTGATCGGCGGCGTGAAGATCTGGTATACCGAAACGACGATTTCCTTTTCCGGCGGCCCGCTGGGCGGCGTGTCAGGCACTGACGATGCCACTTGGGTCGATGCCATGGCCGGCGTCAGGGGGATGTATTCGATCACGCCTTCGATCTATTTTACCGGGTGGGGTCTGATCGGCGCCGGCGGTGCCGATCTCGACTGGGATGTCATGGCGGCTATCGGCTACAAATGGAATGACACCATTTCCGCCGTTGCCGGCTATCGTGCTCTCGGCGTGAACTATAGTGACGATACCCTGACCAACGATATCGTCGAGCATGGCCCGATCCTGGGCGTCGTCTTTCATTTCTGAGATTGCGCGAGGGCGCTCGCGGCAATCACCCGACCGAGCGCTTTTTCACTGATCGAAAGCGAAGATCTTTTTCCAGTCGTTCTTCATGTCGACCACCAGCCAGTTGCGGCGCTCGGCCTCGTTGAGTGCCTTATCCAGCTTCCCGAAGGCTGAATCCCTATCATAGGCGTATTCCCGCGCGGCGTCGGTATGGTGGACCAGCATGGCGAAGCCCGGACCTTTGCCTGCCGTCGTCCAGCGCATCATCTCGTAGTCGCCATCCGAATTGCCGGCGACGAAGATCGGCCTGAGGCCAATGAACTTGTTGATGCCCACCGGCTTGCCTGGACCATCGTCGACAAAGTCGATCTTCGGCAGGCGTCTGAGAACCGGAACGTCGCCGACCAGATCATATTCGGTGGCAATCGTACTGCCGACGACCTGTTCGGGCGGGATGCCGTAGATCTTTTCCGTCACCGGACGCATGAATTCCACGCCGCCGCCCGAGACGATATAGGTGCGAAAGCTGTTAGCGCGCAGATAGTCCAGCAGTTCGCGCATCGGCAGGTAGGTCATCTCGGTATAGGGCTTGCCGGTCTTCGGATGTTTCGATGCCGCAAACCAGTCGGTGACGATCGTGTTGAATTCGTCCGTGGTCGTGTTGGCATGCGTCACCATCACGAGGTCCACCATGCCCTTTTCACCACCTCTTGCGACGCCTTTCAGGTCGCCGCCGAGAACGCTCTTGAAGGGCTCTCTGGTCTTCCATTCGGGATGCTGTGGCGCGAGCGTCTTGACCCGGTCGAGCACAAAGCCGAGCTGCGCGTAGTAGGGCTGCTCGGACCAAAGCGTGCCGTCATTGTCGAAGACGGCGATGCGGTTCAAAGGCGCGACATAGCGCTCACCACCCTCCGTGACGGTTGCCTTGACGAAATCCGTGATGCGGCTCTTGGCGGACGTGTCATTCCACGAAGGCAGCGGCTCCTGCGCGAGGACCGGGTTCCACGATGCCGCGATCAGAAGGATGAGAGCGACGACGAGGGAGGCAAGGCTTGCGTCAATGGTTTGAGTGGATCGTCTCATGGACGTCCTCCGGTGGCGCTGAAACGCGTTTGATGCAGCGGAAGCCGAGATGGCTCGTCGATGTATCCTCCGGTTCGGCATGGCGGGCTGCCGGGCGATAGCGACGGCAGTAATTCGGTGCACAAAGATGCGAGCCGCCCTTCAGCACACGGCGCGGAATGCGGATGCTGGGTTGGCGGGGATCGTAACTCGCCTCCACGCCGCCGCCGCGCGGATTGCTTGGAATGCAGCAGGCTTTTGCAGCGGGTTCCGTGTGGCGGTCGGACCAGTAGTCGGTGGTCCATTCCCAGACATTGCCGATCATGTCGTAGAGGCCGTAGCCGTTCGGCGGAAAGCTGCGAACGGGCGAAGTCCGCTCATGGCCTTTCGGTTTCGTGGATGTCACGGGGAAGGTGCCCTGCCAGGTGTTGGCCATGGGGGTGCCGCCGGGCATCAGCTCGTTGCCCCAGGCGAATTCGGTATCGTCCAGGCCGCCGCGAGCTGCAAGCTCCCATTCCGCTTCACTCGGCAGGTCAAGGCCTGCCCAGTCCGCATAGGCCTTGGCATCGCACCAGGCGACATGAACGACGGGGTGGTCGAGCTTGCCGCGCAGGTCGCTCAGGCCACCGAGCGGCCTGCGCCAGTTCGCACCGAACTTGAAGGTCCACCACTGGGTGATATCAGACCCACTGACCGTCTTCGGCTGGAAAAAGACAAGCGATCCGGCGCGCAGCATCTCTGGCCTGGCGCCGGGGTAGTCCCTTGCCTCGGGCGTCTTTTCGGCGAAGGTGATATAGCCGGTCGCCTTGACGAACTCCGTGAACCTGCGGTTCGTGACCGGGATTTCGTCGATCCAGAAGCCATTGACCTTCACGGGATGTGCGGGCGCTTCCTCCGGGTAGTGGTCGTTCGAACCCATCGTGAAGGTCCGGCCGGGAATCCAGACCATGCCTTCGGGTGTCGCTCCCGAAGCCTGCCCATCGTCGAATGCCAACGCCATCGTCACCTCCGGAGTCTGAGCTTGAAGTTTCGCGCTTAAGCGGGGGAGACGGAAGTACGTTACCGTAAACGCGCTCGCGCGCGAGGTAATGGCTGGCGTAAATTTACGGTAACGTACTTGTTTGCGAGGGTGAGCCTGTGTCTTCTCGTGCCGCATGGGTATCGGAGGGATATTATGAGCCGGATCAGGTTGGCGTCTTGCCTGCTGGCGCTTTTGCACGGGCTGTTCGGCATGATCGGCTCGGCTGCGGCGCAGGAGTCCGACAGCGATCTTGCCAAGAAGCTCACCAATCCGGTCGCTTCGCTGATCAGCGTCCCCTTCCAGTTCAACTATGACCGCGGTTTCGGCCCGGAAGACGGCAATCGCGAGACGCTGAATATTCAGCCGGTCATTCCGTTTTCCATCAATGAGGACTGGAACATCATTTCGCGCACCATTCTGCCTGTCATATGGCAGGACGATATTGCTGGCTCCTCCGGGCATCAGTTCGGTATCGGCGATATCACGCAGAGCTTCTTCTTCTCTCCCAAGCAGCCCGGACCGGGTGGACTCATCTGGGGTGTTGGCCCGGTCTTTCTCATTCCGACAGCGACGGACGAATTGCTGGGGGCCGGGAAATGGGGCGCGGGTCCGACCGCGGTGCTGTTGAAACAGGACGGTCCCTGGACTTATGGCATTCTCGCCAACCATATCTGGTCCTTCGCGGGACAGAGCGACAGGGCGGATGTGAGCTCGACCTTCCTGCAGCCCTTCCTCTCCTACACGACAAAGGATGCCTGGACCTTCACGCTCAACACCGAGAGCACCTATGACTGGGAAGCCAACCAGTGGTCCGTACCGATCAATCTGCAGGCTTCGAAGCTTCTGAAATTCGGCCAGCAGCCAGTCAGCCTGTCCGCCGGCGTTCGCTACTGGGCGGATGCGCCCGACAATGGGGCCGAAGGCTGGGCCTTTCGCGTCGGCATGACATTCCTGTTTCCGAAATAGAAACCGGGTGGGCCGTCAGGCTGGCGATCTTTCATCGGCCGTGATCGGGTTGAGCGGCGGCAGCGCCGATCGTTTTTTCTCGTCGCTCACAGCACCGTGCAGGACAAGGGCCTTGGCGATTGCGGTCCTGTCGATATCCGTACCCACTTGTGCCGCAAAAAGCCTGCGTTCCAGAAGTTCGATCTGCTGCTTGAGGTCGGCAGAGCCCTCTCTTGCCAGCCAATCGGCGATAGTTCGGTACCCGAGTTCCGAGGCCCAGGCCTGCAGGGCCGCATAGATTGCGGTTTCGCTGCCGGTCCTGATGGTCTGCGTTATTTGGCGAAGGTGATGGGAGCGGGAACCGTCTCTGAGATCCCGATGTTTCGAGCGCCATGCGGCGAAACTGGGTGCGAGCCAGCGGACAATGAGGACGGCAGCCGCCAATGCGACGGCGATTGCGGCGATGAGCCAGATGCTGCGCGGGCGCGACGAGGGGTTCTCTTCCTGTGAAAGCTGTGGAGCGATCGCCTCTTTGACCGCTGCAGCGCCGACCGTGACTTTCACATCGGGAAGTGTCGCGGTTTTCTGCGTTTTGCTGTCGACATCGAACCACGGGTAGGAAACCGCGGGTATGTCGAATGTTCCGGCGGTGGCGGTGGTATAGACAATGGTTTCGGTGTGTCTGCTGGCCGTTTCCCTGTTCATATCTATGCCGTCTTCTATCTTCGGCGGCTTCACATATTGCTGCAGCCCGGATGCGGGACCGATGTCTACCGGCGGCATCATCATTGCCTGTGTGTCCAGAGCCGTGACGGTGATGGTCCGCGAAAGCGCATCGCCTGCCTTCAGCCTGGACGGATCACGATCGAAGGATTGTTCGATCGTCAAACCATGCGCCGCAAATACCGGCTGGTCCGGGAGGGAGTCGCCACCGACCGTGAAAGAAATACCCGGGATGGTGACGGTTGCCTTTGTCGGCTTTCCTTCCACGGCATAGCCAAGCTCGATCGGGATATCCGGCAGGGTAAAGAGG
The DNA here is from genome assembly GCF_031455475.1 of Rhizobium sp. 1399. NCBI lineage: Bacteria > Pseudomonadati > Pseudomonadota > Alphaproteobacteria > Hyphomicrobiales > Rhizobiaceae > Rhizobium > Rhizobium sp. 1399. The sequence goes on along the minus strand of NZ_JAVDSU010000008.1, from coordinate 272,682 downwards.
CCGGATACTTCCGGCACGATCGCATAACTGCGGCGGATGCCGGAATATTGCACGCCGTCGATGGTCTGCGTCAGGTTGAAGCTGCGCTCCTCCGGCAGGGTGACCATTGCGTTCGGAACATCGAATAGGGGAAACTGCGGCGGCGAGGTGAAGAAGTCGGGTACGAAGACATCGACCGTCAGGCGCATCTGCTGCCCCGGCACGATCTCGCCGTTGCCTTCGATCGCCGCCCGCGCAAACGGTTCGGCGGCGAGCGCACTCCCCGATATCACCAGCCAAAACAACAGGCCAAAGCGCATCATTGCTTTTGCTCCTGCGCTTCCATTGCGAACTTGCGCGCCATCAGGTCGGCCGGGCTCGTCTGAATGTTCTTCATCCACATCTCCGAGGTCTGTTCGGCGATGCTGATCTGCCCTTCCTTGCCTTTTTTTCCCTTGTCGTCGAACTGGACGCTGTCGGGCTTCTCGTTCGGCTCCTGCGGCTGCTCTTCTTCCTTCTCCTGTTGGGCCTTTAGTAGCCTTTCTGCGATGACGAGATCGGCCTCAGCATCCGGCCAATCCTTCTGTTTTTCGATCGCCTTCTGGTAAGCCGCGACGGCCTCTTCGAGTTTGCCGAGATGCAGGAGTGTATTTCCCTGATTGTACCAGCTCTCGGCCGTATCGATGGCTGCGAAGGCGTCGAGCGCATCCTGAAAATGGCCAGCCCGGTAAAGCGCGACGCCTTTCCACATGGGATCCCTGAAATGGCCGGCAGCCCTCTCGAAATCGGCCTGTTCGAAAGCCAGTCGCCCCTGCTGGTTCGGCGTCAGCCACAGATCCATGAAGTCAGCCGCCTCCGCCGGAGACGGCGTCAGCAATCGGATAGCGAGGAACAGAGCGCCGACCCTGATCACCCAGCCGCGTCGGAAGGAGAAGGCGAGCAACAAGGCGACCGGACCAACCAGCCACCAGCCGGCATCCCGCCAGCGATTGCCTTCGGAAGCCTGCGCATCGGCAAAATTCGTGCTGATGCGCTGGCTGATCCAGCGCACGTCCGTATCGTCATCCGTGATCGTTGCGACATCTGCCTCCGTCGCCGACTGTACCTGCTTCAGGGCCTCGACATCGAGTTTGGGCAGGAGGCGCCCGCCGCCCGCACCTGTCAGAAAGCTGCCGTCGGCCGTCTTGACCGGACCGCCCTCGGCAGTTCCTATGCCGAGAATGACGACGCTATTGGCATTTGCGGCCTTCAGTGCATCCAGTGCCGCCGGTTCGATACCATCGGTCAGAAACAGGATCGTGCCAGCCATGCCCTCGGTCTTGAAAAGGTTGTTCGACAGCGAAAGCGCAGCTGACGTGTCCTTGCCGGGCTTGGGCATGATCCGCGTCGCCAAGGCATCCGAGTAGCTCTCGATCAAGGAGGCATCTTCTGTCAGCGGTACTACGAGGTGGGCGCTGCCGGCATAGGCGACGACTGCGGTTTTCGCCCCGGGTCGCGCGGCAAGGATATCGCGGATCTTGAGCTTTGCGCGTTCGATGCGGCTGGGGCTGATATCGATCGCATCCATGGTCGGCGAAAGATCGACGGCGATGACGAGAGGCGCTGTATCCTCGACAAAGGGCGGGGCCTCGCGCTGCCATGTCGGGCCTGCTGCGGCGATTGTGCCCAAAGCCATCAGACCGGCGAGCAGCCATGCCGGATTGATCCGGCCATGACCGACAGGCTCGACGATCAGCTTGTCGAGGAGATGCGGCGCGATCATGCCCTTCCAACGGTCGCGAATATCGTCTGAGCGCGCTGCTAGCCAGAGGATGAGCGGCGGAACGAATAGCGCCAGCAACCACCATGGCCGCAGGAAATGCAGATCCGTGATCATGCCACAGTCCTCCTGCGGATCAGGCCGTAAGCGCCTGCAAAAAGGTGATAGAGGGCGAGAATGACGATCGCGGCGCCAAGCGGCCAATGGAACAGTTCGATACGCGGGCGCCAGGACAGTACCTTCTGTTCATCAGGCGTGATCTGGTCGAGAACGTCATATATCGCCTCGAGCTGGTTCTGGTCGCCGCCGAAGAAATAACGGCCGCCGGTATCTGCGGCAATCTTCTGCAATGTGCTCGTATCCAGCTTGTCCTCGCCTGTCGCGGCGGGATCACCGATGCCGATCGCATGGATGATGATGTTATTCCTGCCGGCGATCTCTGCCGCCTTCAGCGGCGGCATCTTGCTTGCCGTATCATTGCCGTCGGTCAGCAGAATCAGGACTTTTTCCGGGACTGTGGTCTTTTCGAACATTCTAAGCGCGAGGCCGATCGAATCCCCAAGCGATGTGCGCGGGCCGGCAATGCCGGGCAGCAATCCGTTGATCATCATCCGTACGAGATCATGGTCCATGGTGAAGGGCGCAAGCGGGTAGGGCGCATCGCCGAAAGCGATCAGGCCTAGCCGGTCGTTCGGTCGTTTCGTGACGAAATCGGCGACCACGGTTCGTACGGCGTCGACGCGCGCTCTCAGACTGCCGTCGGGTACCGGGAAATCACGTGTCTCCATCGATTGCGAGAGGTCGAGCGCCAAGAGGATATCGCGCTGCGGCTCTACCTTTTCGAGCGGTGGCTCGACGAATTGTGGCCGGGCGAGCGCCAGCACGACAAGGCACCAGGCGAGGCCCTCGACGATCGTCTGGTGCCATGCTCGCTTCGGCACGACGGAACCCTCTGTCGGATGAACGCCGGCGGCGCGTGTTACTTGATCGAAAAACGGCAGACGGATCGATGCCGATGTCTCCCGGTGCGGTGGCAGCAACCACCAGATCAGCAGGGGAAGTGGAAGCAGCAGAAGCAGCCATGGATGCTCAAGCTGATACATGGTGCCTCCTGATCCACCGTCTCGAATTGAGTATGAGCTCATTGGCGCTATCAGGGGGAAGAGCGGCGATGGCTGCACTGTCGTGATACTCGAGATCATCGAGCAGGCGGGTCAGCGCCTTGTACGCTCCGCGGCTGTCCATGCGCTGCAGCCACGCCTGACCGGTGAGGGCTGCGACATCACTCCTTGGCCATGCCGCGAGTGCCGTGCGCTTCAAGAGTTCCGACAGTTCGTGGACACCCTTTTCCCGGCTCGACGGACTGCGAATGTCGGCTTCGATGCCATCAAGCAATCGCAGAGCTTCCCGCCGGTAGGCATTGCGGCGATATCGCCTGAGCCAGACAAGGAGGGCCGCCAGCACTGCAATGCCGAGCAAGACAGCAAGTGCAGCCCAGCCCCAGGTCTGAGGCAGCCAGGAGACATGCGGCGGAACCGCAATGTCGTGTAAAGAGCGGAGTGCCGTTTCGGTCATCGGATCGAGCTGGATTTTCGGCTCCATCAGCGCCTCCGCTGCCGCCAGGCGGGTTGCTCGAGCAGGCGGCGAAGCTGCGGGGCCGTCTCCTCGGCAGTGGAGACGGGCAGCATGGGCAGGCCAAGTTCGCGTTGCCATGCCCGCAATTCGCGGCCGCGATTGCGGGCGAAGGTGTCGATGGATTTGCGCACGCCGGCCTGGCTGAGCGACAGTTCCGCCTGCAATCCTCCGCCGCTGACGACGATATCGGCGGATTTGGGAAGCTCCAGGAGAAAGGGATCGTAGATCAGCAGACAGATCACGTCATTGCGAGCCGAGAGTGCCAGCAGCAGATCGCGCGTCGTCACGCCGTGCCCGCCGAAATCGCTGATGATCACGATGAGATGATCGTGATGGGCGATACCCGCTACGCGCTGCAGCACTTCATCCAGCGAGGCCGGAGAGGGCGCGCCCGCAAAGCCGGCGTTTAACGCCGCGTTCTTGGCGGCAATCTTGTCGGCAAGCGCGATGATGGCATTGCGGCTCCGATGTGGCTTCACCTCCTCTATATCGCCATCGCCAAAGATGAAGCCGCCCACCCGGTCGCCCGATCCAAGAATGCGCCAGGCGCAGAGCATGGCGGCCTCGGCGGCGGTGACGGATTTCATGGCGCGGCGGCTGCCGAAGAACATGCTGATCCGCTGGTCGACCACCAGGATGGCCGGCCGCTCCTTCTCCTCACCATAGATGCGGACGACCGGCCTGCTCGTATGCGCCGTCACCCGCCAATCGATGGAACGGATATCGTCGCCCGGTAGGTAATCCCGCAATTCCTCGAAGATCAGGCCGCGGCCGCGCAGCGCCGATTGCATGCGGCCGGCGAGCTGCTGGTGGCTTCTTGCCTTCTGGACGAAGGTCAGGTTGCGGGCGCGGCCCTCGAGAGCGACGAGCTCTTCCGTCGTGACGTAGACGCCATCGTTGCTGAGGGCCGCGCCACTCATGAGACCGCGACCAGTTCGGTGACGCGGGCGATGACCTGATCGGCGGTGGTATTGGCGGCGTGTGCCTCGTAGGACAGGATAAGGCGATGGCGAAAGACATCGTTGACGATGGCCTTCACATCGTCGGGGGTCACGTAATCGCGGCCTTTCAGCCATGCGTAGGCGCGTGAAACCTTGTCGAGGCCGATGACGCCCCGCGGGCTGACGCCGACCTGCAGGAGTTTTGCCAGGTCCTTGTCGTATCGGTCGGGATAGCGCGTGGCTAAGACGAGGGCGACCATGTATTTCTCGACCGGTTCGGAGACCGTCACCGCGCCGATTTCCTTGCGGGCATCGAAGACCGCCTGCGGGTTCAGGCGCTCCGTGGCCGGCGCGGAACCTTTGGTGTGGGCAGCGTTCTCCTCGTCTCGGTTGAGCCGCATGATCGCGGCTTCCGATGCCCCGTCAGGATAGGTGACCTCGACATGCATGAGGAAGCGATCGAGCTGCGCCTCGGGCAGGGGATAGGTGCCTTCCTGCTCGATCGGGTTCTGTGTCGCCATGACCATGAAGAGATCAGGCAACGGATAGCTCTTGCCGCCGACGGTAACCTGCCGCTCTTCCATCGCCTCCAGCAGGGCCGATTGTACCTTGGCCGGTGCGCGGTTGATCTCGTCGGCAAGGATGAGATTGGCGAAGATCGGCCCCTCTTGAAACTTGAACTCACCCTTGCCGCCTTCAGAGAAATAGATCTCCGATCCGGTGATATCGGCGGGCAGCAGGTCCGGCGTGAACTGGACACGAGAAAGCTCTGAATCGAGGTTTTTTGCCAGGCTCTTGATCGCCCGCGTCTTGGCAAGGCCTGGCAGGCCCTCGACCAGCAGATGGCCATTGGCGAGCAGCCCGAGCAGCAGCCGTTCGACCATCTTCTCCTGTCCGATGATCGATTGGCTGATACGCTTGCCGAGATCCAGGATGTCGTCACGTGCCGTCATATGCGCTCCGCGTGAGTTCGAATTGCAGGCGCGATAGAATTTGCCACGCCTGCGGTCTTTCGCCAGGCGATGCTATTGGGCGCCAGCTGGGCTCTGCTCGAGCGATCGCATCAGCGCCTCAACCATCTGGTCGACGCTGAAGCTCGCCGAACGTTGGCTTGGCGGGAATTCGCGGAAGGTCTGGAGGAATGGCGCAACACGCCAGACGCCGTACTGGATGAGATAAGCATTCTTCGCCAGCCAGTCGTAATACTGGTCGGAGACGACATCGGCTCGCTCGTACGGGTCCATCCGCAGATTGAAGACCTTCGGTGCGCGCAGGCATACGAAGGGATTGGCCCATACCACGAAGCCACCCGGCTCCCGCTGTTCGCAGAAGACGATCTTCCAGTTGTTGTAGCGATAGGCGACGAGCTGTCCGTCGTCGTTGAAGTAGTAGAAGTCTTGACGGTTCGATTTCTCTTGCTGGTCCGTGAGATAGGGAAGCTGGTTATAGCCGTCGAGATGGACCTTGAATTGGTTGCCGCCGATCGTCGTGCCTTTTACCAGCTTGTCCTTGATGTCTGGGTCGCCGGCCGCGGCAAGCAGCGTCGGGAACCAGTCGAGTCCTGATATCATCTGGTTGGAGACCTCGCCGGCCTTGATATGGCCCGGCCAGCGCACCAGGGCGGGAACGCGGAACGCGCCTTCCCAGTTGGTATCCTTCTCGCTTCGGAACGCCGTGGTAGCGGCATCCGGCCAGGACCATTGGTTAGGCCCGTTGTCAGTCGTATAGACCACGATCGTATTGTCGGCGATGCCGAGATCATCGAGGGCTTTCAAGAGCTTGCCGACGTCGCCGTCATGCTCGATCATGCCATCGGCATATTCGTTGCCGGGCATGCCGCTCTGGCCCTGCATCGACGCACGCACGTGCGTGAAGGCATGCATGCGGGTCGTGTTCATCCAGGTGAAGAAGGGTTTGCCCGCCTTCGCCTGCCTGTCCATGAAATCGATCGCCGCGGCCGTCGTCTCATCGTCGATGGTTTCCATGCGCTTGGTGTTAAGCGCACCGGTATCCTCGATCTTTCCGTCTGCCGTTGCCTTCAGCACGCCGCGCGGTGAGCTGGTGCGAACGAACTCCTCATCGTCTTTCGGATAATAGGGACGTTCCGGCTCCTCTTCGGCATTCAGGTGATAGAGGTTGCCGTAGAACTCATCGAAACCATGCTTGGTCGGCAGGAATTCGTCGCGGTCGCCAAGGTGGTTCTTGCCAAACTGGCCCGTCGAATAACCGAGCGGTTTGAGGGCCTGGGCAATGGTGATGTCACGCGGCTGCAGGCCGACGGTTGCGCCGGGAATGCCGACCTTGCAGAGACCGGTGCGCAGACAGACCTGGCCGGTTATGAACGTGGAGCGGCCCGCCGTGCAGCTGTTCTCGGCATAATAATCCGTGAACATCAGGCCTTCCTTGGCGATGCGATCGATGTTGGGCGTGCGGTAGCCCATGACGCCGAAGGAATAGGCGCTGATATTCGTCTGGCCGACGTCATCACCGAAGATGACGAGTATATTCGGCTTGTCGGGCGTCGCCGTTGCGGCAGGAGCCGCCTCCTGAGCGTAGGCCATCGAAACGAAGGGTGCAGCGGCGAGGCTCATTGCGACAGCTGCCGTTGCCGAAAGAAGTCTCCCGGAGAGTGTCGTGGCCATCACGTCCTCCCCTTCGCAAGGTCGTTCAACATTCCGCTCTCCTTGGTGTCGGGCAGGGATGACCCCGCCGGAACTGGATCGTCGCCATTCGATCGGGAGAGACTTCTACTTTGAGGTCGTTTGCGGAAGTACGTTACCGTAAATGCCGGTGTTGCGAGACGTAACCGCCCACGTAAATCGCGCTCGTTACTGCGTCAGCGGCTTCGATTGCGGGTCGGCGCGAAGTGTATCTTCGACTTCGACTGGTTTTGCAGCGGCCGGCAGAGGCTGTCCGATGATCGTCAGCGGTGCTGCGACTGCCGTGCCGGCGACCTTACCCACTGTTTGCACCGTGCCTCCTACGACGGCGGCAACGCCCTCGCCGAGGGTGATGTTGGAGTCCGTCAGGGGCTGGCCAGTCATCAGCCGCTGGCCGATCAGCTGGACGATTTCGGGGCTTTCGGCAAATTTGCCGTGATTGAGCTTGTCACCGGTGTCGACCTTTGTCAGATCGATGGCCGCAATGCCGGCCTCCTCCAGCCTGCTGCGATAGGGTTCCTTGGACGGGTCGATGGCGCCCAGCCGGGATACTTTTCCGGTGATTAAGCTCGAAACTGCCAAAGCCCGATCGTCCTGCGAAACGAAGATCGTGAATTTCGGATGGGGCGTACCCATCTCCACGAACTGCTTGGCGAAAACCTGTATATCGATATCGGGCGAGGCAAGAATGACATCGCGGATCTTGGTGTTCACATGCCCGTCACGGATGCCCATCTGGCGCAGAGATTCCATGGCGAGCCAGGTTCCCATGGAATGGGCAAGAATAGTGATATCCTTGACGCTCGGATCCTGCGCGAGGATTCGCAGCGCCTGTTCGAGTGCCGTGCGCGAATAGTTCGTGCTTTCCTTGTCGTATTCATAGGCCGTCAGCTTTGCACGCGAAGGCCAGGTGAAAAGGACCGGCGTCGCCTTCATGCCGCTGTCGTGGACGATCTGGGCGAGGCGGAAGACGGAATCCTCATAGGTATTGTTGAACCCGTGTATGAAAACGAGTGCGTGGCCATCAACGAGATGCTGTTGGAACCACGCTCGCCCTTCCGCCCGCGTCTCGAGCTGCTCGACCCGCGTGACGGCGAAATCGGTCGCCGGGTTTGGCGGCAGCTTTTCGGGCCACTGTACGGTGCCAGCCGCGCGCTTCGGCGGAATGGAAATTGCGATATCCGTCAGGTAGGGCTTCGGACTGCGTTCCCCATTGAAAAGCGTCGCAGGATTTGCGGAAGGCTGACGAGTGGTCGCCACCAGCATCTCGACCTGCGAGGTTTTCGGAGTATTGGCCGTGAGGGCGACAGGGGTCATCACCCCGGTCGGATGGCCGCAGCTTGCCAGCACGGAAAATCCGGCAAGGAGAATGCGTCGCAGCATGATCACTTCCTGGTTCAACAGTCCGGCACTCTAGGCCACGCTACAGCGCGGATGGAAGTAAGTTACCGTAAATGCGGGTGTTAATACGAATGTTTGAGCAGCCTCGGCAGCGACCCGAAGTGAAGGCCGGCCGATGCGCCATCTAAATGTACGAATTCAACGGGAAGCTTGCGCTTCGCCCACGATGACTGCGCCTCCCTGTGCCGGGATACCTGCTTTTTCCTGTGAAAGCAGACTCTGCTGCCGCAGGTCGCTGTCGGACGCGCTGCGCCAGAGTTGCCAACCTTCGCCCTGTATAAGACCGCTGTCGGAGAGATCCTTCCAGTGGTGATAGGTGCTGGTGCCTGTGTGGACGAAGTTGCGAGCGTCTTCGGGGGAAGAGTACATCGTGTACTCGGCAGTATGCTCCGAGCGGTTGGCGGGATCGGCGACCTTGTTGAGAAAGCTCGACAGGAACTTGAAGTGCAGGAGGGCGCTTGTGATTCCGACAGCGCCGCGCATTTCGCCAAGGTTCAGGGCGAGCGGCCAGACCTGGTGCGAGGATTTGAGATAGAGGCGTTCACCGGATACGTAGATCAGCGGGATCTTGTTGAGCGCTGGGCCATCCCAGATGCGGCCGCGAAAATAGACACGACCGCGTACACCGCCCTTGATCCAAATAGTGCGGCTGTTCCTGTCGAAATGCGATTCATAGCCTGATCGGTCGAAGAGGCTGCAGACCTCGAGCGGATTGCGGCCGGGCTCGCAGATGTTTTCGCTGACCGGATTGCGGCTGTACATGTCGATCATGACCGAACGGAGCGAGCGGGCACCGACGGATTCCATGTAGGTGGTCAGCTGGCTGATCGAACACGTATCGCAATGCGGATAGACGAGAAACTCATCCGCATCGACATAGAGAACCCATTTTTCCTGGCAATGGCGGTTCATGACCGCGTTGATCCAGTCATTGCCGAAGCGCGCTGCCTTGTAGGAACCGGTGGCTGACAACAGCGAAACATCCTGCATGCCGGACAGGAGCTCGGCCGTGCCGTCGCTCGAACCGTTGTCGATGCAGATGAAGTGCTCGACACCGAGATCGCGATAATATTGCAGGAAGAACTCCATCCGGTGTCCTTCGTCGCGGATCACGCAGATCAGCACGTGGCGTGCCTGCTTCAGGCTATCGCGCAGCCCGGCATAACCGACCTGGCCAGCCTTCAGCGAACGGCGCAGCCGGGCCTTGGCGTAGTGCGAGATGCTGATCGTCAAAGCACTCATTTCTGCTCCTGAACACTGGTGCCGGCTTTAAAGACCGGCTCTGCCTGCAGGGATCGGGCCGACTTTTCGTCAGACGACATAGTCGCCGGCGAGCAGGGTCTGGACGCGCGGATTGGGCATCTCATTCTGAAGGGCATGCATCACGCGCTCGCGCATCGAACGATATTTGTAGACTACCTTGCGGTCGAAGCTGATGCCCCGGTAGAGCGCGTTATAGGCTGGGTGTGTCTTGCGCAGATCGATATAGACTTGGCTTTCGGTATCGCTCCACGGGAAGAACGTGCCGTGCCAGGGCTTGGGGTGCGCCATGTAGTGGACGATGGCGAGCGAGGACATGTCCACCAGATGCAGGAACTGCTTGGGGAAGTTCCACCGGTTCGACACCAGGATGAGCGAGGAGCCACAAACATAGTTCAACGCGCCCTGATCATGCTTGCCGTCGCAGGCTTCCGGGTTCGTGGCAAAGAGTTGCAGCGCTTCCGGCCCGATCCAGCCGTCGCGGTGGAATTTCAGAACGCCGGCATTGAAGTAACTGCTGTCCTTGCCGTTTTGCAGCAAGCCATTGATAGAGGTGTAATCGCGGGCTGCGAAGAACTTTCCGGGCGGCACGAAGGCATTTTCGAGATCGGCAAGGCTGCTGACGATCTGCGTGTCGCCATCCAGATAGATGATCTGGGTGTAATTGTCAGGCAGAATCTCGGCGAGTACGAGCTTGGCCATGGTGCTGACGCTGATACGGCCCATGAAATGCGAACCATCGAGCTTGCCGAGGGATTGGTGCAGTGCTTCTGTCGCATCCATCAGCTTGACACCGCTCAACGCCAGAAGGCTCTTCAGCTCCTCAAAATTGTCCAGATGTTCCGACATAAGAACACAGACATCCGTCTCGGAATTTGCAAATTTTCGGGCCTGCAGCGCCGAGAGAATAGTCGGAAAGGAATATTCGACATCCGTAACGTAGGCCACGCACTGATTACTCATGGTACAATCCTTCTCGTCGTTCTTCGTCGGCAAGTGTCTTTATTGAGTCTGTAAAAAATTTCTCTTTGTCGAGTTGCTGCCTTGTACTTGTCACAGGCGAGTAATTTCTCATCCGGTCGGGAGCCAATCGTGCCTCGTCGGCGTTTTGATCACGGCGGATTGTGAGAAAATTAACCATTGCTATCGCTCCACTACCAAAAGCCGGGTGTTGTGGATTAAGCCCTGTAATGTGAAGATCGGCACGGGGCGCATGTGGGACGATAGAAAGGAATAAGGCATCGCAATGCTGAACGGCACGATCATTGTGATACTGATTTCGCTCGCAGCCGGAGCGGCCATTCGCGCCTGGGCCTTCGCGATATTCGCGATCGTTGTAGCCCTCGGTTTCGGCATCGTGGCTCATCAAAACGCTTCGCTGCTTGAAGCCGCGCTTTACGGTCTCGCTATCCTCGTGCTGATGCAGGTCTGCTATGTGGCAGGGGTCTTCGTGGCCGGGCTTTGGCGCCGCAGCCGCAAGCCGTCCAAGGAGAGTGCGATCGTCGACCCGGCGCCCGTGCCGAGCAAGCAGCAGCAGGGCTGATATCACCGACATGTTTTCTGCCCCGCACATCATCGTGATGGAAATACCGGCGTACTCATCAGAGATGCCGGCGTCCTCTGCAGGCGGGTCATGCGGTTCTGCTGCCCATAGGGGGCGGTCAGGCAACCGCTTGCAAGCCCGGCCGTGATGCTGAAAAGCAGGCCGAGGTCGGTGCTGCTTCCGGAAATCGTCGCCGAGGCAATCTGCGCGACGGAAGCGAAAACGGCAGCCATCCCAATCGCCCGGTTTTCACGGCTCGCCAGTTTGCTGCGAGCAGCAGCCGTCAGGAGGCTGTAAAGGAAGAGCACGAATAGGACCGTCCCGGTGAGGCCGACGTTCGACAGAAGTGCGGCGGCGAAGCTCGATGCGCGCACGGTGCCGAGGCCTGCCCCGAAAGTGGCTGTTTCCACGAAAGAGACCAGCGCCAATGTGTTCCAGGCGGTACGCTCCTCGCCGGATTGCGATTCGAGCTTGTTGGCCAGGGTGACGTTCGCCAAATCGCCGACGGCGTTCCACGCGCTCGGGATCAGGGCCACAGCCATGATCACGCAGGGCACCATGAGCAGAGTGATCAAAAGGAAGGTCGCATAGGGACGTGTGGCCTGGCCGCTCAAAAGCCGCTTGAGGCTAAACAGGATCGCAACACCGATCATGAAGAGGCCGGCGACATAGGCAGTCGTCGAGGTGCAGAGGATCACGGTCAGGCCGACCGATACCGTTGCAAAGCCGGTGAAGCGGCTCGGGAAGCGCTCAAGCCAGAGGATGAGGGTGAAGCTGAAAAACACCAGAGCCGCCGCACCATAGGCACTTGCCTCCGGGAAGGAACCGACGATGCGCTTGAAGCCGCCGATGACCTCGGCTGTGTGCATCGTATAGTTGGCGTTGCGCATGAAATCGAGCAGGTCAGGCTGACCTATCGTGAACGTTGCGATATCGAGCAGGGCGAAACCCAGGCAGACGAGCGCCGTGACGATGAGCTGGCGGGCGATGAAGCGCCCGTGCCCGAGCCGGGCAAAACCGCAGACGACAGCGAAGCAGATGAGGTCGCCGAGCAGGTAGACGGACTGCGTGAGATTGGAGGAACCCGGCGCCAGCGGCGATGCCATGATCGACATCAAGCCGGAACTGCTACGTGCGGATGAATAAACCAGTGTCGCGCCGGCGAAAATGCGGGGCAGGAAGAAGGCCGATACGGCGGAAAACAGAACATAGGCCGCAAACCAGAAGCCGGGGCCGGGATAGGCCAGGCTGGTCAGGGCCGCCTGTTTCTGGCGGGGACGAAGCAGCACACCGATCGCGACGAAGAGCAGCAGCAGATGGCTCGGCTGAATGCTGCTGCCGCCGAGTGCGGGAAGCTGGAAGGCTGCGGCTGCACCGAGCAGCGTGGAGATGCAGAGGGCAGTTATCGCAAAGCGGGATCCATAGTAGACGAGCGCCAGGCCGAGCAGGAAGACGAGGAAGCCGATCGGTTCAATGGTCATGCCGCTACCTCCGAACAGCGTCGACGATTCTCTGCCGTCACGCCACGCACACCCTGCGTGCGGCGCAAAAAGACGGCAAATGCAGACATGAACTGAATTCCGACGCTAACAGGCATAGTCCTACCGTGGTCTCCTAGTTCGATCCCGTCCGCGATACCCAGTTGGGACGGGGCGTATCGCTTCGGGCTACATTAGGGATGAGGGCGGCGGCCGGCTGCTGGGGCTGCGATGCAGCAGATGAGGCATCGGCAGCTGCCTCGACGCCGATCTCGATGATGTCATGCGGCAACAGAGCGGTGTTTTCATTTGCCACGATATTGGTGTAGCTGCCGTCCTCGTTGCGGCGAATGATCTTGAAGTTCTTCTTCGTCGTGCCGAGAAGCGTCGATTCCGCACCCATGCGGGCGAGTTCGGCACTATATCCGGCCTGATCACCGAGCAGTTGCGCCACCTGCATGTCGATGCCCGCCTTGTTGATGGCGAGGCTGAGCGTGTTCAGCTCTTGCTGGTTTTCGGCGTTCCGCTTGTTGATTATAGTTGCCTTTTCACGCTGGCTCTCGTTCAGTCCCTGGCGGGACTTGGTCAGCGCGATCTCGAGGTCCAGCAGTTCGCTCTGGGTTTCAGCCAGGCCGCGGTCCACCGAATATTGGCGGGTATTGCTGGTCAGGCCCTTGCTGACGAGGCTGTTGACGTTGTTCAGCTCCTGCTGCGCAAGGTCGATCTGTCGCTTCTGGGAGACGATCTTGGCCTCCAATGACTGGATTTCCTGCGTATAGAGGCGGCTCAGATCGTCTGCCGCCTCAATCTGGCTGTTGGACTCGACAGCCCGCAGGCGCATCAGGTTCAGTTCCTCGGCCTTGAGCTTGTCGATATCCGGGACGCCTGCGATCTCGGCAGGAATGTCGAAATCTGACTGACCGGCGATCTCGGCGCGCAGGCGGGCTGCACGCATCAAGAGATCACGGCGATTCAGGAGGGCTGAGCGATAGTCGCCGGCCGACTGGATTCGGTCTCGCTGATAGTAGCTGCTGTCGTCACGCGACCGCATGTAGCCGCCTGCAATGCTGACGGCCTTGATGACGGTCATATTGGCCTCGAAGGGATAGCGTCCCGGCCGCTCGATGCTGCCGTTGACGAAGATCGGCGCGTGCTGGTCGATTTCGACAGCGATGAAAGGCCTTCCGGGAAGGTCGGCCTTGTCGGCCAGTGCGTCTGAAATGGCATCCGACAGCTGCTCGGTCGTCTGGCCGGAGGCCCTGATTTGACCGGCGATCGGGATCGAAAGATTGCCCGCATCATCGACGCTGTAGGTTCCATCGAGAGCTTCCCAGCTCGCATATTTGGAATCGGTGGAACGCCATTCCACGACCCGCAGCTTTATCTTGTCTTCGGGGACGAGCGTGTAGCTGTCGGCGTGGGCAGCACTCCATCCCATCGCGCAGGTAAAGACGGCGGCAAGGCCAACGAATGGAAGACGATCAAGGAAAGACATGGGCCACATGGCGTCTGTTACCTCCGTTTTGCCGCGATGGATGGCGAAGGCATCTCGCGATTTGGGAACTGGCTGAGTTCGAGGATGCGCATGGGAGATGCACGTCCCATCAGCAGATCGGACAAAGCCAGGAAATTGCCGTTCAGCCGGCCACGACGGTCGACCGCGCGATCATTGAGCAGGGTGCCCCGGGCGTTCGCCAGGATATTGCGGCCGATCTGCGCCAGCGCACGGGTCAAGGACATGGTGCCCTTGCGCATCAGATGCACGGGATTTGCGACTTGCGAATAGCCGAGCCTCTTGCCGGGCTGGCGTCCGGACTTGACGCCGAGATGGACGCCGCAGGCGCCCGAAATATGCACCGATCGTCCGTAGCGGGCGATGGATCGGCTGAAATCAACATCTTCGAGCCAGCCGTAGAGTGGCAACTCCTCGTCGAAGGCGAGCCCGTGGCCGACAATTGGCGCCAGCCGAACCGCCATGTTGCATCCATAGGCGTTATAGATTTCGGTCACCTGCTCGCCTCTTTCGCCTGCGGTCTTGATGACATGCATGGCTTCGGACTGGGTCAGCCCCTTGCCGAGAATGCCGTCGGCGAGGACGTCTCCGGTCGCGATGACCACATCCGGATTGTCGGCGAAAACGGCTGCCATGCGCGGAATAAAGCCGGGCGCGGGAATGAAGTCGTCGTCGAGGAAGATCAGCACGTCCATGTCAGCGCTTGCGGCTTCAATGATCCGGTTGCGCTGGGAGGTCAGGCCGCGAGGGCCGACCTTCAATTCCACGCCCTTTCGGTCGGTGAGCCCGGCAGCATCATCCAGGTTGGGGACGCAGACGATGATGCGCTCCGGGTGAGGCTGGAGGCTGTCGATATAGGTTACCGTCTCCAGAAGCGTCGCGGGCCGGCCCGCCGAGGCAATGCCGACGGCGATCTTCAGCTTCGGTGCTTGTGGGGTCGGAGCCATCATGTCTGAACACTCGCTGGTGTGTTGTTGATGATCGCGCCAAGAATTTCTGCGCCGACATTGCGCATGCTGTCGATGACGCGAACGGTCTCGTCAATCGAAGTGCGGCCGTAAGAGGTTACGACGAGAACGCCGTCCAGCTCCGGAGCGATCGCATTGGCGTCAGGCGACGAGGTGAAGGCGGAGATATCGACGAATATGGCGTCGAATTCCTTCTTCAGATCGCTGAAGTTGAGCTGAGTGCGGCGCGAGCTCAGACGGACGGCGGGCGTCACGGCGCGGACCTTGCCAAGAGGCAGGAACTTGAGCGTCGGTGTCAGTGACAGGGTGGCGGTGCGGATTGCCTCGATATTGTCGAGCACGTCGATCAGGCCGGCTGAACTGTTCGGCGCAATGGACTTGCTCAGGGAAGATTTTGTCGCCGCGGCATCGATCAGCAGGGTACGCGAACCTGATATTGCCGAGAGCACGGCAAGCTCGCAGGCGATGGTGGATGCTCCTCCGCCCGGGTTGACGGCCACGATGCCGATCACCACGCGCCGTCTGCGGCGAAAGCCTGTGACAGTCGCACCAAGTTCGGCCATTCCGGGGATCATTGGATAGGCGACGGTGCCGCTATCATTGGCAGTAGGCAGGGCCGCCGCGCGGCCAGCCCTTTTTGCGCGTCCAAGGGGTGTGACGAAAGACAGGCTGGCCGCCTGCGAGAGCTGGTTGGTGCGCATGATGCGCCGGTCGCTGACATGGCGGATCATGGCTAGGCCAAGGCCGGAACCGGCGCCTACGATCAGCGCGAAGGCGAGGATCAGCGAATTGTTCGGCTGCGCCTTGGAGAGCGGTGAGGTGGCCCGCGAAACGATGGTGGCGTCGGAGACCGGATAGGAAATGCGCTGCTTGGCCTCGGTGTACTGCGTGAGGGTGTTTTCGAAGAGGGTGCGGCGGGCGTCGGTCGCGCTCTGCAACTCAGCAAGCTTGAACTGGTCGCGCGGGTTCGCCTTGAAGGTGGCAAGCGCACTTGCGGCATCGGCAAGTCCGCGCTGCTGTTCATTGACGAACTGTTCTAGCCATTCGCTGTACTGCTGGGCCGCAGCGGCCTTCATCTGGACATTCTTGCGGATGTATTGCTGGGCAACCGCATCGGCGATCTCAACCGCCGTCTGCGGGCTGGATGCGGATGCGGATATTTCGAGGATCGTCGATTGGCCGATGCGGCGCATCGCGACAATATTGCGCAGCCGTGCGATCGCCCGGTCGGTCCGCTGCGTTTCCTGGCTCGTCGCAGCTGGCTGGGCATTGCCCGAGGTTGCATCACCCCGTGCCGTCTCCGGCTGGGCGGTGCTGGTGGCGTTGCCCGTCAGCCAGTCCTTGACCTTGTCCTGCAGGGACAGGGACTGATTGGAGAAGGCCGGATCGTTGGCGAGGTTCAGCGCGCTGGCGGCGCCACCAAGCACGTCGCTGGACTTCGCTATTTCAAGCTGTGCATCGATGAAGGCGTCTTCGGCGAACGCGCGTTGAGCGTCCGAGCCGTTCACCTGCGGGAAGACCATAAGCTGCGTACTGGCCACGTAGGTCGGCTTGGCGATGAGGAGATAGGCAGCGGCAAGTGCCAGGAAGAGCAGGATGGTAGACACGATCCAAGGCCAACGCATCCTGACGAAAAAGGACATGTCCCGCAGCGTCAGCGACGAACTACCGCTGGCCGTGGCCGGCAAAGATATCGGGGAGACGCTGCTGAAGACGTGATTTGAGTTCATAGTGTCCTGATCCAAAGGGCGAGAGTGTCTTCTTCGTTGATATCCAGCAGGTGCGTATGGCCCGGGTCGGGCCATACGTCGTTCTTGGATTAGTAGCAGCCGCGCTGCGAGAACAGGGCGGGAACGGTCTTTGCGATGATGATGAAATCGCGCGCGAGCGACCAGTCGCGGACATATTGGACATCAAGCGCAACGCGATATTCGTAGCTGACATCGTTGCGGCCGCTGGTCTGCCACTGTCCGGTCAGGCCTGGTCTTGCGGCCATATAGCTCGTGACATGCTCGCCGTAGCGGGCGAGTTCTTCAGCCGTCACCGGCCGCGGGCCTACAACGCTCATTTCGCCGCGCAAGATATTGATGAGCTGCGGGAGCTCATCGATGCTGGACTTCCTCAGGATCTCACCGACAGTGGTGATGCGCGGATCGTTCTTCAGCTTCCGCGTCGTTTCCCACTCGGCCCGCGCTGAGGGATTGGCGCGCAGCAACTCGGCGAGCTGTGTGGCGGCATCGGTCTTCATGGTGCGGAACTTGAGACAGCCGAAGGCGGCGCCCCCATATCCAATCCGCGTATGCGAATAGAAGACTGGCCCGGGATCGCTCAACTTTACGATGAGTGCTACGATCAGCATCAGAGGTGACAGCAGAACCAGAGCGGTGGTTGCCACGACGATATCAACCGCGCGCTTGGATGCCCTTCCGACCACATGAGGCCGTGATACTATGCGACGATCGTTATTCGGCGCGGACTGGTCAACGTTCGGCCAGGATTCACGAACTTCAATACTCTGTGTTTCCCAAGTCATCGACCGACTCCAAAAGTTTCCGGTTAGAACCTTATGAAGTTTGGTGCAGCGCAATGTGCTTGTCTGTGACCGCGGTCATAATGATTAGCAAATTCTTTATGCTAATACTGTAATGCTACGGAGTTCTCTACGAATTCGGCGGCAGGGGATTTCTACATCCTAATTTTATTCGAAAATTTAACTTACATGTCGTCTAAGGCGCACGGCTTGAATAGATGAAGCCGGGCGTTGTAGCTATTTTTTGAACAATTTTGATAGGGACCGCCCCAAAAATAGGCAGTTTGGCTTAATACCTCTCCTGAATTCGACGGATACTAGAAAAAATATAATCTATATAACTGGGGGTATTGTCACTATTATTTGAGATGCTCTTGTCATCTTCGATTGTTATTTGACTCTCAAGTTAGGACAATATAAATGATGCAGTGCAGCATCAGCTACGACCAATCTGTTTTGTTGGGGAGTTATGCGCATGGACGGAGCTACACAAACGAGAGACTATAGGGTCGCTGTGGGCAATGCGGCTATTAGCGTTGTTCCGGATACATCTTTGAACAATCGCATCTCAAGTGACGACGACTTCCCGTTCTGCCGCGCGACTATACGCAATTTTCGTCGCGGCGAACTTATTGCAGGCGCTGGAGTCTTTGTAGACATGTTCGCTCGCGTACAGCGCGGGCTAGTCAGCGCCAGTACGATGCTGCCTGATGGCAGGGAGTTCATTGTCGAGATCATTCCGAGGGGCGGTTTGATCGGTGAGCTCGAAGTATTACGTAAGCAAATACTGAATCTGGAGTATAGAGCCAGTTCGGATTGCGAGCTATACTTCTTCGAAGGCCGGCTGCTGCGGGAAAGGTACGCCACCGATCCGCAGTTCCAGGAGAAGGTTTTTTCGAGAACGCTTGCGCGTGTTTCCGAGCTGGAGCGCCGCATCATTTCGAACGCCGGATCCAGCCTTCAGTCGCGGCTGGCGGCAATGCTTCTGCGGCTATCTTCGGTCTACGGAAAGGATACGCCGGCGAACCGGGACGTGCTGATAATTTCCCAGAACGATCTGGCGGCGACGCTTCCGGCTTCTCGTGAAAAAGTCAACCAGTGCTTGCGTCGCCTGCGTGAATGCAAGGTGATCGACGGAGCCCAGGGCAGGATCCGTATCCTCAACCGCAAGGCGCTGGAAGCCTATGCCGACGGTGCGGCGTCGGCAAAATAATGCACTTCGTCACGATCCGGCTGCCGTTCGCAGCCGGTCCGTGACCACTTCACCCTCATGGACGGTTAGGGGCCTGGCCGTCAAAAAGCATCCATTGTGTCTGTCGTCGGAGAGCTTCTATGAACGACATCGGCCAACTGCGTCCTGATGAGAATGGGCCTGCCGTTTCGACGTTGCGGTGGCCGGCTTCCGGACGCTACGCAAAAATATGGAGGGACGGCATCGCGGCGCACCCGGTGCTCGACCGTGTGGTCGTCATTGACGACTATTCGACGGCGAGGGGTGGGGCGACCGCCCTTGCGGTCCTGTCGGCGAAGCTCTTCTGCGGACTCGGCATTGCCGTGACCTATATCTGCGGCGACGATGGAGCGAACGAGGAGCTTGCTTCCCTCGGCGTTTCAATCGTCAAGCTGAATAGCCGTGACCTCCTGAGTTCCAACCGAGCCAAGGCCTTCGCGACCGGCATTCATAATCCGGCAGCCGGCAGCATGATTTCCGCCTGGGTGCGGGCCAATGATACGCCCAGGACAGCCTATCATGTTCATGGCTGGCATCAGATCCTGTCGCCGGCGGTCTTCGACGCGCTTACACCCGTTGCGGAGCGATGCGTCGTTCACGCCCATGATTTCTTTACCGGTTGTCCCAATGGGGCCTTTTTCGATTATCAGGCGCAGGAGATCTGCCAGCGTCGTCCGCTCGGGGCAGGCTGCATCACCACCTCCTGCGACAAGCGCAGCTATATGCAAAAGCTCTGGCGTGCAGCCCGCGGCGCCAATCTCTTGCGCGCGCTGAGAAGCCGTCCCGCCTTTAGCAGGATCATCCTGCTCCACGAAAAGATGGCAGAGTTCCTGGTGGGCTCCGGCTACCAGCCGGAACGGCTCGTCACCATCCGCAATCCGATCGCGCCGCTGACGGCCGAGCGTGTCATGGCCGAGGACAATGATGAGTTCGTCTTCATCGGCCGGCTGGACGAGGAAAAGGGCATCGAAGACGCGCTTGCTGCTACACGCAGGGCCGGTGCAAGGCTTTGCGTGATCGGCGACGGGCCGCTGATGCCGAAGGTCGTGGCGGCCGGCGATCATGTCCGGGCCATGGGCTGGCAGTCGCATGCGGAGATCGGTCGGATCATCCGCACCGCAAGCGCGCTTGTCATGCCGTCTCGCTATCCGGAGCCGTTCGGCCTTGTGGCGATCGAGGCGGCGCGCAGCGGTCTTCCCGTTATCATGACCAAGGGTGCTTTCCTTGCCGAGGAAATGGAGAGGGCCGGAATGGCGATCTCCTGCAACACGATGGACGAGGAAGCCTTCGCCACAACGCTGACGGCCTTCCGCAAAATGCCGAAGGAGGATGTTCGCCTCATGAGCGAACGCGCCTTCCGGCTATCGCCCAATCTGGCAACAACACACGAAGAATGGCGCGATGCCCTTCTCGCGCAATACCGCAGTCTGATTCCGACGAATGTAGTGCCCGAGCCGAGGGGCGGGGCGATCGTACAAGGAGCGTTCAGGTGACTGTTAAAGCAGCAAGCTCTCTCCCCGAAGCAATGGCATTCCGGGGCGACGCGCCCGTCGTGGCAAGAAGCCGGGTCGTCGAAGCCGGCAGCAGGGTCGATGCGAAGCAGCCTCGCGTCGCGATTGTCCACTACTGGCTGGTATCGATGCGCGGTGGCGAAAAGGTGGTGGAAGAACTCTGCCGTATGTTCCCTCAGGCAGACATCTTCACGCTGGTGCATAATCCCGAGCGTACCAGCGATTTCCTGAACAGCCGCAACATCCAAACGTCCTTCCTGCAGAAGATCCCGCGTTCTACGCGCCATTACACGAAGATGCTGCCGCTCATGCCCTTCGCGCTCGAGCACTTTGACCTGCAGGACTATGATCTTGTCATTTCAAGTGAATCCGGCCCCGCCAAGGGTGTCATCACCCGGGCGGATGCACTCCACATCTGCTACTGCCATTCGCCGATGCGCTACATCTGGGATCAGTTCCATGTGTACCGGCGCGGTGTTTCATGGATCGGCAAGGCAATGATGTCACTCACGGCTCCGATGCTGCGGGCCTGGGATGTGACGACCGCCTCGCGCGTCGATACGTTCGTAGCGAATTCCAGCTATGTCGCGGGCCGTATCCGCCGCTTCTATGACCGTGACGCCGTCGTTATCTATCCGCCGGTCGCGACCGACGATTTCGCCATCGGGCAGGGCAAGGGCGAATTCTATCTCTATGCGGGCCAGCTCACCGCCTATAAGCGGCCGGATATTGCCGTGAAGGCCTGCACGGAAATGGGCCGCAATCTGGTCGTGATCGGTGAGGGCGAGCAGGAGGCCTATCTGAGGTCAATCGCCGGACCGACGGTGCAGTTTCTCGGCCATCAGCCGTTCCCGGTTCTGCGCGATCATCTGTCGCGCTGCCGCGCACTGCTGTTCCCCGGCATCGAAGACTTCGGCATTCTGCCGGTGGAAGCGATGGCGTCCGGCCGGCCGGTTCTGGCTTTCGATGCAGGTGGCGCACGCGAGACTGTCTGCGCACCGCATGTCGGCTTCCGCTTTGCCGAGCAGAGTACGGAAGCGCTGATGGAAACGATGGCAGCCTTCGAAGCGGTCGAGGACACGCTCGATCCGGTGGCGATCCATAACCACGCCCTGAAATTCTCCGCAGCAGTGTTCCGCGACCGCCTCGGCTCGCTCATCGATGAGCAACTCGCCAAGCATGGCCATCAGGCCGCAAGCCCCGTCAGGAGGAAAGTAAGCTGACACGCACAAAAACCCCGGAGCGGCGGCACCCAGCGCTCCCCAGAAGAGGTTCGTTGCTCATGGCCAAGGAATAGATCGTGTCAAGCGTATCGCATAGAACGGCGACAGCAAGCATCTGGACAATCAGCGGAAAATTCCTGGCACGACTGCTCGATTTCGTGAGCCTGCTCATTCTTGCAAGACTTTTGAGCCCGGCCGATTTCGGAATCGTCGCCATTGCCACGTCGGTTCTTGTCATCGTCGAGGCGATCCTCGATCTGCCGCTCACCCAGGCGTTGGTGCGTGTTCCCTTGCCAACTGAGCGGATGTTTGCAACGGCCTTTACGTTGAGCCTCCTAAGAGGAACGGCGATCAGCCTGTTGATGATCGTCATCGCCTGGCCGATGGCTCTCATTTACAACGATCCGCGGCTTTTTCAGCTGGTTGCCGTGGTTTCGATCGCGCCTGCGATGCGTAGCGTCATCAGCCCGCGCATGGTGCTTTTCATGCAGCGTTTCGACTTCAGGCGCGAATTCGCGCTCGACATCATCGCCAAGGGATCGACCCTGATCTTCGGCGTCGGTGTCGCGCTTGCGACCGACAGTTACTGGGGGCTGGCGATTGGCGCCGTTGCCGGACCGACGGCGTCGACCATCGTCTCCTATATCTTCGCGCCGATGCGGCCGAGGCTCAGCCTTTCGGAATGGAAGCACTTCCAGGACATGATCGGCTGGAACACGATTTCGCAGGTTCTCAATTCACTCAACTGGCAGATGGACCGGCTGCTGCTGCCGCGCTTTACGAGCCTTTCCACCTACGGTGCCTTCAGCGTCGCGGATAATCTTGCCGGCATTCCCTATCAGACATTCGTCGGTCCGCTGATGCGCCCGCTGATGGCCGCCTTTTCCAATGTCAGCGACCGAGGCAAGCAGATTACCGCCTATTTGAAGGCCACCAATGCAATCATGGTCGTGGCGGCTCCCATCCTGTTCGTCATCATTTTCCTGGCCGAACCGATCCTGCGCATCGTCGTCGGCGAGAAGTGGGCCTTTGCGGCGCCGATCCTGCAGTGGCTCTGCGCCGTCAGCCTGATCGGTCTGCCGACGACCATCATGCCGCCGCTCGTCATGGTTCTCGACAAGACCCGCTATGTGGCGCTCAGGATGTTTGCTGAATTCGCAGTGAGGGCACCGGTTACCGTGCTCGGCGTCGTGATGTTCGGGCTTGACGGTGCGCTGGCAGCGCGCGTCATCGCCGCTGTCGTCGCCTATGCCGTCTGCCTTGTCATCACGCAGCGGCTGATCGGTGCCTCGATTGGCGCGCAGCTCTACGCGTTTGTCCGGCCGCTTGCGGCCTGCCTGCCGATGATCGGTTTCCTGCTCTGGGTTCAGCCTGTTCTCATCGCCATGCCGCTCGGCATCGAACTCGTCATCGGCGTCGGTCTCTGCAGCGTTGCGGCGCTTGCAATCTTCTGGGTTTCCTCCCTGCTCTTGTGGCAGGCCGTAGGGCGGCCCGACGGGCTGGAAGCCATCGTCGTCAGAAAGATCATGCCCTGGCGAAACGGAGTCGTCGTTTCATGATCGGCTCGCAAAACCCTACAACGGGGTCGAAATCTCCTGGAGGGAGAAACATGCACCACACGAAATTTGCCGGAAGATTTGCGCTTCTTATCGTCATCGGCCTTTTCGGCCCGCCAAGTCCGCGGCCGAGCGAGGCAGAAGAGCCGCTCAATCTCGACGATTTTCAGCTGACCTTTGCCGAAGACTTCAACACGCTCGATGCTTCGGCCTGGGGCGAGAACGGATCGCGCTGGATCGCGCATACACCGTGGAATGGCGATTTCGGCGATGCTCAGTTTACCGACCCGATGGACGGTTTCCCTTTTACGGTCAATGACGGCATCTTGCGGATCGAGGCTCGGAAGGATGCGGATGGTAAGTGGCGCTCCGGTCTGCTCGCCTCCACCAATCCGAAGGGCGAAGGCTTCTCCCAGACGTTCGGTTATTTTGAAGCGCGCATGAAGCTGCCGCCCGGCAAGGGCGTCTGGCCGGCTTTCTGGCTGATCGGCCTCGACCGGTCCAAATTTACCTCGGAAATCGACGTGATCGAATATTACGGCCGTGCGCCCGGCGAGTTCAGCATGGGCTATCATGTCTGGCGCCCGAGCAACCAGCACACGACGGACGGCCATCTGACGAATGTGCCCGAAGGCTCGCTCAGCAGCGACTACCACACTTTTGGCGTCGATATCGGCCCGCAGAAATCGACCTTCTATCTGGATCGTAATCCCCTCTGGAGTTTTGATACGCCGCCGGAATTCCAGATGCCCTTCTATCCGCTGGTCAATCTTGCGCTGGGGTCAGGCTGGCCGATCGATGAAACGCCGAACCCGTCCTATCTGCTGGTCGATTATATCCATGTCTATCAGCGAAAGAACCTGATTTCGGCCAAAAACGATTAGGGCCGGATGGCGGTCTGCGAGCGTTTGAGCGCGTCGAGTACGATGCCGGTCAACCGGCGCGATGGGGAGCTGCGCGGCCAGAGCATCCCGACCTCTCGCGGTGGAAAGGGCACGGGCAGTTCGAGGACAGCGATGTTGAGACCTTCCGGCCAGGGTCTTGCCCAGTCCGGCACCAGCGAGACGCCGAGCCCATTGGCGACCATGACCGAGATCGCTTCGAGGGAATCGAGTTCCAGACGTTCAGCCGGCTTCAAACCCTGTCTTTGAAGATATTCATCGGCAAGGCGGCCGCCCCAGTTGTTCCGGTCGTAGCGGATGAAGGGGCGGGTCTTCAGGAGTTCGTGCGGGTTCTCGCCCCGGCAATCGGCAGGCGCTACGAGAACCAGACGTTCGGCCCGCAGCAGTTCCCATTCCAATGTTTTCGGTATCGAAAAAGGTGGCTTTACGATGATCGCCGCGTCGATATCCCGGTCTATCAGCCGCTGGTAGAGATCGGTCGACGGGCCTGGCAGCAGGAAGACCTCGACCAGCGGCATGCTGGCGAAGACTTCATGCAGGGCTGAGGGCAGCAGCCCGGTCAGCGCAGTCGTGATGGCGCCGAGACGAAGCTCGCCGGAAGGCAGATCGGCGTTGGCAAGGCTGCGCAGATCGCGGACCTCTGCGAGGATCCTGCGGCTCTTTTCGATGATGGCGTGGCCGGTATCGGTCGGGCGGACACGGCGGCCAACCCGGGTCAGCAGCGGCACGCCGACATCGTCTTCCAGCGCCTGCATGCGCTGGGCGACCGCGGCCGGCGTGATGCCGAGGCGGCGGGAGGCTTCGGCCAGCGATCCGAGTTCGGCAACCAGCAAGAAGGTATCGAGAAAGCGCGTTTCCATAAGAAAAGTTTTTCTATCTTCTGAAACTGGAAAAAGCGAGATTTTTCTTCTTTTCGTGATCGCCATAATGCTGACGAAACCGGAGTATCTGCCTTGGATATGCAATTGAATGGAAAGACCGCGCTGGTGTTCGGCGCTGGTGGTGGTTTGGGTGGCGCGATTGCCCGCTCGCTGGCCTCGGAAGGCGTTCGCGTCGCGGTTGCCGATATCGATGAAGCCGCGGCCAGGAAGACGGCGGAAGGCATCGTTTCCGCTGGAGGGAAGGCGCTGGCGATCGGCTGGGATATCGCCGATCTCTCTGTTATCGAGGCGAGGCTGGCTGTGATCGCCGATACTTTTGGGGCCGTCGATATCCTCGTCAACAATACGGGCGGACCGCCACCAACACCGGCCTCCGGTCAATCGGCGGAAACCTGGTCGAAATATTTCGACATGATGGTGCGTTCGGTGATTGCCGTGACGGATGCCGTATTACCCGGCATGAAGGCGCGCGGTTGGGGCCGTGTCATTACGTCCACGTCATCTGGCGTCGTGGCACCGATCCCCAATCTTGGTATTTCCAACAGCCTGCGTCTGGCGTTGGTCGGCTGGTCGAAGACGCTCGCCCGTGAGATCGGCCGCGATGGGATTACCGCCAATATCGTGCTGCCGGGGCGCATCGCGACCGGCCGCATTACTTTCCTCGACGAGCAGAAGGCGAAGCGCGAAAACCGGGCGGTGGAAGAGGTGACGGCGGAGAGCACAGCCGCCATTCCTGTCGGGCGTTACGGCCGGCCGGGGGAATATGGCGACACGGTTGCTTTTCTCGCCAGCCCGCGCGCATCCTATATTACCGGCTCCGTCATCCGCATCGACGGCGGCCTCATCCAGAGCATATGAGGTGCAATCCATGTCTCTAGATCCAGCCGTTATCGAAATTCTGAAGGGCGTCTCCACGGCGACTCTGACAACCGTGCTTCTGAAAAAGGGGCTCAGGAATGTCTGGATGCGCGGCACAAAGCCGGTAAGGCCGGGCCAGGAGCGGGTAGTCGGCCCAGCCTTCACGCTGCGTTTCGTACCGGCGCGGGAGGATCTGGCGACGCCAGAAAGCTGGGCTTCGCCGATCTCCACGCGGGCGGCGATCGAGGATATGCCCGAGGGATGCATTGCCGTGGTCGATGCGATGGGGGTGCAGGATGCCGGTATCTTCGGCGATATTCTCTGCGCCCGGATGATGAAGCGTAAGGTCGCGGCCTTGGTCAGCGATGGTGTGGTGCGCGATCTGGAAGGCGTGCTTGCGAGCGAGCTGCCCGTCTGGTGCGATGGCATGGCTGCGCCGCCCTCCGTCGCCGGGCTGACCTTCGTCGGCTGGCAACAGCCGATCGCCTGCGGTGGTGTTGCTGTTTTCCCCGGCGATATCGTCGTTGCCGACAAGGACGGCGCCGTGCTTATCCCAGCCGCCTTGCTCGATGCGGTGCTTGCCGAAGCGCCGGAACAGGAGCGCATGGAAGGCTGGATCATGACCGAAATCGACCGGGGCGTGCCGCTGCCTGGTCTCTATCCCATGAACGCGGAAACCAAGGCACGCTATCAGGCGTGGAAGGATGCACAATGAGCTTCGGAACTGACGCAAAGGGCGTCTATGCAATTGCGACCACGCCATTCCTGCCTGATGGTATTCTCGACGCGCCTTCAATCGACAAGTTGACCGACTTCTATCAGGACAGCGGCGTTACCGGCATGACCATCCTCGGGATCATGGGCGAGGCTCCGAAGCTTGAGCCGGCGGAATCGCGAGCAATCATTCGCCAGGTGGTCGGCCGTTCAAGAGTGCCGGTCGTTGTCGGCGTCTCTGCACCTGGCTTTGCGGCGATGCGTTCGCTCGCCCGCGATGCGATGGACATGGGGGCTGCCGGCGTGATGATCGCGCCGACGCCGGCGCTTCGCACCGATGAGCAGATCGTCCAGTATTTTGCGCAGGCTGTTGAGGCCGTCGGCACTGACGTTCCGTGGGTGCTACAGGATTATCCGCTGACGCTGACGGTCGTCATGTCGGCCAGCGTGGTTGCCAAGATCATTTCCGATCATCCCTCCTGCGTCATGCTCAAGCACGAGGACTGGCCGGGGCTGGAGAAGATCTCAAAGCTGCGCGCCATGCAGAAAGCCGGCGAGCTTCGGCCCTTCTCGATCCTCTGCGGCAATGGCGGCATGTTTCTCGATTTCGAGCCGGAGCGTGGTGCTGACGGCGCCATGACCGGCTACGGTTTCCCGGACATGCTGGTGGAACTGGTCAATCTGTTTGCCGCGGGAAAACGCGATGAGGCGCATGATCTCTTTGATGCGCATCTGCCGCTGATCCGCTACGAGCAGCAGCTCGGCGTCGGCCTTGCCGTCCGCAAGCATGTTCTCATGCGCCGGGGCGTCATCACCTCGGATGCGCAGCGCAAGCCTGGAAGCGCGCTCGGTGCAACGGCACGGGCTGAGGTCGACTACCTGCTGCGCCGCCTTGCGCGGCACGATCCTCGCGCACCGGTCTGACGAACAAGGCTCCCCACGGCAAAGCGGGGAGCCCTTGTTGTTCAAAATGCACCGCCGCTCGCTCGATGGCGGCGCTCGCCTGCGAGGCAATGTGTAAGCAGTCGTTCCCACTCTACTTCGGAGAATTTAGAACCCGGACCGGTTTTCCGTCGATCCAGGCGGCGATATCCTCCACGGCATCCCGATAGAAGATGCGATAGGTTTCCTCTGTCACATAGCCGAGATGCGGTGTCGCCACGACATTGGCGAGCCGCCGGAACGCGTGGTTTGCGGGCAGGGGCTCCTCGTCGAAGACATCAAGGCCGGCGCCGCCGAGATGGCCGCTTTCCAGTGTTGTGACCAGTGCCTGCTCGTCGACAAGTGGTCCCCGGGACGTGTTGAGAAGTATGGCACCCGGTTTCATGCGGTCGAGTTCGCGCTTGCTGATGATGCCTTTTGTTTCAGCATTGAGGGTGAGATGCAGCGTGACGATATCGGCGGCGGATAGCAGTTCATCGAGGGAGGCGGCGTAGCCGATACCGAGATCGGCACTTTTCTGCGGCGTGTTGGAGCGCGACCAGCCGATGACGTTCATGCCGAAGGCGCGGCCGTAAGTGGCGACCTGCTGGCCGAGCTTGCCGAGACCGACGACGCCGAGTGTCAGCCCCCTGAGGTCGCGCCCGACGGAGAGTTGCCACGGATTTTGCGCTGCGCGGAAGTTGGCGACTTCCGAGGGGATATGGCGAACCAGCGCCATCAGCAGCGCCCAGGTGAGTTCAGCGGCTGAGCCGACAAAACCGCGCGTGCCGGCAACCGTGATGCCGAGGCGGGTGGCAGCGGCCATGTCGATCGAGGCATTGGCCATGCCGGTCGTGATCAGCAGTTTCAGCTTCGGCAGCCGACCGAGGCGTTCGGCGTCGAAAGGGGTGCGTTCCCGCATGGCGATGATGATGTCATAGTCCGCCAGCCGGCCGATCAGCGTGTCGGTATCGGCTATATGGTCGTCGAAACGATTGATCTCGACCTTCCCCTCGATGCCGCTCCAGTCGGCCATGGAGAGGGCGACGCGCTGGTAATCATCGAGAATGGCACAGCGTAAAGGCATTCGAAGAACTCCATGAAATATCGGTGTTTGGCGCCCTGGTCAGAGAACCATTATCGCATATTCCGAGGATATGGTGGCCGCTCGCGCAATCGTGAGAGAGGCATAGGCTAGTCGAGTTCTGCCGAATGCTCCCTGAGCAAAGCCAGAAACTCCGCCTGAAGGGCCGTCGGCAGCCAATGGCGGCGCAGCGTGACACCGACGGGGCGGCGCGAATCCGGCAGCGGATAATCCATCGCGGCGAGAAAGCCTGCCTCGAGCTCATAGCGGATCTGATAGCGGGAGAGCAGAGCGAGGTGATCGGACTTCAGGAGCACGCCCCTGATGGCATTGAGCGAGCCGGTCTCGACGCTCTGGCGGGCAGGTTTGTCCTTCGGAAAGGTTGCTGCCACGGTGTTGAAGGTTTCGCGCGAGGGCGTGTCGCGGCGGGCGACGACCCAGGGGTAGTTTGCGAGATCGTCAGGGGTGATCTCCCGGCGCTGCGTCAGGGGATGGTTGGCCCGTCCGACGACGCTGAGATCGAAATCGAAGAGCGGTTCCTGATGCAGCGTTTTCGAGATGAGGCTTCTGCGCAGTGCGCCGACGAGGATATCGATACGACCGCGCTCGAGATCGTCGATCAGCACCCCGTAGCTGCCCTCCACGATTTCGAAGCGCGCGAGCGGATAGCGGCTAGCGAGAAGTGCGACTACGTCGGGCACCAGGAAGGTTCGGGTCAGTGGCAGGGTGCCGATCGAGATACGGCCGGCATAGTGATTTCGTGTCTCCAGAAGCTCGTCGCGAAGGTTTTCGAATTCAGAAATCGCCAGGCCGAACCAGCGGGCGGCGGAAAGGCCTGCGGCCGTCAGGCGGACATTGCGACCGGAATTTTCGAAAAGGGAAATGCCCGTGACGGCTTCGGCTTCGCGAGCGGCGCGTTGTACGGCCGGTTCCGATTGCTCCAGCATGCGGGCAGCGGCGCTGAAGCTGCCATGTTCGGCAAATGTCGCAATGGCGCGCAGGTGCGGCCATGTGAGGCGCATCTCGATAACGCCGATTGCCGCTTTTGCAGCTGGTCCACAGGCCTGACGGATAAGACCAAGAAGGCGACGGAACCGCTGTTGGGCGATCTGGCCTTCTGCCGTCAGCGTCATGGCGTCGCGTTCGACCAGGGTTGCGTTCAGAAGCTCTTCCAGCCGCCGCAAGGCCTGGGATGCTGCAGGCTGGGTGATGCCGAGAATGGCTGCGGCTGATGTCAGCGAGCCGGTCTCGGCGCAGGCGACGAGCAGCCTGATATGTCTGATATTTGGATGGTTGGGCGTCGGCATGGCTCTTCCTGAGGACCCGGGGAGGGGCTTCTCAGGGTAGCGCGACCGATGTTTCGACGGAACGGTGTTTGTTCATCCAGTCTGCCGCCACCTGGATGCCGCCGAGCGGGAAGATATGCAGTTGGCCGATGAGGCTTTCAGGCTTTTCTGCTTTGTGATCGGCAAAGGCAGCGACCAGATCGGTCGGCTCGTAGGGCAAGAGCAGCTTGCTCATGTCCATGGCGCGCTTCTGCAGCACCTTGATCGAGGGGCCAATGCCGCAGGAGATTGCGTATTTGATCAATGTCTGCAGCTTGGCTGGACCGGCAATGCCGACATGGATGGGCATGGTGACGCCGGCTGCCTGGATGCGTTCCGCCCAGTCGATGACAGGCTGAGGATCGAAGGTGAATTGAGTGGTGATGGCAAGCTGCGCATCGGTACGCGAGGCGAAATCCTGTTTCCAGAGCAGTGCCCGATCGGCCAGGGCAGTTGATCCGTCCGGATCGACATCGCGGCTGCCTTCCGGATGACCGGCAAAATGCAGATGCGTGAAGCCGTGATGGTCGAAAAGCCCGGTCTCGATCAATTGTGTGGAACTGTGAAAATCGCCTACAGGCGTGTTCCTGCCGCCACCGAGCAGGAGAGCCTGGCGGACATCGGCTTCGCCCCGATATCGTTCCAGCCAGTCCGCCAATGTGCTGACATCAGGAATACTGCGGGCCGGGAGATGCGGCATGACTGCAAACCCTTGTGCGCTTAGCCGCCTTGCCGTCGCCACCATATCATCGATCGGGGTGCCGTCGAGATGAGCGATATAGACTCGGGTCCCCGTCGGCAGGAATGCACGAAAGTCATCGATCTTAGCGGCCGTACGTGGCATGACCTCGATCGAGCAGCCCTCGATCATGTCTGCGAATTCCGGCTCAGGAGTGCGTTCCCTGGATTTGCCGGCAAAATTCAACAACGCCATTTCATCACTCCCTTCGGCACTCCTCTACGCCTCTCAAAATGTATACATAAAGAAATCTATTTCAATCCAGATGAGTCAATTTCGGGTGAAATTGCGATAAATCTGCAGATATCTCGATCTATAGGTATTCATTTAACTCGAAAAGAACAGGAACGTGCCTGTCGTGTAGGCGGTGCATTCGCTCCGGCAGCGTCAATAAATCCGGGCAGGGCCGCTAAAGGCGGCATCGAGGGCCTCGACAATTATATCGAGCTGAAAACCATCCATTTTGTCTAGGTGCGGGCAGGGTGGACGGTCGCCGGAGCGGGCTTGGCAGCCATCCTTTCAGCCCACTTCTGCCTCTATCTGTAACCTCAGCTTATGACCCGTCAGCAGAACGAAGTTGCCTGCCGCTGCCAACCTTCCTAGTATTTTCAATGGCAGGCGGACGTGGAGGCGTGCTCCTGCGAGGAGGATCATCATGAGATTTTTGAAAGCCGGTGAGGCCATCGCCCGGCAGCCTGCCGCATGACCGAGCCCTGTTTTGACGTCGCCCATCTCGGTCATGTGGAACTCTACAGCGACCGTTTCGACGAGAGCCTGGATTTCTTCACGCGGGTCTATGGGCTCACACCCAGCCTGATTGAAGATGGCGTCGCCTATCTGCGCGCCTTCGACGATTATGAATTCCATACGCTGAAACTGGTTCGGCATCACACGACCGGCGTAGGCCATGTCGGCTATCGCACGTCGTCTCCGGAAGCCCTGGAGCGGCGGGTGAAGGTGATCGAGGAAATGGGCTGTGGCCTTGGCTGGGTGGACGGCGACGCGGGACATGGCCGCGCCTATCGCTTCACCGATCCGGATGGTCATATTTTCGAGCTCTATTACGAAACGCATGTCTATGAGGCGCCCGAAGGGGAGCGTCCAGCGCTGAAGAATATCGCCCAGCGCTATCATGGGCGCGGCGCCAGTCCGCGCCGGCTCGACCACCTGAACCTGCTCGCAAGCGATATCAGGGCAATCCGCGACTTCATGACGAAAGCGCTTGGCAGCCGGGTGACGGAGCAGATCCAGCTCGACAATGGCCGGCTTGGAGGCTGCTGGTTCACGGTCAACAACAAGACCTATGACATCGCCTATTCCGAGGACCATACCGGTGCGAAGGGTCGCTTCCATCACGTGACCTACGCGGTCGACCAGCGCGAGGACATTCTGCGCGCGGCCGATATCTTTCTGGAGAACGGCGTCCATATCGAAACCGGGCCGCACAAGCATGCGATCCAGGGCACCTTTTTCCTCTACGTCTGGGAGCCAGCGGGCAACCGTGTTGAGCTCGCCAATGCCGGCGCGCGGCTGATCCTCAGGCCCGATTGGCCGACAGTCACCTGGACGGAGACGGAGCGCAAGAAAGGCCAGGCCTGGGGTCTGAAGACGATCGAGACATTTCACACGCATGGCACGCCACCGGTGGCGAGGAAGGACTAGTTCATGGCAAAGACGGCCTTGGTCATCAGCGCGCATTCGGCGGATTTCGTCTGGCGCTGCGGCGGTGCGATCGCGCTGCATCAGGAAAAGGGTTACGAGGTGACGGTCGTGTGCCTCTCCTACGGCGAGCGTGGCGAGAGCGCCAAGCTCTGGAAGAATGCCGGGATGACCCTGGAAAAGGTAAAGGCAGGGCGGCGTATCGAAGCGGAAAATGCGGCCAAGGCGCTTGGCGTGCACGATATCCAGTTCTTCGATCTCGGGGACTATCCGCTGGTCGTGGATCAGGAGGCAAAGTATCGGCTGGTCGATGTGATCCGTGCCGTGCAGCCGGAATTCATGCTCAGCCACTCCAAGTGGGATCCCTATAATACCGACCATATGTACGCGACACAGGTGGCGCTCGAAGCGCGGATGATCGCGCAGGCCTGGGGGCATAAGCCCGGCGAGAAGGTCCTTGGCGCGCCGCAGCTCTATCTCTTCGAGCCGCATCAGACAGAGCAGATGGAATGGAAGCCCGACGTCTTCCTCGATATTTCACCGGTCTGGGAGAAGAAATGGGCGGCGATCCAGTGCATGGAGGGGCAGGAGCATCTCTGGCACTATTACAAGAATGTCGCCGAGAACCGCGGCAATCATTTCATGCGGAATTCCGGGGGCCAGTCGGGCGGCCGCAAGGCAACACATGCCGAGGGCTTCCAGTCGGTGTTCCCGCGAACGGTGGATGAACTCTGATGGGCGTCGTCGTTCAGAACATCGAGAGGGCGGAACAATCCGTTATCGATCGTCTCGCTGCCTGCGGGGTGGCGACCGTGCATGAGGCGCAGGGCCGCAAGGGCCTGCTCGCAAGCTACATGCGACCGATCTATCCGGGTGCGAGGATTGCGGCGAGCGCGGTGACTATTTCCGCCCCTCCGGGCGACAACTGGATGCTCCATGTGGCTATCGAGCAGATCAGAGCGGGTGATATCCTGCTGCTTGCGCCAACCAGCCCCTGCGAGGACGGTTATTTCGGCGATCTTCTGGCGACGTCTGCCATGGCGCGTGGCTGCTGCGGGCTGGTGATCGATGCCGGCGTACGCGATGTTGCCGATCTCAAGACGATGAACTTTCCCGTTTGGTCGAAGGCGATCTCTGCGCAGGGGACGGTCAAGGAGACGCTAGGCTCGGTCAATATTCCCGTCGTCTGCGCCGCTGCACTGGTCAATCCAGGTGACGTGATCGTTGCCGACGATGATGGCGTCTGTGTCGTGCGGCGGGAGGAGGCTGCTGACGTTGCCGGCAAGGCCGAGCAGCGGGTCGCGGCGGAAGAGGAGAAGCGCCGGCGGCTTGCCGCAGGCGAACTCGGGCTTGATATCTACAAGATGCGCGAACGGCTGACGGAGAAGGGGCTGAAATATGTCTAGGGCCGCCGCGCAAGACGGCGTTCGCTGCATGTGGATGCGCGGCGGCACCTCCAAGGGCGGTTATTTCCTGGCTGAGGATCTGCCCGAGGATCGCGATGGATTTCTGCTGCGCGTGATGGGCTCGCCCGATCCGCGACAGATCGACGGCATGGGAGGTGCCGACCCGCTGACCTCTAAGATCGCTGTCGTCCAGCGGTCCGAGAGGCCCGGCGTCGATATCGACTATCTTTTCCTGCAGGTTTATGTCGACGAGCCCATCGTCACCGATGCGCAGAATTGCGGTAATATCCTTGCCGGCGTCGGGCCTTTTGCCATTGAGCGCGGCCTGATCGAGGCCGAGGATGAGCAGACCGAAGTCCGCATCTTCATGGAAAATACCGGGCAGGTCGCCACCGCCAAGATCGCCACGCCGGATCGCCGTGTGACCTATGCGGGTGACGCTCGTATCGACGGCGTGCCGGGCACGGCGGCGGCGGTGCCGATCACCTTTGCAGATACGGCAGGTTCAAGCTGTGGAGCCCTGCTGCCGACCGGCCATGCCGTCGATATCATCGAGGGTGTCGCATGCACGTTGATCGATAATGGAATGCCCTGTGTCGTCATGCTCGCCAGCGATCTCGGCATCGATGGGACGGAAACGCCTGATACGCTCGAAGCCGATGGAAACCTCAAAGCAAAACTTGAGGCGATCCGGTTGAAGGCAGGGCCGATGATGAATCTTGGCGATGTCGCGAAGAAATCCGTGCCGAAGATGACCATGGTTTCGTCGGCAAGAGCTGGTGGCGCGATCTCGACACGCACCTTCATTCCGCATCGCTGCCATGATGCGATCGGCGTGCTCGGCGCCGTCAGTGTGGCGACGGCCTGCCTGCTGCCCGAAGGGCCGGCGGCAAAACTGGCTGTCGTGCCCGATGGCAACGAGAAACTGATCTCGGTCGAGCATCCGACCGGGGAGATGAGTGTGGTCGCGACCGTCAGGGACGGTGTCGTGACCGATGCTGCAGTGCTGCGGACCGCGCGTAAGCTTTTCGACGGATATGTCTTTGCGTGAATGCTGCTGCACTTTGTTGCTGATCAACAAGGACAGGCCGTCATATCCGCAAAACAGGAGGCTGAGATGAGGATCGGGTTTCTAGGTTACGGCGAAGCGGCGCGAGCTTTTCACGAGGGCTTGAGCCGGCCGGGCCTGAGCTTCATCGCCTATGATATCCTGCTTGCCTCGGGCGGCGAGGCCGTGCGCGAAGCGATGCGGACCCGCGGCGCCGATATTTCCGAGACCATTGCGGGGCTCTCAGAAGCGGACTGGGTGTTCAGCGCCGTGACTGCCGACCAGAGCCTGCTTGCGGTCGAACCGCTGCTGCCGCATCTGCGTCAGGGGCAGGTGGTGATCGATATCAATTCCGTGTCTCCCGGCCGAAAACGGGAGACAGCTCTCGCTGTAGAAGCGGCGGGCGGCGATTATCTCGACATGGCGGTCATGG
This sequence comes from Rhizobium sp. 1399, assembly GCF_031455475.1. Taxonomy (NCBI): domain Bacteria; kingdom Pseudomonadati; phylum Pseudomonadota; class Alphaproteobacteria; order Hyphomicrobiales; family Rhizobiaceae; genus Rhizobium; species Rhizobium sp. 1399. The sequence continues at coordinate 237,524 of NZ_JAVDSU010000008.1, read as the reverse complement.
CGCCGGTTCACCCGCGCAAGCACCAGACGCCCGTACTGCTCGCCGGTGCTCCGGCTGAGCGGCTGTTGTCGGAGCTTCTGGGTTTCGGCTTTTCGGCAGAGATTGCGGGGCCGGCAGCCGGTGCCGCGACAGCGATCAAGATGGTACGTTCGCTATTTGTGAAAGGGCTGGAGGCGATCACTGTCGAGGCCTTGCTCGCAGCAAAGGCATCCGGCTGTTACGAGGAAATCCTCTCTTCGCTTTCAGGGTCTTTTCCTGGTCTCAACTGGCCACAATTTGCCGAATACCAGATGGAGCGCACGACGCGGCACGGGCGGCGGCGGGCGGCGGAGATGCGCGAAAGCGCTGCGACGCTCGATGCGCTTGGGCTTCGTGGCGGCTTGGCGATGGAGATTGCCGAGGTGCAGGAGCGCATGGGTGCTTGCGGCCTCGGCCAGACTGGCGGGCTGGAAGAAACTGTCGGACGTGTGCTGGAATTGCGGTTGAGGCCTTAAGAAAGGATTAGCATCCGAGGTTGGGATCGTATGGCCCGGATGAGGGGGCCGTGGCTCACAAGCGACCGTCCCTCTCGGTCCGATCGTTCCCTCTCTTGCTTTGCCAGCCCCCTCATCTGCCCCTCTCCGGGGCACCCCTCCCGCTCGTGGCGGAACTAAAACTCTATGTCCTCGGTGTCATCGGATCACGGATGCGTCCGGCCTGGAATGTCGCAGGCAATGGCGTGAGTTCGATCTTTGCCACAATGCCTGCCCTGTTGAAAGGGTCGCCCTCTGCAAAGGCTGTCGCTTCGGCGATACCAGCCGTTTCCAATATGCCGAAATTGCCGATCGAGGTCCCGCCGTCATCGAGCAGGGCAGAGCCGATCAGCACCGTAGCGAGGCCTTCACCGCCGGATTGCACCCAGGCGCGATGGGCCGGGCGGTGCAGGTCGCGGGCGCTATCCTGCCCGGAATGGTGCAAGCAGCGCATGAGGAAGAAGGCGGGCATCAAGCGGCGTTTTCCAGAACGATCATGCCGGCACCGGTCATGGAGGCAGGGGCATGATAGTGCTTGTGGACGAGGTTTACCTGCTCGTTCATGGCGGCACGCATGACCAGCCACATGATGAGCTCTGCGCCTTCAGAACCGAACTGCTCGACATAATCCTCGCGGCTCATGGCGCGATAAGGTTCAGGATTGGCAGCAATGCCGTCCAGCCAGGCGCGATCCGCCGTCTGGTTGATGAAGCCGGCGCGGGCGCCTTGAAGCTGATGCGACAGGCCGCCGGTGCCGAGGATGACGACGCGTTCGTCACCCGGCCAGCTTTCGATCGCCTCGCGCAATACCTTGCCCATTTCCCAGCAGCGCTGCGGGGTGGGGATCGGATACTGGATCGTGTTGACCCAGATCGGCAGAACCTTGACCGGCCAACGCTCCGGCCGGCCGAAGAAGAGTTCCATCGGCACCTGCAGGCCGTGATCGACCTCGATCTCGCGGCAGACCAGCGGATCGAAGTGGCGCTCGACCAGCTTGTCGACGAAGTGCCAGGAAAAATCGACCGCACCTTCGAAGGCGGGAATGGACCGTGGTCCCCAGCCTTCATCGACCGGCCGATAGGTTTCCGCCACGCCGACGGCAAAGGTCGGCACGCGGTCGAGGAAGAAGCTGTTGCCGTGATCGTTGAAGACGACGACGGCGATATCGGGCTTCGCCTCGCGCATCCATTGCTTGCCTGCCTCGTAGCCATCGAAGAAAGGCTTCCAGTCCGGCGTGTCGCGCAGGCCCTTGTCGAGTGCTGCGCCGATCGAGGGAACGTGGCTCGTTCCGAGGCCGCCGATGATCTTAGCCATTTCTTTTCTTTCCCAGTCTTTCGTAGAGGAAATCCTCATGCGACATGCCGGCCTGTGCAGCGCCGATCTGAGTGATCGGTGTCGGGTCGACGGCGGCGATCTTCAGGATGAAGAACAGGTTGCCGCCGAGGCGCACCATCTCGTGCCAGTCACGGTTTTTGACGGCGGCTTTTTCCTCATCGTCCAGGCCGAAGCGGGCAAGATAGGCATCCTCATCCGCCTTGAAGGCGTCGCGGTTAGCAGGCTGACCAAGCGCCATCGCCATCTTGTTGAGCTGGTAGCCACGGATCGAGCCGGCCCGGTCGAAGAGCGGCGTATCGGGAATGGTCGCGGTATTCTCAAGCATAATTCCTCCAAATCTGCGCGTCAGCCAGCTGGCGATTGCGGCCGTAACTTCGACTGGCCGCTCTACGGGTGCGAAGTGCCCGGCATCTTCGATGATGACGAGTTCTGTATCGGATGCCGCGTCCGCGATTTCCTGATGCTGGACGATCGGGCTCCAACCATCGTGGCGCGCTGCGACAAGCAGAATGGGACAGCCGAGTTCGGCTATATAGGCGCTAGCGTTCGGCCGGTTGATCAATGCGCGGATCTGCCGCTCATGCATATCGGGATCGGCTCGCAGCACCATGGCGCGCAGGCTGGCGATGAGTTCCGCATCCGTCAGCCGGGCTGGGCTCAGCATGGGCGGCAGCCACTCGTCGGCCAGTTCTTCCATGCTGCGGTGGCCAAGGTCGATCATCTGCTGGCGTCTGATTTCCTCGCCGTCGCGTTTCGGGTGATGGCCGGTATTGGCGAGCACCAGGCCGCGCACGCGGTCCGGTGCGATGCGTGCCATTTCCATGCCGACGCGCCCGCCCATGGAGTGGCCGACCGCAATGAGATCGCCGTCGGTGGCAGCGAGAATGCTTTCCGCCATGGTCGATATCGAGGAGGTGCGAGAGACGTCGGCTGCATGCACCGCCATGTGCTGCGCGACAGCCTCGGCAAGTGGCGCCCATACAATGCTGTCGGACACGAGCCCCGGAATGAGCACGAGCGTTGCCATCGATTTTCCTCCCGCAAGACAGACATCATAAATGTATACATGGTGTCAAGGGATTGGCCGATATGGCTATGATAATTGCCGTACTTTGCGGACATTACCTCTGATATGCATACAAATCTGTGCTAGAGTGATGGCTTGAAGCGGGGTTTTGTATGCGTTCGCGCTGTTATATACATTTAGCCGGGATTGGAGGCGCCGATGAAGCAGAGTGAAGCCGCAACGCATGGCCGTCGCGCCGTTATCGAGTTGCGGGAAAAGATTTTGAGCGGCGAACTGCAGGGCGGCACGCGCCTCTTCGAAGTACCGTTAGCGGAAGCGCTTGATATTTCACGCACACCGGTGCGCGAGGCGATGTCGCGGCTGACGGAGGAGGGGCTGCTCGATCGTCTGCCCAATGGCGGCTTTGTGGTCCGTCGCTTCGGCTTTGCCGATGTGGTCGATTCCATCGAGGTGCGTGGCGTCATGGAAGGCATGGCGGCAAGGCTCGCTGCCGAACGAGGTGCCACACCTGATGCGCTTGAGGATATCCGGCAGACGGTGCTCAAGCTCGACGCTTGTTTCGGCGAGCAGCTCGACGATGTCGATTTCGACGCCTATTCCGACCTGAACGAAAAATTCCACCATCAGCTTGCAGCGCTTGCCGGTAGCGAGATCATTCGGCGTGAGGTGGAGCGGGCAAGTTCGCTGCCCTTTGCCTCGCCCTCGGCCTTCCTGCCCGACAAGGCTGATATCACCGCCTTCCGTCGTTCGCTGCGCTCCGCGCAGGACCAGCACAAGGCGCTCGTCAGTGCGATCGAAGCGCGCGAAGGCAGCCGCGCGGAAGCGATCGCCAGGGAGCATGCCCGCACGGCGCGGCGCAATCTTGAATACATTCTGGCGGAGGACCCAACCCTGATCGAGCAGATCAGGGGGCTTGCGCTGATTTACCGGTAATTTCAGATAATTCGCGCTTCAACAGGGCGGCTCGTGGCCGCCCTTTTTCATTTTCGGCGCATTGAACTGGGCGCTGCGGGGAGAAAATAGGCTTGCAATCTGATCGCATTGGGCATTTCATGTATACATTATCGCATGCCAATGGGAGGATATCAGGTGGCAAGATCGAACCTATCCGAAGTTTTGAAGTCGGCCGGCAATACGGTGGAGTTGCTGCGCAATTCCAAGGTCGGCATGTATGTATACCCGGTCGTGGCGGCCGAGTTTTCCAACTGGCGTTCGGAGCAGGCCGCGTGGCGCAACTCCGCCGTCCTCTTCGATCAGTCGCACCATATGGACGAGCTGACCGTCGAGGGCCCGGACGCGGAGAAGTTCCTCGCCTATCACGGCGTCAACTCCTTCTCGAATTTCGATACGAACCGCGCCAAGCATTTCGTGCCGGTCACGCCTGCCGGTCATGTCATCGGCGATCAGATCATCTTCCGTGAGCGCGAAGACAAGTTCATCCTCGTCGGCCGTTCGCCGACCTCTAACTGGCTGATGTTCTGCGCCGCTTACGGCAAGTGGAATGTGCGCCTGAAATATGATCCGCGTTCGCCCTCCCGCCCGGAAGGCGAACGGGTGCTGCGCACGCATTACCGCTACCAGATCCAGGGGCCGGATGCCCCAAAGATCTTCGAGAAGATGAACGGAGGCCCGATCCCCGAGGTCAAGTTCTTCCATGTCGACAAGATCAAGGTCGGCTCGAAGACGGTGAATGCGCTGCGCCACGGGATGTCCGGCGCGCCCGGCCTGGAAATCTGGGGCCCCTATGAGGACAAGGCCTATATCCACTCGGTCATCCTGGAATCGGCAAAGGCGGCGGGCGTCGATCTCGTTCGCTGCGGCAGCCGCGCCTATTCCACCAACACGCTGGAATCCGGCTGGATCCCGTCGCCGCTGCCGGCCATCTATACGGGTGACGGCATGCTGGCGGCCTATCGCGACTGGCTGGGCGCCGACAGCTACGAGGCGACGGGTGCCATCGGCGGCAGCTTTGTTTCCAGCAATATCGAGGATTATTACGTCACGCCGTTCGAACTGGGCTACGACTTTTACATCGGCTGGAAGAAGGACGATTTCATCGGCAAGTCCGCACTTGAAAAAATGAAGGGCCAGACGAGCCGTAAGAAGGTAACCTTCGAGTGGAACGCCGAAGACGTCGTCAACGTCATCGCCTCGGCCTTCCGTCCGGGCGATGATCACTTCAAGTGGATCGATTTCCCGCAGCCGAACTATGCCTCGACCAGCGCCGACAAGATCATGCGCGATGGCAAGATGGTCGGCATGTCGATGTTCAACGGCTACAGCTACAACGAACGCTGCATGCTTTCGCTCGGCATCGTCGATGCAGATGTCGAGATCGGCGATGTCTTGACCCTCGTCTGGGGCGAGCCCGATGGCGGCTCCGGCAAGACGTCCGTCGAGCCGCACAAGCAGGCGGAAATCCGTGTGCGCGTTTCGCCCACGCCCTATGCCAGCGAAGCCCGCGAGAATTACGCCGACAGCTGGCGTAGCAAGAAGGGCTGAAATCCGACACCTCCATCCACGGTGTTAACGACGGCGCCCGGGAGGGCGCCGTTTTTTGTGGATTCGTCCCGTCGTCTTGCCTCTAGCCGTCCGTGCGCAGCAGCGCTAAAAACAGCCACACTTTCCGATCAGCGATCACTCCGATGTCACAATGACAACGCAGATATGCCCCCTGAAAATCGAATCGAACAAGGATGACAGCAGTGGCACAGGCCCAGCCGCATGAGCGAATTCAGTACATCGTCGAGGGCGGCCATCGCCTTGCCGGCGAGATCCAACCAAGCGGCAACAAGAATGCCGCCCTGCCGATCATTGCCGCCTCGCTGCTGACCGACAAGCTCGTGCATCTGACCAACGTGCCGCGCATCCGCGATGTCGAAGCACTGGTCGAGCTGATCCAATCCGTCGGCGCCAAGGCGCGCTGGCTCGGCCGCAACGAACTCGAGATCGAGGCGAGTGATCTCAAGCCGGCTGATCTTGATCCTGGCCTCTGCGCTCGTATCCGCGCGTCGATCCTGCTTGCCGGTCCGATGCTGGCGCGCTGTGGCGAGATCACGCTGCCGCCGCCGGGCGGCGATGTCATCGGCCGCCGCCGCGTTGACACACACTTTCTCGCATTGGAACAACTCGGTGCGGAGATCAGCGTTAACGGCTCCTATAGTTTCCGCGCCAGGCACCTGTGCGGTGCGGACGTTTTCCTGGACGAACCCTCGGTCACGGCAACGGAAAATGCGCTCTGCGCGGCTGTTGCCGCCGAAGGCAAGACGATCCTGCGCAATTGCGCCTCCGAGCCGCATGTTCAAGATCTCGCTCATTTCCTCATTGCCCTGGGTGCGAAGATCGAGGGTATCGGCACCAATACAATGACCATTCACGGCGGCCAGCCGCTTGGCGGCGCGTCGCACCGTATCGGCCCTGACCATAACGAGATCGGCTCGCTGATCGGCCTTGCTGCCGTCACCGGTTCCGAAATCACCATCCGACGGGCGGGCGTGGAACATCTGCGCTCGACGCTGATGACCTTCGAACGTCTCGGCATCCGCTGCCGCGTCGAGGGCGACGATCTCGTGGTGCCGGCGGGGCAGGAGATGAAAATCCAGCCGGATTTCGGCGGGCACATTCCGAAGATCGAAGATCAGCCCTGGCCGGCATTTCCGGCCGACACAATGTCGATCGCCATCGTTACCGCCTCGCAGTGTGATGGTGTGGTGTTGATGTTCGAGAAGATGTTCGAAAGCCGGATGTTCTTCGTCGACAAGCTGATTACCATGGGTGCCCGCATAGTTCTTTGCGATCCGCATCGCGCGATCGTCGCCGGCCCTTCCAAGCTGCGTGCCGCACAGGTGGAAAGCCCGGATATCCGCGCTGGCATGGCAATGCTGATCGCCGCCATGTGTGCCGAGGGAACGAGCGTCATCAACAATGCCCAGCAAATCGAGCGCGGCTATGAGCGGATCGAGGAGCGGCTGAACGCGCTCGGTGCGCGCATCACCCGTGTACCGCCGCGCGAGGCATAATCTCAGACGCTGAGATGCGCGTCGAGGGTCTCCGGTGAGGCGAGAAGTGCCTCGGACGTGTTGCGGTAGGTGACTGCGCCGCGTTCAAGCACGATGACCTCATCCGTCAGCGGCAGCACCTTGCGAGCCTTCTGCTCGACAATGATCGCCGACATGCCCTCACCGGTGACGATGCGGCGCAGTGCGGCCAGAAGTTCGTCGACGATGATCGGCGCGAGGCCTTCCAGCGGCTCATCGAGCAGCAGGATCTTCGGATTGAGCATCAGGGCGCGGGCGATCGCGAGCATCTGCTGCTCGCCGCCGGAGAGCTGGTTGCCGAGGTTGCGACGGCGTTCCTGCAGACGTGGGAACATCTGGTAGACGCGGCCGACATTCCATGCGCCGGGGCGGGCGCTCGCCGTCAGGTTTTCCTCCACCGTCAGCGAACGGAAGATATTGCGTTCCTGCGGCACCCAGCCGATGCCGAGCGGCGCGCGCTTTTCCGCCCTGAGCCGGGTGATGTCGCGCTGCTGCAGGTGGATGGAGCCGGCGTGGTGGGTGGTGACGCCGATAATGGTGTTGAGCAGCGTCGTCTTGCCGGCGCCGTTGCGGCCGAGCAATGCCAGCGAACGGCCTTCCTCCAGCGAGACATCGACCTTGGCAAGCACCTGCGCTTCGCCATAACCGGCAACGAGGCGCTCAATCCGCAGCAATTCGGTCATCAGGCATCCTCCCCGAGATAGATGGCTTTCACCCGCGGGTCTTTCGAGATCTCGGCGACGGTTCCCTCGGCAAAGAGCGCCCCGGCGGCGAGTACCGAGATACGGTCTGCGAATGAGAAGACGAGATCCATATCGTGTTCGATCAGCACGACGGTGACATTGGCCGGCAGCTCGCGGACGATGCCGAGAACCTCGTGCCGCTCCTCTTCGGGAACGCCGGCGGCGGGCTCATCGAGCAGCAGCACCTTCGGCTGCATGGCAATCGCAAGGGCGATCTCCAGAAGGCGCTGCTTGCCATAGGGCAGGAGTGTCGTCGGCGTGCCCATGACATCGACCAAACGAAAGCGCTCCAGCAGTGCGGCGGCTTCATCGGCGACTTCGCGGTCGGCCGAGAGCGGCCGCCAGGCGAAGCGGCCATGGCCCTTGCGTTCGCTGATCGCCAGCATGACGGAATCGAGCGGCGTGAAATCGCCGAAGAGCTGATTGATCTGAAAGGTACGGGCAAGACCCTTGCCGACGCGGCGATAGGAAGAGACACCGGTAATGTCCTCACCAGCGAGCAGGATCTCGCCACTGTTCGGTGTCAGTACGCCGCTCAGCAGGTTGATGATCGTGGTCTTGCCGGCTCCGTTCGGGCCGATCAGGGCATGGCGGGCACCTTGGCGGATCTGCAGCGAGACATCGTTGGTGGCGATGAAGCCGCCAAAGCGCTTGACGAGATGACGGGTTTCGAGGGCGAGCGTCATTTGCTTTCCTCCGCGACGGTTTGCTGCATGCCGGCTTCGCGCTTGCGGGCCGAGCCTGGTAGCAGGGTCTGCCAGCGTGTCAGGCGCTCGCGGCCGACCAGAACGATGATGATAAGCACGAGGCCGATCCAGAACATCCAGTATTGCGGCGTGATGACCGACAGCCAGTTGCGCAGGATGGAGAAGATCACCGCGCCGAAGACGCCGCCATAGAGATAACCGGCGCCGCCGATGACCAGCACCAGCAGCACTTCGGCTGAACGGTGGAAAGCGAGCACGTCCGGTGAGACGAAGCTTGTCGTCTGGGTCAGCAGCGCGCCTGCGATACCGGCATAGGCCGCCGAGATCGTGTAGATCGCGACGATGCGGCGGGTAGGCGATATGCCGAGCATGGAGGCGCGGCGCTGGTTGCGCTTGATCGCCTTCAGCGACAGGCCGAAAGGCGAATTGACGATGCGACGGGCGATGTAGGTCAGAGCGACAAGCACGATAAGGCAATAGACATAGCCGGTGCGGCCCCAGAGATCGAATTCGAAATAGCCGAGGATCGGGTCGATGATGATACCGCTCAGTCCGTCAGCGCCGCCGGTAAGCCAGGCCGCCTGATTAACCACTTCGGCAAGCAGCATGGCGACGCCAAAGGTGGTCATAAGGCGCGTGAGATCGGAGCCCCGCAATACGAGGAAACTCGTCAGGAAGCCGAAGAGGGCGCTGACGAGGCCAGCCGCCATCAGGCCGATCACGGGCTCGCCGGAGACATGGACGGCGAAGAGGCCTGCTGCATAAGCGCCGAGGCCGAAGAAGGCGGTGTGGCCGAGCGAGACGATGCCGGCATAACCGAGGATAAGATCCAACGAGACGGCAAAGAGCGCCAGGATGGCGATCTCCGTCAGGATCAGCATCTGCGATGGCAGGACGAAGATCGCAGCGATGGTCGCCAGCCACAGCGCTAATTCCCAGATCTGCCAGCGGCCGGCGTGCCTCAGGAGCCCCATGGCCTGCTTGGAGGCGTTGTTGCGTTCGCCGCTCATCGGCCGCCCTCCCGGGAGAAGAGGCCATGGGGCCGGAGGATCAGCACAAGGATCATGACGGCATAGATGATGAAGGCGCCGAGTTGCGGCACGTAATATTTGCCGGCGACATCGGCGACGCCGAGCAGAAGTGCTGCGATGAACGGGCCGGTAATGGACGAGGTGCCGCCGACGGTCACGACGATCATGAAATAGATGAGGTATTTCAGCGGAAAGTTCGGATCGAGGCCGAGCAGTTCGGTGCCGAGCGCACCACCAAGGCCAGCGAGACCGGAGCCGAGCGCGAAGGTCAGCGCGAAGATGACCGAGACATTGATGCCCATGCCGCGGGCGACGCGTCCGTCATCGACGGCCGCACGTAGCTGGCTGCCGAAGCGGGTTCGGGTGAGCGCCAGTTGCAGCGTGACCGTCAGCACCGCGCAGATGACGATGATGAAAAGCCGGTAGCGGCCGATATCGATACCGAGGAAGTCGAAGCGGCCGCTGAGCTCAGGTGGCAGGTTGATGAGTTGCTGCTGCCCGCCCATGAAATAGTCGATTGCCGCGATCGCCATGAAGACGAGGCCGATCGAAAACAGCACCTGATCGAGATGCGAAGCCGAATAGAGGCGGCGGTAAAGCAGCCGTTCCAACACAACGCCGGCAAGCGCTGTGACGATGAAGGCGGCCGGCAGGCACCAGTAGAAGGAGATGCCGTAGCTATTCATCATGATGACGGTGACGTAACCGCCTGCCATGGCAAAGGCGCCATGCGCCAGATTGACGAAATTCATCAGGCCCAGCGTGACCGACAATCCGCAGGCGAGAACAAAGAGAAGCATGCCATAGGCGATGCCGTCGAACAGGATTGTCAGCATGAGACCTCACTGCATCCAGACGGCGGAATTGCTTCCGCCGCCTGTTTCCTGGGCTTACTTGGCAGCCGTATTCGGATCGTGGATCTTCGGGTAAGTCGCGAACTCGACATTGTAGAGCTCGCCATTCTTCTCCTTGACCTCGCGCATGTAGATATCCTGCACGATGTCGCGGGTATCAGGATCGATGGTGATAGGCCCGCGGGGGCTGACGAATTCCATGCCCTTCATGGCTTCGACAAGCTTGGTGCCGTCAGTATCGCCGCCGGTCTTTTCGAGGGCGGCATAGGCGACATGCATGGCGTCATAACCGCCGACCGACATGAAGTTCGGGCGCATGTTCTTGTTGGCCTTGCGAACTTCGGCAACGAAGGCCTTGTTTTCCGGGCTGTCGTGGTCGGTCGAATAGAAGTGGCCGGTGATGACGCCCTTGGCGGCCGGCCCCATGCCGTTCAGGAGATCGTCATCGGTGACGTCGCCGGTGGCGATCAGCTTGATACCGGCATCCGCTAGACCGCGATCGACGAACTGCTTCATGAAAATCGCGCCGACACCCGAGGGCACGAAGACGAAGAGGGCATCCGGCTTGGCATCGCGCACACGCTGAAGGAAGGGCGCAAAATCCGGGTTCTGCAGGGGAACGCGGAGTGCTTCAACAACCGTGCCCCCTTCTTTCTTGAACTGGTCGGTAAAGCCTTTTTCGATGTCGATGCCCGGACCGTAATCGGTCACCAGCGTGACGACCCGCTTCAGATTGTTCTGGACGGCCCAGGTGGCGACCGGGACGGCGGATTGCGGACCGCCCATCGAGGTGCGCACGAAATAGGGCGACTGCTTCATGATGGCCGAGGTTGTGGCCGAGGTGATGATAGCCGGAACCTTCGCCTGGTTGAGAACCGGGGCGACGCCCATGGCAAGCGGCGTCAGGCCGAAGCCGACGAGCATCTTGACGCCATCATTGACGACGAGTTCCTGGGCGATGCGGCGGGTCTGGTCGGCAGTGCCGGCATCGTCACGCAGGACGAGCTCGACCTTCTTGCCTGCAACCGTATCGCCGTTGATTGCCATGTATGCGCGAGCGCCGGCCTCGACCTGGCGTCCGGTTGAGGCGAAAGGGCCGGTCATCGGCAGGATCACGCCGATCTTGACCGTTTCCTGTGCAAATGCAGGCGCTCCGGCAAGTGTAGCGAGCGCAGCGCCAGCTACGAATAGTCTTCTTGAAAACGAAACCATGTATACTCCTCCCAATGTTGTGCACCATATCTCTCTCCCGGAGATATGCCCGCGACCTGAGCGTTTTCCCTCGCTCCTCCGAAGAAAACGCCGCCATCGCGAAAATTGCTCAGCAAGTCTAATGTATACATAAAACTTGACATGGCACAAGCCGCGGCCATCTGTAGAACCAGTCGATTGCGCCCGCCGGAACGGCAATGAAAGGCGGGATAAGCCGGTGTTTGCGCCTTATAATTTTGCGTTTTGCCAAAGCAAATTTTTGATCGTCGCAACTCTGTCATATAGCTATGGCGAGAACGTGCTTTATCGAGCGAATTGAACAGGGAGCGTGCCATGATCGAAAACACTGAGCTCGACCGTATCAAGAACGAGATTGCAGACAGCTTCGATGAAGAGCTGGAAATGCAGATGGAGGAGGACCGGCTCGACGAGCTGGTCGCCGAGGGCATGTCCGGCCCGGCCGAACAGACGCTCGAACGCAAGCTCTATTTCCGAGAGCTTTTCCGCCTGCAGCATGAACTTGTCCGCCTTCAGGACTGGGTCCACTACAAGAAGCTCAAGGTCGTCGTGCTCTTCGAAGGCCGCGATTCCGCCGGCAAAGGCGGCGCGATCAAGCGCGTGACCCAGCGCCTCAACCCGCGCGTCTGCCGCGTCGTGGCACTTCCGGCGCCGACCGAGCGCGAGCGGAACCAGTGGTATTTTCAGCGCTATACTCCGCATCTGCCGTCGGCAGGCGAAATGGTGCTCTTCGACCGCAGCTGGTACAACCGCGCCGGCGTCGAGCGTGTCATGGGCTTCTGCAGCAAGGACGAGCTGGAAGAGTTCTTCCGCTCGGTGCCTGAGTTCGAGCGCATGCTGGTGCGCTCCGGCATCATCCTCATCAAGTACTGGTTCTCGATCACCGACGAGGAGCAGGAATTCCGCTTCAACATGCGTATCCACGATCCGCTGAAGCAATGGAAGCTTTCGCCGATGGATCTGCAGAGCCGTGTCCACTGGGAAGAATACACCAAGGCCAAGGAAGAGATGCTGGATCGCACGCATATCGACGAAGCACCGTGGTGGGTCGTCCAGGCCGTGGACAAGAAGCGGGCGCGCCTGAACTGCATCGCGCATCTGCTGAGCCAGATTCCTTACGAGGATGTGCCGAAGGAAGAGATCGTACTTCCCGAGCGCGTGCGTCACGAAGACTATCAGCGTATCCCGGTTCCGCCGGAACTCTACGTTCCCGAAGTTTACTGATTTCTTGGAGCCGCTGCCGGTTCTGCCGGCAGCGGTTTCTCAATGCGCCGATTGCTGCTTGGCGCGGGCGACGATCTGCGTCGGATTGACGAATTGCAGCGCGATGATGAGCCAGAAAAGCGTCGTCACCATATAGATCACCGCCATCGCATCGATCGACTGGCTGGCACGCACGCCGGATGCAAAGACCGCGTAATAGAGCGAGACGACCAGCGTCTGCGTCTGCGGTCCGGCGATCAGGAAGGTCAGCTCGAACATGGCAAGAGTGCGCACCAGAACGAGCAGCAGTGCTGCCAGCATCCCGGGCAGCAACAATGGCAGCAGGATACGGATAAAGAGGCTCGTGGTGCCGGCGCCGAAGACGCGGGCTGCCGCCTCGATGCGCGGATCGATCTGCTCGATGAAGGGGATCATGACGAGCACGACGAAGGGGAAGGAGGGCACCAGGTTGATCAGCACCACGCCCCAGAACGTGCCGCCGAGACCGAGCTGATAAAGCACGGTCGCCAGCGGGATACCATAGGTCAGCGGCGGGATCAGCAACGGCAGCAGGAAAAGCAGGATGATGGCGCGTTTGCCCGGAAAGTCGCGACGCGCCAGCGCATAGGCCGTCATGACGCCGAGAATGCCCGAAATGATCACAACGACGAAGGCCATCTCGAAGGTGACGATGACGACGCTGGAAAGTTGGAACTCATTCCAGGCGCTGAAATACCAGCGATCCGTCCAGCCGCGCGGCAGCCATGTGCCGAGCCAGCGCGTGGCGAAGGAGTTGACGATCACGGCCGCGATGACCGCAAGCAGGTTGAGGACGAAGAGGGTTGCGAGCGCCCAGACGGCGATGCGCCAGATCTTCGAGGTAAGGCCCTGGTCACGGATCATGGCTCAGCCTTTCGTGCCGCCGGCAGGGCCGCGGTAGAAGAATGAACGCGCGCCGAGAATGGCGACGACAACGATGAGTTCGACGCCGCCCATGATGAGGGCGATCGCCGTGCCGTAGGAATGGTCATATTGTTCGAAAGCGGCCTGGTAGGCGGCGATCGAGATGACGCGGGTCGGGCCCGCCGGCGCGCCCAGCAGGACAGCTGACGGGAAGACGGCGAAAGCTTGCACGAAGGACAGGCAGAAGGTCACGGCGAGACCGGGCACAAGCAGTGGCAGGAAAACGCGTATGAAGCGCTGGCGCGCATTGGCGCCGAGCGTGGCGGCGGCCTGCTCGATCGCCGGATCGATGCCGGTGATGTAGGACAGCGTCAGCAGGAAGGCGAAGGGAAAGCCTGTTATCAGCAGCGAGGCAAAGACGCCCCAATAATTGTTGGTAAGCTTGACTGGCGAATCCAGGATGCCGAACAGGATGAGCGTTTCGTTGAACCAGCCGCGCGGGCCGAGAAAGGTCAGCAGACCATCAGCGACGAAGACGGTACCGAGCGTGATCGGCAGCACGAGGATCGTCGTCAGCAGACGCTGGCGGCGCATCAGCCGGACGCGGAAGGCAACGGGGACTGCGAAGGCCAGGTTGACGATGGTGACCGGCAAGGCGAGCCACATGGTGTTGGCGATCGTGCCGTACTGGAACTGGTCGGAGAAGAACTTCGCGTAATTTTCGTACCAGAGCCCGCCATCCTTCGGCATCAGCGAATCCGCGACGCCGTAGATGAAGGGGTAGATGAAGAGCGCGATCATGAAGAGCAGGCCCGGCAGCACGAGCAGCGTCGTGCCGTCGAGGCCTTGTGCGGCAAGTCTGGTTTTCAATGAGGGGCCGCCGTTCATGCAGGTGAGCCTTTGAAGACCAGAGAACGGCCTGCGACTGGCTGCAGGGTGGTGGCAGAGCCACGCGGCAAGGTATCGTCGGAGCGGAAATAGAGCTCCGATCCGTCGGCCGAGCGGGCCATGCCGAAGAAGGCGCGGCCGCGATATTCGGTGCTCGCGACGATGACGGGAATGCCGTCGGTGGTGGCAACGAGATCTTCCGGGCGCACTGAGAGGACAGCGGTATCGCCGACTTTCAACGTGTCGCGCATGGTGCCGGTCAGCCGGGCGCCGGCGGCTTCGATTTCCGCCTCAGTGCCGGATACGGAGACGACGCGACCGGGAATGCGGGTGCGGAAGCCCATGAAATCGGCAACATTGAGATTGACCGGTCGCTGGTAGAGATCCTGCGGCGTGCCGATCTGCTGGATATGGCCCTGGCTCATGACGACGATACGATCGGCAAGCGAAAGTGCCTCATCCTGGTCGTGTGTGACATAGATGGTGGTCGAGCCGATCTGGTCATGGATGCCGCGAATTTCGGCGCGCATTTCCAAACGCAGCTTGGCGTCGAGGTTGGAGAGTGGCTCATCCATCAGGACGATCGGCGGGCGAATGACGATAGCGCGGGCGATGGCGACGCGCTGCTGCTGGCCGCCGGAGAGCTGGCCGGGCAGCTTATCGGCCTGGCTTTCGAGGCGCACCAGCGCCAGTGCATCGATGACGCGCTTGTCGGCCTCGGCGCCGCGAATACCTTGCATGGCAAGGCCGAAGCCGACATTCTTGCGCACGCTCATATGTGGGAAGAGGGCATAGCTCTGGAAGACCATGCCGAAGCCGCGCTTTTCCGGCTCCAATTGGTCGATGCGGTTGCCGCCGAGGCGAATTTCGCCGCCGGTAAGGCCAAGCAGGCCGGCAATGCAGTTCAGCGCCGTGGATTTGCCGCAGCCGGAGGGGCCGAGAAGTGCGATGAATTCGCCGGGTTCAATCGTGAGATCAATGCCATCGAGGGCGTTATAGGCGCCGAAGGATCGCTTGATGCCATCAAGCTCAAGGCGCGCATTCTTCCGCGAAGACAGCGTTGCTGCGTTTTGAACCGGCAAAGTCAATGCAATCTCCATTTATCGGCAATCTTGGCCGATAGAGCATCACCGCTCTTGAAGCACGGCGACGCTCTATCCTTTGTTTTCAAGCAATTCCGGCGCCGTGAAGCCAGCGCCGGATTATTATGACCAGCAGGGATCAGCCCTTCTTGGCGCCGATCTTTTCGTCCCAGATGCGGAAGGCCTGGACAAGCTGCTTGGGCTCCAGCGGCACTTCAAGCGGGCTGCTGGCGATCCAGTCGGCATATTCCGGCCGGCCGAATTCCTTGATGGTTTCCTGGCTTTCTGCCGGCGCCATCTCGAGCGTGACATCCTTCACCGCCGGGCCAGGATAGAAGTAGCCGGCGTCATAGGCGATCGCCTGCTGCTGCGGCTGATAGATGAAGTTCAGAACGTCCAGCAGAACGCCGATCTTTTCGTCGGAAACGCCCTTTGGGATCGCCGCATAGTGGGCGTCAGTGACCCAGTGGAAGCCTTCGAGCTTACCAACCTTGGCTTCCTCGGGAACGATGCCGAGCGCGCGCGGGTTGATGTCCCAACCGGTGGTCGTAGCGACGATGTCGCGCGTGCCTTCGCCGAGTTCCTTGAAGACCACGGCGGTGCCGGTCGGGTAGTATTCGATGTTTTCGCCGAGAGCGGCCAGATATTCCCAGGTCTTGGCCCAGCCGTTGACCGGGTCTCGCGGATTGCTGTCGCCGAGCAGGTAGGGCAGGCCCATCAGCAGCGTGCGGCCGGGGCCGGAGTTTGCCGGGCGGGCATAGAGGAACTTGTTCTTGTTCTGCTTCGTCCAGTCGAGCAGCTCCTGCGCAGTCTTCGGCGGGGTCGCCACCTTGTCCGGCATGTATTCGATCAGCGGGCCGGACGGATAATAGGTGATGACGACGCCCTGATCCTTGGCGAGCGCCTGCATCTTGAAGGCCTGTGGCTGCAGGATGCTTTCAAGATTGGGCAGTGCCGACTTGTGGCTGGACAGGTCGACCCAGAGACCCTGGTCGACGCCGGCCGAAAGCGCGTCCGTGCCGGTCAGGACGAGATCGATATCGACCTTGCCGGCAGCCTGCTGGGCTTGGATCTTGGCCGGCAGTTCCGGAGCAGGGGCCTTGGTGAAGGAAAAGCTGGAAACGAATTCCGGCTTGGCCTTGGCGTAGTTTTGGAACATGCCCTGCGTCAGCGCCAGATTGCCGGCGACATCGACGATGGTGATGGTAACAGGGCTTGCCGGTGCCTTTGCCTGGGCGAAAGCGCGCAGCGGCAACATTCCGGCCGCGGCTACGCCGGCAGCTCCGCCGACGAAGGTTCTGCGTGTGATCTTCATTCTGTCCTCCTCCTTTGCGGCGGTGCCGGCCTTTGCCCCGAGCGCCGCTCGTTTGCATCGCAATGCACGTCTCATGCCTCGATGCGCCGGTTTTCCGGCGGCATCAAATGCTCGCAGCTTGAAGCTTTTCCTCCAGGTGCAATGACATGCCGCTGTTCTCCTCTGCGGCATGTCTTGGCAACAGAATTTAATTGATATACTAGTATGCACGAAAGTGTCAACGTCCCGAGACCATGCATGCGGCAGGCTTCCGACCCTGAAATCCTCTCCTTCTCGGCGCCACGCGATGCCGTTGGAAAGATCCGTCGCGTGACGACGGCTGCCGCGATCCATGAGCGGCTGCATGCCGACATCGTCTCTCTGAGGATCCCACCGGGCACGGCGCTGCAGGAAAAGCGCATTGCCGAGGATTTTGGTGTGAGCCGAACGCCGGTGCGCGAGGCGCTGCTGAGGCTCTCCGAGGGTGGGCTCGTCGATATCTATCCGCAGTCCGGCACGGTGGTTTCGCGCGTGCCGGTTTCGGCCATTCCGGAAGCGGTCGTGGTGCGAAAGGCGCTCGAGGGAACGACGGTGGAAACGGCGGCAAACATCGCGACGGAGATCGATATCGCGCGGCTGGATGCGATCATCGCCCGACAGAAAACGCATGCAGCACTCCGCAACGCCTCCAGCTTCCATGAAGAGGATGAGGCGTTTCACGAGGCAATCGCGCAGATCGCTGGGTATCCCGGTATCTGGACCATTTTGAAGACCGTGAAGGTGCAGATCGACCGGGCGCGGCGTCTGACGCTGCCGGTGCTCGGGCGCATGGACAATGTCGTGCACGAGCATATTGTCATCCGCGACGCCATTGCTGCGCATGATATCGCGGCGGCGCGCGAGTCGATGATTCATCACTTAAGCGCCGTTATACCAGACGTGGCGGAGCTGCGCTCGCAGTTCCCCGACTATTTCTGCTGACGGCGGAACGACAAAACACAGGATACCAAGGAGAGAAAGACGAGATGCGGCAAGGTTGGAGATGGTTCGGGCCGGAGGCACCGGTCACGCTGGACGAGGTGCGCCAGACGGGTGCAACGAACATCGTTTCGTCGCTACATCAGGTGCCGATCGGCCGTGCCTGGACCGAAGCGGAAGTGCGCGAGCGCCAGTCACTGATCGAAACGACGCCAGCCGGCCGCTCGCAGCTGACCTGGAGCGTCGTCGAAAGCATCCCGATCCCCGATGCCGTCAAGCGCAAGGGCGGGCAGGCCAAGGCCGAGATCGAAGCCTGGATCGCCAGTCTCGAGGCGGTTTCTGCCTGCGGTATTCCGATCGTGTGCTACAACTTCATGCCCGTTGTCGACTGGACGCGTACCGATCTCGACTACGTGACGCCGACCGGCGCTACCGCCATGCGCTTCGATCATCAGCGCTTTGCCGCCTTCGAGTTGTTCGTGCTGGAGCGTCCGGGCGCTGCCGACGAATATTCCGACGAAGACAGGGCACGGGCCAAGGCCGTCTATGAGAGCATGACAGACGCGGAGATTGCCGAAATTACCCGCATCATCACCTCGGCTCTGCCCGGCTCGACGACCGAGCCACTGACCATTCCGGCTTTCCGCGAAAAGCTTATTGCCTATCAAGGCATCGATGCGAAGAAGCTTCGCCAGCACCTCGTTGAATTCCTCGAGGCCGTTGTGCCGGCTGCAGAAGCGCGCGGGGTGAAGCTGACGTTGCATCCCGACGATCCGCCGCGCTCGCTCTTCGGCCTGCCGCGCATCGCTTCGACGGCTGAGGATTATGCGGCGCTTTTCGATGCGGTGCCGGCTGCGGCCAACGGCATGTGCTACTGCACCGGCAGCCTCGGTGTGCGCGCCGACAACGATCTGCCGGCAATCGCCCGGCGCTTCGCCTCGCGCATCTATTTCGCGCATCTTCGCGCCACGACCCGCGAAGGCGACGGCCGCACCTTCCATGAAAGCGCGCATCTCGAAGGTGACGTGAACATGGTTGCCGTGCTGAAGGAGCTGGTCGCGGAGGATCACCGCCGCAGCGTTGACCAGTCGATCGTCTTCCGCTCGGATCACGGCCACCGGATGCTCGACGACCTGCAGAAGAATGTCACGCCCGGCTATCCGGCAATCGGCCGTCTTCGCGGCCTTGCCGAGCTGCGCGGCATTCTGCACGCGCTCGACGCGCCGCCGACCTGACTTTTTTGTTTTCACGCAATTCCGAACGCAAAACCGCTGCACACTTTTGCTGGAATTGCTTTAGCTCCGGCTTGCCGCCGAGAGCTGCCGCAGCGCTTCGACGGCCCGTTCGGCATCGACGACAGGCACGAAAATGTGGTCGTGGTAGTAGGCCGCGACCACATTGGCGCTGATGCCGACTTCCGTCAACGCGCGGGAGAAGGTGGCGGTCAGGCCGACGGCTTCAAGCGAAGAATGTACTTTTAGCGTGATCTGCCGCAGGGGCGCGCTTGCCTGCAGGCCGGCTTTGTTTGCCGTATCCTGGGGCAGAATGAGCGTCAGGCCTTCCGTTTCGCGAAAGAGGGCGAGCGGGCGAAGATGGAGATAGTCTTCCGACTGCGAGGCCGGCACGGCGCAATAGACGAATTCGCCTGCCACCAATTCCGGCTCCATCGTCGCGAGAAGAACTGAGAGGTCGGTAATGCCTGTCATGTCGTGTTTCCCTGACGTCCCGTCCTATGAATAGATGTTTTCCAGCACCGAAAGGCCGGTGATATGGTTGGAGCGGATGAGCGCGGCCGCGAGCGTCGGATCGCGATCCTCGTACGCGCGGCACAACCGTTCGTGATCCTCATAGGATTTCTGCAGGCGGCCGGGCTGGGATAGGCCGATACGGCGCAAGCGAAGGGTTCTCAGAAGCAAGGAATCGATGATCTTCTTGACCGTGCGATTGCCGGCGAGTTCGGTATTGCGTTCGTGAAAGTCGACATTTGCCCAGAAATAGACGTTCACATCGCCGGCCTTGCTCGCGTTTTCCATGACCTGCATGATCGGCTGGAGGGTGCGGATATCGTCAAGCGACGCGTCCCGCGCAATGTCGCCGGCAATCAGTTCCAGCAGATTGGCGCGGACGCGGTAGATATCGCGGATCTCCTTGATCGAGAGGCTAGCGACACGTGGGCGACGGCGCGGCGGGATTTCGACGAGTCCTTCCCTTTCCAGAAGCATCAGGGCTTCGCGGATCGGCGTCCGGCTGGTCTTGTAGCGCCGTGCAAGTTCGACGGAGTTCAGGTCATCGCCCGGTTTGCGAATGTCTTCGATGATCTCGGCTGCCACTTCGCGGGCGATGGTGGAAACCAGCGACGGCCGGTCGTGTTGTTCAGTGACGAGACGGGCGGCAACCGCCTCGGCGCGCTGGCGCGAGTCGATATGCGGCAGATTGCCGGAGGCGTGGGCCATATCGGCTGACGTGTATTCGGCGGACAAGAGAACTCCTGAGAAATGTCCCTCCCGCTAGTAACTTAGCACGTTCTGTCGACAACGGGAACAATAGTGCTGATATTTGTCCTGCATGCGTAGGTTGAGGCGCTTCGCGCGTGAATTGACGGGAGTTGTCGCATTTATTTGACGATGATCTCAGCCGAAATTTCGCAGATATCTCGTCAGCGGTCACGCGGGATAGGTTTGGACGGCCTGAAACCAGAAGAGTTTTAGAGCCTGCAGACCTTCAGATGAGACGGAAACGATAGGCCCTCGCCACGGCCTGCATGCGGTTGACGGCATCGAGCTTGCGCATCGCCGCCTTCAGATAACCGTTCACCGTATGGGAGGAGATATGCAGGATGATGGCGATCTCCTCGCTGCTCTTGCCGGAGGCTGACCAGCGCAGGCATTCGATCTCGCGAACGGTCAGGCGCTCGTAATCGGCAAGCGGCGGCTCGGTCGCAAGGCTGTAGCTGTCCAGCGCCTTCAATACGGCAAAGACCATGCGCGCGCATTCCTGCTCGTCGAGCGGGCTGCGCAGGCCGGAGAACATGATGACATAGTGCCTGAGAATGGCGTCATGCAGCGTGAAGCTGACGGTGTTGTGAAGGCCGAGATCCTCGAAACGACGGGAGAGTTCTTCCGAGCTGCCTACGCTGGCAGGCTGGGCGAAGATGCCGATGCCGGAATAGATCGGCATGATGGTCTTCTTCAAACCATCGATCAGCTGGCTGCGCCAAAAGAGATCTGAAGCGTCGTAGCGGTCGATCAGTTCCTGTGGCCAGTTGCTGGCGATGATGTTGGCGCGAAAGCCGAGCTTGTCAGCTTGCGGAAAGCTGGCGGCGAGGAAGAAACGAAAGCCATGCACCTGCATGACTTCCTGCAGGGCAGTAGAGAAACTTGTCGTGGGATCGGCCTGTACAGTGGCGCTGGTTGCATCCCCCTGCCAGGGGGATTTTGCCGTATTCTTGAGGGTCATGGATCATCTGCCGGCAAATGCACTGACCGGCCGGGAGGAAACCGGTCAGCGCCAGAAGGGGGGAGGATCAGAAATGCGTCCGGCTGATTTCGTCCGGGCGGCGATGCGTGGCAATGCGGACCGGCTGATATTCGTAGATCGGATTTTCCGGTTCCAGGCGCAGCAGCGCGCAGTGGAACTTGTAATTCGCACCGGTTACGATGTTGGAGAAGATCACATCCATCAGAATGTTCTTCCCGACGCTGATAAATATCGGGCGCTTGAGCTTTATCATGGCGTTCACCTCGTTTTTTCTATCCATTTTACTGGAAGATACGAGATTAACTATAGTCTTTATTGTTTCCATCTTAAATTATACATAGGTGTATAATTCGAACTGATCTGATGGCGGAAGCAACACCCGGGAACCCGACGCAGTGGGGCCTTACGGCTTCAAAGCTATTTCCAGATAGTTGATGAGGGAATCGAATTCGACCGGCTTGCCCAGAAAGGCCAGCGCACCGCCTTCCATGGCGGCCGTACGAGTTCTCTCGTCGCGATAGGATGTCATGAAGATCATCGGCGGCTTTTCAGGTTCGCCGTTGAGGATTTGCTGCAGTTCGATGCCGCTCAGTCCGGGCATCTTGACGTCGACCAGCATGCAGTCAATCGTCGCCCTGTCGTCAAAGGCCAGGAACTCTTCCGCCGAAGCGAAAAGCTTGCTCTGGTAGCCGCAGGACTGGATCAGATCGTCAAGCGCCTCCCGGATAGCCTGGTCGTCATCGACGACAGCGATTGTGGATGTATGTGACACGAGATTGGTAGCCTTGCTTATTCTTACATTACGTTAGGCTATATTATGAGGATCGGGGCCGTGTCGCGGTACCATACAAGGGTCTAGGTTTCACTATCTCCCTTCCAGCATTTCGGCCTTGCGCACCAGATCGGCCACCGAGCGGACCTGCATTTTGCGCATGACATTGCCACGATGCAGCTTCACGGTGATTTCGCTGATGCCGAGGTCATAGGCGATCTGCTTGTTCATCAGCCCCTTGACGACGGCCGCCATCACCTCCCGCTCGCGGGGCGTCAGTGTATCGACCAGCGAGGCGACGGCATCGCTTGCCGCCATTTCCCGCCGGCGGGCCATATCCTTTTCGATCGCGATGCCAACGGCATCGAGAATATCCTGGTCTCGGAAGGGCTTGGTGAGGAAGTCGACAGCGCCGGCCTTCATGGCGCGCACGCTCATCGGAATATCGCCGAAGCCGGTCATGAAGACGATCGGCATCCTGCTGCCGATCCGTTCGAGATGAAGTTGGAAATCCAGCCCGCTTAGACCTGGCAGGCGCACATCGAGGAGAATGCAGCCCGGCCGTCGCAGGTCGGCGGTATCGAGAAAGGCAGTCGTGGTCGCGAAGGAGACCGCATCCATCTGGATCGACCGGAAAAGATCGACAAGCGACTCGCGGATGGATTCGTCATCATCGACGACATAGACTATCGGTGATGCGGATTGCGAGGCTGCCTTCGATGCGGCGCTAGTGTCGGTCATGGTCGTCCTCAATCGGTATGATCATTTCGAAGATGGCGCCCCCTTCAGGATGATTGCCGGCGATCAGCTGGCCGCCTCTGGCCTCCAGCGTGCTGCGGCAGATGGAGAGCCCCATGCCCATTCCGGAGGGCTTGGTCGTGAAGAAGGGGGTGAAGAGCTTCGCCATGGCCTCCTCGCTGATACCGGGGCCGAAATCCCTGACGGAGAGGCTGACGAATATATCATCCTTCCTGGCGAGCGAGATCAGAATCTTACGCTGGTCGATTGCCGTTTCGCGCATGGCCTGCACGGCATTGGTGACGAGGTTGATGAGCACCTGCTGCAGCTCGATACGGATCGCCTTCACTGTGATCGGCTGTTCGGGTGGGTTCACATCGAAATCGACCATGTCGCGCTGGAAGTCGTGCTCCATCAGGGCGCGTGTTTCCTCGATCAACGTTTCGAGGTCGACCTGCTCGGGCGTGCGATCGCCCTGTGTCAGCATGGAGCGGGTATTGTGGATGATTTCGCTCGCCCGCTGGCTGTCGCGAATGATGCGCTCGGCCGAACGGCGAACGGCCGCGAGATCCGGCGGCTCGCGGTTCAGCCATCTGAGGAGCGTCTGGGCGTTGACGACGATAGCGCCGAGCGGCTGGTTGAGCTCGTGGGCGAGCGAGGCGGAAAGTGTGCCGACAGTCGCGGCGCGCGAGGCGCGGGCAAGCTCATCCTGAGCCTCGCGAATGGCCTTCTGCATCATTTCCCGCTGGGTGATATCCACCATGCCGACGACCACGCGATTGAAGGCGGCGGGATCTTCCGGAAAGCTCATGCTCATGATGACAAGCCTGGTCTCGCCATTCTCCGCAATCAGATTGCCCTTGCCCTCGAAATGCCGTTCGCCGCAGAAGATGGCATTCATCAGGTCCAGGAAGGTATCGTCATCAGGGGCGATGTAGTGGCGCATCGTGTGCGAGGGCAGGCCGCCGGCCACATGGCCGAGCAGTTCCATTGCTGCGTCGTTGGAGGCGATGGTGCGGATGAGGCCTGTGCAGGTGGCGATGACACTGGGGTTTGTTCGGTAATAGTCTTTGAGGTCACTCACACCTTCCGCTTTCAAAGACATCAGGAAGGCTCGCACTGCGGAATAATCGCGTTCCCAGAGTGCGATTCGGCTGTGCTCGAAGATGTAGCGATAGCGGGTTTCGCTGTCGCGAAGATGCAAGTTGGCTTCGATGAGGCCGGCACGCGCGGTTTCGTTCCTGAGGATAAGGGCGCAGGTGATGGTGATGGCGGCGAGAGAAACCGCCAACCGCAACTGAGCTGGGACATTTTCCCCGAGGCCGTGCGAAAAGAAATAGGCGAAAAGGGTAAGGGCGGCGCAGACAACTGTGAGGAGCGTGGTGCCTATCCTCGTCAGTATTTCGGCCGATAGCAGCAGCACGATAACATAGAGGACGGCGATAGCGCTTTCGATCTCAGTGAAGGCATCGACGTAGAACACGGTGGCGCCGAGCACCAGTGCGATCAGGCCGAGCGTGATCTCATGCGAGAGCGTTCCTCGCCGGTTGATGAGTTTCGATACAATGAATGATCCCATACCCCCTCGCTGTTGGTTCCGGTCTTCTACCCATACCGGCTAGTGCGCGTTTACCTTAATGGCGTGTTTATCGGCGCAAAACTATACCAAAGTGTTGGAAGCATGGGCCGAATTGTCTCTACGCTTGAAAAGGAAAGACCGCCCCGGGCGGCGGGACGGTCTCTGGCGGATGGGAGGATCCGCAGGGCTTCGGCGGAGGGGGACGCCTGCCCTAGAGGTGGCAAGGGGCGGTGCCACCAGCTTGGAACCGTGAATGGTCAGGTCGGTTCCGAGCTACGAGTACAAGTTAAATCCAAGCGTCCTGAGACATAACTATACTTAGGTTTTGGTCCGGCCATACGAAGCGGCAGGTCGGTTTCCCTGGTGAATGGCTTTGAAATTTGTTCCGACGACTTCCGCTATCGCAATAATGACGCTGCAGATGGCAAGCAGAACGGTAAAAATTCCTCGGACACGATCACGACTTTACGGCGTGCCAAGGAGTCGCAGCAGGCTTGTCATATTGCCAGAGGGATAATCCTGAGACACAGTTCAGCCGGAACACTCCATCTGAACGGGGGCACCGATGAAGGTAGCAGGAATGGTTCGGGCAGTTGTGGGAATTGTAGCCCTTGTCGTTCTTGGTGTTCTCCTGTGGTTTGCGACGCGACCACCGCCGCTGGTGGTGCAGGGCGAGGTTTCCGCCAATCGCGTCGATATCAGCCCGCGCGTCGCTGGCCGTATTCTCAAACTCAACGCCGATGTCGGTGACAATGTCGAGAAGGGCACCGTTATTGCCGAACTGGAAAGCCCGCAATTGACGGCGGCGCTGCATTTGGCTGAAGCGGCAGTCGGCGTTTCAGAGGCCGACCTCACTCGTGTCAACAGCACGCGTCCCGAAACTATCGATGCGGCCAATGCCGAGCTTGCCGCAGCAAGCGCCGATGTCACGCTTTATCAGGAAGAGTCCGCCCGTCAGGCGCGGTTGATCACGACAGGCGCTTCGACGCAGGCGCAGGTCGATCAGACTGCCCGTAACCTGGAGGCCGCGATCCGCAAGCAGGAATCCGCAGCCGCCAATGCACGGCTTGCGACGGCCGGTTCCAGCAAGGAAGAAAAGGCGCTTGCGGCCGCTCAGGTGGAGCAGGCACGTGCGTCGCTCAACCAGCAGCAAGTGGACGTTTCAGAACTGGTCATCCATGCGCCGATCTCCGGTCAGGTGACGACGCGCGTCGCCGAGCTCGGCGAAAATTTCAGCGCCGGTTCGCCGCTGTTTTCGATTATCGACCTGCAGAATCCCTGGTTCACGTTCAATCTTCGCGAGGACCTGCTGAAGGGACTCAAGGTCGGCGACGGTTTTGACGTCACGGTTCCGGCGCTTGCCGGCAGTCCAATCCCGGTCAAGGTGACGATGATCAACGCGCAGGGCCAATATGCGACCTGGCGCGCGACACGCGCGACCGGCGATTTCGACCTGCGCACCTTCGAGGTACGCGCCGTTCCGGTCAATCCCGTCGAGGGGCTTCGGCCAGGCATGAGCGTCATCGCCTCCTGGCCGCCGGCGGGGCGTTGAGATGACGCCGCCCGGCGGGCTTCGTCCCGGCTTCCTCCTGGTGTTCCGGCGGGAGTTCGACTGGTTCTATCGCCGGCCGTTTCTGCTTTTCCTGACGACGCTCTTGCCGCTGCTCTTGATGGGTGTACTTGCCATCGTCTTCAGCGCGGGACTGGCGACACGGCTGCCGATCGCCGTGCTCGATCTCGACGGCAGCGATCTTTCGCGAACGATTATTCGCGCAGTCGATGCGACGCCGGATACCGCTGTCGCAGTCAATGTCAGCGACCTCACGGAAGGCCGTGCGCTGATCCTGTCCGGCAAGGTTCACGGACTACTGATGCTGCCACGCAATCTGGAGCGCGATGTTTTCGCCGGCCGGCGTCCCGAGGTGGTGTTCTTTTACAATACGCAGACGCTGACAACAGGTAATCTTACGCTCAGGGGCGTCAGTGCTGCCGTGCCGACTGTGGCCGCCGGCATCCGCCTGTCGCTGCGCACGGCGCAGGGGCAGCCGGTCGATATTGCGCAGGCCGATCTTTCGCCGATCCCCGTGCAGGTCAATCCGCTTTTCAATCCGACGCTCAACTATGCGCATTTTCTGCTCGCAGCGCTGATGCCCGCCTTGCTGCAGGTGGTGATCGTTACCACCATGGCTTACACGGTTGGCATGGATGCCGAAACAACGCACCGTCTCGTCATTCTGCGGCGGCTTGGCGGCGGTCTGTGGCCGGCAATGGCTGGCAAGATGCTACCCTACACACTGATCTTCCTTGTGGTTCTCGGTCTTTCGGACGCCATTCTTTTCGGCGTGTTCGACATGCCGCTCAGGGGCGAGCGTTGCATCCTCGTCGTGGCCGGATTGCTCTTCATTCTCGCGAACCAGTTCATCGGTGTGCTGTTGGCGCTTTTCCTGCGGCCGGTCGCAAGCGCCATCAGCATCGGCACGCTGATGTTCGCGCCATCGTTCGGTTATATGGGCATCGGCTTTCCGCGGTTGGCGATGAACGACTTCTCCTACTGGTGGGGCGAGCTCATTCCCGGCACCTGGTATCTGACGGCTAGGATCGATCAGACGATCCGAGGCACGCCGGTCGATCTGTCGCTGAAGCCTTTGATGGTGCTCGGCATATTCGTGCTGGTGCTGGCGATCGTGACGGCGCTGCGGCTGGAAGTGTTCCGCATTCGCCGGCAGCGACAGGCGGCGCAGCGGCTGAGGGAGGTCACGCCATGAGGGCCTTGCTGGCGATCTTCCGCATCGAGCTGATCCGCATCCTGACTCTGCGCCCGGCACTCGCGGTACTGGTCTTCGGGCCACTAATCTATGCCCTCTATTACCCACAGCCTTATGCAAACGAGGCGCTGCGCGACGTGCCGATCGCCGTCGTCGATCTCGACGATACGACGAGCAGCCGTGAGCTGGTGCGCCGTATCGATGCGTCGAGTGATGTTGCCGTGGCCGCGATGCTGCCAGATCAGGTCAGTGCCGAGCGGGCGGTTCAAGGACGCCAGCTCTACGGCATTCTGGTCATCCCGCAATATTTCGAACGTGATCTGCTGCATGGGCGGCAATCGCCGGTCGCGCTTTATGGGGACGCCAGCTATTTCCTGATCTATCAGCGCATTTCCGGCGCCGTCGTTGCCGTCGCGAGGACCATGGGCGCGGAAATCGAGACGGCGCGGCTGATTGCGGCCAATATCGACCCGGTATTGGCGGCAGCTGCCCCCGATCCCATGCCGTTGACGACGGTCGCACTGTTCAATCCGCAGGGCGGCTATGCGACCTATATCCTGCCCGCAGCCTTTGTTCTGATCCTGCAGCAAACGCTGCTGATCGGCGTCGGTCTACTTGGGACGATCGACAATGATGCGGCGGCGCGGGATACTGCTGCCTCGGCCGCCGGCCCCTTTGCCCGCGTCGGCGGCAGGCTGCTTGCCTATCTCGTTATCGAGGCGATTGTATTGCCATTCTATCTGATCGTGCTGCCTTACCTTTACGGCATTCCGCGATTGGGTGGTTTGCTGACGATATTTGCTTTCTGCCTGCCGTTTGTTCTGGCAGTTGCCACGCTCGGGATGGTGATTGCCAGCCTGTTCCGCAAGCCGCTCGCTGTTCAGCTCGTCTGCGCCACGCTCGGGTTGCCTTTCATGTTCCTTGCCGGTTTTTCGTGGCCGAGCGAAGCCATACCCGAGCCGCTGCGGGCGCTGACCGTTCTGCTGCCAAGCACCAGCGCCATCAACGGCATCGTCGAGGTGTCGCAGCTCGGCGCTCCGCTTCAGGCGGTCAGGGAACCGTTCCTTACGCTGTGGATACTTGCCGCGGTTTACGGGCTCGTCGCGGTGCTGCTGGACATCAGGTCCGCAAGGGAAAAGCCTGCGGCACAGGCCCCTGCGGGCGGTTGATGGCGCCATCTCATTTTGAGATAGCCGCATCGAATAAACCTATTTGTCACAATAGTGTCGCCACGGCATAGTCTTAGGAGGGAGAAACACTTTTAGGACATTGCTGTGGAATATGTGCGCTTTGGCCAGACCGGCCTGAAGGTTTCGTCGCTTTGCCTTGGTACCATGGGTATCGGGACATCCAAGTGGAAGGGTTGGGTGTTGGACGAAGAAAAATCGGTGCCAATCCTGAAGAAGGCGCTCGATGTCGGTATCAATTTCTTCGACATGGCGGACTGGTATTCGACCGGCGTCAACGAGCAGGTCGTGGCCCGCACACTGCTGTCGCTGACGGAACGCGAAAAGCTGGTGCTCGCCACCAAGGCCTTCTATCCGATGAGCGACGATCCGAACGACAAGGGCCTGTCGCGCAAGCATCTGATGGCCTCCATCGACAAGTCGCTGAAGCAGATGGGCACCGACTATGTCGACCTTTACGTCATCCACGCCTTCGATCCGGAAACACCAATCGAGGAAACGATGAACGCTCTGCATGACATCGTGAAGTCGGGCAAGGCACGCTACATCGGCGCTTCCACCATGTATTCCTGGCAGTTCGCCAAGATGAACCATGTCGCCAACAAGAATGGCTGGACGCGGTTCGTCAACATGCAGTGCCAGTATTCGCTGCTCTACCGGGAGGAAGAGCGCGAGATGATGCCTTACTGTCAGGATGAGGGCATTGCGGTCACGACCTTTTCGCCGCTCGCCCGCGGTTATCTCGCCGGCGGCGGCTCGGCGCCGCGCATCGCCCATGACCTCTATCTCGACTGGTTCGGCGATGAGATCGACCAGGAGATCGCCAAGCGCGTCAACGAGATCGCTGCCAAGCGCGACAAGACGGCCAGCCAGATCGCCCAAGCCTGGGTCATCGGTTCCGGCAACAGCACGGTTCCAATCGTCGGCACGGAGAGCCCCGAGCATGTCACTGCTGCCATCGAAGCGGCTGCGATCGAGCTGACGGGCGAAGAGCGTGCCTTCCTGGAAGAGCCCTACCGCCCGCGCGACATGATCAATGACTATAACCCGGTCCGTCGCCCCCGCGCCCTTTCGAAGGCATAATGGGTTCGACTCGCATCGCTACTGGAGATTTCAATGCTTTATATCGGTGAAGGCTTCGAGGGTTCCGGCCCGAACGCTGCCCATATCAACCTCTACATCGGCCCGAAGAACGGCCCGATTTCCGGCGCGCTCGCCGGTGCGGCAGCGAGTCCGGGTCCCGGCCACCTGCCGTTCCAGGCAGTACTGAAGCCAAACCTGCCGGCAAAGCCGGTGACGCTTTTCATCGCCAAGGCGGTGATGGAATCCGGTTCGTCGCATGAGCTGATGACCTGGGGTCCGGCGCAGGCCGGTGTCGCCGCCGGTATTACTGCAGCGCTGCTCGACGGTTCGCTGCCGGCGGAAGCTGAAGATGACTGGGTCGCGATTGCCGCCGTCTGGGTCAATCCGTCGGCCAACGACGCCGAAGAAGTGTATCATAACAACAAGGCTGCAACCCATCTTGCTGCCAAGCGCGCATTGCTGAAGGGCTGGCCGTCGCGTGCCGAGCTTGCCGAAGGCGTGGCAACGGTCGGCAATCCTTTCTTCACGCCGAAGGTCGCCTGATATGAAGCTTGTCGAAGACAATGCGCTGATCGGTGGAGGCTGGGGAAGTGCTGCTGACAGCAAGCGCTTTGCCGTGCTCAATCCCGCCGATGGCAGCGAGCTTGCGACCGTGCCGGATTGCGGTGCGGCGGAGGCGCAGCAGGCGATCGACGCCGCAGCGAAGGCCTTCAAGACCTGGCACAAGACGCTCGCTTCGGAGCGTTCTGCCGTGCTGCGACGCTGGGCGGATCTGATGCTTGCCAATCAGGAAGACCTCGCCCGATTGTTGACGGCTGAGCAGGGCAAGCCGCTCGCTGAAGCGCGTGGCGAGGTCGCCTATGCGGCCGGTTTCCTCACCTGGTTTGCCGAGGAAGGCCGCCGCTCGCATGGTGGCGTCGTGCCGTCGCACAAGGTCGATGCGCGCATCGTCGTGATGAAGGAGCCTGTCGGTGTCGTCGCGGCTGTAACGCCATGGAACTTCCCTCTGGCGATGATTACCCGCAAGGTCGGTCCCGCACTTGCTGCCGGCTGCACCATCATCATCAAGCCGGCGGAAGATACGCCGCTTTCGGCTCTGGCGCTTGCCCGTCTCGGCGAACAGGCAGGCGTTCCCGCTGGTGTGGTCAGCGTGGTGACGACGAAGTCGCCGGTCGATGTCGTCGGCGTCTGGATGAAGAGCCCCGTCGTGCGCAAGTTCTCGTTCACGGGATCGACGGCGACCGGCAAGCTGCTCATGCGCCAGAGCGCCGATACGGTGAAGCGCATCAGCCTTGAGCTCGGCGGGAATGCGCCGCTGATCGTCTTCGACGATGCCGATATCGATCAGGCGGTGCGCGGCACGATCGCCTCCAAGTTCCGCAATACTGGACAGACCTGCGTCTGCGCCAACCGTATCCTCGTCGAGGACGGTATTTATGACCGCTATGCCGAGGCGCTTGCCAAGGCCGTCGCGGCGATGAAGGTTGCGCCCGGCGTCGAGGATGGCGTGGCTCAGGGGCCGCTCATCAATGCGCCGGCGCTGACGAAGGTCGAGCGGCATGTGACCGACGCCGTCGAGAAGGGTGCCAAGGTGCTGACCGGCGGCCGGCGGCATGAGCGCGGCGGCCTGTTCTATGCGCCGACGGTGCTGACCGGCATGACGAGGGATATGGCACTTGCGACCGAAGAGACCTTCGGCCCGGTCGCCGGTCTTTTCCGCTTCAAGGGTGAGGAAGAGGCGATCGCGCTCGCCAATGATACGGAAACTGGCCTCTCGGCCTATTTCTTCACCCAGAATCTCGGCCGCGCCTGGCGTGTCGCCGAAGCGCTGGAAGCAGGCATGGTCGGCATCAACGAGGGCGTGATCTCGACGGAAGTCGCGCCATTCGGAGGCGTCAAGCAGTCCGGCCTTGGCCGTGAAGGTGCTGCCGAAGGGCTCGATGAATATCTGGAGAGCAAATACGTCCTGTTCGGTGGGCTTGCGGGATAATGACGGAGGATCGCTCTCCCCAGACGAAGAAGGAGCCGGCGGTCGATCGCCGCCGGTTGCCGCTGAACGCGCTCCGGGCCTTCGAGGCCGTTGCGCATCACGGCAGCTTCACGGCGGCGGCCGCCGCACTCAACATTTCGCAGAGCGCACTTTCGCGGCATGTCATCGGTCTGGAAGAGAGCATCGGGCGCAAGCTTTTCGAACGCGGTCACAAGGCCACGACGCTGACGGATGACGGGCGCTCGCTCGTTGCCGGTATCGGCAAGGGTTTCGACCGCATCGAGCAGGCGCTGAAGGAAGTCTGCGCGCCGGAAGAACAGCGTCAGCGCAAGCTGCGTATCAACCTGCCACCGAGCTTTGCGATGAAGCTCACCGTGCCGCTGCTGACCGATTTCCGGCGCAGCTTCCCGGAAGTGCTGCTGGAGGTTTCGACGCCCTACGGGGTGCCGGACAGCGAATTCGACGTGGCGGTCGTCTATACGCGGCCGGCCGTGGATGAATGGGTCACCGACCTGCTCTGGGAGGAGCGGCCTACGATCCTGTGCCATCCTGATCTGGTGCGGGCCGATCTGATGCAGGGAGGAGTTTCGGAGCTTGCGGCCTTCATTGGAGCAAACGAGATCATCCACATCAAGATCGTCGACATGGAGCCCTATCTGACCTGGCAGCGCTTCCTTGTTCAGAACGGTCTCGGCGGGGTTTCTGTAGCGCGTGGCGTGACATTCGACAGCGCCAGCCTCGGGGTTCAGTACGCCTTGTCGGGGCAGGGCCTAGTGCTGGCGGACCCGGCGCTATTTCGGGAGGAAATAGAAAGCGGCCGCTTGGTTGCGCCGGTCACCGCACACTATTACGAAGGCTTCGGCTATTACCTGAAGACCGATGCGGAAGGGCTGGTGGATCCTCTGATTGCAGGGTTTCGATCCTGGATCATCAGCCGTTTCAGCAATCGTATGGTGAACGACGGTGAAAAGCCCGCCCTGCGCATCGTGTCTGGCACAGAGGGTGTCTGATAGCGACCATACTGCCATTCAAGGAGGAGGCAGATCATGACTGAATTGAAAACCAATAGCGGCAATCCGCTGCATCCCTCCGTGCCGGAACTGTGCGAACAGGTCCGTGCCGGCAAGATCGATCGCCGCGGTTTCCTGCGTGCCGTCGCCTGGCTCGGTGTGACGGCGGCCTCTGCCAGCGCCTTCCTCGGCGACAGCAAGCCGGCTCTTGCGCAGGAAACGCCCACTGATGGCGGTACGCTGCGTTTCGGTTGCCAGATCCAGGAACTGACCGATCCGATGATGACGAGCTGGATCGAGGCTTCAAACCTCTATCGCAACAGCCTCGAATTCCTGACCTATGTCGATGCCGACAACGTCACCCATCCCTATCTCGCCAAGAGCTGGACGCCGTCCGCCGATCTCAAAATCTGGGATTTCGAGCTCGACGAGCGCGCCAAGTGGTCGAATGGCGATGCCTTCACGCCCGAGGATGTGATCTTCAACATCCAGCGCTGGATCGCGCCTGACTCGCAGTCTTCCAACAAGACCGCTTTTTCGGCCGTCGAGAAGGTGGAAAAGACCGGCGACCATGCGGTCCGCATCACGCTGTCGCGTGCGGTTTCCTCGCTGCCCGAGCAGCTCTATTCCTACACTTGCCCGATGCTGCACCGCGAGTTCGTCAAGGGCGGCGCCAACTGGCCGGCCAATCCTGTTGGTACCGGCCCCTTCAAGCTGGAAAGCTATGAAGTTGGCCGTCAGGCGGTGTTCAGCAAGCGCGCCGATTACTGGGGCACGCCTGTTCATCTCGATGGCATCCAGTACATCGACCTCGGCACCGATATCACCACGCATCTCGCAGCACTTTCAAGCGGCCAGATCGATATCATCTATCGCGCGACGATCGCCGAATATGATCTCATGAAGTCGCTGCCGAACATCCAGATCCTGACCGGCAAGGCGGCGCATACGCTTGTCATGCGCATGCAGTCCGACCAGAAGCCGTTCGACGACGTTCGCGTGCGAAAGGCCGTGCAGCTTGCGGCCGACAACAAGCAGATGCTCGACGTCGCCTATCGCGGTGAGGGTGAAGTCGGCGCCAACTTCCACGTCTCGCCGGTTCAGCCCGATTACTTCGCGCTGCCTGCGGTCACCCGTGATGTCGAGAAGGCCAAGGCCCTGCTTGCAGAAGCCGGCTACAAGGACGGCATCGATCTGGAACTGACGCTCGGCAACACGCAGGGCACCTGGGAGCAGGACACCGCGCAGGTGCTGCAGCAGAACCTCGCCGAAGCCGGCATCCGGCTGAAGCTCAACGTCCTGCCGGCCTCGCAGTATTGGCCGATCTGGGACAAGGTTCCCTTCGGTCTTACCTATTGGGCGCACCGTCCGCTCGGTGCGATGACGCTCGATCTTGCCTATCGCTCCGGTGGTGCCTGGAACGAGAGCCATTTCGCCAGCAAGGAATTCGACGCCGCGCTCGACAAGGCTCTCGCCGTCGTCGATCCGGCCAAGCGTCCCGAAGCCATGAAGGATGTCGAGCAGATCCTGCAGGATTCCGGGGTCATCATTCAACCCTACTGGCCGAACCGCTTCAGCGCCGCAGCCACCACCGTCCACGGTTTCGTGCTCCATCCGGCGGATTACTTCCGCATGGACGGCGTCTGGCTCGCCAAGGCTTGATCTTCGGGGCCGCTCATCGCGGCGGCCCCGACCCGGCAAAGAGGTGGTTCGTGACCGTTTTCCGTTTCATTCTTCGTAAACTGGCAAGCGCACTCGCGGTGATGTTCACCGTGTCGCTGCTCGTTTACCTGGCACTGGAGGTCAATGTCGGCGATGTCGCCGTCAAGGTCCTCGGCCAGTTCTCGACGCCAGCTCAGCGCGCCCAGTGGCTGACTGCCAACGGTTACGATGCCCCCTTCATCATTCGCTACGGCCGCTGGCTCTGGTCCTTCGTGACCGGCGACTGGGGCGTGTCCACCTATTACCGCGCGCCGGTTGCGCAGCTTATCCCGGACCGACTTGCGGCTTCCGGCATTCTTGCCGGCGGTGCGCTGCTGGTGATCGTGCCCGTCGGCCTGTTTGCGGGCATCGTTGCCGGCATGCGTCAGGGTTCGGTTCTCGATCGTATCGTCTCTTTCATTGCGATCGCCACGACCTCGATCCCGGATTTCGCCTCCGCCGTCTTCTTCTCGGCCGTCTTCGTCTTCTGGCTGCACTGGCTGCCAGGTGCCAGCACCATGCTATCAGGTTTCTCGCTGCAGCAGATCATTCTGCCCGTGCTGGTGCTCGCCTTCTATTCCACCGGTTACCTGGCGCGCGTCACCCGCGCCTCGATGATCGAAGTCATGGGCACGCATTACGTCCGCACGGCGCGACTGAAGGGCGCCAGCACGGCGCGTATCGTCTGGCGCCATGCGCTACGCAATGCGCTGATCACGCCGGTTACCGTCATCATGCTGCAGTTTCCCTGGCTGCTCTCGGGCGTCATCGTCGTGGAGGTTTTCTATGCCTATAAGGGCTTCGGCACGCTTCTCTATGACGCCGCGCTCAATAGCGATATCCGCCTGGTCGAAGCCTGCGCGATGGTGAGCGTCGTCGTCGTCGTCGCGACGCAGATCCTCTCCGACCTCGCCTATGGCTGGCTCAATCCGCGTGTCTCGCTGCTCGATGCAGCCAAGGGACGGAAGTGAGGGCGGCATGCGGAAAGCTGTAACACCCTATCTCACCAATCCGGTCGTGCTGATCGGCGGATTCCTGACGATTGGCTGGCTGCTGGTGGCGATCTTTGCGCCAATCCTTGCGCCCTTCGATCCGATCCGCACGCTGTTGCCACTGGCAAAGCCCGGTACTGCCGCTCCGACAGGCGGCGTATTCTGGCTCGGCACCGACAAGCTCGGCCGCGATATCCTCTCACGCCTGATCTATGGCGCACGCACTGTCGTGGTGTTCTCGACGCTTGCGACCGTGACTGCCTATGTGGTCGGCGTGGCGCTCGGTCTTATCGCCGGCTACTGGCGCGGCTGGATCGATGCGGTCCTGTCCTACATCGCCAATGTGGTGCTCTCCTTCCCGGTTCTGGTGCTTTATATCGTCATCATCGTCGTTGTCGGCTCCTCGCCATTCAACATCGTGCTTGCGGTCACCTTCGGTAGTGCGCCGGCGATCTTCCGCATCGTGCGCGGCATTACCATCGATGTGTCGAGCCGCGACTTCGTGGCGTCTGCGGTGACACAGGGCGAAAGCACCTGGCGCATCATGCTCTTCGATATTCTGCCCAATGCCAGCGGCCCGCTCGCAGTCGATTTCTGCTTGCGCCTCGGCTACACGGCGATCACCATCGGCACGCTCGGCTTCCTCGGCCTCGGCCTGCCGCCACCAACGCCGGATTGGGGCACAATGGTCAATGAAGGCCGCGCCATGGCGATCGCCTTCCCGCATCTCGTCATCTTTCCATGCCTTGCGATCTCGTCGCTGATGCTGGGCTTGAGCCTGCTGGCAGACGGATTGCAAGAAGTCTCGGAAGCGCAGGGGAGGCGTGCATGAGCAGCAACGAAAGCCAACCGATCCTTCGGGTCGAAAATCTGAGTGTCGCGCTGCCGAAGGGCGCCGACAGGCCCTATGCCGTCAAGGCGGCGAGCTTCGATCTCAGGCCGCGTGAAATTCTCTGCGTTGTCGGGGAATCCGGGTCCGGCAAGTCGGTTCTGTCGGCCGCATTGATGGGGGCCGTACCGGAGGGGCTGAAGATTGCGGGCGGCAAAGTGATGCTCGGCGATACCGATCTCGTCGGCCTCTCCGAGAGGGCTTTCCGCGCCGTCAGGGGCAGTGATATCGCCATGATCTTCCAGGAGCCGATCGCCTCGCTCAATCCGGCGATGACGGTTTCGGCGCAGATCGAGGAAGTCTTCGAGCTGCATTCGGATTTCGATGCCGCCGAGCGCAAAAAGCGTGCCCGCGCGCTGATCGAATCCATGCATCTGCCGAACCCTGATCGTATCCTTAAGGCCTATCCGCATGAGCTCTCCGGCGGCCAGTGCCAGCGTGTCGTCATCGCCATGGCGCTTGCCATGAACCCGCGTGTGCTGATTGCGGACGAGCCAACGACTGCGCTCGACGTCACGACGCAGGCGCAGGTGCTGAAGCTCGTGCGCGAGCTTCGCAATATGCACGACCATGGCATTCTCTTCATTACGCATGACTTCGGTGTCGTTGCCGATATTGCCGACCGCGTGGCCGTCATGCGCTACGGCGAGATCGTCGAGATCGGCGAGGCAAGACAGGTGCTGACAGCGCCGAACCATCCCTACACCAAAGAGCTCATCGCCGCCGTGCCGAGCCTGAAGCCGCACGATCGTCCGGCTCCTCCGCAGGGTGAAGAGCCGGTACTTGCCGTGCACGACTTGCAGCATTCCTACGGCAGCGTCCAGGTTTTGAAACATGTGGAGCTCAGCCTGTCGCCGGGCCGCGTGGTCTCCATCGTCGGTGAATCCGGCTGCGGCAAGTCTACCCTTGCCAAGGCGATGATCCGCCTGATCGAGCCGAAGAGCGGCCGGGTGGAAGTGGCGGGCGCCGATCTTCTCGGCCTTGCGCCGGCGCCGTTGCGCGCCCGGCGGCGGTCGATCCAGATGATTTTCCAGGATCCATTCGGCTCGCTCAATCCGCGCCGTCGCGTCGGGCCGATGATTGCCCGCTCCGCCATGCTTGCCGGTGTCGAGGCAGGCGAAGCGCGGCACCGTGCGGAAGAACTGCTCGATCTCGTCGGTCTGCAGAAGAGTGCCTATTGGCGCAAGCCGTCGGCCTTTTCCGGCGGACAGCGCCAACGCATCGGCATTGCGCGTGCGCTCGCCATGCGGCCGGATGTCCTGATCGCCGACGAAAGCGTTTCGGCGCTCGACGTCTCCGTGCAGGCGCAGGTTCTGAAACTGCTTCGCGAGCTGCAGGAGAAGCTGCAGCTTGCCATCGTCTTCATCACCCACGACCTGCGCGTCGCTGCCCAGATCAGCGACGAGATCGTGGTGATGCAGAAGGGAGAAATCGTCGAGCGTGGCAGTGCGGCCCAGGTGCTGCAGGCGCCGACGCATCCCTATACGAGAACACTTCTAGAAGCGGCGCCGGGCCGCAGCACGTTCTAGCCGCCGCTTCCGGGCGACGGCACACCGTTTCGTTTCAACGCATGGCCGGCAGAGGCCGGCATGCGCGTGGTTGGCTATTGTCCTGAGGATACCGTGATGAGGGATTATCGCAATTTCATAGCCGGACAATTCCGGTCTTCCAGCAGTCTGGTGCCGGTGCTCAATCCGGCAACGGAAGCCCAATTCGCCAAGGTGCCGTCGGCGACTGCCGAAGAAGCCGTCGAGGCTGTCGAGGCGGCGGCGAAGGCACAGAAGGAATGGCGGGCGCTGCCGGCAATTGCGCGTGGCGACGCGCTGCGCAAGCTTGCTGCCGTCATCGAGAAGCGGGCGGAAAAGATTGGCACGGCGCTGGCGCTGGAATCCGGCAAGAGCCTTGCCGATGCGACGGGTGAGGCGATCTATGGCGCCGAGTTGCTGCGCTACCACGCCGAATGGGCGCGGCGCATTGAGGGCGAGATCATTCCGAGCGACAATGCCAATGAGACGCTGCTTCTGAAGCGCGAAGCGATCGGGGTGGTCGCCTGCCTGATCCCCTTCAACTTCCCGATCTATACGCTGGTGCGCAAGATTGCGCCGGCGCTGATTGCCGGCAATGCCGTCGTCGTGCGCCCGAGCAATTCGACGCCGACCTCGGCCTTCGAGATCGCCGAAGCAGTGGCCGAGGCCGGCTTGCCTGTGGGACTGGTCAACATCCTCACGATGTCGCATGAGGTTGCAGCCACGTTTTGCACCCATCCCAAGGTCGGGATGATCACGCTGACCGGCAGCCTGCAGGCGGGCCGTGTGGTGCTTGACTATTGCAAGACGAATATTGCCAAGCCGTCGCTGGAACTCGGCGGCAAGACGCCCGTCATCATCGAGCCGGATGCGGATCTCGATGTCGTTGCCGCCCAGCTCATTGCCGCTAAGACCAATCATTGCGGCCAGCTCTGCACTGCGCCGGAGCGCGTCTATCTGCATCGCTCTATCCACGATGCTCTGCTTGCCAAACTGAAGGCCGGTTTTGCCGGTCGGGCTTTCGGCGACCGCTCGGTCGATGCGTCTCGTGTCGGGCCGCTCGCCACGAAGTCCGCGCAGACGAATGTGCACAAGGCCGTCTTGAAGGCGGTAGAGCAGGGCGCGCGTATCGAAAGCGGCGGCACCTTGCCCGATGGCCTCGGCTTCTTCTATCCGCCAACGCTGCTGTCCAATTGCCGTCAGGAGATGGAGATCATCGTCGAGGAAATATTCGGGCCGGTTCTGCCTATCGTTGCTTACGATACGACGGAGGAGGCGCTAGCGCTCGCCAACGATCACCAGTTCGGGCTGAGTTCGGTGCTCTTCACGAACAATCACCGCACGATCATGCGCTTTTCCGACGCGATCGAGGCTGGTGAATTCTACGTCAACCGTTTCCCGGCAGATCCCTATCAGGGTTATCACGCCGGCTGGAAGCGCTCCGGCCTCGGCGGCGATGACGGTAAACACGGCATGCTCGAATTCACCCAGACACGTCTCGTCATACTCAAGCATTGAGGATCACGGCCATGCAGATCGCATCGCTTTCCACCCATGTCGTCGCCGTCCCGCCGCCGCATATCGGCGGCATGTACTGGATCTTCGTACGGCTGACGACGGCAGACGGTATCGAGGGTGTCGGGGAAATCTACTCCACCGCCTTCCATCCGAACGCACTCGTGCCGCTGATCGAGGATGTCTTCCAGCGCTATCTGCTCGGCCATGATCCGTATGATATCGAGCGCTTCTGGCGGCTTGCCTATTCGAGCGGCTTTACCCAGCGCCCGGATCCGACGATGATGGGCATCGTCTCCGGCCTGGAGATCGCCTGCTGGGACATTATCGGCAAGGCCGCCGGCAAGCCGGTGCACAAGCTGATCGGCGGGCGCGTGCACGAGAAGCTGCGCGCCTATACCTATCTCTATCCGAAGAATGCCGCCGGCGAATATGACTATAACGATCCGGATCTTGCCGCCGAATGCGCGGTGAAGATGGTCGAGATGGGCTTTACCGCCGTCAAGTTCGATCCGGCCGGTCCCTATACCGCCTATTCCGGCCATCAGGTTTCGCTCGGCGTCATGGACCGCTGCGAGGAGTTCTGCGCCAAGATTCGCGAGGCCGTCGGCAGCAGTGCCGATCTGCTCTTCGGCACGCATGGGCAGATGGTGCCTTCTTCGGCAATCCGGCTCGCGCAGCGGCTGGAGAAATACGATCCGCTCTGGTTCGAGGAGCCGGTGCCTCCCGGCCAGGAAGAGGCGATGGCGGAGGTTGCTCGCAAGACCTCGATCCCCATTTCGACGGGTGAGCGGCTGACGACGAAATACGAGTTCCAGCGCGTGCTGGAAACGGGTGCGGCCTCCATCCTTCAGATGAACGTGGCGCGCGCCGGCGGCATTCTGGAATCCAAGAAGATCGCGGGCATGGCTGAAGCCTATTACGCGCAGATCGCGCCGCATCTCTACAATGGTCCTATCGGTGCTGCCGCCAGTATTCAGCTTGCCGCTTCCTCGCCGAATTTCCTGATCCATGAGGCGATCGTCGATTTCTCGGGCTTCTACGCGGAGATCCTGAAGACGCCGCTGCGCTTCGAGGACGGCTACCTGACCCCCTCAGACGAGCCGGGGCTGGGCGTAGAGCTCAATCTCGATGTCGTCGCGAAACACCCGCCCTACGAAGGGCAGCGACTGCATCTGCAAATGGATGACAAGCCCGCCGACGTGAAGGCATTTGCGCCGGCCCGCGGCTGAGAACGAAGATGACGACATACGATTACATCATCGTCGGCGCCGGCTCGGCCGGCTGCATTCTGGCCGCACGTCTCAGTGAGAGTGGCAGGCACAATGTGCTGCTGATCGAAGCCGGCGGCAATGACAGTTCGCCGTGGTTTCGTGTCCCGGTTGGCTATGCGCGCTCCTACTACGATCCGAAGGTCAACTGGATGTACTGGAGCGAGCCGGAGGCCGCGCTCAACGGTCGGCGGATCTATGCGCCGCGCGGCAAGGTGCAGGGCGGTTCCGGCTCCATCAACGCGATGATCTTCGTGCGCGGCGCGGCTGATGATTTCGACGACTGGAAGGCTGCCGGCAACCTCGGGTGGGGTTATGAAGACGTGCTGCCTTTCTTCCGCAAGCTGGAGACGCATGCGGGCGGCGAGAGCAAATATCATGGCGGCGGCGGGCCGATCCATGTGACGCCGATGCGCGGCCAATCGCATGCGATTACCGACCGTTTCCTGGAAGCCTGCGCCGAGCTGCAG
The DNA here is from genome assembly GCF_031455475.1 of Rhizobium sp. 1399. Lineage (NCBI taxonomy): Bacteria > Pseudomonadati > Pseudomonadota > Alphaproteobacteria > Hyphomicrobiales > Rhizobiaceae > Rhizobium > Rhizobium sp. 1399. The sequence goes on along the minus strand of NZ_JAVDSU010000008.1, from coordinate 196,735 downwards.
ATGCCGCTGAACGCGGATTTCAATGGCGAAAGCATCGAAGGCGCCGGCATCTACGACATCAATACGCGGAACGGCGTTCGCTCCTCGTCATCGCTCGCCTATCTCAGACCGGCGCTCGGACGGCCCAATCTTGCTATCCTGCGCAACAGCCGGGTAAGGCGCGTCATCGTCGATGCGGAAGCCCGCGCGACCGGCGTCGAAGTGATCGGTCCCGGCGGCATAACAAACTACTCGGCCCGACAGGAAGTCATCCTCTCTGCAGGTGCGGTCGATACACCGAAGCTGCTGCAGCTCTCCGGCATCGGCGACGGCGCGCATCTGCAATCCCTGGGCATTCCGCTGGTGCGGCATCTACCGACCGTCGGCAAGAACCTGCAGGATCATCTCTGCGCCAGCTTCTATTACCGCTCCACCGTGCCGACGCTGAACGACGAGCTCGGAACGCTGTTCGGCCAGGCGCGGCAGGCACTGCGCTATATCCTGACGCGACGCGGGCCGCTGGCGCTCAGCGTTAACCAGGCCGGCGCCTTCCTGCGTGGCAGCCCGGATGAAGAGCGACCGAATATCCAGCTTTATTTCAATCCGCTCTCCTATCGTATTCCAACGGATCCGAAGGCAGGTCTGAAGCCGGAGCCCTATTCGGGTTTCCTTCTCGCCTTCAACTCCTGCAGGCCGACGAGCCGCGGCACGGTCGGCATCGTCTCGCCCGAGATGACGGAAGCGCCACAGATCAGGCCGAATTATCTCGGCACTGTGCATGACGAAGAAGAGGTCATTCAGGGCAGCCGGCTGGTGCGCCGGATCATGGAAGCGCCGGCCCTGCGGGCGATCACTGAAGTGGAAATGCCGCCTTCGGTGGAGGCCCAGACGGATGAGGAACTGCTTACCTATTTCCGCGGCAATTCCGGTTCGATCTACCACCTCTGCGGATCGGCTTCGATGGGGCCGGATGCCACGACATCCGTGGTTGACGCCTCCCTGAGGGTGCACGGCATCACCGGGCTGCGGATCGTCGATGCCTCGGTCTTCCCGAACATCACGGCCGGCAATATCAACGCACCGACGATGATGGTGGCGGAAAAAGGTGCGGCGATGATCCTCGCCGCTGCCTGAGAGCTAGTGGCGGTGGATCGGGTCGATCCACGGCACGTCCTCGGGCTTTTCGACTGGTTCGATGTCGAGGTTGACGACCACCGGTTCCTGGCCCGAGCGCACGACCACGCATTCCAGCGTTTCGTCACGGTTGGCATTGATTTCCTGATGCGGAACGAAAGGCGGCACGTAGATGAAATCGCCGGGGCCGGCTTCTGCAGTGAATTCGAGGTTTTCGCCCCAGCGCATGCGGGCCTTGCCTTTCACCACATAGATGATGCTTTCGAGATCGCCGTGATGATGGGCGCCGGTCTTGGCATTGGCATGGATCGTCACTGTGCCCGCCCAGATCTTTTCGGCCCCAGCTCGCGCATGGTTGATGGCGGTCGCGCGGTTCATGCCCGGCGTCTGCGCCGTATTCGGATCGAGCGCATTGCCGGGAATAACCTTCACGCCATGTTCGCGCCAGTCGATATGCTTGTGATCGTCGCTCATGCCGCTCCTCCTGCTTTCAAGCTGAATTTAGGTAAGGTCGGATCGACAGCCAAGGGCCGTCGATCCTTTACGCGCTATTCGCGGATCAGCACATGGTTCGCTTTCAGCCAGAAGGGTGGCAGGTAGAGCGGCGTGTCCGACAGGGGCAGGATACTGTCTTTCAGGGCGACGCCGAGCTTATCCGCCATGAAGGCGCGGCGAGCGGTAATGCGGGCGTGCATCTCAGGGTACTTCGTGCGGATCGCCTCTCTCAGCTTTGCATCTGCAAAGGCGATCGTATCCTCGCAGTTCAACGCCCAGCCGGCTGGCATGGGCACGGGGATGACGTCGACCTGGAAGGGCATGCCTGAGCGCAGGCGTTCGGTGGAGCCTGGGCGGACCGGCGAATGCAGCCATTCCTCGTGGCTGCCGAGATGGCCGGGGTTAAGCGCCGAGTTCAGGCCGGCGGATTTCAGTTTCTCGGTGACTGATGTGAAGAGATCGCCGCCGGTCGTGCCGATATCGGCCGTCTCGTACCAGGTGATCAGAGCTTCGAAATAGGCCTTGGCGGGTTTCAGGAAGGCGTCGTCATGGTCGGTCAGCAGGCCGGCGCGGGAGGAGAGGGCGCCCCAGTAACCAAGGGCAGTCGTCACGCCGTCACCCTTCTTCACACGCCGTGCCGTCGGGCTGCGTAGGCCGACGATGGCCTCGCCGGAACTGACAGAGGCGAACATCGTGTGAAGGTTCAGCGGGTCGCCTTCATAGCCCAGTCTTCCGAGTGCCTCGAACTCGCTGTCGCCTTCGCGAACACCTGAGACGACGCGCCAGAGCGCGCGTGTGCAGCGGGCCGAAGCCCATTCGAATGCGGCGAGCTGGTCGACATCGACGACGGCACGCAAGCCGGTCTCCGGATGCATGAGAACGGTGGTCGCATCGGTGATCTTGCCGGCCAAGCGGCGCAGCGCAGAGACAATGAAGTCGGGCACGAAAAAGCAGTTTGCGTGATCCTCGTCCTCCTCCGCCGAAAGATACTTCCAGCCGACTAGGCCGATGCTGTTACCCTTGCCGATGCCGGCGTCGCGCAGACGGTCAGAGAGGCGCGGGTTCTGGCTACGGTCCTGACCCATGAGGCTGAAGGTCTGGGCTCGCAGCACCTCGATGCCAGGCAGACGGGCAAGCACCGTGTAGCTCTCGGATTCATTACCTGTGATGATGACTCGCTTTCCCTTCGGACCGAGCAACAGCAGGGCCTCTTCGAAGCGTGGCTCGAAGCCGGAGAGGAACATGATGTTGCCGAAGTGCTCGCGGTCGGCATAGACCACCAGCCAATCGGTGCCAGCAACTTTTAGCGCGGCGTCGGCGCGGGCTGCGTACGTCTCCGCCGGGATCTGTGGCTGCTCGGCGCCGACAGGGCCGAAATCGGGCAGGGTTATGGGTGAAAGGGTGATTGCCATACAGTTCCTCCATTCAAGCTGGTATCGAAGCGAAAAGGGCTGGTGGCACCGGTTTCAGTGCCACGAAAGTGGATGATTGCAAGTTTCCGATAGCGAAGATGCGCTTCTGTGCGCTATCACGCCATGACAGGTTGGAAAGCGCTCGAATATGACTCAGAACAATGGCCGCGATGCCGCCCCGACGATTGCCGATGTTGCAAAGCTCGCCGGGGTATCGCGTGCGGTTGCGAGCCGGGCGCTCTCCAACGAGCCGCGGCCGGTTTCTGCCGACAAGCGCGAGCGGGTGGTCGAGGCTGCCGCACAGCTCGGCTACAAGCCGAACCTTCTGGCGCAAAGTCTGACGACCAAGACGGTCAACCTCGTCGCCGTCGTCGTCAACCATATCCACGACCTTTCGGATCTCGATCTTTTCGATCGGTTGCTGGATCAGATTCAGTCGATCGGCAAGCAGGTCATCATGATCCGCATCGGTTCTGTCGCCCGCGTCGAGGAATTCCTGCGCAACGGCGTCGCCTATCATGTCGATGCGGCACTGGTCTTTTCGGATTTTGCGGATGCGCCCACGGTCCGGCGCATGTTCCGCTCCGATCTCGTCGTCATGCTGAACGGTCTTCATGACGATCTTTCGCCCGTCGTTATTCCCGATGAAGGCAGCGGCATTGCCGAAGCCGTCGCCGATGCGGCAAAGAAGGGCGTGAAGCGGGCAGGTCTCGTCACCGGCCGTTCGTCGTCGCCGATGGAGCACGCGCGCATCGGCTTCTACAGACAGGCCTTCGCGGAGAATGGCATAGAGCTGGTGCGCACGGTGCAAGGCGACTATTCCTATGAGAGCGGCCACGCGGCGGCTGCGGAGCTGACCGGCGCGGGTTGCCCGGATGCGATTTTCTGCACGTCCGATGCGATGGCCATGGGCATTCTCGATGTCTGCCGTGCCGATTTTCCCGGCAACCGGCCGACACGTTTCCGGCTCTATGGTTTCGACAATCTCTCGCTCACCGATTTCGACGCCTATCCGATTTCCTCGATCGGTTACAACAAAGGCGTCTATGTCGAGCACGTCGTCGATTTCATCGCAAATCCTGGCGATTTTCACCCCGGCCAGCCGCCGGTCATCGTGCCAACGACCTATTTTCCGCGGTTAACCTCCTGATAGCAAACAGGCCGCCCGAAGGCGGCCTGTGAGGATTGTCTTACCACTGCGGGTTTAGAGCCGGCGGGTTGGCTTCGGCACCCCACCACTTCTTGTAATTGGCTTCATAGGCGCCCGACTGGATGTAGTCTGAGACGAACATATCGAGCCAGCGAACGAATTCCGGATCGCCCTTGGCAACAGCCATGCCGATCGGGTCGTTGGAATAGAGGCCGGCCAGGGTGACCAGCGTCGGGTTCTTGGTGGCGAGATAGTCGAGCAGCGAGGAGTCTTCGATTGCCGCATCGACACGCTTCTGCTGAAGCTGCAGGACGCCATCAGGGGCGAACTGGTCGACATAGACGAGCTGCGCATCCGGAACGGCGGACTTGAGGAAGGTTTCACCCGTGGTGCCACGGCCGACGACGACCTTCTTGCCAGCGAGATCCTTCAGCTCCTTGATGCCGGAGTCCTTCTGGACGATGACGCGCAGGCCGGCGCGGTTATAGGGGATCGAGAAATTGACGACCTTGGCGCGCTCGAGCGTAGCCGAGGTGTTGGCGATCGCGACGTCGATCTGGCCGGAGACCAGCATGGAGATGCGGGCGTCGCCCGAGACGTCGGTGAATTCGACCGGTACGCCGAGCTTTTCGGCCAGGCGAGTGGCAACGTCGACGTCATAACCGACCGGGTTGTTCTGCGCGTCGCGGAAGCCGATCGGCTCACCGCCAAGCGATACGCCGATGCGAACGATGCCGCGCGAGCGGATGTCGTCGATCATGCCGGCAAAGGATGGAAGCGCAGAGCCGGCAACGACGGCCAGCGCGGCAATGGCTGTGAGAATGCGTTTCATGGTTCCATTTCCCTCTTCTTGATTATGCCTGTTTCGCTGCCCGGAGTTCCGGTTCGGGCATCGAGTCCTCCCAGAGCCAGTAGCGGATTTCGCCCTCGCATCTGAAATTCACGACCTCATGGTTCCCCTTGGCATCGACGGCGTGGATGACCACGCCGGCCAGGAAACCAGAGGAAAGTTCGTTGAGCTCCTCGACGGCCAGCTTGACGGCGTCGGAAAGCGAATAGCCGAATTTGAGCGCAAGCACGACGGTGCGCGCAGTCGAGCAGCGCATTGTCATCTCGCCGGTATGGGTGCAGGCGGCCGCGCCATAGCGGCTGTCGGCATAGAAGCCGGCGCCGGGAATGGGACTGTCGCCGAGGCGGCCCGGATATTTCCAGGCCCAGCCCGACGTCGACGTCGCAGCATGGATGCCACGTGTGGGATCGGCGGACAGGAAGACGGTCGTGTCACGCACGCGCTCGGGATCGGTGATGGCGCGGCTCAGCGGCGCCAGCGGGATATTGGGGAATTTCGCCAATTCCTCCGGCGAGAGTTCCTTTTCGAGCCGTTCCCACCAGACGCGCTTGCTATCTTCAAAGAGCACATCGTCTTCGGAGAAACCGATTTCACTGGCAAAGCGGCGAGCTCCGTCGCCAGTCAGCATCACATGTGGCAGACGTTTCATCACCTCATGGGCGAGGCGGGCGACGGGCAATGTGTTCGGCACGGCGCCGACGGTGCCGACGTCACGCGTGTTGCCATCCATGACGGCGGCGTCGAGTTCCATGTTGCCGAGCATGTTCGGCCAGCCGCCGTAACCGACGCTGCGCACCTGGACTTCGCTTTCCACCTTGCTGATGCCGGCGACCATCGCGTCGAGGCTGATGGCACCTTCGCGCAGCATCTGCACTGTCGTCGGGAAACCGGGCCAGGCTTCTTTATTGGCCAAGAGCAGCATGAATACCTCTAATCTTTGCGCATTTTGGACAGGAACTGGGCGATACGGGAGTTGGCCATACCGCCCTCGGCGGCGAAGAAATCCGCCGTCGGCAGATCGACGAGCAGCTTGCCCTTGTCGAGGAAGACGATGCGGTTGGAAATCTGCCGCGCGAATTCGATTTCGTGGGTGACGAAGAGCATGGTCGTGCCCTCGGTCGCCAGCTTGGCGAGGATCGCAAGGACTTCCGATGTCATTTCCGGGTCGAGCGCGCTGGTGACTTCATCGAGCAGCAGATAGCGCGGCTGCATGGCAAGCGCCCGGCAGATGCCGACGCGCTGGCGCTGGCCGCCGGAGAGCTGGGCCGGATAGGCGTCGGCCCGATCGCCTAGGCCGACGGACTGCAGCAGGGCGCGGGCGGTGGCTTCTGCTTCTGCACGAGGCTTCTTCAGCACTTCGATCGGCGCCAGCGTAATGTTTCCGAGTACGGTCATATGCGGATAGAGGTTGAAGAGCTGGAAGACGGTGCCAGAGCGCTTGCGGGCCTCGGCCAATTCCTTCGGCTTGCTGACGTCGAAATCATCGACGGTGATGCTGCCGCCGTTCAATTTTTCCAGGCCGTTGATGCAGCGGATCAGCGTCGACTTGCCGGAGCCGGAAGAGCCGAGGATGGAGACGACCTCGCCGGGATTGATGGTGAGATTGACGCCATCGAGAACGGTTGTAGGACCGAAGGCCTTCTGGACATTTTCTACTTTGAGCATATCAGAGCCCTCTCCAGGCGGCATGCGCCCTGAGGCGGTTTTCGAAGCGGGCGCCGAGCCATGCGAGCAGCTTGGCGCAGACGTAATAGAGCAGGCCGACCACCGTCCAGACGATGAAGGGCTTCAGCGTGCGCAGGTTGAGGATGTTGCCGATCTTGGTGAGATCGACGACGCCGATGACCGAGATCAGCGAAGTGACCTGCAGCTGGTTGACGAGAAGCGCCGTCAGCGGGCCGATGGCAAAGGCCATGGCTTGCGGCGCAACGACATGGCGCAGCACCTGCCAGCGGGTGAGGCCGAAGACGCGGGCCGCCTCGATCTGGTCGCGACCGATGGATTCGATGGCCGAGACCGCGATGACATAGACGAAGGCAGCCGAATTGGCCGACAGCGTGATCATCGCAGCCGTCGTCGGCGTGATGCGGATATGAAAGAGGCCGGGCAGGCCGAAGAAGACGAGGAAGAGCTGCACCAGAACAGGCGAGTTCTTCAGGAGTTCGGCAAAGAAGGTGATTACCGGCGTCAACACCGGCACGCGATAGAAGCGGCAGACGGCCCAGAGTGTGCCGATCAGCAGGCCCATCAGCGATGTCGAGAAGAACAGGCCGAGGCTGACGCCAAGGCCTTGCAGCAGCAGCCAGATATCGAATGGTGTGAAATCGGAAAAGCGCATCAGGCTACGGCCTCCATCATGTCGCGGTTCAGGCGGCGGTGGAGGAGGGCGATACCCAGCGAGACCAGATAGGTCAGAACGGCATAGACGACGAGAAGCACGATATAGACTTCGAAGGGCCGATAGGTCTGCGAGACGACGATCTGAGCCGAGCCGGTCAATTCGTTCAGCGTGATGGTCGAGAGGATCGAAGAGGTCAGGACCATGTTGATCAGCACGGAGCCCAGCGGCCGAACGGAGGTTCTGAGTGCGATCGGCAGCACGATCTTGGTGAAGACCACCCGGCGCGACAGGCCGCTCACTTCGGCGGCCTCGATGATGCCGGGATCGATCGCCAGGATGCCGGCGCGGATGACGTCAGAGGCATAGGCGCCGCCGGCAATCGAAAGTGCCACAACACCCGTCGTGAAGGCATCGATATAGATGCCGATCTCGGGCAGGCCGTAATAGAAGAAGAACAGCTGCACGATGAAGGGGACGTTGCGGAAGATATCGACGTAGACGAAGGAAATTCTGCGCAGAAGACCCGAGGAGGAGGTGCGCGCAATGGCAACGAAAGCGCCCATGATGACGCTGCCGACCAGCGCCAGGGCGCAGGCCTCCGCCGTCAGCAGCGCGCCTTGCGCGAGAAAGCCCAGATGGGGCAAGAGGATCGAAAGGTCGAACCGCACGATCACTCCCTTATGTACGATTGAAACCGGTTTCATCGTGTCGTTTGTGGGCACCAATGTCAAGAATGCCAGCTGTGAAATGCTGATATATCTGTGACGAAAAGTTCGTTTTTGCCGGTAACGTTCGGCGGAATATTTTTCGTCAAAAGGCGGAAAAGCTGGATGAATATGGACTGCACAATATCTCGCCACCTCGTTAGCCTTTATCGCACAAAGAAAGAGCAATCCGGCATGAGCCAGCTTCCCCATATCGATTACGACACCGCTTCCGAAGAGATTCGAGCAGCGCATGACGAGGAAGTGCGGGTTCGCGGCAACATGACCAACATGAAGCGGACGTTGCTGCATTCGCCGCAGGCACACCGCATCTATGCCGAATGGTTCACGCTCAGGGCCGAACTCAATCCTGCCATCAGCGACCGCGAGATATGGATCTTCTCGCATTCGATCTCCACGGCGCTGAAGTCCGACATTGCCATTACCTTCTTTCGCCGGGCGCTGATCAAGAACGGGTTCAATCCCGATGCCTTGGAGTTAAGCGATACGGAACGACTGCTTAAACGTTTTGGCGCGGCAATCGTCGCCGATTCCAATGCCATTCCTGCCGATATCTGGGCCGAGTTGAAGGCACGATACGAGACCAAGGTGCTAGTCGATCTCGTCGCCTTTGCCGGCATCATGATTGCCACTGCCGTCTACATCAATGTTGTCGAGGTCGATTTCGACCCCGAGCTTGAGGCTTTCGCCGAAGGCGCCACCTAACTTTTTCATCACCCGAGGGGAGTTTTCCATGTCCATCATTACCAGCCGCGCCAAGCTGCTCAGCACTGTCTTCAGCCTTGCCCTGGCATTCAGCGCGCCGGCCGTTCACGCCGAAACGCCTGCGAATGTGCTCGTCGTCGCCCAGTCGATCGACGATGCCGTCAGCTTCGACCCGGCCGAAGGCTTCGAGCTGACGACTGTCCAGTCCTTCAACAACATCTACCAGCGCCTCGTGCAGTCCAACCGCGATGATGGCACGAAGATCGAGGCTGCACTTGCCGCTACCTGGGAAGCCGGCAGCGATGGCAAGAGCCTGACCTTCGCGCTTGATGATGCCAAGTTTGCGTCTGGCAATCCGGTTCGCCCCGAAGACGTGATCTTCTCGCTGACGCGCGCCGTGAAGCTCAACAAGTCGCCGGCCTTCATCCTTAACGAACTCGGCTGGAAGGCCGACAATGTCGATGCCGCGATCACCAAGGTTGACGACAAGCATGTCAAGCTCACCTGGACGGCGGATGTCGGCTCCGGCTTCGCGCTGTCGATCCTCACGGCGCCGATAGCCTCCATCGTCGATGAGCAGACAGTTTCGCCGCAGGCCAAGGACAATGATTTTGGCAATGGCTGGCTGAAGACTAATTCGGCCGGCAGTGGCGCTTACACGATCGCCACCTACACGCCGCATGAGGCGCTGGTGCTGCAGGCCAATGCCAATTCGTCAGATAAGCCGACGCTCGAAAGCGTCATCATCCGCAACGTGCCTGATGTTGGCGCCCGCCGCCTGCTCGTCGAGCAGGGCGATGCCGATATCGCCCGCGGCCTGTCTGCCGACCAGATCGAAGCGCTGAAGGACAAGAGCGGCATCAAGGTGCTCTCCGTTCCCTCCGCCCGTCAGGACTATATCCTGCTGAACAGCAAGGCGAACCCGACGCTCGGCAACCCGGCTTTCTGGGAAGCGGCACGTTACCTCGTCGATTATGACGGCATCACCAAGAACCTGCTGCGCGGCCAGAGCAGCGTTCACCAGGCCTTCCTGCCGAACGGCTTCCCCGGCGCGCTCAGCGACACGCCTTTCAAGCTCGATGTCGAGAAGGCAAAGAAGATCCTTGCCGATGGCGGCATCAAGACGCCGTTCAAGATCGAATTCATCGTCTTCAACGACCAGCCGTTCCTGTCGATCGCCCAGTCGCTGCAGTCCACCTTCGCTCAGGCAGGCATCACGCTCGATATCCAGCCGGGTGTTGCGAGCGACATCTATGCCCGCGGCCGCGCCGGCAAGTTCGAGATGACGCTGCGTTACTGGATCCCGGATTATTTCGACGCGCACTCCAACGCCAGCGCCTTTGCGATCAACAAGGACAACTCGGCCAATACGGTTGCCAAGCAGGCCGGCTGGGTGATCCCGGAACTGACCGACGAGACGCTCGCCGCCGTAAAGGAACAGGACGCCGCCAAGCGCGCTGCGCTCTATCAGGATCTGCAGAAGAAGGTTCAGGCAAGCTCGCCCTTCGTTTTCATGCTTCAAGGCAATGACCAGGTCGTGCTAAGCGACAAGGTGAAGAACTATGCCCAGGGCCTGAACGCAGACCAGGTCTATTACGACAAGGTAGCAAAATAAGTGCCGCAAACGGCAACGACAGATAATGCCGACATGACCAACTCCCGCCAGCGCAACAGCTGGCGGGAGTTGTCGTTCGTCTGGTCGCTTTCGAAATGGCTGTGGTCCTTTGCGCTGACGCTCTTCGGGCTGGCACTGGTGACCTTCGCAATGACGCGGTTATCGCCGATCGATCCGGCGCTGCAACTCGTCGGCGACCATGCCAGCCAGTCTACCTATGAGCAGGCGCGGCTGGAGCTTGGGCTGGACCAGCCGCTGCCGGTGCAGTTTTCCCGCTATGTCGAGACGGCTTTGTCAGGCAATTTTGGCCAGTCGATCTCGACGGGCCAACCGGTCGCGAAGGACATTGCCCGGACGTTCCCGGCAACGATCGAGCTTGCGACAGCGGCGATCATCCTCGGCGCGGTTATCGGTCTTGCGCTCGGTATAACCGCCGCCATGCGGCAGGGGACATGGGTGGACGGGCTTGCCCGTTTCGTGTCTCTCTTCGGCTATTCCGTGCCGATCTTCTGGCTTGGCCTGTTGATGCTGCTGCTGTTTTATGCCCGACTGCACTGGGCGCCGGGGCCGGGCAGGGCGGATGTCATCTTTCAATATACGGTCAAATCCGTCACCGGCTTTGCGCTTGTTGATACCTGGATCTCGGGCAAGGCGGGTGCCTTTCGCGACGCGCTGGCGCACCTGGCACTGCCGGCGATCGTGCTGGCCCTCCATGCGCTCGCCGCTATTTCGCGGCTGACGCGGGCCGCGATCCTTACCGAACTCGGGCAGGAATATGTGACGACGGCGCGCGCCAAGGGCGCGAGCCTCGGCCGCATCGTCTTCATCCATATCCTGCCGAATATTTCCGGGACGCTGCTGACAGTGATTGCTCTTTCCTATGCAAGCTTGCTGGAAGGCGCAGTGCTGACCGAGACCGTCTTTGCCTGGCCTGGCATCGGCCGGTATCTGACCACGGCGATGTTTGCCGGTGACATGCCGGCGATCCTCGGTGCGACGCTGGTCGTCGGGGCCTCCTTCGTGCTTCTCAACGCGCTGACCGATCTCGGCGTGGCGCGGCTGACTGCGGGGACGAAGCGATGAGCGCGATCGTCCAGGCGCCGCTCGGCGGCCCATCCTTCCTGCGTCGCGTACTGCGCTCGCCTTCGGCCACGGTGGGCGGTGCAGTCGTGCTTTTCATTCTGGCACTTGCGCTGCTGGCGCCGCTGATTGCGCCCTATGATCCGAACCTGCAGGAAACGGCCAATCGCCTGATGCCGCCTGACGCCGCGCACTGGTTCGGCACCGATGGTTTCGGCCGGGATATCCTGTCACGCATCGTCTATGGCGCGCGGCCGACGCTGCTGCTGGTGCTCGTCGTCGTGCTGTTGATGGCGCCGCTCGGCATTCTCGTCGGCATCCTCTCGGGTTTCTTCGGCGGCATCACCGAGCGCGTACTGATGCGGATCACCGATATCGTCATGTCCTTCCCGCGGCTCCTGCTCGCCTTCGCCTTCGTCGCCATCATGGGGCCGGGGCTCATCAATGGCGCGTTGGCACTGGCGCTGACGAGTTGGCCCGCCTATGCGCGCCAGGCCCGCGTCGAGACGGCGGCGTTACGGCGCAGCGATTATCTGGCGGCGGCCGAAATGGTTGGTATCAGAGGCGTGCGGCTGCTCTGGGGGCATATCCTCCCACTGGTGCTGCCTTCGGCGATCATCCGTCTGGCGCTCGATCTCTCGGGCATCATCCTTGCGGCTGCCGGTCTCGGTTTTCTCGGTCTCGGCGTGCGTCCGCCGACGGCGGAGTGGGGTTCGATGGTGTCGGAGGGAACACAGGTGATCTTCGATCAATGGTGGGTGGCGGCCGTACCGGGCTTTGCCATTCTGATCACCTCCTTCGCCTTCAACCTGCTGGCCGATGGCCTGCGCGATATCCTGGATCCGCGCCATGACTGAGCCGCTGCTTTCCATCGAGGATCTGTCGATCGCCTTTCCATCCGAGGCAGGGCCAGTGCGTGTCGTCGATGGCATTTCCTTCTCCGTCGGTCGCGAGGTCGTGGCGCTGGTCGGTGAATCCGGCTCCGGCAAGTCGATGACGGGCCGGGCGATCATGGGTCTATTGCCGCGTCGGGCCGAGGTGAGGGCAAAGCGTCTCGCCTTCGACAGGGAGGAGCTGACGACGCTGTCCGCGTCCGGCTGGAACAGGTTGCGCGGTAGTGGTCTCGGGCTGATTTTGCAGGATCCGAAATATTCGCTGAATCCGGCCCATAAGGTCGGCAGGCAGGTCGAAGAGGCGCTGCTTCTGCACACGAAACTATCGGCTGCCGAGCGGCGCGAGCGGGCGCTCGATATGCTGGACAAGGTCGGTCTTCCGGATCCGAAGCGGATCTATTCCAGCTATCCCGCTTCCCTCTCGGGCGGCATGGGGCAGCGGGTGATGATCGCGGCCATGCTGATCAACCGGCCGAAACTGCTGATTGCCGACGAGCCGACCTCGGCTCTGGATCGCGGTCTGCAGGACCAGATCCTGACGCTGCTGCGGTCGCTGACGGAGGAACTCGGCATGGGACTTCTGCTCATCAGCCATGATCTGCAGCAGGTCTCGCGTTATGCCGACCGCGTCATGGTCATGCGGCATGGCAAGATCGAGGAGCAGATGGCGTCCGCCGATCTTGCCAATGCGAAATCGGATTATACGCGGGCGCTCTGGGCGGCGCGGCCTTCGGCTGCGACTTACGGTACGCGGCTGCCGGTTTACGGAGACGAGGCATGAGCGCGCTCTCCGTTTCCGATCTTTTCGTGACCTTCCAGAGCAGCGGCAAGGGTTTTACCGCCGTGCGTGGTGTCAGCTTCGACGTTGCGCCGGGCGAGACGTTCGGGCTGATCGGTCCCTCCGGCTGCGGCAAAACGACGGCGCTGCGTGCTGTTGCCGGGCTGAACACCAATTGGCAGGGCTCCATCACTGTCTTCGATGAGGCGCTGCAGCCGGCGCATAAGATTACCGGCGCGTTGCGATCCAATATCCAGATGGTGTTTCAGGATCCTTATTCGTCGCTGCATCCGCGCCATCGCGTTTCCCGCATTCTCGGCGAGCCGCTAGTCTTGCGGGGCGTCCGCAATGTCGAGGATGAGGTTCGCATCGCGCTCGATCAGGTCGGCCTGCCGGCCGCCGCAGCTGGACGATATCCGCACCAGCTTTCCGGCGGACAGCGGCAGCGCGTGGCGATTGCGCGTGCGCTGCTCTTGAAGCCGAAGCTGCTGCTGCTCGACGAGCCGACCTCGGCGCTGGATGTCTCGGTCCAGGCCGAAATCCTCAACCTGCTGAACGACCTGAAGTCTTCGCATGGTATGACCTTCGTGCTCGTCAGCCACGATCCCGGTGTCGTTGCGCATATGTGCGACCGGGCCGTGCTGATGCAGTCCGGTCGCATCGAAAGCGAACTCGACCGCGCCGCGCTTTCGCAAGGCGGCTGGGTCGAACAGCTTGCCCTCCACTAGTCAGGCGATTGGCAGGATCAATACGTCGCGAGCCGGCACCTCTATGCGGCCAGCATCATAGGCATGGTTCACCGGCCAGGCGGGCTTGCTGCCCGACAGTTTTCCATCTGCGAGAGTGACTGTTGTCGTCTGTACCTTACGCGTCGGATTGACCAGCCAGAGGAAGCTTCCCTTCTCGCCCTTGTGGATTCGGGCGAAGACCGCATCATTGGAAAGCGTCGCATGACGCGCCCTGCCGCTCCATTTCACCAGTTCGGCGAAGAAGGTGGCGTTGGCCTTGCCATCGGTGCGATAGAAGGCGACCGACGGGTTGGTGCCGATCAGCAGGGTACGGCCCTCGCCAAAGCGGTTTTCGACGATGGCAAGACGTCCGCCGTCGAAGGTGCCGCGGCCGGTGCCGCCGGTCAGGCGGTAGGATTGCAGGAGACCGCCGCCATCGACGGCGGTTTCGTCGAACTTGAAGTGGATGCGGTTGCCGATATCAGGCATGAACTCCACTTCTTCTTCACGGGCGCCGAAGACTTCATCGAGGCCCATATTCGGCTGTACTTCACCGACATGGCCGCGGTCACCGAAATAGCCGGGGCAGGCTTCGGCAATCAGCGTGCCGCCCTTTTCCACCCAGGCCTTGAGGCGCGATGCCTGCTCGGCGGTGAACATGATCGGGTAGGGGAAATAGAGGAAGTCGTAGGCGTCGATATCATCGATATGCACCCAGTCCGGCTGCAAGCCATGACCGAGGAAGGCGCGATAGGCGCCCCACATGGCTTCCGGATAAGGCTTTTCCTTTCGGTCATAGTTCAGCAGGTAATCCCATTCCTGTGTTTCTGGGACCACGAGAATGCCGATCTCACCACGAACAGGCTTTGCGTCCCAGAGTGCCTTCTGCGCCGGATCATTCGCCCATTTCGCCATGGCGCTTTGCATATCGGAACGCGGCGTGCGGCTGCCGTCCATGCCATAAGCACCGAAGGCGCCAAAGAGTGGGCCATCGAGCAGCGGGCGCCAGCGCAGGTTCAGGACGCCGCGAGCGCCGCCGGCAAAGGAGGTCATGCTCCAGATGCGGATATCCTCGGGCTCAGCGACACGACCGTCTTCCTTGTCGCGGCCGATCACCTGCGGCTGCAGCCAGAGCGGGCCGCCCTGACGCTCGGCATGCCAGAAAGGCTTGCCGCGGGCAGCGGCGCGGTTGATATCGACGCCGTACCAGGTCTTCCACGGCTCCGTGCCCTTACGGGCCTGGATCCAGGTGAAGCCGTAGATTTCCACCTTGGCGGCGGCGAGCCAGTCGTCGCAGCCATTGGCAGCCATGTTTGGGATCGCGCCGGAAATGCCGTGCGCGGCAATGACGTTCTTCTGGTCGACGGCGCGGATCGTATCGATGCGCCACTGCATCTGGCCATAGAAGTTGTCGCGCTTGAACTGCAGCCAGTCGATGCATTCAGGGTAGGGCGCCATATGGACCGGCGGCTCGATATTGTCCCATTCGGCATAGCTATAGCGATGCCATGCCTTGGCGAGCACGTTCAGGCTGCCGTATTTCTTCTCCAGCCATTTGCGGAACGCGGCCTTGGCATAGCTGCTGTAATCGACATCGGCGGAATAGTTGACCTCGTTCCAGACGTCGTAACCGTAAATCGCTGGATGGTCCTTGTAGCGGGTGGCGAGTGCCGTCAGGAACTTGCCGGCGGCTTCCTTCACTTCCGGGCAATTTAACGTCAGCGCTCCGGCGCCGCCGCCATTGTTGGAAAAGCCGCCGGTCGCGGCCGAGACACCCATGTAGGAACCGAGCTTGGTGCCGTCGGCATTGACCTGCAGCGCATCGGCATATTTTCGGACGGCCCAATCCGGCACGGCATGAATGAGTTCGGCGATGACGGTCTTGATGCCGTTCTTGGCGGCAAGATCGAGCTGGCGGTCATATTCTTCCCAGTCGTAGACGCCTGGGGCGACTTCAATTGCGCTCCACATGAACCAGTGGCGGAAGATGTTCAGGCCATCTTCGCCCGCCGTCGTGTAGTCGCGCTCCCAATCGTCGCGCGGTGGATTGGACTTGCGGAAATAGACGGCGCCGAAAGGGAATTGGATATCGTTTCTGAGCATTGTCCTGTCCTTTTCTATTGATGTCCGGACATGGCTTCGCCGTCCGGAGAAGCGGCTCCGGCAGGGGGCAATCGAAGATGTCGTCCGGGTGTTCTAGGTGGTCCTGATCTAGCGCGGCCCTCCGGCAAGGAGCTCAAGCGTGCGGATAAGGGCGGAATGGTCGCGTTCACCATCGCCATTGGCGATCGCGGCATTCATGAGCTGCTGGGTGGCGGCCGTGTTCGGCAGCGAAAGGTCGAGCGCGCGAGCGGCATCGACGGCGAGCGTCATGTCCTTGCGGTGCAGGCGGATGCGGAAGCCCGGTTCGAAAGTCTCCTTGACCATACGTTCGCCGTGTACTTCGAGAATGCGCGAGGCGGCAAAGCCACCCATTAGGGCCGCGCGCACCTTGGCCGGATCGGCGCCGGCGCGTTTGGCAAAAAGCAGCGCTTCGGAGACGGCCTCGATGGTGAGGCCTACGATGATCTGGTTGGCGACCTTGGCCGTCTGGCCGTCACCGACGCCGCCGACCAGCGTGATGTTCTTCCCCATCTTTTCAAACAGCGGCCTGGCGCGCTCAAAGGCTGCTTCCTTGCCGCCGATCATGATCGTCAGCGAGGCGGCTTTGGCGCCGACTTCACCGCCGGAAACGGGAGCGTCGACATAATCGCAGTCGAGCGCTTCGACGCGCCTCGCGAACTCCTTGGTGGCGACGGGCGAGATCGAGCTCATATCGATGACCAGCTTGCCGGCCGAAAGGCCCGCGGCCACCCCGTTCTCGCCGAAGAGGACCGCTTCGACATCAGGCGTATCCGGCAACATCAGGATGATGATGTCGGAGGCTTCCGCGACGGCCTTGGCGCTGGCAGTTGCCTTGCCGCCCTTGGTGACGAGATGCTGCGAGGCTTCCTTCACGCGGCTCAGATGCAGCGTATGGCCGGCATCGATCAGGTGTTCCGCCATCGGGCGGCCCATGACGCCCAGTCCGATAAAACCGATATTCATGTCACGCTCACTTCCGATAGGGTTTCATCCAGGTCAGGCCCTCGCTGGTGCCGGCCCTCGGCTTGTATTCGCAGCCGACCCAGCCGTCGTAGCCGAGGCGGTCGAGTTCGGAGAGGATGAAGCCGTAGTTGATCTCGCCCGTGCCGGGTTCGTTGCGGCCGGGATTGTCGGCGATCTGCACATGGGCAATCCTGTCCTTCAGTCTTGTGAAGGTCGGGATGAGATCGCCCTGCATGATCTGCATGTGGTAGAAATCGTACTGGATGTAGAGATTGTCGGAGCCGACCTTGTCGAGGATGCGCTCGGCATGATCGGTCGTCGACAGGAAGAAGCCGGGAATATCGCGTAGGTTGATCGGCTCGATCAACAGCTTCACACCCGCATCGGCCGTGCGCCGCGCTGCATATTTCAGGTTCTCCACCAGCACTTTTTCCAGCGTTTCGAGATCGGCCCCCTTTGGCACGAGGCCGGAGATGACGTTGACCTGCGGGCATTCGAGCGCCTTGGCGTAGTCGAGGGCGAGTGAGATGCCGCTGCGGAATTCCTCGACACGATCCGGCAGGCAGGCAATGCCGCGTTCGCCGCCAGCCCAGTCACCCGACGGAACGTTGAAGAGGGCCTGCTTCAGGCCGTTTGCCTTGAGCGCATCGGCGACCTTTTCCTTCGGTTCGGCATAGGGGCCGAGATATTCGAGCGCGCCGAAACCATCCTTTGCGGCGGCGGCGAAACGATCCAGAAAGGCAAGATCCTGATAGAGGAAGGAAAGATTGGCGGAAAATTTCGGCACTGGAACATCCTCAGGCATTGGCGGGAGCGACGAACCGATGCCGGTGCAGCATGCGCTTGTCGCGTGGGTCGGGATTGGGAACGGCTGAAATGAGGCTCTTCGTATAGGCTTCCTGCGGCGCGGTGCAGATCTGCTCGGCCTCGCCGAGTTCGACGATCTTGCCGCGATGCATGACGGCCACGCGGTCGCAGAAATAGCGTACCACGGAAATATCGTGCGAAATGAAGATGAAGCTGAGGTTCAGCCGCTGGCGGATATCGAGCAGCAGGTCGAGGATCTGGCTGCGGATGGAAACGTCGAGTGCCGAGGTCGCTTCATCGGCGATGATGATGCGAGGATCGAGCGCTAGCGCCCGGGCAATGCCGATGCGCTGGCGCTGGCCGCCCGAAAAGGCGTGGGGATAACGCTCCATGCCCATCGGATCGAGGCCGACGAGGCGCATCAGTTCGGCGACGCGGTCCTCCAGCGCTTTGCCCTTGGCGAGGCCGTTGACGATGAGTGGATCGGCGATGACTTCCTTGACGGTCATGCGCGGATTGAGCGAGGCGAAAGGATCCTGGAAGACGAGGCGGACTTCGCGATGGAAGTTGCGCAGGTCCTTCTTGCCGAGCTTGGTCACGTCGGTCTCACCGCCATCCTTGCCGCGGTATAGGACGGTGCCGGTCGTCGGCTCGACGGTGCGCAGGATCAGGCGGCCGAGTGTCGTCTTGCCGGAACCGCTTTCGCCGACGATGCCGAGGTTTTCGCCGGGATAGAGATCGAAATTGGCGTCATCGACGGCACGCAGCGTATTGGCATTGCCATGCCAGCCGAAGATCTTGCCGAGATTGCGCACCGACAGGATGGGCTGCGGCGCTTCCGCTGAGAGGGCGATGGCCGGCAATCGACCTTCGACGTGATGCGTCAGCTTCACCGTCGAGGCCAGCAGTTGGCGCGTATAGGGATGGGTAGCGGCGTGATAGATGGCGTCGACCGGGCCGCGCTCGACAATATGGCCGAAGCGCATGACGGCGACTTCATCCGCCACTTCGGCCACAATGCCCATATCGTGGGTGATGAGCAGCATCGCCATGCCGCGATCGACCTGTAGGCGCTTGATCAGGTCGAGGATTTCGGCCTGTGTCGTCACGTCTAGAGCGGTGGTCGGCTCGTCGGCGATCAGGATATCGGGATTGCCGGCAAGCGCCATGGCGATCATGGCGCGCTGGCGCATGCCGCCTGAGAATTCGAACGTATAGCGGTCGGCCATCTTGTCGGGATTGGGGATTTCCACCTGCCGCAACAGCTCGACCATGCGCGCACGCGCCGCCTTCTTGTCGAGATTGCTATGCAGGCGGATCGCCTCGATGATCTGCGAGCCGATCGTGTGGACCGGTGAGAGCGAACTCATCGGCTCCTGGAAGATGAGGCCGATGCGTCGGCCACGGATCTCCCGCATGGCGCGGCTGCCAGGGGCAAGGGTGGCGATGTCGGTGATCTCGCTGCCGTTGCGCAGCAGAATGCGGCCGCCGACGATGGTGCCGGGTTTATCGACGATCTGCAGCAACGAGCGGGCCGTTACGCTCTTGCCAGAGCCGCTTTCGCCGACCAGGCATAGCGTCTGGCCGCGCTTGAGCTGGAAGCTGACATCTTCGACAGCATGCAGGATATGCGTGCGCAGGCGGAAATCGATCGAGAGATTTTCAACCGAGAGGACGACATCTTTTGGAAGATCGGTCATGGCTTCCTCCTCAATTGTCATAGGGATCGGCTGCATCGCGCAGGCCGTCGCCGAAGAAGTTGAAGGACAGGACGGCAATGACGACCGCGAGCGATGGCCAGATCAGCAGCCATGGCGCGGTTGCGACCGTGCGAATGTTCTGGGCATCCTGCAGCAGCACGCCCCAGCTGACGACCGGTGGCTTGAGACCGATGCCGAGGAAGGAAAGCGAGGTCTCGGCAACGATCATCGTCGGCACGGCAAGCGTGACGACGGCGAGGATGTGGCTTGTCAGCGAGGGCAGGATATGGCGGAAGATCAACCGCGCCTCGCTCGAACCGTCGAGCTTTGCGGCCGTGACGAAATCTTCGCTGCGCAGCGCCAGGAAGCGCCCCCGCACTTCGCGGGCAAGGCTCGTCCAGCCGAGCAGCGAGACGATGATGGTGATGACGAAATAGACGTTAACCGGTGACCATGTCAGCGGGATTGCCGCCGCAAGGCCGAGCCAGAGCGGAATGGTGGGCATTGCACTGACGACTTCGATGACACGCTGGATCAGCGTATCGACCCAACCGCCGTAGAAGCCAGAGATGGAGCCGAGCACCACGCCTAGTACCAACGACATGGCAACGCCAACGAGGCCGATCGACATGGAAATGCGCGTGCCGTAGATCAGCCGGGTGAGAACGTCGCGGCCGAGGCGGTCGGCGCCGAGCAGATACATGGGATCATTTGCATTGATCGGGCCGATGAAATGCGTGGTCATAGGGATCAGGCCCCAGAGCTTGTAGGCTGCGCCTTTGACGAAGAAACCGATCGGCACGACTTTGCTGTCGTCGACGACGAAGGTACGTCTCAACGCCACCTTGTCGATCTCCACCTTGTAACCCTTCACATGGAAATTGAATTCCGAACTGCCATCTGGCTTCTCCACGAAGAAGCTGAAGCCCTGTGGTGGAGCGTAGGTATATTGCGGCTTTGATGTCGCGGGGAGCGACGGTGCCAGGAATTCGGCAAAGAGTCCGACGAGATAAAAGAATAGAATGATCGCGCCGGCGACCATCGCCACCTTCTGGCGGATCAACTTGCCGGCAATCAGCCGCCAAGGACCGACGGCAGCGGTCGATACGGTCTTGCCCTCTTTCAGCGGGCTGATCGAGGGGCCGTCGGCGACGACGCTCAGGGGGCCGGTATGGGTTGCAAATGTTTCGTGTGTCATCGGCGCCTCCTCAATTGAACCGGATGCGCGGATCGAGCAGCGCGAGCAGCAGGTCCGACAGGAGCATGCCGACGAGGGTCAGTGCTGACAGCAGCAGGATGAAGCTGCCGGCGAGATACATGTCCTGCGAGACCAGCGCGCGGAAGAGCAGCGGACCTGCGGTCGGCAGGTTCAGGACGATCGCGGTGATCGTCACGCCGGAGACGAGATGTGGCAATACCCAGCCGATCGCCGACACGAAGGGGTTGAGCGCGATACGGACCGGATACTTGAGAATGACCTTGTATTCCGGCAGGCCCTTGGCGCGGGCGGTGATGACATAGGGCTTGTGCAGCTCGTCCGTCAGGTTGGCGCGCAGGACGCGGATGAGGGCGGCTGTGCCCGAGGCGCCGATGATGATGATCGGTATCCAGAGATGGGCGAGGAAATCGCCGACCTTGGCTAGGCTCCAGGGCGCTTCGGCAAATTCGGGCGAATTGAGACCGCCGACGCTCTGGCCGAGATAACGATAGGCGACATACATCAGCGTCAGCGCCAGGATGAAGTTCGGGACTGCCAATCCGATGAAACCGAAGAAAGTGAAAACGTGGTCGCTGATCGAATGGCGGCGCACGGCCGAATAGATGCCGATCGGCAGGGCGACGATCCAGACGAAGAGGAGGCTGAGCAGCGAGATGACCAGCGTCGAGCCCATGCGTGCCCAGATGAGGCCGGAGACGGGCTGGTTCCATTCGAAGGACCAGCCGAAATCGCCACGGCTGACAATGCCCCACATCCATTTGAGATACTGGATGTAGAAGGGGTCGTCGAAGCCGTAGATCTCTTTCAGCCGCTCGATCTGCGCAGGATCGACGGCCTGGCCGCTGTCGCTCATCGTCGCGATCATCGAGGTCAGGTAGTCACCCGGCGGCAGCTGGATGATCAGGAACGAGATCAGCGACATGCCGAACAGTGTCGGGATCATGTAGAGCACGCGCTTGAAGATGTAACCAAGCATCGGAATGTTTCTCCTCCCGTTGAGAGCGCCCGGTCAGGCGCTTCCTTCGGATCTCCATCCGCCTTCGGCCCCTCCAGGCCGAAAGCGCTCCTCCTTGTCTCAACACCTCATTTCCAGGTGAGGTGCAGCACCTCCAGCCGTTCGATGCCTGGCACCTCCACCTGTGCGCGGCCATCCTTAACGCTGAAGTTTGCGGCGCGGTCGGTAACGACGAGCCATGCCTTCGCCGCCGATTTGCCCGGGGGAATTTCCACTGAAACCGTCTGCGCCGCCAGAGTGTAATTTTCGCGTATCGGCCCCTTCATCATCATCGGGTTGGTGAGGTTGAAGAGGCTGAGCGCGACGCCTTCGGCATTCTCGCGCAACGCCATGTCGATGACGCCAGAGCCTTCGACGGTGACACGCGGGGTTTTGCCGAGTGCCCAACGCACTGCATTGCCGATCAGCCTTCCGTGGTCGACGGCGAAGACTTCCCAGAAGATCTCGCCGATATTCCAGGGAATATAGACCGTGCGGCCACCCTTGCCGGTTTCGCGGGCGATGACGCCCGCGCCTTCCGGAGCCTTGCGCGGATAGACTTCTTCCATTGGCAGATCCGGGAAATCGGGAACGTAGAGGAAGGGCGTCGTCGCATTGCCGGTGGGGTTGGCATGAATAAGACGCGTGCCGCCCATGATGCGCTCGGCACCCTCATAACCCTGATTGACCGGATGATTGCCCGACAGCGCCAC
This sequence comes from Rhizobium sp. 1399, assembly GCF_031455475.1. Lineage (NCBI taxonomy): Bacteria > Pseudomonadati > Pseudomonadota > Alphaproteobacteria > Hyphomicrobiales > Rhizobiaceae > Rhizobium > Rhizobium sp. 1399. The sequence goes on along the minus strand of NZ_JAVDSU010000008.1, from coordinate 174,330 downwards.
ATAGGTGTTCTTGACGATGCCGCGCGGGCCGGAGACGAATTTGGCGCCGAGCACATCGGAAAGGCCGAATTCGCTGCGCTTCTTGCCGAACTCATCACGAAGCGAGGTTTCGTAGGATGCGATGACGCTGCCGCCGCGGTCTACATAGGCGCGGATCGCCTCGTTCTGGGCGTCCGAGAGGCAGGAGGCGTTGGCGAGGATGACCAGCTTGAAGCGGTCGAGGTTTTCCCTGGTCAGAACCTGATCCGAGAGAAGCTCGAAGGGCAGCCGGGCCTCGACGAGGGCGTGATAGAAGCCGAGATCATGTTTCTCGGCGCTGTGGCGCTCTTCCGGCGCCCAGTGGCGGAGCGTGGTCGAGGGGTCGATGACGGCGATTTCTGCTGTCGGATGCGTGCTTTCGAGAACTGGCTCAACAGCTGCCTGAAGGGCGAAAGCATCGGCGACCGGTTCCACCCAGCGCTTGTCGGGCACGACGCCGTTGAACTTGGTGAACCAGGCATACAGGCCGTGGGCGGTGCCATCATTGATCCAAAGCTGCATTTCCTCGCCCGAGGTGACAGCATCCTTCCAGCGATATTCCTCCTCCGGGCCGATCGAGGTGATGAGCACGACCGGGCGGTCGGGGAAGGTGGCGCGGATGCGCTTGCCGTTACGGCCGGCCGACCAGCCGAGTTCCAGACCCTTGCGGCCCTGATGATCGACGACAAGGAAGGGGCAATGTTTGGCGATGACCGAGAGGTCGAATTCCATTAACGAGGCGCCACCCATGTTGGGAATGAAGCTCGCATGCGGGCGGATCGCTTTGACCGCGTCGTCCCACTGGGCGATCATGTCGGTCAGCACGCGGCGGCGCCACTGCACCCAGGCTTGCCAGGCGGGATCATCGGCATCCGGCTTCTTCGGCAGAGCATGGCCGAACATATCTTTGAAGCGGCGGGCGCTGTCTTCGCTGTAATCGACGCCGTGGCCCTGCCAGCGATTGGCGAAGACGGCATCGATATCGTATTTGCGGACGATCTCCTTCACCACCTCGGGCATGAAGACGGTGTTGTAATCACCATAGGCATTGGTGACCCAGACATCGGGATAGGCCCAGTGGCGGCGCGGTGTGCCGTCGGCATTGATCATCACCCATTCGGGATGCGCTTTTGCCGCATCGTCATGGATTGCGTGCGGGTCGACGCGGGCCATGACATGCATGTCGAGCTTGCGGGCGGCATCAACGAGCGCGCCGAAAATATCCTTGTCGCCCAGATACTTGCTGACATAGTGATAGGGTACTTCACTTGGATAGTAGGCGATGTAGCCGCCGGCGCTAAGGCATACGGCGTTGGATTTCGTGCGCTTGAAGACATCGACCCAGAAGGCCGGATCGTATTTTTCCGGGTCGTCTTCCACGAAGGTTAGCTGCGTCCAGCGCGTTGCGGTTTTGAACCAGTCCGGCGTGCGCAGCGTGTCGGTATTCTGTCTTCTGGCGTCGAGCATCGTCTCATCCAATCATTGGCAAAAGAAGGCCATGGCGCCGACCGGTAGAGCCGGCGCCCGGAATGCATCATTGCTGTCGCAGGCCATCAGACCTTGTAGAACTGCTCCGGCATGGTGGGAGCGGGCGTCGGCCAGCCGAAGGAGTTCGGCATGGTTTTGGTAATGTTCTTCATGCTGTTCTTTACGATGCCGTAGCCATCCGGCGGCTGGGATATGCCGAAGACATAGAAGTTGTCGGCGGCACCCTGCAGGATCTGCTTCATGATCTCCTGCTGTCCGGCGGCATCTGAGGTTGATTTCAGCTTGTCGTAGAGCTCAAGCTGCTTTTTAGTTTCTTCCGGTGGCTCCTCGGCACTGGCGTTGTTGCGGTCGAGATACCAAAGCTGCCAGGCCGGGGCATACATTGCATTCGAATCCGTCGGTACGTAGTAGCGCGGGTCGAGCATGGCGGCGACACCACCATTCGCACCGAACTGGTGAGCCGTCGCGTCGAAATCACGGCCCTGACGGACACGGGTTTCCCAGAGCGAACGGTCCATGGTGCGCATCTGTGCATCGATGCCGACCGCCTGGAACATGGGGATGACGAGCTGGAAGAGATCGAGGAAGACGGCGCGTGCCTGGTCGATCTCGAAGATCACCGTCAGGCGACGGCCTTTCTCGTCCAAACGGAAGTTCTGGTCGTCACGCTTCGGGATGAGCGTGTCGAGCAGGGCATTCGCCTTGTCGACATCGTAGCTCGTGAACTGCGTGGCAAGCTGCTCATTGTAGAGCGGGTCGCCCTGCTTGATCGAAGGCTGGGCAGGTGCGCCCTGGCCGACGAGCACGGCGTCGATCAGCGACTGGCGATCGAGCGCCATGGAGAGTGCCGCGCGAAAATCCTTGTTGCGGAAGAGCTTTCGCTTGGTCTCGTCATTGTGGTTCAGGTTGAAGATGAAGTTCATCACATTGGCTTCGGTGGAAGTCAGCGTGTAGAAATCATACTTGCCCTGCTCGCGCGCATCGTAGAGCACGGACTTGTTGTTCGGTGTGGCGATATACTGGTCCATCAGGTCGATTTCGCCCTGCATGACCTTGAGCAACAGCACCTGCGGATCGGCGACCATCTGGTAGACGATGCGGTCCATATAGGGGAGCTGGTTACCCTCCGTATCCACCTTCCAGTAGAAGGGGTTGCGTTCGGCAATAGCGCGTTCGGTATTCTCGCCGGGTGCAGTCGTAAACATCCAGGCATGCAGGCAGGGCTTCTTCGAGGAGTTCAGGAAGAAGGCATTGTCGTCCTGGAAGCCGGAGGCGGACTGAAAGGCGGCGATCCAGCTTTCGAAGCCGCGCTGTTTGGCAAGCTCGTCAGCCTTCGGGTTATAATCGATATGGAACTGCTCGAGATAATGTTTGGGGCAGCGCGTCGTGTGGTCACTATTGGCCCAGGCGACCTGCAACGGGAACATACCATTAGGTTTCGCGAAGATAACTTTAAACGTCTGTTCGTCGACAATTTCGAGCTTCGCCGGCTTACCAGCAGTTTTCCAGTGGCCTTGTCCGTTAACGGCGACGCGCTTGTCGGTCAGGATCGTGTCGTACCAGAATTTCACATCAGCCGTGGTGTAAGGCTGGCCGTCTGACCACTTCATGCCCTTGCGCAGGCGGATGGTATATTCTGTGGAATCCGCATTGCCGTCGAAGGCGTCGGCGACGTTCAGCGTCACTCCGGACCAGTCGGGCGTATAGCGCAGCAGCGGTTCATAGGCCTGATAGCGGAACAGCATCGACAGTGAGCCGCCGCCGACGAGGGCCATATTCCAGTCGCCACCGTGTTTGCCGACGCTTTCGACCGGCTTGATGACAAGCGGATTTTCCGGCAGCCGGTCCTTGAGGGCCGGCAACGCACCGCTTGAAACTTTGTCTTTCAGAATGTCCGCTTCCTTGAAGTCGGCGGCGAATGCCGGCAGAGCCGGCAAGATCAGAACGGCCGAAGTCCCGGCCAGAAACGCACGACGTTTCAGCTTGATCATAGGGTTCTCCTCCAAAAATCCTCAGCCCTTATTGTTGTATTTTGCTTTCGGGCTGGGATAACGAGAAGAATACATTTGGATATTGTTAGGTAAAGCGTTATGTTTTGTTAGTGCAGGAATTTGCAATTCCGGTAGGGAACGTGTAGCGAAGCGCTCCGAATGCCGGATGGAACATCGAGGTGGAGAGTGGGAAGCAGGGGGCGAGTTACCTTACAGACGATCGCGCGGGAGGTCGGCCTCTCGAAATATGCGGTGTCGCGCTCGCTAGCCGGCAAGAGCGGTGTCAGTGAGGAGACGCGTGCGCTGATCCGCGCGGCGGCCGAACGGCTGGGCTATACGCGCCCTGTCGGGCAGTCACAGACTAATGATATCGCCGTGGTCTTCCACGATCTCGATGCCGTCAACAGCGAACTTTACATGCAGGTTCAGAATGGTGTGCAGCGCGAGGCGCATAGGCTGGGCATGGCGCTGCGCATCCGCTGGACCCACAGCCCTAGCCAGCTGGAAGAACTGGCGCATTCGTGCGCCGGACTGCTGCTCGTCGGCCCGCATGACGGAGAAGCGATCGTGGCGGCGACGGCGACCGGTATCCCTGTCGTGCGTTTCGGCTGGGTCGACCCGCTGGAGCAGGCCGATCAGGTCACCGGGACCGATCATGAGGCGGGGCAGGCGGTATTGCAGTATCTCATCGAACTCGGCCATCGGTCGATCGTTTACGTCAACGGCACGCCCGGTTTCCGCGGCCGACGCGAGCGCTTCTATGGCGCGCGGGAGATCGCCGAGCGCTGCGAGGACGTCTCACTGCATGTGCTGCGATTTGATGAGCAGATCGGCTTCGGAGAAGCCTTTCGCGATCTCAAGGCAAGCGGGATCCACCCGACGGCCTTCTTCTGTGCGCATGACGGTCTAGCGCTGACTGTGGTTTCCGAGTTGCTGGGGCAGGGCTACCGCATTCCCGACGACGTTTCGGTCGTCGGTTTCGGCGATTTTTCGCCCGCCACGCAGATATCGCCGGCACTGACGACCGTGCGGATGGAAGGGCAGGAATGCGGGGCCGTAGGCCTTCGGCTTTTGCTGGAGCGCATCGAAAATCCTCGCCTGCCGGGCATGCCGGCTCGGCGCATCATGGTTGCCTCGCGCATTATCGAGCGCCGCTCTGCAGGTCCGTGCAAGGTGCCGGCGACGATCGGTCCGGCCAAGCGGGAATCGGAACCGGCTGAGTTCAGCGCTCTTGTGAAGTGATCAGATCGGCTCTGCCGGGTCGCTGTTGATGGCGACCGTCAGCCCAGGGTGGCAATCGCTGCCTTAACTGTATCCGCACCCGGTTTCGTCGGCTTGTATTCCAGACCGACAGCGCCGGTATAACCGTTTGCGAAGACCCAGTTCAGGCGATGGGACAGATCGATCGTGCCGGTGCCGGGTTCGTTGCGGCCGGGATGATCGGCGACATGGACGTGGAATACGCTGTCGATGCGGCCGGCCAGGACATCCTCGGTACGCTCGTCCATGACGGCGGAGTGATAGATGTCGTAGACGATGCCGATTTCGGAGCGGGCGATATCGTCAACGATATCCAGCCCCTCGCGGGTGGAATCGAGGAAATAGCCGATATGATCGATGCGGATATTGAGCGGCTCGACACCGAGGCGCACGCCGCTGTCCTTCAATATGTCGGAACCGGCACGCAGGGTTTCGGTCAGCGCCTTGCGCTGTTCGTCCCGCGTGAAGCCCTTGAGGTCATCGCCGGCCTGAGCGATCAGGACAGGGGCGCCGAGGCGCTTTGCAACGGCAACGGAGTCGGCGAGACCCTTCAGCCAGGTCTCGCGATTGGTGGCATCGGTGAGTGCGATCATCGGCTCGGCGACAAGGCTCGTTACCTTGAGGCCTGTTTCCTGTAATGCGGCTTCGATCGCGTCGAGATCCTTGTCCGTCCAGCGCCAAAACTCGATGGCCTTGAGGCCGGCGGCATGGGCACGGCGGATGCGATCGGTGAAATGATCGCCTTCTTCGGCAAACAGCCATTCAATGCAAGCTGAATAAAGACGCATGAAAATTCCTCCACTATGCCCGCAGGCATGCGACAGAACGCGACCTGCGGCAAGAGGGATCAGTTAGCAGCACCAATGATTTTCCGCCATGGCTTGACGGGCAGAGCCAATGCCGGAAGAGTTGGCGGAGCGGCCGGACCGCCGGCCGGATTGGGAGGATTTCATGGATCTTGGATTGAAGGGGAAGACCGCCGTCATCACGGGTGGTTCCGTCGGTATCGGGCTGGCGATCGCCGAAGGGCTGGCGGCCGAGGGTGCTAACCTCATTTTGTCTGCGCGTGGACGCGAGCGGTTGGATGCTGAAGCCGTGCGCATTGCCGAAAAATATGGTGTCAGCGCCATTGCGGTCGAAAGCGATGTGGCGACTGTCGAAGGCACTGAGGCGATCATCGCGGCGGCAGCCGAACGTGGTGGAGCGGATATTCTCATCAACAATGCCGGCACCGGCTCCAACGAGACGGTCATGGAGGCGCCCGACGAGAAGTGGCAGGCGTATTTTGATCTGCATGTGATGGCCGCCGTGCGCCTTGCCCGCGGAATTGCGCCGCAAATGAAGAAGCGCGGCGGCGGAGTGATCCTTCACAATGCCTCGATCTGTGCCGTGCAGCCGCTGTGGTACGAGCCGATCTACAATGTCACCAAGGCGGCGCTCATGATGTTTTCCAAGACGCTCTCCACAGAGCTCGTCAAGGACAAGATTCGCGTCAACTGCATCAACGCCGGCCTCATCCTGACGCCCGACTGGATCAAGACCGCCAAGCAGCTGACAGCGGAGACCGGTGGTGACTGGGAGGGCTACCTGCAGAGCGTGGCGGATGAGCATGCCTCGTCCAAACGTTTCGGCACGCCGGAGGAGCTTGCAAACTTCTTCGTCTTCCTCTGCTCCGACCGAGCGAGCTACAGTATTGGCTCCACCTATTTCGTCGATGGCGGCATGCTGAAAACGGTCTAGACGAGACTTCCGGTCTCGCATCGGTTGGCGGTGCGAGACAACCTTCTGGAGGCCTGCAAGGTTCAGGAAACTCTGAATAGCGGTTTTACGGCAACATATTGCTGATGTAGCCTATAAAAACTGGTTATTTTGTTGTCTCTTCATGGTTTTGACTCTATTTGCCTGCTATTACAGAAGCATAATGCCGCAAAGTGCAGGGCGACCCAGATGTTGACGAAAAAAGGAAAATACGGATTGAAGGCGCTGGTCGATCTGGCGCGGCTGGCGCCGGGCGAGACCGCCTTCATCAACGACATCGCGTCGCGCAACAATATTCCGAAGAAGTTTCTCGATACGATCCTGCTCGAATTGCGCAATGTCGGCATCCTGCGGTCGAAGAAGGGGCCGGGCGGCGGCTATTCGCTGTCGCGGCCTGCGTCGGAGATCCGCATTGGTCATGTCATCCGCACGCTGGATGGGCCGCTTGCACCGATCCGCTGCGCCAGCCGCACGGCTTACGAGGCCTGCGATGACTGCGCCGATCCCGAGACCTGTCAGGTGCGGCGCTCGATGACCGAAGTCCGGGACGCGATCGCTGCCATTCTCGACAACATGACGCTCGAACAGTTCGTTGTCGGCGGCGGCATCGAAACGGTCGAGGAAAAGGTCCCGGTTTCCGCCGCGAGCTGATCCGCGCTCCCCTTATTTCCGGACGCAAACCGTGGCACAGTTTTGCGGGAGTTGCTTCAACTTTCCCTGATTTTCAGAATATGCGCGCCTGCTGCGTTCAACAGCGGCTCGCGCTGGATTGCCATGTCGTGGATGCGGGCGTTGCGCCAGTGACGGTCGAGGTTGAGCGCTATGCTGCCGGTCGCGCCCCGGGCCAGTTCGAAGAGAGCATTTGCCGTGTCCAGCGCCACCTCGGTTGCCGTGAGGCAGGCGGATGAGGCGGAGAAATAGGCTTCCGCCATGGCTGCTTCGGCGGGACTTACCTGGGCGATATCCAGTTTGCGGCCTGCCTGTTCCAGCGCGCCGGTCGCGATTTCGATGCGGATGGCGCGCTCGCCGATTTTGCCAAAGAGGGCAGAGGGCTCCTTCGCCATGACGAGCAGGTCGGCAAAGGCTGCACGGGCGATACCGAGGCTGACGGCTGTCTGCAGCAGAAGGCCCAGGGATTTTTCCGTCGTGTGATCGCCGGATAGAGCGGCGGTAACGGTGTCTGCGTTCACATGCAGCTTGCCGGCAATCAGCGTTGCTGTGCCGTTCGTGCGCAGCCCGAAAGCATCCCAGTCGTCTACCGCCTGCAGTTCGTCGCTGTCACGCTGCAGATGCAACGTCACCCTGTGGCCGCCGGGATCGATCGCTGCTGCGGCGATCCAGTCGGAGAAAAGGATGGCGGCTGCCTGTTCCGCCCGGCCCGTCAGGCGAAAGCCGGAGCCCTCCGCAACGAGGCTTGCCTGATCGGAAAAACGGGTCGCAGCGAAACGGTCACCGTCCAACGCGCGGGTGAAAAGGGCGATCTTCAGCTCTTCCGAGGGCTGGTTGCGCAGCCCTTCCAGCACGCGGAAGTGAGATGTCAGCACGTTGCCGATCGAGGCATCGCTTTCGGCGACGATGGCGACGATCTCGGCGAGCAGGGCGTTGGAAATATCGAGCCCGGCATATTCAGGGGGAACGGTGATTGCTGTGAGGCCGGATTGCGAGAGCGCGTCGAGCTCGGCGTTTGGCATGAGGCGGTTGATGTCGCGCTCGCTTGCCTGCCGGCGAAATCCGGCCGCAAGCTCGCGAGCCGCGGAGATGGCCTCCTCCTCAGTCTCGATGCGGTGCGCCGGAGGACGCACATTGTCGTGCAGTTGCGATACGGTGCCCATCTGCCACTCTTTCCTGGTGCTAAAAAAGTGCGTGATTGCATCGACTTGCGTAAGGCCGCTTTTTCCACAAAAGCCCGGCCGGCGGAATTTTCTTACCAGCTTGATCGCCTTGCCGTATGCTCTACTTATGGTTAAGGGACGGCGAACTGATCAGGAATGATGATGAGTGATTCTCTTGCACGAAGCCGCGAGGGTTCGAAGGCTGGACGTCAGCAGCGCCCGCGCGTGAGCATGGATATAGCCGACATCCCCACTTATGCCATCGGCGACGTGCATGGTCGTCTCGATCTGCTGCAGAAAGCAGAAGAGGCGATCGTCCGGGATGCAGAGCATATACCGGGCACCAAACTCATCGTCATGCTTGGCGACTATATCGACCGCGGTCCACAATCGGCGCATGTCATCAGCCATATCATGGACCCGGCGCCCGAGGGTTTCGAGCGCATCTGCCTTGCCGGCAACCATGAGATCGTCATGCTCGACTATATCGACGGCTGGGCATCCTATGACGACTGGATGACCATGGGTGCCGCCGAGCTTCTGCGATCCTACGGTCTCGATCCCGATCACCTGCCGCTCGTTTTCCGTTCCGGTGCGCAGCTCGACGCCTTCATCCGCCAGTCGCTGCCGCATACCCATATCGATTTCATCCGCTCATTGCCGATCATGCTCGATACGCCCAATGTCGCCTTCGTGCATGCGGGCATCGACCCGCGCGTGCCGCTCGAAGAGCAGGCCGATGACGATCTGGCTTTCATCCGCCAGCGTTTCCTGGAAAGCCCGCTGCCACTGCCGAAGCTCATCGTCCATGGTCACACGCCCGGCGATCAGCCGGATGTGCAGCCAATGCGGCTGAACCTCGACACCCGCGCCTTCAGGAGCGGCAGGCTCTCCGTCGCCCGCTTCTGGCAGGGCCAGGTTTACCTCTTCTCCACCTGAAACCGGTTCAGGCAGCATTCTCCTCCGCATCGACCTGAGCCGGCGCTTCCGCCGGCTTTTTGCGCCAGCGGCGCAGCACGACATAAAAGACCGGCGTCAGGAACAGGCCGAAGATCGTCACACCCAACATGCCCGAGAACACAGCCGTGCCGAGCGACTGGCGCATTTCAGCACCTGGGCCGGTGGCGATGGCAAGCGGTAGAACGCCGAAGATGAAGGCGAAGGCCGTCATCAGGATCGGGCGCAGGCGAAGATGGCTTGCCTCGATTGCTGCATCCACGACGCTTTTCCCTTCTTCTTCCGCCTGTCGTGCAAACTCGACGATCAGAATGGCGTTCTTGGCCGCAAGGCCGATCAGGACGATCAGGCCGATCTGGGTGAGGACGTTGTTGTCCATTCCTCTCAGCGACACGCCGATCAACGCGGCGAGCACTGCGAGCGGAACGATGAGAATGATCGCCAGAGGCAGGATCCAGCTTTCATATTGTGCCGCGAGCGCCAGGAAGACGAAGATCACCGACAGGGCGAAGATGTAGATCGCCGTGTTGCCGGTGTGGGTTTCCTGATAGGCAAGCTCCGTCCATTCGAAGGTCGTTCCCGGCGGCAGGATCTGCGTTGCCAGGGCCTCCATCTTCTTGATGGCGTCGCCGGTCGATGTGCCGGGCGTCGGGTTGCCCTGAAGCGGCACGGAGACATACATATTGTAGCGCTGGACAAGTGCCGGGCCACTGGAATCCTGGATGTCCATCAAGGTCCCAAGTGGGACCAGCGCACCCGTTGCCGATCGGACCTTCAGGGCGAGGATGTCTTCCCTGTCCATACGGTATTGCCGGTCGGCCTGGGCACGAACCTGGTAGACGCGTCCGAATGCATTGAAATCGTTCACATAAGCGACGCCAAGGTTGATGGAAAGCGCGTTGAAGATATTGGGGATCGGCACGTTCAGGAAACGTGCCTTGTCGCGATCGATCGCAAGGAAATATTGCGGGCTTGCATCCGAGAATGTCGTGAAGACGCCGGTAAGCCCCTCGGTCGTTGCAGCAGCACCCATCATCTGGCGGGCGAGACCAAGGACGCGTGTCATGTCCGAGTTTTCAAGATCTGAAATCTGCATCTTGAAGCCGCCGGAGTTGCCGACGCCACGCACCGATGGCGGTGGGATGGCAATGATGAAGGCTTCCTGGATGCTTTGCAGCTTGCCGTAAAGCTCGCCGATGATCTTGTTTGCGGTCTCACCGCCCTCTTCACGTTCGGCAAAGGATTTGAACGGGACGAAGACGACGCCGGCATTCGAGGCATTGGTGAATGTCGCCCCGCTGAAGCCGGCAAATTGTACCGCATTGCCGACGCCGGGCACGGTGCGGGCGATATCGCCCACCTGTTTGACGACGGCATCGGTACGCGCAAGCGAGGCGCCGTCTGGCAGCTGGATGACGATGATCGCGTAACCCTGGTCCATGGTCGGGATGAAACCGGCGGGAACTTTCTGGCCCATATACCAGGTTGCTCCGAGCAGGCAGGCAAAGGCGACCAGCGAGCAGGTCAATCCTACCCAGCTGCTGACCAGATGCCGGACGATCCAGGAATAGCCGTAGCTCAGCCGATCGAATCCGCGGTTGAAGCCATTCGCAAGACCGCTTCCCAACTGGGAGAAGATATTCTTGGGCTTGTTTTCGTGATCGTGGGCCTTCAGCAATATGCCTGCGAGCGCAGGCGAGAGCGTCAGCGAGTTCAAAGCGGAAATTGCTGTGGTGACAGAGATTGTGACCGCAAACTGTTTGTAGAACTGTCCGGAAATGCCCGGAATGAAGGCTGTCGGCACGAATACCGCGATCAGCACCAGCGAGATGGCGATGACGGCGGTTCCGACTTCGTCCATCGTGACATGTGCAGCCTGTTTCGGGGTCATGCCGCGCGCCAGGTTTCGTTCGACATTTTCCACCACCACGATCGCGTCGTCGACGACGATACCAATCGCCAGCACGAGGCCGAACAAGGTGAGCATGTTGAGCGAGAAGCCGAAGGCCAGCAGGACCGCGAATGTACCGATCAGCGATACGGGGATGGCGATGATCGGAATGATCGCCGTTCGCCAGGATTGCAGGAAGACGAGAACGACGATCGCCACGAGGATCGCCGCTTCGGCGATGGTTCTATAGACCTCGGTGATCGAATCCGAGATGAATTCGGTCGTGTCGTAGACGATGCGGTACTCCAGGCCCTGCGGGAAATTCTGGGAGAGGTCCTTCATGATCCCCTGGATCTGATGGGCGGTATCCAGTGCATTGGTTCCCGGCCGGGCGAAGATGCCGAGAGCAACCGCGGGGTCATTGTTGAGATAGCTGTTTGTGACGTAATCCTGTGCGCCGAGTTCGATGCGGGCGACATCCTGCAAGCTCACAAGCCGGCCGGTGGCCGTCGATTTCACGATGACATAGCGGAACTGGCGCACATCAGAGAAGCGTCCATCCGTTCGCACCGTATATTCGAAGGCGTTCTTGCCGGTAACAGGCGGGGCGCCAATCTTGCCGCCGGATACCTGGACGTTCTGGTCTCTCAATGCGGCGACGACGTCATCGGATGTCATTCCGTAGGCGGAGAGCTTTTCCGGATCCAGCCAGATTCGCATCGAATACTGGCGCTCGCCGAAGAGCTGCACGTCGCCAACGCCGTCAAGGCGCACGAGAACGTCGCGTATGCGGTTACGGGCGTAGTTCGAAACGTAGAGCTGATCATAGCGGTGCGACGGCGACAAGAGGTGCACCACCATCATCAGATCAGGCGAGCTCTTGTCAGTGGTCACGCCAAGCCGCTGGACTTCTTCGGGAAGGCGGGGCAGGGCGATGGAAACGCGGTTCTGGACAAGAACCTGGACCTTGTCGAGATCGGTGCCGAGCTTGAACGTGATCGTCAGCGACATGGCGCCATCGGCGCTGGAGTAGGAAGACATGTAGAGCATGTCTTCGACGCCGTTGATCTGCTGCTCGAGCGGGGTCGAAACCGTGTCGGCGATCGTCTGCGGGTCGGCGCCCGGATAGGAGGTGCGCACGACGATGGTCGGCGGCGCTATCTCCGGATATTGGGATACCGGCAATTGCGTATAGGCGATGCTGCCGACGACGAGGAGAACGATCGAGATGACCGCCGCAAAGATCGGTCGGTCTACGAAGAAATGAGCAAATCTCATTGTCCGCTCTCCGCGCCGGCGGTTTCCGGCGGAGCGTCAGTCCGCTCTTTCGGCAGTTCGGTCATCTGAGGTGTGATCTTTGCGCCCGGCCGGGCGCGGATCAGGCCGTTGACGATGATCGTCTCGGTGCCGTCGAGGCCCTCGCGAATGACGCGGTAGCCGTAGAGCCGCGGTCCGGGCCTCACGGGCTTGGTCGAAACCGTGCCGTCTGCGCCAACGACATAAACGACACGCTCATTCTGGTCCGAGCCGATTGCCTCGTCGGGGACAAGAATGGCCTGATAGGTGTTGGAGGCTTCGACCTGGATGCGGCCGAACAGGCCAGGCTGCAGGATGAGATCGGGGTTGGGGAAGCGAGCACGCAGACGAATGGTGCCGCTCTCATTGTCGATCCGGTTCTCGGCGAAATCGAGTTTTCCCTTGAATGGCTTGGCATTGGGATCCGAGATCGTGACGGTTACATCCAGTCCGCCGCCGCCCTGCTGGAGATCCTTGCCCAGTTTGCGCGCCGTGTCGGCGAAATTCAGCAGCCGGCGCTCGTCGACGTCGAAATAGAAATCGATCGGGTCGAGGGAAACGATTGTCGTCAGCACGGTCTGGTCTGTCTGCACGAGGTTGCCGGCCGAGATCAGGCGGCGGTCGATGCGGCCGCTGAGCGGTGCGGTGATCTCGGTATATTCCATGTCGAGAGAAGCGCGATCGGCCGCGGCCTGCGCGCCGCGGACATTGGCCTGGGCCGAATCGAATTCGCGGCGGCGATCGTCCAGTGTCTGCGCCGACTGGCTGCCGCTCGAGGCAAGCGACTGTGCCCGCTTATACTGCGCATCGGCGAAGACGAGAGCCGATTTTGACGCTTCGAGCGCGGCATTAGCCTGACTGAGCGCGGTTACGAACGGCCGCTGATCGATGACGAAGAGCCGGTCGCCCTGTTTCACCAGAGCGCCGTCGGTGAAGTCAATTTCCTGCAGGTAGCCACCGACACGCGAGCGGACGGAGACCTCATCGACGGGTTCGAAGCGGCCGATGAACTCATCGCTATCGACCACATCGCGCACGACGGGCTTGGCAACGGTGACGGGCGGGGGAGCAGAGGCCTGCTGCGCCTGGGCCATGATGGGCAGGAAGGCCGCAAAGCAGCCGAGTGCCAGTGTCTGTCGAAGCGAATAAGCCATTCCGGTCCCCCTTGCGGACGGCCGAATGCAGCCGCCTGAACCTATGCCTGAGATAAGCTGCTCATGTCTGCCGGGACGAAAGCATGAGCCTTCGTCCTAAGTCCGAATTCTACTCATGCGCGGCTGCCAGGAAGATGACAGGTGCAAGCCAGCACCTCGAAATCAACCGGAGGGAGAAATCTGTCTCTCCGTAACCCTCTGAAGAAAGACTATAAAGGGGAGAATCCAAAAATTGCAAATGCCAATTGATTGCACCGGTTTGGGTTCCCCAGGCATCGGCTTCCCACCAGCGCGTCGCTGCCGGGTGCTGCGGAAGCAAGCTCCGGTCACGTTTCAATCTTTCGGAAAGCCATATCGAAAGCTCTGCTTAACCGTGGGCTGCGGCATTTTGGCCGCAGGTGCGGAATTTTGCGGTAGCATCCTTGTGCGGCGCACATGCTCAATATATCTACCAACATCATAAGGGTGCTTATTACTAGCCGGCGAAGGTATATGGCCAACAATCCAACACTCGGTTTTCTTCTGCACGACGTTGCCCGTCTGCTTCGCAAGCGGTTCGAGCAGCGCGCAAAGGACCTTGGGCTGACGCGGTCTCAGTGGCAGACGCTTGCCTATCTCGCCAATAATGAGGGCATCCATCAGAGCGGGCTTGCCGAAATTCTCGAAATCGAGCCGATCACGCTGGTCCGCATCCTCGACAAGCTTGCCGAGCGCGGCCTGGTCGAACGCCGCCAGCATCCGACAGACCGGCGCATCTGGCTGCTTTACATGCGCGAGGAAGCTCATCCGATTCTCGCCGAAATGCGCGAGATCGGTGACGTGACACGTGGCGAAGCATTGGAAACCATCACGCCCGAACAGCGCGACCAGCTTTTCCACATCCTATCCGTAATGAAGACGAACCTGGTGCGGGCGTGCCGGTCTCCGGTCGCCGAGAATGAGACGAAACATGGCTGACCAATCCTCCCTGCGCGTCGTGTCCGACGCAAACGCCAAGAACCCTGTCGAAGAGAAAGAAATTCCCCAACAACCGGAAACGGTGGCTGAGGCGCCTTCATCCAATTCAGCGCCCGCGGCCGCCGCGGTGGCTGCGCCTGGCGGCAACAAGGTCCGCCGCCGGCGCAGCTTCACCCGCCCCGTTCTCTTTGCCCTGCTGCCGGTGGCGCTCGTCGTCGGTGGCTACTACTACATCAATGGCGGTCAGATCATGTCGACCGACAATGCCTATATCCAGGCGGATATGGTGGGCATCACGACTGACGTTTCCGGTCTCGTCGAGCAGATCAACGTGCATGAGAACGAGCAGGTCAAGGCGGGGCAGGTGCTCTTCAGCCTGCGCTCGGATTCCTTCAAGATCGCGCTCGATGGCGCCAAGGCGCAGCTCGGGGCGCAGCGCAACCAGATCATGAACCTGAAGGCCAGCTACCAGCAGTCGCTTGCCGAGATCACACAGGCCGAAGCCGATCTGCCCTATTACCAGGATCAGTTCGACCGGCAGCAAAATCTCGTCAACAACGGCAGCGCGACACAGTCGGCCTATGACGAAGCCAAGCACAATCTCGAGGCGGCACAGCAGAAGGTTTCCGTCGCCAAGGCGGAAGCCGCAACGACGCTTGCTCAGCTCGGCGGCAATGCCGACCAGCCGGTCGAGGAAAATCCGCTCTACTTGCAGGCCAAGTCGCAGGTCGACAACGCTCAGCGCGAGCTCGATCACAGCGTTGTCAAGGCACCTTTCGACGGCATCGTGACCAACGTCAACGCGCTTCAGGTCGGCTCCTACCTCCAGGCTTCGCAGCAGGCCTTCTCGCTGGTTTCGACCTCGCATCTATGGATCGCCGCAAGCCCGAAGGAAACTGAGCTCACCTACGTCAAGCCCGGCCAGTCGGTCGATATCTACGTCGACACCTATCCGGGCGCGCTTTGGAAGGGCAAGGTCGAGAGCATCAGCCCGGCATCGGGTTCTTCCTTCTCGCTGCTGCCGGCACAGAATACGACCGGCAACTGGGTAAAGGTCGTACAGCGCATTCCGATGCGCGTCAGCATTGACGACTCTCAGGGCAAGCCGCCGCTTCGCGTCGGCATGAGCACGGTGGTCGATGTCGATACCGGCCATGCGCGCGGCCTGCCTGATTTCGTCAACAACCTTTTGGGCCACGGCAACAGCCACGAGTAACGGCCATGAGCACTGCTCCTACATCACCGGCAACCCCGGTTGCCAATCGCGGCGCGATCACGGCCTGCGTTATTCTCGCCGTCATCATGCAGGCGCTGGATACGACGATCGCCAACGTGGCGCTGCCCTATATCCAGGGCAGCGTTTCGGCCTCCGCCGACCAGATCAACTGGGTTTTAACCTCCTACATCGTCGCGGCCGCGATCATGACGCCGCCTTCGGGCTTTCTTGCTGCCAAGTTCGGCCGCAAACGTGTGTTGCTGACGGCGATTGTCGGCTTCGTTGTCGCCTCCGTGCTTTGCGGTCTGGCGCAGTCGCTGCCGCAGATCGTTGCCTTCCGCCTGCTGCAGGGCCTGTTCGGCGCCTCGCTGGTTCCGCTTTCCCAGGGCATCCTCCTCGACATCTATTCCGCCGAGGAGCGCGGCTCGGCCATGGCCCTATTCGGCGTCTCGGTCATGGTCGGGCCGGTTCTGGGTCCTGTCATCGGCGGCTGGCTGACGGACAATATCAGTTGGCGCTGGGTCTTTTACATCAACATCCCGATCGGCGCGCTCGCCTTTGCCGGCATCGTCATATTCGTCTCGGAGACGAAGAGGGATGCGCTCGCCAAGCTCGACTGGTTCGGCTTCGGAATAATGAGCCTGTTTATTGCGGCGCTGCAGCTGTTCCTCGATCGCGGCGAGCAGCTCGACTGGTTCTCCTCCGGCGAGATCATGGTCGAGGCGATCGTCTGCTCTGCGGCCTTCTATCTGCTGCTGGTGCATACGCTGACGGCGGAGAAATCCTTCGTCAATCCGCGGCTGTTCCTCGACCAGAATTTCACCGTCAGCATGATCTTCATCTTCGTGATCGGCATCACCTATCTCGCCTCACTGGCGCTGATGACGCCGTATCTGCAGACGCTGATGGGCTATCCGGTCACTACGGCGGGCATCGTCATGGGACCGCGCGGTCTCGGCACC
The DNA here is from genome assembly GCF_031455475.1 of Rhizobium sp. 1399. NCBI lineage: Bacteria > Pseudomonadati > Pseudomonadota > Alphaproteobacteria > Hyphomicrobiales > Rhizobiaceae > Rhizobium > Rhizobium sp. 1399. Next base: position 157,550 of record NZ_JAVDSU010000008.1, on the reverse strand, counting down.
ATGCTCTGCATGTTCATCGTCGGCCGGTTGATCGGCAAGGTGGATACCCGTTGGCTGTTGCTGCTCGGTCTCGGGCTGACGGCCTGGGCGATGTACGACATGACCGGCTGGACGCCCGACGTCTCGCAGTGGACGATCGTCTCGGTCGGCTTCATCCAGGGTGCCGGCCTCGGCTTCCTCTTCGTGCCGCTGACGACGATTGCCTTTGCGACGCTGCCGGCCCAGATGCGCGGCGACGGAACCGGCCTCTATAACCTGTCGCGAAACATCGGCTCCTCTGTCGGCATTTCGATTGTCTCGGCACTGATTGTCGAGAACACGCAGAGCAACCATGAGTCGATTGCGGCCTACGTGACGCCGTTCAACCACGCCTTCAATGCGACGGCCGCACAAAGCCTCAGCCCGCTGACGGCGGTCGGCCGCGCGGCGCTCAACGACGTCATTACGCTGCAGTCGACCATCATCGCTTATATGGACGACTTCAAGCTGCTGATGCTGATGTCGCTCGCCGTCATGCCGCTGGTCCTGTTGTTGCGCAAGCCGAAGGCCGCGCCGGCCATGGACCATAGCGCCGTCATGGAATGACGTTGAAGGTTCCCATTTAGCGGAACGGCTTGCTCAGATATCGCGATCCCTGAATGCCGAAGCGCCATGGTGCTTCGGCATTTTTCGTAATGCCGATCCGCTTGCCCGAGACGATGGGCACTGGCGCGGAAGGCGAGATCGCATAGGGTGGCTGGTCGAGCGTCCGGTCGTTGATGGAGATATCGATGCCGAGCGCCTGGCAGAGCTTGCCGGGGCCGCTGCAGAGCTGGGTCAGCACATCGGTGCCGCGCCGTTCCATCATGGCCGGCAAGCCTGTTTCCGGCTCCAGCGCACGGATCAGCACCGCCGAGCCCGGCATGCAGACGAAGTTCAGGCACCAGTACATGCCGTAGATGCGGTAGATATAGACATTGCCCGGATGGCCGTACATGGCGCCATTGCGCTTCGTCGGGCCACGGAAACTGTGGGAAGCCTCGTCATCCGGATAATAGGCTTCCGTCTCGGTGATCCGCCCGCCTGTGTCGTTGACCGTCAGATGGCAGCCGAGCAGGTCGCGGGCGACCTCGATCGCATCGCGTTCGAAGAAATGGCGCAGGCTTTCCCCGGCAAGCGGGCCGGCGCCGATCGCGCCATTGATCATATCGGTCGTCATGGAGAGTGCCGATAGCATCCTCTTTGCTCATTCGCCATCCGGAACAATGATTTGCCGGCCGGCGTTTGGAACGCAAGCCAACAATCGCAAGGAAATGGATCATGGATGATCTCAAGCTCTACCGGCTGGTTCCCGCCGCCGCCCCTGACGATCCCAACTGGGATCTTGCGCCGTCCCATGGTGTGGTCGTCGTTGCTGCTCTTACACCAGGGGATGCACGCGTCGTCGCCTCCGAAGCCGAACTCGATTTTCTGGAGATCGACGGTTCGCCGGCGGAAGACAAGTCGACAAAGAACGCGAGCGCCTTCCGCAACGAAAAGCTCTATACCGTCATCGAGGAAGCGGCGCGCACTAATATCACCGAGCGTGGCGTTGTGCGCGGAGAGGTCCGCGTCGACAATATCATCTCGACACAGATCTAGTGGCCGGCATTGGGGTCGCGTATCGAAATCGACGAACTGGTAACGGAAACCGGGTCGCTCGCCGGGAAGGAATCTTCCAGGCCTTCCTGCAGCTCTTCTTCAAGGACCGCTGCATCCTTGCTGCGAGGGCCGTCACCGTGAACGGGCTCGAATGCGGAAGAAAGCAGTGCTTTCGCCCTGGCGATGGCATTTTCGTGCGTGAGATCGGGGGCGTTGCGCAGCGTGACTGCGATCCTGTCTTCACCCTCGTTGCCGAACTCGACGACGAAGCCCTCATCCGTCTGGTAAACCATGGTGTCGCTGAGTGCCATGCCTGTTCCTCCGAGAATGCTAATATGAGTGAACCGCGTTTTCGGAGTTTTGTCGAGCGAAGACCTTCACCAACCAGTCGATGAAGACGCGTACGCGCGGTGAGAGTTGGCGGTTGCGCGGATAGAGCAGCGAAACCGGCGTCTGCGTGAGTGGAAAATCGGCGAGCACTTGGACCAGGGTGCCGGCGGCGAGATCCTGTTCGGCGTGGTAACGCGGGATCTGGATCATGCCGAGCCCCATGCGAGCGGCGGAGATATAGCTTTCGGCAGCGTTGACGGTCACAGTCGCGGGGATCGTGATGTTGCGCACGCTGCCGTCGACGATGAATTCCAGGGGTAGGGGGCCGGCGCTGCCGGTCGCGCGGAAGCCGACCATGCGGTGCGCGTCGAGACTGTCGGGATGTTCGGGCTGACCGAGAGCGGCGATATAGGACGGCGAGGCGAGGGTGATCTCATCCAGCATGGCGACACGCCGGGCGACCATGTCGCTGTCCTGCGGAGTACCGACGCGCAGCACGCAGTCGATGCCCTCGCGCACCAGATCCACCAGCCGGTCGCCCTCGCTCATGTAGAACTCGATATCGGGATAAGTTTCCAGAAAGGACGGCAGACTTGGCAGCACGAAATGCCGGGCAAGCGTGCCGTGCACATCGACCCGCAGTAGCCCCTTCGGCTTGGCGCCGGCGAAAGCGCCTTCGGCATCTTCGATATCGGCGAGGATCGACAGGCAACGCTGGTAATAGGCTTCGCCATCGAGCGTCGGGCTGACATGGCGCGTCGTGCGCTGGAGCAGGCGCACGCCGAGGCGCGCTTCCAGCTGCTTGACCGCATCCGTCACCGTCGAGCGCGGCAAGCCGGTGTCTTCGGCGGCAAGCGTGAAGCTGCGGCGCTCCACGACACGGGAAAAGACCCGCATGGCATCAAATCTGTCCATTTTGTTTGTTCGCAATTTCCGGATAGTGATGCCGAATAATGGCTGATTATCCGCAACGTGAAAAGGGACATCTTCTTCTCATCGAAAGGGCGCTGCGGCGCCGAACCAAAGGAGAAGAAAATGTCTGCCAATCAAAACAAGGTCGCTCTCGTTACCGGCGCTTCCCGCGGCATCGGTGCTTCGATCGCAGAACGTCTCGCAAAGGACGGCTTCACCGTCGTTATCAACTACGCTGGCAACGCGGCGCTTGCCGAAGAACTGGCCCAGAGGATCGAGAAGGCCGGCGGCAAGGCCCTGACGGCACAGGCCGACGTTGCCGATGAGGACGCCGTGCGCCGCATGTTCGATGCTGCAGAGGCAGCCTTCGGCGGCGTCGACGTCCTCGTCAACAATGCCGGTATCATGCTGCTCTCCCGTCTTGCCGACGTGGATGATGCCACCTTCGACCGCCAGATCAGCATAAACCTCAAGGGCACTTTCAACACGTTGCGCGAAGCTGCCAAGCGACTGCGTGACGGCGGCCGGGTCATCAACTTCTCGAGCTCGGTCGTCGGCCTGAAGCCGGAAGCCTATAGCGTCTACGCCGCCACGAAGGCCGCCGTCGAGACGATGGGCGCCATCATGTCCAAGGAAATGCGCGGCCGCCAGATTACCGTCAATTCGGTCGCTCCCGGCCCGACAGGCACCGACCTCTTCCTCAACGGCAAGTCCGGCGAACTGATCGACCACCTTGCCAAGGCAAACCCGCTGGAACGTCTCGGCACGCCTGAGGATATTGCTGGTGTCGTTGCCTTCCTCGCCGGCCCTGATGGTGCCTGGGTCAACGGTCAGGTGCTGCGTGCCAATGGCGGCATGGTCTGACGCAAACTCGTGGCGGTGTCGCGCCGCCTCACTCTTCCCCGCATTTTCTCAACCGCCCCACTCTCATAGAAGGAACAGGATCATGAGCAAGCAAGTCATCATCATTACCGGCGCTTCAAGCGGTTTCGGCGCTCTTACCGCCCGCGCTCTCGCCAAGGCCGGTCACACCGTCTATGCCTCGATGCGTGAAACCGAAGGCCGCAACCGGCCGCAAGTCGAGGCAGTGGAGGCCTTCTCCAAAGAAAACGGCGTCGATCTGAAGGCCGTCGAACTGGATGTCGCCTCTGAAGGTTCGGTCGAAGCAGGCATTGCCAAGGTGATCGCTGCCGAAGGCCATATCGACACGATCATCCATAATGCCGGCCACATGTCCTTCGGCCCGGCTGAAGCCTTTACGCCGGAGCAATATGCCGAGCTTTTCGATATCAACGTGCTGTCGACCCAGCGTGTAAACCGCGCGGTGCTGCCGCATCTGCGCAAGCAGGGCAAGGGACTGGTTGTCTGGGTTTCTTCCTCCAGCACCCGCGGCGGTACGCCTCCGTACCTTGCTCCCTATTTCGCCGCCAAGGCCGCCATGGACTCGCTTGCCGTTTCCTATGCCAGTGAGCTAACCCGGTGGGGCATCGAAACGGCAATCATCGTTCCCGGCGCCTTCACCAAGGGTACGAACCACTTCGCCCATTCCGGCTCGCCTGCCGATGCCGCCCGCGCCGCCGAATATAATGAAGGTCCCTATAAGGGCCTGCCGGAACAGGCGCTGAAAGGTCTTGCCTCGCTCGAACCCGCTGATGCAGATGCCGCTTCCGTTGCAACCGCCATCGTCGATGTCGTGAACATGCCCTTCGGAAAACGGCCGTTCCGTACCCATATCGATCCGTCGGAAGACGGCGCGGAGATCGTCAACGGCGTTGCGGACCGCGTGCGCGCCGAACTCTTCCGCCGCATCGGCATCGAGGATCTGCTGAAGCCCGTCACGAACGGATAAAGATCGTCGCAAACTTGTGAACGGCCTCTTGGTGAGCTGCCCCTTACTATCCGGCTAAGCGCACCTATATCAGAATGGACGGAGGCGGACGGCAATCGCCGCCCGCCTCCCGACCTCCACTCCAGGGCCTGCCGCGCCTTTCCTGCGGTGCGACAGGCCTTCAGTTTCAGACATCAGATCAAGGCCCGTGACGGTTATCCCTCCCATCACGGGCCGCTTCTTTTCTGCCAGTGGCTCTAGGTCAGCGGGCGTTGAGTTTTGCGTCTGCCAGCAGTTTCACCAGCCAGTCGACGAAGACGCGAACCTTGTTGCTGAGATGCCGGTTCGGCGGATAGACGACGTAGAGCGGCAGCGACTCGCGCGTCCATTCCGTCAGGGTCTGAACCAGTTCCCCCTTTGCCAGTGGCTCACGGGCCATGAAGATCGGGATCTGGGCGAGGCCGAGGCCGGCGAGTGCCGCGGTCATATAGGTGCGGCTGTCATTGACGGAGACGATATAGCGCGGATTGACCTCGATACTCTCATTGTCCTTCCGGAATTCGAAAGGCACCGTGCGATTGTTCTGGGCGCGGAAATAATTGACGGAATAATGTTCCGTTTCAAGCTCTTCCGGCCGCTGCGGCAGGCCGAATTTCTCGACGTAGAGGGGGGCGGCGCAGGTGATCATTTCGATTTCCGAAACGCGCCTCGCAATCAGCGACTGGTCGGCCGGCGTGCCGGCGCGCAGAGCACAGTCGACGTTTTCGGCGAGATAGTCGACGGTGCGGTCGCCGACGCCGAGGTCGATGCGGATATCGGGATAACGCTGATAGAAATCACAGAGCGCCGGTACCAGAATGGAATCGGCAAAGGCACCCGCCATCTCGACGCGCAGCCTGCCCGTCGGCAGGCTCTGGGAGTTTGAAAGACTGCCGTCCAGCTCCTCGAGCTCGGAAATGATCTGCGCGGCGCGTTCATAATAAAGAGCGCCATCCGTCGTCACCATGACACGGCGGGTGGTGCGGTTGAGGAGCTTGGTGCGCAGATGCGCTTCCAGTCCTTGAATGAGATTGGTCACCGTCGCCTTGGGCATGGCGAGCATGTCGGCGGCGCGGGTGAAATTGCCCGTCTCCACTACGCGGATGAAGACGCGCATTGCCGAGAGCTGATCCATCGGTTCAATTCCGCAGTTTGCGTTGCAACATTGTTCGGGATTTGGAATAGTGTTATCGCGATATCGCTTCTTATTCCCGGTTTTGAATAACAATATCTTTTTAGTGCAAAATGCAAGAGACGGGGGATATCCGTCCATCTGCAAAGCAGCGAAGAGATAGAGACTATGGTGCCCGAAATTAAGGACATGGTGCTGGAAAAGGTGGCCGCTGGCCCCGTTTCTGCGCGCGTCTATATGGGCGCTGATTTCGGCAAGGGTCCGCCGATCGTGCTTTATCTGCATGGTGGGGCGTTTCTCGACAGCGACCCCAAGGCCGATCGCCCGATTGCAAGCAGCCTCGCAAAGGCCGGCGCGATCGTCGTTTCCGCCGACTACAGCACGCTTTCGGGCAATGTCTTTCCGAAGGCGCTCGAAGTCTCCTTTTCGATCTTTTCCTACCTCGCACTCAAGAAGGCCGGCCTCGGCGACCGCAAGTCGCTGCTTTTCGTTGCTGGCGAAGAGGCGGGTGGTAACGTCGCCGCCGGTGTTGCGCTGAAAGCACGTGACCAGATGCCGGATGCGCTTGACGGCCAGATCCTGCTTTCTCCTCTTCTCGATCCTTTCATGGGTACGTCTTCGATCCGCAAAGCGGAGAAGATCGGCATGCGCCAGCGCTGGACGGAAGGCTGGAGCCATTACCTGAGCGGCGGTGGCTGTCATCCCTATGCCGCGCCTTGCCTGTGCTCGCGTATATCAGGTGTTGCACCGGCTCTGATTTTCACGGCGGAAGACGATCCGCTGCACGACGAGACTATCGGTTACGCCGCTCGCCTGAAGAAGGCAGGCGTTGGCGTGCGCCAGCATGTCCTTCCCGCCGGGACAGGTTGGCCATCCATTTATGGCGGAAAATCTGAGGGGACTTCCACGTGGCAGGGCAACGTCAGCCGCCACTTTGGAGATTTTCTTCAGGACGTGAGCGTTCAGCCACAATTGCATTGAAGACGAACTGATTTTTTACGGCCATTCAGGGCCGCAAGGAGAGTACCGATGACGTCCAGAAATAAGCGCTGGGCCCTGGTGGGCGCCGGTCTGGGTGTTGCTGCGTCCGTTTCGGCCGCTGCCATCTTTTTCGAACTGCCGATGAGCGCAACCGCCACGGCCGCCTCTGAACCTGCGCAGCCTCCCGCTGTGCCGGTGACGGTTGCCGTCGTCGCCAGCCGTGATGTGACGAACTGGGAGAATTTCTCCGGTCGTCTCGAGGCCATTGACCGCGTGCAGATCCGCCCCCGGGTTGGGGGTGCCATCCAGTCCGTGCATTTCCGTGAAGGTGCCTTGGTGAAGCAGGGCGACCTGCTTTTCGCCATCGATCCGGCGCCCTATCAGGCGGCGGTCGCCCAGGCCCAGGGCCAGGTCGCTTCGGCTGAAGCCAAGGTCAGCCTGGCACAGACCGAACTCGACCGTGGCCGCAGGCTTTCGGACAACCGTACAATCTCGCAGAGCGATCTCGACCAGCGCCAGAGCACGCTGGCCGAAGCCCAGGCGAGCCTGCGTTCGGCACAGGCGGCTCTCCAGTCCGCGCAGCTCGACCTCGACTATACGCAGGTTCAGGCGCCGGTTTCCGGCCGTATTGGCAAGATCGAGGTCACGGTCGGCAATATTGTTGCGGCCGGTTCGGCTTCGCCTGAGCTGACGACGCTGGTCTCTGTCGATCCGATCTATGCAAGCTTCAATGCCAGCGAAGAGATGGTCACGAAGGCTCTTTCGGAGCTTCCGGCGACTGACGCCGCATTGCCGGCTGTTGAACAGATCCCGGTTGAAATCGGCACGCTCGCCGATGAGGGGACGCCGATCAAGGGCAAGCTTCAGCTCGTCGACAACGAAGTCGATGCTGCCAGCGGCACCATTGCTGTGCGGGCAGTCTTCGACAATCCCGGCGGCAAATTGATCCCCGGCCAGTTCGTTCGGGTGCGCATGGGCCAGCCGAAGGCCGAGAACAAGATCGTCATCAGTGACCGCGCCGTCGGAACCGACCAGGACAAGAAATTCGTCTTCGTCGTCGATGGTGAGAACAAGGTCAACTACCGGCAGATCAAGCTTGGTTCGCTGTTCGATGGCCAGCGCGTGGTCGAAGACGGCCTCGAAGTCGGCGACAAGATCGTCGTCAACGGCCTTCAGCGTATCCGTCCGGGTGCAGTCGTAGCACCCCAGATGGAAGAGAAGGTCGCGACCGCTCAGTAAGATCTGAGCTGCCTTCCCTCGGGGAGGCGGCCGTTACACCAGATAACATGACCTGCCGGTGCGCCTTTAAGCCGCCGGCGAGGGACTTTGCATCCATGTTCACCCCGGAGAGGGCGTTAAAATGAACATATCCAGATTCTTTATCGACCGCCCCGTCTTTGCCGGTGTTCTTTCGGTCCTCATCGTGGTCGCCGGCCTCATCGGCCTCCGGGCGCTGCCGATCTCCGAATATCCCGAGGTCGTGCCGCCGTCGATCGTCGTGCATGCCACCTATCCCGGCGCAAACCCGTCGGTCATCGCCGAAACGGTAGCCACACCGCTCGAAGAACAGATCAATGGCGTCGAGGGCATGCTCTACATGTCAAGCCAGGCGACGTCTGACGGCGCCTTGAACGTCACCGTCACCTTCAAGCTCGGTACCGACCCCGATAAGGCACAGCAGCTCGTGCAGAACCGAGTGTCGCAGGCCGAACCGCGCCTGCCGGCGGAAGTTCGCGCGCTCGGCATTACCACGGTCAAGAGCTCGCCCGACTTCATCATGGTCGTCAACCTCGTCTCCGACGGGAACAGCCATGACATCACCTATCTGCGTAACTATGCGACGCTGAACGTCAAGGACCGGCTTGCCCGTATCGCCGGTGTCGGCCAGGTGCAGGTCTTCGGTGCCGGCGACTATTCCATGCGTGTGTGGATCGATCCGCAGAAGGCAGCCGAGCATAATCTTGCCGCAAGCGACATCAGTAATGCGATCAGCTCGCAGAACGTTCAGGCTGCTGCCGGCATCATCGGCGCTTCGCCGAGCCAGCCGGGGGTCGATCTTCAACTCAACGTGAACGCCCAGGGTCGTCTGCGCACGCCCGAGGAATTCGGCAGCATCATCGTCAAGACGGGCGCCAATGGCGAGATTACTCGTCTGCGCGACGTTGCCCGGATCGAACTGGGTGCTGCGGACTACACGCTGCGTTCGCTGCTCGACGGCAAGCCGGCTGTCGCCGTTGCCGTTCTCCAGGCGCCGGGTTCGAACGCGATCGAGATCGCCGATAATGTTCGCGCGACGATGGACGAGCTGCAGTTGGCCATGCCTTCAGGCGTGAAGTACGAGATCGTCTATGATACGACGAAGTTCGTTCGCGCCTCGATCGAGAAGGTCATCGACACGCTGCTCGAAGCCATCGCGCTCGTCGTTCTCGTCGTCATCCTGTTCCTGCAGACATGGCGTGCTTCGATCATCCCGCTGATTGCCGTTCCGGTATCCATCATCGGTACATTCGCGGTCATGTACATGTTTGGCTTCTCGATCAATGCACTCAGCCTTTTCGGTCTGGTGCTGGCGATCGGTATCGTTGTGGATGACGCAATCGTCGTCGTTGAAAACGTCGAACGCAACATCGAGGCCGGGCTCAGTCCGCGTCAGGCGACTTACAAGGCCATGAAGGAAGTCTCCGGCCCGATCATCGCCATCGCGCTGGTGCTCGTCGCGGTCTTCGTGCCGCTCGCCTTCATCTCCGGTCTGTCGGGTCAGTTCTATCGCCAGTTCGCGCTGACGATCGCGATCTCGACTGTCATTTCGGCCTTCAATTCGCTGACGCTGTCTCCGGCTCTGGCCGCCCTTCTGCTGAAGGGTCACCATGCGCCGAAGGACTGGCTGACGCGGTTCATGGACGCGATCTTCGGCTGGTTCTTCCGTGGCTTCAATCGCGCTTTCGGCACCGGTTCGAACGCCTACGGCAAGGGCGTCGGCGGTCTGGTATCGCGCAAGAGCATCGTCATGGTGATCTACCTTGCGCTGGTGGGAGCGACCTACAGCATCTTCAATACGGTACCGGGCGGTTTCGTGCCGTCGCAGGACAAGCAGTATCTGATCGGCTTTGCCCAGTTGCCGGATGCCGCAAGCCTCGACCGTACGGAAGGCGTCATCAAGCGCATGACCGACATCGCTCTGGCGCAGCCGGGCGTTGCCAACGCGATCGCCTTCCCGGGCCTGTCGATCAACGGCTTCACCAACTCTTCGAACGCCGGCATCGTCTTCGTGACGCTGAAGGATTTCGAGGAGCGCAAGACGCCTGATCTTTCGGGTGGGGCAATTGCCATGGCGCTGAACCAGAAGTTCGGCGTCATCCAGGATGCGTTCATCGCCATGTTCCCGCCGCCGCCGGTCAACGGCCTCGGCACGACGGGCGGCTTCAAGCTGCAGATCGAGGATCGCGCAGGCTTGGGCAATCAGGCGCTCGACGAAGCGACCAAGGCAGTGCTTGCCAAGGCCTATCAGACGCCTGAACTTGCTGGTTTGTTTTCCAGCTTCCAGATCAACGTGCCGCAGCTCTATGCCGATCTCGACCGCGCCAAGGCCGAGCAGCTTGGAGTTTCCGTCACCGACGTCTTCCAGACGCTGCAGATCTATCTCGGTTCGCTCTATGTGAACGATTTCAACGCCTTCGGCCGTACCTACAGCGTCCGTGTGCAGGCCGATGCCAAGTTCCGCGCCCAGCCGGAAGATATCGGCCAGTTGAAGGTTCGCTCGGCATCGGGCCAGATGATCCCGCTTGCAGCTCTCCTGAAGGTGGATGCAAGCACCGGTCCGGAGCGTGCGAACCGCTATAACGGCTTCCTCGCTGCCGATATCAACGGCGGTCCGGCTCCGGGCTTCTCGTCCGGGCAGGCTCAGGCGGCGATCGAGAAGATCCTGCATGAGACACTTCCTGCTGGCATCGACTTCGAGTGGACGGACCTGACCTACCAGCAGATCCTTGCCGGTAACTCCAGCATCGTTGTCTTCCCGCTGGCCTTGCTGCTCGTCTTCCTCGTGCTCGCTGCCCAGTATGAAAGCCTGACATTGCCGCTTGCGATCATCATGATCGTGCCGATGGGTGTTCTGGCCGCCTTGACCGGCGTCTGGCTCACGGGTGGAGACAACAACATCTTCACGCAGATCGGCCTCGTCGTCCTTGTCGGTCTATCGGCCAAGAACGCGATCCTGATCGTGGAATTTGCCCGCGAACTGGAGTTCGAAGGCAGGACGCCGCGTGAAGCTGCGATCGAGGCCAGCCGCCTGCGTCTGCGCCCGATCCTGATGACTTCGATGGCCTTCATCATGGGCGTCGTGCCGCTCGTCACCTCGACCGGTGCGGGTTCCGAAATGCGAGCGGCCATGGGTGTCGCGGTCTTCTCGGGCATGATCGGCGTCACCTTCTTCGGCATCTTCATGACGCCGGTATTCTACGTGCTTCTGCGCCGGATGACGGGCAACCGCCCGCTGGTTCAGCACAACGACAATCATCCGCAGGACGAGGACGACCATATGAAGGTCGCTGCGGAATAACCTCTCCTTTGTCGGGTAAATCGGGCGGGGGCCTCGGTCCTCGCCCGTTTCGTTTTTAGGCGATGAGACAAAAATGCGTTACGTCCATCAAAACGGTTGCATGCTGAGGTGAGGGGGGTATCAAGGGCAGGCAACAGTTCGGGAGGGCTGGGTGACACACGCATTGGAAAACAGAGGAAAGCGGAAGATCGCTTTCCTCGGTACGGGGCTCATGGGTGCGCCGATGGCGCGGCGTTTACTGGGTGCAGGCTTTTCTGTTACCGCCTGGAATCGTGACCGAGACAAGGCTAAGGCGCTGTCCGGCGATGGTGCCATTATAGCTTCTACGCCTTCGGAGGCTGCTTCCACAGCCGATGTCGTCATCTCCATGCTGACCAATGCTCAGGCCGTCAGCCAAGTGCTGTTCGACATGGGCACCGTCGAGGCCATGAAGCCGGGTGCTGTTGTCATCGACATGAGCTCGATCGCTCCGCCTTTCGCGCGGGAACATGCCGAGAAGCTTGCCAAGCGCGGCATCCGCCATATCGATGCGCCGGTTTCCGGCGGCGTGGTCGGAGCTTCGGCCGGGACGCTTGCCATCATGGCGGGTGGGGATGCTGTCGTCATCGCCGAACTTTCGGATGTCTTCGCGCCGATGGGGCAGGTCACGCATGTCGGCCCACATGGGGCCGGGCAGCTTGCCAAACTTGCCAACCAGCAGATCGTTGCGGTGACGATCGGCGCCGTCGCGGAGGCGATGATGCTGATCGAGGCCGGCGGTGGTTCGCCGGCCGCCTTCCGGGACGCGGTGCGTGGCGGCTTTGCAGACAGCCGCATTCTGGAGATCCACGGCAAGCGCATGATCGACCGGCAGTTCGCGCCGGGTGGTTCTTCGGCCAACCAGTTGAAGGATCTCGACGCCGTCATGGCGACGGCGAAAGCCCTTTCTCTGACCTTGCCGCTGACGGAAGCGGTTCATGCCGAATTCACAGAATTTGTTGCCAGGGGCAACGGCGAGACGGATCACAGCGCCTTGCTGCTCCATCTCGAAGACTGGAATGCCCGACCGGGAGGAAAGAGATGACCGACAGCAAGACCGCCAAGCGCCGCCTGCGTTCGCAGGACTGGTTCGACAATCCCGATCATATCGACATGACGGCGCTCTATCTGGAGCGCTTCATGAATTACGGGGTAACGCCGGAGGAGCTGCGGTCCGGCAAGCCGATCATCGGTATCGCCCAGAGCGGCAGCGATTTGACCCCCTGCAACCGCGTCCATATCGAATTGGCAAAGCGCGTGCGGGACGGCATCCGCGATGCGGGCGGCATCCCGATCGAATTTCCGACGCATCCGATCTTCGAGAACTGCAAGCGCCCGACGGCAGCACTCGACCGCAATCTCGCCTATCTCGGCCTTGTCGAAATTCTCTACGGCTATCCACTCGACGGAGTCGTGTTGACGACCGGCTGCGACAAGACCACGCCTTCGGCGATCATGGCAGCTTCGACGGTCGATATTCCGGCAATCGTTCTCTCCGGCGGGCCAATGCTCGACGGCTGGCATGAAGGAAAACTCGCCGGCTCGGGCATGGCGATCTGGCAGTCGCGCCGGAAGCTCGCGGCAGGCGAGATCGACGAAGAGGAATTCCTGCAGACGGCGCTCGATTCGGCACCCTCCGTCGGCCATTGCAACACGATGGGCACGGCCTCGACCATGAATGCGCTGGCCGAGGCGCTTGGCCTGTCGCTGACAGGCTGCGGCAATATTCCTGCTGCCTATCGCGAGCGGGGCCAGATGGCCTATCGCACCGGTCGTCGCGCCGTAGAGATCGTATTCGAAGGCCTGAAGCCGTCCGATATCCTGACGCGCGAAGCCTTCCTCAACGCCATCAAAACCAATTCGGCGATTGGTGGCTCGACGAACGCCCAGCCGCATCTTGCCGCCATGGCGAAGCATGCCGGGGTCGAGTTGTATCCCGAGGATTGGCAGGTGCATGGTTTCGATATTCCGCTGCTGGCGAATGTGCAGCCGGCTGGTGCCTATCTCGGCGAGAAGTTCCACCGTGCCGGCGGCACCCCTGCTGTCATGTGGGAATTGCTGCAGGCCGGCAAGCTCGACGGCGACTGTCGCACCGTCACCGGCAAGACCATGGCGGAGAATCTGCGAGGGCGCGAGGCGCGCGACCGCGACGTCATCAAACCTTACAGCGACCCTCTGAAGGAGCGTGCGGGCTTCCTCGTACTCAAGGGCAACCTCTTCGATTTTGCCATCATGAAGATGAGCGTCGTATCCGAGGATTTCCGCAAGCGGTATCTGCAGGAGCCGGGCCGCGAAGGCGTCTTCGAGGGCAAGGCTGTCGTCTTCGACGGTTCGGAGGATTACCACAAGCGCATCAACGATCCGGAGCTCGGCATCGACGAGAACACGATCCTCGCCATCCGCGGCGCCGGTCCGCTCGGCTGGCCGGGCTCTGCAGAAGTGGTCAACATGCAGCCGCCGGATCATATCCTGAAGCGCGGTATCAAGAGCTTGCCGACGATCGGTGACGGGCGCCAGTCCGGCACTTCGGACAGTCCGTCGATCCTCAATGCCTCCCCGGAAAGTGCGGCAGGCGGCGGGCTCGCGTGGCTCAGGACCGGCGACATCATTCGCATCGATTTCAATCAGGGGCGTTGCGATATGCTGGTTGACGAGGCTGAAATCGAGCGACGCAAGGGCGACGGAATCCCGCCGGTGCCGGCCGATGCGACGCCATGGCAGCGCATCTACCGGAAAACGGTGACGCAGCTGTCAGATGGTGCGGTCATCGAGGGGGCAGCAGAGTTCCGGCGGATTGCCAGGAACCCACCGCGACACAATCACTGATTAAAACAATACTGATTGAAAAGAAGGCAGTCGTAACGAAGAGTTCACCTAGTAACTAGTTCGGTACTTACGAAAAGGCTTCATTAATGAGGGCTTGCGACTATATTATGAGTTTTTGCAGGCTTCGAAGGCTGAAACGAAATTGCCCGAGAATAAACCAACGCGATCAGAGCGAGAGTTCCAGGATCTTCTTCGGCGACTGGAGCTGGCGCTTGATGCTTCGCAAATTGGTGTGTGGGAGCACAGCATCAACAAGGATGCTATTCTTTGGGACGCGCAGATGCATCGCCTCTATGGCACCGGTCAGACAAATCGAGAGGTGCCGACCTCTGTCTGGTCCGAGGCCATACATCCTGACGACAGGGGGCAGGCCGAGCGGGATTTCGAAAAAGCGGTTGCCGCCCGCGGTGCCTATAACTCCCAGTTTCGTATCATTCTGCCGAGCGGAGAAATCAGGCATTTAAGGTCGCGTGCACATTTCTATGTCGATGAGGAGGGCACACCCTCTTTCATCGGTGCCGAATGGGACGTGACATCCGATGTGCTGCTCAATGCCGAGCTCGGCAAGCAGAAGATGATGGCCGAGGCCCGGGCGCTGGCGCTTGAAGAAAGCAATGCGCGGATCGAGCATGTCGCCAATCATGATTACCTGACCGGCATGCCGAACCGGCGCCTGTTCGACAGGCGGCTCGCGGCGTTGCTGGCGGATAAGAGCGTGTCGACGCTTGCCGTTCTGCATCTCGATCTCGACCAGTTCAAACAGATCAATGACAGCCATGGCCACGCCGCCGGTGATGCCGTGCTGCGCACGGCATCACTCAGAATTGCCGCTGCCATTCCCTCAGATGGCATGGCTGCCCGTGTCGGCGGCGACGATTTCGTTATCGTACTGATCAATTTCGCCGGCCTCGATGCGCTGGAGGCAATCGTTGAGGATGTGCAGCGGCGATTGCTGAAGAAAATCCGCTTCGGGCAAGAGATGCTGCAATCCGGTGCGTCGATCGGCGTATCCTGGAGCAGCGACAAAAGGGCGCGCAACCTGCTCGCCGAATCCGATCTGGCGCTCTACCAGGCAAAAAAGCTCGGCCGTAATCGTATCGAATTCTTCAGCCGACAGCTTCAGGACGATTTGCGCGGCAAGCGTCGCTTGGCCGAAGATCTCGCCCAGGCCCTGGAGCAGGGTGAGATCATTCCCTACTACCAGGTGCAGCTCGATGCGCGCACCCGCGAGATCACGGGGCTGGAGGCGCTGGCACGCTGGAACCATCCGGAAAAGGGCGTGCTTGCGCCAGGCGTCTTCCTGCGCATTGCGGATGAATACGGGCTTTCGGCGGAAATCGATGCCGCGGTTCTGCAGCGCGCGCTTGAAGATCGCGTCGCCTGGCAGGCCTTGGGCTACCATGTGCCGCGGATCGCCGTGAACATCTCGCCCGGGCGTCTTGCCGATCCTGCTCTGCTGGACAAGTTGCGCCGGCTGGCCATTCCGCCGGGTGCCATCGTCTTCGAGCTCGTGGAGACGATCTTCCTCGACGATTGCGATGAGAAATTCCTCGCCAATATCGACCTCATCAAGCAGATGGGCATCGATATCGAGATCGATGACTTCGGTTCCGGCCATGCCTCGCTCATCGGCCTCGTGCGACTGAAACCGAAGCGGCTGAAGATCGACCGCCAACTCGTCACCGATGTGGTGGAATCGGCTGAGCAGAGGCGCGTGGTCGGATCGATCGTCGAGATTGCCAAGGCTCTCGATGTGGAAGTGATTGCGGAAGGGGTGGAGACCGAAGCCCATGCCGTGACGCTGTCATGGCTCGGCTGCGACAGCCTGCAGGGTTTTGCGCTCGGCTATCCCTCCAACGCCGCCGATACGGGGCGCCTTCTTGCATCAAACGGCCACGGCGGCAAATCGCGAAGTGTGGCCGGTTGAGATTTGCGGATGAAGTTTAGTCGATGAATGGAATGGGAAGCCGATTTCGGTTCGAACGATCCAGTCGGCGAGCACTTTAAGCTAACTCTCAGTGCACTGACACGGCACGCCTTGGGTGCGTGCCGTATTTTTCAGGTAGTGCGGAAGCGGCCCCGGATCTGGCTCATGTAGAAGTCGCCAGGAGAAGCTGCTGCGGTCAGTCCGACGACGATGCCTTCAGGGACATCTTCGTAATGACGACGTTGACCGTTGGTCAGATAGAGCGTGAGGTGTCGAGTCTCGCGCTTGTAATCGATCGCTTCAATGAGTTTGGACTGCAGTCTAGTTTCCATGCGGTACTCCCCGATGTGTTTCGCGCGCGAGAGGTGGCTGCTGGATCCGACGAGTGGTTCAAGACAGCGTCAAGCTAATCTCTGGTCGATTCAAGTCAAGGATCCAAAGAGTGGAGCCCTACCTATTTTGAGTTAAATGCGTCTGAAGTTTGACGCTCTAAATTAGCCCGAAAGCGTTATGACAATTAAGCGCAACCTGCAGCGGAACAATGCTCCCTGAGCGAGCGTTCAAAAGCGTTTCGTCCAGCCTTGAAATGGGGATGTCCTTGCGGGTGATTGCAGAGCTGATCATTCTTTTCGGCCGCATCTGTTGCGCGCTCGTGGCCGTTGTGGGCAGGATGGCTTTCGCCTCCTATCTGATCGCCTCTCCGGTCGATGCGACGCCACGGATGGATGCAGAAAGTGGAGCGATCTGGACCCTCGTGCCGGTTCATATCGATCTGAGCCATCAGCCCTATGAACGCGAGCCCGATCGCTATCCCTTCAAGTTTTCTGCCGGCCCGGCCCTGAAGGTCATCGACAATGCGACCTTTTCCCTTGATGGCAACACCTTCGTCATTGCCGGTGTCGCGCGGATCGCCCCGCGGGCGCTTTGCGCCGATGCGCAGGGTCGGCGCCTTGCCTGCGGCCAGAATGCAGCGGGCCTGCTGCGGACTGCCTTGCGCCGCAGCTTCATCGAATGCAGCAGCAAGGAGTTAGCGCCGAAGCTGTTCATGGTGAGTTGCCGGCGGGACGGTCAGGACCTCGCCGGGTTGCTCAACGACATGCCCGAGGTGCAGCTCGTTGCCAGCGCGAAGTGATCAGGCGCGTCGCCAGAAGATGAGTTCCGGCACCTGCCAGGAGGGGTCGGGCGCGGGCAGCCAGGTCTTCGGGGAGAAGTAATCCTTCGTGCGGCGCTGTTGGGCGGAGGCCTCCTGAAGCAGGAGCGTGAAGTTGAAGGCGCCCGGCCGAGAATATTCCTGGGTGAAATTGATGAGGGCACCGAAGCCTTCCTCCTTCACATCCCTGAGATTGCGGATTGCCGTCAGTGCATCATGGAAATCCAGCCACGCCGGCTGAGTCAGCATGGTTTCAAAGATGCGCGATATGCTGGGATCAAGCTGTCCGTTGCTGTCGGTCGCGGGACCGAGGAGCTTCACGCGCATGCTCGTAATCGTGCCTCTGCCATTGCCGCGCACGACGAGGAAGAGCGAGCTGACGACGTGCTCCTTCTCCTTCTTGTAGACATGTTCGTAGGAGCATTCGAACGTATCGGAATTGAACGCCGTTTCCGCCCATTCGCTGGTTTCCACGCCGGCTGAGCGCAGCGCTTCGCACATGACCGGGCCGGAAATCCGCCAGGTGCGCAGGAAAACGCTCGCGAGCGCCGGCTGCGGCGGGTCGAACATGCGCGGTGCGATCTTGATGCTGACAGGTTCGGTGCGGCGGAAGACCTTGGGCGGCGGGGGAGGCGGGGGTGCGGCGGGCAGAAAAAGCTCTATGCCGAAGTAGTGGGCCAGCGACTTCAGGTGCCGCATGTCATTCGACAGCAGCACCGTTGCGCCAATAATTGAAACGGACAGAACAATCAGCAGCCACATGACGGCGCGGCCCTTTCGCGGCTGCGGCGCCAGTTTCATGTTCTGATCGGACGATGGCATTGTCAGTTCGCGAGACCTCGGACAATGGAAATCATCATTTATAAGGCTCGGACCGATGTGGCAATCGATCTCACCTGGCGCGGCGTAATCGATTTAAAGCCGCGCCGGTAAAAGTACCGAAGTGCTTTAAGCTGCGATGCGACGGTAACGCTTTCTGATGCGGTCGATATAATACTGGCCCGGGGAGGGCGCCATCACCATGGTGCTGACGTCGTCAGCCGGTACGTCTTCGAACAGGCGTTCTTCGCCGTTGCGGAAGCAGATGCGCAGGCGCCCGTCTTCCTGGCTGAAATAGACGTTCTGGATAATACGGGATTTGACTGGAACTTCGTGCATCGTTTTTGCCCCTGTTTCGTTTTGAGGCACCTTAAAAGTAAGGATGCGAAGATAACGTCAAGGCGTATGGTAAAGATTGTTTTCTGCTTGAACAGCGACAGTCTAAAAAATCGCGTTTCAATAAAATTGTACGGATCGGCTTAAAAAGCCTGCAAATACTGGCATGTAGAGTGCCCCTCATGAAAGCGGCCGGGCATGGACAGATGCGACCGGCGCTGCGGCCAGGCGGAAATCGCCGGCCGACTGGAAAAGGGGACTTTAAGATGAGCAGACTTCTTCTCGCCGCGACGCTCGCAATGACGGTATCGGCTGTAAGCCAGCCGGCTTTCGCCTTTGGCCCGGGCGGTTTCGGCCGCGATCTCATATACACGTCGGCCATCGGCCATCTGCCCGAGGAGCCGCTGACAACGAGCATTGGCTTCGTTCGCCCGAACATTCCCTTTGCCCTGAGCGCTCCGGCACAGGTCGAAGGCGAGGGCTATCAGCTGAGGGCCTATTCGCAGCAGCTGACCATCGTTGTCGGCTTCGTTTTCGACAGTGTTCTCAGCCAGGCTGCCCAGACCATCGGTACTGCCGAAGCGCTGGGTCCGTTTCTGCGCTAAGGCTTAAATACTTCATATGTCGTCTTTCGATTTGCGCCCGCCGGAAGGATCCGGCGGGCGCAGTAATTTTCTTGAGATTGCAATTACATTGTTTCATGGTAAGGCGAGATCGAAGTTCTTTTGCATTGCATTTCAAAACGACGACACACATCGTTCAAGCCGTGAACGCGAGTTCATCATGACCGGTCTGAGCGCAGGGACAATCGACTTGACGATTGCTTGGCGCATGGCGGAATGGACTTGCGGGTTTCAATCTGGGAAGGTTGCATGAATTCGGAATTTGCCGTTCGTTCCATGCGGCCCGGCGAACTGGAGCTTGCGCTGGAATGGGCACGTCAGGAGGGCTGGAATCCCGGCCTCGACGACGCGATCGCATTCCACGAAGCTGATCCTTCCGGATTTTTCGTCGGCGCCATCGGTGAGGTGCCGGTCGGTTCTATCTCGGTCGTCAAGTATGGCGACAATTTTGCCTTTCTCGGTCTTTACATCGTGCATCCCGATTTCCGTGGCCGGGGCTTCGGCAAGGCGATCTGGAACGCCGGCATCGCTTCGGCGGGAGACCGCACGATCGGCCTCGATGGGGTTGCGGCTCAGCAGGCAGCCTACCGCAAGGCCGGTTTCGAGGTCGCCTATAACACGATCCGCTATGGCGGCGTGCCGACATCGGTGCCGCAGTCGTCACTCGTCGCGCAGCCGGTCCCGGATGCGAGGCTCGAAGGCCTGCTTCGCTATGACAGCGGTATTTTTCCGCAGCCACGCGCGGCCTTCCTTGCCGCCTGGTGCACGGGCCGCAAGGGGCGCAGCTCGGTCGTCGTGCGCAAGAGCGGCAAGATCCGCGGTTACGGTACGATCCGCCGCTGTTATGAGGGCTACAAGATCGGCCCGCTTTTTGCTGGCGACGCAGATAGCGCCGCCGCTCTTCTGGCCGGCCTCATTCCTCAGGCGCATGGCGCGTCGATCTATATCGATATCCCCTCGGCCAATGCCGAGGCTATTGCACTTGCAGAAAGCGTAGGGCTCGAGCCAGTCATGGAAACCGCGCGCATGTATCGCGGTCCGGCGCCGGAAATCCCGCTGAAGAACGTCTATGGTGTGACGACGCTGGAGCTTGGTTAGTCGACCGGTGAAGCGGGCACGGTGGGCGCAGCCGTTTTTGGCCGGCCCTTTTCGGCGATAGCGATGCCGCCGAGCGTCAGCACCAGCGCAATCATGTGGAAAAGCTGCAGCGTTTCGCCGAGCAGGGCGACAGAAAGCAGCGTGCCGAAAACCGGGACGAGATTGATGAACAGGCCGGCGCGATTGGCGCCGATTTCCTCGACGCCCCTGATATAGAGTATCTGCGCCAGCAGCGAGGCGAAGATTGCCGTATAGAAGGCAATCGCCCAGCCTTTGTCATCAGGCCATTGGGCCGCACCGCGGGAGGCTTCCCATAGAAGCAGTGGCAGGGCAGTCAGCGCCGCGCCGAGCGCGGGAATCGCCATCAGCGTGCGCCAGTCGACGACGGGCTTCCAGCGCAGGAAGATCGTATAGACGGCATAGGCGGCGACAGCGATCAGCATCAATCCATCTCCGCGGTTCAGGCTGAGCTGCAGCAGGGTTGCAAGATCGCCATGGGCAGCCGTCAGTGCGACGCCGACAAGCGTCATGCCGAAGCCGACGACCTGGGCCAGCGAAACGCCGGTGCGGAAAAAGACGAAATTCAACAGGAAGATCAGCATGGGAATGCCGGCTTGCTCGATCGCGACATTGATTGCCGTCGTGTACTGCACGGCCGAATAGAGCATGGCATTGAAGGTCGTGTAGCCGATCACGCCATAGAAGAAGAGGAGGGGCAGGTTCTTGCGCACCACCGGCCAGTCCTTCTTCAACTGTGGCAGCGAGACGGCGGCGATCAGCACGACAGCCAGGAACCAGCGAAGGAAGGTCAGCATCATCGGGCTGACATGGCCGAGCGCCAGCTTGCCTGCCACGGCATTGCCGCCCCAGCAGAGAGTTGCAATGACGAGGCAGATATAGGCCGTAGCTTGCAAGGGGATCTTCCCGTCTTTGTCGTCTCTGGCAGGCTTTTTATGACGGGGCTTAGCCTGCCGGCGGCTGATTTGTCACGTAAAAAGCCGAATCTGCTGTGACAACAGGGTCGCTTTCCCAAAAACAAAGCTTTATAGATGCGCGGGTTTGAGCAGGTGTGCGGTTCTCCGCCGGTAACAGGAAGAGTTTGATGACGAACGTGGTCGTGGTCGGTTCGCAGTGGGGCGACGAAGGCAAGGGCAAGATTGTCGATTGGCTTTCGGAACGTGCTGACATCGTTGTGCGCTATCAGGGCGGACACAATGCCGGCCATACGCTCGTCATCGACGGTACGAGCTACAAGCTCTCGCTGCTGCCTTCCGGCGTCGTACGCCCCGGCAAGATGGCCGTCATCGGTAACGGTGTCGTCGTTGATCCGCATGCGTTGATCGCCGAGATCGGCCGGCTGGAAGCGCAGGGCGTGAAGGTGACGCCTGAGAACCTGCGCATCGCCGACAACGCGACCCTCATCCTTTCCCTGCACCGCGAGCTCGATGCCTACCGCGAAGATGCAGCCTCCAACAGCGGCACCAAGATCGGCACGACGCGGCGCGGCATCGGCCCGGCCTATGAAGACAAGGTCGGCCGTCGTGCCATCCGCGTCATGGATCTCGCGGACCTCGAAGCCTTGCCGGGCAAGGTCGATCGCATCCTGACCCACCATAACGCGCTTCGCCGCGGCCTCGGCGTTGCCGAAGTCAGCCACCAGACAATCATGGATGAACTGACCTCGATCGCCGATCGTGTGCTGCCTTTCCGCGATACGGTCTGGCTGTTCCTCGACAAGCAGCGCCGCAAGGGCGCCCGCATCCTCTTCGAAGGTGCGCAGGGCAGCCTCCTCGATATCGATCACGGCACCTATCCCTTCGTGACCTCGTCCAACACGGTGGCCGGCCAGGCCGCTGCCGGTTCGGGCATGGGTCCGGGTTCGCTCGGCTACATCCTCGGCATCACCAAGGCCTATACGACGCGAGTCGGCGAAGGTCCGTTCCCGACCGAATTGACGGACGAGATCGGTCAGTTCCTTGGCGAGAAGGGCCATGAGTTCGGCACGGTGACGGGGCGCAAGCGCCGTTGCGGCTGGTTTGACGCTGCATTGGTGCGCCAGTCGGTCGCCACCAATGGCATTAGCGGCATTGCGCTGACAAAGCTCGATGTGCTCGATGGTCTCGACGAACTGAAGATCTGCGTCGGCTACAATCTCGATGGCGAACAGATCGATCATCTTCCGGCAAGCCAAGCGGCACAGGCTCGGGTCGAGCCGATCTACGTCACGCTGGAAGGCTGGAAGGAATCGACGGTTGGCGCCCGCAGCTGGGCGGATCTGCCGGCGCAGGCGATCAAATATGTTCGCCAGGTCGAAGAGCTGATCGGCGCGCCTGTCGCGCTTCTCTCGACAAGCCCTGAGCGTGACGACACCATACTTGTGACTGATCCGTTTGAGGATTAATGTCGCGGGTCACCTAGGGCGAGTGTTCGGGAGTGTGCCGGACTTCTTGAGAAAGTACTGATGGCGGATTTTATTGCAGTTATTCGGCGGGCAGTCGACGGCCTGTCTGAAAATACGCCCGAGATGCGGGTGAAGGTCTACGAGCGTGCGCGCGGCGCAGTGCAGCGGCAGCTCGAGAACATGAAGCCGCGTCCGCCGGAAGCCATGCTGCAACGCCAGCTCGAAAAGCTCGAGGCCGCAATCCGCGAAGTCGAGGGCGAACACTCGGAAGCCGTGCCTGTCGAGGAACCGGTCGCCGCCGCTCCGGAGCCTGAGGTCCATGAGGAGCCCGCGCTCGAACATGAGCCTGTCACGGAGACGGCCCCTGCTGCTGAGGAACCCGTCTCCGAAAGCCATGAGCAGCAGGAGGACGTAGAACATCCCGCCTACGAGCAGCCTGCTGAGCCAGAGGAGGTCGTTCAGGCGGCGGCTGCCGCCGAAGAGGTGGTGCCCGAGCACGCCGAATGGCATCCGCCTCATGAGGAAGAAGCGCCTGCAGACGAATGGCGCGCGCCGGAGCAGGCAGAGGTTCACGCCGAGCCCGAGAGCCCTCATGAGCCGGTAGAGGAATATTATCCGGAAGAACCGCGGCCGGAAGAGGTCGCTGCAGAGCCGGTAGCCGAAACCGCCCATGAGGTGGAAGAAGAGCTTCAGCGCGAAGAGGCTCATCAGCCGGCTCCACGCGGCCTTGACCGTGCGTCCAACCGGCTCGTCGAGCCGATGGCCGATTTCGAACCCCAATCGCAGCCGCAAACCAGCGACTTCATCGAGCACACGCGCGAAGAACCTATTGCAATGGATGCGGCAGCGCATTTCGATCGCATGTGGTCCGAGCCGGCTGCCGAAACACTGGCTCCTGTAGCGCAGGAAGCTGAGACCGAATGGGCGCGCGAAGAACTCCATTCCTATGCTGAGGCAACGCCCGCCGTTCCCGCCGATGCTTCGGCACGCGCTCTCAATGAGGTTTCAACGCTCAGAAACAGCGCTTCGCCGGCCGTCATGCCGGCTGCCAAGGAAAATTTCTCCTGGGAAGCTGCCGCTTTCGACGATCTGCCGCCGATCGAGGCTGGTACGGACAAGAAGACACCAGCTTCCGCGCATTTCGACGACGTCGATATCTTTGCGGAAGTGCATGCTGGCAACGGTTCCGGCTCTGCAGCTCCCGCACCGGCCGCAGCGCCAAGCGAAGGCTGGCGTGAGGCGCGGACGCTGCGTGGTTATGACCGCCGCAACGCTGCGACCGATGACGACGACAGCAATCCGCCGATGGATCTGGACCAGATCGTTGCCTCGAAGATGCAGGGCAAGAGTTTCCGCATGGAACCGAAGCGCCGACGCTTCGGCATCGGCACCATTCTGGCGATTCTCGTTACGCTCGGCATTCTCGGTGGCGCCGCCTACGCGGGCTGGATGAACCGCGAAGCGGTGATGGAAATGGTCGATGGTCTCGTCAGCTCAGCGCCGTCACAGGCTGCGCGCGACGAGACTGTGACGACGCCAGCCACAACGCCTCCGGTGCAGCAAAACAGTACGCCGGCCACGGCCCAGCCGGCAGATCAAAGTGCTACCACGCCGCCGGCGCGACCCAACCAGGAAGTTGCCTCGCTGGACGGTTCGGCTGCCAATACCAAGTTTACCCAGCGGCTGCTCGCCGATGGCACCGAAGTCGATAGCGGCCCTGCAGCAGTGCCGGGAACGCCGACGGCGGAAGGCAAGTCGGTTGCCGCGCAGAACGTTGCTGCAGCCGATACCAGCACGCCGAGTGTCCAGTCCGATGCTGCGCCTGCTGAAAACCTGACGCCGAACGGCCCTGCCGCAGCACCTGCGGCGCAGAACACACCTATCGGCGCCACCGAAAAGATGTTCCTCTATGAGGAGCGGATCGGCGAAAGCTCGCCGACGGCAATCGAGGGGTCGGTCGTCTGGACCGTTCAGCATGAAGCCGGACAGGACGGCCGCCAGGAAGCCACCGTGCAGGGCAATGTCACCGTTCCGGAGCGCAATCTTTCGGCGCTTGTAACCTTCAAGCGCAATTCCGACCCGTCGCTGCCGGCAAGCCATCTGGTCGAGATCGTCTTCTCCGTTCCGCCGAATTTCGAAGGCGGCAGCATCGATAGCGTCCAGCGCATCTCGATGAAACGTACGGAGCAGGATCGCGGCGATCCGCTGATTGCGGTGCCGGCCAAAATTACCGACGATTTTCACATGATCGCGCTCAACGACTATCCGGATGCGCGCAAGGCCAATCTGGACCTGCTTGCCACGCGCGACTGGATCGACATTCCGGTCACCTATCGCAACGGCCGCCGTGCGCTGCTGACCATGCAGAAGGGCGCCACAGGCGGGAATGCCTTCAACACGGCGATCAAGGAATGGACAGCGCTCGGAGATCTCTCGACCAGCCAGTAAGGCCGGCGTCGCGGAGCCTCGGAAATCACGCAAAATAAAAGGCGGGCCGCAGGGACCCGCCTTTTTTGATTTCAGATGACGACCAGCTTATGCGGTGGCTTCGACCACACGCACGGCCTTGGCACGCTCCAGCGCTTCCTTGCGGACCGCATCCTGCACCTTTTCAAAGGCGCGGACTTCGATCTGGCGGACACGCTCGCGGCTGATATCGAACTCGGCCGAAAGATCTTCCAGCGTTACCGGATCTTCAGCAAGGCGGCGAGCCTCGAAGATGCGGCGTTCGCGGTCGTTCAGCACGCTCATGGCCTTCGACAACATACGGCGACGGGTATCGAGCTCATCCTGCTCGATCAGCACGTCTTCCTGGCTGTCGTGGTCGTCCACGAGCCAATCCTGCCACTGGCCGCTGTCGCCTTCAGAGGCCTTGATGGGCGCGTTCAGCGATGCGTCGCCGGAAAGGCGGCGGTTCATCGAAACGACCTCTTCCTCAGAAACGTTCAGCTTGGTAGCGATTTCGGTCACATGCTCGGGCTTCAGGTCGCCGTCATCGATGGCCTGGATACGGCCCTTCAGGCGACGCAGGTTGAAGAACAGGCGCTTCTGATTGGCAGTCGTGCCCATCTTCACCAGAGACCACGAACGCAGGATATATTCCTGGATCGAGGCCTTGATCCACCACATGGCGTATGTGGCAAGGCGGAAACCGCGTTCCGGATCGAATTTCTTGACGGCCTGCATGAGACCGACGTTACCTTCGGATACGACTTCGCCGATCGGCAGGCCGTAGCCGCGATAGCCCATGGCGATCTTCGCGACGAGGCGAAGGTGGCTGGTGACGAGCCTGTGGGCGGCGTCACGATCGCCGTGCTCGGAGTAACGCTTGGCGAGCATGTACTCTTCCTGCGGCTCCAGCATCGGGAATTTACGGATTTCGTCCAAGTAACGATTGAGACCGGCTTCGCCGGCGGTAATGGACGGCAAGTTATTTCGGGCCATGATGCACCCTCCTTATATGGATTCCGGTTCCCGATGGAACGCGCCCTCGCGTTAAAGGCAAACCGGGACATGCGGCTCTCTCCAAGCCCGCAATAAGTCTATTTACAAATAAGTATGGCGAAACAGGGATTCAAGGTCGCCTTGGCGTTCACGAGGGCGTTATCCGGCCTTTGCCAGAGCCAACCAGAGGCATTGATTTTACCGAGAGCTGCCGCATTTTTCCAGTGGCGGTGGCACTCTTGCCCAGCCGCTTTTATGAGGGGAACCAGATGATCAGACCAGCCCTTGCCGCCATCCTGCTGCTTTCGCTTTCCGCCGCTCTTTCATCCTGCGGGAACACCGCCAGGGGATTGGCGCAGGACGGGCGCGACACCAGCCACGCTCTCGACAATGCGACGCATCGGGTCCTGGGTGCCGGCTCCAAGAAATAGCAGCGGCCGTTTCTCATCCCCGCAGGGCGTCGGCGAGTTCCACCATATCGCCTGGTAGCGGCACTTCGAAATGCATCACTTCGCCGGTGCGCGGATGCTCGAATTGCAGCATGTAGGCATGCAGCGCCTGGCGGTCGAAAGCCTTGACGACCTTGCGGGCCCCGTCGGGCAGAAGATTGGCCTTGGTCTTGAAGCCGGCGCCGTAGACGGCGTCACCCAGCAGCGGATGGCCGATATGGGCCATGTGGACGCGGATCTGGTGCGTGCGGCCGGTTTCCAGGTGGCATTCGACGAGCGAGGCAAGCGCGCTCGCATCCGGACTTTCATGGAAGCGCTCGAGCACTTCGTAGTGGGTGATCGCCTCGTCGGCACTCTCGTTTTCGGGGCGCTTGACGGCGCGGCGGGTCCGGTCGCCGGTGGCACGGCCGAGCGGCGCGTCGATCGTTCCTGAGAGCGAGCGCGGACGGCCCCAGACGATCGCCCGATAGGCACGTTCCAGCGGCATGGTGCGGCCGTGATCGGCGAACTGCAGCGAGAGATGGCGATGCGCCATATCGTTCTTGGCGACGACCATGACGCCGGTCGTATCCTTGTCGAGGCGGTGAACGATGCCGGGGCGGCGCACGCCGCCAATGCCGGAGAGGGTATCGCCGCAATGGTAGATCAGCGCGTTGACGAGCGTACCGATCCAGTTGCCGGCGCCGGGATGGACGACGAGGCCAGCCGGCTTGGAAATGACGATGACATCTTCATCCTCGTAGAGGATATCGAGCGGAATATCCTCGCCCTTCGGGGCCGGGTCTTCGGGCTCGGGCAGGATGATCTCGTAGCTGTCGCCGGCTCGCACCTTCTTTTGGGGATCGGTAATCGGCGCGCCCTTCAAAAAGACCTGCCCGTCCTTGATCAGCGCCTTGATGCGGCTGCGGGAAAATTCCTCACCGACCTGCGCGGTCAGCCAGGCGTCGAGGCGGCCTTCGGCTGCCTCATCGGCGGTCAGGACTTTTCTATTGTCATCTGCTTGTTTAAAGGGGTCGCTCAAGACGCTTCTTCTCCGACGTATTTTTAGAACGGGACGCCATAGATGACGAAATTCGAGCCAGCCGACGATGAGCAGGAAGAAAAGCCCCTTGATCCGGCTATGGAAAGTGTCCGGCGCAAGATGGTTCGCCTGCAGATCGTCTCGGGCGCCATCATGTTCGTGAGCCTTATGGCGGTCTTCGGCGCTGTTGTCTACAAGGTGACGCGTACGGAGCCCTCGCAGACCACGGCGTCCGCAGGCTCTTCCGGTGTTCCCTCCGACTCGCCGATGAATTCGACAGCCTCGCTGCCGCTCGGCTTCAAGATCGAGCAGACATCGCTTTCAGGCGGACAGATCCTGTTTTACGGCACGGCGGTCGACGGCAAGCGCAAGGCCCTTGTCTTCGATATCAAAGCGGGCCGCATCGTGGCTGACATCACGCTGTCAGGCAATTGAGGCCGGCATGGCCGGACAGCCCCTCACGATCGAAACCCCGGACGATCTGCGGATCGCGGAGTTTCGCGATATCCGCGAGCGCGACCTGACGGGCCGGCAGAACCGCTTCATCGCCGAGGGTACCGTCGTGCTGCGCATGCTCGCCGATGCGCATGCGGCGGGTAGAGGATTTTCAGCCGAAAAGATCTTGCTGCTCCGCAATCGGCTCGACGGCGTGGCGGAGATCCTCGACACCTTTCCGAACGACGTACCCGTCTATGTGGCCGACGCCGATGTTCTTGACGGTATCGTCGGCTTCAACATGCATCGCGGCGTGCTTGCGCTCGGTCGCCGCGAGCAGGCGACGGAAACCATGCTTCTCGATACGCTAGCCGAGCAGGCGTTGGTCCTCGTCGGCTGTGGCATTTCCAATCACGACAATGCCGGGTCGATGTTCCGCAATGCCGCTGCCTTTAAGGCGGATGCGATCCTCCTTGATGAGACCTGCTGCGACCCGCTCTACCGCAAGGCACTGCGCGTTTCGGTCGGCTCGGTCCTGAGCATGCCCTATCATCGCGGTGGCGATGCGCTCGCTCTTCTTTCGAGCCTTGCCGAGCGCGGCTTTTCAATCTGGACGCTTTCGCCACGCGGCGAGACGGATATCCGGCAGATACCGGCTTCCAGTCGCATGGCGCTCGTCGTCGGCACTGAGGGCGAGGGACTGCCGGAAGCGGTGCTTTCCCGTTTCCGCAGTGCGCGCATTCCGCAGTCTGAAGGACTGGACAGTCTCAACGTGGCCACGGCGACGGGTATTGCGCTCTTTGCCATATCTGCGGCGATGGCGCGGATCTGACGGGGTTCAGCGCTGCGGATCGGCGATGATTACGGCTGCGCGGTCGGCGAGGTTTACGCGGTCGTTTGCGCCCTTCTTCTCCCCGCCATCGGGCAGCAGGGACAGGATCGGAGAGGACGGGCCTTCCTTGAGCGCAGTGAGCGCTACCATGTTGGCGGCGATCGAGGTGATTTCCTCGCGAAGCGCGCCATCACGGCCGGTATTGTTTCTTGCCTTCTGAAGGTGGTCGGCAAGTGCTGCGCTGCGCCGGCGCACATTGTCGCTCATCTGCGCTGTGATGGCAGCGAGATCGAGTTCAGAGGCCTCTGCTTCGCTGGTCGCTTCGGCGGGCAGATCGGCAATGGCCTTGGAGAGGCCGGCATCACGCAGCACCTTGGCGACCTTACGGAGTTCGGCATTGGCAGCCTTCAACTGATCCTTCAGCTTGGCGATTTCCTGTTGCCGGCGGCCGAGCAGGGCTTCCTTGTCCGCAGCAGAGGCGGCCTCACGGGCGGCCTTGTCTTCCAGGCGAATGACCATGTGCTGCTGCTGGCTGAGCTTCTGTTCGGCATCCTTGGCGCGCTTCTGCAGCACGGTCACGTCCTGGCGCATCGTATCGCGTTCGTCGCGCAGGGCATTGGTGCGGAACTTCAGATTCTCGGCTTCAGTCTCACGCGCAGCAAGGTCGATCTTGAGGTTGTTGGCCTGTTCGGTGATCTTGGAAAGCCGCGCCCGCAGCGTTTCCAGCTCGCTATCCTTGTTGGAGCCAGCCTGCTCGGCAATATGCAGGCTCGTCTTCAACTGGCTGATATAGTTTTCGTCCCTGCGCAGGTGGGAGCGCTGCTCGGCAGCCTCTACCTGCATTTCGCCGATCTGCGCGCGCGCCTCATTGACTTCAGAGGCCAGCCTGCCGGCATCGACGGCGAGTGCGTCGTGGCGCAGCTGGAGGGAGAGCGACTTTTCGCGTTCGCGGTGCAGGTCCTGTGCGGTGCGGGCATTTTCAGCAGCGTAGAGCGCGCGCACCATGTCTTTCTGTGCCCGTACTTCCTGCGGGCTCAGCGGCATCGTCGCCTTCAGGCGGTTTTCGGTATACCAGACGATGCGGCGGTGGACCGCGGGCGAAACCAGAAAGACGAGAAAGGCCGCGGTCAGGAAGCCCAATCCGAACAAAAGAGCGTATTCGATCACGGCGCGGCCATCGATTCGAAGGTTGATACGGGTCAGTCCGCCTGATTAAGCACGCAGCGCGCGCAGCGACAAGGCTGCGGGCACCGGCAAGACCATATTCCCAAGGATATTAGCGGTGATTTTGGTTTTTCAGAAGGGGTTCCAGGTCGGGTTCGGGGTGACCTTCAGATAGCCGACATTGATGCCGAGGCGGGCGCCGACACCAGTGCGGATCGGCACAACCAGAACATTGTTGTTCTTGAGAAGCGTCATGCCGAAGCCGGCAATGACATAGGCTGAGCCGCTGACGCCGCCGAAGCGAGCATAGATGGAGTCGATGGACGGCAGGTCGTAGACCAACATCATGACGCGGGAGCCCTGGCCACCGTAATCGAGGCCAAGAGATGGACCCTGCCAGTAAAGCGGATGCTCGCCGGCATTCTTGGTATTTAGCTGGCCTTCGCCGTAGGTGAGGCCAGCGATGAAGGCGCCGCCGCCCTCCTGGCCGAGGATGTAGCCGTTCGGCAGGCCGTATTTCTGGAAGGCGCTTTCAACGACTTTGGCAAGGCCGCCGCTGGTCTCGCCGAAGAAGGAATGACCGGCATCTACGATTTCCTGCACTGTGTACTGGCCGTTGTTCTGCTGCGCTGCGGCCTGTCCGGTAATCATCACCGACGAGATCATGATAGCGGTCAGCAACTTGCAGAAGCCGATAAATCTTCCGAGAAATTGGAGGCGCATGATGTCATCCATTCGTCATTGTCGGGGGGCATTGGCATTTGATGCATTTTGCTCCGATCGTCTTAACAATCGGTTTACCAAATATGGTGTCATTATGGCGGCGAGTACGGTCGCAAACTTCGCGCAATTTTGATCAGGCACACTACCGGGTGGAATGACACTGCCGCCCTCAGGAGACGATGATGTCCAAGAACCCGAATCTCACTTTGTCCGGCCCGGACCTGGCAGCACTTCTTTGCAGTCGTGTGTGCCATGACGTGATCTCGCCCGTCGGCGCGATCAATAACGGTCTGGAGCTTCTGGACGAAGGCGGAGCGGATTCGGACGCGATGGATCTCATCCGCACCAGTGCGCTCAATGCCTCGGTCCGTCTCAAATTCGCACGCCTTGCCTTCGGTGCATCCGGTTCCGTCGGCGCCTCGATCGATACCGGCGAGGCCGAACGTGCAGCCAAGGACTTTGCCGTGGCAGAGAAGAAGACCGAGGTCAGCTGGAGCGGCCCACGCGCGATCGTCGCCAAGAACAGGGTCAAGCTTCTCCTTAACCTCTTCCTCGTCGCATATTCTTCCATTCCGCGTGGCGGCAATCTGGATATTACGCTGGAAAATCCGGAATTCGATGCCAGTTTCAAGCTCGTCGCCAGGGGCAAGCTGATGCGCTTGCCGCCGAAATTCGTCGAAATCGCTACCGGCACCGCCGAGGAAGCGATCGATGCGCATTCGATCCAGCCTTATTACACTGTGCTGCTAGCGGAAGAATGCGGCATGGTTCTGGATTATTCAGCCAGCGCCGAAGAGATCGTCTTCACTGCCAAAGTAGCCGCAGCGTAATTCACGGATTGCTGATCGAAGCGAGTGCAGTAACGATTCCTTAGCCTGATCAACCTATCCTCGAAGGTTAGGAAGACCCTCGACGGAGACAGCGCGAGGGGTAAGGAGCTGCCATGCAAAGATTCATGATCACCGATAGTTCGGACATCGTTCGCAAGGTCGGCAAGCGAATCCTTTCAGAGCTCGATTTTCTGGTCAGCGAAGCTTCGAATGCCGAGGAGGCGTTGCAGCGCTGCCAGGCTGAGCTTCCCGAATATCTGATCGTCGATTCGGGCATGGAAGGCGCGCTCGATCTCATTGCCAATATCCGCGCCATGGACGGCGGCAAAGAGGTCAAGATCTACTATTGCGTCATCGAGGCCGATCTGAAGAAGCTGATGGCCGGCAAGCGGGCAGGGGCAACCGACTTCCTGCTCAAGCCGTTCGACCGCAAAATCCTTACCGCCGTGTTCGGAAATCGCGCAATCGCTGCCTGAATAGGTCGCACAAATCGTTAACGGGGGCCGTCCTTTTGGGCGGCTTTTTCATTTCCGCACATTGCCGACAAAATAAAAGTCCCGCCGGAGAGGCGGGACTTTTCATTTGGTAAGGGGATTCGGCGGATCAGGCGGTTTCGGCGTATTCGGCACCATCGGGCTCGCGCAGCACATAGCCGCGGCCCCAGACGGTTTCGATGTAATTGGCGCCGCCGGCAGCATTTGCGAGCTTCTTGCGCAGCTTGCAGATGAAGACGTCGATGATCTTCAGTTCCGGCTCGTCCATGCCGCCATAGAGGTGGTTAAGGAACATTTCCTTGGTGAGCGTGGTGCCCTTGCGGAGCGAAAGAAGCTCCAGCATCTGATATTCCTTGCCCGTCAGGTGGACGCGCTGGCCGCCGACTTCGACGGTCTTGGCGTCGAGGTTGACGATAAGCTCGCCCGTGATGATGACAGACTGGGCATGACCCTTGGACCGGCGGACGATGGCGTGGATACGGGCGACGAGCTCGTCCTTGTGGAACGGCTTGGTCATGTAGTCGTCGGCGCCGAAGCCGAGACCACGAACCTTGTCTTCGATGCCGGCCATGCCCGAGAGGATGAGGATCGGCGTCTTGACCTTCGACAGGCGGAGAGTGCGCAGCACTTCGTATCCGGACATGTCGGGAAGGTTCAGATCGAGAAGGATGATATCGTAATCATACAACTTGCCCAGATCCACGCCTTCTTCGCCGAGATCTGTCGTATAAACATTAAAACTCTCAGATTTGAGCATCAGTTCGATGCTCTGCGCCGTAGCGCTGTCATCCTCGATGAGAAGTACCCGCATAATTATCCCCTTTACCGCCGCCGAAAGGTGGCATGGCCCCCTACGCGATACCGAATAAGCTACGTGATTTGGAAGCTGCCACGAAATGGTTAACAAATTCTAATTCACTCTGGCAAGGAGTATCGAATTTATTAAATAATTTTTCCATTTCCCTGTTTTCCAATGGGAATCTCGAAACGCAATTCTCAACTTCAACATTAAGAATATGCGCTAAGTGATTCATCCGACTCGCTAATGAAAAGGTTCGGCTTTCCTGTCCTGGTGTTTACCGAGCCTTAAATCATCGGGCCTATCATTAACGATGCCCGTAAACGAAAGGTTACCAGCGGTAGGTTTTTGTTAATATCGCAGGAAATTTTTTAGCAAACCGTGTCAAAGCGGCGCGCAAGGGCGGTTTCAAGTTGAGCCGGGGTCTCGCATCACGGGAGTAATGCGTATGAAGTCGCGAGAGAGCCTCGTTCGCCTGAAAGAGTTTCAGGTTAACGAAAAACGTCGTCAGCTGCAGCAGTTGCAGATGATGATGTCCGAATTTGAACGGATGACGAAGGATCTGGAGAGCCAGATCGTCGTCGAGGAAAAGAAGTCCGGTATTTCCGACCCGAATCACTTTGCATATCCGACCTTCGCCAAGGCCGCACGTCAGCGCGCCGACAATCTTCAGGTCTCGATCAAGGAACTGAAGGTTCAGGAGGAGGCGCTGGAATTGGCGCTTGAGGAAATGCAGGCGGAATATGCCAGGGCAACGGCGCTCGAAGAGCGTGATGGCGCGGTTCGCGTCCGGGCCTGACGAATGTTGCAGGCGCCGGTCACGGCGCCTTGGGGGATAACCACAGAAGCCATGCATGACGGGCGCGGTGTCCGTCATGCATGGCTTTTGGTGTTTCTTTCGTATGGTGGATGTTCAGTTTACCACGTCGTTCCATTCCGGATGGCGCTGCGCCTGTGATTTAAAGAAGGGGCAGAGCGGGATGATCTTCCAGCCGCCCTCGCGGGCTGCCTCGACCGCATGAAGGGCGAGTGCCTGGCCGACGCCCTTGCCGCGCAAAGCGTCCGGCACGCCGGTATGATCGATGATGATGAGTTTCGGTGATGTGCGGGAATAGGTCATTTCCGCTTCATGGCCTTCCAGCGTCGCAACATAGCGGCCGCCGGAGGTGTTTTCTTCAATCCTGATATCCATGCCTGTCTCCTGACGAATTATGTGATCGCGAGCGTGACATGGCGGCATCGGCATGCCAAGCCGTAGCGGCAGGAGACAGTGTGTTCAAAGGGGAGGCGGAAAATTGAACAGGCTTTCGGCGGTCCGGCCCGTTCTATTGGTGACGGCGCCGTTTCTACTGGCGCTTGGCCTCGTGTTGCCGCTCATCCGCTTCGAGAAGCTCTGGTTCTTCGACGAGACGCCGTCACTGCTGGAAATCGTGGCTTCGCTCTGGAATGGAGGTGACGTGGCGCTTGCGGCACTGGTTGCGCTCGTCTCGATCGTATTGCCGGTTTTGAAAATGATCGGGATCGCGGCTGAATCCGTGGCTGCCGGCGGCACCGGCAGCCTGTTTTATCGCAACGTCGTGCCGCATCTGTCCAAGTGGTCCATGATGGACGTGCTGCTGGTCGCGATCGTGATTGCGGCAGCGAAGACGACGGGACTTGCGAATGCGTTTACGCAACCCGGCCTCTGGTGTTACGCGGCCTCGGCAATGATTTCGGGCCTTCTTCATTCCCTCAAGGGAAATGCGTCCGGCCCGAAATAATCAAATCGAATGGAATCAGTGGCGGTACTGCTGGATGCGCGTAGTGCGCAGGCCGGCGAGACCATGGCTGTTGATGGAGGACTGCCAGGAAAGGAATTCTTCGACAGTAAGCGTGTAACGCTCACAGGCTTCTTCCAAGCTCAACAGGCCACCGCGAACAGCCGCGACAACCTCTGCCTTCCGGCGGATGACCCAGCGCCGCGTGTTCGGCGGCGGAAGATCCGCAATCGTCAGGGGGCTGCCATCGGGGCCGATGACATATTTCACTCGGGGACGTATCATTTCGGTCATTGGACTCTCTACACAACGCAAGACCACGGGCGCCACTCTAACTTGCCACATTTAAAAATTGCCTAAACGCATCGTAACACTTTGATAATAACTTTAGACGCGCGCCGGAGGGCTGATTTGCTGGCCCCTGCCGTTACGTCAATTTGATGCGGCTGCATGGGAGCCATGCGGAATAAATGTTACATATTTCTTCCGGATAATTTTATAAGCGCTGCAACATAAGTATGAGCGCAAAGACTTCGTCTCCGTTGCTCCCGCAGTATCAATAAAGATTGCCGTTTGAATGCTTCGTATCCTTCGGATGCGGGGCAGATGCTGTCTTTCCTGATGTCCGGCGCGTCCAAGCCGCTGCCGGTTGCGAGGCCGAGCCGAAGCCAGGCCCGTGAAGGAATAAGAGAATGAAGAGACGTGAACGCGCAGTCCGCGACTGCGCCGATGATGCCGCATTTTCTGCGTTCAAGGCCAGTTCTGCGGGCATTTCCGCTGTCGACGGTGCAAGCCGCCTGGACGAGCTGACGAAGGCCGCCGGGTTCGAATTCCACCTGTTTTCCGTATTCCCGCGCGGGGACCGGACGGCCTTTCTCGAGAACAAGCTGATCAGCAACTGGCCGCAGAGCCTCGTCAACTTTTACGAGGAGGCGGACCTCTTCTATTGCAGCAAGCTGGTCGCCGTCATGAAGCGCACGATCATGCCCATTTTCTGCGAAGAGGGGCCTTTTGGTGGCAATGCAGCGAATCAGGAAAACCGCCGTCTGAACACGATGTTTCAGATGCACGGGCTGAAGCATACGTTCGCGTTCGCGCTGCACGACGCTGACCTGAAACAATACATCTTCGCCTTTTCGGGCGCGCGTGCCATGCCCTCCCGCGAAGAAGCGACGGCGCTGCTTTATGGCTGTATGGAGCTTCTGGACACGCTGCCGGGCGACGAGAAGCCGGAAGACCGGCCCTCGGAAAGCCTCACCCGGCGCGAGATCGAATGCCTGCGCTGGTCGGCCGCAGGCAAGAGCAGCGACGAAATAGCGATCATTCTCGATCTCTCATCGCATACGGTGGTGGGATATCTGAAGAGCGCGATGCGCAAACTGGATTCGGTCAACCGCATGCAAGCCGTCGCCCGGGCATTTCGGTATCGGCTGCTGTAACAGCCGATACCCTTACTTCTCCAATCAGAAGCCTTTGCCGCCATTCAGCTCGGAAATCAGCGTTCCGATGATGATGCGGATGTCCATTAATATCGAGAAGTTCTCGACATAGTGGAGATCGCTGGCGATGCGGGCGCGCGCCTTGGCCGGACGGTCCGTCGGGCCGCGCAGGCCGCGCATCTGCGCCAGGCCGGTGATGCCCGGACGCATGGCGTGGCGGTGATGATATTCCGGAACCAGCTCTTCATAGAGCATGCCGCCGGCACGCATGCCGATTGCATGGCAACGCGGCCCGACAACCGACATGTCACCCTTCAGCACATTGAGGAGCTGCGGGAGCTCGTCAATGTTCGAACGGCGCAGGAAAGCGCCGACGCGTGTGACGCGGGGGTCATTCTTGACCGTCTGCGCAACGCCGGTGACGTCTTGCATATCCGTACGCATGGAACGGAACTTGTAGACCTTGATGGCCCGGCAGTTCTTGCCCCAGCGCGTCTGCTTGAAGAGCACCGGACCGGGGCTGTCCATCTTGATCAGGGCTGCGACGACCAGAAGAAGCGGAGCAAGCACGATAAGTGCGCTGATCGAGGCAAAAATATCGAAGGCTCGCTTCAGCACGAACTGCATGGAGGCAGGTGGCGGAACGATGCTGTCGAGTGCGGTAACTGGGAACCTCGCGTTCACCTGACGAACAGGCGGAACGCGAAAGTTCTCTTCAGAAATACTCTTGTTAAGGTCCATGACGCTCAAGGATCTACCCTTTGTATTTTGAAGCTTTCGGCGGTGTCATTCGCTGGCTTGGTTAGCGCCACATTAAGGCACCAGAATGTTAGGCGACGTTTAACCCTACTACATCCTAAATTTGCGACATTTGTTTAACCGAGTCCAGAGAAATTTCGCATCGCAGCAAACTTCGCAGTTGCGTTAAGTTTATGCAAAATCAGGAGTTTTATTTTTCAACCGGGGTTTTTATTAGGAATCTTATGTGTTTGGTCAGATTCGGAACACAGACGACGGTTGTGATGGCCATGGCTTACACCGTGCCAAAACGCTCCATTCCCGCAGGGTCTACGGGATCCCGGTCCCGTCTAGATCGAATTTATTGTCTATTGCGCCGGAGCCGGATGAGCGGAGGCTGTCGGAATTTGTATTCCGAAACTATGGAGTTAATACCATAATTATGTCTGCTCACGCGTTAATGTTACCGAAGTCACATGATGGCGGCGGTAGCGATTGTGGCGACATTGCGGCGGGAGGGCATGCGACCGGAAGAAGGGAAGGGCGCGGACTCCGAATCAGAAGTGAAGACCGGAGATGGAACTTACCGGGTGATTTTCCCGGCCGGAGGCATCCAGGAAATGGTATCGAACAGCCCGCTACAATATTGCGGCGACAAAGCTGAAAGACACCGACTTTCGGCGATCGCTACGCCCGCTCGAGCGCAGGCTTCGTGCCGCCCCAGGAGACGAAATGGGGATTTGCGAAGTCGAAATCAGCAGCCGCCCCGGTTTTGCCGTAGAGGAGTGGCTGGCCGTCCATCGTAACAGTCGATCCGCCGGCTGCACGCAACACCGCATCGCCGGCCGCGGTATCCCACTCCATGGTGCGGGTGAAGCGTGGGTAGACGTCGGCCTTGCCTTCTGCCAGCAGGCAGAATTTCAGGGACGAGCCGATGTTGGTGCATTTGGAGATCGCGTGCCTCGCGAGGAAGAGGCCAGTCTCGGGACTATCATGCCGAAAACTCGCGAGCGCCATACTTTCTGCGGGCTGTTTGCGCACTTTGATCGGCATTCTCTCCGTTATCGCAAAGTTCTCGTCGATCGCTAGTTTCTCCGCGCTTTCGCGCTCGCCGGAAAACGCGATGCCGAGCGCTGGGGCATAGACGATACCGGCGACGGGGATGCCATTTTCCACATAGGCGATATTGACGGTGAACTCCTGGCGCTTATCCAGGAATTCGCGGGTGCCATCCAAGGGATCGACCAGAAAGAAGGACTTTCCGGCGATATCAGGCACTCTGCCAGCGGCTACCGATTCTTCGGCGATGACGGGGATCTCAGGGAAATCACGTTTCAGATGCGCCAGTATTATGCGCTCGGCCTCCTGGTCGGCGATCGTCACCGGGCTTGCATCGGCTTTCATTTCCACCGGGCAGCCATCACAGAAGACTTCTATAATGGCTTTGCCGGCTTCGAGTGCCGCCCGTTCAAATGTCTTCAGCATATTCCTGCCGTTCGTCTGCAAATTCGTCTTGAGACCACCGCGCTATATATAGTGTATAGGAGGTGCTGCCGCACCCCTTTGCTGGAATCCCGTAACATTAGCACAGGCTCGTAAGGTTTGCACAAAACGCGTCAGAAGCAATTGCCCGTGAAATGCCATTTGCAATTGACAGCATCTTCGAGTTTGAAATTTCGTCGATTTCCTTACTTGTGGAACAGTTTACGCATAAGGCGAGCGTTTCTGGCTTCGTTCGGTGCCAAAAAAATTATTAGCGAAGCCCATTCTGGCTAAAAATTTGCCAGTCGCTGCCGCTTTTGTGTGGATTTTGATTTGAATTGCGCCATTGAGGCCTGTTTGCCCAAGATTCTGGCGCAATAAATCCTTTTTGTCTTCACATTTCCAACGAAACCGCTATGCAATGCGACTAGTGGCTCGTGTGAAAGCACGAGCGATAAAACTAATAAGAGATGCAACTTAAATTTGGTTCGCATCCAGGGGAAATGACATATGGAGTATTTTGTCCAGCAGCTCTTCAATGGGCTGACTCTCGGATCCATCTATGGCCTTGTGGCTATTGGCTATACGATGGTTTACGGCATTATCGGCATGATCAACTTCGCCCATGGCGACATTTTCATGCTCGGTGGTTTCGCTGCTCTTATCGTCTTTCTCGTTCTCACATCCATCTTTGCAGGTCTTCCGGTAGCCGTGCTGCTGCTGGCGATGCTTGTGGTCGCGATGCTGATGACGAGTTTGTGGAATTGGACGATCGAGCGCGTCGCCTACCGCCCGCTGCGCGGTTCTTTCCGCTTGGCGCCGCTGAT
This sequence comes from Rhizobium sp. 1399, assembly GCF_031455475.1. Taxonomy (NCBI): domain Bacteria; kingdom Pseudomonadati; phylum Pseudomonadota; class Alphaproteobacteria; order Hyphomicrobiales; family Rhizobiaceae; genus Rhizobium; species Rhizobium sp. 1399. Next base: position 118,518 of record NZ_JAVDSU010000008.1, on the reverse strand, counting down.
TACCGCGATCGGCATGTCGATCACGCTATCGAACTTCATCCAGGTCACGCAGGGTCCGCGCAACAAGCCGATCCCGCCACTTGTCGGCACGGTTTATAATGTCGGCAATCTCTCGATCTCGCTGAAGCAGATCATCATCATCATTGTGACCGTCGTCCTGCTCGCCGCCTTCTGGTACATCGTCAACAAGACGGCACTCGGGCGCGCCCAGCGCGCAACGGAGCAAGACCGCAAGATGGCAGCCCTGCTCGGCGTCAATGTCGATCAGACGATCTCCATAACCTTCATCATGGGTGCGGCACTCGCTGCCGTCGCCGGCACGATGTACCTGATGTATTATGGTGTCGCCTCGTTCAACGACGGCTTCGTTCCGGGCGTTAAGGCCTTCACTGCAGCCGTTCTCGGCGGCATCGGCTCACTGCCGGGCGCTGTTCTCGGCGGGCTGATGATCGGCCTTATCGAATCCCTGTGGTCGGCCTATTTCACCATCGCGTACAAGGATGTCGCTACCTTTGCCATTCTTGCATTCGTGCTGATCTTCAAGCCGACGGGCATTCTCGGCCGGCCGGAAGTCGAGAAGGTATAAGTCATGGCAAACATCGACACTTCCGCTGGCAAGTCCGACGCCGGGCTTGTCCAGAAGGGGCTTAGGGAAGCCTTCTTCTCCGGCCTCATCGCACTTGGCCTGTTCGTTCTCTATGTCGGTCTCGGCACGCAGCAGAACATCAACAATGAGTTGATCGTCGTTCAGCGCTGGGGATTGCTGGCCATTTTCGTGCTGGTCGCCGCCGTCGGCCGTTTCATCGTGGTCGTTTTCGTCAGGCCGCATCTTGATCAGCGCAAGCTTTCGAAGGCGCGGCAAGGCGATCTCGAGATTTCGACAGAGAAGGGCTTCTTCCGGACGCATTTCCTGAAGATCGCGCTCGTATTCCTTCTGGTCTATCCGCTTGCCACTGCCTATTTCCTCGGCCCGCAGGGCGCGTTGAAGTGGGTGGACAATTTTGGCATCCAGATCCTGATCTATGTGATGCTCGCCTGGGGTCTGAACATCGTCGTCGGCCTCGCCGGGCTGCTCGACCTCGGTTACGTCGCCTTCTACGCGGTCGGCGCCTATTCCTATGCGCTGCTTTCGGCCCATTTCGGTCTGTCCTTCTGGGTGCTGCTGCCGCTCGCCGGCATTTTTGCAGCTCTCTGGGGCGTCATCCTCGGCTTTCCGGTGCTGCGCCTGCGCGGCGACTATCTTGCGATCGTCACGCTTGCCTTCGGTGAAATCATCCGCCTAGTCATCATCAATTGGACGGAAGTGACCAAGGGTACCTTCGGTATCTCCGGCATCGCCAAGGCTTCGGTTTTCGGCATCTTGAGCTTCGATGTCGGCAAGGCGAACAATTTCGCCAAAGTTTTCGGCCTGCCGTCATCATCGGCCTACTACAAGATCTTCCTGTTCTACGTCATTCTGGCGCTCTGCATGCTGACGGCCTATGTGACGATCCGTCTGCGCCGCATGCCGATCGGCCGTGCGTGGGAAGCATTGCGCGAGGATGAAATTGCCTGCCGCTCGCTCGGCATCAACACGGTGACGACGAAGCTGACGGCTTTCGCCACCGGTGCGATGTTCGGTGGCTTCGCCGGCTCCTTCTTCGCCGCACGCCAGGGCTTCGTCTCGCCGGAATCCTTCGTGTTCCTGGAATCGGCCGTCATCCTCGCCATCGTCGTTCTCGGCGGCATGGGTTCGCTGACAGGTATTGCGATTGCCGCCGTCGTCATGGTTGGCGGTACGGAAGTGCTGCGCGAAATGGACTTCCTCAAGGTCGTCTTTGGGCCGGATTTCACGCCGGAACTCTACCGCATGCTGCTCTTCGGCCTTGCCATGGTCATCGTCATGCTGTTCAAGCCGCGCGGTTTCGTCGGTTCGCGTGAACCGACAGCCTTCCTCAAGGAGCGCAAGGCGGTATCCGGAAGCTTTACCAAGGAGGGCCATGGTTGATGAGCCCCGTCGAGAATACGATGTCGAATGACACTTTGCTCAAGGTCGAGCACCTGTCGATGAAGTTCGGCGGCCTGATGGCCATCAACGACTTATCCTTCGAGGCCAAGCGCGGCGAGATCACCGCGCTGATCGGCCCTAACGGTGCGGGCAAAACGACCGTCTTCAACTGCATCACCGGCTTCTACAAGCCGACGATGGGCATGATTACGCTGACGCAGAAGAGCGGCAAGCAGTACCTGCTCGAGCGTCTGCTGGACTTCCGCATCACCAAGGAAGCCAAGGTTGCCCGTACCTTCCAGAACATCCGCCTGTTCTCGGGCCTCACCGTTCTGGAAAATCTGCTGGTTGCCCAGCACAACAAGCTGATGAAGGCTTCGGGCTTCACGGTGCTCGGCCTGCTCGGCATCGGTCCCTATAAGAAGGAAGCGGCTGCCGCCATCGAGCTTGCGCGCTTTTGGCTGGAGAAGGCCGATCTTATCGACCGCGCCGACGATCCTGCCGGCGACCTGCCTTACGGCGCCCAGCGTCGTCTGGAAATCGCCCGCGCTATGTGCACCGGTCCGGAGCTGCTTTGCCTCGATGAGCCGGCTGCCGGTCTCAATCCGCGTGAATCGGCAGCGCTCAATGCCTTGCTGAAAGGCATTCGCACCGAAACCGGGACCTCTATCCTGCTCATCGAGCACGACATGTCGGTGGTCATGGAAATTTCCGACCACGTCATCGTTCTGGAATACGGCCAGAAGATTTCCGACGGCAACCCTGACCACGTGAAGAACGACCCGAGGGTTATTGCGGCCTATCTCGGTGTCGAAGATGAAGAAGTCGAAGAGGTCATTGCGACCGTAGAAGGGGGCGCAATCTGATGGCGGCCGGAGAACAGCTTCTCAAGGTTCAGGGCGTCGAGACATATTACGGCAATATCCGCGCACTCGCCGGCATCGATGTCGAGGTGAAAAAGGGTGAAATCGTCAGCCTGATCGGCGCCAATGGCGCCGGCAAGTCGACGCTGATGATGACGATCTGCGGCAGCCCGCAGGCCCGTACCGGCTCGATCATCTTCGACGGCCAGGACATCACCAGGCTACCGACGCACGAGATCGCACGGCTGCGTATCGCGCAGTCGCCCGAGGGACGACGCATCTTCCCACGCATGACCGTTCTGGAAAATCTTCAGATGGGCGCGGGTCTCGACAACCTCAAATATTTCAATGAGGACGTCGAGAAGATTTTCACGATGTTCCCGCGCTTGAAAGAGCGCCAGTCGCAGCGCGGCGGTACCCTTTCGGGCGGTGAACAGCAGATGCTTTCGATCGGCCGCGCGCTGATGGCCCGCCCGAAACTCCTGCTGCTCGACGAACCCTCGCTCGGCCTCGCGCCGCTGATCGTCAAGGGCATCTTTGAAGCCATCAAGGTGCTGAACGAGAAGGAAGGGCTGACCGTCTTCCTCGTGGAGCAGAACGCATTCGCCGCACTTAAGCTGTCGCACCGTGCCTATGTGCTCGTGAATGGCAAGGTGACGATGAGCGGCAGCGGCAAGGAACTGCTTGCCAATCCTGAGGTCCGTGCTGCCTATCTCGAAGGCGGGCGGCATTGACCGCAGAAGGGAGAGTTTGATTATGCAGGGACTTTTCTTCGAAAGCGACAACGGCGTAAAGATCGTCATCCGCGGACTCGTTGTGCTCATCGGTTTCTGGACGGCGTGGCGTGCCGGCAGGGCGGTTGCGGACGGCTGGAACAACTATCCGCTGGTCGTCGTCTATACCTTCCTGCTCGCATGGGCGATGCAATTCCTGCATCACGCGCTGTTTAACGGCCCGATGCTCAGCGGCCTCTTCTACATTATCGATTTCGTAACTCTGCTGATCTTCTCGACAGCAGGGTTCCGCTATCGCCGCACCAACCAAATGGTGAACAACTATTACTGGCTGTATGAAAAAACTTCCGCGTTTTCGTGGAAGGAGAAACATTGACAGCCCGTTGAAACTAGGCATGAATTGCCTTCAGAGCGGAACAGCTTTCCTGGCGCAGTCAAAGGTGGGGTATGCGTCAGGCCTTGGAAGAAACCCGCCCAAAAATTGGGAGTAACAATATGAAGAAGTCTCTCTTGTCAGCGGTGGCACTGACGGCGATCGTCGCTTTCGGCGGCATCGCACGAGCTGACATCCTGATCGGCGTGGGTGGTCCGCTGACAGGCCCGAACGCTGCGTTCGGTGCCCAGCTGCAGAAGGGTGCCGAGCAGGCAGCCGCTGACATCAATGCTGCTGGCGGCATCAACGGCGAGCAGATCAAGATCGAACTCGGCGACGACGTTTCCGACCCGAAGCAGGGTATCTCCGTTGCCAACAAGTTCGTTGCTGACGGCGTGAAGTTCGTTATCGGTCACTTCAACTCGGGCGTTTCCATCCCGGCTTCTGAAGTTTACGCCGAAAACGGCATTCTCGAAATTACCCCGGCTGCTACCAACCCTGTTTTCACCGAGCGTGGCCTGTGGAACACCTTCCGCACCTGCGGCCGTGACGACCAGCAGGGCGCTATCGCCGGCAAGTATCTGGCCGACCACTTCAAGGACGCCAAGATCGCCGTCATTCACGACAAGACTCCTTATGGCCAGGGTCTCGCTGACGAAACCAAGAAGGCTCTGAATGCCGCTGGTGTCACCGAAGTCATGTACGAAGGCGTGAACGTCGGCGACAAGGACTTCTCGGCCCTCATCGCAAAGATGAAGGAAGCCGGCGTTTCGATCATCTACTGGGGTGGTCTGCACACCGAAGCCGGTCTCATCATCCGCCAGTCGGCCGACCAGGGCCTGAAAGCAGCGCTCGTTTCGGGTGACGGTATCGTCTCGAACGAACTTGCTTCCATCGCTGGTGACGCCGTTGCCGGTACGCTGAACACCTTCGGCCCGGATCCGACGATCAACCCGGCCAACAAGGACCTCGTTGCGAAGTTCAAGGCTGCCGGCTTCAATCCGGAAGCTTACACCCTCTACTCCTACGCTGCGTTGCAGACGATCGCTGCTGCTGCCAAGGCTGCCGGATCTACCGACGCTGAAGCTGTTGCCGCAGCCATGAAGGAAAAGGGTCCGTTCCCGACCGTTCTCGGCGATATCTCCTTCGACGGAAAGGGCGACCCGAAGCTTCCAGGCTACGTGATGTACGAATGGAAGAAGGGCGAAGACGGCAAGTACAGCTACTTCCCGAAGGCCGACTAATTTCAGCCTCTGGCAGTGATGCCTTTCATGGAAGCCCGGTCATCGACCGGGCTTCTTTCGTTTCGCCTGCGCCGGTCAAGATCGCAGTCTCTACGGGTTCGAAAGCCATTCCATTCCTAGCCTTCATGGCCTAAGTCAGAGGCAAAGGATGGAGGATCCAGATTCATGCCAAAACCCCGCATTCTCGTCACCCGACGCTGGCCTGCCGCGGTAGAGGCCGTGCTCGCGGAGCGCTTCGACCTGACGCTCAACAGAGATGATGTACCGCTTGCTGAAAGCGAACTGCGTCAGGCGCTGGCGGATTATGATGCGGTGTTGCCGACCGTTTCTGACAAGCTGCCGGCTGCGGTCTTTTCCGGGGATGTCCGTACGAAAATCCTCGGCAATTTCGGGGTTGGCTTCAATCACATCGATATCGCCACCGCCAAGGCGAAGGGCATCGTGGTGACGAACACGCCTGGCGTGCTGACCGATTGCACGGCTGATATCGCCATGCTGCTTCTTCTGTCCGTCGCACGTCGCGGCGGGGAGGGCGAGCGGCAGCTGCGTTCCGGCGAATGGAAGGGCTGGTGCCCAACGCATATGGTTGGCACGAAGGTGACGGGCAAGACGGTCGGTATTATCGGCTTTGGACGAATCGGCAAGGCTTTCGCACAACGCTGCCATTTCGGCTTCGGCATGGATGTCGTGTTCTACAATCGCTCACAGATCGATCCCGCCGAAGCGGCACGCTACGGAGCACGTCAGCTTGCTTCGGTGGAGGAGGTGCTTGCCGCTTCCGATTTCGTCTCGCTGCATTGCCCCGGCGGCGCAGAAAACCGGCATTTGATGAATGCTGCGCGGCTTACGGCAATGAAGCCAGGCGCCTTCCTCATCAATACGGCGCGCGGCGACGTGGTCGATGAGATGGCGTTGATTGCTGCGCTTGATAAAGGCGCGATCCGCGGCGCAGGGCTCGATGTCTACGAGGCGGAGCCGCATGTGCCGGACGCATTGCGGCGGATGGAGAATGTCGTTCTGTTGCCGCATCTCGGCAGCGCGACGGAGGAAACCCGCACAGCGATGGGGATGAAGGTCGTGGAGAATGTGACTGATTTCTTCGAGGGCCGCGAGGCGCCGGACCGGGTGGTTTGAGGGTGCTGCCTGCTGCCCCTTATATCTCATGCAGTACGTGCGCTGCCTTCACGGCGGCGGATGCCCTGTTCTCGACGCCGAGCTTCACATAGATCTGTTCCAGGTGCTTGTTCACCGTGCGCGCAGAGAGGCCGAGAATTTCGCCAATATCGCGGTTGGCCTTGCCTTTGGCGATCCACATCAGAACCTCGGATTCGCGCTGTGTCAGCGCAAAGTGCTGACGCAGGACCGCGTCGTCGTTGCGCTGGTTGGCGGCCGTCAAGCGGAAGAGATATTCGTCCGGACCGATGGCGCCGAGGAAGGCGAGTTGCAGGGCAGCCTGCCCGGCATGAGCAATGGAGATGAGTGCATCGCGGGCGGCTGCGGCGCGTTCCTTCATCCAGTTGCCGATCGTGCGGGAGACAACCTCCATGCCGTCGTCGCTGCCCATGGCGGCGTTGACGAGGCGGGTTGCCTGCGGCGTCGACCAGTGGATCGCACCATTGCCCTTCACGGCCAGAAGGTGGCGGCCGGCGGCATCGAGCGCCACGCGCGCGCTCTGCGCCGAGCGTGCGTTGCGCAGGTGAACGCGAATGCGGGCGCGCAGCTCGTCGATATTGATCGGCTTCGACAGGTAGTCGACGCCGCCTGATTCCAGCGCGTGCACGACATGTTCGGTTTCCGTGAGCCCGGTCATGAAGATGACGGGCACCTGGGCGACGGCGGCATTGGCCTTCAAGCGGCGGCAGGTCTCAAAACCGTCCATCGAGGGCATGACCGCATCGAGGAGGATGAGATCGGGCGTGATGCGCTCGACGATATTGAGCGCGGCCGAGCCGGAGGTGGCAATCAGTACGGAAAAGCCTGATTGTTCCAGTGCGTCGGTCAGGAAGCCGAGGGCCTCGGGCGAATCATCGACCAGCAGAACGATGTCGCGGGGAAGCTCAGCCAACGGTTTCACCTTTTTCTTCGAATTTATGCAGGAAATCCATGAAGCCGGTGAGATCGAAGGCGGCGACATAGGAGCGGAGTTCTTCTGTGAATGGCTGATTTGCCTCCACCTTGGCAAGGTCGGTGAGCTTGGCTTCTATGCCTCTGATGTAGCCGATCTCGCCGAGACGCAGCAGTTCCTGTACATGCGCTGTTCCAGGGCTCTTGAGCGGCATGGCAGCAATCACCGGCGCGGGTGTCTGATCGTCGGCATAGAGCCATTTCAGGGCGAGATGCAGGGCCAGCTTGTCGCGCAACTGCTTGATGTCGACCGGCTTGCCGATCGCGTCACTGTGGCTGTCGTCGCTGTCGCTGTGAGCGGCGGCATCGCCGATATTTGCTGATAGCATCAGGATCGGCGCTGTACGTCCCGTCTCGCGCAGCCGGGAGACGAGCTGCCAGCCGTTCATGCCGGGCATGGATATATCGACGAGGAAGAGATCCGGCTCGATGCCTTCGACCAGCGTCAGGCAGTCGGGACCGGTCGCGGCCGTCAGCACGATGAAATCGAGGGGGACCAGGATTTCGCGCATCATCTCGCGATGATCCTCATTGTCGTCGACAACGACGATAGTGCGGCGCGGGCCGTCATAGCTGACGATCTTCTTTTCCTGCGGCGGTGCTGCAACGGCGCGCATGACGGCCGACAGCATGAGACGGACGCGGAAGGTCGAGCCCTTGTCCTTTTCACTCGTGACAGAGATTTCGCCGCCGAGCGTGTTGGTCAGTAGGCGAGTGATGGTGAGGCCAAGGCCGAGACCGGGCATCGGCCGCACGCTCTCCGCTTCGCCGCGCTGAAAGGGTTCGTAAATGCGCGTCAGATCCTTCTCGGCGATGCCGCGGCCTGTGTCGGAGACGGTGAAGGTCGCGACCTGGCTGCGGTAGCCGACATCGAAGGTTACGCTGCCTTCGTCGGTAAACTTGATGGCATTGGAGAGCAGGTTGACGAGAATCTGGCGCAGCCGCTTCTCGTCGGTGCGCACGAATTGCGGCAGGGACGGAGCACGCTCGTGGATGAAGGTGAGCCCCTTTGCCTGCGCCTGCGGTCGGAACATATCGACGATCTGGTCGAGGAAGTCCTGGATATTGATTTCGTTCGAATAGACCTGCAGACGGCCGGCTTCGATCTTCGAGATGTCCAGAAGACCATCGATCAGACCGGAGAGATGTTCGGCGCTGCGGCGGATCACCTTGATCGAGGACTGGCGTGGCGCGGGAATCGTCTCGTCGCGTTCGAGGATCTGCGCATAGCCGAGAACGGCATTCAGTGGCGTGCGCAATTCGTGGCTTAGGCCCACGACATAGCGGCTCTTGGCACGGTTGGCGGCTTCAGCGGTTTCCTTGGCAGTCTGCAGTGCGGCATCGGTTTTCTTGTGGGCAGCGATTTCCTTGAGGAGCAGGGTGTTCTGGCGGGAGGATTCTTCCTCGGCGACGACGCGGCTGTCATGGGCAAGCACATAGAACCAGCAGGCGACGCCGGCGATGACCGAGAAGACGAAGAAGACGATCAGGATGGTGCGGTTCACGACTTCGGCCGTCTCCGGCGAGGCCGAGCTGACCTGATGGGCGATCATCGCAAGAATTGCACCGACGGCCGTCAGCGCCAGCGCCACGGCAATACCGTAGCGGCCGAGGCGGGTGGTCAGCTTCTGGACCATGGTTTCCGGCAGCAGGGTCTTTGCGACGGCGCCGACCTGCGCATTGAAGCGGGCATTCGGCTTGCACATGTCGTGGCAGCGGCTGTCGAGCGAGCAGCAGAGCGAGCAGATCGGAGCGGCATAGGCCGGGCACCAGGCCATATCTTCAGGCTCGAAGGGATGTTCGCAGACGGAGCAGGTGATGGTGGTCAGGTTCTTCCAGGCACGGCGCGGTTTGCGGGCGAGATAGAACTTGCCCTTCGTCGCCCAGGCGAGGGTGGGGGAGGCGATCAGCGCGATCACGAGGGTGATGTAGGGCGCAAGCGAAGCTGCGATCGAGCCGAAGGTGCCGAAATGGGCGATGAGCGCGACGCCGGCCGACAGCGTCATGGCGCCGAGGCCGACCGGGTTGATGTCATAGAGATGGGCGCGCTTGAATTCGATGCCGGGAGGAGCAAGGCCGAGCGGCTTGTTGATGAAGAGATCGGCCGAGATCGTGCAGAGCCAGGCCATGGCGATAATCGAGAAGATACCGAGCGTTTCCTCAAGCAGCCGGTAGATGCCGAGCTCCATCAAGAGCAGCGCGATCGCCACGTTGAAGACCAGCCAGATGACGCGGCCGGGATGGCTGTGGGTCAGGCGCGAAAAGAAGTTCGACCAGGCGAGCGAGCCGGCATAGGCATTCATCACGTTGATCTTCAACTGCGAGACCACGACGAAGGCGGCCATCAGCAGCAGGGCGGCATTGTGCCAGGGGATCATGTAGCCGAAGGCGGTCAGATACATCTGCGCCGGGTCGGCGGCGCGGTCGAGGGGCACGCCGGAGGAGAAGGTCAGCACGACGAGAAATGAACCGGCAAGCAGCTTGGGTGCACCGATGATGACCCAGCCGGGACCGGCGAGGAAGATGGCGAGGCGATGGCGCCATTTGCGCTGCGGGTCCGGCGGCAGGAAGCGCAGGAAGTCCGCCTGTTCGCCGATCTGCGACATCAGCGCCAGGATGACGGCGGAAGCTGCGCCGAATTCGACGAGATTGAAATCTGCGACCGTGCCGGGGGGGCCGGAGACGTGGCGGATACCGGCAAAGGCGCGCCAGACGTCGAATTGGCCCCAGTCCAGAAAGGCGATGAAGATGAAGGGCAGGATATTCAGGATGATCCAGAAAGGCTGGGTCATCAGCTGGAATTTGCTGATCAGCCGCACGCCGTGGGTGACGAGCGGGATCACCATCACGGCGCTGATGATGTAGCCGATCCAGAGTGGAATGCCGAGCGTCAGCTCCAGCGCACCCGACATGATCGAGGCCTCGATCGCAAACAGCATGAAGGTGAAGCTGGCGTAGATCAGCGAGGTGATGGTCGAGCCGATATAACCGAAGCTTGCACCGCGCGTCAGCAGGTCGATATCGACGCCGTGGCGAATGGCGTATCGGCTGATCGGCAGGCCGATCGCCAGCATGGCGACCGAGGCAACGATGATGGCATAGAAGGCATTGGTGGTGCCGTAGGACAGTGTGATAGCGCCGCCGATCGCCTCCAGCGCCAGGAAGGAGATAGCGCCGATCGCCGTCTGCGAGATGCGCTGGGAGGAGAAACGCCGGGCGCTCTTTGCGGTGAAGCGCAGCGCGTAATCTTCAAGCGTCTGGTTGGCGACCCAGCGATTATATTCGCGTCTCACCGGAATGATGCGTTGGCGCGCTGTCATGCCCTCTTTCCGGCGTTCCGGTCAGCTTATCGTCTCCCGAGCCACTTTTGGCGGGATGGACGGGAAAGGCAAGAGGCGGAACGCCGGCAGATTCACAGAACGGCAATATTTTTGAAACCGGTCTGTCACATAAGGGCTCTAACTCTCGCGCCGTCCGTTCAACCATTTCGGGTATCACCATGTCTGTTCCAAGCCTTTGCCGCCTGAGCACCGCGCTCGTCTGCCTTCTTTCGCTCGTGCCATCGCTTGCCGCCGCCGAGCAGGCCACGGCGGCGAAAGCGCCTTATGTGGAGGCTGGAAACACCAACAAGCGTGGCGACGCCTGCTTCTCGACGGTGGACACCAATGCCGCCGTCCATCTTCTCTCCGGCTTCCTCGAAGTCTGGACGCCGCGCACGCCGTTCGTCGACGCCGGTGTAGAGGCCCCGGCCAAGGACAATTGCCCTGCGGTTGCCAAGACGGATTGGGACGGCATTCCCTCAAGCAAGACAGACGGCCAAGTCGTCAACAAGCTCGTCCATGACGCGAACATTGCCTATGTCGTCAAGGCGACGCGAGCACGGACGGCCGATCAGGCGGTTGCTGCTTATCTCGACGATCGGCGGGGCAAGAATGCCAGCATTGTCGATGGCCTCGGCCCGCTGACGGATGCCTGGAAGGCGGGCTCCAAGCAGACCACTACGATCACCGCAGTCGCGGCCGATGCGACGACGGTGAAATACGACGACAAGGGCAACAATCGCGGCGCCGGCAGCAAGCCGGACACGGAAAACAAGACCGATGCCAATCCGGACATGGGCCTTGCCATCGATTTCATCAATGCCGCGAGCGGTGATGGCTCGACGGAGCCGGCCAAGCGCTATTTCAAATATGCCCGTCCCTATCGTTGGAGCCAGGACGTCTCGGTCGTCCCGACGCTCGAGCCCGCCAAGAACGGCAAGCCGGTCGAGGACGGCGGCTTCCCGAGCGGGCATACGGCGGAAGCCTGGCGCGATGCGCTCGCCATGGCCTATCTCGTGCCGCAGCGTTTTCAGGAAATGATCACGCGCGCCAGCGAATTGGGCGAAGACCGTATCCTTGCCGGCATGCATTCCCCCCTCGACGTGATGGGCGGCCGCATGCTCGGCACCGCCGTGGTCGTCTACAATCTGAACAAGGCCGACAATTCAGTGCTGAAGAGCGATGCTTACGCCCAAGCGCAGTCATGGCTCATTGCCAAGTCGGGCGTTGCGGATGCGGGCGCGCTCGAAGTCGCGGCCCATGCAGCGCCGCCCGCCGCAGACCGTTTCGCCGATCATGACGCCAACCGTGCTTACGTGCTGCAGCGCCTGAGCTATGGCCTGCCTACCATCCATGGGACCGACCAGCCGGCGCGCGTGCCGCAGGGCGCCGAAGCGCTTCTCGAAACGCGTCTGCCCTATCTCGACGGCGAGCAGCGCCGCGACGTGCTTGGCACGACGGAGATCGCCTCGGGCTATCCGCTGCTCGATGATGCTGAAGGTTATGGCCGCCTCAACCTGTTTGCCGCGGCAGACGGCTATGGCGCCTTCGATCAGGACGTGACCGTGACGATGGATGCCGCAAAGGGCGGCTTCAATGCGATCGATACCTGGCGCAACGATATCGGCGGCAAGGGCAAACTGGCGAAGCGTGGCAGCGGCATTCTCGGCCTTTCCGGCGCCAACAGTTATGCCGGCGGCACGGTGCTGGAAGAAGGCGTGCTGGTGGCAGGCTCGCCCTCGGCCTTCGGCACCGGCGGACTGTCCGTGAACGGCGGTTCTCTCGTCCTGGCAGCCGATAAGCCGCTGACCGTAGGCGGTGATTACCAGCAGCTCGCCAATGCCGTGGCGAAACCGACGCTCGGTGCTGACGGCGCGGGCACGCTGGTCATCGCGGGCAAGGCGGCACTCTCCGGCGACCTCGACGTCACACTTGCCTCGGGCTACGCCCCGGCGCCCGGAACGAAGATCGAGATCCTGAAGGCGGGAGCCATCACCGGCATCTTCGACAGGTTCACCATCTCCGGCCACAAGGCGACCCTTTCCTATGGCCCGACATCCGTCACCTTGACGATCGGCGGATAATATCGAACTGACAGGGCATCCTCTCCGTGGGATGCCCTGTTTGCCCCTGCCGCCTACGTCATTTTGCGTATGTGTTTTTGCGCTGCAGCACCCGATAGTCCCCTCGGCAACAGTTAATTTCCGTTTCCGGCCTGTTGCGGAACAAGAAGAGGGGAGTTCAACCAGATGAATCTCAGGTCCACTATCACGGGTGCAGCGCTCGGCGCGGTCATGGCCGCATCGGCCGCCTTCCATGGCGCGGTTGCTGCCGACGACACGATCAAGGTCGGCGTGCTGCATTCGCTTTCCGGCACGATGGCGATTTCCGAAACGACGCTGAAAGACGCCATGCTGATGCTCATCGATGAGCAGAACAAGAAGGGCGGTCTCCTCGGCAAGAAGCTCGAAGCCGTCGTCGTCGACCCGGCTTCCGACTGGCCGCTGTTTGCCGAAAAGGCACGCGAACTGATCGAAAAGGACAAGGTTGCGGCCGTCTTCGGTTGCTGGACCTCGTCTTCGCGCAAGTCGGTCCTGCCGGTTTTCGAAGAGCTGAACTCGCTGCTTTTCTACCCGGTCCAGTACGAGGGTGAAGAATCCTCGCGCAACATCTTCTATACGGGTGCCGCTCCGAACCAGCAGGCAATTCCGGCCGTCGACTACCTGATGAACACCGAAGGCGTTAAGCGCTTCGTGCTCGAAGGCACCGACTACGTCTATCCGCGCACGACCAACAAGATCCTGGAAGCCTATCTCGAATCCAAGGGCATTCCGAAGGAAGACATTCTGATCAACTATACGCCGTTCGGCTTCTCCGACTGGCAGACGGAAGTCTCGAAGATCAAGGAATTCGGCGCTGCCGGCAAGAAGACCGCCGTCGTCTCCACCATCAACGGTGATGCTAACGTTCCCTTCTACAAGGAACTTGGCAACCAGGGCGTCAAGGCAACCGACATTCCGGTCGTCGCCTTCTCGGTCGGCGAAGAAGAGCTTGCCGGTCTCGACACCAAGCCGCTCGTCGGCCATCTGGCAGCCTGGAACTACTTCGAATCGGTCGATACGCCGATCAACAAGAAGTTCATCAAGGAATGGCACGCCTACACCAAGAACGACAAGCGCGTGACCAACGACCCGATGGAAGCTGCCTATATCGGCTTCAACGCTTGGGTTAAGGCTGTTCAGGCCGCCGGCACGACCGATACGGATGCGGTCCTCGACCACATTATCGGTGTTTCCGTTCCGAACCTTTCCGGCGGCACCGCGACCGTCATGCCGAACCACCACATCACCAAGCCGGTGCTGATCGGTGAAATCCAGGCAAACGGCCAGTTCGAAATCGTCCAGCAGACCCCTGAGGTCGTCGGCGACGAATGGTCCGACTTCCTGCCGGACTCCAAGGATCTGATCTCCGATTGGCGCAAGCCGATGAACTGCGGCAACTTCAACGTTGCCACCGGCAAGTGCGGCGGCAAGGGTTCCTGAGTTAGCCGATCCGACACGAGCCAGAAGAACTTCCGTCCGGATTTCAAATCCGGGCGGAAGCTCCGTCCCCAGCGGGTTGGCGAACAGGCCGGCGCTGGAGCAATTCCAGAAAGACTGCGCAGCGTTTGCGTCCGGAATTGCGAAAACAGGGGGATAGAGCATTTCGAAATGCTCTAGTTTAGGCGGGAAAGCCGATGTATCGCGCCATCAAGATCTTTCTTTTGACCATTTGCCTGACGCTCACGGGGCTGACGACCGGCCTCAAGGCCCAGGACGACGTTCATGCCCTTGTTGATGCACTTGGCGTCGGCGGTTTTCCAGAGCGTGAAGCGGCCATCAAGGCGCTCGTCGCTTCCAAGGATGCGCATGTCAGCCAGATATTGCAGCAGCTGAGCGACGGCCTGCTTTACGTCAATTCCGATGAGGGTGGTCCCGTGCTCCTGCAGGGCGGCACCGATGACGAGCCGACCTATTCCGATCCGCTCACCGGCGAGGCTGTGGCCGACATCGATCCCGACACGATGTCCAAGGTCAGGGTCAACAATTCGGTGCGCACGCTCATTGCCACCCAGATGAGCCAGCTGACGCTGCTGAGCCCCGATCGCGGCGCTCGCCTTGCGGCTGCCCAGGGCCTTCTGAAAGATGCCGATCCCGCCAATCTCGATCTGCTGAATTCCGCTCTGGCCGATGAAAAAGACGCCGATATCAAGAGCACCATGGAAGCGGCTCGCGCCGTGATGGTGTTGAAGAGCGATATGAGCGCCGACGAGAAGAGGGCTGCCATCGATACGGTTGCCGCCCGCGGCGGCCGCGATGCGCTGACTATTCTGACCACGGCGCTGGCAACCGCGCCCGATGATCTCAAACCTGCCATTCAGGCGCATATCAGCACCATCAACCGTAGTCTGGCTCTCTGGAATATCGTTCAGAATGTCTGGTACGGGCTGTCGCTCGGCTCGGTGCTGCTGCTTGCGGCCATCGGCCTTGCCATCACCTTCGGCGTCATGGGCGTCATCAACATGGCGCATGGCGAGATGGTGATGATCGGCGCCTACACCACCTATGTCGTGCAGGAATATATCACCGCGAATTTTCCCGGCATGGCGGATTATTCGCTGGCCTTTGCCGTGCCTGCTGCCTTCGTCTTCACCGGTTTCGTCGGCCTTATCATCGAACGCGTCGTCATCCGCTATCTTTACGGCCGGCCGCTGGAAACGCTGCTGGCTACCTGGGGCGTCTCGCTGATCCTGCAGCAGGCAGTGCGCACTGTCTTCGGCCCGACCAACCGCGAAGTCCGCAACCCGAGCTGGATGTCGGGGGCTTTCGAGTTCGGTGGTCTGTCGATCACCTGGAACCGGCTCTGGATCATCGTCTTCTCGATGGCGGTCTTCGTGGCGCTGCTGATGCTCCTGAAGCGCTCCGTCTTCGGCCTGCAGATGCGCGCCGTCACCCAGAACCGGCGCATGGCCTCGTCAATGGGTATCCGCACCGGCTGGGTCGATGCCTTCACCTTCGCGCTCGGCTCCGGCATTGCCGGCATGGCGGGCGTGGCGCTCTCGCAGATCGATAACGTCTCGCCGAACCTCGGCCAGAGCTACATCATCGACAGTTTCATGGTCGTGGTCTTCGGTGGTGTCGGAAATCTCTGGGGCACGCTGGTCGGCGCATTGTCGCTTGGTGTCGTCAACAAGTTCCTCGAGCCCTTTGCCGGCGCCGTGCTCGGCAAGATCCTGGTGCTCGTCCTCATCATTCTCTTCATCCAGAAGCGTCCACGCGGGCTCTTCGCACTCAAAGGAAGGGCGGTGGAAGCATGATTACGGCCTTCCTTCTCCGGTCTCTCGATCGCCGGATCTCCATTGCCATCGCCATCCTGCTGGTGATCGCGGTTCTGGTGCCGGTGCTCAATCTGGCGACTTCGGCGGACAATCCGCTGCATGTACCAACGTATATCATGGCGCTGTTCGGCAAATACCTGACCTACGCGCTGCTGGCGCTGGCGCTCGATCTCGTCTGGGGTTTCTGCGGCATCCTTTCGCTCGGCCACGGCGCGTTCTTCGCGCTCGGTGGTTATGCGATGGGTATGTATCTGATGCGCCAGATCGGTTCGCGCGGCGTCTATGGCGACCCTGTTCTGCCCGATTTCATGGTCTTCCTGAACTGGAAGGAACTGCCCTGGTTCTGGTACGGTTTCGATCAGTTCTGGTTTGCCGCGCTGATGGTGGTGCTGGTGCCCGGCCTGCTTGCCTTCGTCTTCGGCTGGTTCGCCTTCCGCTCGCGCGTCAACGGCGTGTACCTGTCGATCATCACCCAGGCCATGACTTATGCGCTGCTGCTCGCCTTCTTCCGCAACGATATGGGCTTCGGCGGCAATAACGGCATGACCGATTTCAAGGATATCCTTGGCTTCAATGTGCAGGCCGATGGTACGCGTGCGACGCTCTTTGCTGCAACCGCGATCTTCCTGGCGCTCTCGCTGATGATTGCCTCGGCGATCGTGCGTTCGAAATTCGGCAAGGTGCTGGTTGGCGTGCGCGATGCGGAAAGTCGCACGCGCTTCCTCGGTTATCGCGTCGAGCATTTCAAGCTCTTCACCTTCGTCGTTTCGGCGATGATGGCGGGTATTGCCGGCGCGCTTTATGTGCCGCAGGTCGGCATCATCAATCCCGGTGAATTCGCACCGGCCAACTCCATCGAAGTCGTCATCTGGACGGCCGTCGGCGGCCGCGCGACGCTGATCGGACCGATCATCGGCGCCATCCTCGTCAATGGCGGCAAGACGATCTTCACCGGCCTCTTTCCCGATTACTGGCTGTTCGCGCTCGGCGGCCTCTTCGTGCTCGTCACGCTGCTGCTGCCCAAGGGCATCGTCGGCACGATCGCCCAGTATCTCGGCAAGCGGAAACCGGTTTCGAATGGCGTGCCGCCGGCGGCTGTCGAAGAAGGCGTCGACGCGAAAATCCAGGCTGCGGAGTAGACCCATGATCCCCGACGTCAAACCCAACAGCGTGCTCTATCTCAACGGTGTCTCGGTCTCCTTCGATGGCTTCAAGGCACTGAATTCGCTCTCCATCGTCATCGAACCCGGTGAACTGAGAGCAATCATCGGCCCTAATGGTGCCGGCAAGACGACGATGATGGATATCATCACCGGCAAGACCCGCCCCGACGAGGGTGAGGTTTTCTTCAACGGCACGATCGATCTCACCAAGAAGGATGAGGCCGATATCGCCCAGCTCGGCATCGGCCGGAAATTTCAGAAGCCCACGGTCTTCGAAAGCCATACGGTCTGGGACAATCTGGAGCTGGCGCTGAACCGCCGGCGCACGGTGTTTTCAACGCTGTTTTATCGCCTCTCCGGTGAGGACAAGGCGCGTATTGAGGAAATCCTGGAAACGGTGCGGCTGACGCATCGCCGCGACGAATTCGCCGCCAATCTCTCGCATGGCCAGAAGCAGTGGCTGGAGATCGGCATGCTGTTGGCGCAGGAGCCGAAACTTTTGCTCGTCGATGAACCGGTGGCGGGCATGACCGATGCCGAAACGGCGGAAACGGCGATCCTGCTCAAGGATATCGCCAAGACACGTTCGGTCGTCGTCGTCGAGCACGACATGGGTTTCATCCGCGATCTTGGTGTCAAGGTAACCTGCCTGGCGGAAGGTTCGGTATTGGCCGAAGGATCCATCGATTTCGTCAGCAACGATCCGAAGGTGATCGAAAACTATCTGGGGCGCTAATATGCTGACCGTTGAAAACGCAAATCTTCACTATGGTGCTGCGCAGGCGCTGCGCGGTATCTCGATCAAGGCCGAGATGGGCAAGATCACCTGCGTGCTCGGACGCAATGGCGTGGGCAAGAGCTCGCTGTTGCGCGCCGTGACCGGCCAGCACCCCATATCGGCGGGAACCATCACCTTCAACGATGCGAAGCTGAACGGCCTGCCGCCTTTTGCCCGCGCCAAGCAGGGCATCGGCTATGTGCCGCAGGGGCGTGAAATCTTCCCGCTCCTGACAGTCAAGGAAAATCTCGAGACCGGCTTTGCTCCGCTTGGCCGCCGCGACCGTAACATCCCAGACGATATCTTCAGTCTCTTCCCTGTGCTGAAGTCGATGTTGTCCCGTCGCGGCGGCGATCTCTCGGGCGGGCAGCAACAGCAGCTGGCGATCGGTCGCGCCATGGTCACGCGGCCGAAGATCCTCGTGCTCGACGAGCCGACGGAGGGTATCCAGCCGTCGATCATCAAGGATATCGGCCGGGCAATCCGCTACCTGCGCGATTCCACCGGCATGGCGATCCTGCTCGTCGAGCAATATCTCGATTTTTGCCGCGAGCTTGCCGACTATGTCTACATCATGGATCGCGGCGAGATCGTTCACGAGGGCCTTGCCGAGACGCTGGATACGCCGGAAGCACGTCGCCATCTGACCGTATGACCTCTTTGGCGATCGCGCTGGCAGATGCCGCATTTTGCGGCAAATGCCTTCCGCGTCATCCTTATAGCCCGTGGGGGCACGGGCTTTCGGAAAGCGGCACGGGACTTGCTTTGTTGCAGTCAACAGACACATTCAACGCAAGTTGCCAGACAGGATGGCATCTGCACGGGGGTGGCATGACAGGCGCGGCGGCGGGCATCACAAGACCGCAGAGAGCGGAAGGACGCGGGCATCTTGCTGCCAAGGTGCAGGATGGGCGTACGCGAATCCGTGAGCTTTATCAGGAAGGTGCAGCGAAGATCCGCCTGCCGGATACGTTCGATGCCTCGATGGAGGCTGTTCTCATCAATACGGCCGGCGGGCTGACCGGCGGCGACCGGATGAACTGGAGCGTCTCGGCTGGGGCAGGGACGCGCATCGATGTGACGACGCAGGCCTGCGAGAAGATCTACAAGGCATCGGCCGGAACGGCAGAGGTGACGACGCAGATCGAGGTTGGGCCGGGCGCCCGCGTCGACTGGCTGCCGCAGGAGACCATTCTTTTCGACCGCGCTTCATTGTTTCGCCGTCTGGATGTTGATCTCGACGACAGCGCGGAGTTCCTGGCCGTCGAGGCTATCCTGCTCGGGCGCAAGGCGATGGGCGAGACGATGGAGACGGGGCTGTTTCGCGATCGCTGGCGTATCCGCCGGTCGGGCCGGCTGATCCATGCCGAGGAGTTGCGCCTTTCCGATGCCGTGGCGCTGCTTGCGGCAGAGCAGGCGGTGCTCGGCGGGCAGGTGGCTTTTGCGACGGTGCTTTATGCCGGACCGATGTCGGAAGCCTATCTCACCAAAGTACGGCCGCTCGTGGACGGGCATATGGGCGGGGCAAGCGCCTGGAGCGATAAGATCGTCGTGCGCCTTGCCGCAGCCGATGGCTTTGCGCTGAGAAAAATCCTCATCCCGGTCATTTCCGCCTTGCGCAATGGAGCGCCTGTGCCGAAAGTCTGGAATCTATGAGTTCAACAAGCGGATAGACGATGAACCTCACCCCGAGAGAAAAAGACAAGCTGTTGATTTCCATGGCCGCCATGGTGGCCCGCCGGCGGATGGAGCGCGGCGTCAAGCTGAACTATCCGGAAGCTATCGCCCTCATCAGCGATTTTGTCGTCGAGGGTGCGCGTGATGGCCGCCCGGTTGCCGAGTTGATGGAGGCCGGCGCCCATGTGATCAGCCGCGACCAGGTGATGGAAGGCATTGCAGAGATGATCCATGACGTGCAGGTCGAGGCGACATTCCCCGATGGCACGAAGCTGGTGACCGTGCACGAACCGATCCGCTGAGGATTACGCCATGCTGGAGCTTCGACCCAATTGCGAATGCTGCGACAAGGATCTGCCGCCTGAGAGCGCGGAAGCGATGATCTGCACATTCGAATGCACGTTCTGTGCGGATTGCGTTGAAAATGTCCTCAAGGGTGAGTGCCCGAATTGCGGCGGCAATCTCGTTATCAGGCCGATCCGGCCTGCGGCAAAACTTGCGAACAATCCGGCCTCCACGAAACGTGTTCTGAAGGCCGAGGGCTGCGCGCCCAAGGCGGCTTAAGGAGAGATAGATGATCCCTGGCGAAATCATTGCTGCGAGCGGCGAGATCGAGCTCAATGCCGGCGCACCGACTGTGATGCTCGAGGTTTCCAATACCGGCGACCGCCCGGTGCAGGTTGGCAGCCATTATCATTTTGCCGAGACCAATGCCGGCCTGTCCTTCGATCGCGACAAGGCCCATGGCATGCGGCTCGATATTCCCGCCGGCACGGCCGTGCGTTTTGAGCCGGGCCAGACCCGCTCGGTGACTCTCATTCCTCTGTCCGGCAAACGTGAAGTCTACGGCTTCCGCCAGCTCGTCATGGGCCGGCTCTAATTAAAAGAAAATGACGGGAGGAAATTCATGCGCTTGAAGATCGGGCTCATCGGTGGAGCGTTTATGCTGCTTGCCGCCGGTGCTGCCCATGCCGAGGACGTGGACTGCGACAATGCGCAGACACAATCCGATATGACGAGCTGCGCGGAGGCGCGCTATGAAGAGGCCGACAAGGCGCTCAATGCCCAGTACAAGCAGACGCGTGCCGCCATGGTGGCGATCGACGGCGATCTCGAGGGTGACATGAAGGGTGCCGAACAGGCGCTTCTCAAGGCACAACGCGCCTGGATCAGTTATCGCGACGCTCAATGTGAGAATTACGGCTTTCAGGCGCGCGGCGGCACGATGGAGCCGATGCTGGTGGCGGGCTGCCTTGCTGACCTGACGGATCTCAGGACCAAGGAGCTCAAAGAACTCGCCAATGGAATGGGCCAGTAAGGTGGGCAGGACGATCATGATCGTGGGCAACGGCGAAGTGGGAGAAGGAGGGGCTGAGATCATCGACGCCGCCGACTTTGTCATCCGCTTCAACGAATGCCGCTCCTATGGTGCTGGCGGCACGCGCACCGATGTGGTTGCTGTGTGCAATACCGGCCGACCCGCCAAGGCCATGCTCGGCTCGGAAAGC
This sequence comes from Rhizobium sp. 1399, assembly GCF_031455475.1. Taxonomy (NCBI): domain Bacteria; kingdom Pseudomonadati; phylum Pseudomonadota; class Alphaproteobacteria; order Hyphomicrobiales; family Rhizobiaceae; genus Rhizobium; species Rhizobium sp. 1399. The sequence goes on along the minus strand of NZ_JAVDSU010000008.1, from coordinate 97,370 downwards.
TGGCGCATACATCCCGGTGTTGTCGAAGCCTCGGAAATCTGGAGTGTGCGCAATCCCGAAAAATTCGCGGCGATGCGCGCACCTCTTGCGGCTTCGCATCCGGAGCTCGATGATTTCTGCGACGATTACACCAACCAATTCAGCGCTTTCTGTGCTGAAGCTGGCAAGGTGCATCGGATCGTTGACAAACAGGTTCACGAAGCCGTCGATCAGGCGCTGTCTGCCTTCTCGCCGGCGCCTTACATCGTGCCGAGCAGTGGCATGATCGTCATCGGCGAAGTGCTCGACAGATTTCCCAACGACGAGGTGACGCTCGGAGGCTTCGGCCATGTGGGCTGGGAATGGCATCCCTTCGCCGCCGAGAAGCAGCTCGTCGACTCCCATATTGCGGCCGGCCGTCTCAGACGGCTTGCCGGAAAACCATTCGTCTCTTCCTCCCAAGGAGCCTGATAGATGCCCTACAAGATCTCCCGCAAGGCTTACGCCGGCATGTTCGGTCCGACCACCGGCGACAAGGTCCGCCTTGCCGATACGGAGCTTTTCATCGAGATCGAAAAGGATTTTACCACCTATGGCGAAGAGGTGAAGTTCGGCGGTGGGAAAGTCATCCGTGACGGCATGGGCCAGAGCCAGGTGACGCGGGCAGATGGCGCGGTCGATACCGTCATCACCAATGCCGTCATCATCGACCATGCCGGTATCTACAAGGCCGATATCGGCTTGAAGGACGGTCGTATCGCGGCGATCGGCAAGGCCGGCAATCCGGATATGCAGCCGGGCGTCAATATCATCGTCGGTCCGGGCACGGAAGCGATTGCCGGCGAAGGCAAGATCATCACGGCCGGCGGCATGGACAGCCATATCCATTTCATCGCGCCGCAGCAGATCGAGGAAGCGCTGATGAGCGGCCTGACCTGCATGCTCGGCGGCGGCACGGGGCCGGCGCACGGGACACTTGCGACGACCTGCACGCCTGGCCCTTGGCATATTGCGCGCATGATCGAGGCAGCCGATGCTTTCCCGATGAACCTCGCTTTTGCCGGCAAGGGCAATGCGTCGCTTCCGGGTGCATTGCAGGAAATGGTGCTCGCCGGCGCCACCTCGCTGAAGCTGCACGAGGACTGGGGCACGACGCCCGGCGCCATCGACTGCTGCCTGTCGGTTGCCGACGAATATGATGTGCAGGTGATGATCCATACGGATACGCTGAACGAGAGCGGCTTCGTCGAGGATACGATCGGCGCCATCAAGGGCCGCACCATTCATGCCTTCCATACGGAAGGGGCCGGCGGCGGTCACGCACCCGACATCATCAAGATCTGCGGCCAACCGAACGTCATTCCTTCGTCCACCAATCCAACGCGGCCCTATACGGTCAACACCATCGCCGAGCACCTGGACATGCTGATGGTCTGCCATCACCTGTCGTCGTCGATCCCCGAAGATATCGCCTTTGCCGAAAGCCGTATCCGCAAGGAGACAATCGCGGCCGAAGACATCCTGCACGATATCGGCGCTTTCTCGATCATCTCGTCGGATAGCCAGGCCATGGGCCGTGTCGGCGAAGTGCTGATCCGTACCTGGCAGACGGCCGACAAGATGAAGCGCCAGCGCGGCCGCCTGAAAGACGAGAAGGGCGACAACGACAATTTCCGTGTCCGCCGCTATGTCGCCAAATACACGATCAATCCGGCGATCGCCCATGGCCTGTCCCATGAGATCGGCTCCATCGAAGTTGGCAAACGCGCCGACCTCGTTCTATGGAACCCGGCCTTCTTCGGCGTGAAGCCGGACATGGTGTTGCTCGGTGGCTCGATTGTCGCTGCACCGATGGGCGATCCGAATGCCTCGATCCCGACGCCACAGCCGGTGCATTACCGTCCGATGTTTGCCTCCTTCGGCAAGAGCCTGACGAACTCCTCGGTCACCTTCGTTTCTCAGGCTTCGCTCGACGCCGGTCTCAAGGGCCGCCTCGGCGTCGCCAAGAATCTCGTTGCAGTGAAGAATACCCGTGGCGGCATCTCCAAGGCGTCGATGATCCACAACGACCTGACACCTGATATCGAGGTCGATCCGGAGACCTATGAGGTGCGGGCGAATGGCGAATTGCTGACCTGCGAGCCGGCGACGGTGCTGCCGATGGCGCAGCGTTATTTCCTGTTCTGAGCCCCATCTTTCATGCGCGGTTTGAAGCTGACAGCGCGATGGCTTATAGGGGCGATCGCGCTGTTTTTGTTGTTGGTGGCCGGTGGCACCTTCATTCCAAGGCCTATGCTTGGGGCAGCCGAGGCTTCTCCCGATATGACGTCCTCGCAACGCATTCTGCTGCTTTCCGGCCCGATCCATACGGATATTGCGATCCCGCTCGACGATCGGCTTCGGGGTTCGTTTTCATTCCTTGAGGATGCCGGCATTCCGGTGAGCGATCCTGCCGCACAATGGCTGATTTTCGGATGGGGCGGTCGCTCATTCTATCTGGAGACACCGACCTGGGCCGATCTGAAGCCGATGCCGGTATTTCGGGCGCTGACGATCGACGGATCGGTGATGCATGTGGATGTTGCCGGAGGCATCTCCGAAACCCATCCGGCCGTGACGGTTCTCAATGTCGATGGTGGGCGCTTCGAGCAATTGCTCGGCTTCATCAATGACAGTTTCATCCGGGAAAATGGAGCGGTCGTGCCGGTCGGCGACAGGGGATATGGCGACTACGACAGGTTCTTCGAGGCGAGGGGGTATTTCAATGCGCTGTTTGGTTGCAATACATGGACTGCCGCTGCGCTACGGACAGGCGGCTTGCGAACGGGTTTCTGGAACCCGTTGCCGCAGACGCTGGTGCTTTCGCTTAGTCTCTATAATTGAAGTATAGAGGATCTTCTGCAGCTTGGCGCTGCTGACGGCGCGGCGTTATTTTCCGTTTTAACCCTTGTGTTTTAGAGACACTATTCCCCATTGTTGCCCTTAAAGTGAAATCTGAGCATCATTCCCCGACTGGTTGTGAAAATCGGTGGATAGACTGTGATTTTTAATCCATAGTTCATTCTGGAACAGGCGCCGATTGTCCCCTGTAAAATCCGTTTGAAATCAAGTTTTTAGATGTGTTTCCCATCGTGGACATGCCTGTCCCGAAAAGTTGCACTCCCTGCTAGAAAAAACAGAACGGCTGAATCCCTGAAATCACTCGAATTTTAGCGATTGGATTAAGACCCCCGCAGCAATTGCAACCCTATCAATGGCCTGAAGACGCTAGGCAGGAAGGCCGATTCTCATGGAAAACTGGATATCGCTTCAGGCTGAGCTAGGCAGTTTCGAGCATCGCAAGACCGTTTATACTTTTGCGCTGAAGATGAGTTTTCTGGCGGTTATTCTGTCCGGCTTCATCATCGTGATCACGCTGCCTCCGCTCAACTTCATGGGGGTGCTGCCGATTACCCTCGGGCATGCCATGATCTTTGCCATCATCCTCTCCTGGTTGATCGGCGGAATGGTGTCCGGCGTGCTGTCGCTGGTGGCGGGTTTCGCCATTCATGACCTGACCGTCTCCCGTGCCAAATTCGAAAAGCTCAGCCGGACCGACACGCTGTCGGGGCTTCTGAACCGGCGTGCTTTCACCGATGCCCTGGAGAGGGTAGAGGGGGATGCCTGTCTCGCCATTTTCGACGTCGACCGTTTCAAGGCGATCAACGACCGTTTCGGCCATGGCTGTGGTGATGCCGTCATTACTGCCGTCTCAGCCATGCTTTCTGCGGCTTTCGATGGCGCGTCGGTCGTGGCGCGGCTCGGCGGCGAGGAGTTCGGTGTTGTCGTTCAAGGCGGGACGCGGGAGGAGCGGGTGGCGCGCATTGAAGGGGTGAGGGCACAGATTGCCGCGCGGCCGATTCCGGCGGATGGGCATGACGTCACCATCACGATATCAGGGGGTATTGCCGATCTCCACGAGGGACGCGACAAGGAGGCGGTCTATGCCTCCGCCGACAAGGCGCTCTATCTCGCCAAGGCGCTCGGCCGTAATCGTGTCGTCCATGAGCGGGAAGGGCTGAACCACGCCTGGCATGGCCTCGTCGAAAACGGCCTTGGCGTGCAGGGTGTCGGACCTGACGAGGGGAGCCTGCTGCAGGCATATGGAATCTAGGCTAGCGCGTTACGAAACGTGCATTGGTGCTTGCATCGCGAAGGGCTATTTTGCATGGTCTAGGTCCCAGTTTAATGGATATGTCATGCAGCGCGTCACATCTTACCTTCCCGCCGGCACCCCTTCCTCCCATCCGACCGCACAGGTCAAGCTGCCGCACGATCTGCGGCACCTGCGCCGCAAGCTCCTGCATCTGGAGAACGGCGAGATGGTGATGCTCGATCTCAAGGATCCGGTGCTTTTCGCCAATGGTGACATGCTGGTGCGCGAGGATGGCGAGCTGATCGAAATCCTTGCCGCCGACGAGAAACTGTTTGAAGTGCGCGGCCGTGACCGCGCGCATCTGATCGAACTTGCCTGGCATCTCGGCAACCGTCATCTCTCGGCGCAGATCGAGGAGGATCGCATCGTGATCCTGCGCGATCACGTCATCCGCACCATGTTGCAGGGGCTGGGCGCGATGGTGCTCGATATTAACGAGCCCTTCCAGCCTGCCCGTGGCGCCTATCATTCTCACGGCGGACATTCGCACGGGCATGACCATGATCACGGGCATCACGACCACGAGCATCATGACCATGGGCACGATCATCACGACCATGATCACGAGCATGGTGATAACCACGGCCACCACCATCACAAGCACGATTGACGCCTGATGGCTGAGGATCGCGAGCTGCAGGCTTTGCTGCGCCTGACGGCATGGCTTTCGCCGGCTTTTCCCATCGGTTCCTTCGCCTATTCAGGCGGGCTGGAGCGGGCGGTGGCGGATGGACTCGTCGGCGATGCGGATATGCTGCGGCGCTGGCTTCAGACGCTGATCGGCAACGGTTCGGTCTGGAACGATGCTGTGCTCTTTGCCGAAAGCCATCGTGGTCATGACAAAGGCGATCGCCTTGCCGAGCTGGCCGAACTGGCGGCGGCGCTTGCCGGCTCGCGCGAGCGGCATCAGGAGACGATGCTGCTTGGCGAAGCCTTCCTGATGGCTGCGCAGGCCTGGCCCGATGACGTGTTCAGCCGATTGCCGAAGAAGACGGCCTATCCGGTGGCCGTCGGTGCGGTGACGGGCGCGCACGGGATAGCAATCGAGAAAGCGCTGGCTGCCTTCCTGCATGCCTATCTCTCCCAGGCGGTCTCCTCCGGTATCCGGCTCGGTGTCACGGGACAGAAGGACGGCGTTGCCGTTCTCGCCGGGCTGGAGGAGCATGTGATGGATATTGCCGCGCGTGCTGCCTGCTCCACTCTCGAGGATCTCGGTTCCGCGACGGTTCAGGCCGACATTGCCGCGCTTCGCCACGAGACGCAGCAGACGCGGCTGTTCCGCTCCTGAGCAGGACTTATGCTGATATCTGCGTCATTTGACGGTGGCGGGAAAGCAGCGCTTCGCTATCATCTGACTTCGATAGGAGTAAGACACATGAAATCAAGAAATGGACCTCTGCGCGTCGGTATCGGCGGGCCGGTCGGCTCGGGCAAGACGGCGCTGACCGAAAAGCTCTGCAAGGCGATGCGCGACGACTATTCCGTCGCCGTCGTGACCAACGACATCTATACGACCGAGGATGCCGAGGCGCTGGTGCGCATGCAGGCGCTCCCGTCCGAGCGGATCGTTGGTGTGGAGACTGGTGGCTGCCCGCATACGGCCATCCGCGAGGATGCGACGATCAATCTGCAGGCGATTGCAGGTCTTAACGAGCGCATCCCCGATCTCGATGTTGTTTTCATCGAATCCGGTGGTGACAATCTGGCGGCGACGTTCTCGCCTGATCTCGCCGACATCACCATCTATGTGATCTCCGTCTGCCAGGGTGAGGAAATCCCGCGAAAGGGCGGGCCGGGTATCACAAGGTCCGATCTGCTTGTCATCAACAAGAAGGATCTGGCGCCTTATGTCGGGGCTGACCTCGATGTGATGGACCGGGATGCGACGCGCATGCGTGCGACCCGCCCCTTCGTCTTCTCCGACATGAAACGCGGCGACGGCATCGGTTCGATCGTCGACTTCCTGCGGGTGCAGGGTGGTCTCTAGATTATTTCGTCGTCCCGATCTTGGACCGGAATGCTCTGCACGGTAACGTTGACGCAAATCAGCTAGCGAAGAGCAATGGCGGCGAAGACGACTCTCAATGCGAAGAACCTGGAAGCGCTCGGCACGCAACGGCTTGCCGAGCTGCTGATCGAAATCAGCACCGGCAGCGCCGCTCACAAGCAACGGCTTCGCATGGAGCTCGCCGGCAACGAGAGCAGCGCCGAGATGGCGCGTCAAATACGCAAACGGCTCGTCAGTATCGCTCGCGCTCGCACCTACATAGACTGGCACAAGGTAAGGAAGCTCAAGGCCGATCTTGAAACGCAACGCAAGGCGATCGTCGATATCGTTGCCGCAGACGATCCGAAAGAAGGCTTAGAACTGATCTGGCAATTTCTGGCGCTTGGCGATTCGATCTTCGAGCGATCCGACGATGGCAGCGGTTCGCTCATGGAGAGTTTTCACCAAGCTCGCACGGATGCCGGTGTTATCGCCAAGATGGCAGGTATCGATACCAAGACCCTTGCCGACAAGATCTTCGCAGCCGCCCAAGGGAATGCTTATGGCCAGTACGACGAATTGATCACGGCAATGGTCGCGGCGCTCGGCAACGATGGTCTCGAACATCTGAAAGCCTTGTTCGTGGAGTGGTCGAACGAGCCTCTCGCAAAGCCCGCAGCCGCTGACCGTCGGCTCATCGGCTTGGGTTCCCATGGCCCGATCTATGAGGACGAAGTCTGCAGGCAGCGCCGCGAACTAACCGTGCATATCGCTCTGCAAGAGATCGCCGACGCTCAGGGCGATGTCGATGCGTATATCGCCCAGCAGCCTGAAAAGACCCGCAGGTTCCCTCAGGTGGCTGCAGACATTGCCGACCGTCTGCTTTTGGCAGGACGTGCTGACGAGGCACTCGAGACGCTGGACCGAGCTGATATCGGAGGCCGGGCTGAAAATCCCGTCGAGTGGCAATTGGCCCGTATCGCGACGCTCGAAGCTTTGGGGCGCGCTGACGAGGCTCAGGCCGATCGATGGACGTGGTTCGAGCAATCGCTGAACGACGTGCACCTACGCGCGTTCCTGAAGCGATTGCCAGATTTCGATGACATCGAGGCCGAGGAAAAGGCGTTCGCCTATGCCCAGGCTTTCCCTGACGTCCACACGTCGCTCGTTTTTTTCCTGGGCTGGCCGGCACTTGCCGAGGCCGCAAAACTTATCGTCAGGCGGAAGGCGGAGCTCGACGGTGACCTCTATGAATTGATGACGCCGGCTGCTGAAGCACTGGCCGACAAACATCCGATCGCGGCCACGATCGTCTTGCGTTCAATGATCGATTTTACGCTCGATAGCGGGCGATCCAGTCGCTACAAGCATGCGGCACGGCATCTGGCGGAATGCGCGTCTCTCGCCCCCCATATCGTCGATTTCAGCAGCGCTGGCTCCCACGATGCCTATGTCGCGCAGTTGAAGCGACAACATGGCAAGAGACATGGCTTCTGGGGTCTGACCTAGCTTCATATCCTTCTCAGTGAATTGATGTCGTTGATGGCGATGAAACGGCCGCGCACGGTCACGCCTGCGGATTTGAGCGTCGAGAAAGCGCGGGACAGCGCCTCTGGCGCCAGACCCAGCTTGCGGGCGAGCAGATTCTTCGGGAAGGGTAGCCGCAGCGACGCCATGGCCGGCCCTTCCTCCACGCAATGCGAAAGAAGGTAGTGTGCCACGCGCTGCGGCGCCGTCTGCATCCGGTCGTTGGCGAGGCATTCCATCGTCGACAGCAGATGCAGCGACAGGCTGCGCATGATCGCAGTGCCGATCTGCGGGTGTTCAGCCAAGAGGGCGCGTACCTTGCCGATGTGGAAGCGGGCAAGCATCGTGTTGTCCATCGACTGGGCGCCGTAGCGATAGATGCCGCCTGCCTGGATCAGACACTCGGCGAAGCTGTCGCCGGGCTCGCAGATGCGGATGTCTGCCTCACGCCCTTCTCCGTTCAGGCGAAAGAGCCGGACGTAGCCCTCCAGCACGCTGTAGAAATAAACGCCTGGCTCGCCTTCCTGAAAGAGAATGTCGTGCGAAGCGGACGTGATTACGGTGGAGCAGGCGCGCAGCGCCTCGGCTTCCACGCTGTCCAGCTCTGCAAATATTCCGGCTCTGGAAAGCAGCACCCGCTCGCGGCTGCTCGGCATCAGCATCCTGTTCATGTTCCGGCCTCCGGCAGCGGCCAATGCCGCCAATATCCCCTTGATGATGCCAGAATAGGGGAAGCGAAGCGCGCGGGAATTGATTTTGGTCAAACGCCTCAGGAGAGCCTCTTATCGAAGCCGGCGATCGATCGGGATGGTGAAAGACCAGGCGCCCGGGCCTTTGCGATTGCTGATGAACCGACGCATGAACGGCATGAGGACAAACAGGCGCGTGCCGCGTTCGACCTCCTCGGCAGGTTGGTTGTTACGCGGGTTTCCCCAGCGGTCTTCATAGATATCCTTGAATAGCGAACTGATCGGGATCATCGCTCTATTCTCCGCCAGATTGAATCGATTCAAAATCCTAATGGATTTATTGAACCGATTCAATCTTCTTCCTCATCCGTAACGCTGTCAAGTTTATTTTGAACCGATACAATCTTTTGCTAGACTGAGCCGAATTCGCACCTGCAAGGAGTAGCTTTGGGCAAAGGGCATGTGAGACTGGCTGATGTCGCCAAGGCGGCAGGCGTATCGCAGGGCACGGCATCGAACGTATTCAGCCGTCCAGACGTGGTTCGGGAGGAGGTTCGAGAGCGGGTGCTCAATGTCGCACGCGAGCTCGGTTATGGTGGGCCTGATGTCAAGGGCAGGCTGCTCAGGGCAGGGCGGGTGAACGCGATCGGCGTCGCCGCCGTCGAACCGCTCACCTATTTCTTCGACGATCCCTGGGCGCGTTCGCTGATGACAGCGATCGGTGAAGTTTGCGATGCCAGCGGCACAGGCATTGCCGTCGTATCGGCGATGAACGAGGAGCGGCTTGCCTGGAACATCAACAGCGCGCTCGTCGACGGCTTCATTCTGCTTTGCGTGGAAGGCGGAGAGAGGCTGGTGGAACTCACCCGTCAGCGCCAGCTGCCGTTCATCGCGCTGGCGCTCGGTATCGAGGATGAGACGATCCCGGCGATCGGCATCGACAATGTCGCGGGCGGAGCTGCGGCTGCGCGGCATCTGCTGGAGCTCGGGCACCGGAATATCGCGATCCTATCGATCGGCGATGTCGATGGCCTTGTCGGGCTGGTTGCGCCCGCGCGTGTCGATCCTGAAATGGACGCGACCCCACGTGAGCGCATGCATGGCTACTGGCAGGCGTTGGCGGAATACGGTATCCCTCGCGAAGCCGTTCAGATCCAGGGAACGTTGCATGACAGACCAAGTACCATCATGGCTATGGAAGCCCTGTTCTCCTTTGCCAATCCACCGACGGCCATTCTGGCGATGTCGGACAAGGTTGCACTGTTTGCCATGCAGTGGCTCGCCGAGCGCGGGCTAAAAGTGCCGGAGGACGTATCCATTATCGGTTTCGACGGTGTGCCGGAAGCCGCAACCTCGCTGCCGCGCCTGACCACTGTCGCCCAGCCCTTTGCCGAAATCGCACGGCGCTCGGTGACGGCGATCCTCGAGAACGCGCTGCCGGAAGATCATGAGGCGCTCGATCTCGAACTTGTCGTGAGAGACAGCACGGCGCCGCCGCGTCCACGCTAAGGCTTAGAAAATAAAAAGGCCGGGTCGATGGCCGGCCTTTTCCTTCATGGCGTCAGGCTTATTCGGCCGCGAAGGGCGGCAGGCGCAGCACGTTGGTGTCGTTGCCAACCTTGCGCTTGCTTTCCGGTCTTTCGATCGCGGTCAGGCGTTCCTCCAGCGAGTCGATGTCGCTGCGGTTCTCGCGGGTGACGCGGGTGAGATCTTCGCTCGACATCGGCAGATCCTCCTTGTCCTTCTTGCCGACCAAGCGGCCGAAGATCCAGCCGAGCAGGCGGGAAAGATCGTCCATGATCAGGAAGAAGGAGGGCACGACGACGAGCGAGAGCACCGTCGAGACGATAATGCCGCCGATCACCGCGATCGCCATCGGCGCGCGGAATGAACCGCCTTCGCCGACGCCGAGCGCGGAAGGCAGCATGCCGGCCGACATGGCGATCGAGGTCATGATGATCGGCCGTGCGCGCTTGCGGCCGGCTTCAACCATGGCCTCGACACGAGCCATGCCCTGGTGGCGCATCTCGATCGCGAAATCGACGAGCAGGATGGCGTTCTTGGTGACGATACCCATCAGCATCAGAATGCCGATCATGACCGGCATCGACAGCGGATTGCTGGTGACGATCAGGCCCGCCGCCACGCCGCCGATGGCGAGCGGCAGGGAGAACAGGATGGTGAAGGGCTGGATTACGTCCTTGAAGAGCAGGATCAGCACCGTCAGCACCAGCAGGAGGCCCATCAGCATGGCGTTGACGAAGCTCTGCTGCATCTCCGTCTGCACCTTGGTATCGCCGCTTTCGGCAAGGTGCACGGTGGCCGGGATCTTTGCGTCGTTGACGATCTGGCGGAAGCGGGCCGAAGCCGTGTCGAGCGCCACGCCCTGTGGCAGGTCGGAGCCGATCGAGACGACGCGGTAGCGGTTGTTGCGCTTGATCGAGCTTACGCCTTCCGAATAATCGATATTGGCGACGCTTGCGAGCGGAACGGTGCCGCCGCTGGCGGTCTGGATCTTCAATGCCCGGATGGCCGCGAGATCACGGCGCATGTCGAGTGCTGCCTGAACCCGGATCGGGATCTGGCGATCGTCGAGCGAGATCTTGGCAAGGGCTGCGTCCACATCGCCGATGGTGGCGACACGGATCGTCTCGGAGATCTGCTGCGGCGTGATGCCGAGGCGGGCGGCTTCGTCCTTGCGCGGGTAGACCTGCAATTCCGGACGGGGCAGGGCGCCGTCGGCGCTGACATTCGCCAGCAGCGGATCGGCACGCAGCTTGGATTCCAGAATGCCGACCGCATCATTCAGGTCCTTCTCGTTCTTGGAGAGGAAGTTGAAGGACAGGTCGCGTTCGCCGCGGTCGTTGAGCTTGAGGATGTGGACGTCGGGAATGTCGCGCAGCTTGGCGAAGACTTCCTTTTCGATATCCCATTGCGGACGTTCGCGGCCGTGGACTTCCACCTTCGGCAGCATCGGGCCGATGACGGGAATATGGCCGAGCACATCATTGACCACCTTCTTGACCAGCGACTGGTCGAGCTTGTGGAGCGCAAGCGTGATCGTCGCACGGCGCAGTTCGAGATCGCCCTTCGGCGATGCGCCGCCGAGAACGAAGACGCTTTCGACGCCGTTGATGTCCTTGACCCTGTCATAGATCGCATCGGTCGTCTTCTCGGTGTCGTCGAGCCGGGCATTGGGCGGCAGTTCGACGGAGAGAACGATGCGCGAGGCGTCTTCCGGCGGCAGGAAGCTGCCGGGAACCTGCATCAGCAGGAAGACAGAACCGATCAGGAAACCGATCGCCGCAAGCAGCGTCGCGTAACGCGTGTACCAGTGCCCGGTCGTGCCCCGCACCAGGCGCGTATAGCCCTTCATCAGCAGGCTGTCATTGTCGTGATGGTCTTCCATGCCGTCTTCGGCACGCATCAAATAGGCGGCCATCATCGGGGTGATGAGGCGCGCCACCATCAGCGAGAAGAAAACAGAGAAGGCGACGGTCAGGCCGAACTGGATGAAGTACTGGCCCGGAATGCCCGGCATGAAGGAAACCGGCACGAAGACCGCGATGATGGTGAAGGTGGTGGCGATGACGGCAAGGCCGATTTCGTCAGCCGCCTCGATCGCCGCCCGATAGGGCGTCTTGCCCATCTTGATATGGCGGGCGATGTTTTCGATTTCTACGATCGCATCGTCGACGAGAATACCCGTCGCAAGCGTCAAGGCCAGGAAGCTGACAAGGTTCAGCGAGAAGCCCATCATGTCCATGACCCAGAAGGTCGGGATGGCGGAGAGCGGTAGCGCGATTGCCGAGATCAGGGTCGCACGCCAGTTCCTGAGAAACAGAAGGACGACGATGATGGCGAGGAGAGCACCTTCGAGCAGCGTATGGATGGCGGCTTCGTAGTTGCCGTAGGTGAAATAGACCGAATCGTCGATCAACTCGATCTTTACGTTCGGGTTTTCGCCCCGCACCTTGTCGAGGCTCTGCGCCACGGTTTCGGCGACGCTGACTTCGCTGGCGCCCTTCGAGCGGAAGACGCCGAAGGTAACGACAGGCGTATCATTGAAGCGCGAGAAGGATTTCGGCTCCTCGTAGGTGTCCTTGATGACGCCGAGATCGGACAGCTTGACGAAGCGACCGTTCGGCAGAGCAATCGTCGTGTCGGCAAGCTCGGCGACGTTGCGGGCATCGCCGAGAACGCGGATCGCCTGCTCGCTGCCGGCCACCTGGCCGCGGCCGGAGCCGAGATCGACATTGGTGCCGCGCAGCTGCTGGTTCACGCTCGCGGCAGTGATGCCATATGCATCGAGCTTGCCGGGGGTGAGTTCGATGCGCACTTCGCGCTCTGCGCCGCCGTAGCGGTCGACGCGGCCGATGCCGGACTGGCCCTGCAGTGAACGCTTGATCGTGTCGTCAACGAACCAGGAGAGTTCCTCCAGCGACAGGTCTGGCGAGGATACGGCGAAAGTCTGGATCGCCTGGCCTTCAACATCGACCTTGGAGACAATCGGTTCTTCGATGTTTGCCGGCAGATCGCTGCGGATACGGTCGATCGCGTCCTTGGTGTCCTGCACGGCCTGTTCGGTCGGCACTTCCATACGGAACATGACGTTGGTCTGCGAGCTGCCGTCGGTCACCGTCGACTGGATCTCGTCGATGCCGGTGATGGAGGCGACCGCATCTTCGATCTCCTTCGTCACCTGCATTTCGAGTTCGGCCGGCGAGGCGCCGCTCTGTGTCACGCTGATCGAAACGAGCGGCACGTCGATGTTTGGAAAGCGCGTGATCGGCAGCGAATTGAAGGACTGCATGCCGATGAACACCAGCAGGCAGAAGGCCAGGAGCGGCGCGATGGGATTTCGAATGGACCAGGCTGAAAAATTCATCGGATGGTCTCTTTAGTTGGAAGCCGGAGGCTGTTCACGCACCGGAGTGATATGGTCACCGTCGCGGACATAAGCGCCCGCCTTGGCCACGACCTCGTCGCCGGTCTTCAATCCATTGACGATCTCGACATAGGCACCGTCCTGGATGCCGGTCTCGACCTTGGCGTATTTCACCACGCCATCCTCGACCCTGCGGGCGGAGGAGCCTTCGTTGCTGGTGAGCACTGCCGTCAGGGGAAGCGATACGCCCTCCGTCTCGCGAACGATGATCTCGGCGCTGCCATACATGCCGGAACGCGCCTTGCTGTCATCGTCGATAGAGATATGGACGAGGCCGAGGCGGGTGACCGGATCGACGGTCGGCGACACCAGGCGCACGGCGCCGGAAAGCTTCTCGCGGCTGCCGGAAAGCGAAATCGTCGCCTTCTGGCCGGCCATGATCCTGACGATGTCGCTTTCGGCGACTTCGGCGACAAGTTCGACGTCGCCGTCGCGGATGACGGTGAATAGCGGATCGCCGTTGCCGGCGGCAATAGCGCCGACCTTGGCGTTCTTGGCCGAAATGATGCCCGCGACCGGTGTCTTCACATCGGTGCGCGCCAGTTTCAGGTCCGCGTCGGCGATCTGGCTGTCGAAGACCTTGAGATCGGCTTCGGCGACCTCGATCGCCTGCTCGGCGGAGGAGACGCGGGCATTGGCGGCGGCGGCAGTTGCATCGGCCTGCTCGACCTGGGCGGTCGAAACCGTACCCTTCTTGACCATTTCCTGTGCGCGGACCTGCTGCTGCCTTGCCTGCTCGGCATTGGCCTGAGCCTCGACGAGCTGGGCGCGTAGCTGGGCAAGGCTTGCCTCGCCCTTGGCTTTCGTCGCCATCATCTGGCTCTTCGTCAAGACCAGAGCGTCATCGTTCAGCGTCGCCAGCGTGCTTTCCGCCTGAACCTTGTCGCCGACATCGGCCTTCAGGGTGCGGATGGAGAGGCCTTCGACCTGCGGCTGGATATAGACTTCCTCGACGGGCTTGACCGTTCCCGTGCCGATGACACGGTCGACGAGGGTGCGGTTTACGGCCTTGGTGACAACGATTGCCGGCAGGTTCTGCAGAGCCTGGGCCTGCGGCTGGGTGGCCTTGGGTTCCTGCGCAAATACAGCCGAGGCCGCAAATGCAGCAACAAGAAAAGTGGAGGCGCGTAGTAATGCGTGCGGCTTGCGTGCCATGCGTCTTCGTCCAATCTTTTGACAGGATCAGCCGGACTCGCGCGTCGTCATGCAACTCGCGAACCGGGCAAATGCCGTCTTCCAAATCTCAGAGGTATTTACCCGCATCTCATCTGCCGGAACGCGTCATCCCTCTCCGGCAAATTCAGCTAGAACGTGGTATCGATTTGCTCCACGTGCAAGCCTGGCAGAAAATAATTCCCCATGAGATAATATTAATTACCATTGCGGGGCTCATCAATCACCTGAGGGTTATGTGAACATGACGATGATTGATCGGCTCTCATATGCTTGACGTTTGACGCCTGATAAATGCGACAGTTGCAAGGCGATTTTTTTCATTGAGTGCAAAAAAACAGAAACGCGCGGGAGATTCTCCCGCGCGCGTTGCATTTTGGTATCGCTATGCCGTTACTTGGCGGCAGCGTCAGTGATGTCGTGGGTCCAGGCGCCCGATGGCTCCTTGTTGATGATCTTCTGGTCGAGCAGGGCCTTCGCCGTACGATCATAGAGCGTGGTGTCGAGTTTGCCGGTGCCGTCACCGATCAGCTTGGCGACTTCGCCCATCATGCGCTTCTGGTGGTTTTCGTCCTGGCCGCCGGCGTCGACGACAATCCCGGCTGCTTCATCCGGGTTCTCCATGGCGTATTTCCAGCCCTTCATGGAGGCGCGGACGAACTTGACCATCTTTTCCTTGAAGGCCGGATCCTTCAGCTTTTCTTCCGAAGCATAGAGGCCGTCTTCCAAGAGGTCGTTGCCCATGGCGGTGTAGTTGAAGACGGTGAGATCTTCCGGCTTCAGGCCGGCATCGATCGCCTGCCAGTATTCGTTATAGGTCATGACGGAGATGCAATCGGCCTGCTTCTGCAACAGCGGCTGAACGTCGAAGCTCTGCTTGAGTACCGTCACACCATCAGGGCCGCCGTCGGTCTTGAGGCCGAGCTTGCTCATCCAGGCGAAGAAGGGATATTCGTTGCCGAAGAACCAGACGCCAAGTGTGTGGCCCTTGAAATCGGCTTCGGTCTTGACCGGGCCGTCCTTGCGGCAGATCATTTCCATGCCCGACTTTTGATAGGGCTGGGCGATGTTGACCAGCGGAACGCCCTTTTCGCGAGCAACCAGCGCACCACCCATCCAGTCGACGATCACATCGGCGCCGCCGCCGGCGATCACCTGCTCGGGAGCGATATCGGGGCCGCCTGGCTTGATATCGACGTCGAGGCCTTCTTCTTCATAGTAGCCCTTGTCCTTGGCGACGTAGTAGCCGGCGAATTGCGACTGGGTGACCCACTTCAACTGGAGCGCCACCTTGTCGGCTGCCATCGCGTGGGCGGCGGCAAGCGACATAGCGCTCGCCATCATTGCAACCATTAATTTTTTCATTTTCTTGTTCCCTCTGAAGTTATGCCCAGGCCCTAGTGCGGGGCCGGGGCACGTCTAACCACCACGGATAGACGGATGCCAGAACGTCACCGCCCTCTCGGCAAGGGCGACGACACCATAGAAGATCGAGCCTGCAAGCGCCGCGACGGCGATCTCGGCCCAGACCATGTCGACATTCATGCGGCCGATCTCCGTGGAGATGCGGAAGCCCATGCCGACGATCGGCGTTCCGAAGAATTCCGCAACGATGGCACCAATCAGAGCCAGCGTCGAGTTGATCTTCAGTGCATTGAAAATGAAGGGCATTGCGGCGGGAAGCCTGAGCTTGACCAGCGTCTGCCAGTAGTTCGATGCATAGGTGCGCATCAGGTCGCGCTCCATGTTGCCGGAGGCGGCAAGCCCCGCAACGGTGTTCACCAGCATCGGGAAGAAGGTCATGATGATGACGACGGCAGCCTTCGACGGCCAGTCGAAGCCGAACCACATGACCATGATTGGTGCCACGCCGATCATCGGCAGGGCCGAAACTAAATTGCCGATCGGCAGCAGGCCGCGGCGCAGAAAGGCGAAACGGTCGGCGAGGATGGCGACGACGAAGCCGCTGACGCAGCCGATGGCGTAACCGATCAGAACGGCCTTGAAGATCGTCTGCCTGATATCTTCGCCGAGAATCGGCAGGGAGCCTATGATGCGTGCGCCGATCGCGGACGGCGGCGGCAGCAGCACGAAAGGGACACCGGCGCCGCGCGTGATCGTTTCCCAGATGATGAGGATCCAGGCGCCGAAGATTGCCGGGATTAGCAGCCTTAGCAGCCACTGGCCGGACGGTGTTGTCGGCTTGAGTTCCGAAAGCTCGGTGACGCAGCGCCAGGCAAGCAGCCAGCAGGCGGCCAGCAGCAGGAAGAAGGAGGTGCCGGCGAAGCCTTCATTGCCCGAAAGCGTACCGAGCAGCAGCCATGCCGCCCCGTGAGCGCCCACGAAGAGGGCGGTTGCGACAAGCGATGTGGATAGGGGTGTGAAGGAGATCAGTGCCGCGACGATCGCAAGCAGAGCGATCAGGATGACAGTTCCTGCGGATGGAGGCTGTGTGGCACCGGCCCCAAAGACAGGCAACATGACCATTGCGCCTGCCACGCAGAGGAGGGCGATTAGGCCCTGCCAGGAAAGCACGACTTGCTTCATGCCGGCCTCCCGCCCATGGCGCGGTCAACGATCTTCGCGACGAGGCCAACGATCGCGACAAGGATTGCGGCAAGGACCGAGCCGGCGACCAGCGCTGCCCAGATATCGATCGTCTGGCTGTAATAGGAGCCGGCAAGCAGCTTGGAGCCGATACCGGCGACGGCGCCGGTCGGCAGCTCGCCGACGATAGCGCCGACGAGGCTTGCGGCGATCGCCACCTTCATCGAGGTGAAGAGGAAGGGGATGGAGGCGGGCACGCGCAGCTTCCAAAAGGTTTGTGCGGCCGTGGCATTATAGGTGCGCATCAGATCGAGATGCATGACCTCGGGCGAGCGCAGCCCCTTCACCATGCCGACCGTGACCGGGAAGAAGGAGAGGTAGGTGGAGATCAGCGCCTTCGGGATGAGGCCGGTAATATTGATCGAGCCGAGCACGACGATGACCATCGGTGCGATTGCCAGGATCGGCACGGTTTGGGATGCGATGATCCACGGCATCAGGCTGCGATCGAGCGCCTTGATATGGATGATGCCGACAGCGATCACGATGCCAAGCAGCGTACCGAGCGCAAAGCCGAGCGCGGTGGAAGAGAGGGTGACGCCTGCGTGGTAGACGAGGCTGCGATTGCTGGAGAGCTTTCGTAGGAAGGTGTTTTCGAAGACGTTCTGCGCCACCTGATGCGGCGCCGGCAGGATGGGCTTCGGCTGGGAGAGTGCCCTGCCGATGAATTCCGTCGTCGTCGAGGTGACGTTATTGCGCGTGTCCATATCGCGCTGGAACGGCGCGTTGAGGAAGACCGCGGCGACATACCAGACGGCGATCAGCACCAGCAGGATGGTGAGGACGGGGACGATCTTGTCCTTGAGGGTGTCGGGTTTCATGCGGCCTCCCTCGAAATTCCGCGTATGCGCTTACTCATAACTGTGCCCCGCCCTCAGCCCTTCGCGGACGCGGTGGGCGATTTCCAGGAATTCCGGTGTCTCGCGGATGTCGAGCGGTCGTTCCTTCGGCAGTGTCGAGTCGATAATATCGGTCACGCGGCCCGGGCGTGGCGACATGACGACGATCTTGGTGGAGAGGTAGACGGCTTCCGGAATGGAATGGGTGACGAAGCAGATCGTCTTGTTGGTGCGCGACCACAGTTTCAGAAGCGCCGCATTCAGGTGATCGCGGACGATTTCATCGAGGGCGCCGAAGGGTTCGTCCATCAAGAGCAGATCGGCGTCGAAGGCGAGCGCGCGGGCGATCGAGGCACGCTGCTGCATGCCGCCTGAGAGCTGCCAGGGAAATTTCTTCTCGAAGCCGGAGAGTTCGACGAGGTCGAGCGCCCCATCAATGCGCTTCTTCTGTTCCGGTTTCGAATAACCCATGATCTCCAGTGGCAGGGCGATGTTCTTCTCGATTGTGCGCCACGGATAAAGTGCCGGCGCCTGGAAGACGTAGCCATAGGCGCGGGCCTTGCGGGCCTCATCCGGTGTCATGCCGTTGATGGCGATGTCGCCGGAGGTCTTGCGCTCGAGATCGGCGATGACGCGCAAGAAGGTCGTCTTGCCGCAGCCGGAAGGGCCGATGAAGGAGACGAACTCGCCCCTGCGGATATCGAGATTGACATCAGCAAGCGCGTGCACCGCGCCGTCATTCGTCTGGTAGCTGAGACAGAGATCCTTGGCGGATACGACGGAGGGTGCTTGCATCAATAAACCAGTCTTGTTTTCGCCGCGCCGGCGCGATTTTCCATGATATCATTGCCGCCGGTCTTACCGACAGCACAGTCCTTGGAGGATGAGGATGGACGCAAAATCAAAGCCCACCTGCCACATTGTTCGCCCCAACCACACCTATGACGGCAAGCAGGGGCTCAGCTATTTCGAGGGTATTGCGGCCGAGACCGTGGGCGCGAAGGGCATCTGCATGCATCTTCTGACGATCCCGCCCGGCGTGCGCGCCAAGGCGCATCTGCATGAGGCGCATGAAACGGCGATCTACATGCTCTCCGGTGAGGCGCATACCTGGTATGGCGACCAGCTCGAGAACCACATTGTCGTGCATGCCGGCGAGCTTTTCTACATCCCGGCGGGCGTCCCGCATTTGCCGGCCAACTTGAGCAGCACGCCATGCACGGCGATCATTGCCCGCACCGATCCGAACGAGCAGGAAAGCGTGATCCTGCTGCCGGAGCTGGATGCGCGGGTGCCGGCGTGAGGCTATTTGCATAGCGGCAGCGGCCCCCACTTGATTGCGGCATCAGCCACGAACCCGATCGTATAGCCTTTAGGCCCTGATGTGATCTTGACGGTGTCGTCGTTGCTGCTCTCTTCGCCCTCCGCCTGGCAAGCGACCGTGGCGGTGAAGTCCTTGCCTTCGGTCTTCAGGACTTTCTTGATTTCGCAGTAAGAGGCCGCCGTGGTGATGCCCTCGGAAGTCAGCAGAAAGAAGTTGTCGGAACCTGTGCTTTCGCCGCTCTTGGCGTAGGCGCAGCCATCCTTGTTGCCGTAGCTGCCCTTGATGGGCAGCGTGTCGGCATTCGCCGCGGTGGAAAGCGCGGCCAGGGAAACGATCGTCAGAAGCAGATGGCCGCGCATGTGTGTCACACCCCGCTCGCCGGGATGCCCGTGCGTTCGACCTTGCGGGGAGCGGTGATCTCCTTCCAGGTCGACAGCGCCTTGCTGACGGCGGTGACCGGCTCGCGCTTGACGAATTCGCCATGGCCGGAGCGGGTTTTGACAGTCCCTTCCTCGATCGCCACGACGCCACGTGTCAGGGTATAGCGCGGCAGGCCGGTGACTTCCTTGCCTTCGAAGACGTTGTAATCGATCGCCGACTGCTGGCTCTTCGACGTAATGGTCTTGGAGCGCTTCGGATCCCAGACGACGAGATCGGCATCGGCGCCGACGAGGATCGCGCCCTTCTTCGGGTAGATGTTGAGGATCTTGGCAATGTTGGTCGAGGTGACGGCGACGAATTCGTTCATCGTCAGGCGACCCGTATTGACGCCATAGGTCCAGAGCATCGGCATGCGGTCTTCGAGGCCGCCGGTGCCGTTCGGGATCTTGGTGAAATCGCCAACGCCGAATCGCTTCTGCGCCGTGGTGAAGGCGCAATGGTCGGTCGCCACGACCTGCAGCGAACCGGAGGCAAGGCCGGCCCAGAGGCTGTCCTGATGCTGCTTGTTGCGGAAGGGCGGGGACATGACGCGGCGGGCGGCATGATCCCAATCCTTGTCGAAATATTCTGACTCGTCGAGGGTCAGGTGCTGGATCAGCGGCTCGCCATAGGCGCGGATGCCCTTCTGACGGGCGCGGCGGATCGCTTCATGCGCCTGTTCGCAAGAGGTGTGGACGATATAGACAGGGCAGCCGGCCATGTCGGCGATCATGATGGCGCGGTTGGTTGCCTCGCCCTCGACTTCGGCCGGGCGCGAATAGGCATGCGCCTCGGGCCCGTTATTGCCTTCGGACAGCAGCTTGGCGGAAAGGGAGGCGACGACATCGCCGTTTTCGGCATGGACGAGCGGCAGAGCGCCAAGCTCGGCGCAACGCTGGAAGGAGGCGAACATCTCGTCGTCATTCACCATCAGCGCGCCCTTATAGGCCATGAAGTGCTTGAAGGTGTTGATGCCCTTGTCCTCAACGATCGTCTTCATTTCGTTGAAGACCTGCTCGCCCCACCAGGTGATTGCCATGTGGAAGGAATAGTCGCAATTGGCACGGGTCGACTTGTTGTCCCACATGGTCAGCGCCTCGAGCAGCGACTGGCCGGGCGAGGGAAGGGCGAAATCGACGACCATGGTCGTGCCGCCGGAAAGGGCAGCGCGCGTGCCGCTCTCGAAATCGTCGGAGGAATAGGTGCCCATGAAGGGCATTTCCAGATGGGTATGCGGATCGATGCCGCCGGGCATGATGTAGCAGCCTGTCGCGTCGAGCGTTTCGGTGCCCGAAAGGTTCTGCCCAATCTCGACGATCTTGCCGCCGTCGATCTTGACGTCAGCCTTATAGGTGAGGTCGGCGGTGACGATGGTGCCGTTCTTGATGACTGTGCTCATTCTCCGAACTCCCTGTCGCTGCGCGGTGCCTGCGCAAGCTGGTTATCCAATGACTGGCGGTAGCGGATGCAGCCGCGCATAAATTGAGGCCAATCGGGCACGATCTGACCGCCGGTCGGCGTATCAGGCAGAAGCGCCCACAGATCGGGATGATGCCAACAGAGTTCATGGCCCGACGTATCGCGGTGAATGCGGATCGCGTGGCGCATGGCTCGTGCCGCCGATAACAGATCAGGGTGGCTCATGCTGTCCAGATCTGCGTCCGGATCCGTGATCACGACACTGTCTCCGCCGTCTCGACCACCGCATGGAACAGCACATCGGCGCCCGCCGTTGCCCATTCCTTGGAAATGTCTTCCGCTTCGTTGTGCGAGAGACCACCGACGCAGGGGCACATGACCATAGTGGCAGGGGCGACCTTGGCGGCCCAGCAGGCGTCATGGCCGGCGCCGGAGATGATGTTCATGTGGCTGTAGCCGAGGCGGTCGGCGGCGGAGCGGACCGAGGTGACGAGTTTCTCGTCGAAGGTGACGGGCTCGAAATGGCCGATCGCCTCGATGGAACAGCCCACTCCCAACGCGTCGCAGATCTTGGGCGCTTCGGCCTCGATCTTTGCCCGCATGCGGTCGAGCTTGGCCTTGTCGGGCGAGCGGATGTCGACGGTGAAGACGACCTTGCCCGGCAGCACGTTGCGGGAATTCGGCGAGAAGAAGACCTGGCCAACGCCGCCGACGGCGCCTGGCTGTTCGCCCATGGCGACACCCTGGACCATTTCCAGAATGCGCGACATCGCAAGGCCGGCATTGACGCGCATGTTCATCGGAGTTGAGCCGGTATGGGCTTCCTTGCCGGTCAGCGTGAATTCCAGCCACCACAGGCCCTGACAGTGGGTAACGACGCCGATCTGCTTGTTTTCGGCTTCGAGGATTGGGCCCTGCTCGATGTGATATTCGAAATAGGCGTGCATCTTGCGGGCGCCGACTTCCTCGTCGCCGACCCAGCCGATGCGCTTCAGCTCGTCACCGAAGAGATTGCCTTCGGGATCCTTGCGATTGTAGGCGAAGTCCAGGCTGTGCGCGCCGGCGAAGACGCCGGAGGCCAGCATGGCAGGCGCGAAGCGGGCGCCTTCCTCGTTGGTCCAGTTGGTGACGACAATGGGGTGCTTGGTCTTGATGCCGAGGTCGTTCATGGTTCTGACGACTTCGAGGGCGCCGAGCACGCCGAGCACGCCGTCATATTTGCCGCCGGTCGGCTGGGTATCGAGATGCGAGCCGACATAGACGGGAAGGGCGTTCGGATCGGTACCGGGGCGGGTCGCGAACATCGTGCCCATCTTGTCGACGCCGAGCGTCATGCCGGCGTCTTCGCACCATGTCTTGAAGAGGTTGCGGCCCTCGGCATCGGAATCCGTCAGCGTCTGGCGGTTGTTGCCGCCGGCAATTCCCGGGCCGATCTTCGCCATGTCCATGAGACTGTCCCAGAGACGGTCCCCATTGACGCGCATGTTTTCGCCTGGCGCTGCCACCATACTGAAAATCCTCACCTGTTTTGCGGCAGTCATGCAAGGTGCATGCCCGCCCTGTTCCCGTAGTCAAATTCCGCTGCTGCTTATTGTTCTGTCAGCGCCGGAAAATCGCCAGTTGCCTTTGTTTTTTATCTGGCGGATAATTTGACCGATTGGTAAACATTACAACTTCCATCGCTGCGCTCAAGA
The DNA here is from genome assembly GCF_031455475.1 of Rhizobium sp. 1399. Classification (NCBI taxonomy): domain Bacteria; kingdom Pseudomonadati; phylum Pseudomonadota; class Alphaproteobacteria; order Hyphomicrobiales; family Rhizobiaceae; genus Rhizobium; species Rhizobium sp. 1399. The sequence goes on along the minus strand of NZ_JAVDSU010000008.1, from coordinate 74,569 downwards.
CGAAAATCACGAAAAATACAGACAAAAATGCGGGCAATTGCGCATTAAAGCGGCAGGAGGGGCCGTTCTTCAAATCTTGAGCGAAGGAGTTGAATTTCAAGGGGAAAAGAGCGAATGGCCATACCGAGAGCGGCGAAGACACTTCGGCGGACACGCATCCAGGAGGAGAAGGAAGAGCAGATCCTGGAAGCGGCTCTGGATGTGTTTTCGGTCAGCGGCTTCCGCGGCTCCACCATCGACCAGATCGCCGAAGTGGCCGGCATGTCGAAGCCGAACCTGCTCTATTATTTCCGCACCAAGGAAGCCATGCACCGGGCGCTGATCGACCGGGTGCTCTTCAACTGGCTGGAGCCGCTGAGGGCCTTCGATGCGGAAGGCGATCCGGAAGCGGAGATCCGCAGCTATATCCGCCGCAAGCTGGAGATGGCGCGCGATTTCCCCCGCGAGAGCCGGCTATTCGCCAACGAGATGTTGCAAGGCGCGCCGCATGTTCTCGATATGCTGAAAGGACCGCTGAAAGAGCTGGTCGACGAAAAGGCGGCCGTGATCCGCACCTGGATCAAAAGCGGCAAGATCGCCCGCTGCGACCCCTACCATCTGATCTTTTCCATCTGGTCGACGACGCAGCACTATGCCGATTTCGACGTGCAGGTTCGCGCCGTGCTCGGCGAAGAGCATTCCGGCGACGGGCGTTTCGAGGATGCAGCGCGGTTCCTGGAGCAGCTTTTCATCAATGGTCTGCTACCGGATCATTCGGGTGCCTGATCGGGCGCAAAACCGCTGCGTGCTTTGCTTCAGGGCCTTGCCGGAATCGGTATGCGTGCGAGCAAGTCCGTCATCCCCTCTATCGTGTAGGGCTTCTGCAGAACCGGCGCATCCGAATGGCTGTGGGCCTGTGCTATTCCTTCGCCGTAACCGGTCGCAAAAACAAAGGGTACGTTGTTGGCAGCCAAACGGTCGGCAATGGCAAAACTGGTTTCGTCGCCGAGATTGACGTCGAGAAGTGCAAGATCGAAGGATTGGCAGGCAAGGTATTCCATCGCATCGGCAACGCTAGGTGCGGTTGCGACTTCCGCACCCAGACGACGCAGTATGTCTTCGCCGTCCATGGCGATGATGAGGTTATTTTCGACAAGCAGCACATTCAGGCCGGCAAGCGGTTGGTTATTTGCGGCGGCCGTCCGGGTGCGTTCGGCAATTTCCAGCGGAGCAGGAATCGAACCTTCGCTTGCGGCGGGCACCGCATTGACATGCTTGCCGGGGATGCAGAAATCGGCCTCCAGCCCATGCTCGATATAGCGGACCTCGGCCTTGCCGCCGAGATCGTAGGGGATCGAGCGACGGATGATCGTGGAGCCGAAGCCGTGACGCGTCGGTTCAACGACTGGCGGGCCGTCCTTTTCGCGCCAGCGGATATGGAGATTGCCTTCTTCATCCCGCTCCCAGCCGAGTTCGACAAAGCCCGATCCGGACAGGCTTCCATATTTGGCACTGTTCGTCACCAGTTCATGGAAGACCAGAGCCGTGGTCGAAAAGGCTTGCGGTTCCAGCAGTACATCGTCCCCGATCATCCGGATACGCTGGACATTTTTGCCGAGATAGGCGCCGGCTTCCGCCAGCAGCAGCTGCCGCAACGAAGCCGGCGCCCAGTGATCACGGGTGATCTGGTCGTGGGCTCTGGAGAGGGACTGAACGCGGCCATCGAGCTGCCGGACGTAATCCGGCAGGCCGATCGCTGATGATTGCGATTGCCGGATCAACCCGCCGATAAGGCCGAGAATATTGCGGACGCGATGGTTCAGCTCGGCAATCAGCAGTTCCTGCCGCTCGTTGGCGAGCTGGCGTGCCATGCTTGCTTCGTCGGTCAGGCGCAACACGACTTCGATGAGCGTGACGCGGACGGTTTCCGCAACGCGCCGCTCTGCTTCGGTAAAGGGTAGCGAGCGGCCCCGCACCAGCTCGGACCAGGCTTCAAAACTCTTGCGCGGGGTCAGGCGCGGTCCGTTCGGGCCATATTCGATCGGCTTATGCGGATCGCCGGCCCAACGGACGGTGCGCACGATCTCCTGGCGAAACAGCACGACGTAGTCACGCGGTGAACGGGAGATCGGAATGGCGAGCATGCCCGCGACGGCATCATCGATTTCGAGATCGGGATAGGTTTCTGCAAGCCGATCCACCGCATAAACCCGGCCGGCTGCATTACGATTGAGGTGTCGGACGAGGGCGGCAAAGCTCTTTTCATCCGGGCCGAGGCCGGCAATCGTCAGCCGCCCGTTGATCCAGACGCCGATACCGTCGGCTGGAATGACGTCTGCCAGGGCGTCGATCAGCCACGTCGGATCATCGAGCAGGCTGGCATTGTCGGCAACGGAAGTGAGGAGCCGGTCGGCGATGCGGCGTGCCTTGGTCTCGTAGTCGAGCGCCAGACGCCGTTCGCGGCTTTCGAGACGGGAGGCGAACATCTGGCCGAAGAGTTCGGCCGTCGAGCGGCTTTCGGCCGAGGGCAGTCGGGCGCCGTAGTGGTGGCATGCAAAGAGGCCCCAGAGCTTGCCATCGACGACGATGGAAATGGAGAGCGAGGCGCCGACACCCATATTCTTCAGATATTCGATGTGGATCGGCGAAACCGAACGCAGCACGGACATGGAGAGATCGAGCGGGCGGCCATGTTCGTCAAGTTCGGGCAGGATCGGCACCGGTGTCGCATTGATATCGGCGATAATGCGGAAGAGATTGCGCAGATAGAGTGCGCGGGCTTGAGCGGGAATATCGGACGCGGGGTAATGCAGGCCGAGGAACGAACCGATGCCCGGCCGGGCGGCTTCGGCCACGACCTCGCCAGAGCCGCTGTCGTCGAAGCGGTAGACCATGACCCGGTCGAAGCCGGTCAGGGCGCGGGCCTGGCGCGCGCCTTCGCGAAAAAAAGTCTCCAGGGTTTCGGTATGGTCGAGACGGGACATCATGCTGCGCATGGAGAGCGACGGCGCGTTGGATTTGCCCTCGTCAAAAGCCTCCCCCTCGATGATGATCTGGCCGTTGCTGACATGCACCGCGACGTCAAAGCGCGCCTCGCCGGCAATGAGCGCAATGCCGAAAATGCGCTCAACGATATCGGGGCCGCGGAGCGTGGCAAGCTTGTTGCGGAGCGCATGGAGCGCTTCAGGGGCAATGAACGACAAAATGGGCCGGCCGACGGCTTCGGTATGCGTTATGCCCAGAAATTCCGAAAGATTTGCCGACGCGCGGGTGACGATCCAGTCCAAGGAGACGGCCAGCAGGAAGCCGAAAGGCTGGACGGAGCCGAGGTGATGGATCGGTTCACGGTCGCAATTGGTGAGATCGACGGGGGCTGTGATCTGGTTCATCAAGCAGCTTCCAGTTCGAGCTGCGCAGCCCTCAGGAAGAGACAGAAGACATCGCGCGCAGCCGCAACTGCGCCTGCGATATCGTCAATGCCACTGGTATCGAGACGTTCCATGAAGGCTCGCATGGAGCCTTTCGGCCCTTGCGGACTGAGGTAGCGGCTCGGCAGATGAGCCGGTACTGCCTTTGCCAGCATGGCGCCACCGAGTTTGGAGCCTTCCAGCACGTAAACCGCCCCCCAGAGTGAGGCCTCATTGCGAAGCTCAGGCTGCGGAAGAGGCGACGTGGCGGAATCGCCGAGTTCGGCTATGTCGGCAAGAAGAAGTGACGTGCGCCGCCGTTCCGGCCAGTCCGGCAACAGCCGGGTAATACCGGACTGCTCCAGTGCGGCTTCGACCGAAGGAACAGCGCGGGCATGGGAACGCAAGAAAGCTCTATAATCGTTGATGTCGGAGAGGTTGAAGTTGCCGAAGAGGGCGTCCACCTCGGCATGGCAATCTGCTGTTTGTGCGCGAAGGGCACTACGAAGTGACATGCTGACCGTGTTCCAAGTAATGTCGCATAGGATGCTGCCCGGACGGGGCCGACGATACTAGCGATATACGGCAGCATCCGCTTATTTCCAGCGAAACATGTAGAAAAACATAGATTTCGGCGTGATTGGCAATCCAGTTTCTCTGGATCCGCCTATCATAGCGGATGCTACGCGGCCGCATATTGATTGCGGTCTGGAAAACATAGCTGGCAAAGGATGAAATTCCCTTCTCCCCGACGGAGAGAAGGGAGCAGAGATCAGGCGGCAGCGCTTGCTCCGCCTTCAAAGGCAAGACCTTCGTCTGCCCATCCGGTCAGGCCGCCAATCATCAGCTTTACGGAGAGACCGAGCCGGGAGAGACGCAGTGCGGCCTTATCTGCGCCGTTGCAATGCGGGCCGGCGCAATAGACCACGAACAGCGTATCATCAGGCCATTCGGACATGCGGTGCGCAGTCATCTTGCCATGCGGCAGGTTGAGGGCACCCGGAACATGTGAGTGGGCGAAGAGCTGTGGCGAGCGGACGTCGAGCAGTACGAAATCGACCTTGCCGGAGGCGAAGGCGGCGTGCACATCCGAGCAGTCAGTCTCGAAGGCGAGCTTGCGGGCGAAATGTTCGGCGGCGGTTTCGGGGGAAGCTGTAGGGATTTCGGAAACGGGGCTTGGCATGATCTTTTCCTTTCTTGCTTTGCTGTTGCCGCAGATCATCGCCGATGCTACGGATTGGCGAAATTGGCCATCGTGACTGACAGCGTAAAGATCATGTCAAAATCGGATCTACACCGGACGCAGGGACCGCATGTTGTGGCGCTCGCCTATGACGGGCTCTGCACCTTCGAATTCGGTATCGCCTATGAGGTCTTCGGCCTGTCGCGGCCGGAGATGGGCGAGCGCTGGTATCGCTTTTCCGTCGCCGGCATAGAGCCGGGTCCGCTGAGGGCCGCCGGCGGGCTGACGGTCGCTGTCGACCAGGGGCTTGAGCTGCTCGACGAGGCGGATCTGATCATCGCGCCGGGATGGCGGGCGATCGATGCGCCGGTGCCGGAGCCTCTGATCGCCGCTTTGAAGGCAGCCCATGAGCGGGGAGCACGCGTGATGTCGCTTTGCTCCGGCGTGGCAGTGCTTGCCGCGGCCGGCCTGCTGGCCGGGCGGCGGGCGACGACCCATTGGCGCTATGTCGCCTCGATTGCTGCGCGCTACCCTGACATCGCGCTCGATGCCGACGTGCTTTACATGGACGAAGGCAGCATCCTGACGGCGGCGGGCAGTGCGGCCGGCATCGATCTCTGCCTGCATGTGGTACGCGGCGATTTCGGTCCGGATGCCGCGAACAGCGTGGCGCGACGTCTCGTGGTTCCGCCGCATCGCGAGGGCGGGCAGGCACAGTTCATTGCGGCTCCCGTGCCGGAAGAGCGAGAGGGCATTCGCCTTGGCCCGCTGATCGAATGGATGCGCGAGAAGCTTTCCGAGGAGCAGCCGATCAGCCTGCTTGCCGGCAAGGCCGGCATGAGCATGCGCACCTTCCAGCGTCGCTTCGAGGCAACGACGGGCGACAATGTCGGTGAGTGGCTGCTGAAGGAGCGGTTGCGGCATGCTCGCGACCTTCTGGAGAAGGAGCTTGCGGTGTCGCTCGACGATATCGCCATCGCCAGCGGCTTCGGCACCTTGGCGACGATGCGCCATCATTTCCGCAATAGGCTCGGCACGAGCCCTAGCGCCTATAGGAAGTCATTCGGGGTTTGAAGGCTGACAGATAAAGAAAAAGCCGCCGTGGATGGGCGGCTTTTTCATCGGGCTTTCGGAGCGCTTACTCCGCAGCCTGGCGCGCCATCGGGTTGTTCGGGTGCGTCGTCCAGTTGGCGTAGTTCGGATCGACCACTTTACCGGTGCGCTTATCGAGGGCGCCGGCGGGAAGCTGCTCCATGGTGATGCAGTTTTCGACCGGGCAGACGCTGACGCAGAGATTGCAGCCGACACATTCCTCGTCCATCACCTCGAAATGGCGAACGCCGTCGACGAAGTTGGTGATTGCCTGGTGCGAGGTGTCCTCGCAGGCGATGTAGCAGCGGCCGCATTTGATGCAGGCGTCCTGATCGATCTTGGCCTTCGCTATGTAGTTGAGGTTGAGGTACTGCCAGTCGGTGACGTTGGGCACGGCGCGGCCGGTGATGTCGTCGAGGGTCTTGTGGCCCTTTTCGTCCATCCAGTCGGAAAGGCCCGTGATCATTTCCTGCACGATCTTGAAGCCGTAGGTCATGGCCGCCGTGCAGACCTGGACGTTGCCGGCGCCGAGGACGAGGAATTCGGCAGCGTCCCGCCAGGTGGTGATGCCGCCGATGCCCGAGATCGGCAGGCCGTAGGTTTCCGGGTCGCGAGCGATTTCGGCGACCATGTTGAGCGCGATCGGTTTCACCGCAGGGCCGCAATAGCCGCCGTGACTGCCCTTGCCCCCAACGGTCGGGTTTGGCGCGAAATTGTCGAGATCGACCGAGACGATCGAGTTGATCGTGTTGATCAGCGAGACGGCGTCCGTGCCGCCGGCCTTGGCGGCGCGGGCAGGGCGGCGGATATCGGTGATGTTGGGCGTCAGCTTGGTGATGACGGGCATGCGCGTGTATTGCTTGCACCAGCGCACGACCATTTCGATATATTCTGGCACCTGTCCAACGGCCGAGCCCATGCCGCGCTCGGACATGCCGTGCGGACAGCCGAAGTTCAGTTCGATACCGTCTGCTTCGGTCTCTTCCACCAGCGGCAGGATGGCTTTCCAGGCCTGTTCCTCGCAGGGCACCATGATCGAGGCGATGAGCGCCCGGTCGGGCCAATTCATCTTGACCTGCTTCATTTCGCGCAGGTTGGTCTGCAGGTCGCGGTCGGTGATGAGCTCGATATTGTTGAGGCCGAGCAGGCGACGGTCGGCACCCCAGATCGCGCCGTAGCGCGGACCATTGACGTTGACGACAGGCGGGCCTTCTTCACCTAGCGTCTTCCAGACGACGCCGCCCCAGCCGGCCTTGAAGGCGCGCTCGACATTGTAGGCCTTGTCGGTCGGCGGTGCGGAGGCGAGCCAGAAGGGGTTCGGGGACTTGATGCCGACGAAATTATTGCGGAGATCAGCCATTGTTCATTCTCCCCTTCAGGCGACGGCGACAGCCGGAGCGGCTGCGGCGGACAGGGTACGGTGAATGGATTCGGCCGCATCGCGGCCATGGGCGACGGCAGAGACGGTGAGGTCTTCACCACCGAAGACGCAGTCGCCGCCAGCCCAGACGCCATCAACCGATGTGCGGCCTTCGGCATCAACTGCGATGCGGCCGGATTCCATCCGCAGCGCGCCGAGACCTGAGGTCTCGAATGTCTGGCCGATTGCCTTGAAGATCTGGTCGGTGGCGATCACGCCGGTCTCACCGGTGCCCGAAAGGCGGCCATCGATGATAGCGGTATATTCCACCTCGATTGCCGCCACCTTGCCATCCTGCGAGAGGATGGATTTCGGCGCTAGCCAGTGGCGAATGATGACGCCCTTTGATGTCGCGAGATCCTGCTCGAATTCCGAGGCGTTCATATGTTCCTTGCCGCGGCGGTAGCAGATGGTCACTTCCTCGGCGCCGAGAAGCTTTGCCTGCACGGCGGCATCGATTGCCGTCATGCCGCCGCCGAGAACGACGACGCGGCGGCCAATGGCGATCTCGCCCTTGTCGCCGGCCTGGCGCAGGGCGGCAATGAAATCGACTGCATCATCGACACCAGGCAGGTTTTCATTGTCGACGCGCAATGCGTTGACGCCGGCAAGGCCGAGGCCGAGGAAGACGGCATCGTACTGGCCCTGCAGGTCGGAGAGCGAGAAATCGCGGCCGAGCTGCTGGTCGTGCTTCACCTCGATGCCGCCGATCGAGAGGACGTAGTCGACCTCTTTCTGCGCGAAGTCATCGACCGTCTTGTAGGTGGCGATGCCATATTCGTTGAGGCCGCCGGATTTCGGCTTGGTGTCGTAGATCACCACATCATGGCCTTTGACGGCGAGGCGGTGGGCTGCCGCAAGGCCGGCGGGACCGGCGCCGACGACGGCGATCTTCTTGCCGGTCGGTTCCGCACGCCGATAGAACTGCTTGTCGGCGGCCATTGCCGCATCCGTCGCATAGCGCTGCAGGCGGCCGATCTCGACAGGGCGCTCTTCGGCCGTGTTGCGCACACAGGCCTGTTCGCAGAGCTCTTCGGTGGGACAGACGCGGGCGCACATGCCGCCAAGGATGTTCTGGTCGAAGATCGTCTTCGCCGAGCCGATCGGATTGCCGGTCGAAATCTGGCGGATGAAGAGCGGAATATCGATGGAGGTGGGACAGGCCGTCATGCACGGCGCGTCATAGCAGAAATAACAGCGGTCGGCGGCGACCAGCGCTTCGTGGTTGTCGAGGCGCGGATGAAGATCGGAAAAATTAGCCTCGTACTCGGCGGACGAAAGCCGGCCGGCACGAATCCCAGTTTCCAGGCGTTCCATTGAAGTTCCCTCTTTATTGGTAACGACTAGTGAGGGAATCGTAACTCAGGTTCAAAAATTTATCAAACGGTAAAATTTTGGCAATTTTCTTTCGCCTGCGTCATGTAAGTAATTGATTTTGTTTGTCATGATAATTCTTTAGGCAGGCTCTGCCTTCCAATTGGGTGGATCTGGGTGGCAACCCAGTTCGGGTGTCCGAGAAAAAATTGACAAAAGGCCAAATTTTTTTCGAACCGAGGGAACCAAAGTTAATGAGCGTAGTTAATGCGATATCCGGATGATGACCGCATCGACCCAACATGCGCGCCCCCAACCCATCATTCGGACGAACTCACGGTCCCCTCCCGGTGAGTGGAGACAGCCGGTGCGCCGCCCTCGCACCGGCTGTTTTTCCGTCTTGGCCCGAGCAATTTCCGCACGCAGGCAATTCCGTCAAAACGTGCAGCGGTAAAACGTCTCAAGTGCGTTTCAGGATTTCGAATTCGGTTTCCGGAACCGTCAGGTGATATTCAATGCGGCCAGGTACGAGCGTCAATTCGGCCTTGCCGTTGACGGAGGAGGGCACGACACGCTCCAGCACCGTGCGGCCGAAGCTGTTTTCGCTGAATTCGTGTACGTCGGCGCTGTTTGGAAGCACTTCCACCCAGGTGAGCTCGATTGCCCGGCGGCCGGCAATCTTTGCCTCCCGGCAATTCAGCGTGACCGATGTCGCCCCGCTGGCGATTGCGCCATAGGAGGCGGAATTGACGATCAGTTCATGTAGCGCCAGACCGACATGCACGGCGGCGTTTGGTGTCAGATGGGCGTTGATGCCAAAGATCGGCATGGAGCCTGATGTTTCCGGCCAGTAGGGGGCGAACTGCTTTCCGGCGAGCTCGAACAGAAAGGCACCGCGCCAGCTGGAATCGGTGATCAGATCCTGCGAGTTGGAGAGCGACTGAAGACGGCCGCGGAATTTCATCAGGAAAGCATCGAGAGAAATGGTGTTGCGCGCGGTCTGCGTGGCGATACCCTGGATGATGGCAAGCAGGTTCTTGGAGCGGTGGGAAAGCTCGCGCAGCAGCGATTTCAGCACCTTTTCGCGATGCCGGCTTTCGGTAATCTCCGAGATGACGGAGAGCAGGCCGTAATTGCCGTGCGCGCCGGTGCGTTGAACGTTCAGTTCGAATGTCCTGACTTCGCCGTCGATTGCAACATCGACCTCGGCATTGCTGGAGGCGCCGGTCTCAAGCACCATCCGCTTCATCGCGGCAAGGGATTTGCCGTGTGCTTCGCCAAACAGCGAACCGTCATCACCACCGGCGACAAAACGCTTCTGGAAATAGGGGAGAAGGTTTTCGGCATAGATTATTGCAAGGCCCGCATCCTGATACAGGATAGAGATAGCGGCGCTGGCGAGCGCGCGCTCCATAATGGCCGCCTTGCCTTCGGTGGTGAAAGGCGTTCCGGACAGTGGTCCAGTCGTATTCACTCGGCCGCCTTTCCTCAGTCCCTTCGAAGATACGGAGGGATGTTACCCCTCCCGACAAAACTGCCGGTCATTCTAAAAGCAAGCGCTGCAAAAACCGTTAAAGCCGCCAATACGCTCCGGCAGAGCCGGAACGCATCGCTACCGGAATGGTTCCGGCGCGGCTGAAATTCATGTTTCAGGCCGCCACACGGGTCGTTTCATTGAAGAAAAGCGCCTGACTGATCAGAGCCTTGACCATGTCGGGGTTGAAGGGCTTGGTCACCAAGAAGGTTGGCTCCGGCCGCTCCCCAGTCAGCAATCTCTCGGGGAAGGCGGTGATGAAGATGACGGGCACACTCGATGTCTTCAGGATATCGTTGACGGCATCGATGCCCGAGCTGCCGTCGGCAAGCTGGATATCGGCCAGAACCATGCTTGGTTTGGTCTTGTTATAGAGTGCGACGGCTTCCGTATGGGTGCGGGCGATGCCGGTAACGCGGTGGCCGAGGCTCTCGACCATCTGCTCGATATCCATGGCGATCAGCGGTTCGTCCTCGATGATCATGATATCGGTGGCCACCTGGCGCGAGATCTCGTGCGAAGCCTTGTCGAGGAGCTCCATGGTTTCGTCATCGCTGATTTCGAGGATGTCGGCGATCTCGGAGACACGAAAATTCTCGACGGAGGCGAGCAGGAAAGCCTGCCGGGCAAGGGGCGAAACCTTCGAGAGGTTCAGCGTCGCGCGCTGTTCCCAGGCATAGGGAGAGGATGGTTCGGGAATCTCGACCGCAGTGGAACCAAACAGTTGCGTGAACAGTTTGTAGAGTGCGACGCGGTCATTCGCGGTATCCGGGAATATGGAGAGATCGGCGATGATCGCTTCCAGGACGGCGGCGACGTAAGCATCGCCAGAAGTCTGAGTGCCGGTAAGCGCGCGGGAATAGCGACGCAGATAAGGAAGGTGCGGCGCAATTCGAGTGGAAAGTGTCATTAAAAACTCCCGTCTACAGGCCATGAATAGCTGCAATGATCTGAAAACGCGGTCTTGATAAAAAAGTTCCTGATGGAAGGAACTTTTTTTGCAGCGCCGCATTATCCTAGCCGACAAATGAAGGGCGTCACGTTTTGACCCATGTGAGCGGAATGGATCTATTGCATCAAGGGTTTGAAAGAACCGGCTTGATCGATTGGATATACGTTCCATTTATCTTTCACAGCAGACTTTGCCTTTCATCCCGAGACAACAGGCAAGAAGTGATCAGTTGATGACGACAGCAAAGACAGAAGCACCGGACGAGCGCCAGCTGGAGTTGCGGGCGAGCGACATACTGGATCCGAACAATCAGATCGGCGTCAGGCTGCGGTCGCTCTATGCCGCCGCGCAGGAGGAAGCTATTCCCGACCGCTTTCTCGATCTGCTGGAAAAGCTCGACCAGGCCGAATTGATGGCTTCCGCCAAGATGGCCGAATAGGAATACCCGCATGGAAAAAGCGCAACCGAGCTTCAAGCGCGAACTCCTGGCGGCACTGCCAAGCCTTCGCGCTTTCGCCATATCCCTGATCGGCCGGCACGATCGCGCCGACGACCTGGTCCAGGACACCATCATGAAGGCCTGGGCCAAGCAGGACCATTTCGAGATGGGCACCAACATGAAGGCCTGGCTCTTCACGATCCTGCGCAACGAGCTTTACAGCCAGATGCGCAAGAGCGGGCGTGAGGTGCAGGACAGCGACGGTTTGTTTACCGAATCCATGGCTACGCACCCTTCCCAATACGGCGCACTCGACCTGCAGGACTTCAAGAAGGCGCTGGACCAGCTGCCGCCGGACCAGCGCGAAGCGATCATCCTCGTCGGCGCATCGGGCTTCTCTTACGAGGAAGCGGCGGAAATCTGCGGCTGCGCCGTCGGTACCATCAAGAGCCGTGTGAACCGCGCACGCCAGCGTCTGCAGGATCTCCTGCAGATATCAGGCGAGGCGGATTTCGGCCCGGATGCCACGTCGGCGCCGCTGACATCGAAGGCCTTTGCCTTCTGATCAACTTGTTTCCGTGGGAGGAAGGAAGGCCGGTTGCCCTACGGGGCGCCGACTTTTTATTTGGCGTCCCGGTCACCTGCCTGCCTGAGCTGGTCGCCGAAAACCGGGCACCACAGCGTCGATGCGATCATTCGCTGGAATGCAGTATCCCGCGCCCAAGGATTTGGGCGCGGGATATATTTGCGACAAAAGCAATGTCGGGAAAGTGAAAGGTGCTGCGGAACGTCAGTCGTCCCGCTTCGAACCCACGAGATTGGCGGCGACAAGAGCGGCCACTATGCCTGCAGTCAATAGCGGCTGGGAGCGGACAAGGCCGAGGCCGACGGTTGCCAGGGATTCAAGTGCGGCGCGACGTTCGCGGGCGCGGCGGGCTTCCTGGCGATTCATGATCGCCATGACGACGAAGACGATGATCGCGATCAGCAAGGCGCAGGCTGCCAGGAAAAGCGAAGCGCCGATCGGCCCATAGATGCCTGCCAGCCAGATCGCCCCAGCGGTCACGCCAAGCGCATAGGCGGTCAGAAGAAAAAGCAACGCAACGGCGATGAAGATGCCGTTGCGCTTGGTGCGTTCCACTGTGCGGTGAACGCTGGTGCCTACGAGCAGGCTCAGGATCGGGTAGAGCATCGAGCCTCCTAGCGGCGGGCGAGCATGGCGATAAGCAGGCCGAAGGCGGCAGCGGCACCGACTGTTGCCAGCGGGTGACGGCGGACCGTATTGCGTACTTCGCTTGCGCCGCGCAGGTAACTCTGCTGCAGTTCGTTCAGCAGATCCTCGCTGCGGCCGAGGATGTCCTCGTAGCTTGCGGATGCATGCGAGCGCAGTTTCTCGCCCTGACGGCGCGAGGTCTTGCCGAGAACCTGCGTCAATTCGGCGAGTTCTTCGCGGAGCGCCTCGATCTGATCTTCGATACTGGCTTCGAGATTGTGGAGAGCGCCGTTGCGGCGGCTGCGGCTGGATTGGAAGAGGGAATAGGCCATGACTGTCTCCATAGCTGGGCGCGGACAAGCACCGCCCGGTTTCACACAGGGTCAGCGCCACTGATGGCACGGAAGAGAGCGCCCGGCTTTGACCCAAATCATTGCGGACAACGCATTTGGGGTGGAAAGGTTCCTCAGTTGGCGGGAAGCGCGCTGTGCGCAAGCACGAAGGGCGTGCCGTCGACCGGCACCTGATTGACGCGCAACGGGCAGCCGAAGACGGATTGCATGGTTTCGTCCGTCAGTACCTCACACACATTGCCAGCGGCTGCCAGCCGGCCGGATTTCATCAACACGATCCTGTCGGCGAAGAGGGCCGTCAGGTTGAGATCGTGCATGACAGCGATCACCCCGCCGCCGCGTTCGCAGAAATCGCGCGCCAGCGTCATGATCGTCAGCTGATGACTAATGTCGAGACTGGAGACCGGCTCATCCAGCAGCAGCCAGCAGGGTTTGCCATTAACGACCGGCTCGGCGATCTGGCAGAGCACGCGGGCAAGCTGAACGCGCTGCTGCTCGCCGCCCGAGAGTTCCTGGTAGAAGCGCCCTTCGAAGCCGGTAAGATCGACGGCGGCAAGCGCTTTTGCGGCCGTCTCATCGGCCTGATCGGCGTGAAGGTTGAGGCCGGAGGTCAGACCCATGCGGACGATTTCCCGTACCGTGAAGGGAAAGGAGATGCTGCTTGCTTGCGGCAGGACCCCGCGAATGGAGGCAAGCTGCCACGGCTTCAGTGCGCGCACCTCTTCGCCGTTCAAACGAACGGAACCTTCATAGGCAAGCTCGCCGGAAACGGCTTTCATCGTCGTCGTCTTGCCGGAGCCGTTCGGGCCGGCAATGGCGGTCAGTTCGCCCGCCTTCGCAGTGAAGGCAACATCGCGAACGATGGTCTTGCCGGAGAGGTGCACGCAGACGCCGGAAACTTCGATCATCGAACAAACTCAAAGGGCAAGGCGCGAGCGCTGCCGCAACAGGATCCAGAGGAAGAAGGGCCCGCCGACTGCCGCCGTGATGATGCCGATCGGCAGTTCGGCCGGTGCCACGATTGTGCGGGCGAGTACGTCTGCGAAGATCAGCAGCGAGCCGCCGAGCAGGGCCGAGGCCGGCAGCAGGAAACGATGGTCCGGGCCGATCACCATACGCAAGATATGCGGCACGACGATGCCGACGAAGCCGATGCCGCCGCTGACGGCAACCGAAGCGCCGGTTGCAGCCGCAACGGTGACGATGGCGATATTCTTCAGCCGCTGGACCGGCACACCCATGTGAAAGGCTGCAGCCTCGCCGAGTGTGATGGCGTTCAAGCCGCGCGCCATGAAGGGCAGGGCGGCGAAGGACAGGAGGATGATGGGACCGGCTGCAGCGATCTTGATCCAGGTGGCGCCGGCAAGTGAGCCCATGCCCCAGAAGGTCAGATCACGCAGCTGCTGGTCGTTCGCCATATAGATCAGCACGCCCGTCAGCGCCCCGGCCAGGGCGCCAAGCGCGATACCGGCAAGCAGCATGGTGGCAACCGAGGTCTGGCCGTTGCTTGTGGCGACCCGGTAGAGCAGCAGCGTGGTGGCGAGACCGCCGCCGAAGGCTGCAAGCGGCAGGGCATAGATGCCGAGCGCCAGGTAGAAGGGCGCGGCAATGGTGCCGCCGAGCACGATCATCACGACAGCGCCGAGGCCGGCGCCCGAGGAGACGCCGACAAGGCCGGGATCGGCCAGCGGGTTGCGGAACAGGCCCTGCATGACGGCGCCGGAGACGGCGAGCGATCCGCCGATCAGGAAGCCGAGGATGGCGCGGGGCAGGCGGATATCGAAGATGATGATCCGGTCACGCATGCTGAGCGCTGTCTGCGAGCCCGCCATGTTTCTGACGACATCGAGGATGGAGGCGTCCGATGCCCCTGTCGTGATGGAGAAGAGCAGGGCGAAGACGGAAGCCGCGATAAGGAAGGCGATGCCCAGCAGAGCGAGCTCGGTTCTGTCGCCCGCCTGCCGGGGTCTGCGGAATGCCGCCGAAAAGGATCGCCTGTTTTCCATCATGGCTTCCGACACGGCCATCGTCAGCCTCCGTAGATCGCCGCGTTGAGTTCGCGAACAGCACTTGCCGTGCGCGGACCGAAGCCCAGGAGATGCAGGCCATCCATCCGGATGATCGCCTTGTTTTCACCGGCAGGCGTCAGCGCGATCGACGGCTGTGCCAGCAGATCCTCGTTCTTGGTGCCGGCGCCATCGCCGCGGTTCATCATCAGGATGACGTCGGGCTTGGCGCTGATGATCGCCTCATCGGTAAGCGGCTTGTAGCCTGGGAATTCGCCGACCGCATTGATGGCGCCGGCAAGCTTGATGACGCCGTCTGCGGCGGTGCCGGTGCCCGACGCCATGATACGGCCGTTCTGGGCGCTGAGGACGAAGAGAACGCGCTTGCGCTCGGCCTCGGGGCGTTTCGCGGCATCAGTGACGGCGGCATCGAGATCGGCGCCGACCTTTTCTTCAAGTGCCTTAGCCTTTTCCGGCACATTGAGCAGCGTACCGACGCGATCGATCTTGGCGATGATACCGTCGCGCGTATAGGCATTCGGAACGGTTTCGAAGGGCACGCTGGCATTCTTCAGGACGTTCAGCGCTTCCTGCGGTCCGGAGCCCTCGACGGCGATGATCGCCGTCGGGTTCATGGCAAGAATGCCTTCCGGCGAAAGGGCGCGCATGTAGCCGACATCAGGCAGCTTCAGGGCGGCTTCGGGAAACATGCTCGTGGTATCGCGGGCGATCAGCCTGTTTTCTTCTCCGAGCGCGTAGATGATCTCGGTGACGTCGCCGCCGACCGAAACCAGCCGCGAGGTGTCGAGCTTCTTTTCCTCAGCGTGCGCGGCGCGGACGAAAGCATAGTTCTCGCCGGCCGGTGCTGCCGGGATCAGTGGCAGGGTCATGACGGCCGCCGTCAGGGCCAGCTCCCAGAGGCGGATCCGGCGCAGGTTTCTAAGCATCTTCATCGTTGCGATCCTTATGCGGCGACGCTTGTGGCCCGCGGCAGGTTTTCCATGATGTCACGCCATCCGGCATTCTCGTCGGAGCCTTCCTTCCGCTTGCCGAAGAACTGGATGATCATGTTGCCGTTGGCGTCATAGGCTTCGAGCGAGGTGACGTGGCCGTCCTTGGTCGGCTTGCGTACGGCCCAGGTCTCGGCAATGTGGTCCTGGCGCAGATGTAGATGGAAGGTTTCGTCGAGGATGTTGATCCACGGACCCATCGGCTGGACGTTGAAGATCGGGCCGGAATGGATCTGCACGATGCCGTTATTGGCAACGAAGCACATGATCGGCAGGCCTGATTTGACGGAGGCATGCATCATCTCTGCCGTCGCCGTATTGTCGAGCTTCCAGGCATAGTCGTCGCCAACCCTGCGCACGGCGGCCTGGCGGCCGATCTTCAGGCGCTTCAGCATGCCGAAGAATTCATGCGTGTCGGTCATCTTGCTCCAGTTGTCGCGCAGCTCTTCGCGGCTGACATCGCCGTCTTCGTCGACATCCGGGGAAGCCTCCGCTTCGACGAGTTCTTGGCCCTGGTCCTCGAGCTTCAGCTCGGCGACGATGCGATGGTAGGCCTCGACATTGGATGCCGGGCGCAGATGGATCTTGTGGACGGCGTTGCCCGTCTTGTCGAAATACTGGAGGCTGAGGCGCTCCGTGTCGCCGTCCTTCTTGGTGACGGCAAAGGCGTGGACCCAGCGGCTTGGAAAGACGCGCAGATCGATGTTTTCGCCGAGTACGATGGCGTTGTGCTCGCCGACCTTGATGTTTTCGTAGACACCGATCTTCTCGTGTACGGCGCTTTCGTTGCGCGACAGGGCCATGACTTCACCGAGATCGGCGACACGTTCGAGCAGCTTGACGGCGCTGGCATCGATTCTGATAGCACTGACGCCGACTTCGGCTGCGACGAGGGCCGCCTCGGAGATCTTCAGCTGCGCGGCGATATCGCGCTCGCGCATCTTCGGATTTTCAGCGCGGAATGCGCGGATTTCGGATGGTGCCGGTCTGGTCTGCTCGGTCATGTTCTACCCTGCTATTGAGCTTATTTGTTGAGAATGAGTTTGCCCTGACGGGTGATCTTCAGGCGGTAGATCACGCCGTCGTGCCGAATCATGATCTCGTTTGCGCCGCGAAAAAGATCGCTGCCTTCGAGAACGCGGATCTCGGCCACCGCAGGTTCGTTCCGCGATGGTGCGAGCTTAAAGGTATCTGGCTTTTCAACCATCATTTCTGTTGGCTTATTCCGTGATTGCGGGGGTCAAGACCCCGGTTCCGGTGACAATTATCTTGACTCTCATACTCATAGTTTTTTAAAGACGCAATAATTGAAGACAAAAGCAGTCAAGTTTTTGATCCTGCTGTTTTGAAGCCGCTGGACGGCGGTCAATTTGCTTATGGAGAGGCGATGATGACGGGTCGGTTTGCTGCGTTTGCGGCTAGTGTGCTGTTTTCGGTGTCGGGTATTGCACAGACCTATGCGCAGGATGCGACTGCAGCCGCCAAACTTGTCGTCGAGCTCAATGTGCTGGCGCCCTCGCAGAAGGGCTGCATGATGACCTTCGTGGCCGAGAACAATCTGCAGACGCCGATCAACAAGATCTCCTTCGAACTCGCCTTCTTCAACGACAAGAATGCCGTCGACCGCATCACCGTGCTCGATTTCCGCGATCTGCCGCAGGGCAAGAAGCGCGTGCGCCAGTTCGATATGCCGAACGTCAAATGCGAGACGGTTACCCGCATCCTCATCAACGACACGCCTGTTTGTGACGGGCCGGCGGCGGGGGAATGCATGAAGGGTCTGGTGACCCGCTCGCAGATCTCAGTTCCTTTCGAAGGTTAAGACGAAAGCCGGGATGAAGCCCGGCGCGCATGTTCCAAGCTGTCCGAGGCGTAAAATGGCTATTTCAGCGAAGTCCAGATCGAGACACGTGCTCATCGAGGAGGCGAGCGCTGACGAGAGCCTGAACGACAACAATCCCGGCATGCATCCCGGCCACGAACTGTCCGACCTGCACAATGTGCAGCGTCAGCCGGCTGGCGAGCAGGTCATCCATTATGCGCGTTTTGCGCAGATCTCCTCTTTCCCCGATCATCCGGAAACCGCAGCGGCATCTTCCGTCACCCCGCCACCAATGGATGCTGCGGTGGAAAAGCAGGAAGACGAGAAGGCGCCCGTGCGGCGCCGGCTGACGGTGACCTGCATCTGCTCGCTGCTCTTTCATGCGGCGCTGGCGACTGCACTGATCGTTGCTTTCCCCAAGGCGCCCGAAGAGGCGATCGAGGAGGCTGGCGAAGCTGTCAGCGTCGTCATGTACGGCAACTCCGATGTCGATCAGACGGCTGCCGGCGAGACAGAAACGACCATCCAGCAAGAAATCATTCCTGAGGCCGTCCAACCCGACACGATCCATCCGACGCAGACGGCGCAAGTTCAGCCGGAGGCCGTGCAGCCGACGGAGGTCTCGCCTGTCGAGACGCATGATGCCGTTCAGCAGGCGCCGGCACCGGAAGTGACGCGCGTCTCGCCGGAAACGGCGACGGCCGCCGAGCCGGAAATTCTGGTTTCGGAGGTACCGGCCGAGGAATCCGTTGCGCAACCGATGTCGACGGTCGTTCCCGAACAGCAGGTGACGGTTGATGCGGTCTCTGCGGAGGTGCAACCCTCCGAGGTGCCACCGAGCGCGGTACAGCCGACCGAAGTTCAGCCATCAGAGACGCAGCCTGAGACCGCAGTGGCTGTCGAAGAGGTGAAGCCGGTGGAAGCCGCCGAAGTCCAGCCCGAGCCGGAGCAGCCGCGGGAGGCGATAACCCCGACGCCGAAGCCCAAGGTGACGACGCAGGAGAAGCCGAAGCCGGTTGAGAAGAAGCAAGCGCCGAAGAAGACGGCGGGTTCGCGAGGCGAGGGCCAGCAGGATTCCCAGCGGGGTGTTGCGGAAGGAACCTCAACCGCGCAATCGGACAGCAATTCGCAGGTTGCCAGCAACAACAACGGTGTCGGCACCGCAGCCGTTGCCAATTACAAGGGCAAAGTCAGAAGCCGTATCCGCCGGGCGATCAGGAAACCCCGTGGGGTCGAAGGCACCGTGGTCGTGACCTTTTCGGTGAGCGGCAATGGCGGGCTCGCGGGGGCTCGCGTTTCGCAGGGGTCCGGCGTTCCCGATATCGATCAACTTGCTCTCGATGCGGTCCGCCGCGCTGCGCCATTCAGCCCTCCGCCGGGTGGGCAGGCCATGACTTTGTCGGTTCCCATCCAGATTCAATAAATATGATAAAAACAATCAACTTTATACTTTACTCTAAAAATCAAGTTTAATAAGGTCCGTTCGCACAAGCATGAATCGTGTGACGATCAACGAGCGAACGGGTGGTAAATGGCTCGAAAGGCGAAGAAGGGGGCGAACCGGGAGATGCGTGTTCAGGCCGATCAGGAGACGAAGGAGATCTCCTCGGGCCGCTCCAAGCTGGATGGCCGCAGTTTCCTCTATGTCGGCGGTCGTGATTGCCAGGTGGCGCATCTTCGCCAGATCGCCAGCAATTTCGGTGCCGAGCTCATCCACCATGATGGCGGTCTTCGCGAAGCCGTTTCCCGCATCGATACGTTGCTTCCCTCGGTCGACTGCGTGTTCTGCCCCATCGACTGTATCAGCCACGATGCCTGCCTGCGTGTGAAGACCGGCTGCAAGAAGTTCAGCAAGGCATTCATCCCGTTGCGCAATGGCAGCAAGTCGAGCCTGGAGCGTGCGCTACAGACGATGAACGAACGAGACAATTCCCGATGAATGAAGAACGCCCTGATGGGTTCACGATGATCGGCCTGCATAAGCTCGCCGCTCACGGCGGCGACGGCATGGTGCCGGCGCTTTACGAGGTTTTCCTGGAAAATGCCGCGCGCCAGCGCAGCTATCCCAATGTGGTACTGTTCCCCGCCTGGGAGGCGCGCATGCCCGGTGAAGCGGCTTTAAAGCCCATTGGCGCGGATGCGGCCGATGGCAATAATATCGTCGTCTTTCCGCGTTATGCGGAGCGGGCGGACAAGAAAAAGGCATAGGGAGTTTTTGATGTATATCGCGATGAACCGCTTCAAGGTGGCCGCCGGCGCCGAAGGCGATTTCGAGACTGTCTGGCGCAATCGCGATTCCAGCCTTTCGGAGGTTCCGGGCTTCGTCGAATTCCGCCTGCTGCGTGGCAAGGCCAATGCGGAGGAGGGTTATACGCTGTTTTCCTCCCATACGCTCTGGCGCAGCGAAGAGGATTTTCTGAACTGGACGAAGTCGGAGAATTTCCGCGCCGCGCATCGCAATGCAGGCGACAACAAGGGCCTGTATAAGGGCCCGCCGGTGTTCGAGGGCTTCAACGTCGTTGACGGCATATGAGCGGTAATCCCGATCGTATCGAGGTTCTGCCGGTCCTGCCGTCGCTCGATATCGCAGAGACGCTCGCCTTCTATCGCGATCAGCTCGGCTTTGCCAAAATCGTGCACCAGACGCCGGATTATCTGATCCTCAGGCGCGGCGAGATGGAGCTGCATTTCTGGCTGACGGATGATCGAAGCCTGCCGGAAAAGACATCCGTCTACCTGCGCGGCGGCGGCATTGCCGCCCTTCATGCGGAATACCGTACGAAGGGCGTTTCACGCCTGTCGGATATGGAGGTGCGGCCGTGGAACATGGAGGAATTCTATATCCATGATCCGCACGGCAATCTCCTGCGCTTTGGCCGCATACCGCAGCCATAGAGTTTAACTCTTGACGCGGAAGAAGGCGCTCGCCGAAACTGCCAGCCAGCCCAGCATCATGGCCCAGCCGCCCGTCGGCGCGGCATAGGGAAAGAGGCTGGAGCCGGTAAAGCGCAGGGTGACGAGATCGCCCGCAAAGAGCAACGTCCCCACAATCATCAGCAAACCGGCCAGCCAGGCGCTTTTGATTTTGCCGGCACCCAGCGCCAGTGCCAGCAGGGCAGGGGCGTGGGCGAGGCACATGGCGGAGGCCGAGGTGGCCAGATGCGCATCACCACCGCCATGGGCGGCGAGGGCGGCCAGCGCCACGCCTGCAAGGCCGAACAGGCCGGCAAAGAGATAGAGCACCGGTTCCAGACGCGCGTTCAGGCTCATGACTATTCCTTGTTCTGCATGTGATGGGCGAGGCGCTCGACCGGCGCCCAGATGAGGTCGCGCAATGCCTTGCTGGCGATGGTTTCATCCATGGCGCGGCGGAAGCAGAGCAGCCATTCGTCGCGTTCGACAGGGCCGATCTCGGCGACGAAATGACGGCTGCGCAGACGGGGATGGCCGCGCTTGTCGGTATAGAGCGGCGGACCGCCCAGATAGCCGGTCATGTATTCGTAGAATTTCTCTTCGCTACCTTCGAGGCTTGGCGGATGCACGGCGCGCACGTTTTTCGCCTCCGGCAGCGTATCCATCAGTTCGTAGAAACGATGCGTCAGCGCCCGGACGACAGGATCACCGCCGATCGCCTCGTATAAAGTTGTAACCTGTGAAGTTGCCTGCTCCGGCACGAAACCATCCCTTAATACCCGCCCCAGAGCGTCAGTGTCCCCTCCGCCACTCTTGGTTTTTGTTCCAGCATCGGATTGTCCGAAAACCGTTTCACACTTTTCGGTCCGATGCTCTACATGCACCCGATAAAAAAGGATCGCAACTGTCATCAAAACACCGCGGCATTTCGCGCATAATCCTTTGTGAGGCAGGGCCTTCAGTCGATTCTTCTTGACAAAACCGTCCGGACGGTATCTTTGTAAATTCATGTCAAACGCTCATCATCGCAAGAAACAACCCGTGCTCGTGCGCCAGCAGTTGCTGGAGGTCGCCGCGCGTCTTGCTGGTGAGAGTGGCATGAGCGCTGTCACGCTCGATGCGGTCTCGGCTGCGTCAGGCGTCAGCAAGGGCGGACTGCTGCATCACTTCCCGACGAAGAATGCGCTGCTGGACGCCCTGTTCGAGAGCCTGCTGGAGAAGTTCGACGCCGATATAGACGAGCTGATGCGCGCCGATCCGCTGCCGCAGGGCCGTTTCTCGCGCGCCTATCTGCAGGCGGTGTCCGGGCTGAAGGATCGTCCCGACGATTCCAGAAGCTGGACGCAGGTCACGATCGCGCTTCTCGCCGAACCCCGGCTGCGCCTCCGATGGCGCCAATGGGTGGCGGCAAGAGCCGAGGAATATATCGGCACCGACTCGGCGCCCGACACTCTGATCGTGCGTTTTGCCGCCGACGGTCTGTGGTTCGCAGATACGTTGGAAAGCCATGACATCAGTGACGCTCTGAGGCGAGAGCTGATCGCCCGCCTCATCGAGCTGACCCACAAGTAGATCAAGAAGGAATACCGCCATGAACCCGGCTGCCGTCTATGGGCTGCTCGTTGCAGCCATCGTGCTTGAAGTTATCGGCACGACAGCACTTCAGCTCTCCCAGCAGTTCACCCGCCTCGGGCCGACGGCGCTCGTCATCGCTTGCTATGGGGCTGCCTTCTACTGCCTGTCGCTGACGCTGAAGCATATTCCAGTCGGCATCGCCTATGCGATTTGGAGCGCTTTGGGAATCGTGCTGATTTCCTCTGTCGGCCTCGTGTTTTTCAAGCAGCGGCTGGATACGCCCGCCATCATCGGCCTCGGCCTGATCATCTCTGGCGTCGTCGTCGTCAACCTGTTTTCCAAGACCGTTTCCCATTGATGTGACAAGGGATTTTTCCCGGTCGTGAAACCGGGAAAAATCCTCTTTGTCAAAATACCGACAAAGGTCTATGTCTTCCTCTGACGCGGAGGAGGGACTGCTTTGGCTGACCATCTTTCCAAAGCGCTTTGAATCCCGCCTTCCTGCTTGCCAAAAATCCAAAGGTTCTAGAGGAGCATAGCCATGGCCATTCGCACCGTCGTATGGGGAGAGAACATCCATGAGACAACCAACGCCATTGTCCGGGGCATTTACCCCGAGGGCATGCACACCACGATCGCCAAGGCGCTGAACACCGATCCGGCGATTTCCGCGACCACGGCAACGCTGCAGGAGCCGGAACATGGCCTCAGCGAAGCCCGGCTTGCTGAGACCGACGTTCTGACCTGGTGGGGTCACAAGGATCACGGCGCCGTCTCCGATGTCGTCGTCGAGCGCGTCGCCAAGCGGGTGTGGGAAGGCATGGGCCTGCTCGTTCTGCACTCCGGCCATTTCTCCAAGATCTTCAAGCGGCTGATGGGCACGCCCTGTGCGCTGAAATGGCGCGAGGCGGGTGAGCGCGAGCGTCTGTGGACGATCAATCAGCGCCATCCGATCGCTGCTGGTCTCGGCGAGCATTTCGAGCTTGAAAACGAGGAAATGTATGGCGAGCAGTTCTCCGTACCGGAGCCACTGGAAACGGTGTTCATCTCCTGGTTCCAGGGCGGCGAAGTCTTCCGGTCTGGCCTGACCTGGCGCCGTGGTGCGGGCAACATCTTCTATTTCCGCCCCGGCCACGAAACCTATCCGACCTATCACGATGCGAACGTGCAGAAGGTGCTGATCAACGGCGTGAAATGGGCCTATAACCCCGAGGGTGCGTTGACTGGTATCACCGACGCCCCAAATGTGCCGGTAGAGAAGGCACTGGAGCCGATCGTCGAACGCGGCCCGAGACTGCACCAGGCCGGCGAAGCCGGTTACCGCTGAGGAGCATCCATGCGACTACTCGTTCTTGGTACGGGCGTGATGGCGAAAAACCAGCTCGCCCATTTCGCGAATATGGACGGCGTGACCGTGGTCGGCGCCGTTGATACGGATTCCGACCGCCTTGCCGCATTCGCCGATAAGTTCAATATCGAGAAGCGGTTTCTGACGCTGGAGGAGGCGATCGCCTGGGGCGAGTTCGATGCGGCGACGAATATCACGCCTGACCGAATCCATTACCCGACCACCATGGCGCTGATCGCGGCCGGCAAGCATGTGCTGTGTGAGAAGCCGCTGGCGGAAAACTATCCCAAGGCGCTGGAGATGACGGAAGCGGCTGAGACCGCCGGCGTCATCAACATGGTCAATCTCACCTATCGCAACGTCGCACCGCTGCAGCGCGCCCGCGAGATGGTGCTGTCAGGCGAGCTCGGAACAATCAAGCATGTGGAGGCCTCCTATCTGCAGAGCTGGCTGGTGTCGCGGGCCTGGGGCGATTGGCGTACGGAATCGACCTGGCTGTGGAGGCTTTCCACCGGCCACGGTTCGAACGGCGTGCTCGGCGATGTCGGCATTCATATCCTCGATTTCGCAGCCTATGGCGCTGCGACCGATATCGATCATGTCTTCGCCCGGCTGAAGACCTTCAACAAAGTGCCGGGCGGGCAGATCGGCGAATACATGCTCGATGCCAATGACAGCTTCACCATGTCGGTCGATTTCGCCAATGGCGCGCTCGGCGTTATCCATGCCAGCCGCTGGGCGACCGGACATCTGAACGAGCTGAAGCTGCGCATCTATGGCGAGAAGGGCAGCCTTGAGGTCATCCACCGTCCAAGCGGTTCCGAACTGCATGGCTGCCTCGGCGACGATGTGGAAACGGCAACCTGGAAGCCGGTCGACGTGCCGCCGGTTCCAACCAACTACCAGCGCTTCGCTGAGGCCGTGGCAACGGGCGTGCAGCTCGACCCGAATTTCCGTCATGCGGCAAACCTGCAGAAGGTGCTCGACCTTGCCATGGTCACCGAGCGCGAACGCCGCGAACTGAAAGTCTGATATTCTTCAGGACATCTCTTAGAGATTGTCACCGCCGCGCTCGCAGCGCGGTGGTGACATGCGGCAATTGATCGCTAAAACCTGTACTTAAGTGTACTTGAGCCACGCCCAGCACTGTCCATATTTGCTCAATGGCCAACGCGGTAACCGTCGTATCGGCTCCTGCGCGGAAGGCCATGTCATTGCTGGAGCATTTCCGTTTTTCTTCGAAACACGGAAGCGTTCTATTTCTTCGTTTTTGACGCAGTTCCGGCCGCAGAACCGCTGTGCACTTTGCTGGAATTGCTTTGGTCCGCAATGGAAAGCCTATGACTGACGGTATCGCCAATACACCCCTTCCCGAAAAATCAGTATCTATCCCCGACGCGCAGGGCTTCGCCACTGCCGGGATCGCCCCTATGGACCGGCCGAGCGCGATAACGCGCTTCTTCATGGGCATCGTCGCCTGGGCCGAGGGCCTGAATTTCAAACATGCCAAGCTCGGCAATCCGCCTGTTTATGACAACGCGGTGTTCCCGTGGGCGAAGGAGGTCGAGAAGGCCTGGCCTGAGATCCGCGCCGAGCTCGACCGCGTGCTGGTGCGCCAGAGCGAGCTGCCGAGCTTCCAGGAAATCTCCACCGACGTGCAGACCATTTCCAAGGACAATCGCTGGAAGACCTTCTTCCTTGTCGGTTTCGGCGTAAAGTCGGAGCAGAACATCCAGGCCTGCCCGGAAACCTGGAAGGCGGTGCAGAAGATCCCCGGCCTGAAGACGGCGATGTTTTCGATCTTCGAGCCCGGCAAGCATCTGCCGGCGCATCGCGGCCCCTATAATGGCGTGCTGCGCCTGCATCTCGGTATGATCGTGCCTGATGCGACCGATAAGCTCGCCATCCGCGTCAAGGACCAGATCTGCCACTGGCAGGAAGGCAAGGCGCTGATCTTCGACGACGCCTATGAGCATGAAGCCTGGAACCACACGGACAAGACGCGTGTCGTCCTGTTCATCGATTTCGTGAAGCCGCTGAAATTCCCGGCGCGACTGATCAACTGGGCTCTGCTCAACCTTGCGATTTTCACGCCGTTCATTCGCGAAGGGCTCGATAATCACAAGGAATGGGAAAAGAAGTTCTATGCGCAGGCGGAAGCCCTGCGGAACCGTACATAGAAAAAGGCCCCGCTGAAGCAAGCGGGGCCAGTTCCCTGTTATTCGATCACCTGAACCACACGATGGGTCTGCGGCTCGACAATCACATGGCGGTCGTTGATGACGGTATAGGCATAGCGCGGATTATCCGGCACCGGGATCACCTGAACATCTGCGGGCAGCGGCTTGCCGACCACGATCGGCTGCTGCACGACCACTGCTGACGGCGGGGCCGGCTGCTGCTGGACGTAGGTTACGACCTCGCGCGGCGGCGGATCGACGACAGCACCGGCTACACCGCCTGCCACGCCGCCAATTGCAGCGCCCACGGGACCGCCGACAATGGCGCCGGTGATTGCGCCGCCGGCAGCACCCGTCACGGCTCCATCGGCCATCGCATTCGTGGCCAGAGACGAGAGCGCAAGCGCGCTCGAGACAAGAATGATCTTGTACATTTTGCTTCTCCTTAGCTCTATGTCTTTGTTTTCACGCAATTCCGGACGCAAAAACGCTTCGCACTTTTGCTGGAATTGCTCGGTGTTTTCACGCAACACCGGACGCAAACCAATTCACATTTCTGCTGGAATTGCTTTGGTCTGCACTGGGGTAACGAGCCCATCAATGTCGATGTTCCGGCCGGAGAAGCGTTTCGGAGTCACGGTTTGGAAGCGCAGTTCACATAGTGTGAGGCGCGCTATTCCAGCCTGCGGCGGAATAGCCAGGCGGCAGCACCAAGTGTCGCGCAGGCGATCAGCGCCAGCGGAATGGTCTGGTTCAGCACCTCGGCGGCCGGAATATCCTTCAGGAAGACGCCTTTGACGATGATGAGGAAATAGCGCAGCGGATTGACAATCGTCACGGGCTGCAGCCAGTCCGGCATGTTCTCGATCGGGGTTGCGAAACCCGAAAGCAGCATGGCCGGCACCATGAACAGGAAGGCGCCGAGGATCGCCTGCTGCTGTGTCATCGAGAGCGCCGAGATGAAGAGGCCGAGGCCGGCGACCGAACCCAGATAGAAGATCGAGCTGCCATAGAGCAGGAAGAGCGAGCCGCGCAAAGGCACGCCGAAGATGAAGATTGCCGCCAGCACATAAAGCGTCATGTGGAAGAGGCCTATCATCATCGGCGGAATGAGCTTGCCGATCAGGATTTCATGGACGCGCAGCGGCGAGACCATCAGCTGGTCGAAAGTGCCGAGTTCCCGTTCGCGGGCAATGGAGAGCGCTGTGACGATGAGGCCGATGAGCAAGGCGATGCTGGCGATCAGGTTCGGCACCATGAACCATTGATAGGTGAGGTTGGCGTTGAACCAGTTGCGCGGCACGGTCGCGACCGTCTTCGCCATGGCGCGCCGGCCTGCCGGCGTCTCAGTCGAAAGCGTCATGCCGATTTGGGTGAGATAGCCGGAGACGATCTGGGAAGCGTTGGAGCGGCGTCCGTCGAGGATGATCTGCAGATCAGCGGGGATACCGGCCTCGATGTTGCGGGAGAAATCCGGCCCGATCTCGATTGCGGCAATGACGGACTGGCCGTCGATCGCCTCGCGGATATCGGTCTGGTTATCGGTGGTCTCGATGCGCCGGAAAGTCGGCGAGCCCTGGATGCGCTGGATCAGTTCCTGCCCCCAATGACCGCTGTCGCGGTTCAGCACCATCACATCGACATTGCGCACCTCGAGCGTTGCCGCATAGGAGAAGATCAGGAGCTGCATGAGGGGCGGCACGATCAGCACGAAGCGACCCTTGGGATCGCGCATCACGGCGAGCAGTTCCTTGACGATAAGAGCCTTCAGCCGCGTCCACCACATCTCAGCCGATCCTCTTTCTGGTGCTGCGGGCAGCCAGCACAAACATGATGCCGCCGATCGTGAGCATGACGGCGATCGAGCGGGCGAACATTGGCCAGATATCGCCTGCCAGGAACACCGTCTGCAGGCTGGGGATCAGATAGCGGGCAGGCACGATGATGGTGATCCACTGGATGATTGCCGGCATCGAGTTGATCTCGAAGAGAAAGCCCGACAGCAGGAAGGCCGGCAGAAAGGCTGTGATCAGCGCGATCTGCGAGGCGAGGAACTGGTTCTTGGTTGCCGTCGAGATCAGCAGGCCCTGGCCGAGCGCGGGGACCAGGAAGGCGGCCGACAGGGCATAGAGCGCTGCGACCGAGCCGCGGAACGGCACGCCGAAGAGGAAGACGGCGAGCAGCACGCAGAGCGTCATCGAGGCGAGGCCGAGCAGGAAATAAGGGAGGATTTTGCCGGCAAGCAGTTCGGCTGATGTCACCGGCGTCGCCATCATCGCCTCCATCGTGCCGCGCTCCCATTCGCGGGCGACGACGAGCGAGGTGAGCAGCGTGCCGACCAACGTCATGACGATGGCGATAGAGCCGGGGACGAGGAAGTTGCGGCTCGTGAGCTCCGGATTGAACCAGAAGCGCTGCTCGATGGAGATGGGCGGACCGGCGGCCACCGTCTCGGATTGCCGCTGCCGCTCCCAATTGGCGACGGTCCCTTGCGCATAGTTCTGCACGAAATTGGCGGTATTCGGGTCCGAACCGTCGACGAGAACCTGGATCTGCGGGTGGTTGCCGGCGGCATAGTCTGTCGTGAAATCGGCGGGGATGACGACGATGCCGCGCACATTGCCGAGCACGAGATCGTTCTTGAACATGCGCCGGTCGCGGCCAACAGTGACGGAGAAATAGCGGGAGGCCTGGAAGCTTGCCGCGAGGTCCTGCGTCAAGGGTGTGGCCTGTTCCAGCACGAGGCCGATGCGGGTGCGGGTCGTATCCAGCGACACGCCATAGCCGAAGAGGAAGAGCAGGATCAGCGGCAGCACGAAGGCGATGAGAATGGTGCTGGGATCACGGATCGCCTGATAGCTTTCCTTGCGTACGAGGGCGACGAAGCGGCGGATGCGGGAAGAGGTGCTCACGCGGCTTCCCCTTCCGTTTCCGACTCCTGAACCAGGGCGATGAAGGCATCCTCCATCGTCGGGTCCGGCTCTTCTCTGGTTGCGACACGCGCCTTCAGCTCATCGGGCGAACCGAGCGCGATCGAGCGGCCGCGATAGATCAGCGAGATGCGGTCGCAATATTCGGCCTCGTCCATGAAATGCGTCGTCACGAGCACCGTGACGCCCTTTTCGACGAGTGCATTGATATGGGTCCAGAATTCGCGCCGCGTGATCGGATCGACGCCTGATGTGGGTTCGTCGAGGAAGAGGGCGCGGGGCTCATGCATGACGGCGCAGGCGAGCGCCAGGCGCTGTTTCAGGCCGAGCGGCAGGTCCTTGGCCGAATGGCGCGCGTGGCGGCCGAAATCGAAGATATCGGTCATCAACTCGATGCGCTCGCGCCGGCGATTGCCGGAGAGGCCATAGACGCCGGCGAAGAATTCGAGATTCTGCATGACGGTGAGATCGCCATAGAGCGAGAATTTTTGCGCCATGTAGCCGAGCTGGTTGCGGGCTTCGGCGGCATCCTTGCGCAGGTCGAAGCCGGCAACACGGCCTTCGCCCTCCGTCGGCTTCAACAGGCCGCAGAGCATCTTGAAAGTCGTGGACTTGCCCGCGCCATTCGGGCCGAGCAGGCCGAAGATCTCGCCGCGGCTTATATCGAAGGTGATCTTGTCGGCGGCGGTGAAATCCCCGAAGCGCTTGGTCAGGCCATGCGCCTCGATGACGGGACGATCACCCATCTCGCTCGGCGCCGCTTGCGCTTCCGCGAGTTTCGAGCGTCCGCCGGGGCCGCCGCCGAGCATATCGATGAAGGCATCCTCGAAGCGGGCAGGGGTGGGCGTCAGTTTTGCCTCGCCGCCGGCGTTGCCGATGTCAGGGCTCTCGTCCTTGCCGGTGACGAGGCGGATGGCATCGCCCTGGATGACGCCGTCGATGACACCCTTTGTCTGCAGCAGTTCGGCCAGCACCTGCCGCCTGCGGCCGGTGACACCAGACACCTTGAAGACGCGGTCTTCCACGCGACCGGTCAGGTCATGCGGCTTGCCGGAAAAGAGCAGCTTGCCCTGATTGAGCAGCAGAACGTGATCACAGGCCTCTGCCTCATCCAGATAGGCGGTCGACCAGAGCACGCCGATGCCTTCCTGCGTCAGGTTCTCGACCATTTTCCAGAGATCGCGCCGCGAGATGGGATCGACGCCGACGCCCGGCTCATCGAGCAGCAGCAGGCGCGGCTTCTTCAGCAGCGCACAGGCAAGGCCGAGTTTCTGTTTCATGCCGCCCGAGAGCTTGCCGGCAAGCCGCGTCGTGAAGCGCTTGAGATCGGTGAAGGTCAGCAGTTCCTCGAAGGAGGCTGCGCGTTCGGCCTTCGGGAGGCCGCGTAGATCGGCGTAGAGATCGAGATTTTCCTGAACCGACAGATCCTCATAGAGGCCGAAGCGCTGCGGCATGTAGCCGATCGAGGCCTGGATGGCGGCCGGGTTCTTGTGCGTATCGAAGCCCAGCACCTCCACCGTGCCGCTATCGGGCATCATCAGGCCGGTCATCAGCCGGATCAATGTCGTCTTGCCGGCGCCGTCGGGGCCGACCAGGCCGGTGATCGCGCCGCCCTTCACTTCGCCGGAGACAGCATCGAGTGCGGCCGGGCCATCGCCGAAGCGCTTGGTGACATCGGCAAGCCGCACCAGCGCTTCATCCTTTGGGGCGGGAGAGGTGCTCATTGTGCGGCCAGCGAGGGAAAGCGCACGGTGACCGGCATGCCCTGGCGCAGATCGGGGCCGGGCTTGTCGATGACGATGCGCAAGCGATAGACGAGGTCGGTGCGAAGCTCCGGCGTCTCGACTGATTTCGGCGTGAATTCGGCGACCGGCGAAATGAAGCCGATCGTGCCTTCATAGGGCTTGTCCGGCTGCGTATCCGAGGTGACCTGAACCTTCATGCCGGGATGCAAGCGGCCAAGATCGCCTTCCGCGACATAGCTGCGCACCCAGACCGGCTGCGTGAGGGAGAGGACATAGACCGTATCAGCCGGCGAAACGATGGCGCCGGGTTCCCGCACGCGCGACAGGATGACACCGTCATTCGGCGCGCGCAATTCGGTATCGGCAAGCGAGATGCGGGCGGAGACCAATGCAGATTGCGCGGCCTTCAATTGCGCCTCGGCATTGGCAATGTCTTCCACGCGGCTGCCCTCCTGCAGGAGTTTCAGCGCTTCATTAGCGGAATCCGCACGTGCTGCCGCCATCGAACGATTGGCGGTCGCCTGATCGAGGTTCGCCTCCGATATCGTGCCCTGAGGGCGGAGCTGGCGGGCGCGGTCATAGGCGATATTAGCATTGCGCAGCGCAGCAAGGCTTTCATCGTAGGAGGCTTGCGCCTGGGCGATCTCCGTCGGGCGCGGACCTGCCTTCAGCTTGTCGAGCGTCGCCTGCAGGGCGGCGACATTGGCTTGCGCCGAGGCGACAGCCGCTTCGAAAGGTGCGACGTCGAGCTTGCCGAGCACATCGCCGCTCTTGATCATGTCGCCCTCATCGACGGCGAGCGAGGCAAGCCGGCCATCGACGCGGAAACCGAGAGAGACCTGGCGGATATCGACATTGCCATAGAGCGCGAATTCCTTGGTGCGTTCCGGCAGCCAGCCGAGCTTCTGAGGCAGGCCGTACCACCAGGCGGCGGCACCCGCAGCGAGGAGAATGACGATGGCAAGGGGGAGGATCCGTCTCATCAGGTATTTCCTTTCGCCTGACGCAGCTGGCCGACAAGCTCTGCAACGAGGTTACGCAGGGTCTGGAGTTGTTCAGGGCCGACCGACTGCCACTCCATCTGGGCGAGAACGGCCGCATGGGCGACGCGGAAGACCATGATGTTGCCGACGAAGGCGAGGGTGCGCAGCCGAACATGCTCGCTGGCCGGGTCTTCCTGCAGGATGGTGCCGATCATGCGGCGCGCCATTTCGATCATCGGGCGCATGAGGCCCTGATAGACACGGGCGAAGGCCTCGGTCGGCTCCATCTGCTCGCGGATGATGAAGCGCGCCCAGGGCTCGGACTCCTTGCTGACGAAAAGGCCGACCATGGTCGCGCCCATCTCCGTCAGCAGGCGCCGCGCATCCTCTTCGCTCAGTGTCTGACCCGCAGCCTCGAGCGCCATGAGATGGGCGCCGATCTGCTGGCGCAGGGAGCCGACATGGCGGTCGATGCGCGAGACCAGATATTCCGCCGTCGCGACATAGAGGCCTTCCTTGCCACCGAAATAATAGGGGATGGCCTGCAGGTTGACGCCCGCAGCCTCGCTCAGCTGCCGCGTCGAGGTGCCGTCGAAGCCGTATCGACCGAAGACATCAAGCGCCGCGGAAAGCAGCTTTTCCCGGGTGATTTCGGCGCGGTTTGGTTGGTTTTGTTCATCAGTCATGCCTCATATATAACTCCAACCAAAGTTTCAGTCAATCGAATGAATGTTTATCTTGCCGAGCCTGCCCAGATGTGTATGAGGGTTGCGGGCGCGAACCGTCAGTATATTTACGTTTACTGTCGGCGCATTTACCGTTTCGTACTTCCGTAAAGGCTAATATTCTGGCTGAATGGGCTGATGAGAAACCAGCACGTCACGCCAGGAATCGGACGACATGCCTGGAGAGCGCTTGTTACCGGCGCTGCTCTTGCTCTTCCTGTGACCATGGCTTGCGCTGACGATATTGCGCCCGGAAAAGGCGATCGCATCCAGAACGAGGTGGTGAAACCATCGCCGCATGACGGACGGCTGACGGCGCCGCATATGAGCGCGGTCTGGTGGCTGCGAATCAGGCGAGAGGCACCGCAGGCCGATCAGCCTGATCATTCAAAGCAGGTTTTCGTGCGCAGCGACAACCAGCCCTAATCCTGGGCACCGCAGCCTCAGCTGAAGCGCTGCGCGTCCATTCTCAGGCACGAAGGACGCCTTAACTCCCAGAGCCTACGCATCGGGCTTTTCGAAAGCCGATTCCGGTTTGCGGGCCGGTGCCGTAGTGCTCGTCTCCGGCCGATGGGGGCTCGGGTCTCTTTTGCGGCGCTGAGCCCGGCCGATCAGGCGGAGCGCCACCGCTGAGGGCAAGATTCTCGCAATGAAGGCGGCGAGCTTCGAAGAGATGCCGGGAATGACGAGGCGGCGGCCGGACTTGAAGCCCTGCCATGCCTGCTCGGCCACATAATCGGCATCGAGCTTGGGCAGGACCTTGAAGAGGGCGGCCCGGTTGGCGCCGGATTTTTCCAGGAAGTCGGTCGAGACAGGGCCGGGGGCGACGCAGGTTACCGTCACACCGAAGCGGCGGACCTCCTCATGAAGGGCGGTCGAGAAGGCGCGCACGAAATTCTTGCTGGCGTAATAGAAGGCCATGTAGGGGCCTGGCGTGAAACCGGCGACGGAGCCGAGATTGATGACGCCGCCGCTGCGGCGCGCCACCATGCCCGGCAGGAAGCGAAGGGTCATGTCGGCGAGCGCGCGGATGTTGACGTCGATGATCCCAAGCTGATCCTCGGCGGGCAGGGAGGTTGCCGCGCCGCGCAGCCCATAACCGGCGCTGTTAACCAGAACGCCGCAGGCGAGCCCGTTTTCGGCGAGATAGGATTCCAGCCGGGCGGATGCATCCGCAGAGGCGAGGTCGAGTTCAATCGTGAAGGCTTCGCCGCCCGCCTGCGTAATCTCCGTTGCGGCAGCCGCAAGGCCTTCGGGGGAGCGTGCCACAAGAACGACGATATTGCCCTCGCGTGCGGCAACTCGGGCAATGGCCCGCCCGATGCCACGGGACGCTCCGAGAACGACGACAGCCAGGCGCTGCTCGGCGCTGACGCTCATGGGGCAATTCCCGCAATCGATATGCCGGTGGGCTTTTCCGCCTGCGGCAACCCCCTGACCTCGTCGGTGACCTCGCCGTTCAGGATCTTTTCAAACCGCTCCAATGCCCGGGCGATGCTGGCGCCATCCATGACGCGGTGGTCATAGTGGATGCGCACGGTGACAGAGCCGTCCGCATCGATCGGGCCGTAGTTCAGTAGCGTGGTGAGCGGCGTGAGCGGATTGAGGGATTCGGCGCCGAGGCCGGAATAGACAGAGAACTGGAACGTGCCGAAATAGTGCCCACGCCGTTTTGCCAGATTGAGCCCGAGCCACATCATGGACCAGCGGAGCAGGGCAGGCGCCCGGGCAAGTTTGAGCGAACGCCGGAAGTCCTTGATCTCGCCAATCGGCAGCGAGCGGGCTTCGCGGATCAGCTTTTCCAGCTCGGGAATGGGGCGCTGTTCCGGCCCCTTTATCTTGCTCAGGAGGACGATCCGCTCGCCCTCATGCTCGCGCTCATGGGCGATGGAGGCCACGCTTTCGGGATATTCGTAGAGCTGATGGATCGGGAATTTGATATAGGCGCGCCGGAGATCCGGGGTCTCCTTCGAAAGCAGCGCATAGCCTTTCAGGAACAGCACGGTCCATGACGGGCGCGGATTGCAGGCGCTTCGGGCATCCAGCAGCGGGCGGATATTCATCTGCCGCTGCACGGTGACGCGTGGGATGCCGATCGAAAATCGCATGAGATCTCCGACAAGCCGCCTTGCGGGCGAAAGCCTTATTGTTCGTCCCTTCATCGTGCCCTCCTCCTAGAGCACCGTGCGTCCATTCGGACGCACAAAGGACGCTCTAGCTCTTTGATTCTACGCATCAGGCTTTCCGAAAATCGATCCCGATTTCCGGGCCGATGCTGTAGAGCATTTCCGTTTTTCCTCGAAACACGGAAATGCTCTATCTCCTTGTTTTCACGCAATTCCGGACGCAAAACCGCTGCACACTTTTGCTGGAATTGCTCTAATAGAGATAAGGGATGATCCGCTTCGTCCTGTCCATATAGGCGCGGTACTCGGGACCAAAAACATCCATCATCATACGCTCTTCCTTGTCCACCCGCAGGAAGAACAGCACGGCAAAGCCGATGAGGCCTGCAAGACCCGCCACCCAGTTCGACAGGAGGAAAGCCTGGGCGAGGCCCATCAGCATGAAGGAAGTGTACATGGGGTGGCGCACCAGCGCGTAGGGACCTGATGATATCAGCTCGTGCTTCTGGCGGATTTCCAGCGTGATGGACCAGTTTCGTCCCAGTTGCTTGTGTGTCCTGCGAAAGACCCACATTGCAAGGCAGAAGATGGCGGCCCCAAGCACGACCGCCCATAGGTGGGCAGGGTAGTCGGCGGCTTTCGGGATGCCGGTCGCGACGTAAAATCCCGGCACGATCGCGAGCCCGGCGAGAGCCGCCGCAAGGGCTATCTTCTCCGAAACGCTCCGCTGGCTGCTGACGACGGGCACGCGTTTGCCGCGGCGCTCAAATGGGTATCGAATGATGTACCATGCGATAATTCCGAGGACCCAGACGATCTCGCCAATGGTGTGAACCGACAAGCTCAAATCGGCACCAGAACCTTTCCACGATCCGTTTTCCGGGATCGCCCTGCTTTTCTATCAACCCGTATTCATCTCCCGCAGATTTGTAATGAATTGCTGCGGGCGAAGCCAGATGCCAGGCGTCTTATACCCCATATGCTTGGCGATATCGGCCACGAAGGCGTTGCAATTGTAGACGGTCGCCTCCCAGAGACGGCTGCGCGCCTGGAGTTTGCGAATATAGGCGACCGTGTCGTTATATTCGGCGTCCGTCAGCATCACGCGCCAACTCGCCGAGCGGTATTGCTCTTCGAGATCGCCATCCGTTTCGCCTGTCGTGGCGGGGACGGGAATGAAGTGGCCGATGACATAGGGCGCGGCATCTTCCGAAGCCGGGGCAAGTCCCGCAACCTCGGGACTGATCATTCTTCCGTTCTTGTCGGCGCTTCCGAAGACGACATAGGTGTGACCGTAGGTCAGCGCGTAACGCGAGCGGAACTCGATGAAACGCCGTCCCGCCTGGTCCCGAGCCGCAACCGGTTTCTTCAGGTCACGGGCATCGGATGTATAACGTGGCAGGGGGGCTTTGTCTTCTGACTGACACGATGATACCACAACCGCCAAAATGGCGACCAAGCACAAGCGGCTTCTTCCAAGCGCCATCAACACGCTCCATGTGCAGGCTCCTGCGAATGCGGGCCTGATGCCGGCTGATGCGCCGTTCCTGCGTCCTGAATGGCAGGCGGGATCAATCCTGGCCGTTTTAGGATGTTAGAGAGAGGAAGGGCCTACCGAGCCCTTCCTAAGTGTTATGCGAATTTTACTTGTAGACGGCCGTTGCTGCAGGCGGTGGAGCTTTCCCCTTGCCTTTACCAATCGACCCGCAGGCACTCAGATTGGCCACCGCAAGCGTTGCGAGGATCACGAATAAAATTCTGCTCATTAAGTCCTCTCCTCATCCTGGTGCAGGCCTGAAAGACTGCACCTCAAAGTTTGACGATAATCGGCACCTTGGACAGTGCGGGAGTGATGCAACGTGCAACGAATCTACATTAGCAGATACTTACCGGTGTGGCCAACCCCGCAATTTCACATGGTAAACGGCACTGAAGGCGCCGCGATCTTTCAGATCCGCTTGCCACGTTTCAGGCTTTTGTTTTCGCATGTCGTTATCGCAAAACCGCGGCACACTTTTGCGCGACATGCTTTAAATGACGACTACACGCGTTCCCACCCGGGTGCGGGAGTAGAGGTCGACGATGTTTGCATTGGTCAGGCGAATGCAGCCGTTCGACACCGCATGACCGATCGACCAGGGCGCGTTGGTTCCGTGCAGCCGGAAGAGTGTGTCCTGGCCGCCCTGGTAGAGGTAAAGGGCCGCAGCCCCCAGCGGGTTGTCCGGTCCTCCCGGAACGCCATCGGCATATTGGGCCAGCCGCGGCTTGCGCGCGATCATGTCGTCGGTGGGCTTCCACGAAGGCCACTCCGCCTTGCGGCCGATCGTGGCTTCGCCCTTGAAGCTTAAGCCTTCCTCGCCAACGGCGACGCCATAGCGCGTGGCAACGCCGCCGTCCTCGACGAAATAGAGATAGCGTGCGCCCGTATCGACGACGATGGTGCCGGGCGGTTCGCTGCCGTCATAGGCCACTTCCTGCCGGCGATAGCGGGGATCGGCATCCGGGTCCCTTCCCAAAACCCGATAGCCCAGCGGCGGGCCATCCGATGTCGTACTGCATCCATGAAGCATCAGAGCCAGGCTGCCCAATACGAGGCCCCGGCGCGTGACTGCTGCCCTTTCGTTCATTTCCACCTACCCTTAGTCAGCTTCGATGTTTTCCGGTCAGCAGCGGGCTCGTTTGCGGCCCATTCGCTTCTGTGGAATTGCGTATCTGGCAGGCGGACAAGCTTCGCAACTTGCAATAGTATGCATTTCGATCATTCACGAATCTCCTTGCCTCGGCCACTCGTTTTGCAAGAGTATTAGAATACGAGAATGGAAGGAAGCGATGAAACTTTGCCTGGAAGGAAAAGTCGCGATCGTGACGGGTGGGGGCTCCGGTATCGGGGCTGCCGTTTCCCGGCAGCTCGCCAACGAGGGTGCCGAGGTCGTCGTTGCCGATCTCAATGAGGATGCTGCGCACAAGACTGCCGCGGCAATTGCTGCGGACGGCGGTCGCGCCCGCGCCTTTGTCGTCGATGTGACCGATTTCGAGGCGGTGCAGAGGCTTGTCCATTTTGCCGTCGAGGAATGCGGTGGTCTCAATCTCGCCGTCAACAATGCGGGGGTCGATGGCGTGCGGGCAGCGGTCGCAGACTATCCGCTCGACGACTGGCACAGATTGATGAACGTCAATCTGAACAGCGTTTTCTACTGCATGAAATGCGAGATCGGCGCGATGCTGAAATCGGGCGGGGGGTCAATCGTGAACATGTCGTCGGCCCTTGGGGCCGTCGGGTTGCCGACCGCGGCCGCCTATACCACAGCCAAGCACGGCCTTGTCGGACTGACGAAGGTCGCCGCGATAGAATATGCGCGATATGGAATCCGGGTAAACGCCGTCGGTCCCGGCTGGATCGACACGCCACTCCTGTCGGAGCATCTGGAAGCAGCAAGCACACGGCGGATGGCGGCGCTGCAGCCAATGTGCCGGCGGGGAACACCTGATGAGGTCGCCAATCTCGTCAGCTTCCTGCTGTCGGAACAGGCGAGCTTCATTACAGGAGCTCACTACCTGGTGGATGGCGCCTATACTGCACATTAGAGCGCCGTGCGTTCATTCGTACGCACAGCGCTCTAACTCTTTGAATCTACGCATCAGGCTTTCCGAAAAGCGATCCCGATTTTCGGGCCGATATTGTAGCGGGGACGATCTCCACGGTCGCGGTGCTGCCGGCAATCAGCCTGATGCCGATGGGGACGGGGTCGATGTGGATGCGGACCGGGATGCGCAGTGCGAGCCTGACCCACGAGAAGGTGGGCACGACCTTCGGCAGGAGATTGCCCGCGTCGCTCCGCTGATCGTCGGCGATGGCGGCGGCGATGCTCTCCACACGGCCGGTGATCTCGGCATCGTCTCCCATCAGCCGGACTCTGGCCGGATCGCCGATCGCGACCTGCCGCAGCTTCGTCTCCTCGAAGTATCCCTCGATGCGTAGCGAGGCGGTATCGACAAGGGCCACCGCCTGCGTCCCGGTTGCCAGGAAATCTCCTGGATGGATGCCCAGGTTGGTAACGATGCCGTCAACTGGAGCCTTGACCGAAGAACGTTCCAGATTGAGCGCGGCTAGGTCACGGTCGAGTTGTGCCTGCCGATGGGTCGCCTCAGCCTGGCCGGCGGCTGTTTCTACCTGTTCCACTTTCTGCCGGGTGACGGTCGTGTCGTTGAGCTGGCGATAGCGGACGAGATCGCGATTGGCCATGTCGAGCGCGGCCTTGCTGCTGTCGACTTTGGCTTCCGCGGTTTTCAGGGCGAGCGTATAGCGCACATGATCGATACGGAAGATCACGTCACCCGCATGAACTTCTTCGTTGTCTTGGACCAGCACCTCGCTGACGAGGCCGGACACGTCGGGCGCGATACGCACCACATCGGCGCGCACGCGCCCATCCCGCGTCCAGGGCATCTGCTCGTAGCGCCTCCACACCGGCAAAGCGACAAGAGCGGCGATCGCGACGAGGCAGAGGGTCAGGGCGTAGCGGCCGAGCAGGGATAAAACAGGCTTCATTGGAACAATCCGGTGGATGGCAGGTGCTGCACGAGCAGACCGTAGATGATGGTGAAGGTGGCGAGCTCGACGAGTGGCCGGTAGGCGAACAGGCGGAAGATGCCCGCGACGACCAGCAGACGGATCACTGCAATCGTGGCGACCAGCGCGACGAACACGAGCACCAGCAAACCGGGTATGAGGACGCCCCCGATGTTGAGATCGACGATCATGACCCGATCTCCGCGTCCGCAGTACTACTCGGATTCAAGGCGAACCGAAGGTCGATGAGCAGGTCGAGCAACAGTGAATGTTTTTCGTTGGGGCTGCCGGCGATCAGCATCGTCAACGTCTCGATGCGCTGATCCAGACCGATGCCTTCGACAGGTCCAGTCGGGCGCGCGGCGCCGAAGTGTGCGGCGATCGCCGAAAGAAGAGCTCGCGCGTTGTCGCCGATCTCGCCCTCGATCTGCCCGATCGTCTGACGGATCCGACCAATGGCGTGGCCGATGCGAAGATGGTGCAGCGTATCGTCAAGCACATCCGAATAGGACTTATTGGATAATCGGAACCTTGGAAGCAGCAGCGCTGTCCGATCGACCATGAGGCTTGTCCAGTGCGCTTCGTTGGGAGCGTTGCCAAGGGCTCGCCGCCTGACGTCTCGCCGACTCAGTCGAAGCAGTCGGTTGATCGCGGCGTCGATCGGTACGGTCTGAAACAGTGTCATGCTGACCGCCCCAAATCCGGTTGCCGCAAAAAGCGCGATGACGGTGTTGAGGGATGCTGCGAAGTTACCGCTGTAGGTGGTGCCCAGACCCGAGAGGATCGGAATGGTGAGGGTTATTCCGAGCGCCATGAACGTCGTCGGGGGACGCGCTTGCATGGAACCGGCAAACAGGAACGCAGGCGCGAGCACTGCGATAAGGACGCTGAAGTCCGTGACTCGGGGAAGGATGACGAAGCTGTAGGCGAGGCTGATCGCCACCCCGCAGACCGAGCCGATTATATACTTGATGACGTTCGATGCCGGCGCATCGACATTCCCAAATAGAGTGCAGCATACACCGAGGATCGAGACGGCTGTCCCGCCGTCCGGCCAGGCCGACGATATCCAGAAAGTGCAGCCGATGAGGATGCCGACGATGGCACCCAACCCGGCCCGGGCCGCCATCCAGGGGT
The DNA here is from genome assembly GCF_031455475.1 of Rhizobium sp. 1399. NCBI lineage: Bacteria > Pseudomonadati > Pseudomonadota > Alphaproteobacteria > Hyphomicrobiales > Rhizobiaceae > Rhizobium > Rhizobium sp. 1399. Next base: position 34,613 of record NZ_JAVDSU010000008.1, on the reverse strand, counting down.
CGCGGTGATAGACGTAGCCCTTCGCGCGCCTTTGCCAGTGGAATGATCCGGCATCGCGTGATCGGATGGCCGTCGCGAGGTTCGGCGTGAGCCGATCGCAATCGTGGAGCAGGCCGATCATCTCTGCGAGATGGCCGACGAGGTTTGCGGCGAGCCTGTCGCCAGGCGTCACGGCATTCGGGCTGATGCATGCCTTGAGCGACCGCGCGCGGTCGATCAGCGGCACCGCGCCGCCCTCTCGCTCAGCCACGTCGACGGCTTCGATCCAAGCCTCGACGTCCCGCAGCAAGGAGGTCAGTTCGTCGGGCGGGTTGTGGTTCCCGATACTCAGGGCATGGATCCGAGCCTCGATCTCGGTCGCAAGCGGAAGCAGTCGTGCGAGACGATCATGGACCAACTGCAGTTTCTCCCGACGCGGTGTCACGGGGGCCGGGTCGTATGGCAGGTGCGTCGCAAGCCCCTGCAGGACAAGGAGGTCCACTGCCAGCTGGTTGCGGTCGCGACGGGTCTTCTCTCCCGGCGTTCCGTTCAGCGCGTCACCGGCCAGCCGACGGGCGTCCCGCAGCGTTGCCGACAGCTTGCCGATGAACTGGTCGGTCATGCGCTTCGGCAGGACGTAGCGATGTAACAGGACGGCGCAGAGGATCCCGATCGAGATCTCCTGGACCCGCACCGATGCCGTATCGAAGACCGCGCCTGGATCGAGTACGCTTGGGAAGCCAATCAGGCTCGCGGTGTAGCCTGCAAGAACAAAGGCATAAGCTCGCGGAGTGCGATCGAGCAGCGAGAAGTAGAGGCACACACCGATCCAGCAGGCGAGCACCACGCTGCATGCGATCGGATCGTTCACGAAACGCGGTACTATCGCCACTGTCGCCACGGCGCCGGCAATCGTCCCGGCGAGACGATAGACGCCGCGGCTGAGCGATGCGCCGGCAGAGGTCTGCGAGACGATATAGACGGTGACGATGGCCCAATAAGGCTTGGGAAGCCCAACGCGCAGCGAGATGTAGTAGGCGAGCATCGCCGCAGCGAAGCTCTTTACCGAGAAGAGCAGCGCATCCGCATCTGCCTTCATGGTGGGAGTTCGAAGTAGATTCGAACCCGCGCGCGCTATTGTGGCGCTGGCCCTCGCGAGGGGACTTTTTGAAGTATGGACTGTGCTCATGCCGGCCACTATCGCCGAGTTGCCAAGGTAAATAAATTCGGTATCCTGTCAAAAAACACCTGAATCCTGCCAATACTATGCGCACCTCACGATCAGCCATTTCCGTCTTTGACCCCGATCTCACGGATCGGCCGGCGGTCGCGCGCCAGCTCGACTTCGCAGAATACGAAGCGGAAGTGCCGACGCACACGCATCGCAAGGGTCAGTTGATTCTCGCGCTGCACGGGGCAGTCACCTGCGCTGCGGACAACGAGATCTGGATCGTACCGCCCAACTGCGGAGTCTGGGTACCGGGCTCGGTGCCGCATAGCGCGAGGGCGACGGCGAATGCCCGGCTCAGCTACCTGTTCGTGGAGCCAGGCGCCGCGAACCTGCCCGAGGAATGCTGCACCCTATCGATCTCTCCGATGATCCGGGAAATGGTCCATCGGCTGGCGCGCGAGAGTGCGGATTATCTTCCAGATAGCCACGCCGCCCGGATTGCGAGGGTGACTTTGGACGAACTGGTCGAAATGCCGCGTGAACGCTTCAATCTGCCGATCTCCAGCCATTCAAAGATCCGTTCGATAGCGGATGCCTTGACGATCGAACCGTCTGACCGCAGCACGTTAGGCGAGTGGGCGCAGCGCGTGGCGATGAGCGAGAGATCGTTGGCTCGTTTGATGATCCGGGAGACGGGCCTGACGTTTGGACGCTGGCGGCAGCAATTGCACCTTGTCGTAGCGCTTCGGGAACTCGCCAGCGGTTCGACGGTGCAGACCGTAGCTGCCGAGTTGGGCTACGACTCGGTGAACGCCTTCATCACGATGTTCAAGAAGGCTCTGGGTAACACACCCGCGCAATATTTCGCGCAACGCAGAGCGATGCTGTTCACAGTCCCGAAACGCGCTCTGAAAGAATGACTGCTTTTCGGATTTTGCCGGACGACATCGCAAGTTCGTAAACCCGGCACAGGTTCGCAGAAATCACGCGGCCTTGCCGGTTCAGCAGCATACCCTAGATTGAAGTTGCGCGGGCTTCTCGCGACCGATGTACGTGCCGTTGTTCTCAACACAAAGGGCTTCCATCATGTCGGACAAATCGAAGAAAGGCATCGATCGCCGCGATCTCCTGATCGCATCCATTGCCACGGTCGGCGCGTCGGCTGCCCTGGCCGTCACCACCGGTGCTGCGAATGCCGAGGACGCAGCGAAACCCGCTGCCAATCCAGCCTCGGGAACGGTCTATACCGGCGATGTCATCCAGGGGAAAAAGGTCGTCAGCGCGCTCGACGTCGACGACCTGGAGCCCGGGCAGAAGCACTTCCTGTATTTTCAGGGTGCGCAGATGCCCACGGGGCAGCACTGGTACGTGTCGGTGACGGTCGCCAAGGGGGCAAAGCCGGGCAAGCGCGGCATCCTGACCAGCGGTGTGCATGGCGATGAAATGAGCAACATTCACACGGTGCAGACCGTGATGAACCAGCTCGATCCGGCGCAGATGTCGGGCACGGTCATGGCGGTCACCGACGTGGCACGCCCTGCCCTTGAAAGCATGCAGCGCAGGTGGCCCAATCAGGGCAGGGGCGTAGATCTGATCGATATGAACAGGGAATGGCCGGGGAACGAGAACGGTGCCTCCGCGCCCAGCCGACATGCCGGCCTGCTATTCAACCGGCTGCTGCGGCCGAACGCCGACTTCGCGATCGACTTCCACACCGGAACAACCGGGTTCGAAGTCACCGCATTCAATATTGGCGGCATGGATGTGCCGGAGGTCAAGGCCATGGTGGAACTCTATCCCGTCGGCCAGATCTTCGACAATCATGTCTATCCCGGTGTCCTGCACAACGCGTTCATGGACGTGGGCATCCCCTCCTTTACGCCGGAGATCGGCGCAGCCCGCGTTCTGGACCTCGAGATGATCTCGCTGTTCGTGGAAGGCACGATGAACGTCCTCAAGCATCACGGCATCGTTGCCGGGCCGATGGGCCGGACAGGCAAGGACGTGAATGTCTTCGTCGGCAACAGTGCGTTCCCTATCCTGGCAACCCAGGGCGGGATCGTCGAGCATCTGGTCAAGCTCAACGACAAGGTCGAACCCGGACAGAAGGTGGCCATCCAGCGCAACAGCTTCGGCGAAGTGGTCGCGGAATATACGAGCGCCGTGGCCGGAGAGATAACGGGCCAGCGCAGCGACGCAATGTCCGAGCCCGGCAACCCCCTGGTCTTCATCCTCTTCCACAAGGCGGCGCTGGAGGGCGCGGAGGCCTATCCCGAGTAATCCGCGGTCACGCGGCGATCCGAGACATCATTCCAGCATTGCGCTACGGCCTGTCTTTGCTGATCCGTTCGCCGCTTGTGCCGTTTTTTTCTCGCGGTATGCATGGCGTAAATCGCGGTCGGCGGGCGATGGCGTTATCGCCAGCGGCGCTTCCGCTTTATGCGGGGCGACATAGGAGAAGTGATATCAGGAGCCTGATTGAGGACGCACGATTCTCGCCGGTTCCTAGCTGAAAAGACCTTGCCAATCCTGCCGACCATGCAGGACGCGAACAATCAGAATGCCGTGCTCCCGGATTGTGTAGGCAATCATGTGTGCCTGATAGGGATGAAGCCGCATGGGCGGGTTCAGTTCTCGGCGCTCCCGGGCCATTTGCGGATTATCGGCAAGCAATTCGAACGTGCCGAACAACTCGTCCACATATGCTCGGACTGCGCGACGCCGAAATGCTCAGCGCCGAGAACGTAGATCTCGATAATATCCCGATCTGCTTCAAAGGTTGTTCGATATTTCATGCCCGGCTGGCGGCCAACCGTTCACGCGCAGCCTGGAGAATGTCTTCCTTTGAGCGGTCGCTGACGCCACTGTCCAAACCTTCGGTAACAAGCCGTTGCAGCTCTGCCAGCTTGTCCGATCGCTCCTGATCGCGCCGGATCAGATCACGGACATAATCGCTTGCGTTGCTGTAGCGCCCCGTCCTGGTCTGGGCTTCCACCCACTCCTTCATCGGGTCGGGCAGGGAAACATTCATGGTTGCCATATCAATCACCTCGTTTTGAGATAATGGCATAGTTTGGCAAGGATTGCCAATATTTGGAGGATGGCAACCGTGATGCGTGCAGCCCTCCAGCATCGGCCCCGAAATCGTCCTTTGTGCATCCGAATGGACGAGCGGCGCTCACCCAATGGTCAGGTCGCGCGCAGGAACCGCGCGATCAAAGTGATGCCTGCCAATCAAAATCGGTTATCGGATGCTTCTAAAGCAAACAAATTCGCCGGGATGATCAACTTATCCGTTTACTTGGGTCGGAATTGCGCAGAATATTAGCAAATGGGAGGATAAGCCTTCGGCCCCACTCTCGATACATTGCGCCCGACGGCTTTCCTCCCTTGGTTTCAAGGGAGGACCAATCATGAGGCGGGTATTGTTCTACGCGGCATCAGCCGCGATACTATCGCTCGGTGTCTCGCATGCATTTGCGCAGTCGGGCGGCGTCGAGAAAGCGGTTGGCGGCTACAACTTCGAGGAAGCCGCAAAAGAGGCCCCCGGCACGAAGGATTTCCATTCGGCCGACGGTCATCTGACCTTCGCGATCGTAACGCATACGGCAGGCAACGGCTTCTTTGACCCCGTCTATGTCGGCGCGACCGTCGCCGGCAATATGATCGGTGCCAAGATATTGCTGCTCGGTTCGGAATCGCCGGTGGACGACCCCGCCCGCGAGCTCGAGATCCTGAACCAGATCATTCAGGACCCGACCATCGACGGCATCATCATGACGACGCCGCAGGTCGGCGCCTATAACGACATCGTCAAGGCTGCCGAGGCGGCCGGCATCCCGATCGCGACGACCAACTCGTTCGACGGCAACATTCTGCACCGGAGCGCGATCAGCCACACCGGCCAGGATGCGTCGGCGGCGGCAATCGGCGGCGAGGCGCTTGCAAATTGCGTGCTTGCCAGTGGCGCGACCAGCGGCTCGATCGTGCTGCCGTCCTCCACGGCGATGGGCAATATCGAGGTGAACAACCGTGTCACCGCCGCCTTCAATGCCATCGTCAAGACGTTGAAGGACGCCGGCAAGCTCGATGCCTTCAAGGTTGACGCCGGTCCGGAGAATGTCGGCATCGACACGAACCCGAACGACCCCGTCAACGCACTTGTTTCGCTCTTCGAGTCCCGCGGTGACGTGGTCGGCGCCTTCACAGCCAACAACGTCTTTACGCCGCCGCTCGTCAAGGCGGTTGCCCAGATGGGGAAGACCGGCAAGTTGTGCGCTTATGGTTTCGATCTCGGCCCGGCACAGCAGGAAGGCATCGCAGCGGGGAACCTGACCGGCTCGCTCGGCCAGCAGCCCTTCCTGCAGGGCTTCTGGCCTGTCATGCAGCTCTATCTCCAGATCGATCGCGGTATCGCAGCTGCCAATCTCGACACGCGTGCCCAGCTCGTGACGAAGGAAACGGTCGCCAACGTCGGCAAGCGCTTCGAGAACTGACGGCCGTTCGAAACGTCTGAAATCAGGCGGGAGGGTGCGAGCCATCCCGCCACGCGAAGGCAAGGATCGGTCGGTAGAACTCATTCGGTAGAAACTCATGGAGCCCCCCACGACGACATCGCTCGGCCGTGCGCCGCCCCAGCTCGTCGGCGGCTGGGAGGCGGGGCTCCTCATGTTTCTTGCGCTGCTCTACTTCGGCGGGGCCATCGTCAATCCGGCCTTCTTCGGATCGACAGAGGCCCTTCACGCGCTTCTGCGCGATACGTCCCGTGTGGGGATCATCGCGGTCGGGATGACTTTCGTCATCGTCAACAGGGATCTCGATCTTTCGGTCGGTTCGACCTACGGTCTGATCGCCGTCGTCTTCGCCAGGCTTTTTTCCCCGAGCTTTCTCGATTTCGGCGTGATCCAGTCGGCGATCCTCTGCGTGCTGCTGGGCACAGCGATCGGCCTGATCAACGGCGTGCTCGTCACCGTCCTAAAAGTGCCGGCCTTCATCGCGACGCTGACGATCCTCTTCATCGGCCGCGGCTTCGTGCTGGCGCTGACGCATGGTCAGGCAATCTATTATTCCGACAAGGCGAAAGACCATCCGCTGTTCTTCCACCTCGGAGAGACGAATATCCTCGGCTTCAACAACCAGATCGCGATCTTCTTTCTCATCGCCATAGTTGGAGCCTATGTGCTTGCCAAGACCCGCTGGGGCTATGAGACTTTCGCCACCGGCGGAAACGAGCAGGCGGCGGGCTACGCCGGCATTCGAACACGCTGGGTGCGCATTCGCGCCTATCTGCTCTCCTCGCTTTGCGCGACCCTTGCAGCTCTCCTGTCGGCCGCGCAGGACAAGGGTGTCACCCCTCTCTATGGTGTCAGCTGGGAACTCACCGTTATCGCATCCGTCGTCATCGGCGGCGCATCGATCCTTGGCGGGCGCGGGCGCGTGATCGGGTCTTGCCTGGGTGCTGCGGTCGTCGTGCTGATCGACAAGGTGCTGCGCGAGGGATGGCCGATCACGCGCATCGTCGTGATCGACGGTGAAAGCATCGCAGTCGGCGCCAAGTTCACCCTGCCTGCAGGCGCCGTGCTGGTTTTCCTGGGTCTGCTTCTCGTCATCGCCGTGCTGATCGAGCCCTTCCTTATCAGGCGCCAGGTTGCGGCCCGGCTATGGGCATGGCTGCGCCGCCGGCCGCCCCCGCCGGCCTATGAGATGGGCGGCGTGGCGATTGAAGGTGTCCAGACCAAGGGAGCGATGGCGGCCGACATGGCGCTGTCTGCCACAGGGCTCGGCAAGTTTCTCGCCCGCCGCGACGCACTTGCCATCATCCTGACCGTCGTGTTGTGGTTGACCGGTCTCGTGCTCAGGCCGGATTACTGGTGGAACCTGCCCAACACCTTTGCCATCCTGCTCAATTACACGGAACTGGCCCTCATCACGGTCGGGCTCACCTATGTCATCGCAGCCGGCGATATCGATCTCTCCGTCGGCGCGGTGCTTGCCCTTGCTGGCAGCACTGCGGCCTATTTCCTGAAGGTGCTCGGCGCCGACCCGCTCACCGCCGTGGCGATGGGCCTGTTTGCAGGGACGTGCGCCGGCGCCGTCAACGCCATGGTCGTCGTCGGCTTCAAACTGCCTGCCTTCATCGCCACGCTCGGCATGTTCTACATTGCCCGCGGGCTCGCCGCCTGGTTCGTCGCGGGACAGCAGCTGACCGGCTGGCCCGAGGGCTATAACCTGCTCGGGCGCAAGGTGAATGACGTTCTCCTGCATTTCGGCCTTGCGCTGCCGCCGGGGATCATTCGCTCGGTCGCCGAGGTCGTCAGCGTCCAGACGATCTGGATGTTTTTCATCGCCGTGATCGCCGGTATCGTGCTTGCCTATACGCCGTTCGGGCTGAAGGTCTGTGCGGCCGGCGGCAACGTGCGCGCCGCAGCCTATGCCGGTATCAACACCAACCGCGTGCGCTTCATCTCGCTCATGCTGTCGGCGCTCTGCGCAACCATGGCCGGGATCATCAATGTCGCCTACTTCCGCAGCTTCAACCCGGTCGCCGGCCAGTTTCGCGAGCTCGATGCGATCGCTTCCGTCATCATCGGCGGCGGATCGATCTTCGGCGGTTACGGCACGATGATCGGCTCGCTTGCTGGTGCCGCCGTCATCACGCTCGTCCGCGCACTGCTTCAACTCAACGTCCAGGGGTTCAGCATGCCGCAGCACTGGATCAACGTCTTTATCGGCGTCATCCTCATCGTCGCGGTGCTGATCGATATATGGGTGCGCCAGGCCAATATTTTCGGGCGCCTGCGAACCCGGCTGAGAAGAGGGGCGTCAACAGGGGACAGCAATCATGGCTGAGGCGACACCATCTGCGCCGATCGTGGAAATGCGGGGCATCGAAAAAGCCTTCGGGGCCGTGCAGGCGCTTCGCAAGGTTGATCTGACGCTTTATCCCGGCGAGATTCTCGGCCTGGTCGGCGACAATTCCGCCGGCAAATCGACGCTCATGAAGATCCTGACCGGTGCTTATCAGCGCGATGCGGGTGATATCCTCGTTGCCGGGCAACCGGTGCGGTTCAAGAGCCCGCACGAGAGCCGCGGCGTCGGCATCGAGATGATCTACCAGGATTTCGCGCTCTGCGGCAACATGGATGTCGGCCAGAATATCTTCCTTGGCCGCTGGCCGCTTAAAGGCCCTTTCGTGAACAGGCGGAAGATGTATGCGGAAGCCGACAGCGTGCTGAAACGGCTCAAGGTCGACGTGAACTCCGTCTATCAGAAGGTCGAAAGCCTGTCGGGCGGCCGCCAGCAATCCGTCGCTATCGCCCGCGCAATCTCGTTCGAGCCGCGCGTCGTGATCCTCGACGAGCCGACCGCCAACCTTTCCGTGATGGCGACGGAACGGCTGCTCGAAACCATGCTGGAACTGAAGAGGCAAGGCGTCGCCCAGATCATCATCTCACACCGTCTGGTCGATATTTTTGCCGTGGGTGATCGCGTCATGGTCCTCAAGCGCGGCGAGTATGTCGGCGATCGTTACATCAGGAATACCGACGAGCATGAAGTGCTGGAGATTATCGTTTCCGGCACGCGAGAGAGCGCGCGGACAGCCGATGAGGCGAGAAAGATCTGATCGCTCGACCGCTCCGCTTCGCGCCGGAGCGGACAGTGCCGCCCTCAGCTGATCTCAGCGCATTTCGACAGGATATCGTCGACGACCGAGGCGAGCGGCCGGGTGGCGTCGATGGTCGTCGCGTTCCCGGGAATGTCTTCCTTCGTCGCCTGCAGGTGCAGGACCAGGTCCCGTTCGGCCGGTTTTCCGCCAAATTCGTCTTCGGCCCTGCCGGCGAGCCGGTTCTTCAGCGTGTCCGGATCGACATCTAGAACGAAAACCACGTCAAACAGATCGATGAAGCGATGGAAATTCCGCGAGCCGCCGCAGAAGAAGGAGATTGGGTGGCTTTTATCGGCCGCGAGCGACCTGACTTTGTCGACATGCCAGATATGGTGCCTCTGCACAAAGGCCACATCGTTCTGCTCATGCCGAGAACCATCCAGCGGTTCACCCGTATGGGGATCGCCTCGATAGGCAAGCTCGCGGTCACCATGAATGACGTGATAACCGCGCCGCTGCAATTCGGTGGCGACCGAGGTCTTGCCGGTCCCGGACACGCCTTCGATCAGATAATTCCTGACGCCCATTCCGCTCTCGTTCGATGCAGCACTCTTCGGCTATAGCCAAAGTACACCTCCGCCTTATGGCGCAGAAGTGCAAAGGATTTCCGACGCTTCAATCGCTTGCACGGATCGTTCAGTGCAGGATGGATGCCTTCGCCTTGCGGTCGACCAATGCTTCCACCGTGCCGATGAGGCGTGCTGCGCGCATCAGGACTTCGACACCTGCATCGTGGATCGCGATGTCGTAGCTCATCCGGTCCAGACACCCGGCGATCTCCTTCAGCTTCTCGCCGAGATCGCCATGGCGCAGCCGCTCGGCGGTGCGCGAGAGCCGCCGCAGGCATTCCGAATATCGTGAGGCGAGAACGAGCCTGTCGGTGATCGGGTTGCCTTCCGGGGCGGATGGAGACTGTGACGCCTTCTGTCGCATTCCGGCCTCCCTTATCCGAATATGGTGCAGACCGGCCTGCGGGTCTGCCTTCTCTTGACGAAATCCCGTCGGCTGCCATCCAGGGCCTTCAAGGCAGAAAGGATGTCCTGGTAGCGGATGGAGCAGGCGACACCCGGAGGATGGCGCAACTCGGGACAGGATTCGACCGCGTGCAGGTCGGATGCCCAGGAGGCGAGGATCGCGCGTTTCTCTTCGGTCGTCATCGTGTCCGAGACAACCACTTCGTTCGGATGGGAAAAGTGCCGATGGGGATGCAGGATATGCGACGCCGAAATGGCGTCGAGGACATTGGCCGGGCCGGCTGTCGTCTTGCCTTCGATTGTCATGTTGGATCTCCTAAAAACTTTCGACGGTTGAGGAAAATCTCCAGGCGGATAAGAGATTGTTTCGCTGTTTTCGGCGTTCAAGTGGGCCGCTGCCGAACGTTCAAAAAAATTTTCGAAGCCTCTTGAAACGCAAAAAAAGCCAAACCAAATCGATATTCGCCGGCAGCCCAAAGGGGGCCGGAAGCCGGGGACGCAGTTTCCGACGCGTCTCCTTTCCAACTCGCTTTACGGAGGATTTGGTCATGAGAAACGAATTCGACTTCGCACCCTTCTACCGCTCGAGCATCGGCTTCGACCGTGTGTTCAACCTTCTGAACAATCCGCAGCGTCTGCAGGCCATCGACACATGGCCGCCCTACGATATCGTCAAGTCCGGCGAGGACGACTACCGCATCCAGATGGCGGTCGCAGGTTTCGCCGACAGCGACCTCGACATCACCCAGGAACGCAACGTGCTGATCGTGAGGGGTCAGAAGGCGGAGGAGAAGCAGGGCGATTACCTGCATCGCGGCATTGCCGGCCGCTCCTTCGAACGGCGCTTTGAACTTGCAGACCACGTTCGGGTCGAGAACGCTTCGCTGACGAACGGCATTTTGACCATCGAGCTGAAGCGCGAGATCCCTGAAGCGATGAAGCCGCGCAAGATTGCGATCGGCAGCGCCGAGGGTTCCCAGGCGCCGATGCAGATGATCGAAGGCGAAAAGAACGTCGCTTGATCGGAGGAGGGGGAGGGGCCGGCGCCATTTGATGGCGCCGGCTTTTGAACGACATGAAGACCATCGATGTCCGAAAACCGCAGCCATTCGACGCCCGCGATCTTTCCGCGTGCCAGCCCGTTTTCGACACGCTTCTGAAAGAGGCGGGCGTCGACAAGGCCTCGGAAGAGGCGGCGCGCATCGCCGCGATCACCGTCGAGCTCTACCGGCAGGGGGTGCGCGATCCCGAGTATCTGCGCATCATGGTGGAAGGCGCGCGGGGGCTCTTCGACCGCGCCCTATAGCGGCCGCCGGTTTCCGAGATCGCGCCGGCGAAGATTTTTCCGTTTCCGACAAGGTTCGGCATCATTTTACTTTCGGATTGGCCTTCGCCTCGGCGAGGTCATTAGAGCTTCCCAGAAGTTCGCGATCTCTCCCACGCCATGCCGCGGCTGGAGCGGATTTCAGTGCCCGGTTTCGCTCCTGAGTGGAGGAAATGGCACACCGGGCCGGGCGGCGCGATCAAGCGCCTTCGGCGTGCAGCTTTCCGAAAATCCTGACGAGCGCCTCCAGATCGTCTGCCGACAGGCTTGCCAGTTCCGGCGGCGGCCGATGATAGGCCGCCAGCAATTCGTTCCTCGTAACGGTCCCCTTTTCGGTTGCTCGCACGAGCTTCACACGTCGATCACTTGACGACGGAATGCGATCGGCGAGGCCGGATCGCTCCAGCCGGTCTACCAGCCATGTTGCGGTCGAGGGATCGCAGCCCCATTCGCGCGCCAATGCCCCGATCGGCTTGCCGTCCGCTCCGAGCGAGAAAAGGGCGCGGGAATCGTTCGGCGTCAGCCCATACTTCTGCTGCGCCGCCAGACGCTGCGGCGCCGAACCCATCAGAAAGTTGAACATCAAGCGCCAGGCCTCATCGGCAAGGTTGGACGCATCGCGAGGGGGTGTCATGTCTCGGCTCCGGTGCTGCTGTCTTGACATATTTTGAGTCATCAAATATTTTTGTCAATCAAAGTAATAAACCTCCGTTTGCAGCCTGGCTTTGCCGGGAGCGGACCTGTCGTGTCCCAAACATAGGAGAAACGCATGAGCACGCATATCCCGGTTCTGATTATCGGCGGTGGCCTGAACGGCCTTACGGCCGCCACGCTCCTCGCCCATCAGGGTGTCGGCTGCATGGTGGTGGAGCGTCATGCTGGCACCTCGATCCAGTATAAGTTCACCGGCATCTCGCCGCGCAGCATGGAGATATTCCGCAGTCTCGGGCTGGAGACGGAAATCCGCGCCAAACGCACCGGCGACCAGCAGGGCGGCGGTATTGCACGGGCAAGAAACCTTGCCGATCCGGATATTCGATGGAGCGATGCTGCATGGCCTGACGCCAGGCCCTACAGTCCCACACAGCCCGCGACCTGCGACCAGCATGTGCTGGAACCGATCCTGCGCAATTACGCGGAGAGGGCCGGCGCGGACATTCGCTTCAATACCGAGTTTTCATCCCTGGAGCAGGACCCCGCCTCGGTTCGTGCTGTCATCCGCAATCGCGAAACCGGAGAGGAGGAAACTGTTGTCGCCGACTATCTGATCGCCGCTGACGGCGCCAATGGCACGCTGCGCGAAAAGCTCGGTATCGACCGGAAGGGCCCAGGCGTGTTGCAGCACTGGATGAGCATCATCTTCGACACGGACCTGTCTGCCGAGATCGATGGCAGGCCGCTCACCTCCTGCTTCGTCAGCGATCTCAACGCCACCATCACGCCGCGTCCAGGCGGGCGTTGGCTGCTGGCGTTGCAATATTTTCCGGAAAGGGGCGAGCGACCGGAGGACTTCGACCGCGACCGTTGCCGGGAACTCGTCGAAAAAGCGGCCGGCCGATCCGGTGTCAAGGCGGAGTTGGTCGATGCGCGGTCCTGGGAGATGGCGGCGTTCGTTGCAGACCGTTTCTGCGCGGGCCGCTGCTTCCTGATCGGCGATGCTGCGCATCTCATGCCACCGACCGGCGCATTCGGGGGAAATTCGGGCATCCACGATGCGCACAACCTGGCTTGGAAGCTCGCGATGGTCGTTCGCGGCGAGGCGGATGCCAGCCTGCTCGACAGCTACGACGCGGAGCGCCGGCCGGTGATCGCCGCGACGCTGGCACAGGCGCTCGCCCGTCTGCAGCAATGGTTCAAGGACCCTGCGGGGCGGTTGCCGCCTGCCGTCGCCATCGTGGATGACTACGATGTCGTGTTCGGACAGCGCTACGACACCGGCGCATTGGTGTTCGAGGCTGCCGCTCGCGACCGGTCGTTCGAACCGGTCGCGGAACTCGCCGGCGTTCCCGGCACCCGCGCGCCGCATCTCGTCATCGAGCGTGAAGGCGAAAGGCTCTCGACGCTGGATCTGTTCGGACGCGGTTTCGTGTTGCTGGCAAACGATGCGAACTGGCGCGCCGCGGCGGATCGCTTGCGCAAGGACGGCGGCATCCCGCTCGCTTGCCATGTCTTCGGCGCGCACGGCGATCTCGGCGACCCGGAAGGACGCTGGCCTCATGCTTATGGCGTGGGCGATGGCGGCGCCGTGCTGGTTCGCCCCGACGGCTTCGTTGCGTGGCGTGCGCCAAGCGCGGAGATCGACATCGAAGGCCGGCTTGTCCAAGTTCTGGATGGGATCGGTATGCGTGTCGACCACCTCGAGGGCGTGCGTCGATGACCTGCTGAACTCAATTGCTCAACGTCCGTCGTCGCCCAGCATGTGATCCGCCAGCCTGTAACAGTGGCTCGCCTGATAGGCGTTCCGGCCACGGTTCATGTGCGTCAGGTTGAATGCCCGGATAGCCTGCAACGCACGGGGTGTGGCGAGAAATTTGCCAATTGAGGAGAAGCCGCGGACCTTGACGCCGAAAATGTCCTCGCCCCTGGGAAAGACATAGCTGACGTGATCAGGCATCATGACACAGGACCCAAGGAAATCCTCGTCCACCTGGCCGTGATCGAGTGAGTGGTCGGTGGTGAAATCGGAAAGATGCACCAGGAAGAGAGCGCGGATGTCCTCATCATCAGCATAGAGCGAGAAGAGCTCCATCCAGCTCGCATTGACGCGAACGAGGGCTTTGCCCGGTGTCGACGGCAGACAGGAAACCGACCAGTAGTGCCGCTCGGTCCGGCGCGGGATCGGAATGCAGTCGCTCCCGTAGCGCCTGACAATGTCCAGAACCGCTTGTGCCTGCGGCCGGCGCAGCAGCTTCTCAAACCTGGGGACGTACTTGAGACGCAATTCCAGGGACTCCGAGCGCTCGTCGGCATCGTGCAGGATCGTCTCACCGTGCATCCAATCGCGCTGCTGCTCAAGGTCGAGGAACCGGCGCAGACCGGCGGTGTTTTGGCGGCGCCCCGCGCTCACGTCATGTACAATTGAAGCAATCCCAGGCTCCGCTTCTGGACAGCTCTTCACCTCGTCGCGGCGACAGAGCTTTACGAATGTTTCCCTCTAGCAGCATATATCCATCATTTGCTGCGGGAGAACTACGGCCCCTATGCCGAGACACTTGTCGGACCTGCCGCTCAAGCGAAGCCGCAGACAGCCAGAAGCGGGTGTGGAACCACTCTATCTCTTTGTTTTTACGCAATTCCAGACGCAACACCGCTATGCACTTTTGCTGGAATTGCTCTAACCAGACAGGGTTCGAAAACTGTGATCGACAGGCCGGTTTCCCGAACCCCTCGGTGGATCAGCTCTCAATGGAAATCAGCAGCTACTAATAGCCACCGATATTGCCGCGAACGGGACCCATCCCCAGTGGAGTTGCGTAGGTCGTGTTGTCGCCGCCGGTGCCGGTGGTCGCGCACCCTGAAAGGCTCAGAAGCGCGATCGTTACCGCGGCCAAAAGGTATTTTACAGGCATGACATTGTCCCCCTTATCAGTCACCGCGCAGGCCTTCAGGGCCAGAGCACGAGTATTCCCCAAACCATCGGCATCGGCAACTGCGGCGAGTACCTATTCGACGCGATTGCCTCAAGATATCGGGGCTTGGAGTAAGCCGGTTCACTCTCGGCCCGATGGGCCTCTTCGGAAGGCGTGGAACGAATTCATTTCCAAGCTGGGGCCTGCCCGGTGGCGGTATTGAAGCCGTGGACGACGGCGTTTACCGTCTGACAATCGTTTTTGAACGTGCACCCGGGACGGTCGAGCTATACCGGCGGATCGCGGCGCTTTCAGGAGCGTGCCCTAATTTTCAGCAGCATACCCTGGGTTGAAGCCGTGCGGGACTTCGCGACCGCGGCGCATGCCGTTGTTCGATATCCTCGTTTCCGGCACGCGAGAGAGCGCGCTGACCGCTGATGAGGCGAGAAGGGGCCTGACTGGCCGGCTATTCCGCCATCCACTTCGCCTTGGAGGCGTCGAACCCTGTCTCGCAGCGCGATTCTATCTGCCAACCGTTTTCCGAATAGGTCTGGCGACGTTCGAAACAGTCCACGTCGCCTTCTCTCCAGCGGGGGTCGAGCCACGGGTCACGACCCGTCCTTCGGACCCCCGCCGGGGAGAAGGGAACGCCACTTCATCCTACGCGGAAAATCTCATGCCACATATGACCGCACACGAGCCGCCGCGCGACTGGCTCGCCATGCTCAAGACGAATGACAAGGGCAATCCCCATCCGGGACTCACGCTCAATTGGACCGTGATGCTGGAACACCATCCCGACGCGCGCGGAATGCTCGCGCTTGATGAATTCAGCGGCCAGACGATGTTGCTTGCCCGCCCGCCGTGGGATTTGCGCCAGGGCGACTGGAAGCCTCGTCCCGTCGCAAACAATGATCTTGCCGAAGCGGTGGAATGGCTGGAAGGCTTTGGCCTGACGCCGAAGGTTTTCAACATCAATCCTGTTATCGACAAGGTCGCCAGCCGGCATCCCTATCACCCGGTGAAAGGCTGGCTCACGTCGCTGCCGGCATGGGATGGAACGGGGCGCGTCGATACTTTTCTGACCTGTTATCTCGGCGCCGAGGACACGCGCCTGAACCGTGCCTTTTCGCGCAAATGGCTCTCAGCGCTGGCCAGACGCGTCTTTCAGCCCGGGTGCCAGTTCGACCACGTGCTGACCCTGCAGGGCAGGCAAGGCCTCGGAAAATCATCCTTCGGCCGGGCTCTCGTTCCGATCGAGGAATGGGTGACCGACGGCGTCACGGTGGGCGATGGCGCGCGCGAAGTGATCGAGAACACGCGCGGGCGCTGGCTTGTCGAGCTTGCGGAGCTTGTCGGCAGGTCGAACCGGGAGATCGAGGCGATCAGGAAGTTCATCACGGTTCGCACGGATACCGCGCGCGGGGCGTATAAGCACAGGGTCGACGACGTGCCGCGCCAGTTCGTGTTCTACGCCACGACGAACGCCGACGAGTTCCTGACGGATACGACGGGCAATCGCCGCTGGTGGCCGGTCAAGCCCACCGCGATCGATATTGCGGCAATCCGGGCCGATCGTGCCCAGGTCTGGGCCGAAGTCATGACGATCTACGAGCGCGAACCGCTGTGGCTGGATGACCCTGCATTGCGGGCAGATCTCGAAACCCTGCATCAGGGCGTGATGGATTTCGGCCCCACCTACGAGATTATCCGCGACCTGATCCCCGATGGCGACATGATGGTGCCCTGCGCCGATGTGCGCAGGCTCCTGACCGGCGGAAGCGAGGATGCCAGCCGGTTGCCGGCAGGCTGGCGCGCCAATCTGCAGAGGGCGCTTGTCGGGCTGGGGTTCGAACCTCAGGCGGTGGTTTCCAATCGCGGGCGGGAAGCTGTGCGTGTCTATGTTCGCGGCGATGTGAGCCGCAGGCACTGGGCGAGATGGGTGGATGGACGGATTGAATTCGAGCACGGCCGGCGAGGGCGGGAACGGGTCTTCTAAAGTGTGCGAGCGTAACGCCTCGCAGACGCTGGCCTTCCGGCGGCTCTGTCGTGCCGGCCGACCTACAGACTTGCTTACGGCGCTTACGATTGCACACATGAACTTCGTAAGCGTGTTTCTCCAATGGTTTCAATGATTTATTGCTTCGCTTACGGACTTACGGAGATAATTGCGAAACACAGGTGCGGAGACAGACCGGTATTCCAGGACTGTCGGCTGTCCCCATGAGAGTTGGAGACATGCCGAAATTTCGTAAGTTCGTAAGCGTAATTGTTAAGATACTGATTTTGCTTTTGGATCTTGCTTACGAAATTTGCGGGTGAATGGCAGCGCTTACGAAATTCAGGCGTCAAGCCGTCGTTGTCGCGAAAGCGAAGGTTCAGTGAAGTACGGCGATAGCGGTAATCCCGGCCTCGTCTGCAGCGCGAATAATCGCCGCTCTCAATTCCCAAGGGACAGCGTTGCCGTGCACGACATCAAGACAGATCTTGATCGCCGCAAGAAATTCCTCCTCGCAGTGGCGGTGCCGCCTGCGCCTGGGCCGGAAAGCACGCTGGCCTGTCGATGGCGACAGGTGTCACCCGGTACTGCCGGGTGACAGATCGTCCTGATGACGTTGGGTGACGGCCGCGGTCCGGTCGATGTCGTCAAGACCTGATGAACGAAAGCAGGTCGGGGTTGAGGACATCCGCATGTGTGGTCAGCATGCCATGGGGGTAGCCCGGATAGGTCTTCAGCGACCCGTTCTTGAGCAGGTCGACCGCACGCGGCACGGAACTTGCGAAGGGGACGACTTGATCGGCCTCGCCATGCATCACCAGCACCGGCACGGTGATCTTCTTGAGGTCTTCGGTATAATCTTCCAGCCAAGAGTCGACAGTCGCGTAGTGAGCCAGGGCACCACCGGCCATGCCCTGGCGCCACCAGTTCGCAATGATCGCCTCCGAAGGCTCGGCCCCGTCGAGGTTGTAACCGTAGAACGGGTTCTCAGGGACGAACCGGAAGAACTGCGACCGGTTGCCCAGCACGCCCGCGCGGATCGCTTCGAACCACTCCGGCGGCTGACCGCACGGGTTGTCCTCGCTCCGGTACATGTTCGGCGTCAGGGAAGCGACCATTACTGCCTTTGCGACCCGCTCCGGGTGGCGGGCGACATAGCGAGCTACCTCACCGCCACCCGTGGAGTGGCCGATGTGGATCGCGTCGCGCAGGTTGAGGTGCTCGGTCAGGGCCGCGAGGTCAGCAACCCAGTGGTCCATGTCGTTGCCGGTGCCGGGCTGGTCGGACCGGCCGTGGCCGCGCCGGTCGTGGGCGATCACCCGGTAGCCGTGGTGAAGGAAGAAGGTCATCTGGGCGTCCCAGTCGTCCGCCGACAGCGGCCAGCCGTGGCTGAAAACGATCGGCTGGCCTGAGCCCCAGTCCTTGTAGAAGATGTTTATGCCGTCCGTCGTAGTGATTGTAGGCATCGAGTCTCTCCATCTGCGTTGTTAAACATTCATTTGAAGGTCAAAATAATCAATTAGAGCCATTCATCCACGCGCTACTGCAATAATCAACGCAAGATTGCCACGCATGCCTCATCTTTCTTTTCGACGTGCAGGCGAAATACTCCGGTGAGGCGCGTTCGATTATATCCCGAAATTGCGACGTTAATTAAATCCCCCTTCTATCGAAGACAAATACCTTGTACGTTCGAGCTATGCCTTAAAGGTATAGCGAGGACCCGATGGAACTGAGGCATTTGCGCTATTTTGTTGCTGTTGCGGAGGAGGGAAGCTTACTGACCGCAGCAGAGCGGCGGCTTCACACGTCCCAGCCCTCACTCAGCAGGCAAATTCGCGATCTGGAAACCGAAGTCGGTGTAAAACTGCTGGAACGGCAGTCGCGCGGCGTGACGCTCACCGCCGCTGGTAAAGTCTTTCTTGATCACGCGCGGCTGGCGTTATTGCAGGTCGAGGCGGCTGCGGAAGGGGCCCGGCGGGCAGAACGGCCGGAAAAGCAGTCGTTCGTTATCGGTTTTCTCGCAGGGCAAGAGGTCGTGTGGCTACCCCATGCATTGCGCATTATTCGTGAGGAAGCGCCGGAGGTTGAAATCATATTGTCCAGTCAGTCTTCCCCGGACCTTGCTTTGGCATTGATGCGAGGCAAGCTGGACGTCGCTTTCCTTCGCCCCGAGACGCAGAGTGTTGGTGTGTCCTTCAAGTTTTTAGCCAAGGAGCCACTGATCGCCGTGCTGCCGGCGGACCATCGCTTGACGTCGCGCAAAAAGATCCGGCCGCAGGACCTTGCCCGCGAAACTTACGTCAGTTCGGCTAGAATTTCTCCCGTATTGCAATCCGTGATCCAAGATTACGCGTCGGACGTTGGGATCACACTCAAGGCAGAGTACGAAGGCGAAGGCCTACCGTCAGCAATGTCGCTCGTCGTGTCTACAGGTGGAATAACGCTTATTCCGCTTTATGCGCAAAATATGCTGACACCAAATGTCGTTGCTAGAGCACTTGAGGGTGTGCCTCCGACAATTGATCTCACCTTAGGATATAACGATTCAAATTCCTCACCCTTGCTCCGCCGATTTTTGTCTCGTTCAGATGAACTGGTCGCCAATGTCCAAAATCAGAGCATCATCCGCTATGCTGAAGTTCCATAGTTGGGACCCCTTTACAAAGAAAAGCGGGCCCTCTTGCGGCAGCCGTGAAGAGTAGCGTCGCGGCGTTCACATCCTCGCCCCGCGCAACCATAATCCATGTGTGGCGAACGCCCCTGCCGCGCCGTTTCCGCCATCTCTGGAGCCTCCCCATCATCACTCGAAGGCTCTTGCTACCCGATTCGCCTCGTGCCGCTTCTTGACTGCGCGGTAGACCTCCCGAACGAGATAGGCCGCTAGAATGATTATCTGCTGCAAAAAAACGGCACCGACGACCAGGAATTGAATCACTTCGTCAGGCTCATAAGAGTCGCCCACAGCGGCTCTGTCTGGTGTAAAAGTCACCTTGTGGCACACATACACTGACAGAACGATCCAGATCGCCGCCAAAAAATGGAACGCCATCCGGCGATGTGGCCATCTGCGCCCGGCGATAAAGGCCAGGAGCGGAGCCGCAAAGTTGCTCGTAACAAAGATGAGGAATGCGAGTTCAGGCTTGATCATCGAATGCCGCGTCATGCTTTTCAAAAAGATGCAGCAATATTTTTGACCAACGGGACGACGCGCCCAACATGGTCGTGAGAAGACTACATCCGCGGACTAGCGTACCACGGGGCTTTTTCAACGATGACTTTTCTATTTACCTTGCGGTCATCAGGTACCTGGATTTCAATGACTTTGCCTCGGTTCCCCTTTTTTACTTCTTTGCAAACCGCGGAGATTGCCAAAAGCATTGGATCTGTTGGGGAGTTCGACATTCCGAGCGTGGCTGAGCTTTCTTTGCCGATTCCGGCGTCATGTTGAAGCCACAAGTCATCTGCACGACGTCATGAAACAAGGCTGCTCCTGCGAACGAGCGATTGTCGGCCTTAGCGTAACCAGCAACAGTAAAAACCAGCGCGAAAGCCGCGAAAATACTTGGTTTCATTGAAATGTCTCCCCAGTACGACTTAAGGCTGCAATACATCCCAGCGCAGTTCCGAAGTCAATTCGGGGCAGACCAGAAACAATATTCTTTCGGAGATCGAGTGGCGGAAAAAGCTTAGTTCCCGCCGCCGAGAATATTGGACACCGCGTCACGCTTGGTTCGCTCAGCCGCGGCTCGAACCGCAATCTCGGCCTTGATTCCGTCGATCACCGTTTGCAATTCCGGTCGGATCGCCAGGGCTGCGGAGCGCTCGGCGGGCATATCTACAAACAGTCGCATTGCTGCGAGCCTGCGCTCCACTGTATCGACAAACATGCCGGGACGTACAATCTCGTGCATCGCTGTAACCGACCATCGCGCCGGATCCTCGTTGTCCACGTCAATCAGGCAGCGAAATTTCCTATCGAAGGGTATGATTATACGGTCGCCGTCAATGATGGGTAAGGATGGACAGTTGACATCCCACAGGACCCGGAATTCAGCCGCCTCGAATTCGCCGGAAATCTTCTTCGACTCTAAGGGGCCGCGAAGTTCCTCCTTGCTCCAGCGCGTGTCGTACCCATAAGTGTTGCGAGCCTCAATCGCCTGGTAGAGAGCTTCATCGTAGTCCTTCGTCGTCAGGTCGGTGCCGACGCATTTATCCGCCGTGGGCCTGGAGAGAATGTATTGCCGCGTCTCCCGCTCCCGACAACGATCGAAGGTTAACTTGATCCGAACGATGCGATCCTCGAACGCGTAGATCTGCACGGACGCTTCGAGCCCTATCGTGCATTGGATCGAAGTGCCTTTCTTCGATGAAAACGTCCGCGAGTTATCGTAGTCGCTGATGCCGTCTTGACTGCCATTTACGGGTATGAACCCGTAAGACGTAACGACTGGATCGAAGAGATTATCAGAGAGATAGGTGTCCTTCGTGACATTCTTGATTGGAACGCTGAAGCTGCCAGTAGCGCAATCCCCAGCCTGGCTGAGTGTTGTTTCCAGATCAAAGGGCGATTTTCCAAGTTGAGCCGACCAATCGAATGCCTGAGCCATCACGACCGTCGGCATGAAAGCCATCAGCACCAGTGCCGCAATTGCAGACCGCATACCCATCCCCGTTTTTTAAAACCCCGGATTGTGTAGCGGCTGGGACGGGCGACTGCAAGATGAGCAGGGTCGATATCCTCTGCCTCTTCATTCGCAATATCTCGGATTCAGTCTTGAGCGAATGTCGATCCAGTGCCTGATCGCGGCGGCGAAGGCGGAGTATGAGCGGACTGACATCAGCCATTTCCAAATCGGCATAGCGCTCGGACTGCGTGACACCGAACCGTTCGGCGCCAAGAACGGAGATATCGATAATATCCCGATCCGCTTGAAACGTTGTGCGGTATTTCATGACCGGCTGGCGGCGGCCAACCGTTCACGCGCAGCTGGAGAATATCTTCTTTCGAGCGGTCACTGATGCCGCTTTTCAAACCTTCGGTAACAAGCCGCTGCAGCTCTGCCGGCTTGTCCGAACGCTCCTGATCGCGGCGGATCAGATCACGGACATAGTCGCTTGCGTTGCTGTAGCGCCCCGTCCTAGTCTGGGCTTCCACCCATTCCTTCATGGGGTCGGGCAGGGAAGCGGATTCTCCTCCGCACGCTCCCACGGCAGCTTCAAACAACTAAACTCCTTTCATGAGAATGCCCTGGTCCGCTTGTCTTGGCCTGACCAAACTGGGGCGACCAGTTGCAGAGGAAGCCGTGGCCGACAGTGTCGACCACGTTCCAGAGCGGCTCGATGCTATGGAGCAAGCACGAAGTTCACCAGCCGTCCAGGCACAACGATTTCCTTCAGCACCGCCTTCCCCGTCAACCTCGACCGAACGTCAGGCTCCTGCGCAGCCAGTCTAACGAGTTCATCAGCGGCGAGCGTCGAGGGAGCCTGAATCCTGCCACGCAGTTTGCCGTTCACCTGAACGATAAATTCGCGGATATCATCGTCGGCGAGGGTGGGGTCGTATGTCGGCCAGGGTTCATGCGACAGACTTTCCGGATGCCCCAGCATTTTCCAGAGTTCCTCGGCAATGTGCGGCGCGAACGGTGCCAGCAGCAGAACGAAGGATTCGACCGCCGACCGTGGCTTGATGTCCAGTCCCGTCAATGCGTTTGACAGCTCCATCAGTTTAGAAATCGCCGTGTTGAAACGCAGGCCATCGATGTCGTTGCCGACAGCCTTGATCGTCTTATGAAGAACGCGCGCGATCTCCGGGGACGGCTTCGCATCGATAATTTTGCTCGACAACATGCCATCCTCTCCAATTGCGATCCGCCATACGCGATGGAGGAAGCGGCTGACCCCGGCCACGCCGGACATTTGCCACGGCTTGGCAACGTCCAATGGCCCCATGAAGAGTTCATACAGACGCATGGCGTCTGCGCCGTATTGTTCGACCACCTCGTCAGGATTGACGACATTGAACTTCGACTTCGACATCTTCTCGACCTGGCGCTCGACCTCGATTTCTCCGACATGCCAGCGACCGTCGCGTTCGGCCGCGTCCTCGGGTCGATAATACCTCCCGGTCGCATCCTTGTAGCTGAAGGCCAGGATCATTCCCTGGTTGAACAGCTTGCGGAACGGTTCTTTGGACGTCACGACGCCGATGTCGAACAGGACTTTGTGCCAGAAGCGCGCGTACAGCAGATGCAGCACCGCATGCTCGGCTCCTCCCACGTAGAGATCGACGGGCAGCCAGTATTTCTCCTTCTCGGGATCGATCGGCGCGGTCACGTTCCAAGGATCGGCAAAACGCAGGTAATACCAGCACGATCCCGCCCATTGTGGCATCGTGTTGGTTTCCCGCAGAGCTTCCATGCCGGACTTCGGATCGACCGTCCGAACCCAATCGCCCGCCCGTGCCAGCGGCGGCTCCCCGTCCGGCGTTGGCCTGTACTCGTCCAGTTCAGGAGGCAGCAGTGGCAGGGCGTCCTCCGGCAGGGGCACGATACTGCCGTCGGCGGCATGCAGGATAGGAAAGGGTTCTCCCCAGTATCTCTGCCGCGAGAACAGCCAGTCGCGCAGCTTGTACTCGACGCGCCCGAGACCAACGCCTTGCTCGGTCATCCATGAGATCGCTGCCGTTCTCGCCGTTTTCGTCTCCATGCCATCCATGAAACCGGAGTTGACCATCAAGCCTTCCCCAGTCCGCGCAGCGGGCGGCACATCGCCGGAGGGGGAGCCAAATGCCGACACGACTTCGACGATCGGCAGCCCGAACTCCTGCGCGAAATCGCGGTCGCGGTCGTCATGGGCGGGAACGGCCATGATTGCTCCGGTGCCGTAGCTCATCAGTACGTAGTCAGCGACCCATACCGGAATCCGCGAACCATTCGCCGGGTTGATCGCATAGGCTCCGGTGAATACTCCGCTTTTCGACTGGGCTTGCGACTTCTCTATCGCGCTCATTGCCGCCGCGCGGGCGCGGTAGGCGTCGACCTCTCCGCGTTGGCCGACGGTGGCAATGGCATCGATAGCAGGGTGCTCGGGGGACAGGACCAAGAAGGTAGCGCCGAAGATCGTTTCCGGACGCGTGGTGTAAACTGTCAGGGAACTCTCGCTACCCTCGACGTTGAAAGTCACTTCAGCGCCTTCCGATCTGCCAATCCAGTTGCGCTGCATCGTCTTGATGCCTTCCGGCCAGTCCAGCTCGTCCAGATCCGCGAGCAGGCGGTCGGCATAAGCGGTGATTTTCAGCATCCACTGACGCATCGTGCGACGTTCCACCGGGTCTCCGGTTTCCACGTAGCGGCCGTCCTTCACTTCCTCGTTGGCGAGGACCGTACCTTGTGCCGGGCACCAGTTGACGGCAACTTCCGCCTGGTAGGCCAAGCCGGCCTTGTACATTTGCAGGAAGATCCATTGCGTCCATCGTACGAACTCGGGATCGGTGGTCGAAATCTCCCGACTCCAATCGTAGGAAAAGCCCAGGCGCCGGACCTGCTTCCTGAAATTCGAGATGTTGCTCCGCGTGGTGATCGCCGGATGGATGCCTGTCCGCACGGCGTATCGCTCGGCGGGCAGCCCGTAGGCATCCCACCCGATGGGATGCAGGACATTGAAGCCCATCATTCGCTTGTACCGAGCCACGACGTCGGTCGCGGTATAGCCTTCCGGATGACCTACATGCAGGCCGTCGCCGGACGGATAGGGAAACATGTCCAGGACATAATATTTCGGACGGCTTTGGTCGTCCTCGGTCCTGAATGTCTGGTTTTCCTCCCAGTATCGTTGCCATCGCGGCTCGATCGTCTTGGGGTCATATGGCATTTGCGACTTCCCTTCTGTCTCGAAATTCCGACCGAAGAGGAATGGCAACAAAAAACCCGCCTCTTCGGCGGGTTGCTGCATCTTTGAAACGCAAGCGCGTGCTAACCCACCATCGGAATGATGGCGAGTAGGAGCTTTGAATTGGTGCGCGCGGTGTTCATGCCTTTTTTGATGCCACGGAACCGCTTTCCTGTCCAGACGCCGGCGCGGTCAGTTTGACAATGTGCCAAGGGACTATGTCGAGCGCGTTCCTCACGAGCTCTAGGTCTTCGGTATGGACAATTTGAAAAATGGCGCACCCGACAGGATTCGAACCTGTGACCTTTGGAATCGGAATCCAACACTCTATCCAGCTGAGCTACGGGTGCATGCCTGACGATGTGACTCGTCGTCCGATGTCGTGGTTCTTAGCCTAGCTTTGGGTTTGCTTCAATCGCCAAGTTCGCGGAAATTCGGCTCGTTGCGATTATCCGGGATTTTCAAGGCGATGGGGCGCCGGTAAAAGCTCCCTTGGATGGTTTGGTTTTCATCGGGGGATGAGGTGGGCGAGACTGTTTTCGATCTGACGCGGCGGGCGCGGTTTGCAGGGCTCTCGGGCAATTTTTCGTTGGGGCACGAGATCCTCGATGGTGCTGCCAAACAAGCCGGTGAGGATGCCTGGGCGCGGGCTTCGGTTGCGATCGAGCGGGGGCGGCTCTTCAACAGTGCCGGCTTGCCTGCCGAGGCGGCGCCGTTCTTTGCCGAGGCCTTCGAACTGGCGCAGAGGGTGGGGGACCATAATCTGGCTGTCGATGCGGTGCATATGCTGGCGATCGCGTCGGATGTCGAGGCGGCCGAGCAATGGGTGGCGGTGGCGCTCGATTATATCGAGGCGCATGGCGCAAGCCCGCAGTGGCGGGGCATGCTGCATCACAATCTCGGCTGGACCTATTTCGAGGCGGGGCGCTTCGAGGATGCGCTCGGCGCGTTCCGGCGGGATGAGGCGATCCGGGAGGCTTCCGGCAATGCGCAGACGCTGAAGGTGGCGCGTTATGCGGTCGTGCGCACACTCAGGGCGCTGTCGCGGGTGGATGAGGCGATTGCGCTCGGGGAGAAGGTCGTGGCGCTTGCGGATGCGGCCAATGACGCGGCGCCTTATGTCTATGAAGAGCTTACCGAGTGTTATGCGATGAAGGGCGAGATGGATGATGCGCAGCGCTTTGCGACGCGGGCGCATGCGATCCTCTCGGAGAATGCGTCTTTCGTGATGGATGAGCCGGTCAGGCTGGCGCGGCTTGCGGAACTTGCCGCGGGTGCAGCGGCCGCAGGCTGAGCTAAAATGAAAACCCCGCCGGCCCTTTCGGGCGGTGGAGTTTTGCTGTCGAGCTATCGGCGATCAGAGCTGCATGGCGCCGGAGCCGGGCATGGCTTTCGGCGGCACCTTACAGAGGATGATCATGCAGAGAGCTTCGTCCTTGGCGCCGTTTCCTGCGGACCAAGGGCTGCCGTCGGCTCGTCCATGATCAGGATGCGGGCGTTGAACAGGATGGCGCGGGCAATGGCGACGGACTGGCGCTGGCCGCCTGACAGTGCCTTGACCGGCTCCTTGAAGCGCTTGAAGTTCGGGTTCAGGCGGCCCATCACTTCGTCCCCGACGGTGCAACGGCCCGCAACGCGGTCCTGACGATCGCATCGCCGAACTCCGGCGAGACCGGGCGATGGCCGACCAGCAGCCGGAAGAAGACCGGTCCGTAGATCATGTCGAGCAGCGCCTCCATATCAAGCGGCGAAACGATCTCTCCCCGAGCCAGAGCCTCCTCCAGGATGACGCGACCCGCGTTGCGACTCGACAGGATCACCTGATTGCGGAAGGCCTTGGTGAATTCGCTTTCCGGATCGGCGGCCGCGAGTGCCATGGTGATCTGCCGCCCGCGCGTGCTCGCAAAGGCAGTCACCAGTCCGCTCATCTGCGCGCCGAGAGCCGCCTGCGCCGTGCCCCCTCCGACCTCCGCTTCCGGCAGCCGGTTGACCAGAAGGGCGGCCATCGCCAGTTCCTGCGCGTTGGCCCAGGAGCGGTAGATCGTCGGCTTGCCGACACCGGACCGCGCCGCCACGGCTTCGATCGTCATGCGGCCAAAACCTTCGGCCATCAGGATTTCATGGGCGGCCTCCAAGGCACGCCTCTGCGCGGCAGCGCTTGGCGGCCGCCCTCGTTTCTTCGGTGTTGCGTTATTCTCTTGACTCATATCTTTACGATACGTAACGTTAATATAAGAACCAGTCAAGGAGGATCATCCATGCCGAGTTTTGCCCGAAAAGTGAGCTCCTACTTCATCGTCAAGGATGCGGCGCGGGCCATCGACTTCTACAAGGAGGCTTTCGGCGCCACGGAAGTCTTCCGCATGACCGATCCTTCGGACGGGCGGATCGGCCATGCCGAGCTGCGTTTCGGAGAGACGCTGATGATGTTGGCAGACGAGTATCCGGACTTCGGCGCCCTGTCTCCCGATACCGTCGGAGGCTCGCCGGTAACCTTCCACATGGACACGGTGTCGACCGACGCAGCACTGGCGCAGGCGCTGTCGGCCGGGGCGACGATGTTGCGCCCGGCGACCGACCAGAGTTTTGGCGAGCGGGTGGCGCAGGTGCTTGATCCCTTCGGTCATCGCTGGATGCTGTCGCAAACCATCGAGCAGGTCACGCCTGAGGAGATGCAGCGCCGCTGGAACGAGGACATGTCGGCGTGAGCGCTGCAGCCCTTGAAGCGCTCGAGGAGGCTGAGCGCGCCTTCAACGCGGCGATGGTTTCCAACGATCCCGTCAAGATCGCCGCCTGGATCACGAAGGACTGGGTGCTGGTGACGCCTGAGCGTGGCCCAATCCCTGCACAGGCTATTCTTTCGGCGATCGGATCCGGTGTCCTGAGCCATGACACGATGACCAAGACGACGCATCACGTCCATCTGCTCGGCAATGTCGCCACGGTTACCGGTCGCGGGCAGAACACGGGCATGTTCCGTGGCGAACCGATATCAGCCGACGAATGGATCACCGACGTCTATCACCGGGAGGGCAACAGGTGGCGATGCGTACTGACCCACCTCTCCCCTGCCAGGAGCGGTGCCTAGCGTCCCCTGCGGCGGATGCCGCCACGCCTGTCTCACTGATCCACGAAGAGGTCATGCGCGACGCCCGCAGCCCCTTCTGAGAGCCACGTAATCCGGTCACTCCAGCGCGCCCTATGCGCGGTGTGAATCGCCTGTCCGATGCGTGGTTCTTAGCTTGCGGCTGGCTTCAATCGCGAAATTTTCAGAATTACCGACGCTTGCAGTTTGGAGGGTATTTTTACCCGTCAGCCCGGAGAATGCATATAAAAACTCCGCCAGCCCCAGGGGGCGGCGGAGTTTCCGCATCGGATATTACAGGACAATCAGACCTGCATGGCGCCGGGGCCGGGGATGGCCTTGGGGGGCACCTTGCCGAGGATGATCATGCCGAGGACTTCGTCCTTGGTGACATCCTCGGTGCGGGCGTGGCCGACGACCTGGCCGTTCTTCATGACAGAGACACGGTCCGCGAGGTCGAAGACGTCGTGGATATCGTGGCTGATGAGGAAGATGCCGATGCCTTCCTTCTTCAGCTGCTTGATGAGCTCGCCCACCTGCGCCGTTTCCTGAGGACCAAGGGCTGCCGTCGGCTCGTCCATGATCAGGATGCGGGCGTTGAAGAGGATGGCGCGGGCAATGGCGACCGACTGGCGCTGGCCGCCTGACAATGCCTTGACCGGCTCCTTGAAGCGCTTGAAGTTGGGGTTCAGGCGACCCATCACCTCGCGGGCGGAATGTTCCATCGCGACGTCGTCGAGCGTGCCCCAGCGGGTCTTCAGCTCGCGGCCGAGATAGAGATTGGCGGCGGCGTCGACATTATCGGCGACGGCGAGCGTCTGGTAGATCGTCTCGATGCCGAACTTCTTGGCATCGCGCGGATTGCGGATGTCGGCCGGTTCGCCGTTGATCAGGATTTCACCCGAGTCGCGCTTGTAGGCGCCGGAGAGGATCTTGATCAGCGTCGACTTGCCGGCGCCGTTATGGCCGAGAAGGGCCACGACTTCACCGGGATAGAGATCGACCGAGGCATTGTCGACCGCGTGGATACCGCCGAAGGAGATCGAGATATTCTTCAGTTCGACAAGGGGAGTGCGTTGTTCAGCCATGGTTCGTACTCCTCTTACTTCGCACGGGAGCGATAGACAGTGTCTAGCCAGACGGCAATGACGAGCACCGCGCCGACGACGACGTTCTGGATGGGCGTATCGACATTTGCGAGACCCATGCCTGACTGGAGCGACTGCATGACGAGCGCGCCGAGCATGGCGCCGGCAATCGTGCCGGTACCGCCTGCGAGCGACGTGCCGCCGATGACGGCTGCTGCGATCGTATAGAGCTCGTAGGTCGTGCCCTGCGAATTGGCGGCGGCGTTGAGGCGCGCCGTCGAGATGGCGGCGGCCACCGCTGCGAGGAAGCCCATCAGCGCGAAGATGCGCACCGTGACCCAGCGGGTCTTGATGCCGGCAAGTTCTGCCGCTTCCGGGTTGCCGCCGATCGCGAAGACATAGCGGCCGAAGCGCAGGCGCGTGGCGATGAAGGTCATGACGATGCCGACGAGGATGGCGATCAGCACCGGCACGGCAATGCCGTAGGGGATCATCAGGCCGGTTTCCGGCATGGTGATGTTATTGGCTTCGGCATAGCGCTTGGCGATGGCCGGCGGCCAGTAATAGATCGTGGAGACCCAGATCGCGCCGAGCACCATGGCACAGCCGAGCACGCCGAGGACATATTCGGCCCAGAGCGGACGGCGCGGGAAGTTGAAGCGCCGGCGCTGGTGACGCGAGCCGATGATGGAAATGACGATCAGCACGCAGGCAGCCGCACCGATGATCCAGCTCCAGGTGGCACCGATTGCGCCTTCGGCGCCGCCGCCCATGATGCGGAAGGTGGTGTCGAGGGGGGCGACCGTCTGGCCGCTCGTGACATACCAGGCAAGGCCGCGCCAGGCGAGGAAGCCGCCGAGGGTGACGATGAAGGACGGCACGCCCATGAAGGCGATGATGACGCCCTGGAACAGGCCGATAGCCGAGCCGACGAGCAGGCCGCAGATCAGCGTGATGACCCAGGTGAAGGAATTGTCGAAGCCCAGATATTGCGGCAGGAACTTCGCCTGGACCACGCCCATGATCATGGCGACGAAGCCAAGGATCGAGCCGATCGACAGGTCGATGTTTCTGGTGACGATGACCAGCACCATGCCGGTCGCCAGAACCGCGATTTCGGTCGTCTGGACGGAGAGGTTCCAGAGGTTTCTGGGCGTGAGGAACAGGCCGCCGGTATAGAAGTGGAAGCCGACCCAGATGACCAGCAATGCGCCGATCATGCCGAGAAGGCGGGTGTCTATTTCCGTTGCTCTTAGGAAGCGCGTGAAGGGGCCTTCAACTGCCGTGCGCGGGCCGGAGGAGGTCGATTGGGTGATGTCTGCCATGGGTTTGCCGTTTCCCCCATTTGTTTGGGCGCAGGCCTGCTCCT
Organism: Rhizobium sp. 1399; assembly: GCF_031455475.1. NCBI lineage: Bacteria > Pseudomonadati > Pseudomonadota > Alphaproteobacteria > Hyphomicrobiales > Rhizobiaceae > Rhizobium > Rhizobium sp. 1399. The sequence goes on along the minus strand of NZ_JAVDSU010000008.1, from coordinate 4,499 downwards.
GATAGGAATAGCTGGCCGATGACCGCCCTGTTCTAGATGTGACCACCGGGACGCTTCCGAAAATAGCCGATCACAACGGCACTATTCTGGCAGGGAATCAAAGCATCCGCGATGTGCGCGAGAACGGAGAAGCACCACTGAGCGGGCTTCATCCGCATCCGGCGCCGCAGCGGAGGGCCGCTGCGGCGCCGGTATTTCAGATCGTCAGGCGAGGATTAGTCGCAAGCCTTGACGGAGCCGGCCTTGACGCCCTGGCAAGCTTCAGCCTTGGAGATCCAGCCGGCGTCGATGACGACGTTCAGGTTGTCCTTGGTGATGGCGAGCGGAGTCAGGAAGATCGACTGCATCTTCACCTTCTTCGGGCCGCCTTCGAAGGTCTGAACACCTGCAACCTTGTCGAGGGCCGTGCCGCCGGCGAGATCGAGAGCGACTTCGGCAGCGCGCTTGCCGAGTTCGCGGCTGTCCTTCCAGACGGAAACCGTCTGCGTGCCGAGAGCGATGCGGTTGAGAGCAGCCTTGTCGGCGTCCTGGCCGGAAACCGGAACGGTGCCGGCGAGACCCTGTGCGTCGAGAGCGGCGACGGCGCCACCGGCCGTACCGTCGTTGGAAGCAACGACAGCGTCAACCTTGTTGTTGTTGGCGGTCAGGAACTGCTCCATGTTGCGCTGAGCGTTCTGCGGCAGCCAGCCGTCGGTATAGGCTTCGCCGACATTCTTGATCTTGCCGGCGTCGATTGCAGCCTTCAGGACTTCCTGCTGACCTGCGAAGAGGAAGTCAGCGTTCGGGTCGGAAGACGAGCCCTTGATGAAGACGTAGTTGCCTTCCGGCTTTGCCTTGAAGACGCCCTGAGCCTGCAGGCGGCCGACTTCCTTGTTGTCGAAGGTGATGTAGAAGGCAGACGGATTTTCGATCAGGCGGTCGTAACCGACGACCGGGATACCTTCGCTGGCGGCCTTTTCAACAGCCGGGCCGATTGCGTCGGAGTCCTGAGCGAGAATGATGAGTGCGTTTGCGCCCTGCGAGATCAGCGACTCGACGTCGGTGAGCTGCTTTGCAGCCGAAGACTGTGCGTCAGCGGAAATGTACTTTGCGCCCTTGGCTTCCAGAGCCTTTTTGATAGCGGCTTCGTCGGTCTTCCAGCGCTCTTCCTGGAAGTTCGACCAGGAAACGCCAACGACGAGGTCTGCAGCCATGGCAGCCGACTGCAGCGAAACGAGAATGGCAGCACCCGCCATCAGCTTATAAATAGACTTCATAATGTCCTCCCGAGTGAATTGCAGCCGGCCCAGCATCAGCCTCCTCCGGCCACCGCGAAAGCCTGTCCAGAAAGGTTCGGATTTTTTTCTCGACAGTCGAGAAATTTAGTGTCAGAGATTTTTTCAACTGTCAACACCGCACTACCGGCTTAATTTCCTTTGACTGGAGGGGCTGGAGATGCTGTGGCAAGTGAAGGGCGGAACGAACGGGGAAGAGGCGGCGATAGATGCTGACCAAGTCGAGCACGGAGCTCGTACGGCAGAGAAACAGCGTGCTTGTGCTCGCCACTCTCCGCCGCCACGGGCCACTTGCTCACACTGAAATATCCGATTTCACGCGGCTTTCGTCCGCCACCGTTTCTGCGATCACGGCCGATCTCGAAAAGGCGCAGGTGATCGAAAAATCCGAGCACCAGGCAGCGAGCGGGCGAGGGCGCCCGCGCGTGCTTTTGCGCCAGCGCCGCGACTGCGGCTATCTGATCGTCGTCATCATCTCCTCGGATGCCGTGCAATATTCGCTCGTCGATTACTCGGGCAAGCTGATCGACCGCTTCAGCGAGGAAAGGTCGCATGATCCTGATGGGGCTGGCCGCTTCGTGAACGGGGTGCGGGCTGGGCTAGAGCGTATCCTGTCGCGCTCGCGGATCGAACGGGAGAAGGTGCTGCTCATTTCGATCAGCAGCAAGGGGCTGGTCAACTCCTCCGAACCGGTTCTCGTCTGGTCGCCGATCTTCGGCAGCGACCAGATCGATTTCGAACTGGCGCTCAAACCGGAATGGAAGGCGAAGGTCATTCTCGACAACGAGACGCTGCTGGTCGCCGCCGCTCTCGGCGCGCGTGAGGAGAATGTCAAAGGTGCGGATTTCCGCTCGCTGGCCGCCCTTTCGCTCGGCCACAGCATCGGGCTTGGAATCGTGCGACGGACGACCCATGGCGGGCATGAAGTCTCCGCGCCCAATTTCGGGCATATGCTGCATATGGCCAATGGCGGGCTTTGCCGGTGCGGCACGCGCGGCTGCATCGAGGCCTATGCCGGTTTCTACGCGATCCTGCGCACTGCCTTCGAAGTGCCGCTCGATACGATCCCGGCAAAGTTCGTGCCAGTGGCCGAGCTCGACAAGATCGCGGCGCGGGCCCGGCAGGGCCATCGTATCTCGGGCTTTGCCTTCCGACAGGCGGGGCTCGCGCTCGGTAACGGTTTATCACGTATGCTGAGCCTGACGGAGCGCATGCCGATCGCGATCACCGGACCCGGCACGCGCTATTACGATCTGCTGCGGCAGGGGATCGAGGAGGGGCTCGGCCAATCCCATATGGTGCGCATGGAGGGCATGCCGGAACTCAGGGTCGTCGCGGACGAACAGATTCTCGTCTTCGAAGGACATCTGAACCGGGCGCTGGCAGTCATCGATGAAGATATCGTCGTGGCCGGTCTCCAGGGAACGGATTGAAACGCAGGATACTGCTTAAACGAGAAATGGCCGGGCAAGAGCCCGGCCATCTCATTATGGCGACCGTCGGGAGAGGGCGGTCAGCCGATCTTGATGAGCTTGCCTTCCTTGACCGACTGGACGGCTGCATCTGCGAGAGCAAGAGCAGCCAGGCCATCGGCGCCGGACGGCGAAATCTTCGAGCCCTTTTCGATCGCGGCGATGAAGCTTGCGATCTCGTTGGCATAGGCTTCGGTGTAGCGGGTCATGAAGAAGTCATGCAGCGGCGGGCGGGTATAGCCTTCGCCGTTGGCGACTTCGATCGAGACCGGACGCTGGTTTTCGGCCGAAACGAGACCCTTGGAGCCGTGAGCCTCGATGCGCTGGTCGTAGCCATAGGTGGCGCGGCGCGAATTGGAGATCACCGCCTGCTTGCCCGACGCGGTCTGCAGGATGACGGAGACGCTGTCGTAATCGCCGGCTGCGCCGATAGCCTTGTCGACGAGCACGGCTGCGGTCGCGAAAACCGAGACCGGCTCTTCGCCGAGCAGGAAGCGGGCCATGTCGAAATCGTGGATCGTCATGTCGCGGAAGATGCCGCCGGAACGCTTGATGTAATCGACCGGCGGGGCGCCGGGATCGCGCGAGGTGATCGTCACCATCTCGACATCGCCGATCTTGCCTTCGTCGATGACCTTGCGGACCGCCATGAAATGCGGGTCGAAGCGGCGGTTGAAGCCGACCATCAGCTTGGCGCCGGTCTCTTCCACGACCTTGATGCAGGCTTTTACGCGCGCAACATCCAAGTCGATCGGCTTTTCGCAGAAGATCGCCTTGCCGGCGCGGGCGAAGCGCTCGATCAGGTCGGCATGCGTATCGGTCGGCGTGCAGATGACGACGGCGTCGATATCCTTGGCGGCCTCGATCGCTTCGATCGTGCGCACTTCGCAGCCATAGGCGGAAGCGATCGCTTCGGCAGCCTGCGGGAAGGCGTCGGCGACAGCCACGAGCTTTGCATTGGCATCGCCGCTGACGGCCTTTGCATGGACCTTGCCGATGCGGCCGGCGCCGAGAAGACCAAATCTCACTGTCATTACTGCCTCCCTATATTCGGAACAAATAAACCGAATTGATATAAGTTTGGAATTTTCATTCCATTTTCCTGTCGCCGCGTCAAGTCCGCGGGCCTTTCACATTTGTGAAATCCATCCTAAAGACAAGTGACGTCATCACAACAGTGAGACGTGCGTCATCACAAGAGTGAGACGGAGTTATTACGACAATGGGACAGAGATGCAGCTGATCGATCCTAACCATCCGACCTATCGACACCTTTGGGTTCGTGTCCTCATCGTCGTGGTCTGTTTCGGATGGGGGATCTTCGAATTCATCGGCGGCGACCCCTTCTGGGGCGTGCTTGCGGGCGGCGCCGGCGCCTATTCCTTCTATATGCTGATCTGGACCTTCGATCCGAAGCCGCCGGAAACGGCAGCAGTTGTCACACCCGATGATGAGGACGGGGACAAGCCGGCAATAGAAGAAGAGAAGAAGGCCGAATAGTTAAAGCGTGCCGCGATCTTTCGGATGCGCGTCACGCTTCAGGTCCTTGTTTTCACGCATATCGTGCTTGCAAATCCGCTGCACAGTTTTGCGTAACACGAGTTCTCCGGCCGTCCCATTCGGCGCGGAAGGCCCGCAGCTGATCAGAGCGACAGCTCTTTGGCTTGCGCGTCGATCTTTTTGCAGGCATCCCCGAACGGATCGCGCATCGGCACGAGTGGCGAAGCGCCAAGGAGGAGAAGCGCTTTCAAGT
>NZ_JAVDSU010000007.1:0-352884 GCF_031455475.1 Rhizobium sp. 1399 | reverse complement strand
TGCCGAACTCCCGGCACACATCGCTCATGCCTTCGCCCTCAAGCAGCCGGGCGACAAATCGAAGACGTTCCTCCATCACCGAAGTCTCTCTCCACAGCATCAACACCTCCCGCAAAAAGCGAAAAGTGTTACCCATGTCTCCGGTACGAAACGTCACCTATCTCTCGGGTCGGGCATTCATAACCCTTATGAAAAATGCTTTTTCAGCGCGGACGGCGTGATACCTGTTGCTTACCCTGATCTCAATTCTGCCAATAAGGTCGATTTCAGTTCGCAGAACGTGATCGGCTAGTGGGATATGCTTACGAGTCAGTGCTTTAACGGGCGGTGATGTGGCGCCACTATGTCGCTGATAACTAAAGGCTTTTCACAATGCTTGTTTCAGCCTGAGGTCGGCCGCGTCGAAACAGCATGCGAAACCTGCCGATGTCACAGATCAAACCTCCAGCGCTCACAATATCCGTTCTACCCAGCGATCATTTATTCTTCAGGAGCCACATTTTGCCTGCCATGGTAATGCCCTGCGCGGAGGTTTCCGGGGTCGCATCTGCGTCCAGGCTCTGCAGAAAGCCGTAGTCTCGCAATTCGTTCAACGTGGTCGTTGTCAGGAATTTCACCTTGATCGGCCGCTCCTTGAAACGGTCGGTCCTGGCATAGGTGACGGTGGCGTTCAGATGGGTCCATTTGTTGCCGTCCTGGGCAAACAGGTCACCGTCCTTGGCGAGCTTTAAACCCCTGATCTGGGTCGGCGTCAGCGAGACCAGTGGCGCCGGCGCGGTGTCTTTGGTGCTTTTTTCGGTTGTAGTCAAAGTTCGGTCCTTGAATGGTGTAATCGTTTTGAAATGCGGGTCTGTGACATTCTCTGCAGTCGCCTTTTATCGCCGCGCGCAGCACGGACATGGCAGGCCTGGCAGCGGGTTTGCGACCGGCATCTGCGATTTCGACCCGATACGGTTGAAAGCCGGCGGTAGCAGCTCTTCGGCATGGGCAGATTGCGGATCGGTGGCAGTTCAATACCCAACGAAAAAGGCCAGACATCCGCCTGGCCTTCTATGCCTTCATCACCATGCCAGTACATCCGTGGTCATGGGGAGTTAAGCCTTAAGCGGCCTGAAGCTGGCCTGCGGACATTTTGCCGGACCTTTGGTCCTGCTCAAGTTGATAGCCAAGCTTCTGACCTTCAACGATCGAGCCCATGCCGGCGCGCTCGACTGCGGAGATGTGAACGAAGACGTCCGCACTGCCGTCGTCAGGCTGAATGAAGCCGAAGCCCTTGGTGGCGTTGAACCATTTAACTGTGCCGGTGGTCATAACAAACCCTTTCATAGCAACGATTAATCTGCCGCCGGGCGACGCACGGCGGTTGTTTCGACTTTTGAGAGGGAAAGTTGATCAAGAAGCGCAAAGCGCAGCAAAAGCAAATAACGGCAAACAAAGTATCGATGGCGTTCTATATCCATAATGGGTTATCGCGTCAACCTTTGTTCCTCAAAGTTTGGGATTTGCTACTAAGGGATGTATTTCTGCGTCGTTGATCTGAATCACACTGTAATAGGCTCCGGGTATCGATTTTGCGTTCGCGGGTGCGCGACATGCTTTGCGTTTCCGAACTGTGGCTTCATTGTTTCGGTGACGTCGTCTGCGCATTCCCCAAAGGTCTCGTTGACGATGGCGTTTTTCGCCTCGATCGGAATCAATGCCGGCCCGCAGCCTTCTCCGATGCAATCATCTGCAGTGGTGCAATTTTCAGGGCTTCAAGGGCTGTGATCGTCGCTCTTCTTCCATGCGAATCTCACAGCGGTCTGAGAATAGTTTTTCGCTGAGGAAATCGACGAGGACGCGGACCTTGGGCGAGAGGTGCCGGTTGGATGGCCAGAGGAGATGGAACTGGGCAGGGGCGTCTATATGGGCGTCCAGCACGGTGCGTAGCCTGCCGTCGGCTAGCGGGTCGCGCGCGAGGAAATCCGGCATGCAGCCGATCCCCATGCCGCTGACGGTAGCGCCGCGTAGCGCCTCCATGTTGTTGCAGGTCAGAACGGTACGGGTTCTGATTTCCGGATGGTCCGCTGTGAGGCTGAGCGGCCAGGGCTGCAGCTTTCCGGAATTGGGAAATCGGAACCGGACGCTCCGATGGCCTTCGAGATCACGAGGGCAATCGGGTGTTCCGTGTTTTTCCAGATAGGCAGGCGCGGCGCATAGCAAGAGTTGAAACGGGCGCAGCGCACGCGACATCAGTCTTGAATCGGGCAAGGTTCCACTGCGGATTGCAACATCGACGCCTTCTTCGATCAGGTCGACAATCCGGTCGTTGAAGTCGAGATCCAGTTCGACCTCCGGGTAGAGGTTCACAAATTCCGGCAGGATCGGCAGGATCAGATGGTAGCTGACAAGCGGCACGCTGACGCGCAGCCGTCCCCGAGGGGTCGCGACAGCCTGAGCGAGCGAGGCCTGGGCGTCTTCCAGGTCATCAAGGATACGCCGGCAACGCTCGTGGAACAGGCGGCCTTCTTCCGTCAGCCGCAAGCTTCGTGTCGAGCGCTGGAACAGGCGGACGCCGAGCTGTTGTTCAAGCGCGGTCACAGCCTTGCCGACAGCGGAGGCGGAAAGGCCGAGAGCACGCCCGGCGGCGACGAAACTTCCGAGATCCGCCGTTCTGACAAATGCCGTGAGGCCACCCAGAGGTTGGTCCATATGCAGGTCCATTCGAGCGGTTTCTTCCTTTATACGCGGAACAAACCATAGGTTATCGAAGAATTATCCTCAATTTATGCTGCTTTTCGCAATCGAAGTCCAGGCGTTTCAGCGCCCCGCGCCCCTCCCAAGCGCGTCCCACCCTCGAACCAGCGGATATCAGATGACTGTTCCCCACAAGTCCAAACCTACAAGTATCGCGGAGAAAATCTTCGTCTTGATCGCCGTCTGCTCTGCGGCCGCGGCTATGCCGCTCACATTCACTGGTCCCGCGGTGGCCCTGCCGGCGATCAGTACCGAACTTGGCGGCAGCCCTATTGCCCATAATTGGGTCACCAATGCCTTCATGCTGACATTCGGCAGCACATTGATGGCGGCCGGCGCGCTGGCAGACAGCTATGGCCGCAAACGCATCTTCCTGTGTGGCCTTGCCGCCTTCATCCTGTTTGCCGGCGGGCTTGCTTTTTCGCCTGACATTATCTGGTTCGACAGCCTTCGCGCGCTTCAGGGTTTCGGCTCGGCCGCGGCCTTTTCCGGCGGAATGGCATCGCTGGCACAGGAGTTTGACGGAAAGGAACGCATGCGCGCCTTCAGTCTCGTCGGTGCAAGTTTCGGTATTGGCCTGGCGTTCGGACCGATGGCGTCGGGCATGATGATCGAGGCCTTCGGGTGGCGAGCGATTTTCGCACTCGTGGTTGGCCTCGCTATCATCGCTTTCGTTTTCGGGGCGGTATTCCTGACGGAAACCCGCGACCCCGAGGCAAGGGGGCTCGACTGGCCGGGCGCTATCAGCTTCACGCTCGCCCTGTCGCTCTTTACTTATGGCGTGCTGCGGGTGCCGGAAAGCGGCTGGGGCGATGCTCTCACGCTTGGGCTCATTCTTGGCTCGGCGCTGCTGATGGCCCTCTTCTGCTTCATTGAGCATCTCGTAAAGCGGCCGATGCTTGATCTGACGCTTTTCCGCTACCCTCGCTTTGTCGGTGTGCAGCTTCTGGCGGCTGCTCCCGCTTATGCTTTCGTCGTCCTGCTGATCCTGCTGCCGGTGCGCTTCGTCGGTGTCGAGCGTTTGAGCGCGGTCGCCGCCGGACAGATGATGATCGCGCTTTCCGGTCCGCTTCTCATCCTGCCGATCGCGGCCGGGCTGCTGACCCGGTGGTTGCCGGCAGCAACGATCTGCAGCGTCGGTCTCGTCATTTCGGCTGCCGGTCTCTTCTGGCTCGCGCATATTCCCGTCGGTTCGGACCATGTGGCGCTGATCGCACCGCTGCTGACGATCGGTATCGGCATCAGCCTGCCCTGGGGTCTCATGGACGGACTTGCCGTCAGTGTCGTGCCGAAGGAGCGTGCCGGCATGGCAACCGGGATCTTCAGTACGACCCGCGTTGCCGGCGAAGGGGTGGCACTCGCTATCGTGAGTGCGGTCCTCTCCGCACTGACGCAGTCCTATCTTGGAACAAGCCATGAAGCGACAGTGGCGGCACAGCGACTGGTGACGGGGGATCTCAACGGTGCGGGCCAGGCTCTTTCCGGCATGGGAGAACTGGAACTCATCCGTGCCTATAATAGTGCCTTCGGCCTGCTTCTGTGGCTTCTGACCGGCATTACCATTCTGACGGCAATCGTCATTTTCACCTTCATGGGACGAGTTACCGGCGAAGCCGGGGAGGCGGCTGAAGAGTCTATCGCTGTGTGAATATATGAGGGCGGATGAACGTTTCCGCCCTTTTAACTATAGCTACTGAAAAACTACTCTTTTCGAAGCAATTTATCCTGCAAAATTACATCCCGCAGTAACGACTCCTAAAGTCCCGGCTGGCACTTTTATTCTCATTGGCATTGCGTGTGCGTATTTATTGGCTGGGGTTTTTCAATGAGTCGTAATCGGGATGATTGGGTCAGCCAGCGGGCATATGCCATCTGGGAAGAGGAAGGCCGGCCGCATGGTCGGGGCGAAAGCCACTGGGCGCAGGCGCACAGGGAATTCGAACAGCTTGAAGCCACCAAGGCCTCTGCCGATGGGAGCGATCTCATCGAAAAGCTGAAGGCAGCCGGGCGCCTGATGCGCGCTTATGACGAGGCTGAGGCGCAGGATAGTGAGAGCAGCCGGCGCAAGGCGGCCGGCCGCTAGGCTCGGCTGAGGCCGGCGTCGCAGAGGCGCTTTTATATACTGAATGCTAAAGGCTGCTGGCCGTCGCGCCGGCGGCTTTTTCATTGTCAGGCGGGCTTGTTCGCAATCATGGCCTGAACGGTCCTCGGTTCTGTATGTTCATCGAAGCCCCCAACCGAGCATCGCAGCTCCTTCCGATCCTGCCCCCGATTACTGGCGAGCGGCCCAACTGAGACCGCGCCGGAGAATGAGGGGCATGTAGGGGTGACTGAATTCAGCGGCGACATGGCCAAGTGCGGAATAGAAGATGCGGCCCTCGCCGAAATGTCGCTTGAAGACGACGGGCATCGCGATATTGCGCGCGGCAGGATCGTACTGGCCGGTGAAGGTCGTGGTAGCGAGGATTTCGACCGAGGGATCATAGTGCAGATAATACTGCTCCGAGCGGTAGTCGAAGTCTGGAATGCCCTCCATTAACGGATCGTCCTGCCGCGTTACGGCAACCCGGAAGTCAATGACATTGCCGGGATGGGCAACCCAGGTGACGCCGGAGACGTAGCGGAAGGGGGCACTTTCCTTGAAGGAGGTGGCAAGGCAGCCGTGATGGCCGCCGAGGCCGAGGCCACCGCGAACGGCTTCGACCAGGGCATCCGCATGCGGCTTTTCCAGCTTCTCGCCGGTAATGATCGGCACCAGCAGATCGGCCCTGGCGAGAAGCTGCGAGCCGAATATGCCGAGATCATTGGTGATTTCGACTGCAAAGCCATCTTCACGCAGCAATTCGCCGACGATATTGGCGCAGGGCTCCGGCTCGTGGCCCAGCCAGCCGCCCCAGACGATGATCGCCTTTTTCATATTTCCTCCTCTAGGCCTGAATAAGCAGGCTTTCGACGGCAACATTATAGCGCAACGGTTCGTCGGCCAGATGTCGCCCGATCTCTTCGACCGTGAAAGCGCCGAGACGGGGGCGTTCACTGCCGACGTCGCTAGCGATATAACGAATGTCTCCGATGCGAAAGCCGCTGTCGGCACACTCGGGACGCAGCCGGTTTCCATGTGGCCGGCAAGCCAATCGCTCCGCCGAAAGGCGCATTTCCGTATGAAAGCCATCTCTAATCTTCTTATTTTTGCAGATATGTAACCGAGATAACTTTTTCCTGACGTGTAACTTGGCTAAGGTCCGCGCATCTGTGGCTTGCAAAAGGTGAGATGTATGGCAGGTGAAACGGTACTCGTCGTCGGCGGCGCTGGGTATATTGGCTCGCATACGTGTCTCGATTTGGCGAATAAGGGTTACAAGCCCGTCGTCTTCGATAATTTTTCCAACGGCCATCGCGAATTCGTCAAATGGGGACCGGCGGAAGAGGGTGATATTCGCGATCGCGCCCGGCTCGATGAGGTGCTGGCAAAGCACAAGCCGTCGGCGATCCTGCATTTCGCGGCGCTGATCGAAGTCGGCGAATCGGTCAAGGATCCGGTCTCCTTCTATGAGAACAACGTCATCGGCACGCTGACGCTGCTGTCGGCAGCGCAGGCCACCGGCATCAATGCTTTCGTCTTCTCCTCCACCTGCGCGACCTATGGTCTGCCGCAGAGCGTGCCGCTCGATGAGACGCACCGTCAGGTGCCGATCAATCCCTATGGCCGTACCAAATATATCGTCGAGCAAGCGCTTGCCGATTACGACCAGTACAAGAGCCTTCGCTCCGTCGTGCTGCGCTACTTCAATGCCGCCGGTGCCGATTTCGAAGGCCGGGTCGGCGAATGGCACCAGCCGGAAACGCATGCGATCCCGCTGGCGATCGATGCGGCGCTGGGCCGTCGCCAGGGCTTCAAGGTTTTCGGCAGCGATTACGAGACGCGCGACGGCACCTGCGTGCGCGACTATATCCATGTTCTCGATCTTGCCGACGCGCATGTGCGCGCCGTCCAATATCTGCTGGATGGCGGCGAATCCGTCGCGCTCAATCTCGGCACGGGCACCGGTACCACTGTGAAGGAATTGCTCGGCGCCATCGAGGACGTCTCCAACAAGCCCTTCCCGGTCGAGTATATCGGTCGTCGCGAAGGCGATTCGCACACGCTGGTCGCCAATAACGACAAGGCGCGGGACGTGCTGGGCTGGGTGCCGCAGTATGATCTCTCGCAGATCATTCAGTCGGCCTGGAACTGGCATGCGAGATCAAATCACCACTGAACGTCGGCGAAAGCCCAACGTTCTCGTCATCACTGCGGATCAATGGCGCGGCGATTGCCTCTCGGCTGTAGGGCACGCCTGCGTCAGGACGCCGAATGTCGATGCCCTGGCGAAGGAGGGAACGCTTTTCCGGCGCCATTATGCCGGTGCTGCTCCCTGTTCGCCGGCGCGCGCCACACTTTATACCGGCCTCTACCAGATGAACCACCGGGTCTGCCGGAACGGCTCGCCGCTCGACCGGCGGTTCGACAATCTGGCGCTGGCGGCAAGACGGGCGGGTTACGATCCGACGCTGTTCGGCTACACGGACACGGCGCCCGATCCGCGCGATATGGATGCCGATGATCCGCATCTGACGACCTATGAAGGTGTGCTGCCGGGTTTCACTGTTCGCCAGCTCCTGCCCGAGCATGAGAGGCAATGGCTTTCCTGGCTACGCTTGCGCGGCCGCGCTGATGCCGTCAGCCGTGATATCCATATTCCGGTCGGCACTGCAGCGGGGGAAATCTCGAATGCGGCGCCAGCCTATTCACGCGAAGAGACACAGACCGCTTTCCTGACCGGGGAACTCATCCGCTGGATGGGTGAGCAGGATGCGCCGTGGTTCGCGCATATTTCCTTCCTGCGGCCGCATCCACCCTTCTCTGTGCCGGAGCCATTCAACCGCATGTTCAAGCCGGGCGAAGGTCCGGCCTTTGCACGTGCGATAGGCCGCGAAACTGAACGGCAAGGCCATCCCTATCTCGCCTATGTCATGCCGCGTGCCGGCAAGGGCAGTTTCATCCATGGGGCGGAAGGGCCGCTCAGCGATTTGAGCGCTGCCGACTTCGACGCCATCAGGTCGATCTACTACGGGATGATTGCCGAGGTAGACGACCAGCTCGGGCGTATCTGGCAAGCACTGAAGGACGTCGGCGAATGGGACAATACGATCGTCGTCTTCACGTCCGATCATGCCGAGATGGCGGGTGATCACTGGACTCTCGGCAAAGGCGGCTATTTCGACGGTAGCTATCATATTCCGCTCGTCATCCGTTATCCTGGCGCGGCTTCCGCCGGCGGTATCGTCGAGAATTTCACCAGTGCTGCCGATGTGTTCCCTACGATCTGCGATCTGCTCGGTATCAGGCCCGCCAATGGCATAGACGGGCGATCGCTTACGCCTTTCCTCGATGGCGGCATGGCGCAGGGCTGGCGAGATGCGGCTTTCTGGGAATTCGACTTCCGGGATATCGCCCATGGCGAGGCGGAGCGGCATTTCGGCCTTCGGTCGAACGAGCTGAATCTTGCCGTCATCCGCGACGAGCAATTCAAATACGTGCATTTCACCGCATTGCCGGCGCTGCTCTTTGATCTCGTCAACGATCCGATGGAGTTGCGCAATCTTGCCGATGATCCGGCCTATGCCTCGGTGCGGCTCAACTATGCCGAACGGCTTCTGTCGCTCAGGGCACGGCATCTGGATCAGACGCTTGCCTATACCGAGCTGACGGAAAAAGGGCCGGTAATGTACCGGCCCTGATTAAACATCAGAAGTTTCCGAGGAAATCCCGCTTGCCGACCGGCGCACCCTGGTTGCGCAGGATGGCGTGTGCCGTCGTCACGTGAAAATAGAAGTTCGGCAGCGCGAAGAGGGCGACATATTCGATGCCGGGAACGACGGAGCCATTGCGGCCCGGGACTGTGATTTCTTTCGCATCGCTACCATCAAGAGCTTCGGCGGTGAAGCTCGCAAGGTAACCTTCGGTCTTGGCCATACGTTCGCGCAGGTCGGCGATCGTCGCTTCATTGTCCTCGAATTTAGGCGCGTCAGTCGCCGTCAGGCGGGCGAGCGCGAACTTGGCGCTATCGCTGGCACGCTGGTACTGGCCGGAAAGCGGCAGCATATCCGGGGCGAGGCGAGCGTTTACGAGGATGGTCGGGTCGATCTTCTTTTCCTCGGCATAGGCCTCCGCCTTGTCGAGATAGGTCTTCAGGCTGGCAATGCCGCGCTGGAACATAGGCACGGTCAGGCGATACATCGAAATGGACATTGTCCTGTCTCCAAAATCTTTAAAAACAGCCGGTGTGCGCAGGCTGTTCGGGGCTCCGACTAGATGGGGATCTCTACAGCTTTCGCAATAAGCGCCTGTGACGGTTCCCTGCCCATCATGGCCGGATTGCAACAGGCCGATTACGCAGAATTCGCCACAGCAGGCACGCCTATTCGGCAACGTAAGCCGAAATCGGCAAAGAGGCTTGACGTCGTTTCGATAAAATGGAATGAATATTCCGCGAAACAAATTTTACGGTTTGTTTGTTCCGTTTTGACGGAGCCGCCACGGGAGAGGCGGCGTGGGATTGAGGTCTGCAGACGGATGTCTGGGGCCCCGGCGTGAGGAGGGTGCAGCCGGGCACCGCTTTGTGGAGGAAATGCAATGAAAAAATTCATCCTGGGAACTGCGATGGCGCTCGTTCTGTCGACGGCCGCACACGCAGAAACCGTCGGCGTTTCGATGGCCAAATTCGACGACAACTTCCTGACCGTTCTGCGCAACGGCATGACCGATTATGCAAAGACGCTTAGTGGGGTCACGCTGCAGGTTGAAGACGCGCAGAACGACGTCTCCAAGCAACAGAGCCAGATCCAGAATTTCATCGCCTCCAAGGTCGATGCGATCATCGTCAACCCTGTCGATACCGATGCGACGACGGCGATGTCGAAGCTTGCGGCTGATGCAGGCATTCCGCTGGTTTACGTCAACCGCCAGCCGGTCAACGTCGACACGCTGCCGGACAAGCAGGCTTTCGTGGCTTCCAACGAGCAGGAATCCGGCACGCTGGAAACCAAGGAAATCTGCCGTATTCTCGGCGGCAAGGGCAAGGCCGTCGTCATCATGGGCGAACTCTCCAACCAGGCTGCGCGCATGCGGACCCAGGACGTTCATGACGTTATCAAGACGGACGAATGCAAGGGACTGGAGATCGTGGAAGAGCAGACGGCCAACTGGGATCGTACCCAGGGCGCCGACCTGATGACCAACTGGCTCTCCAGCGGCATAGAGTTCGACGCCGTGATCTCCAACAACGATGAAATGGCGATCGGCGCCATCCAGGCGCTGAAGGCAGCCGGCAAGGATATGAGCAAGGTCGTCGTCGGCGGCGTTGACGCCACGCAGGACGCGCTTGCTGCAATGCAGGCGGGTGACCTCGACGTCACCGTGTTCCAGGATGCCGCCGGCCAGGGCAAGGGCGCGCTCGATACGGCACTCAAGATTGCCAAGGGCGAAAAGGCCGACAAGAAGGTCTACATCCCCTTCCAGCTCGTCACGCCTGCCAACGTCAAGGACTTCGTCACCAAGAACTGAGGCAAACGCCAAGCAGGATGCGGGCTCTGCCCGCATCCTTTCAGCCTGTCCGTATCCGGAGGAGATGATATGGCCGTCAGCCCGTCAACCATGGCCGCCGTGCGCGCGAGCGGCGCAGTTCCGAATGCGGAATATCTCTTGAGCGCAGAGGGTGTTCGCAAGGAATTTCCAGGCGTCGTCGCGCTCGACGACGTGCAGTTCCGGCTGAAGCGCGCCTCCGTGCATGCGCTGATGGGGGAAAACGGCGCCGGCAAGTCGACGCTGATGAAGATCCTCGCCGGCATCTACACGCCCGACAAAGGCGATATCCGCCTGAAAGGGGTCGAAATCCGGTTGAAATCTCCGCTCGATGCGCTGGAAAACGGCATCGCCATGATCCATCAGGAACTGAACCTGATGCCGTTCATGACGGTTGCGGAAAATATCTGGATTCGCCGCGAGCCCAAGAACCGCTTCGGTTTCGTCGATCACGGCGTGATGCATCGCATGACCGAGGAGCTGTTTGCCCGGCTCAATATCGCGATCGATCCTGATATCGAAGTCCGCTATCTCTCGGTCGCAAACCGGCAGATGGTAGAGATCGCCAAGGCGGTTTCCTACAATTCCGACGTCCTCATCATGGACGAGCCGACTTCGGCGTTGACCGAGCGCGAAGTCGAGCATCTTTTCCGCATTATCCGGGATCTCAGGGCCCAAGGCATCGGCATCGTCTACATCACCCACAAGATGAACGAGCTTTTCGAGATCGCCGACGAGTTCTCCGTTTTCCGCGACGGCAAATATATCGGCACGCATGCTTCCACTGATGTCACCCGCGACGACATCATCCGCATGATGGTCGGGCGCGAGATCACCCAGATGTTCCCCAAGGAAGAGGTGCCGATTGGCGAGGTCGTGCTCTCGGTCAAGGATCTCTGTCTCAACAGGATCTTCCGCGACGTCTCCTTCGAAGTGAGAGCCGGCGAGATTCTCGGTGTGGCCGGCCTCGTCGGCTCCGGGCGCTCAAACGTCGCCGAAACGCTTTTCGGGGTAACGCCGGCGAGTTCCGGTTCGGTCGAACTCTTCGGCAAGCCGGTGACCATATCCTCGCCGACCGAGGCCATCCGTCACCAGATGGCGTTTCTGACCGAGGATCGGAAAGACACCGGTTGCCTGCTGATCCTCGATGTTCTGGAGAACATGCAGATTGCCGTCCTGCAGGACAGATATGTCAAGGGCGGCTTCGTACAGCAGGGTGCGATCGAGGCGACGTGCGAAGACATGGCAAAAAGGCTACGCGTGAAAACGCCCAGTCTTTACGAGCGGGTCGAGAATCTTTCGGGCGGCAATCAACAGAAAGTGCTGATCGGGCGCTGGTTGCTCACCCATCCGAAGATCCTGATCCTCGACGAGCCGACACGCGGCATCGATGTCGGCGCCAAGGCGGAAATTCATCGGCTGGTCACCGAAATGGCGCGAAACGGCGTGGCGATCATCATGATCTCGTCCGAGATGCCCGAAGTGCTCGGCATGAGCGACCGCATCATGGTCATGCATGAAGGACGCGTGACCGGTTTCCTCAATCGCGATGAAGCAACGCAGATCAAGGTGATGGAACTGGCTGCGCAGTGATGCGCTGTCCGCGATCGCCAAAGGGAGGTTTGACATGACTACCAAGGCAGCAGAGGGTACGGCTCCGCTCGCAACCCGGCCGAGAAGGCGGCGTGTGCCGCCGGAACTCAGCATCTTCCTCGTGTTGGTTGGTATTGCGCTCATCTACGAAATCCTTGGCTGGATCTTCATCGGCCAGAGCTTCCTTCTGAACTCGCAGCGCCTAACGATCATGATCCTGCAGGTTTCCGTCATCGGCATTATCGCCGTCGGCGTCACCCAGGTCATAATCACCGGCGGCATCGATCTTTCGTCGGGCTCGGTCGTCGGCATGACAGCGATGATCGCAACGAGCTTCGCCCAGTCCTCTACCTGGGGACGAGCCGTCTTCCCGTCGCTGACCGACCTGCCGGCTCTCGTGCCGATCATGATCGGCCTGCTGATCGGGGCGGCGGCCGGTCTCATAAACGGTGCGCTCATTGCCTATACGAAGATACCGCCGTTCATCGCAACGCTCGGCATGTTCGTTTCGGCCAGAGGTGTGGCGAAGTGGTATACGAAGGGACAGCCGGTTTCCGGCATTACCGAGCAGTTTCATTTCATTGGAACCAAGGCGTGGCCGGTCGTCGTTTTCCTCGTCGTCGCGCTGATCTTTCATATTGCGCTGCGCTACACGCGCTATGGCAAGTTCACCTATGCCATCGGCGCGAACCCGCAGGCTGCGCGCGTTTCCGGCATCAATATCGAGGCGCACCTCGTCAAGGTCTACGTGATCGCGGGACTGCTTGCCGGTCTTGCCGGTATCGTCACGGCAGCGCGCGCTGAAACCGCGCAAGCGAGCATGGGGGTCGGGTATGAACTCGACGCGATTGCCGCGACCGTCATCGGCGGCACCTCGCTTACCGGCGGCGTCGGGCGCATCACCGGCACCGTCATCGGCACCATCATCCTCGGCGTCATGACGTCAGGTTTCACTTTTCTGAGGATCGACGCCTATTACCAGGAAATCGTCAAGGGCGTCATCATCATCGCGGCCGTCGTCATCGACGTCTACAGGCAGAAGAAACGGACCAAGCACTGAACCGGAAAAAGGGGGCTTCGGCCCCCTTCATTGTTTCATGGGCAATGGCTGCGATCACAACGAAGGATCCAGCGCTCCCGATGTCTTCAAATGTTGCAGGAGTTTCTCGCGATCACCCAAAATCATCTCGGAAGGAATATCGGCCGGGTAGAAGAGAGCGATTTCCAGCCCTTCCGCGATAGCGTCATCCGTTGGTCCCGGCAGCTCTTCCTCACGCATCCGTGCTTCGAAGACGGTGAGCAGAAAATCGAAGGTTTCGCCTTGTGGTGAAATAAACTTTTTTCGTTCGACTTCGATCAGATCCATCAGATCCAAAGACACGCCGATCTCTTCAGATATCTCCCGGCGAAATGCGGCGGAGAAATCCTCGCCCTCTTCGACCGTTCCGCCCGGCAGAGACCAGCCTGCATGCATACCGCTTCTCTTCGCCAAGACGATTTGGCCTCCGGCATTATGGACGATGCCGATCGCTCCGCCCAACGCCCGGCGGGAAAAGTGCTTGTGTTTCTGTGTCTCAAAATCGGCTTCCGGCAAGGGCTGATCGGCTGTCGTCAGCCTGGCATCCGGGTATTGTCGAATAAGCGCCTGGAAAATTTCCTCACTCATGGGGTTCTCTCAGATCATTGGCAGAAAGACGTTCCGCGGCGGTTGAGCCTGCGGACTGCGGCATCCAAGGTATTTGCGACGTTACCTTTTTGCATCGCAAAATTGCACGGTTTCTCCATTGCGCATTTGTAAAAAAATAGGTGGCGCTTTCTGCCAGCTTTTCTATTCTTGCCGCTTCGATCCGCCCGTTCGGGCAGTGCAGGAAAGCAGATGCAACTCGTATTCGACGGTCATAACGACGTTCTCCTTCGACTCTGGTCCCATGCGAAAGACGGAAGTGATCCGGTTGCGGAATTTGCTAACGGTACGACCGCAGGCCATATAGATGCCCCGCGGTCAAAGGCCGGCGGTCTGGCGGGCGGCCTTTGTGCCATCTACATTCCCTCCGGCGATCTGGTTTTTGCCGATCCGGATGGGAACGGCCACTACGCAACGCCGCTTGCTGCCCCCCTTGATCCACTGCCGTCGCTCACAATTGCTACGGAAATGGCGGCGATTGCGCTCCGGCTCGACCGTGCCGGCGCCTGGCGGCTCTGCCGCACGGTGAAAGATATCCGTAAGGCGATGGCATCAGGCATTTTCGCTGCTGTCATGCATATCGAAGGCTGCGAGGCGATCAGCGCCGATCTTGCTGCGCTTGATGTTTTTTATGCCGCCGGGCTGCGCTCGCTCGGCCCGGTGTGGAGCCGGCACAATATCTTCGGTCATGGCGTGCCCTTTGCCTTCCCGAGCTCGCCGGATACGGCGCCGGGTCTGACGGAAGCCGGCTTCGCGCTGGTGCGCGAGTGCAATCGCCTCGGAATCATGATCGACCTTGCCCATATCACCGAGAAGGGCTTCTGGGATGTGGCGAAGACGAGCGATCAGCCGCTGGTAGCCAGCCATTCCAACGTTCATGCGCTGACGCCGGTCGCGCGCAACCTCACCGACAGGCAGCTCGATGCGATCCGTGAGCGTCGCGGCCTCGTCGGCGTGAATTATGCGACGGCGATGCTTCGTCCAGACGGCCGCTCCGATGCCGATACGCCGCTTTCCGACATGATCCGCCACATCGACTATCTCGTGAACCGCGTTGGGATCGACTGCGTTGCGCTCGGCTCGGACTTTGACGGTGCTACCATTCCGGAAGAAATCGGTGATGCCTCGGGCAACCAGAGGCTGATTGCCGCTCTCCGGCAAGCTGGCTATGGTGAGGAGGACTTGACCAAAATGGCCAGCGAAAACTGGCTTCGCATTCTGGCTTCGGCGTGGAGGGAAGAGGACGCCTGAAACCAAATAATACTTAGTAATCAATCAAAACAGGGGAACAAACCATGATGATTACCAAACTCAACCGCAGCTTCCGCCTTCTTTCCGCAGGGGCTGCCCTTTCGCTCCTGATGGTAGCAGCGCCCGCTGCCTTCGCAGAGACGCCAAAGGACACGCTCGTTGAAGGTTTTGCCATCGATGACATCATCACGATGGATCCGGGCGAAGCTTTCGAGCTTTCGACTGCGGAAGTCACCAGCAACACCTACAGCCTGCTTGTTCGTCTCGACATGAACGACACGTCAAAGATCAAGGGGGATCTCGCCGACAGCTGGACGGTTTCCGATGACGGCCTGACCTATACGTTCAAGTTGAAGCCGGGTCTGAAGTTTGCTTCCGGCAACCCGATTACCGCCGAAGACGTTGCCTGGTCCTTCGAGCGTGCCGTCAAGCTCGACAAGAGCCCGGCCTTCATTCTCACCCAGTTCGGCTTGACCGGCGACAACGTCACCGAAAAGGCAAAGGCCGTCGATCCGACCACCTTCACCTTCACTGTCGACAAGGCCTATGCGCCGAGCTTCGTACTGAACTGCCTGACGGCAACGGTGGCTTCTGTCGTCGACAAGAAGCTAGTTCTCGATCATGTGAAACCGGTCACCGTCGATGCCGACCACAAATACGACAACGACTTCGGCAACGAGTGGCTGAAGACGAATTATGCCGGCTCCGGCGCTTACAAGCTGCGTGAGTGGCGCGCCAACGAAGTCGTCGTCATGGAGCGTAACGACAATTATTACGGCGAGAAGGCAAAGCTTAATCGCGTCATTTACCGCTACATGAAGGAAAGCTCCGCTCAGCGCCTGGCGCTTGAGGCCGGTGATATCGATATCGCCCGCAACCTGGAGCCCGGTGACCTCGACGCCGTGACCAAAAATGCGGATCTGGCGACGACCAATGCGCCGAAGAGCACGGTCTATTATGTCAGCCTTAACGGGAAGAACGAGAATCTGAAGAAGCCTGAGGTCCAGGAAGCCTTCAAATATCTGGTCGACTACGATGCAATCGGCGCGACCCTCATCAAGGGCATCGGCGAGATCCACCAGACTTTCCTGCCGACCGGCCAGCTCGGTGCGCTGAATGAGAACCCCTACAAGCTCGATGTTGCCAAGGCGAAGGAACTGCTCGCCAAGGCCGGCCTGCCGGATGGTTTCTCGGTCACCATGGATGTGCGCAACACGCAGCCGGTCACCGGCATTGCCGAATCCATGCAACAGACACTCGCCCAGGCCGGCGTGAAGATGGAAATCATCCCCGGTGACGGCAAGCAGACGTTGACCAAGTACCGCGCTCGCACGCACGATATATATATCGGCCAGTGGGGCTCGGACTATTTCGACCCGAACTCCAACGCCGACACGTTCACATCCAACCCGGACAATTCCGACGCCGGTACGGTGAAGACGCTCGCATGGCGCAATACCTGGGAAGCGCCCGAGCTCGACAAGGAAACGAAGGCTGCCCTTCTTGAACGTGACGCCGCTAAGCGTGCGGCCATGTATGAGGATGTCCAGAAAAAGTTCCTGGCCAACAGCCCCTTCGTCGTCATCTTCCAGCAGATCGAAGTGGCTGGCTATCGCAAGAGCCTCAAGGACTTCAAGCTGGGTCCCAGCTTCGACACGAACTATGTAGGCCCGATCTCGAAGTGATGAGCCGGCTAGGCTGATCCAGTGAGCATCGTCGAAACAAGACAGGAGGCGCGGCCCCGCAAGGGCCGTGCACTCTCCTTTGCGAAGGCGCTGGGGCGTTTCCTCTTCGCCGCCGCCACCACCTATCTCGGCCTTCTGGCCGTCACCTTCTTCATCGGCCGCGTTGTGCCGATCGATCCCGTGCTCGCCATACTCGGCGACCGCGCGCCGACCCATGTCGTGGAGCGAGTCCGCCGCGAGATGGGCTTTGACCTGCCGCTCTACGAGCAGTTCTATATCTATCTAAAAGGCATCCTTTCCGGTGATTTCGGCAATTCCGTCCTGACCACCAATCCGGTCATGGTCGATATTCGCCGCGTCTTCCCTGCGACGCTGGAACTTGCGACCGTCGGCACGATCATCGGCTCTGTTGTCGGTGTGCCGCTTGGCGTTCTCGCTGCCGTGCGCCGCGGCAGCATTGCCGACCAGGTCGTGCGCGTCATCGGCCTCGTCGGCTATTCGGTGCCGATCTTCTGGCTGGCGCTGATCTCGCTCGTCATCTTCTATGCGCGGCTGCGCTGGGTGGCTTTCCCCGGCCGTATCGACATCGTCTATGAGTACAGTTTTACGCCGGTCACCGGCTTCTATCTCCTCGATAGTGCCTGGCAGGGGCAGTGGGATGTTTTCTATGACGTCTTCCGCCACATCATCCTGCCGGCCTCGCTGCTGGGCTATTTCTCGCTCGCCTATATCAGCCGTATGACCCGCAGCTTCATGCTGAACGAGTTGTCGCAGGAATATGTGGTGGCAGCCCGCGCCAAGGGCCTATCGGAAACGCGGGTGATCTGGGGTCATGCGCTGAGAAATGCGGCGGTGCCGCTCGTCACCGTCATAGCGCTTTCCTATGCGGGCCTGCTTGAAGGCTCGGTGCTGACGGAAACGGTCTTCTCCTGGCCGGGCATCGGCCTCTACATCACCAACTCGCTGCAAAACGCCGACATGAACGCCGTACTTGGCGGCACGATCGTCATCGGCACGGTCTTTGTCGGCATCAACCTTATTTCCGATCTTCTCTATCGGATACTCGACCCGAGGACGCGCAACCGATGACGGTTCCGACCACGCCTTCCACGCCCTTGAGCCGCCGTGACTGGTTGCTGTCCGACCGGCCGCAGTCACGCATGCAGGCCCGGCTCGGCCGCGCCTACGTTACCTGGCGGCAGTTTACGGCAAACCGGCTTGCCGTCGTCGGCCTGCTGATCATCGTGGCGCTGCTACTGATTGCTGCCTTTGCCAATCTGATCGCCACCCACAATCCCGTTGTCGGCGATCTCATGAATGCCCGCCTGCTGCCGCCCGGCAGCGCCGGCTATCTGCTCGGCACCGACGATCAGGGCCGCGATATCTTCTCACGCCTCGTTTATGGCTCGCGGCTGACATTGCTGGTGGTCGTGCTGGTCGCCATCATCTCCGCGCCTGTTGGACTCATCGTCGGCACTGTGTCGGGCTATGCCGGAGGATGGGTGGATGCGACGCTGATGCGTATCACCGATATCTTCCTTGCCTTCCCGAAGCTCGTGCTGGCGCTTGCCTTCGTCGCAGCCCTCGGGCCCGGCATCCAGAACGCCATCATCGCCATCGCCATCACCTCCTGGCCACCTTATGCGCGCATCGCCCGCGCCGAAACACTAACGGTCCGGCGCTCCGACTATATCTCGGCGGTCAAGCTGATGGGCGCCTCGCCGCTGCGCATCATTATCAGGCATGTCATGCCGCTTTGCATCTCCTCGCTGATCGTGCGCGTGACGCTCGACATGGCGGGCATCATCCTCACGGCCGCCGGCCTCGGCTTCCTCGGCCTCGGCGCACAGCCGCCACTGCCGGAATGGGGTGCAATGATCGCCTCCGGGCGCCGCTTCATCCTCGACCAGTGGTGGGTCGCGGCCATGCCCGGCATTGCCATCCTCGTCGTCAGCCTCGGCTTCAACCTGTTGGGTGACGGCCTGCGCGATGCGCTCGATCCGAAGGAGGCCGGCCAATGAGCTCGCTTCTGACCGTCGAAAACCTGCGTGTCAGCTATCCGACCCGCACCGGTGTTATCGAGGCCGTGCGCGGCGTGTCTTTCATGCTCGGCAAGGAGCGTCTCGGCATCGTCGGCGAATCTGGCTCCGGCAAGTCGCAGACCGGCCGCGCCATCATGGGGCTGACACCGACGCACGGTGTGGTCACCGCCGACACGCTGGATTTCAGCGGCCTCGATCTCCTCAAGGCTTCGGCTGCCGAACGGCGCAGGCTGCGCGGCAAACGTATCGCCATGATCCTGCAGGATCCGAAATATTCGCTCGATCCCGTCATGACCATCGGCAAGCAGATCTGCGAAACATTGCGCACTCATGAGAAGGTCGGCAAAGGCGAGGCGCGAGACCGTGCGCTCGACATGCTGGAAGCGGTACAGATCCGCGATCCCAACCGCGTCTTCGATCTTTATCCGCATGAGGTTTCGGGTGGCATGGGCCAGCGCGCGATGATCGCCATGATGTTGATCGCCGGCCCGGAGCTGCTGATCGCCGACGAACCCACTTCGGCCCTCGACGTAACAGTCCAGCTCGATGTCTTGAGGATCATGGACCGGCTGGTGTCCGAGCGCGGCATGGGGCTGATCTTCGTCTCCCACGATCTGAGGCTCGTCTCCTCTTTCTGCGACCGTGTCATCGTCATGTATGCCGGTCGTATTGTCGAAGAGATCGCCGCATCCGAGCTTCGCAACGCGAAGCATCCCTATACGCAGGGCCTGCTGAATTGCATGCCGCAGATCGGTGAAGACAGGCATCCGCTGCCGGTTCTCGACCGCAAGCCGGAGTGGGCTCTATGAGTACGGCGCTGTCTGCAGACCATCTGGGTGTCGTCTACGACCATTTCCATGCGTTGAAGGATGTGAGCGTTTCCATCGAAAGCGGCGAATCCTTCGGCCTTGTCGGTGAGTCCGGCTCGGGCAAGTCGACGCTGCTGCGCGCGGTCGCCGGGCTTGCGCCTGTCAGCGAGGGAGCGATCCGCATTCATGGCGAGCCGCTGAAAGGCTCGAAACGTAGCAAAGGCTTCTATCGAAGCGTCCAGATGGTCTTCCAGGATCCCTACGGTTCGCTGCATCCTCGCCAGACCGTCGACCGGCTGCTGCTGGAGCCGCTCGCCATTCACGGCATTAGCGACAGCGAGAAACGCATCGCCCGGGCGCTCGACGAAGTCGGGCTCGGCAATGGTTTTCGCTTCCGCTACCCGCATCAGCTTTCCGGAGGCCAGCGGCAGCGTGTGGCGATCGCCCGCGCATTGATTGTCGAACCATCCATCCTGCTGCTCGATGAGCCGACATCGGCGCTCGACGCCTCCGTACAGGCGGAGGTTCTCAATCTCCTTGAGCAGATCCGGCGGGACCGGAAACTGACATTCGTCATGGTCAGCCACGATCTTGGGGTCATCACCCATATGTGCAAGAGGCTTGCCGTGATGCGCGGCGGTGCTGTTGTTGAACGGCTGACATCGGCCGAACTTGCCGCCGGGAGCGTTCACGAGGAGTACACGCGAAATTTGATGATCGCGAGCAAAGGTTTCGTGAAGGCTTGAAAGCCAATATTTTCAAGCCTTTGAAAATTCTCGCATGCTGTCGGCGTTAAGGATAATGTTTCCCTAAAACACGACCATTCGACTAGACTATTGACAGCTGCCTTAGTTCTGTCATGATCCCGTTAACGACCGTTAGCTTTCGTGATCGATGGAGGTTGAGGCATGTTCTTTCTCGGTGGGATGACCATGGGTTACCTCGATCCTCCTGTTAAGGTCGAGCGGAGGGATACCACCTCCGTGACTATCCCGGCGGAAAAGGATCGCCGGTTGATCGAAACATCCCCCAATGCACCCCAGAGCGACAGCGCCGTCGAGCGTTCCTGGATCTGGGCATGGCGCACGCTCTGCTGAGTTGACGCCTGGGTGGATTTTCTCTTCCGTCTGCTCTGGACGGAATTTTATCTCTACCTACCTTATAGGGAATATAAGAATATAAATGCGAGCTGGCAATTCGGCCGCAAAACAAACAGGCGGAGGCGACACATGGCAAATCTGGGTATTTCACATACTCATGTGAACCAGTACGGATCCGTACCGGCAAAGAAGCCGGTCACCACGCGGCACAGAATCCAGACCGCGATCCATGCAACATTTTTTACGGCGGCATTCCTTTTTGTCGTCGCTATGGTTTGCGGCATCGTCGGCTGACGCCTGCGCGTTCGAGGCGCTAACTGATGGCGCCTATTTGATTGAATATTTTCCTGTCCGGAACAATTGGGATGCGCTGGCATTCTCCTGACACTTCGGTGTTGTTCAGGGAGAGAGTGTTATGAAAGGCATCTTGCGGTATCCCAATCCCCATCATCCTTCTTTACCTGTTCCACGCAGTCTAGCCCATTCCGGAAAGTAGGCGTGAGGCGCTGATAGTGCCGTGAACGCCGTGCGAGGCGCATGGATATGTCTATGCGCCTTTTTCACGCCGGCGGAAGGGCAGCGGAGAAACAGTTCCTTTGACTTGAATTATCGCAAGAATGTCCAACTTTCCCGGGTGGCTTCGCAGGGAGGGCATAAGTCGGCCATGAGCGGTCGCAAAGTTACGTCCGAAGCCGGTCGGTCCGTTGCTCCAGAGCGCGCCGACCGTCCGTTTATCTTGCTTTTCCCGACTTCGAAGATGATCGGCCCGTTCATGCGAGAGTCATCATAAGCAATGCAGAACCTAGCCGAAATCATAACGTCGTTTGGATCCAGAACCGAACCCATGGCCATTTCAAGTCCGTCTCCGAGCCCGCCGCACGAGCCTGAGAACAAGCAGATCGACCACAGTGATTCGATCCGCTCAACTTATCTGTCCAACGAGGACATCAGGGCCATGGGCGAAAGCGTCGCCTGCGGCACCGTGAGCGAGTTGCCAGGCTTCGCAGCGTTCGATTTCTTCGCGCGCCACAAGGAAAATGAGAAGGAAATCCTGCGCGTCTACCGCACGACTGCGACCGATGCCGAGGCCGGGGAGGCGATCACGCCGGCTGCCGAATGGCTGCTGGACAATCACTACATCGTCGAGGAGGCAATTCAGGAAGTCCGCCGCGACTTTCCGCGCCGGTTCTATCAAGAGCTACCACTCATGAAAGTCAGCGGCGTCGAAATCCCGCGCACGCTCGTATTGGCCTGGCTCTATGTCGCCCATACTCACGGCACTATTTCACAGGAAAGCCTGACAGCACTGGTCGACGGCTTCCAGCAGCACGAAACCCTCAAGATTGGTGAGCTCTGGGCGCTGCCGTCGCTGGTGCGCTACGTGCTGGTTGAAAACCTCCGTCGTATTTCGAGCCGCGTCGAGCGCAGCCGCCGCCTGCGCCGTCGCGCCAACGAGGCCGCCAACGAATTGGTGCGTCTCGCCGACACCGCAAAGGCTGCCGCCTATCTGAAGACGCTGGAAGAGCTTGCTGAGGATAACACTTTCTCGACCCAATTCCTCTACCGCATGCGTGATGGTTCGCAGACTTCGAGCCTGGCGATCTCCTGGCTCGACGAGCGCTTGGAAAAGCTTGGGCGTGACAGCGAGGAAGCGATGATGGCGGAGCATAGCCGCCTCTCCGCCGGCAATGTCACGATGGGTAACATCATCCGCAGCCTGCGCGAGATCAACGATGCGGAGTGGTCGGTCTGGGTCGAGCAGGTCAGCCACGTCGACAGGCTGCTCTGGGATCAGTCCCAATACGGTGCTCTCGATTCCGGTTCGCGCAACAGCTATCGCCGGCAGATCGAAAGGCTTGCCAGGCGCTCGCCGCTGAGCGAGGTGCAAATCGCCCAGCTTGCTGTCGATATGGTGTCTGAGGCCAGGCTTTCCGATGAGCCGCGGCCGCATGAGCCTGATATTGGGGGCTTCATTGCGGGCGCTCAACGCCTAAAATTCGAAGAGCGCGCAGACTACCGCCCGACGTTGGCGCAGCACGTCATTCGCGCGGTGCGCAAATTCAATTGGATGGCGATCGCCATTCCGGTCGCGCTGATCACGATCATCGCCATCGGGATCGTCGGCGGGTTCATGGCCAATGCCGGCATGGGATCGGTTGAAATCGCGCTGCTGCTCATCCTGTTCGCGTTGCCGGCCTCGGAAGGTGCGAGCGGGCTTTTCAACACTGTTCTCTCTTTCTTCGTCACGCCGGCGCGGCTTGTCGGTTATGAGTTCAAACAGGGCATTCCGGAGGATGCGCGCACGCTCCTCGTCGTGCCGTGCCTGATTTCTGATCGCGATAGCGTCGATGAGATGGTCCGTAATCTCGAGGTCCATTATCTCGCCAATCCGCGCGGCGAGATCTATTTCGCGCTGCTCAGCGACTGGCCGGATAGCGAGGTTGAGGAAACTTCCGCCGATCTCGAAGTGTTGGAATATGCACGCCGGGAGGTCGCTAATCTCTCAGCCCGCTATGCCCATGACGGCAAGACGCGCTTCTATCTGCTGCATCGCCGCCGCCTCTACAATCCATCTGAAGGGGTGTGGATGGGCTGGGAGCGCAAGCGCGGCAAGCTGCACGAGTTGAACCTGCTGCTGCGCGGCGACCGCGATACGACCTATCTGCCAGGCGCCAACACCGTGCCGGCCGACATAGAATATGTCATGACGCTCGATGCCGATACGCGCCTGATGCGCGATACCGTCACGAAACTCGTCGGCAAGCTCCATCATCCGATCAACCGCCCGGTCATTAACCCGGAAAGCGGGCGTGTCGAAAGCGGCTACGGCATTCTGCAGCCGCGCGTCACACCGTCGCTGACGACGGGCAAGGATGCGTCAGTCTTTCAACGCGTCTTTTCGATCAATCGCGGTCTCGATCCCTATGTTTTCACGGTTTCGGATGTCTATCAGGATCTTGCCGGCGAAGGCACATTCACCGGCAAGGGCCTCTATCATGTCGATGCCTTCGAGGCTTCACTGAAGGGGCGTATCGAGGAGAATTCGGTGCTCAGCCATGACCTTCTCGAAGGTTCGATGGCACGTTGCGCACTCGTCACCGATCTCGAACTCGTCGAGGACTTTCCGGTACGCTACGAGGTCGAAACCTCGCGCCAGCATCGCTGGGTGCGCGGCGATTGGCAGCTTCTGCCCTATATGTTCAGTCCGAAACACGGCGTCACCGCGCTCGGGCGCTGGAAGATGTTCGACAATCTGCGCCGGTCGCTGACACCGATCGCCTGGTTCCTCGCTTCCGTGCTCGGCTGGTATCTGATGGAGCCATTTGGGGCGCTGATCTGGCAGATCCTGCTGATTTTCTGCCTGTTCGTGGCGCCAACCCTTTCGCTCATCAATGGCATCATTCCGCGCAGCAGCGATATTGTCGCCAGTGCCCATCTTTATACTGTCTGGTCGGATATTGCGGCTGCCGATGCCCAGGTGGCGCTGCGCATCATCTTCATCGCCGACACCGTCAGCATGATGGTGGATGCGATCGGCCGATCGCTCTATCGTCTCTTCGTCAGCCGCAAGTTGCTCTTGCAGTGGCGCACTGCGGCCAGCGTCGGGGCCGGCAGGCAGGGTACCATCCTCTCCTATTATAGAGCGATGTGGCATGCTCCGGTTCTGGCTATTCTGTCGGTCGCTTTCGCCGCGTTGTCGGGAAATGACTCATTCCTCGTCGGCGTTCCCTTTGCGCTCCTCTGGATCTGTTCGCCCGTCGTCGCCTGGTACGTAAGCCAGTCGGCCGAGACGGAAGACCGGCTCGACGTGCCGGATGGGGTCTCCAGCGAGCTGCGCAAGATCGCGCGCCGCACCTGGCGCTACTTCGAAACCTTCACGACGGCGGAGCAGAACTATCTGCCGCCCGACAACGTCCAGGAAACGCCCCACGTCATCGTGGCGACGCGCACTTCGCCCACAAATATTGGCGTCTATCTCCTGTCCGTCATTTCCGGCCGCCATTTCGGCTGGTTCTCCTTCGAGGAGACGATCGAGCGCCTGGAGCAGACAATCGCCACGGTCGACCGAATGGAAAAATTCCGTGGCCATCTCTTCAACTGGTATCACACCGATACGCTGCAGACGCTTGGACCTCGCTACGTTTCGGCGGTCGACAGCGGCAATCTCGCCGGTCACCTGATTGCCATTTCCTCGGCCTGCCGCGACTGGGCGGAAGCACCCTCAGCACATGTCCAGGGCAATCTCGACGGTGTTGGTGACACGGCCGGCATTCTTGGTGAAGTGCTTGCCGACCTGCCTGACGACCGCAAGACCGTGCGGCCGCTGCGCCGCCGTCTGGAAGAGCGTATTGCCGGTTTCCAGAATGCGCTTGCCGCTGTCAAGCGCGAGCACGAATTTGCCTCGATCCGTGTCATCAACCTTGCCGTTCTGGCGCGCGACATCCAGCACCTTGCCGGCAACCTGCATCACGAGGTGAAGTCGAAGCAGACGGAAGAGGTCACGTTGTGGGCGGCCTCGCTGGTCAAGGTCTGCGAGGCACATATCTCCGATAGTACCTTCGACCTTTCCAATATCGATGCGTTGCGCCCCCGTCTGGTCGCGCTCCGCGACAAGGCCCGCGATCTCGCATTTTCGATGGATTTCGGCTTTCTATTCCGTCCGGAGCGTCGCCTGCTGTCGATCGGGTATCGCGTGGAAAGCGGCGAGCTCGATGCGGCCTGCTACGATCTTCTGGCCTCGGAATGTCGGCTAACCTCGCTCTTCGGTATTGCTAAGGGCGACCTGCCGACGGAGCATTGGTACAAGCTTGGCCGCCAGGTTGTTCCGGTCGGCTCTCGGGGCGTGCTGGTTTCGTGGTCCGGCTCGATGTTTGAGTATCTGATGCCCCCGCTCGTCATGCAGGAGCGCGGCGGAGGCATCCTTAATCAGACCAACAATCTCGTCATTGTCGAACAGATGAACCATGCCCGTAAGCTCGGTACGCCCTGGGGCATTTCGGAAGCGGCCTTCAATGCCCGCGACCATAACCTCAACTATCAGTACACGAACTTCGGCGTGCCGACGCTCGGCCTCAAGCGCGGTCTCGGCCACAATGCCGTCATCGCACCTTATGCATCGCTGCTCGCCAGCCAATATGACCCGGAAGCATCGCTCGAAAACCTGCAGAGGCTTCGCAAGCTCGGCGCTCTCGGCAAGTTCGGCTTTCACGACGCCGTCGACTTCACGCCGACACGCGTACCTGAGGGCAAGACGTGTGCAGTTGTCTACAACTACTACGCCCACCATCACGGCATGTCGATCGCGGCCGTCGCCAACGTCGCCTTCAACGGCCATCTGCGTGAACTGTTCCACTCGGATCCGGTCATCGAAGCGGCCGAACTGCTGCTGCAGGAAAAAGCGCCGCGCGACATCCCGGTCATGAGCGGCAAGGATGAATCCGATACACCCGCCAGCATCCAGGACGAGTTGATGCGGCCCGTCATCCGTAAAATCGCCGATCCTGCATCGCGCGAACGAGAGCTCGTCTTCCTGTCGAACGGCCATTATTCCCTGATGCTGACGGCAACGGGCGCGGGTTATGCCCGCTGGAACGGTCTATCCGTCTCCCGCTGGAAGCCAGATCCGACCGAAGACCGCTGGGGCAATTTCATCTTCCTGCGCGATACGGTGACCAATGAATGGTGGTCGGCAACATCAGAGCCGAAGAGCGTGGAGGGCGAAACGGTTCGAGTGGAATTTGCTGACGAGAAGGCCGTGTTCAGCAAGGTTCTTGGCGAACTTATGAGTGAGGTTGAATGTATCGTTGCCACCGAGCATGATGCGGAAGCCCGCCGCCTGACACTGTTCAACATAGGTGCGGAAGATCGCTTCGTCGAAGTGACGTCCTATCTAGAACCGGTCATCACATCCGACGACACGGACAACGCGCACCCGGCTTTCGCCCGCATGTTCGTCAAAACGGAGATCGACACGCGCGGCGACGTCATCCGCGCCGAGCGCAACAAGCGTGATCCGAACGAAGCGAATATGAGTATCGCACATCTGATCGTCGACAACGCCGGGAATACGCGACATACGGAATTCGAAACCGAGCGGAGGACGTTCATCGGTCGTGGCCGCAGCCTTTCGAATGCTGCTGCTTTTGATCCGGGTGCCAGCCTTTCCGGCACCGATGGTTTCACGCTGGATCCTGTCCTGTCGTTGCGCCGGACTGTGCGCGTGCCGGCTGGCAAGAAGGTCAGCGTGATCTTCTGGACGATTGCAGCACCTAGCCGTGCCGAGGTGGATAAGGCCATCGATCGCTATCGCCATCCGGATGCCTTCAACCACGAACTCATCCAGGCCTGGACGCGTACACAGGTGCAGATGCGCCATGTCGGTGTCAGTTCGCAGCAGGCGGCAGCGTTCCAGTATCTCGGCCGCTATCTTGTCTATCCCGACATGCAGCTTCGCGGCGACTATGGCGCCGTCCGGGCCGGCATGCAGTCGCAGTCGGCGCTCTGGCCGCTGGCGATTTCGGGCGATTTCCCGATCTTCACGCTGCGCATCGATGACGAAATGGATCTCGAAATCGCCCGCGAAGCGCTGCTGGCGCAGGAATATCTGCGTTCACGCGGGGTGACCGCCGATCTCGTCATCATGAACGAACGGGCCTCTTCCTATGCACAGGATATGCAGCACGCGCTCGACGCCATGTGCGAGGGCGTGCGCCGCATGGGCCAGGCCGATGGTCTGCGCCAGCACATCTTCGCAGTCCGTAAGGATCTAATGGAAGAGGGCACCTATCAGGCACTGATCGCCGCCTCGCGCGTAACGCTGCATGCGAAGAACGGTAAGGTGGTTGATCAGATCAACCGCGCCCGCCTGCTGTTTACCCCTGTCAAGGAGGAGCCAGAGGACACGGAGACGCCGGTCAAGCGCATACCGCCTCTACCTGCCCCGGCTATCAAGACTATTGCCATTGAGGAGGAAGGCGATCTCGACTTCTGGAATGGCATCGGTGGCTTTGCCCGCGACGGCCGTGAATATGTCGTGCGCCTGCCGGGCGGACAGGCGACGCCGCAGCCTTGGATCAATGTCATCTCGAATGACCGGTTCGGCTTCCATGTATCGGCGGAAGGTGCCGGTTTCACCTGGAGCGTCAATTCGCGTGATTACCAGCTCACCTCCTGGTCGAACGATGCAGTCATCAACCGTTCCGGCGAAGCCCTCTACATAGCGGACCTCGAAAGTGGCGCGGTCATGACGCCGTTTGCAGGGCTCTCCCGTCGCAACGATATCAGCTTCGAAGCGCGCCACGGTCTCGGTTACTCTACTTTCTCCAGCACGCAGCACGAGATCGCGCTGGAAGTGACGCAGACCGTGCATCGCGAGAAGCCGGTGAAGCTGCAGCGCCTGCGTCTGCGTAACACCGGTTCGGCAAGCCGCAAGCTCAGGCTCTACGCATATGTGGAATGGGTCCTTGGGAATAATCCGCAGAAGACCGCCTCTTTCATCCTGTCGAAACGTGACGAAGAGACAGGCGCGCTGTTTGCGACGAACCCCTACAGCATCGACTATTCGGGTCGCACCGCCTTCCTCGCCGTAAGCGAGACGGTTTCGAGTTTCTCGGCAAGCCGTCGCGAGTTCA
Organism: Rhizobium sp. 1399; assembly: GCF_031455475.1. NCBI lineage: Bacteria > Pseudomonadati > Pseudomonadota > Alphaproteobacteria > Hyphomicrobiales > Rhizobiaceae > Rhizobium > Rhizobium sp. 1399. Next base: position 324,729 of record NZ_JAVDSU010000007.1, on the reverse strand, counting down.
TCGGCAAGAGCGGGACGATTGAGGCGCCTGTCGCCGTGACTGCAGCCGCTGCTCTTTCCGGCTCCACGGATCTTGAAGGCGATCCAGCGGCGATCCTTGCGATCGATATCGAGCTCGGCGCTGACGAAGCGCGCGACGTCACTTTCTTCCTGGGTGATGCGTCCACCGAAGAGGAGGCGCGCGCCCTGCTTGCCGATATCAGAAAGGCCTCGTTCGATGAAGCGGTGCAGGCGAACCGGGGCTTTTGGCAGGAGTTCACCGGCAAGCTGCAGATCTCGACGCCGGATCAAGGCATGAACAACCTCGTCAATACCTGGCTGCCCTATCAGAGCCTCGGCTGCCGCATCATGGCCCGGACGGCCTTCTACCAGGCGAGCGGCGCCTTCGGCTTCCGCGACCAGTTGCAGGATACGCTCGCCTTCGTGCTGCAGGAGCCTGCGCTTGCGCGAGGCCAGATCATCAATGCGGCCTCGCGCCAGTTCCGCGAGGGGGACGTACAGCACTGGTGGCTGCCGGGGACGGGAGCCGGCGTACGCACCATGATCTCCGACGATGTCGTGTGGCTCGCCTATGCGATCGATCATTATTGCCGTGTCAGCGGTGACAAGAGCGTACTCGACGAGCAGCTTGCCTTCCTCGAAGGTCCGGCGCTGCTGGAGGGTCAGCATGACTCCTTCTTCAAGCCGGAAATATCCGAGGATACGGTAAGCATCTATGAACATGCAGCCCGGGCGATCGATCTCGCCATTGCTCGCAAGGGAACGAACGGCCTGCCGCTCTTCCTCGGTGGCGACTGGAATGACGGGATGAATCGCGTCGGCATCGGCGGCAGTGGCACGAGTGTCTGGCTTGGCTGGTTCCTTGCCGGCACATTGCGCTCTTTCATACCGTATGCCGAAGACCGGGGCGACAAGGCCCGTGCGAAGCGCTGGAAGGCTCATCTCATCGAACTCAAGAAGGCGCTCGAAAGCGCTGCCTGGGACGGCGATTATTACCGCCGTGGCACTTTCGATGACGGCACGCCGCTCGGTTCGAAGGAGAGCCTGGAATGCCAGATCGATTCGATTGCACAGTCCTGGAGCGTGCTCTCAGGTGAAGGTGATCCGAAGCGGGCCATCAAGGCGATGGATGCGGTGCTCGACCGGCTGGTTGACGAAGATGCACGGATCATCCGCCTCTTCACACCGCCTTTTGAAAGGTCGCTAAAGGATCCAGGCTATATCAAGGCCTATCCGCCGGGCGTTCGCGAGAATGGTGGCCAGTACACACACGCCTCGACCTGGGTGGTCATGGCGCTGGCGGAATTGAAGCGGGGTGACGATGCCCTGCGTTGCTTCCAGATCCTCAATCCGATCACCCATTCGCTGGACAAGGCGGCGGCCGAACGGTATCGCGTCGAGCCCTATGTCGTGGCGGCTGATGTCTATGGCCATGCGCCCTATGTCGGGCGCGGTGGCTGGACCTGGTACACCGGCTCGGCCGGCTGGCTCTACCGCGCGGCGGTGGAAGGTATCCTCGGTATCCGGCTAAAGGGTGGACAACTTTTTGTGAACCCGTCGCTCCCTTCCAATTGGGACGGGTTTGCGGCAGAGATCGAACGCGACGGAAGCAAATACCGCATTTCGGTCTCAAAAGCGTCCAATGCTGAAGGCTACACTCTGTCGATAAACGGCAGCGAAGTCGCCAATCCCCACGAGGGATATCCGGTCGGACAACAGCAATCTCCAAGCTGATTTTCCGGCGATTCGCGCGGCCAAAGGGGGAACCCTTTTGGCCGGCGTAGCGTTTGCAAAACGGATAACAGGAGAGACACCATGGCAGGTATGCCGACCAAAGCCATTGGCGCCCAACGAAGTTCCATATCAGTGGCGGCGTCCAAGCGTGATACGAGGCTCGATGTGATTCGTGGTCTCGCGCTCATCACGATCTTCATCAATCACGTTCCGGGGCAAATCTTCGAATATATCACGACCAAGAATTTCGGCTTTTCCGATGCCGCCGAAGCCTTCGTGCTGATCTCGGGCATTGCAGTCGGTCTTGCCTATGGCTCGCGCTTCAAGGCGGGAAAGCGACTGGAAATGGCGATCAAGGCGGCAAAGCGTGCCTTCACGCTTTATCTTGCCCATATGATCACCACTTTCGTGACGCTTGCGCTGTTCATCTGCGGCGCCTGGTTGTTCCACCGGCCGGGGCTATTGGTCGAGATTAATATTCTGGCGGTGCTGATGAACCTGAAGGAGGGCATTCCCGCCCTGCTCTTGCTCGGCCATCAGATCGGCTACAACAATATCCTGCCGATGTATGGCGCACTGATGCTGATGGTGCCACTTATCCTGCTGCTGAACGAGAAGAGCGCGTTGCTGGCGCTTGCGGTTTCCGGAACGGTCTGGCTGCTCGCCGGCATTTACCAGATCGCGCCGCAGAACATGCTTTTCGAGGGCGACTGGTTCCTCAATCCCTTCTCCTGGCAGTTCCTGTTCACGATCGGCATCGTGTCGATGATGCATGTCAAGCGCGGCGGCACGCTTCCCCACCATCCGCTGCTTTTCGCGCTGGCACTCGGCTATGTCGTGCTCTCCTTCATCTGGGTGACGGCGCGTCTTTGGGATATCGGAAACTATCTTGCAGCACTTGGCCTGCCTGCCGTGCTGACCGGCTTCGACAAGACATTCCTGTCGCTGCCGCGCCTCCTGCATGTGCTGGCGCTCGCCTATCTGGTGATCAATATTCCGACGGTGTCCCAGGCTTTCCGCCGCCCGGCCGATCATCCGCTGACGATCCTCGGCCGGCACTCGCTCAATATCTTTGTCGCCGGCACCATCCTGGCGATGGTCGGGCAGGTGCTGCTCTACATTACCAACCGTGACCAGATCATCGGTCCGATCTTCGTGCTTGTCGGCATCGCCGCCCAGTTCGCCTATGCCTATCATCTCGAATACAAGCGCGAACAGGAAAACACTCGGCCTCTTGCCAGCGGCGGCGCCATTCCGGTGCCCGTCCGCATCAGCCGTGGAGTGGACGCCTATAGCCAGGGCAAGCGCAAATAGGCAGACTTCCTTAAGGAATACGGAGCCGGCGGTCGAAGAGGCCGCCGGCTTTTTCGCCGAGCGTTGGGTGGTTACGCCTTGACGCAGTTGTTCCAGGTGGAATGCGCAGCCGCAAGCGGGACCTCCGGGATCACTATGAGATTTTGATCTTTTAGCCGTTCATCACGAATGGAACGGCTACGCGCCTCGCTCCATTTTGGCTTCCTGAGGCAATGCCAATGATAGGGAGCACGAAGATGTACTTCGAACTCAAGGACGCCACAGCCGATATCCTCGCCAAGAGCCGTCGGCATAACGAACTCTGCGATCTTCCGCTTGACCTGATCTCCTCCAAACGTGAGGCCTATGACATTCAGGCGATTGCGCAGGATGCGCTGGGTTTCGAGCGCAAGGGCTATGCGCTCGTCGGCACGAGCGAGGAATCGCGCCACACTCTCGGTCTTGCAAAGTCGATCTATTCCGAAATTCCTGCTTCCGCACTGTTTGCCGGCACGAAGGAATTCCGGCTGCCGCAAGGCACCATCGGTGTCCAGTGTGAGCTGGTTTTCACGATGCTGCGGTCTTATCCGGATATCGGAGAGCCGATCAACCTCGACAGTGCTGCTGAAGCGGTGCTCGATTGTCGCCCGGCCGTCGGCATTCTCGGCCGGCGCACGCGGCGGGTCTTCACGGGAGATTACGCAGCGATCGCCGACTTCGGCCTACATGTCGCAACCCTGTGCGGTGATCATACCGGAGCGCTGACATCAGCCGATCTTGCCAGCATCGATATTACAACCTTCCTGTTCAAGCAGACGGTCTTTTCGGGGACATCCGCATCGGTCATGGGCAATCCGCTCAATGCCGTCGTCTGGCTGACAAACCAACTTTCGGCGAACGGCAGGCAGCTTCAGGCCAACGATATCGTTGCGACGGGATCGTGCACCACCATTCTTCAGGTTTGGCCCGGCCAGCATCTGGCGGCTGATTTCGGACCGCTTGGACAGGTCGAATGCATCTTTGCGTGACACGCATTTCAAACGGAAAGGACAAGGTATGAGGTCGCAGCGAAAGCCATTCATTGTCGAGATCAAGAAGACGAAACAGTTCTGCCGCAAGCCGGTTCCGGCTGAGGCCAATCGCCCGGACGCAGCGATGAAGACAGGGACAAAGACGGCTGTCGGCCTGGCCATCCGGAGCGAGGGGCGCGCCTGATGGTTAGTCGCAACATTCCTCACGAATATTTCCTGCTTGATGCCGCGAAGGCAGACGGCCCTGTGGTCGGTCATCTTCGCGGCAAACCGATTTCTGCCGTGGTCATCGACCGGAACGGTGGCTGCTATCGGTTTGTCGGCGTTGCCGCCAGAGATGGCCGCGGCAGACTTGATGTCATGTCGCTCAAACAGGGCGAATGGATCCTTGCACCTGACCTCGTCTATGCAGAAGCGGCTTAGAGACTCTACGGATCAATCCTTACCGATGATGAGAACAAGCGGGTCTGCCCACAGCGATTCACAGGGAATCCCGCGCAACAAAAAAGGCCGGAAGAGCGATGCCCTTCCGGCCTTTTGTCGTGTCCTTGCGAAGCCGATCAGGCAGCTTCGGTCGTATGGGCCTTGCGGACTTCGTCGTCAGTCAGGATGCCGCTGGCGCGGAGCAGAGCGGCGAAGCGGCCGTTCGAGTGGCTGAGCTCATCGAAGCTGCCGTGCTCGACGATGCGGCCGTTATCCAGGAACAGCACCATATCCGCCTCGCGGACCGTCGAGAGACGGTGGGCGATGATGAAGGTGGTGCGGTTCTGACGCAGGTTGTCGATCGCCGCCTTGACGCGGGCTTCCGTCTCGACGTCGAGAGCGGAGGTCGCCTCGTCCAGCACCAGGATCGGCGCATCCTTAAGAATGGCGCGGGCGATCGCGATACGCTGGCGTTCACCGCCGGAGAGCTTGTTGCCGCGCTCGCCGACATGGGTGTCGTACTGCTCGTCGCGGTTCTCGATGAAGTCGGCAGCGGCAGCCGCTTCGGCGGCGCGGCGCATATCCTCTTCCGAAGCGTTCTCGCGGCCGAGGCGGATGTTGTCGCTGATCGAGCGGTTCAACAGGCCCGCGTCCTGGAAGACGGTGGCGATATAGCGGCGCAGCGACTTGCGCGTGACCTTGCTGATATCGTGGCCGTCGACGAGGATCTGGCCGCCCTGCGGGTCATAGACGCGCTGGAGCAGGTTGACGAGCGTCGTCTTGCCAGCGCCGGTCGGGCCGACGATCGCAACCGTCTGGCCGGCCTTCACCTTGAAGGAGACGTTGTGCAGGCCCTGCGAGCTGTTGGCGAAGCCGAAGGAGACGTCGTTGAACTCGACATCACCCTTGACGTCCTTGATCTCGCCGTTTCCGGCCGGCTCTTCGCGTTCGCGGACGGAATCTTCCAGATTGTAGAAGTCTTCCAGCTTCGAACGGGCTTCGAAAATCTGCGTGGCGAACTGACGCATCAGGTCAAGGCGGGCAATCAGCAGGTTGGCGAAGCCAATGAAGGCGATAACGTCGCCGACGCGCAGTTCGCCGTTCTGGACGAGCACGGTGCCGATGACGAGCACGACCATCATGGCGATCGTCGAGGCCATGCGGTTCAGCGCGCTCGCAAGCGCCCACCAGTCGAGTACCGGATACTGCGCCTGCAGCAGGCGATCGGCGAAGGACTTCAGCGCACGCGTCTCGGCATCGATGCGGTTGTAGCTATGGAGAACCGAGACGTTGCTGATGGAATCGCTGACATGGCCGAAGACGGTATGATAGTGGTTTTCGACCGAAGCCTGGCCGTCCTTGGTGCGGCTCATGACCACACGGCCGATGATCCAATAGGCGATACCGAGCACGATCAGGACTGCGGAGAGACGCAGATCCATGGACATTGCGGTCGGGATGAGCAGACCAAGCGCAATGACCGTCGAAAGATGGTTGCGCATGAACTCCAGCCACAGGCCGAACAGAGTTTCGCAAGCGCGCAGCAGCGTGTGCAGCGCGTTGGATGTGCCCCGCTGGTGGTGCCAGGAAAGCGGCATGGAGATGATGCGGCCGAATGCCTCGGTCAGAAGCGTCGCGCGGCGGCCATGGGCCAACCTGTCGGCTTCGCGTGCCACGAGGACGAACGCTATGGTGTTGAAGACGGCAAACGCCGCCCACATCATGAGGATCGGCTTGACCTCGCCCTTGCCGGAAATCGCATCGATGATACGGCCGAACAGTATCGGCTCGGCGATGGTGATGGCCGCCAATACGATATTCGCGATAACGACGAGGGATACGCGGAGCTTGTAGGCGCCAAGATAGCGCAGAGCCCTTGCATAGACCTTGAATAACGACACGTCGGGACCTCTTTTGCATCTGCGAAAAAACGGGATGATGCGATGCTACAAAGATCTACCTGAACCGACGATTAACGGGATATTCAGGTTTGGAATCCGGCTTCGAAATTCGCGCGTACGGTGCGATCGCTCAGTGCGATAAGTGACCATAGTTTCGAAATTGTTGCTTAGGCATACATCGCGACAATTTGCGCTTGCATTCCCTGGAGCGTCTAGCGCACCATCCAGTTTGTGAACTGCAATTTTTTAATAAAGACCGTTCAGCGGCGGGTTATCAGGCCTGCTCCGGCGGCCTCGTTGGTCCGGGCAAGGGGCATTTTGTGCAAATTCATTCTTTAATTCAATTACTTGTGATTCTAGAGGAACATTCCGACAGCGAAAGCGCGATCGAAGAACTCGACAAGGTGATCCGCGCGAGCGGATTCGATTTCTATGGTCTGCTTCGCCACCCCAAGCAGGGAGACAACCCATGGAGTGTGACTATGGCCAGCCGGTGGCCGGACAGATGGTCACACGTCTATGCAGTGAAAAAATATGTGCTCGTCGATCCGACCGTGCGGTATCTTGCACATGCGCAGCGGCCCTTCCGCTGGCGCGACAGCATGGCCGCTTTTAGGGCCGACCCGCATCAGCGCCGCATGGAGCAGATGATGGTCGATGCCTTCGGCCATGGGCTGGAAGACGGCTATGTCTTCCCGATCTATGGACGAAACGGCATCTTGGGCAGCCTCAGCCTCGGCGGTAAGCCCGTCGAGCTTTCACCGGCTGAAATCTCGCTTTTCGAGGCGATCGCCCGCAAAACCTTCTGGCGGCTGCTCGATCTGCAGGGCGAAGCTGCGACGCTGGAAACGGTGCCGATAACCGACACACAGCTGACCCGGCGCGAAATGGAAATCCTGCATTATCTCGCCGAGGGTATGACCTCGATGGAAATCAGCAAGCATCTGAAGATCTCCAATCATACGGTCGACTGGTACATGAACGGTCTGCAGGATAAGCTGAAGGCCAAGAACCGGCAGCAGGCGGTGGCGCTTGCTTTCCGGTATGGTTTGATTACCTGAGATCTAAGAAATTCTATTTCGTCGAGACGAGGGAAATTGAACTTTCTGTAACAGCACGTTAAGAATTCTCTTCGCGGGTGCAGCATGGCCCGTTTTTCGTGCTTTGAGGAGAGTACATTGCCCATATCGAAGATCCTTGTCGCCAACCGTTCCGAAATCGCCATCCGCGTCTTCCGCGCGGCCAATGAGCTCGGAATAAAAACGGTCGCGATATGGGCTGAGGAAGACAAGCTGGCGCTGCACCGCTTTAAGGCCGATGAGAGCTATCAAGTCGGCCGCGGCCCGCATCTCGCCCGTGATCTCGGCCCGATCGAAAGCTATCTTTCGATCGACGAAGTGATCCGTGTCGCCAAGCTTTCCGGCGCCGACGCCATTCATCCGGGCTACGGTCTGCTTTCGGAAAGCCCCGAATTCGTCGATGCCTGCAACGCCGCAGGCATCACCTTCATCGGCCCGAGGGCCGATACTATGCGTCAGCTCGGCAACAAGGTGGCAGCGCGCAATCTCGCCATTTCGGTCGGCGTTCCGGTCGTTCCGGCGACTGAGCCGCTGCCTGACGATATGGCGGAAGTTGCCAAGATGGCTGCCGCGATCGGCTATCCCGTGATGCTGAAGGCGTCCTGGGGCGGCGGCGGTCGCGGCATGCGCGTCATCCGCTCCAAAGCAGATCTCGCTCGCGAGGTAACCGAGGCCAAGCGCGAGGCGATGGCTGCCTTCGGCAAGGACGAAGTCTATCTCGAAAAGCTCGTCGAGCGCGCCCGCCACGTCGAAAGCCAGATTCTTGGCGATACACACGGCAATGTCGTGCATCTCTTCGAGCGCGACTGCTCTATTCAGCGCCGTAACCAAAAGGTCGTCGAGCGCGCGCCCGCCCCATATCTGTCGGAAGCGCAGCGTCAGGAACTTGCAGCCTATTCGCTGAAGATCGCGCAGGCGACGAATTATGTCGGCGCCGGCACTGTCGAATACCTGATGGATGCCGATACCGGCAAATTCTACTTCATCGAAGTCAATCCGCGCATCCAGGTCGAGCATACGGTCACCGAAGTCGTGACCGGCATCGATATCGTCAAGGCACAGATCCATATCCTCGACGGTTTCGCGATCGGCACTGAGGAATCCGGCGTGCCGAAGCAGGCGGATATCCGCCTCAACGGCCATGCGCTGCAGTGCCGTATCACGACGGAAGATCCGGAGCACAATTTCATTCCGGACTATGGCCGCATCACTGCCTATCGCTCGGCATCGGGCTTCGGCATTCGCCTCGACGGCGGCACGTCCTATACCGGCGCGATCATCACCCGCTACTACGACCCGTTGCTGGTGAAGGTGACGGCTTGGGCGCCGAACCCGCTGGAGGCGATTTCGCGCATGGACCGCGCACTGCGCGAATTCCGTATTCGTGGTGTTGCCACCAACCTGACCTTCCTGGAAGCGATCATTACGCATCCGAAGTTCAGAGATAACACCTATACGACCCGTTTCATCGACACCACGCCTGAGCTCTTCCAGCAGGTCAAGCGCCAGGACCGTGCCACCAAGCTTTTGACCTATCTCGCCGATGTCACCGTCAACGGGCATCCCGAGGCAAAGGATCGCCCACGGCCATCGGAGGATGCCGCCAAGCCGGTCGTACCCTACGCAGACGGCGGCAAGATCCCCGATGGTACGAAGCAGCTTCTCGACCAGCTCGGTCCGAAGAAATTCGGCGAGTGGATGCGCGAGCAGAAGCAGGTGCTGCTGACCGATACGACAATGCGCGACGGTCACCAGTCACTGCTCGCCACCCGCATGCGCACCTATGACATTGCCAAGATCGCCGGCACCTATGCGCATGCGCTGCCAAATCTCTTGTCGCTGGAATGTTGGGGTGGTGCGACTTTCGACGTCTCCATGCGCTTTCTGACCGAGGATCCATGGGAGCGTCTGGGGCTGATCCGCGAGGGAGCTCCCAACCTGCTGCTGCAGATGCTGCTGCGCGGCGCGAACGGCGTCGGCTACAAGAACTACCCCGATAATGTCGTCAAATACTTCGTCCGACAGGCCGCCAAGGGCGGTATCGATCTCTTCCGTGTCTTCGACTGCCTGAACTGGGTAGAGAATATGCGCGTGTCGATGGACGCCGTTGCCGAGGAGAACAAGCTCTGCGAAGCGGCGATCTGCTATACGGGCGATATCCTCAATTCGGCGCGACCGAAGTATGACCTGAAATATTATACGGATCTTGCCGTCGAGCTCGAAAAGGCCGGCGCGCATATCATCGCGCTGAAGGACATGGCGGGCCTCCTGAAGCCGGCCGCGGCCAAGGTGCTGTTCAAGGCGCTGCGCGAAGCGACCAGCCTGCCGATCCACTTCCACACGCATGATACGTCGGGCATTGCCGCGGCCACGGTTCTTGCTGCCGTGGATGCAGGCGTCGATGCCGTCGATGCAGCGATGGATGCACTGTCAGGCAATACCTCGCAGCCCTGCCTGGGTTCCATCGTCGAAGCGCTGCGTGGCTCCGAGCGCGATCCGGGCCTCGATCCGGAATGGATCCGCCGCATCTCTTTCTATTGGGAAGCGGTTCGCAATCAATATGCGGCCTTCGAGAGTGACCTCAAGGGACCTGCTTCGGAAGTCTACCTGCACGAAATGCCGGGCGGCCAGTTCACCAACCTCAAGGAACAGGCCCGTTCGCTAGGGCTCGAGACCCGCTGGCACCAGGTGGCGCAGGCCTATGCCGACGCCAACCAGATGTTCGGCGATATCGTCAAGGTGACGCCGTCGTCCAAGGTCGTTGGCGATATGGCGCTGATGATGGTGAGCCAAGACCTGACGGTTGCCGATGTGGTCAGCGCTGAGAAAGAAGTTTCTTTCCCGGAATCGGTCGTCTCGATGCTGAAGGGCGATCTCGGCCAGCCTCCGTCAGGATGGCCGGAAGCGCTGCAGAAGAAGGCTCTGAAGGGAGAGCAACCTTATACGGTGCGCCCCGGCTCGCTGCTTGACGATGCCGACCTCGACGCGGAGCGCAAGGCGATCGAGACCAAGCTGGAGCGTGAAGTCAGCGACTTCGAGTTTGCCTCCTACCTGATGTATCCGAAGGTCTTCACCGATTTCGCATTGGCTGCGGACACTTATGGTCCGGTCTCGGTGCTGCCGACGCCCTCCTATTTCTACGGCCTCAAGGATGGCGAAGAGCTGTTTGCCGATATCGAAAAGGGCAAGACGCTGGTCATCGTGAACCAGGCGATGAGCGGCACCGATAGCCAGGGCATGGTCACCGTCTTCTTCGAACTCAATGGCCAACCGCGCCGCATCAAGGTGCCGGATCGGGCGCACGGCGCTTCGGGGGCTGCGGCCCGCCGCAAGGCGGAAGCCGGCAATGCCGTCCATGTCGGGGCGCCGATGCCAGGCGTCATCTCGCGTGTCTTCATTGCGCCTGGCCAGGTCGTCAGTGCCGGTGACGTACTCGTCTCCATCGAGGCGATGAAGATGGAAACGGCGCTGCATGCGGAAAAGGACGGCACGATTTCGGAAGTCCTGGTCAAGGCCGGCGACCAGATCGACGCCAAGGATCTGCTCGTCGTCTATGCCGGTTAAGAAGACGACGGACGATCGTTTCCGGCATCACCCGATTGTGTACGATAGTGTCGTTAAAAAGCTGATTTTTCTATGAGTTAGCAGCCTTCTCGCCTTGCCGGGCGAGGAGGCTTTCTCATAGACTTCGGCTCCCATCACCGCCCCCAAGATCAATCAGGGATCATCTCATGAGCAAGTTGAAGATTGCCGTCATCGTTGGCAGCACGCGTATTGGCCGTTTCGCTGAACATCCGGCCAAGTGGATCGCCGAGCTCGTCGACCAGCGTTCCGATCTCGAAGTCGAGGTTCTCGATCTTCTCGACTACCCGATGCATTTCTTCGGCGAAGCGCGCGCCACCACGGCGGAAAGCGAAACCGCCGAGCGCTGGAAGAAGAAGCTGCGCGAATTCGACGGCTTCATCTTCACGGTCGCCGAATATAACCATGCTCCGACGGCTGTTCTGAAAAACGCGATCGATCTCGGCGAATTCATCCATAAGCCGGTCGGCTTCGTCGGTTACGGCGGCGTCGGTGGCGCACGCGCCGTCGAGCAGCTTCGTCTGGTCTTCGTCGAAATGAGTGCAGCTTCTGTCAGGACGGGGGTACACATCGCGTTCAGCGAATATCTTGCCGTTCTGAAGGAAGGCAGGAGCCTCGGCGATTACGCGCATCTGAACGAAGCTGCCAAGAACCTGCTCGATCAGCTGACCTGGTGGGGAAATGCGCTGAAGGCAGCACGTGCCGTCGTCACTGCCGCCTGATCGGAATTTCCGTATGCCGGGATTTCGCATCCCGGCATCGCCTCAAATATCGTAGGTATGAGCGGCGTTGATGGTAGAGATGAAGCGCTTGGTGCGCTCCTTCTCCGGCGTATTGAAGATCGCTCTGGCGCTGCCGGTTTCCACCACGCTGCCGGCCTCCAGAAAAACCACGTCATTGGCAATCTTGGAGGCGAGGCGAAGATCATGGGTCGCCATGACCATGGTCGTGCCTTCCCTGGCAAGCTGACCCAGCACATCCACCACTTCCGCTGACAGTTCCGGATCAAGCGCAGACGTCGGCTCGTCGCAGAGCAATACGCGCGGCGAAGGCGCAAGAGCGCGGGCGATCGCCACGCGCTGCTGCTGGCCGCCGGAGAGCGTCGAGGGCCAGGCATCGGTCTTGTGTGCCATGCCGACCTTGGTCAGCAGCTCCATGGCGCGTTCGCGCGCCTTTTCCCTTGGCCATTTCAGGACTGTGACCAGACCTTCCATGACGTTTTCGATCGCCGTCTGATGCGGAAAGAGCTGAAAGTTCTGGAACACCATGCCGGTCTGACGACGGATCTTCTGGATTGCCTGCCAGCCCACACGCTTGCCGGGCGTGAAAGAGAGCGTTTCTTCGCCGAGGCGAATGGTGCCTACGGTCGGGATCTCCAGGAGATTGATGCAGCGGAGCAGGGTGCTCTTGCCGCCGCCGGAGGGGCCGACGAGGGCGGTGACGCTGCCTTCCGGGATGCGGATGCTGATGTCCTTCAAGATGACGGCGTCGCCGAAGCGCTTTTCGATATTGGAAAGCTCGATCATGCATTTGCCTCCAGCATCCCGCCGTAACGGGCGAACCGGCGCTCCAGCCGCTGCTGCAGCGTCGAGAGTACGGAGCTCAAGGCGAGATAGATCAGCGCCGCCTCAATATAAAGGATCAGCGGTTCGTAGGTGGTCGCGACGATGCGCTGTGCGGCCTGGAAGAGCTCGGGCACTGTGATGGCAGCTGCGAGCGAGGTATCCTTGACCAGTGAAATGAAGGTATTAGACAGGGGCGGTACTGCGACGCGGGCCGCCTGCGGCAGGATGGTGCGGCTCATGGCCTGGCGCCAGCTCATGCCGATCGAATAGGCCGCTTCCCATTGGCCCTTTGGCACAGAGGAGATGACGGCGCGGATGATTTCGGAGCTGTAGGCGCCGATATTCAGCGTGAAGCCGATGAGCGCTGCCGGAAAGGCGTCGAGCAGAATGCCGATGCTGGGCAGGCCATAAAAGATCACGAAGAGCTGGACGAGCAGCGGCGTGCCGCGGATGACCCAGACATAGAAGCGCGCGATGGCTGCGACGGGCTCAGGGCCGAAGAGGCGGGCGATCGCGGTGATCAGGCCCAGGATCAGTCCAAAGGCGAAGGAAAGCAGGGTCAAGGGGATGGTGAAGATCAGCCCCGCCCAGAGGAGCGAGGGAAGCGATTCCGCCATCAGTTGGAGCCAGTGCGGCAAGGGCGTGTCCTCAAGAAAAGACGCGTCCGGCGAGTGTTCGCCGGACGCTTTCTCATGCAGCTATAAATGATATGGCGGCAGCGCGAAACCGCCGGTGTCAGGACTTACTTCGAAACGTCCTGGCCGAAATACTTGTCGGCGATCTTCTTGTAGGTGCCATCAGCCTTGATATCGGCGAGCGCCTTGTTGATCGCGTCGAGCAGTTCCGGCTCGCCCTTGCGGATGATGATGCCGGAATAGTCGGCATTTTCCTGCTGGGCCACGATCTTCACTGGAGCGTCCGGCTTGTGCTTCTTGAAGTCCAGGAAGGAGAGGCTGTCGTTGATCGTTGCGTCGGCGCGCTTCGTCAGGACGAGCTGGATCGACTGATCGAAGCCGTCGGTGCCGACGAGTTCGGCGCCCGCTTCCGTGGCGATCTTGCCGAAGTTGCTGGTCAGCGACTGGGCGGACTTCTTGCCCTTGAGATCGGCGAAGGTCTTGATGCTGTCGTCGCCGTCGCGAACGATCAGTACGGCCTTCGACGCGATATAGGGTTCGGAGAAGTCGTACTTCTGCTTGCGCGCGTCGGTGATACCGACCTGGTTGATGACGGTGTCATAACGCTTGGCGTCGAGGCCGGCGATCAGGCCGTCCCATTTGCCTTCGATGAATTCCGCCTTGACGCCGAGCTTGGCGGCCACCGCTTCGCCGATCTCGACGTCGAAGCCGACGAGCTTGCCGCTTTCGTCATGATAGGTGAAGGGCGCATAGGTGCCTTCCGTGCCGATCTTGAAGACGCCGGCAGACTTGATGGCGCTGAGGTTTTCGCCGGCATGGGCGGGCAGCAGGGCTGCAGCCTGAATGAGGGCGGCGGCGGCGACGGTTTTCAACCAGTTCATTGTTCTATCCATCCTTGGGAAGATTGTGTTCGGATGGTCGATACATCGCAGAAAATTGCGGTATCGAAAGCGTAGAAAACTGCAAATAAAAGCGGCAACTGCGAATATTTTTCTCAAGCTGCCACTCTGACCACGAATCTGGCTGAAACCGGTATCAGGCCACGGCGCGACGACGCAATTTTTCGCTGACGATGATGATCAAGCCCGCGCCAAGAATCATCACCGCACCGACGACGACATTCTGCGTGGGTACATCAGCCCAAATCAGATAGCCGAGGATGAAGGCCCAGACGAGCGATGTATATTCGAAGGGCGCGAGCACCGACACTGGAGCCTGACGCATGCCTTCAAAGAGGGCGAACTGGGCGCAGCCGGCGACGACACCGGTGCCGATGAGCAGGGCGAGTTGCGTGAGAGTTGGGGTCTGCCAGGTGTAGATCACGGCAATACCGGTCATTATGAGGAAGAAGACGTTGGAGACCGCAAGCTGGATGATAGTCTTCTCATGCAGCGAGGTTTTGCGCAGCAATACCATGGCGGAAGCCCAGAGCACGGCTGCCTGCAGCGCCAGATAGACCGGCCAGGAGATCGTGAGCCCGACGGGATTGCTGGCGATGAGCACACCGACGAAGCCGACACCGACCGCTAGCCAACGGGCGGGGGTGACCTCTTCCTTCAGGATGAACCAGGCGAGCAAGGTGCCGACGACAGGCGCTGCGTAATAGAGCGTCGTGACCTCGGCGAGCTGCAGATGACTTGCGGCCGTGTAGTATGAAAGCCATGCACAGAGCAGAAGGATGCTGCGGGCAATCATCGGCTTGATGATCGGCGAGGTGATCGCCTGATGCACAAGTTTGCTGCGGCCATAGGCGAGGCAGCCGAGAAGGATGGTGAGGCTGCGGAAGAACAGGATCTGCCAAACGGGAATGCTCGCCGTCAAAACCTTGACGATCGCATCATGGAAAGTGAACGCCATATAGGCGGCGGTCGTGAGCAGGATGCCCAGGCTGACGGAGTTTTTCACGGGATGTACCAGAGGCGGGCTATGCCGGCGGGAATCGGGAATGCCTGATCGATAGTCCTGCCCCCGGAGACGGTCAATATGCGAGATTTCGCCCTGGTCGTGGAGCTTTGTTTCAGAGCGTCAGAAAACGTGTGATCGTGCATGTTGCGTGCACGTTTATCAGTGTTTATGCATGATTTCAGATTTTGAAGGGTTGATCCGGTATAAACATGCAAGATTTCCTGTTGCGGGAACGCCAGACTGTCATTTCCGAGCGACTGAAGACGCATGGCCGCGTGCTGGCTGCAGAACTGGCACTCGAATTCGGCGTCTCGGAGGATACGGTGCGGCGCGATCTGCGCGAGATGGCGGCGGCAGGGCTCTGTGAGAGGGTATATGGCGGAGCGCTGCCGATTTCGCCGGCGCACGGAAGTCTGACCCAGCGCATGAGCTTTGCTGCCGACCGGAAACAGGCGCTGGCCCGCGCCGCGGCAGAGGAAATCGTCGCAGGTACGACGGTATTCTTCGATGCCGGCAGCACCAATCTGGCGATTGCCAATGCTCTGCCGGCCGATCTTCCGTTGACCGCTGCCACAAACGCGCCGGCGATTGCCGCGGCCCTGATCGAGAAGCCCGGTGTCAACGTGATCCTGATCGGTGGTCTGGTCGACCGCCAGACCGGCGGATCGCTTGGCGCAAAGGCCTTGCGGGACATGGAGCAGCTTTCGCCTGACCTTTGCATCCTGGGCGCCTGCGGCGTCGATATCGAGGCGGGACTGACGACTTTCGGCTTCGAGGATGCGGAGTTCAAGAGGTTCGCCACGTCGAGGAGCAAACGGGTGCTGGTAGCGGCGACGTCGGAAAAATTCGGTACGGCTGCGCCACACAGCGTTCTGCCGGTCGCGCATTGCGAATGCCTTGTCGTCGAGCACGATGCGGATGCCGCCATGCTCGAACAATACCGTGCACGCGGGTGCCGGACGATCATTGCGGACAAGACGGCTTGAGACCGTTCCGCCTTTTACGGGGATCGGGCAGGCAAGCCCGATCAAGAGGAAAGACAAGGAAATGGATAACAATGTGAGTGCAGCGCCGTGGGTACGGAGCGGCTTCATTACCAGGAGCAGAGCAGCGGTCTCGCTGCTCTTTCTCATGAATGGTTTCGTCGTCGGCTGCTGGGCGCCGAAGATTCCCGACTTTGCCGAGCGGCTGGGACTCACCAAGTTCGAGCTTGGGCTGATGATCCTCGTCTTCGGTTTCGGCTCGCTGGTCATGATGCCAATCGCCGGCGCGCAGATCGCCAAGCATGGTTCACGCGTTGTCGTGCGGGTGCTCGCCGTCTGTTTGCTGCCAATGCTTCTGGCGCTGACGCTGGCTCCCAACGTCATCATAGGGGCGATCTCGCTCTTCCTATTCGGCGGTTTCATGGGCGCGATGGACGTGGCAATGAACGCCAATGCCGTGGCGGTGGAAAAATCCATGCGCCGCGCGATCATGTCATCCTGCCATGCGTTCTGGAGCCTTGGCGGCCTGATCGGCTCCGGCCTTGGCGGCCTGGTGATCTCCAGGCTCGGCATTCTCGGCCACGCGGAACTGGCGACCGTGCTGGCCGCTGTTTTCCTTGCCGTTGCCTGGCCGATGGTTCTGGCCGATCCGCCGCATCCCGATACCAAGAAGGAGAAAACGAAGCTGCCGATGGTGCCGCTGCCGTGGCTGCTCGGTGTTATGGCGCTGTTCTGCATGGTGCCGGAAGGTGCTGTCCTCGACTGGGGGGCGCTTTATCTCAGGCAGGAAATGGGTGCGTCGGTCGCCCTCTCCGGCCTCGGCTTCGCGGCCTTCTCGGCGGCTATGGCGACCATGCGCTTTGCCGGCGATCTGGTCCGCGATCGTCTCGGCGGGGTCAAGACGCTGCGCATCTGCACGCTCTTTGCCATCGTCGGCATGCTGCTTGCGAGCCTTGCGCCTAATGCCGAAATCGCCATCATCGGCTTCGCGCTTTGCGGTATTGGTATTTCGAACATGGTGCCGATCGCCTTTTCGGCAGCGGGCAACATCCCCGGTCTGAAGCCCGGCATCGGCATCTCCGTCGTCACGACCCTGGGCTATTCCGGCATGCTGGTGGCGCCTTCTGTGATCGGCTTCGTGGCCGAGCATGTGGGCTTTGCGGCCGTCTTTATGGCGTTGCCGGTGCTGCTGCTCGTGGTTCTCGCATTCTCCAGGCTCGCGCAATATGCCGACGGGGTCTCGGGCGGCGGCCACTGAGCCGCCTCCAAACAAAAGTGATATACGGGGCGGTTGACAAGCTCGCGGGCTTGATCCACCTGAAAGGCTCTGTTTTCCGGGTGTAAGAGCTCTTTATGTCTGCTTTCGATTTCGATCCGAAACCGCGCCGCGCTTCCGTTGCCGTCGATGTCGGCGGTGTCATCGTCGGCGGCGGTGCGCCGGTCGTCGTGCAATCCATGACCAACACCGATACGGCGGATGTGGATTCCACGGTTGCGCAGGTGGCTGCACTCCATCGCGCCGGTTCGGAGCTGGTACGCATCACCGTCGACCGCGACGAAAGTGCTGCCGCCGTGCCGAAGATCCGCGAGCGGCTGCTGCGCCTCGGCATGGATGTGCCGCTGATCGGCGATTTCCACTATATCGGCCACAAGCTGCTTGCCGATCATCCGGCCTGCGCCGAAGCGCTGGCGAAATATCGCATCAACCCCGGCAATGTCGGTTTCAAGGACAAGAAGGACAAGCAGTTCGCCGAAATCATCGAGATGGCGATCCGCTATAACAAACCGGTGCGCATCGGTGTCAACTGGGGTTCGCTGGACCAGGAACTGCTGACGCAGCTGATGGACAAGAACCAGGCCGAAGGATCGCCGCTTTCGGCCCGGCAGGTGACGCACGAGGCGATCGTGCAGTCGGCGTTGCTGTCTGCCCAGCTTGCCGAAGAGATCGGCCTGCCGCGCAACCGCATCATCCTGTCGGCCAAGGTCAGCCAGGTCCAGGATCTGATCGCCGTCAATTCCATGCTCGCCGAACGCTCCAACCATGCGCTGCATCTCGGCCTGACCGAAGCCGGCATGGGCACCAAGGGCATCGTCGCCTCTTCGGCTGCCATGGGCTATGTGCTGCAGAACGGCATCGGCGATACGATCCGCATTTCGCTGACGCCGGAGCCGAATGGTGACCGCACCCGCGAGGTGCAAGTGGCGCAGGAACTGCTGCAGGTCATGGGTTTCCGCCAGTTTGTGCCGGTCGTCGCGGCCTGTCCCGGCTGTGGGCGCACGACCTCGACGGTATTCCAGGAGCTCGCGCAGAACATCCAGAACGACATCCGCAAGAATATGCCGATCTGGCGTGAGAAATATCCGGGTGTGGAAGCACTCAATGTCGCCGTCATGGGCTGTATCGTCAATGGACCGGGCGAAAGCAAACATGCCGATATCGGCATTTCGCTTCCCGGCACCGGCGAGACGCCGGCTGCCCCCGTCTTCATCGACGGCAAGAAGGCCCTGACGCTGCGCGGCCCAAATATCGCCTCGGATTTCGAGGCGCTCGTCATCGACTATATCGAGAAGCGTTTCGGCCAGAAGACGGCAGCGGAGTAATCACTCCGCTTTTCGACGACCTCCTGCAGCAGGGCTGGATAGTCCCGCCCTTCCCCTGTCTCAGCTCTTGCGTTCGGCCACGAACTGGGCCGTGGCGATCAACACTGCGGCGCGTTCACCATAGGGGGCGAGCAGCTCTTCCGCGTCCTCGACATGCTGACGCAGCCGCTTCTCCGCCCATTCCATGCCGTGAAGTGCCACCAGCGTTCCCTTGCCGCGGGCGGCATCCTTGCCGGTCGCCTTGCCCATCGTCTGGGCATCAGAGATCAGGTCGAGAATATCGTCGGCAAGCTGGAAGGCGAGGCCGATCTTTTCGCCGAAGCGGCGCAGGCGCTGCCGGTCTTCGGCCGAAGCGCCGGCAATGATGGCGCCGGCCTCGCAGGCGAAGCGGATCAGTGCACCCGTCTTCATCGCCTGCAGACGAATGATGCCGGCTTCATCGGGCGCCTGCTTTTCCGCCGCAAGATCAAGGGCCTGTCCGCCGGCCATGCCGCCGAGGCCAGCGGCGCGGGCGATCGCCAGAACGAGTTCTGTCTTGCTGCGGTCCGGCAGGTCGGTTTCCGGCGCGGCGATGATGTCGAACGCGTAGGTCAGCAGGCTGTCGCCCGCCAGAATGGCGGTCGCTTCGTCGAATTTGATGTGTACGGTCGGCTTGCCGCGGCGCAGGTCGTCGTCGTCCATAGCCGGCAGATCGTCGTGAACGAGTGAATAGCTATGGATGCATTCGAGTGCCGCGCCGACGCGAAGTGCTGCCTGCCTGTTGCCGCCGAGAAGTGCTGCGCTCTCGATGACAAGGAAGGGGCGCAGGCGTTTGCCGCCATTCAGGACGGCGTAGTGCATGGCGCTTCGCAGAAGATCGGGACGGGCGATCTCGTCGGACAGCATGGCAGGAGCGAGCAGCAGATCGAGCAGCCCCTCGATCTCGGCGGCGCTGTTTTTCAACCGTGTCTCGAATGTTTCCCGCTTAGCGTCCATCCGCGCTCTTTGGCACGGCAGAACGGCTGCTGGCAACGGAATTGTCGATCACCGCGTCAAGATTTCCGCTGCACTCTGGCAATGACGGTTTTCAGGCGGTATGACAACGACAAGGGCGAAATCGGACTGGGACATTGGATATAGCGCCGCAGACAGAGGAGAGCGTCGATGCGCCGGTTCGCCGGCGCTGGGTTGGAGACCGCCAGGTGCTGAAGCGCATTGTTCTTGCCGTTCTGGCGGTGCTGCTTTTGCCCTATGTGCTGATCCTTCTCTATCTGCTGCCCTTCATCCATCCGGTTTCGACGCTGATGCTGCGCGACCTCGTGCTTCTGCGTGGTTATGACCGGCGGTGGGTGTCGATCGACGATGTTGCGCCTGTGCTCGTGCAATCGGTGATGATGTCGGAAGACGGGCAATATTGCTTCCACGGCGGTGTCGATTGGGGCGAGATGCGGATGCTGGTCGAGGATACGCTGAAGGGCCAGGAGACGCGTGGCGGCAGCACCATTCCCATGCAGACGGCGAAGAACCTGTTCCTCTGGAACAGCCGCTCCTTCATCCGCAAGGGATTGGAACTGCCGCTGGCTGTCGGCTCCGATTTCGTCTGGTCGAAGCGGCGGCTGATGGAGATTTATCTCAACATCGCCGAATGGGGGCCAGGCATTTACGGTATCGAGGCGGCTGCGCAATATCACTTCAAGGTGCCTGCCTCGAAGCTTACGCGCCGCCAGGCATCGTTGCTTGCGGTTTCGCTGCCGAACCCGATCGATCGCAATGCCGGAAAACCCGGACGAGGGCTGCGCAGGCTTGCAGCGCTCATCGAACGGCGGGCGCAGGGCTCGGGCGATTACATCAAGTGCATCTATGATTGAATCAGAACTTGTCGTTGGAAGCGGCAAGCGTCATCTGACATTCTTGATCCTGCCATATGGGCGAATGCATCAGCAATCAAAGCCCCGAGTCGCCCATGACCACCACGACACTTTCGCCCGAGCTTCTCCAGTATTCGAAGACCCATAATCCGGCTCCGCCGCGGCATCTCGGCTCCCGCTACCAGAAGCTCGGCGGCTTCCTGCCCGAGCGGGGCAACACGATCGTCTGCCATCCCCCGAGGGGCTCACGAACGCAGCAGGTGCTGATCGAAGCGCGTGAGAGATATCTGGCGATGCCCGAGGCACCACAATTCATCTTCACGCCAATCACCAGCCTCCATATGACGCTTTTTGAAGGCGTGATCGAGACCGGCCGCAAGGAGAACCATTGGCCTGATAATATTCCGCTCGATACGCCGATCGATGACATGACAGAGCTCCTGGGCGCGCGGCTCGAAGGCTTCAAGATGTTCGATCCCTTCAAGGTCGCGATCGTCGAAGCCCGTCCGTCCGGCCTACTCCTCGAGGGTGCGACAGAGGATGACCGCAAGGTTATGCGCGCCTGGCGCGACGCATTCGCCGATCTCCTGGGTTACCGTCAGCCCCACCATGAGAATTACAAGTTCCACATGACCTTCACCTATGCGATCGAGCGGCTGGAAGACGAGGCGCTGCCGCGCTGGCAGGCAATGCTTGACGAGGTGACAGAGGATATCCGCAGCAGGGCGCCGGTACTGGAACTCAACCCGCCGGCCTTCTGCGTGTTCGAGGATATGAACCACTTCCACGAACTGCTGATCTTCGATTTCGAACCCTGACAGGAACACACCATGGACAAGCTGACGCTCTATATCGCCAACAAGAACTACTCTTCCTGGTCCTTCCGGCCGTGGATGGCGCTGACGGGCGTCGGCATCGATTTCGAAGAGGTGCTGATCCCCTTCGATTATCCAAACGGCAATCCCAATATCAAGGCGGTCTCTCCGAGCGGCCATGTGCCCCTGCTGCAGCACGGTGCGCTGAAGATCTGGGAATCCTTCGCGATCATCGAATATGTAGCCGAGCTTTACCCAGATGCCGGGTTGCTGCCGAAGGATCGCGCCGAGCGGGCGCTCGCCCGTTCGGCCTCCATGGAGATGATGTCGAGCTTCCGGGCGCTGCGCAGCGCCTGCCCGATGAATATTCGCCGGCCGAAGGGCAAGATCGCGCTGCCTGACGGCATCTCTGCCGATATCAGTCGCATCGAGACAATCTGGCGCGACCTGCTGCAGAAATCCGGTGGACCGTTCCTCTTCGGTGCATTCAGCGGAGCGGATGCGATGTTTGCGCCCGTCGTCAATCGCTTCGATATCTATGATCTCGTCAGCAGCGCCGATATACTGGCTTACATGAACACGATGAAGGCGCATCCGGCTTGGCGGAAGTGGGAAGAAGCAGCCCGCGCCGAGCCGTGGATCGTACCGGAAGACGAAGTCTAAGCGGAGAATCAGAGGCATCGCAAAAAATACATATGGGGACTGGTCAAGGCCGCGCCTTGCATGTATAAGCGCGCAAAATTCCGAAATCGCGACATGTCCGTTTCGGCCGCCAGTCTGGCCGTGGGAATGTTTTGCCCGCAAGTGGAGTAAGAGAAATGGCTGTACCGAAGAGAAAAACGAGCCCGTCCAAGCGCGGCATGCGCCGTTCGGCTGATGCGCTGAAGGCTCCGACCTATGTCGAAGACAAGAACTCCGGCGAACTGCGCCGCCCGCACCATATCGATCTGAAGACCGGTATGTACCGTGGCCGCCAGGTTCTGACGCCGAAGGAAAGCGCATAATTCTTTATGCGGTTTTGTCCTATGAAGGTTTTGAAGGCTGGCTCTATGCCGGCCTTTTTCTTTTCAGGATATTATAATCTTCAGTGCCTTGAAGTGACACGGTGATGTCAGGCAGTATTCCCTAGAGATCAGGGAGATTTTTCTGCATGATTACCGCAATGCCGCTGATGGTTATTCCATTTATTCTTTACAATCTGGCGATGCTGGGCCTGATGGGCGGCGGCGGAATTCCCTCGCTACAGCACGATGTGATCGTGCTGTCGATGCTTTCGGGCGCAATCTGGAGCATGGCGCTCGGCGATCTTTTCATCGTCGTGGCGCTCGTTGTACTCTTCTTCGAGATCCTGAAGGCGACCCGGAACGCTTCCGGCAACCTCATCAACCATATGCTGTCGATGCTGGTCTTCATCGCCTTCCTGGTCGAGTTTCTTCTCGTCCAGGATGCGGCGACCCAGGTCTTCTTCATCCTGATGACCATTGCGCTGATCGACGTGATCGGCGGCTTTGCGGTGTCGATCCGCAGCGCCGGCCGGGACGTTTCGATCGGCCTATAGGTTGTCGAGCTTGTTCTGCAGTGCGCGAAGCTGTTCCTTCAGCTCGTCGATGTCCTTCGCCTCTGCCTTGCGGCTTTCCTTGGGCGGCGGCGTCATGAAGGGCGAGAACATCTGCATGGCCTGCTGGAACATCTCGGTATTCCGGCGGACCTGCTCCTCGACCATTTGCATGGGAAGCTGCAGGTTCTTGCCGAGCGGCGTTTCGCCGAAGGCACGGTTCACCTGCTCACGGATCTGCGACTGTTGTTCCGTGAAGGCTCGCATGGAATGTTCCAGGAAGCTCGGAACGACCATCTGCATCTGGTCGCCGTAGTAGGTGATCAGCTGACGCAGGAAGGAGATCGGAAGCAGCGTGTTGCCGGTCTTCGATTCCTGCTCGAAAATAATCTGGGTCAGTACCGAATGTGTGATGTCGTCACCGCTTTTGGCGTCCTGGACGACAAAATCCTCCCCCTTCTTCACCATCTCCGCCAGGTCTTCCAGCGTCACATAGGTGCTGGTGCCTGTATTATAGAGGCGGCGATTGGCATATTTCTTAATTACGATCTGACCCTCAGTCTTCGCCATATCAGTCTCCCGAACCCCGTCTGATTGTATGGATACTCCTCCACCAGAGACTGTAGACGCAAAAGAAGGGCGGTGACAATCTCTTTGTGCGATGCGGCAAGCCCTTTCCCTGTACGGATAAATCCATTTGAGGGCGCTGCAGCAAATGGTGGAATAGTCTTGGCATTTGACTTGCGCCTGCAGCTTTGTCAGTTTCCACTTATATGTGTGACGAGAAACGAGGAAACCACCCCATGAGCAGTTCATCCGTCGTCATCGCCAGCGCAGCGCGCACCGCTGTCGGTTCCTTCAACGGTGCTTTCGGCACAATTCCCGCTCACGAGCTCGGCGCAGCCGCCATCAAGGGCGCGCTGGAGCGGGCAGGTGTCTCCCCTGAAGACGTGGACGAGGTCATCCTTGGCCAGGTCCTGCAGGCCGGCGAGGGCCAGAACCCCGCTCGCCAGGCGGCGATGAAGGCCGGTGTACCCAAGGAGGCGACGGCCTGGAGCGTCAACCAGCTCTGCGGTTCCGGCCTGCGTGCCGTTGCCCTCGGCATGCAGCAGATCGCGCTCGGTGATGCGAAGATCATCGTCGCCGGCGGTCAGGAATCCATGTCGATGGCGCCACACGCGGCGCATTTGCGCGGCGGTGTGAAGATGGGCGACATGAAGATGATCGACATCATGATCAAGGACGGTCTAACCGATGCCTTTTACGGCTATCACATGGGCGTTACTGCAGAAAATATCGCACGCCAATGGCAGCTTTCGCGCGACGACCAGGACCAGTTCGCCGTCGGATCGCAGAACAAGGCAGAAGCCGCGCAGAAGGCTGGCCGCTTCCGGGATGAAATCGTTCCCTTCATCATTCAGGGCCGCAAGGGTGATGTAACCGTCGATGCCGACGAATATATCCGTCACGGCGCGACGCTGGAGGCCATGGGCAAGCTGCGACCCGCCTTCGACAAGGATGGCACGGTGACCGCGGCGAATGCCTCCGGTCTCAACGACGGCGCTGCCGCAGCCGTGCTGATGAGCGAAGCGGAAGCGTCGCGTCGCGGCATCCAGCCGCTTGCCCGCATCGTTTCCTGGGCAACAGCCGGTGTCGATCCGCAAGTTATGGGGACCGGCCCGATCCCTGCTTCCCGCAAGGCGCTGGAAAAGGCCGGCTGGTCCGTCGCCGATCTAGACCTCGTCGAGGCCAATGAAGCCTTCGCGGCCCAAGCCTGCGCCGTGAACAAGGATCTCGGCTGGGATCCTGATATCGTCAACGTCAATGGCGGCGCGATCGCGATCGGTCATCCGATCGGCGCTTCGGGTGCGCGAGTTCTCAACACGCTCCTCTTCGAAATGAAGCGCCGCGGCGCCAAAAAGGGTCTCGCCACGCTTTGCATCGGCGGCGGCATGGGTGTCGCGATGTGCTTCGAGGCAATGTAAATAGCGTACAATGCATGTTTCTTGAGGCCCGCCCGAGAGCGGGCTGACAATAACTGGGGAGCGGAACATGAGCAGAGTGGCTTTGGTCACTGGTGGTACGCGCGGCATTGGCGCGGCAATTTCGATGGCTCTAAAGAATGCCGGCTATAAGGTTGCTGCCAACTACGCCGGCAATGATGAAAAGGCCAAGGCATTTCATAATGTTACCGGCGTGCCCGTCTTCAAGTGGGACGTGTCCGACTATCTTGCCTGCGGCGAAGGTATTGCGAGGGTCCAGGCTGAACTCGGCCCGGTCGAGATCCTCGTCAACAATGCCGGCATCACGCGCGATGCGATGTTTCACAAGATGACGCCGCAGCAGTGGCATGAGGTGATCAATACCAACCTCACCGGCCTCTTCAACATGACGCACCATGTGTGGAGCGGCATGCGTGACCGCAGCTTCGGCCGCATCGTCAATATCTCCTCCATCAACGGCCAGAAGGGCCAGATGGGGCAGGTGAACTATTCTGCCGCAAAAGCCGGCGACCTCGGGTTTACCAAGGCGCTTGCCCAGGAAGGTGCGGTCAAGGACATCACCGTCAACGCCATCTGCCCCGGTTATATCGGGACGGAGATGGTGCTTGCCGTGCCGGAAAAGGTGATGAATGAGAAGATCATTCCGCAAATCCCGGTCGGGCGCCTCGGCGAACCCGAGGAGATCGCGCGCTGCGTGACCTTCCTCGTTTCCGACGATGCCGGTTTCATTACCGGTTCGACGTTGACGGCCAATGGCGGTCAGTTCTTCGTCTGAACCTATTTCTTCTGGCTGTGGACGTAGTTGCTCGGGAAGCTGCCGGCACTGTCATAGGGGCCGGCAGACGCTCCATAAGCCGCGAGGGCAATGGTGATGAGGGCTGCGATCGCGATGATCTTGTTCATGGTCGTGTCTCCCTGCGGACGGGCGCGCGTATAGTTGACGACACGCGGTTCGGTTCATTGATGGAGTCAGGCGTTCGGATGACGCCGTCTATTGGCTTTGACGGGCACTTTCTGGAAGGCGCGGTCCTGCTTGCGGAGGGCAGCGACTGCCGTCGTGAGGAAAGCCGAGGCGATCAGGACGGCGACGGCGGAATTCAGGAAAATCTGGGCCATGGTAGCGTTCCTTTTCATTCAGGGGCGGCACATGCTCTGCCCTTGTGATGTTGAAAAGGAATATGCGCTTGGTCCTGTTGGCGCGGTAGATTTGCCTTCAGCGACCGATCGTCAACGCGGCGTTGACGACAAAAGCGGGCAAGAAAAACGGGCGCTGAAGCGCCCGTTCAAAATTTCCGATGGGCCGATGCTGATTAGCGGCAACGCGCTTCGTAGCGGCGACCGTAGCGGTCGCGATAGATGCAGTAGCCGCGGCGTTCAACCGACTGGCCGATCAGTGCGCCTGTCAGACCGCCGGCGACTGCGCCGACTGCCGCGCCACCCCAGCTGTTGCTGACGGCGCCGCCGATGATGGCGCCCGTGCCCGCACCAATCGCCGTGCCCTGCTCCGTCGGGGTGCAGGAGGCGAGAGCGCCAATGAGAGCGCAGCTAAGAACAATCCTTTTCATGTCTAACTCCCCAGGTTACCGGCCTTTAAATTCGGCCCATCAGTACAAGAATGATAATGATGACGAGAACTAACCCCAAACCACCGGAAGGTCCATAGCCCCAGCCGCGGCTATAACCCCAATTCGGCAAGGCGCCGACCAATAACAGAATAAGGATAATAAGAAGTATCGTGCCAAGCATGGTGTTTGTCCTGCCTCATTCTCATTTCGACTGGACTAGAAACCCGCATCCGCGATTTTTGTTCCCGGCTAAAACTCTCAGAATATCACGGCGGCGTTATCACCCATTGCGACAGAAGCCGAATTTAGCCGGTTCCTTCGAAAGCAAGTCGGCGAAGTGCTATCTAGTATTTTCCGGGTATGGTTAAAATTCTCTTTGAATACAATATGTTGCGGTGAACAAAACAGGAAAATGAACATGTCTCCGATTCGTCGGCGATTCGTTCCGGCTTTGATCAGCCATGACTTTCATCGGCCTACCGGCACCGGCCTGCTTAAGGCTCCGTAAATTCGGCATGCAAAAGATTAATGCGATCCGACAGCTCGGAATGGCTGCGGCAAACCCAGAACCCGTATCTTGGGATCGGTGGCGAAAACGCCACAAGATCTCGCCGTGAACGAAAGGGGAAAACCTCGAGATCGGCGATTCGTCTCCGATTCGTTCCGGCTTTGGTCGAAGCGTTAATTTCGGGCTTGACCTTTGCGCCTTTACGATGCGGCAAGAAGCGTTAATCGCGGTTGCCAGCATTTGTTCTCAGGCGAGTCTGCAGATTCAGCATCTAGTGTAAAAAAGCGATTCAAAATCAATACTTAGCCGTGAACAAAAGCTGAATCCGCCGGAGTCAGCGATTCGTCTCCGATTCGTTCTCAAGCTGTTCCGAATCTTAAATCAAGGACTTAGCGGGCTGTGACTTCCGTGCTCAATCCCAAGTCTATTTCAAATCTGCCCTTGCGTTTGAAGCTTCGGCTGTCCATGTGTTCTGTGCCTCATTCGCAGCTCCGACTTGACCCTGGGGCGTCACCGCCTCACTTGCATGGAATATGACCCTGACTTCGCAGCCGATGATACTGAGCGGGCGCGGCGTGACCGCGGTGCTCGGGCCGACCAATACCGGCAAGACCCATTATGCGATCGAACGCATGGTGGCGCATGGGACGGGTGTCATCGGCCTGCCGCTCCGCCTGCTGGCGCGCGAAGTCTATACGCGCGTGGTCGAAAAGGTCGGCGCCCACAACGTGGCGCTGGTGACCGGCGAAGAAAAGATCTCGCCGCCGAATGCGCGTTTCTCGGTCTGTACGGTCGAAGCGATGCCACGGGAAACCAAGGCAGCCTTCGTCGCCATCGATGAAGTGCAGCTCGCGGGAGATCTCGAGCGCGGCCATATTTTTACAGACCGCATCCTGCATCTGCGCGGGCGCGAGGAGACGCTTCTGCTGGGTGCTGCCACCATGCGGCCGATCCTGCAGCAGCTTCTGCCGGGGATTACGGTCACGGAGCGGCCGCGGCTTTCCCACCTTCTCTATGCCGGGCAGAAGAAGATCACCCGGCTGCCGCAGCGTTCGGCAATCGTCGCCTTCTCGGCGGACGAAGTTTATGCGATCGCGGAACTGATCCGGCGCCAGCGCGGCGGTGCGGCTGTCGTGCTCGGAGCGCTCAGCCCCCGCACCCGCAATGCGCAGGTAGCGCTCTATCAGGAGGGCGACGTCGAATATCTCGTCGCGACCGATGCGATCGGCATGGGTCTCAATCTCGATGTCGACCATGTGGCCTTCGCGCAGGACCGGAAGTTCGACGGGTATCAATTCCGCAACCTCAACCCCGGCGAACTCGGCCAGATCGCTGGCCGCGCCGGCCGTCATGTGCGTGACGGAACCTTTGGAGTAACCGGCCAGGTTTCACCCTTCGACGAGGAACTCGTGCAACGCATCGAGGGCCATGAGTTCGACAATATCAAGGTTCTGCAGTGGCGTACCAAGGATCTCGATTTTTCCTCGATACAGTCCCTGCGGGCAAGCCTTGAGACCGGCCCCCGCGTGCCGGGTCTGACCCGGGCGCTGCCGGCAGTCGACCAGCAAGCGCTCGAACATTTGTCGCGCTATCCGGAAATTATTGATCTCGCTAGCACGCCGGCGCGGGTCGAAAAGCTCTGGGAGGCTTGCGCTCTGCCGGACTATCGGCGCATAACGCCTGCGCAACATGCCGATCTTATTTCTACCCTCTTTTCCGATCTAGTGCGCTATGGCACGGTGAACGAGCAGTTTCTAGCCGAACAGGTTCACCGTTCGGATCGGACAGATGGAGAAATTGACACGCTTTCGGCGCGAATCGCGCAGATAAGAACCTGGACCTATGTATCGAATCGGCCCGGCTGGCTTGCCGATCCGACACACTGGCAGGAAAAGACGCGGGAAATCGAAGATCGATTGTCCGATGCGTTACATGAAAGGTTGACGAAACGCTTTGTTGATCGCAGGACATCTGTGCTCATGAAGCGCCTGAGAGAGAATGCGATGCTGGAAGCTGAAATCAGTGTGAATGGCGATGTCTTTGTTGAAGGACATCATGTGGGGCAGTTGACCGGGTTCCGTTTCACGCCTGTTGGGGGAACGGACGGGCCGGATGCCAAGGCGGTTCAGGCTGCGTCGCAGAAGGCGCTTGCTCTCGAATTCGAAGCTCGTGCCGCACGCTTGCATGCCGCAGGCAATGCCGATCTGGCGATCGGATCGGATGGACTCGTCCGGTGGCTCGGCGATCCTGTCGGCCGCCTTTCGGGCAGCGATCATGTGATGCGTCCGCGTGTCATCCTGCTTGCCGACGAGCAGCTCACGGGCAATGCGCGTGACCATGTCGCCGCCCGTATCGAGCGCTTCGTCAATCATCATATCAGCACGGTGCTGAAGCCGCTCGACGACCTGTCGCGCGCCGAAGACCTGCAGGGCCTTGCCAAGGGGCTTGCCTTCCAGCTCGTCGAGAATCTCGGCGTGCTCTTCCGCCGCGACGTGACGGAAGAAGTGAAGTCTCTGGATCAGGATGCGCGCGCTTCCATGCGCCGATACGGCATTCGCTTCGGCGCTTATCATATCTTCGTGCCTGCGCTTCTGAAGCCGGCGCCGGCGGAGCTCATCACCCTCCTCTGGGCACTGAAGAATGACGGTCTCGACAAGCCGGGCTACGGCGATCTCATTCCGGTGCTCGCCGCCGGCCGTACCTCTGTGGTCACCGATCCGAGCTTCGAGCGTATGTTCTACAAGCTCGCGGGCTTCCGTTTCCTCGGCAAGCGCGCCGTGCGCATCGACATCCTGGAGCGTCTTGCCGACCTCATCCGTCCGCTCCTGCAGTGGAAGCCGGGTCAAGGCACGCGTCCCGAAGGCGCCTATGACGGTCGCCGTTTCACGACGACGACGGCGATGCTATCCATTCTCGGCGCGACGCTCGAAGACATGGAAGAGATTCTCAAGGGTCTCGGCTACCGCGCCGATGCCGTGAAGGCCGAAGAGGCAGCCGCATTCCTCGCAACGCAGGATGTAGCATCCGCTCCGGCTGCAGCGGTGACTGAGGCTGCAGCAGAGGAAACGGCTGAAAAGGCCGACCACGATGACGCAGACGGCGCTTCGGAAGAAACGCCCGCTGTCGAAGCCGCACCTGTAGCTGAGGAAACGCCTGCAGTTACCGAAGACTCGGCTGAGGCGGGCGAAGCTGCAGAGCCGAAGCCGGTTCTCCTGTGGCGCCTCGGTGGCCGCAACGAAAACCAGCGCCAGGCGCGCGGCCATGGCGACCGCCGCGGCGGACAGGGCCAAGGCCAGGGTCAGGACCGCGGTGAGCGCAACAATCGCCGCCAGGGCGGTGGCGAAGGTGGCGAGAGCCGGGATGGTAATCGCAACAACAACCGCAACCGGGATGGCAATCGTGACGGTAACCGGGAAGGCGGCAATCGTGACGGCGGCAATCGTGATGGGGGCAGGCCTCAGCACGCGCGTAATGACCGCAACGAGCAGCGCGGCGACCGGCAGGACCGCAAGGATCGTGGCGATCGCAACGACCGCAACAACAACCGCGGCAATTCGCAGCCGCTGCGCTTCGAGGCCAAGCCGCCGCGCAAGGAGAAGCCGATCGATCCGGATTCGCCGTTTGCCAAGCTTGCAGCGCTCAAGGAGCAGATGAAGAAGTAGTCATGAGCGGAGAGACACAGCCAGGGAGCGGTTCGCGCCAGCGCATCGACAAATGGCTGTTCTTCGCACGTATGGTGAAATCGCGCTCGCTGGCGCAGAGCCATATCCAATCCGGTCACGTCAGCATCAATGGCGCACGCTGTGCGCAGCCGAGCCAGATGGTCAAGGTGGGCGATCGCGTTGAGCTGAGGCTGGAGCGGCGGGATGTCATTCTCGTTGTCCGGCTGCCGGGCGAGCGGCGCGGACCCTATGAGGAGGCGAAGCTGCTCTATGAGGATCTGTCGCCGCCTCCGGATGTGGCAAAACGCCTCACGCCCTATGAGCTGGCTATTCGGGCCACCGGCTCCGGAAGACCGACGAAAAAGGAGCGGCGCGCAATCGACAGGCTGATGTCGGATGAGGATTAGAAAACTCTTCCTGCCGTCAGCTTTTCGAAGATCGTTTGTCCTTGAAATCCTGCTGTAAAGCCGATACGTGACACACAACCTGCCGGGTAGCGTGCTTGCCTTCCCAAGCCTGT
This sequence comes from Rhizobium sp. 1399, assembly GCF_031455475.1. NCBI lineage: Bacteria > Pseudomonadati > Pseudomonadota > Alphaproteobacteria > Hyphomicrobiales > Rhizobiaceae > Rhizobium > Rhizobium sp. 1399. Next base: position 293,523 of record NZ_JAVDSU010000007.1, on the reverse strand, counting down.
CCACGCTTTCTCTCCGGCTTAGGGGACAGGCGCGACGTTCCAGGTTGCCCGGCCCCGCCCGCGTGGAATCCTGGAGTTCTTCATGACCTATGTCGTGACCGACAATTGCATTCGCTGCAAATATACCGACTGTGTTGAAGTCTGCCCCGTCGACTGTTTCTACGAGGGCGAGAATTTCCTCGTCATCCATCCCGATGAGTGCATCGATTGCGGTGTTTGCGAGCCGGAATGTCCGGCCGAGGCGATTAAGCCCGATACCGAACCGGGTCTCGACAAGTGGCTGAAGATTAACGCTGAATATGCGAGCATCTGGCCGAATATCACGGTCAAGAAAGAGCCGATGGCCGAGGCCAAGGAGATGGACGGCGAGACCGGAAAATTCGAGAAATACTTCTCGGAAAAGCCCGGCAGCGGCGACTGAAAATTTCGACGTGCGGTGCCGATGAAACCGGGTTCAGCCGCAGGTTAAACGTTTCAAATTACGCGTGAGTCACATGGGGGCTATGTGTTGCCCACATGACTCACGTTAAGCAAATTATTGATTTCCTCATATTTTTGTGATACGTTCACCACACTGTTCCATTTGTGGCATGACGCATGCCCAAAACCATCACGAAAGTAAAACAAATCCGTACGCGGTTTCCGTGACATATCAATAACTTGAGCTGTCGGATCCCAAGATCGCGCGCAAGGATACCTTTTGCTTCTGTCTGGTGGAACCAGAGTGAAGTCACCCGACGGATTTAACCGTCTCATCCGGGCCTGACTGACCCGGCTCCGGCCGCCGCCGGTAGCGTAACAGGGAGTTTTTGATTAGAATGACCACCCAGCAGAAAAAACCTTCTACCGCACGTCACGGCTTCAAGACTGGTGAATCGATCGTGTACCCCGCACATGGCGTCGGTACCATCACGGCTATCGAAGAGCAAGAAGTCGCCGGCATGAAGCTTGAACTTTTCGTCATCGATTTCGAAAAGGACAAGATGCGGCTGAAGGTCCCGGTCGCGAAGGCCATGAGCATTGGCATGCGTAAGCTTTCCGAGACCGATTTCGTCGAGCGCGCCCTCAAGGTCGTGCAGGGCAAGGCTCGCGTCAAGCGCACCATGTGGTCCCGTCGCGCTCAGGAATATGATGCCAAGATCAATTCCGGCGACCTGATTTCCATCGCAGAGGTCGTTCGCGATCTTTATCGTGCCGAGAACCAGCCGGAACAGTCCTATTCCGAGCGTCAGCTCTATGAGGCTGCTCTTGACCGCATGGCTCGCGAAATCGCTGCCGTCAACAAAATGTCTGAAACCGAAGCAGTTCGCCTCGTCGAGACCAATCTCAACAAGGGTCCGAAGCGTGGCAAGGTAATCGAAGAAGACGACTCGCAGGACGAAGCCGCTTAATAGCGCATTGTTTTTGCTGATGAAAAAACCCGGCCTTGGTGCCGGGTTTTTTATTGGAACTTTTTCGCCGCTACGACGTTCATACACAGTAGTGCGGACATGACCGGAGCCCATAAAGCTCGGTTTGACTTCCGCCGAAGCTGTCAACGTTCGATGAGGAGAGGATCATGATTTCCAGAATTTGCCTTTCCGGCAATCTCAAGAAACAGATCCAATCCTGCCGTCTTGGCGGCACATGACGAGAGATAGGGCCTCCTCCTGAAAAGTCCAGGAGGAGGCCTTTATGCATTCAAGACCCTAGTTTGCTCCGGCGCAGCGATGTTCCGGAAACGATGTTTGCTTGTTCATTTTTAGGCACGTGGCCCATTTAGGAGAGCGATATGAAGAACATGTCTGCAGATCGGCGCATGATCAAAATAGCAATGGCGGCTCCCTATCTTGCCCGTGAAGAAGAGCATAACCTGGCCATTCGTTGGAAAGATCATGAAGACCGCGGCGCCCGCAACCAGATCGCCATGGCGCATATGCGCCTCGTCATTTCCATGGCAGGCAAGTTCCGCAATTTCGGCCTGCCGATGAGCGATCTCGTACAGGAAGGTTATGTCGGGCTTCTGGAGGCCGCGGCCCGGTTCGAACCGGCGCGCGATGTGCGCTTTTCCACGTATGCAAGCTGGTGGATCCGCGCCTCGATCCAGGACTATATCCTACGCAATTGGTCGATCGTGCGCGGCGGTACGAGTTCGGCGCAGAAGGCACTTTTCTTCAATCTGCGGCGCCTGCGCGCCAAACTTGCCAAGGGCGATACGCAGCTGACACTGCAATCCATTCATCAGGAAATCGCGGCTGCCCTCGGTGTCAGCCTTGCTGACGTGCAGACCATGGATGCGCGCCTTTCCGGCAACGACGCCTCGCTGCAGGCGCCTTCCGTATCGGGTGATGCCGACAGTGCAGAAAAGATGGATTTCCTCGTCAGCGACGAACCGCTGCCGGATGAGCAGGTCTCGAACATGATCGACGGCGAACGCCGTCGCGTCTGGCTTGCCTCTGCCCTCAAGCATCTCAATGAGCGTGAAATGAAGATCATCAGCGCGCGCCGGCTGGCTGAAGACGGGGCGACACTCGAAGAGCTCGGCGCCGACCTCGGCATTTCCAAAGAGCGCGTGCGCCAGATCGAAAGCCGGGCGATGGAAAAGCTTCGTACGGCGCTCGTCAGCGCCGATCCGCACATGGCAGCCTATGCCTGACAGGAATTACTCCCCAGCAGCACAGACTGGCCCGGCATAAGCCGGGCCTTCTTTTATTCGGAGATAATCTTCACGCGGTCGCCGGGAGAAACGGCAGCGCCCGTCGGCAGGGCGTTGATCAGTTTGAAGAGATCGAGCTTGCGATCGGTACCCATCATGCGGGAAGCGAGCGTGGTGATGTTCTCGCCAGGGCGGACTGTGACCACCCGCACGCGAAGCGGCTTCAGCGAAGCGGCTTCGTCCGGCGTCATACGGCGGAAGCTTGCGCGCAGAACGTCTGCCGTCGGCTCCAGCGACGGGCTGCCTTTCGGCACCGCCGTCAGGAAGCGGAAGATCTGATTGTTGTTTCTGATGACCGTGACATCGAAGTCCCAGCGGTCGGCAGTGGCGCGCGCGGTCGCAGCCTCCATGCCATTGACGTTGATCGGCTGGATGGTCGAGGGATCGAGGCCGGTAACCCAGCCACTGGAAATGTAATTCGTCAGGCTCTGGTTCTGGTTGTCGGCCACGCCGTCAAAGCGGATGGCGATATCGTTCGGGCCGGTTGCCATGACAGCTTCGACCTTGTTGTCGATGCTGAAGTCGGGCGGCACGTCGAAGCGGATGCCGAGGCCGCCGTGCAGGAAGGTCTGGCCGCGTACATAGCCCTCTTCCGGGCTGTCGCCGTAGAGAAGGCCGTCGATGCCATCGAGATAGTAGTCACGGCCTTTATCACCGACGGAGCCTTCCTGGCCGAAGGCGCGAGCGTGGGTGCGGGCAAGCTCGATGCGCTGGGCGGAATTCGGATGGCTCGACAGGAAGTCCAGGCTCTGGTCGGCCTCGGGATCGACCGACATGAAGCGGCTGTAAGCGGCCATGGAGTCGAGGAAACGGGCTGCGGCATAAGGATCATAGCCGGCTTCACCGAGCATGCGTACGCCGATGACGTCGGCCTGCAGTTCCTGCTGACGAGAGAAGGCGGCCAGACGCAGCTTGCCTCGGGCAAGCGCCTGTTTGCCGGCTATATCGCTAGACAGCACTTCGGCGACGACACGGCTGGCAATGACTTCCGCCTCTTCACGCTTCTGCCGCTCGATGCCATGGTTTGCGGTGACGTGGCCCATCTCGTGTGACAGCACGGCCGCGACTTCCGAGGCATCGTTGGCGAGAGCCAGCAGGCCGCGGGTGACATAGAGATAACCGCCCGGCAGCGCGAACGCGTTGATAGCGGGCGAGTTCAGGATGGTGATGCGATAGGACTGGCTCGGATTTTCCGAGACGGCCGTCAGCGCGCCGGCGATGCGGGCGACGAGGCGCTCGGTCTTGGCGTCCTTATACTCGCCGCCATAACTTGCAACGATGCGCGGATGCTCGCGGGCGCCCATGGCGGCGCGCGGGTCGTTCTTCTGCACTTCATCGACGATTTGCGGATTGGACGAAGGGCCCACGGTCGGCTGATAGGATTGTTGGATCAACGACTCGCAGCCGTTCAGCGCAACGGCGCAGGCCGACAGCAGCAGGAAACGGCGCGCCCAACGGCGCGGCGCGAAAAAGGCATCACTGGAAAGCGCGGGCGATTTCCACGTCGTCATGCTGTCCAGTCTGTCTCTCCGCACCATTTTAAGTCGCCGGTCTGCCGCATCTTCGGGCCGGCCGTTGCCAGAAAAATTCAATAGGCTTCCGCCTCGGTTCTCGCGCTGCACAATCGGCCGATCCAAGTCTTTGCTGTAGCCGATTTCCGCATGGGTTGCATAGCGAGACTCTATCTAAATGTGGCGCCGTTGCATTTCGGCAATGCCCCGCCTGTCGAGGCACTTCTCGCTCCGATGAAATTATGGCGAAAGTTCCATCGCGAGTGCAGATTCCGGCTGCACTGCGGAAAAAATCGGTCAGTACGGCGACCGATGCGGGCACGCGTAACATTCGCGCGAATAATACAATTAATGGTGGTGTTTTCGAGCCGACTAAATTGAAGAGGCGCGGAGGCCGCGCGCTCTGTGCTTACTCCGCGGCTTCGGCGGCGGCGGCGGTGGTCTGGCTGGTCTTCTGTTCGCCGGCGCGGGGGAGCTGCACCGGCTTCAGCATGATGGCGGCGATCAGACCGATCAAAGCGATGCCGCAGGAGGTCATGAACAGCGGCGAGAAGGCGGAGGCGTAAGCATTAGCCACCGCCTGACGGCTGGCTTCGGGAAGTGCTGCCATCATCTTCGGCGTCAGCTCCTCGATATTGGCCACCCCCGGGATTGAGGAGCCGAGCCTGCCGAGCTGCGATGCAATGATTGCACCGTAAATGGAGATGGCAATCGAGGCGCCGCCCATACGCGACAGCGTGACCGAGCCGGTCGCAGCACCCACATCGCGGGCCGGTGCGGCATTCTGAACGCCGATGACCGGAACCTGCTGGGCAAGGCCGATACCGATGCCGTGCAGCAGCATGATCGCGCCGATGAAGGCAATCGGTGTGCCGGCGTGAACCTGTGAGATCAGTGCAAAAGCGATGGCGCTGCAGGTGAGGCTGGCAATTGCGAAGGGCTTGTAGCGGCCTGTCTTCGAAATGATGCGGCCGGCATTCAGGGAGCCGCAGACGAGACCGCCTGTCAGCAGAATGAAGAGCAGACCGGCGCCCGACGGCGAAAGGCCTGTCGTCGTCTGAAGGAACAGCGCGAGGTAGTTGACCATGCCGATGGCGATTGCGCCGCCCATGATCGAGATTACCAGCAGCAGGCTGAAGGTGGAATTGCGGAAGAGCGCCAGCGGCACGATCGGCTCCGGCGCGCGACGTTCGACGAAAACCCAGGTGATGGCGCAAACGACACCGAAGGCGATTATGCCGATGCTCTGCGGCGAGATCAACGCACCGAAAAGCTCGCTGCTGTCGGTCGCAAGCACGATGCTGGTTGTCGTCAGCGCCAGCAGGAGTGCGCCGACATAGTCGATCTTCGGCCGGCGATGCGGCTTACGGTAAGGCAGCATGAAGGCGAGGCCGGTAAGCACGATGAAGCCGATCGGCACATTGACGAGGAAGATCGAGCGCCAGCCGAAGAGATCGCTCATCGTGCCGCCGAGGACCGGGCCGATGGCGCCGGAGGCCATCAGTACGAGGCTGGAATAGCTCTGGTAGCGGGCGCGTTCGCGCGGCTCGAAGAGGTCGGCATTGACGGCGAAAATCGAAACCATGATGCCGCCGCCGCCGAAGCCCTGCAGCACGCGGGCGGCAATCAGCGTGTTCATCGAGACGGCGAGACCGCAGACGGCGGAGCCCACCGTGAAGATCGCGATTGCCGTCATCATCACATATTTGCGTCCGAAGAGATCGCCGAGCTTGCCATAGAGCGGCATCACGGCGCTGAGCGCCAGCAGATAGGCCGAACCGATCCAGCCGAAGCGGTCCAGATGACCGAACTCGCCGACGATGGTCGGCAGTGCGGTGGAGACGATCTGGTTATCCAGCGTCGCCATGAACATGGCGGTCATCAGGAAGAAGAAGAGGATGAGCCGCCGACGGGGATCCGTTACGAGCGGTGCGGGGGCAAGTTGCATATCCATGGGATGGGCCATTCTCGTTATATGGATATATTATGTGCTAATGTCATATATTTGTCAAGGGCACATTATTGACATTGGCATATTTTATTTTGAGCTCCGGTCTGTTATGATTCCGTCATGAACGAGACCTTGACCAAGACAAGAACGACAGAGCTTGATGATCCTTTGGACAGTGTGCCGCGCATCGGCCGCACCATGACGCGCATGCGAATGATGACGGGCCGCCGGCTGATCGGCCGCCTGGCGATCCAGAGCGTGGCACCGGATCTGGAACTGTCTCATCTCGACGTACTCGATGCCGTGCGCCGCGCACAGGAAAATGGCGAGGTGACGGTCGGCGCCATTGCCGAGATGCTACGCATCGACCCGTCGAGGGCAAGCCGCGTCGTGTCCGATATGGTGGGCCGCAACGTCCTGCGCCGTGAGGCTTCGCAGGCGGATGCGCGACGTATCGTCGTCGTCATGACTCCGCTCGGGAAGGATCTGCTGGCGGAAATCCGGGCCCAGAAGCTCGCCTTCGTTTCCGAGGTTGTGCGGGACTGGCCACAGGAGGAGATCGACACTTTCTCGCTGCTGTTCGAGAAATTCATCGGCGGCTACGAGGCGATCTTCCTTTCGCGCGACAAGGATACGCCGGGCTAAGAAAATAGTCCGAGCGTTTGATCTCGCTCAAGCCGACCCATCCAAGGCAAGCCTAAGTCTCTCCTCGTTCGACGTCATCAGGAGAGATTCACATGAAACATCATCCGCTTCGGCTGAGGGGTATTTTTACCGCTATCGTTTTCGCATCCTTCGGGCATGCGGCGCTTTCGGCCGATCTGGCGCCTTCGGCGGGCTCGCCAATGGCGACGCAAAGCCCATGGCAGGTACGTCTTCGTGCGCTTGGCGTGATCACGCGCGACAACGGCTCAGTCGATGGGATTCCCGGATCCGATCTGTCCTATTCGGACACGGTGATTCCGGAAGTGGATATCTCCTATTTCTTCACCGACAATATTTCCGCCGAGCTCGTTCTCGGCACGACCTATGCCAATGTGCATGGCGAAGGCTCGATTGCCGGCCTCGGGGAAATCGGCAAGACGTGGCTGCTGCCGCCGACGCTGACGCTGCAATATCATTTCACCGATTTCGGTGCCTTCCAGCCCTATCTCGGTGCCGGTGTGAACTACACTGTCTTCTACAACCAGTCCGGCAAGAGCGCCGACAGCCTCGATGTGAAGAACACGTTCGGCGTCGCGCTGCAGGCCGGTTTCGACTACATGTTCGATGAGCATTGGGGTGCGAACCTGGATGTGAAGAAGATCTTCCTGCGTCCGGATTTCGATGCGACCGTCGGCGGTGCCGATGTCAGTGGCAAGGCGAAACTGGATCCCTGGCTGATCGGCGCCGGTGTCACCTATCGCTTCTAGAGCATTTGATTGACGCAATTCCGGTCGCAAAACCGTTGCATGCTTTTGCGGGAATTGCTTTGAGGGAAAGGCACCGGATATCCGGCGCCTCTTCCCCTTCACCCCCCGTTTGCGCTATGGGCAATGCCCATGAGCCAATCCACCTTCACCATCCTGCTCGGCGGGGCACTCAGCCTGACGGATCGTCTGCGCGACGCCGTGCGGGAAAGCCGGTTTATTGCGGCCGACGGCGGCATGCGGCATGCGACGGCCCTGGGCGTGGTGCCGGAACTGTGGGTTGGCGATTTCGATTCCACGCCGCCCGATCTCGACGGCGCTTTTCCCGATGTGCCACGCCAGCCCTATCCAGCCGCAAAGGCTGCGACGGATGGTGAAATTGCCGTTTCCGAGGCGATCGAACGTGGCGCCAAGCGCCTGATCCTTGCGGGTGCGCTGGGCGGTGAACGGTCCGACCACGCCTTGCAGCATCTGCTCTACGCCGTGGAGTTGGCGGAGGAAGGCTTCGACATGCTGCTGACCTCGGGCAGTGAGGAGGCCGTGCCTTTGCTTCCTGGCTCGCTGGAGATCGATCTTCCGCCGGGCAGCCTGTTTTCCGTGCCAGGCTTCAGCGAGCTGCGTGGCCTGTTCATCGAAAATGCCCGCTATCCGCTCGCCGACTTCCATTTGCCCTTCGGCTCGTCGCGCACCATTTCCAATGTGGCGGAAGGCCCCGTGCGCTTCTCGCTTGCCAGCGGCAGGGCCATCGTGCTCGCGCGGCCCTATGATCTTTCCGGAGTCTGATACTTGGCGCCTCCCATTCTGAAACTCGACGATATCTTCCTGAGCTTCGGCGGTGCACCGCTTCTGGCGGGGGCCGCCCTGCAGGTGGAGTCCGGCGACAAGATCTGTCTCGTGGGCCGCAACGGCTCGGGCAAATCGACGCTTCTGAAGATCGCCGCCGGCCTGGTCGACGCGCAGTCGGGTGAGGTCTTCCGCCATCCAGCGTCCACGGTGCGCTATCTGGAGCAGGCGCCGGATTTTGCCGACTTCCAGACCGTGCAGGCCTATGCCGAAGCCGGTCTCGGACCGGGCGATGATCCCTATCGTGTCAGCTACCTGCTCTCGCATCTCGGGCTGACCGGCGAGGAAAATCCTAAGAAGCTTTCTGGCGGCGAAGCGCGCCGCGCAGCACTTGCGCGCGTACTGGCGCCGGAGCCGGACATCCTGCTGCTCGACGAGCCAACCAACCATCTCGACCTGCCGACCATCGAGTGGCTGGAAGGCGAATTGCAGAAGACGCGCAGTGCGCTGGTGCTGATCTCACACGACCGCCGCTTCCTCGAAATGGTCTCGACGGCCACCGTCTGGCTTGACCGCGGCACGTCTCGCCGGCTCGACAAAGGCTTTGCGTTTTTCGAGGCATGGCGGGACCAGGTGCTGGAGGCAGAGGAGCTGGAGCAGCACAAGCTCGGCAAGGCGATCGAGCGGGAAGAACACTGGCTGCGCTATGGCGTGACGGCACGACGCAAGCGCAACATGCGCCGGCTCGGCGAGCTGCAGACGATGCGTTCGCAGTATCGTGGCCACAAAGGACCGCAGGGAACCGTGCAGGCAAGCGCTTCCGATGCGCAGGAATCCGGCAAGCTAGTGATCGAGGCTGACAAGATCACCAAGAGCTATGACGACCGGCCGATCGTCGCGCCGTTCTCGATCCGCGTGCATCGCGGCGATTGCATCGGTCTCGTTGGCCCGAACGGCGCCGGCAAGACGACGCTTTTGAAGATGCTGACCGGTCAGCTTGCGCCCGACAGCGGCACGGTGAAGCTCGGCACCAATCTTGATATCGCGACCCTCGACCAGAAGCGTGAGGATCTGAATCTCGACGATACGCTTGCCAACTACCTTACGGATGGGCGTGGTGAGAATCTGCTGGTCAATGGCGAGCAGCGGCATGTGACCGGCTATATGAAGGAATTCCTGTTCCAGCCGGAGCAGGCGCGCACGCCGATCAAGAATCTCTCCGGCGGCGAACGCGCCCGGCTGATGCTGGCGCGCATCCTGTCGCGGCCGACGAACCTGCTCATCCTCGACGAGCCGACCAACGATCTCGACATCGAGACGCTGGATCTCTTGCAGGAGATCGTCACGGGTTTTGCCGGCACCGTCATCCTCGTCAGCCACGATCGCGACTTCCTCGACCGGACTGTGACCTCGACGATTGCGCCAGCCAATCCGGAAGCGCCGGACGGGCGCTGGATCGAATATGCCGGCGGCTATTCCGACATGCTGGCGCAGCGCAAGGGTGCAGCCGAGGAGCGCCGCAGGGCCGAGAAGGCGGCGGAAAAGCCTAAGGCGCAGGAGACTACTGCGGCTGCTGCACCCTCTGCCTCGAAGGTCAAGCTCTCCTACAAGCAGAAATTCGCACTCGAAAACCTGCCGAAAGAAATGGCCAAGGCAGAGGCGGAGATCGGCAAGCGTGAGGAGAAGATGGCCGATCCGAACCTCTTCACCAAGGACCCGGCAACCTTCAACCGGCTGGCATCCGAGATGGAGAAGCTGCGCGAAAGCCTGACGAAGATGGAAGAGGAATGGCTGGAACTCGAAATGCTGCGCGAGGAGCTGGAAGGCTGATCCGATAAAAATTTCCTGAAATGTCGGATCGGGTGGTTTTTCTCCGTCCTTGGGCCGAACGTGATCAACGGCATGGTGCCGCCACGTCATAAGGGAGATTTTTCATGCGCATGATTTTCGTGAACCTGCCGGTCAAGGACCTCGTCAAGTCGAAGGAATTCTTCTCGGCGCTCGGCTTTTCCTACAATCCGAATTTTACCACAGACGATGCTGCCTGCATGATCGTCGAGGAAAACATCTATGTGATGCTGCTGACCCACGGTCATTTCCAGCAGTTCATCGAGGGCGATATCGCCGATACGACGAAGGGCAAGGAAGTGCTGACCTGCCTTTCGGCCGGCAGCCGCGATGAGGTGGATGACTACCTCAAGAAGGCGCTGGCAGCGGGCGGCAAGCCCTGGAAGCCGATCCTCGATATGGGGCCGATGTATGGATGCAGCTTCCAGGACCTCGACGGCCATGTCTGGGAAATCATGTACATGGACATGTCTGCTGCCGGTTGAGCCGGTCTTTTCAAAGGTCTTTCGCGGACTCCGGCGTCTGGAACCGGATTGTCGGGTTCCGCTTTCCTCACTTTTCCTTGATTCGCCCGCGCCGCGTCATGCGGCATAGAGTGCCGCTCAGCTGGGGATCGTGCCGATCAATGGCGACAAGGAAGAGTTACATGTCTTGCAAATCCTATACCAGAATATTGACGGCGCTTGCCGCCAGCGGCTTCGTCGTGCTTAGCCTTTCGCAGGCGGCGATTGCTCAGGAAAACCAACGCGTGCGCGTTCGTGGCACGATCGAGAGTCTCAACGGCGACACGCTAACCGTCAAGACCCGCGAGGGCAGCGATGCGACGGTGGCGCTCAAGTCCGGCTGGAAGGTCTCGGGTATCAGGAATGCTTCTGTCGATGATATCAAGGTCGGCGATTTCGTTGGTGTCGCCTCCTTGCCGAAGGGCACAGGTCCCGATGGCGCGATCGAGGTGCTGATCTTCCCGGCCGCGATGAAGGGCACCGGCGAAGGCAGCCGTCCGTGGGACGTGCAGCCGAACAGTTCGATGACCAATGCGACCGTCAGCAATGCGGTCAAGGCTGTTGACGGCCACACGATCACGCTCACCTATCAGGGCAAGGAAAAGACCATCTCGATTGCCGAGGGCACGCCGATCGTTACCTTTGCGCCGGCAACGAAAGATGATCTGAAGCCGGGCGCCGGCGTTATCGTCATGGCGGAAAGGGCAGCCGACGGCAGTATCTCGGCCGCTCAGGTCGCCGTCGGCATCAACGGCGTGATGCCGCCGATGTAAGCTCTCCTGGAGCAATTTCAGCCAAACCGCTGTGTATTTCTTCTACTGGAATTGATCAGAGCGCCGGGGCAGGAGCTGCCGCGGCGCTTGATCCTGCGACGGATGCTACCGGTTCTTCATCGGATTTCGAAGGCAGCGCCAGCAGATGCAATGTGCGCGGATGCAGCGCTTCCAGATAGGTCTCCGAGCGGCCGATATAGATCATGCCGGTGTCCGGCATCGTGGTAAGCAGCTTCGTCATAGTGCGCTGCCATTCCGGCTCCATGCCTTCGAGCACTTCGTCGAAGACGGCCCAGCGCGGCTTGACGAGGAGCAGGCGGGCAAAGCCGATTGCCTTCTGTTCATCGGCATCGAGAAGCTTGTCCCAGCGCGCGCGGCTATCGAGGCGGGCGACCAGCGAATGCAAGCCGGCAGCCTCAAGTGCGGCTTCGATGGCCGCGGTGTCATAGGCTTCGGGTTTTTGGGGGAATGCGATCGCCTCGCGCAGCGTTCCACCCGGTACATAGGCAACCTGGGGGATGAACAGGATGTCGTCAATCGGCGGCAGGCCTATTGTGCCTTTGCCGCAGGGCCAGAGGCCGGCCATGGCCTGAAAGAGCAGGCGGCGGTTCACGCTGTGATCGCCGTTGATCATGACCTTTTCGCCGGCCCTGATCGTCACATCCGTTTCGCGCATCTGGAAGCCGCCGCAATCGTCGATATCCTCGCCAAGCTTGGCAACGATGACGATATCCTTCAGCATCAGCCTGTCGGGCGCGGTTTCCTCGTAGACGATTGCGTCCTTCAAATCGAAGTCATCATCCATCTCCTGAAGCGCCTGGCGGAAATCGGTGACGCGCATCAGCGTGGCACGCCATTCGGCAATCGGGCCGAAGTTGGCGACATACCAGCGCAGCGCCGTATTGACCTGGTTGAAGGCGCCAACCGACATCATCAGCTGGCCGAATGTGAGGCCGCCGGAGAAATAGGCGGGGGCTGCAACAATGATCGGGATAACGATAACCAGCCAGCCATAACCCGCCGAGACCCAGGTCAGGTTGGTATTGGCCATGGCGAGCCGCTTGATGACGGTAAGGACGTTGCTGATATCGCCGTTGATGCGTTTGCGCTCGTTCTCTTCGCCACGCGCCACTGTTATCGCCGGCATGTTCTCGTTGGCATGCATCAGCGCAAAGCGCAGTTCGGCTTCCTTCGAGAATCGGTCGGCATTGAGCTTGACGAGCTTGCGGCCAACGACCTGGCTCAATAGTGAGGCCGATGCGGCGTAGAAGATCGCCGCCCAGACCATATAGCCGGGGATGGTGAAGCTGTGGCCGCTGATATGGAAGATAAAGCCGCTCGAAAGTTCCCACAAGACGCCGATGAAACTGACGAGCAGAATGGTCGATTGCAGGAGGCCGAGAGCGAGGTTGGTGGTGCTTTCGGCAAGATTGCGGGAATCTTCGTGAAGGCGCTGGTCCGGGTTAATGCCGAGGATGCCGATGGTGGAGAGCTTGAGGGCGCGCTTGCGCTCCAGCCACTGATCGACGAGATCGCGTGAGAGGCCTTCGCGCATGTAGAGGGCGGTCATCTGGTTCAGCCATGCCTGCAGCACGTTGAGCAGCAACAGCGCACCGGCGATCATCGCGAAGACTTCGAGCTGGCGGAAGAACTCGCCGAGATCACGACGCTCGAGGGAATCGTAGAAAGGGGCGTTCCATTCGTTGAGGATCACCTGTCCATAGGCGGTCATCAGGATGATGACGACAAGCAGGATCGCAAGTCCCACGACCTTGCCGCGAACCTGCGAATTCCAGAATGCGGAGAACATCACTCCAAGCCGATATGTCAGGCTGAGATCATACCCCACCCGGTCCTGACTCTGGATGCCCTTCCCCCCTTTGACGTCATTTTTCATTATTTTTTCCAAAATCGCCCATCACACCATTAATAACATGGGGGCGTTACTGGTCCATCAACAGATTCCACCACCCATAAAGAAAGCGTGATGGCTTGTGCAGCTGTCTCTATTGACAGTTGATTCGCAGCGCGACTGGCGCTAATTAGGATGCCTCGTGGTGATTTGGCCGGCCGGCTTGCAGCCACGTTAAATAAATCGCTAAAGGGCCGCGTGCGGACCGGTAGCGATTCTTTCGCCGCCGGTTTTTTATTTTGATCGAGTTGACCGCAATGCCCATCAAGATCCCCGATACGCTGCCCGCATTCGAAACCCTCGTGAACGAGGGCGTGCGGGTGATGACCGAAACGGTGGCGATCCGCCAGGATATCCGCCCCTTGCACATCGGGCTGCTCAACCTCATGCCGAACAAGATCAAGACCGAGGTGCAGATGGCGCGCCTGGTGGGTGCTTCGCCGCTGCAGGTAGAACTCTCGCTGATCCGTGTCGGCAACCACAAGGCCAAGAACACTTCTGAAGAACATCTGCTCGCCTTCTACCAGACCTGGGAGGAAGTGAAGCACCGTAAATTTGACGGCTTCATCATCACGGGTGCGCCGATCGAGACGCTGCCTTACGAGGACGTTACCTATTGGAAGGAAATGCAGCAGATTTTCGACTGGACGCAGACAAACGTCCATTCGACCATGAATGTCTGCTGGGGTGCGATGGCGGGGATTTATCATTTCCACGGCGTGCCGAAATATGAACTGAAGGAAAAGGCCTTCGGCGTTTACCGCCACCGTAATCTCAAGCCCTCTTCCGTTTATCTCAACGGTTTCTCTGATAATTTCGAGGTTCCGGTGTCGCGCTGGACCGAGGTGCGCCGGGCCGACATCGAGAAGGTCGACGGCCTCGAGATCCTGATGGAATCGAGCGAGATGGGCGTGTGTCTCGTCCACGAGCCGAAGGGTCGGCGGCTTTATATCTTCAATCACGTCGAATATGATTCCACGTCTCTTTCGGACGAATATTTCCGCGACGTGAATGCTGGCGTACCGATCAAGATGCCGCACAACTACTTCCCGCATAACGATCCGGCGCTCGCGCCGCAGAACCGCTGGCGCAGCCATGCGCATCTGCTTTTCGGCAACTGGATCAATGAGATCTACCAGACGACGCCCTACGATATCGAAGAGATCGGCTCGGACATCTGAGCGTCACCGGTCCAGTTTAGAAATGATGCCGTCGCATTTCTGCGACGGCATTTTGTTTTCCGGCCCTGCCCGGTTGCGGTTTGCGGCGAATGGGGGCAGGTTCCGGTTCCTGAATTCTAGGGATGGAGTAAGCGTCGATCATGACGGACAAGTTGGAACGGGAAGTTTTCGGACAGACGAAGGACGGGGAGACCGTCCATCGCGTCGTCATCCGCGGCGGCGGACTGACGGTCAAGGTATTGAGCTGGGGCGCAGTAATCCAGGATATCAGCCTCGAGGGCCATAATGCCCCGCTGGTGCTCGGCTTCGAGGATTTAGGCAGCTACCTCGCGCATTCGCCTTTCTTCGGCGCGACACCGGGACGCTGTGCCAACCGCGTCGGCGACGGCAAGTTCACGCTCGACGGCAAGGACTACCAGCTCGAACTGAACGAGAAGGGTGTCACTCATCTTCACGGCGGCAGCAACAATATCGGTACGCTCGTTTGGACGATCGTCGAGCACGAGACCGACCGTGTCGTGCTGAAGATCGTCGATCCCGATGGCCGCGCCGGTTATCCCGGCAACTGCACGATCCAGGCGACCTATCGCGTACATGGCAATGGCGAGCTTTCCGTCAACTACGAGACGACGACGGATCAACCGACGATCGCCAATGTCTGCCAGCACTCCTATTTCAATCTCGATGGCCGGGAGGATGCGCTGGCGCATGACATCATGATCGCTGCCGACCACTATCTGCCGACCAATGAGAAGCAGATACCGACCGGCGAGATCCGCTCTGTCGAAGGCACGGCGTTCGATTTCCGCGCGATGGCGCCGATGAAGCGTTTCGCCGGTCAGGAGCAGGCGCTCTACGATCATAATTTCTGCTTCTCGAGCGAGCGCACGGCCAAGCGCTCCGTCGTACTTGCCCGCAGCCTGCATTCCGGCGTCTCGCTGGAAGTGCGCACGACCGAGCCTGGCGTACAGTTCTATGCCGGCTTCAAGCTCGGCGTGCCGGTGCCGGGTCTCGGGGGCCGCAAGTATGCGCCATTCGCAGGCTTCTGCCTGGAAACGCAGATCTGGCCTGACGCCATCAATCACGCGGATTTTCCGAACGCGGTTCTGCGTCCAGGTGAGGTACTGCGGCAGGAAACGGATTACATCTTCACGAAGAACTGAGTTCAGCTATCCTGTCAGGATCAATGAAAACCCTCGCGGTGTCCCGCGAGGGTTTTTCTTTTTGGTGAAGCGAATCCGACTTGCCGATTGGTTCTAAATAGGTTCTATTATACGTCCATGGATAGAACCAGTCTGATAGCGGAACTGAATGGTCGTGGGCTGCGCGATGAGGCGGCAACGGGGCCGCTTTACAAGCGGCTGGCGCAGGCGCTCACGGGCCTCATTCAGGAAGGTCTGCTGAAGCCCGGAACAGCGCTGCCCGGCGAACGCGATCTAGCGGAAGCCCTGAAGCTTGGCCGCGTGACGGTTCGGACAGCCTATCGCGATCTCATGACATCGGGTGCGCTGGAATCGCGCCACGGCAGCGGCACCTTCGTTTCCAGCAAGGTGGAGCGCATGGAGCAGTCGCTATGGCGGCTTTCCTCCTTCTCGGCAGACATGCGCTCGCGCGGACGCTCGCCGGCGGCGAAGATCCTGTCGCGTACCATCAACAATCCGTCTCCCGAAGAATCCTTCCTGCTCGGCCTCGGTGTCGATGAGCCCGTGCTGCGGCTCGACCGCCTTCGTCTGGCTGACGGGCTGCCCCTCGCCATCGAACGCGCGGTCGTGCCGGTCAAGTTTCTCGGCGAGGATGCCGGCGGTGAAGGCTCGCTCTATGATGCGCTCGCCCAGAGCGGCCACAAGCCGGTGCGCGCCATGCAGCGGCTGACCGCCGTCACGCTCGATCCTTCATCGGCGGCTATCCTCGATGTCAAGGCCGGTGCGCCGGCGCTTCTGATCGAACGCGTTTCACGCCTGGAAGACCAGCGCGTCGTTGAATACACCCGCTCGCATTATCGTGGTGACGCCTATGATTTCGTCGCCGAACTGAGAATTGGAGATGACCTATGAGTGAGAACCAGTCGTTGATGCTGCAGGAGGCGGGCCAATCGCCCGAAGTGGTCGCTACCCTGCTCGAAAAGGAAAAGCCGGTCTTCGCAGAAATCGCCCGGCTGTTCTCGTCCGCCCGCCCGAGCGTGGTGACGACGGCGGCTCGCGGCTCTTCCGACCATGCGGCGACCTTCTTCAAATATCTGTTCGAGATTACCTGCGGCGTGCCGGTCGCCTCGATCGGGCCGTCTATTGCTTCCGTTTATGGTGCCTCCCTGCATCTGAAGGGCGGCATCCATTTCACCGTTTCACAGTCGGGCGCGAGCCCTGACATCGTGGCGCTGCAGGAGGCGGCCAAGAAGGGCGGGGCGACGACGATTGCCGTCGTCAACGTCACTGACAGCCCGCTCGCCAAGCAGGCCGATCTCGTTCTTGGCCTCAATGCCGGTGCTGAAAAGAGCGTTGCGGCGACCAAATCCTTCATCGCATCTGTTGCCGCCCTCGCTGGCGTGACGGCTGCGATCAGCGGCAAGGCCGATCTGCAGGCGGCGCTCGAGAAGCTTCCGGCCGCTCTTTCCGCGACGTCCGGCATCGAAACCAAGGCAGCCGAGGATGTGCTGTTCAATGCCGCCTCACTTTATACCGGCGGCCGCGGCACGGCTTTCGCCATCGCTCTCGAGGCGGCCCTGAAGGCCAAGGAGACAGCTGGTCTTCACGCTGAGGCCTTCTCTCTTGCGGAACTGATGCACGGCCCGATGCGCCTCGTACAACCTGGCTTCCCGATCATCGGTTTCGTGCCTGAAGATGCCGCCTACGACAACAATGTAAAGGCGCTGGAGCGTCTGCAGAAGCTTGGCGCTACCACCGTGCCCTTTTCGACGAAGCCGCTCGCCGGCGTCAATCTGCAGGTTCCGACGACCGGCAACGGTCTCGTCGATCCCCTGGTTTCGCTACTCGTCTACTATCGCCTGATCGAGTCCGTCACCCGCCGGAAGGGCTTTGATCCGGACAAGCCGGCCAACCTTCTCAAGGTGACGGAGACCGTCTGATGACCCGCAAGATCTTCACCGGCGCGCGTATCTTCGATGGCGAACGTTTCCATGACGAACGGGCGCTGATCGTCAAGGACGGACGCGTCGAGGCGATCGTCGGCCTGAATGATCTGCCCAAGGGCGAGGTCGTGACACTTGATGGAGGCGTGCTGTCTGCCGGCTTCATCGATGCGCAGGTCAATGGCGGTGGCGGCCGCATGCTGAACGACGAGCCGTCGCCGGGTTCGATGTACATGATCGCCGATGGGCATCGGCCGTATGGAACGACGGCGCTGCTGCCGACGCTGATCACCGATACGGCCGAAGCGACGGTTGCCGCGATCGAGGCGGCGAAAGTCGCGGTGAAGACCAACCGTGGTGTTGCCGGCCTGCATCTGGAAGGTCCGCATCTGGCGCCGGCGCGCAAGGGTGCGCATCTCGCCGAGCTGATGCGTCCGGTCGAGGACAAGGACGTCAAGGGCTTTATCGCCGCGCGCGAGGCGATCGGCACGCTGCTCGTCACCATGGCGGCGGAGCAGGTGACAGTTTCGCAGGTGCGTGAACTGAGCGAATCGGGTGTCATCGTCAGTATCGGTCATTCCGACAGCACCAGTGAGGCGGCGGAAGCCCGCTTCGATGCCGGGGCTCGCGGTGTGACGCATCTCTTTAACGCCATGAGCCAGCTGGCGCACCGCGCGCCGGGGCTCGTGGGTGCCGCGATCGACCATCCGGCCGTCTGGTGCGGCATCATCGCCGATGGCCACCACGTTGATCCGAAGGCGCTGCGCACGGCGCTGCGTGCCAAGCGCGGCGAGGGCAAGCTTTTCTTTGTGACCGACGCCATGTCGCTGGTCGGCTCGCAGATGGATACGTTCACGCTGAACGGCCGCACCGTGCGGCGCGAAAGGGGCGGCTTCTGTTCGAAACTGGTCCTTTCGGACGGCACGCTAGCGGGTTCGGATGTCGACATGGCTTCAACGATCCGCTACGGCGTCACCTATCTGGAACTGACGCTTGCCGAGGCACTCAGGATGGCGACGCTCTATCCGGCGCGTTTCCTTCGGCTTGCCGATCGCGGCCACCTTTCGCCAGGCGCGCGCGCCGATCTCGTGCATTTCACCGATGCAATCGAAGTGACGGCGACCTGGCTAAACGGCGAAGCGGCTTGAAGGAGAGCGGCGGATGAGTGACATCACGGACGCGTATTTCTCCAATCTGATCGGCCGGCTGGAAGAGTTGAAGCGGGCACTGGCCGAACCAATGGCGCAGGCCGCCGCCGCGATCCTTGAGGCTGCCCGTGGCGACAAGCGTGTCTATGTCTTCGGAACCGGCCATTCGCATATGCTGGCGGAAGAGGTGCATTACCGTGCCGGCGGACTTGCCTTTACCGTGCCCGTTCTCGTCGGCTCGGCCATGCTGCATGAGGGTGCGGTCATCAGCTCGGTCTATGAGCGCACCCAAGGGCTGGTGCGGCCAATGCTGGAGCGTTACGGCATGCAGCCGGGTGATGTGATCATCATCGCCTCCAATTCAGGCGTGAATGCCGCGCCGATCGAGGCGGCCGACTACGCGCGCGAGATCGGCGCCAAGGTGATCGCCATCACCTCGATCGCCTATTCGACGGCGATCGCCAATGGGCGCCGGCGGCTTGCCGATGTGGCCGACGTGGTGCTGGATAACGGGCTGCCGCCGGGTGACGCCGTTCTTGATCTCGATGGCACGGGCCTTCGGGTCGGGCCGGTCTCGACGGCTGTGGGCGTCACCGTCATCAATGCCATCTTTGCGGATGTCGCCTCCGAGCTTTCGAAATCGGGCGATGCGCCTGTTTACCTCAGCGCCAACATGCCGGGCGCTGCAGAAATCAATCAGAAGCTGGTGAAGAAATACCGGCCGCGTAACCCGCATCTCTGAGCAGGAGGCCGGCGTTTTTGCCGGTCGTTGTCTATTGGCGCTGCCGGAAGCGAATGAGTATTTCCGATCAAATGAAAACGGCCCGAAGCGGTTGCTTCAGGCCGTCCGAATGTCTGGAAACTGATGCAATCAGTTCTTGGCGCGCTCGACGTAGGAATTGTCTTCCGTTGCAATGACGACGCGGGTGCCGGCATCGATATGCGGCGGAACCAAAGTGCGGATGCCGTTCGACAGGATCGCCGGCTTGTACGAGGAGGATGCCGTCTGGCCCTTCACGACCGGTTCGGTCTCAACGATCTCGAGGGTGACGTGGCGCGGAAGTTCGAGCGCCAGCGGAATACCTTCGTGCATCGACAGGATGCAGGTCATGCCTTCCTGGAGGAAGGCCTTCTGGTCGCCCATGGTGTCAACGTCGACGACGACCTGATCATAGGTGGCCGGGTTCATGAAGTGGAAGCCTTCGCCGTCTTCATAAAGGTACTGGAAGTTCACATCTTCGACGAAGGCGCGCTCGACCTGCTCGGTGGTGCGCCAACGCTCGGAAACCTTCACGCCGTCAACGATGCGGCGCATGTCGACCTGGGTAACCGGCGTGCCCTTGCCCGGGTGGAAATTCTGAGCCGTGAGAACGACGTAGAGCTTGCCGTCGACATCGAGAACGTTGCCCTTGCGGACCGAAGAGGCGATGACCTTGACCATAAGACTTCCTTGTAAGTCGGCTTTCGGCGTCGTAGAGGACAGTCAGAATGGCCCTGAAGACGCAAAATGTTTTTTCTTCGGGGCGGCACTAACCTAAAATCGTGTAAATAGCCACCCCATCCCGGCCGAATCCGGCAAGGAAAGCGTTCAATGAACCTCACGAGCGCCACAGCGTCTCCCTGGTGGACACCATCAGTGCATGCCGATCGCCGCCCGTTCCTTATCGGGCGTAACGCGATCCAGTCAGCGCTGCGAGGTTATTTCGCCCGTGAGGATTTCATCGAGGTCGATACTGCGACGCTGCAGGTGTCTCCGGGCAACGAGGCGCATCTGCATGCCTTTGCGACGCAAGCGCTGACGACGGACGGACAGGCTGCGCCCTTCTACCTGCACACGTCGCCGGAATTTGCCTGCAAGAAGCTTTTGGCCGCCGGTGAAGAACGCATCGCCTGCTTTGCGCATGTCTATCGCAACCGCGAGCGCGGGCCGCTGCATCATCCTGAGTTCACAATGCTCGAATGGTATCGGGCGGGCGAGAGCTATGAGAGCCTGATGATGGATTGCGTGCGTATGCTGGCGCTCGCTGCCGAAACGGTGAAGACCGCAACGCTTACCTATCGCGGCACTGAGTGCGATCCCTTCGCCGGGCCGGAGCGCATCAGCGTTGCAGAAGCGTTCGGTCGCCATGCCGGCATCGATCTTCTGGCTTCTGTATCTGCTGACGGCTCGACCGAACGCGACCATCTTGCCGCTGAAATGCGGCGGGTCGGCATGCGCGTTGCCGATGACGATCATTGGGCTGATCTCTTCAGCCGGGTGTTGGTGGAGAAGGTCGAGCCTTATCTCGGCTTTGGCCGTGTCACCATTCTCGACGAATATCCTGTTTCGGAAGCGGCTCTTGCGCGGCCTTCGGCGCGCGATCCGCGCGTAGCGGAGCGCTTCGAGCTCTATGCCTGCGGGGTCGAGCTTGCCAACGGCTTTGGCGAACTGACAAATGCCTCCGAGCAGCGGCGCCGTTTCGAGATCGAGATGGCGGAGAAGATGCGGGTCTATGGCGAGACCTATCCGCTCGACGAGGATTTTCTGGCGGCGCTGGCAATCATGCCGGAAGCGAGCGGCATCGCGCTCGGCTTCGACCGGTTGGTGATGCTGGCGACAGGTGCGTCGCGGATCGATCAGGTGCTCTGGGCGCCGGTCGCGGAGTACGGCCGATGAATGTCATGCGTCCGATCAAGAGCGTCGACGATCTCGTCAGGGCGGGGCTGGTCGAGGACGCGGAGCGACTGGCGCTCGATGAGGTCGCCGCGCGCTATGCCATCGCGCTGACACCTGCCATGGCAAGGTTGATCGATTATGCCGATCCGGCCGATCCGATTGCCCGGCAGTTCGTGCCCGATGTGGCGGAACTCGTTACCACGCCCGAGGAACGGGCCGACCCCATCGGGGACCATGCGCACAGCCCGGTCGAGGGCATCGTGCATCGCTATCCGGACCGCGTGCTGTTGAAGGCCGTGCATGTCTGCCCGGTCTATTGCCGCTTCTGCTTCCGGCGCGAGATGGTGGGGCCGCAGGGGCTCGGCATGCTCGATCCGGCGGCGCTGGCTGCAGCCGTCGACTATATCCGCGGGCATGGCGAGATCTGGGAAGTGATCCTGACCGGCGGCGATCCGCTGGTGCTTTCACCAAGGCGTCTCGGCGACATTCTAAGCGAGCTTGCTGAGATCGAGCATGTGAAGATCGTGCGCTTCCACACGCGCGTGCCCGTCGTCGATCCGCAGAAGATTGATGCGGAGCTGATTGCGGCGCTGAAAGCGAGTGGCAAGACTGTATATGTCGCGCTTCACGCCAACCATCCGCGTGAGCTGACGACTGAAGCACGCGCCGCCTGCGCCCGGCTGGTGGATGCCGGCATCGTCATGGTCAGCCAGTCGGTGCTCCTGAAGGGCGTCAATGACGATCCCGACGTGCTGGCAGAACTTATGCGGGCCTTCGTCGAGACGCGCGTGAAACCTTATTATCTGCATCATCCGGACCTTGCGCCCGGCACCAGCCATTTCAGGCTGTCGATAGAAGAGGGGCAGAAGATCGTTGCCTCGCTTCGCGGCCGCATCTCCGGTCTCTGCCAGCCCACCTATATTCTCGATATTCCCGGTGGTTACGGCAAGGCTGTCATCGGCGAGAGCGCTGTGAAGGCGACCGGGGAGGGCTGCTACTCGGTGTCGGACTATCGCGGCGGCGAGCATTCCTATCCGCCTGCCGGTTAATGCAAAAGCGTGCTCCCGGCGTACCATTTCTGCACTCGATACAGCCGGGGCCATTTTCTGCCGGTCGTCTCGGGCTACATCAAACTATTGATAGGAATGAAGTATTAGGCCGCAAGCGGGCATGATTTGTAAAATGCAAAGTATGAATGATAGTCATATTTAACTAATTACATTAGCGGAATTTTCTGTTTTCCGCACTAAAAGCACTCCCATGAAAAGGCGATGAATGCCGGCTCAGGATCATGAAAATCTGGAGTTAATGGGATGAACAAGACAATCCGCGACCTCGTAGCCAAGTTCGGTAAGCTTCCTGTTCCTGTTGATCAGGTTGCCGACGATGCGGATCTCTACGCTGCGGGTCTGACGTCCTTCGCCTCGGTGCAGCTCATGCTTGGCATCGAAGAGGCATTCGATATTGAATTTCCTGACAATCTCCTGAACCGCAAGTCCTTCGCAAGCATCTCGGCGATCGCCAAGACGGTCGATCTCATCCGGGATAGTCGAAAGGTCGCCTGATGAACTTCCCGGTCAAGATCACGGAAGACAGCCTGGTCGCAAGGGCTGCCCGCGTCGCAGAAATTGCGGCAAAACATGCGGATGCCGTCGATTTCGAAGGCCGGTTCCCGCAGGAAGCCGTCAACGCGATGAAGACCGAGCGCCTGCTCGGCATCCAGATTCCCCGCCATCTCGGTGGCGAGGCCGCTTCCATCACCCAGATCGCCGAATTGTGCTCGATTCTTGGCCAGGCCTGCGCGGCAAGCGCGATGGTCTTCGCCATGCACCAGATCAAGCTTTCGAGCCTCGTCGAACACGGCGTCGACAGCGAATGGCATAGCGCCTTCATGCGCCGTATCGCCGCCGAACAGCTCCTGATCGCTTCCGCCACCACCGAAGGTGGGATCGGCGGCAATCTGCGCAACAGCATCTGCGCCATCGAAATCGACGGCGATATCTGCAGGCTGCAAAAGGATGCGACCGTCATTTCCTATGGCTCGCATGCCGATGCAATTCTTATCACCTCGCGCAGCCATCCGCAGGCCGCTTCTTCCGATCAGGTACTGACTGCCTTCCTTAGGGATCAGTACACGCTCGAAAAGACGCATATCTGGAACACGCTCGGCATGCGCGGTACCTGCTCCGACGGCTTCCTCTTCAAGGGTGAAGCGCCGGCCGCACAGATCCTGCCGAAGCCCTTCGCTGAAATCGCTGCGCAGTCGATGCTCGCCTCCTCGCACCTGCTCTGGAGCGGTGTCTGGTATGGTATCGCAGTCGATGCCGTTTCCCGTGCCCAGGCCTTCGTGCGTGCCGCTGCCCGCAAGTCTCCCGACGCCACGCCGCCCGGCGCGCTTCGCCTCGCGGAGGTTTCCAACCTCCTGCAGATGGTGAAATCGAACGTCGTTGCCGGCCTCAAGGCCTATGAGGATGCCAAAACTGACGGCGACAAGCTCTCGTCGATGGGTTTTGCCGTGGCGATGAACAATGTGAAGATCGCCTCTTCGGAAACGATCCTGGAAATCGTCAATCATACCATGCTGATCTGCGGCATCATGGGCTACAAGAACGGTACGCCCTTCAGCCTCGGACGTCATCTGCGCGATGCCCATTCCGCACAGCTCATGATCTCGAACGACCGCATCCTCGGCAATACGTCGAGCATGCTTCTTGTCCATAAGCAGGACACTAGCCTACTGGGGTAAAGCCATGGATATGCAGACTTCGTTTCTGGACCGGCTCTTCGAGTCAGGTCTGCTGATCGATACCGGCGTTGACGGTCTTTATGGCCGCAGCGGCCAGTTCGAAGATGTCATCGCTGCCTTCGAGCGGCTGATCGATAAGTTCGGCGGCGCCGATGGCGCCGAGGCGATGCGTTTTCCGCCCGGCATGAACCGCGCGCTCTTCGAAAAGAGCGGCTACATGAAGAGCTTTCCGCAGCTTGCCGGCACGGTGCACAGCTTCTGCGGCAGCGAGCTCGACCATATGAGCCTGCTGCAGTGCATGGAAGTCGGCGAGGACTGGACCAAGGACCAGAAGGCGACCGACATCGTGCTGACGCCGGCAGCCTGCTATCCGCTTTATCCGACGGTCGCCAAGCGCGGCAACCTGCCGGCCAAGGGCGGTCTCTTCGATCTGCAATCCTATTGCTTCCGTCATGAGCCTTCCAAGGATCCGGCCCGGCAGCAGCTTTTCCGCATGCGCGAATATGTCTGCATGGGCACCGAGCAGCATGTGACCGATTTCCGCCAGAGCTGGATGGACCGCGGTGTCGAAATGATGAAGCAGGTCGGTCTCGACGTGACAATCGACGTTGCCAACGACCCGTTCTTCGGCCGTGCCGGCAAGATGATGGTCAACAACCAGCGCGACCAGAACCTGAAGTTCGAGCTCTTGATCCCGATCACCTCCTCTGCAAACCCGACGGCCTGCATGAGCTTCAACTATCATCAGGACTCGTTCGGCGTGAAGTGGGGCCTGAACCTTGAAGACGGCAGCGTGGCCCACACCGCCTGCGTCGGCTTCGGGCTGGAGCGCATTGCGCTCGCGCTCTTCCATCATCACGGCCTTGACGTCAAGGAATGGCCGGCAAGTGTGCGGAAAGTCCTGTGGGGCTGAGCGGCTCGATGACATCGGTCTTTGCGGGTATCGATCCCGATACCTACAGGGCGCATGCGCTGCATTCCGGTGAGCGCATGTGGCCTGAGACCAATTGCTACATCGATCTCTGGATCGAGGTTCTCTCGACCTTCGGCGTTGTGCCGGAAGCAATGCTCGGTTTCACGTTGACCCAGGATTTCGAGGGCGACCAGTTCACCTTCTTCAAGGTGCCGCTGGAGGATCTCGAAGCGCTCTACGGCATTCGCGCCACCGAGCTTGCGATCTACGACCGCGTCGAGCGGCATATCGAGGTGCAGATCGCCCGCGGGCGGCTCTGCCTCATCGAGATGGATTCCTTCTACATGCCGGATACGCGCGGCACCGCCTACCGGCAGGAACATGGCAAGACCACAGTTGCGATCAACCGGCTGGACTTTGCCGGCAAGCGTGTCGACTACTTCCATAATGCCGGCTATTTCCGCATCGAGGGCGAGGATTTCGACGGCTTGTTCCAATCCCATCTGACGGATGAGGATGCG
Organism: Rhizobium sp. 1399; assembly: GCF_031455475.1. NCBI lineage: Bacteria > Pseudomonadati > Pseudomonadota > Alphaproteobacteria > Hyphomicrobiales > Rhizobiaceae > Rhizobium > Rhizobium sp. 1399. Next base: position 267,888 of record NZ_JAVDSU010000007.1, on the reverse strand, counting down.
CCGTTCCTGCCCTATACCGAATTCGCCAAGTTCCCGGAACGCCCTGTCGGCGAAGCACATCTGCGCGAGGTTTCGCGGCGGCTCCTGGGCTTCCATTTCCATCGCCGCCCAAGCGCCAATCCGATCCGCGCCTTTGCCGAGGTCTTTCCGTTGCAGGTTGAGGCAGTAGCCGATCGGTCCTTCGGTTTCTTCCACAAATATGCCTTCAACACGCTGCGGCAGGTAGGTGCGAATTTCGAACTCGCGGCCGATCATCTGACTTGGCTTTCAGCCGGCGAGTTTGGTGTTGCGGCCGGAGAGGCGCGCCGGATCTCGGAAGTGGCGAAGTCGGTTCAGTTCCAGCTTGCCCGCGCCGTCACCCGCCGCAAGTTCGAGCCTTTGAAAGCGGCACTTGATCCGGCAGCCGATGCATGGGATTCGATGATGGCATCGCTCGCGGAGCGAGTCTGAGGCCGGAGATCTGACCATGCGGGGGCGGTTGGCAAGCATCGGGGCTGAGGAAAGCTTGCTTTCCGAAGGGTGGAATCTGGTTCTGACCGAGCCTGGCGCCTGCGCGACACCCCACGACATCCATCTTTCGGCGCAGTTCATTCCTGCACCTGTTCCCGGCACCGTTGCAGCGGCGCTCGAAAGAGCAGGGCTGTTCGACCGGGAAAATCCACAGCCGCTGAACACCAAGGACGCCTGGTACCTGACCCGCCTCTTCGATACGGAGCCGGGTGAGGCGATCCTGCGTTTTGAGGGGCTGGCGACAATCTGCCATGTTTTTCTCAACGGCCAGGAAATCCTCTTTTCCGAGAGCATGTTCACTGCGCACGAAATGCCGGTTACGTTGACAGGTGGTGATGAACTGGCGCTCTGTTTCCGGGCGCTTGGCCCTCGTCTGTCGGAGCCCGGGCCGCGTGCTCGCTGGCGACCGCAGATGATTACGCCTCAAGGGCTGAAGAATGTCCGCAACACGCTGCTCGGGCATATGCCCGGCTGGTGTCCCGAGATCCATGCCGTTGGGCCGTGGCGGCAGATTTCGCTCGCGCGCCGGGGCGTGGCCTCGGTCGATCATGTTTCGGTGCGCGCGGTGTTGGAGGAAAACGGCGCGGGGCGACTCAGCGTTTCGCTTTGTACCGCTGGCGAAGAGCCGGTGATGCTGTTGCGTTGCGCCGGCGCCGAGCAGGGTTTCGAGAAGATCGGCGATCGGCATTATTCGGCGATTCTCAAGCTTTCCGACATTGAGGCGTGGTGGCCGCATACGCATGGTGTGCCGCATCTCTATGATGTGACGCTGGTTATCGATGGCGAAGAACATTCGCTGGGCAAAGCCGGCTTTCGCCGTATCGAGGTTGACCATGGCGCTGATGGCAATGATTTCGCGCTTGTCATCAACGGCGAGCGGGTCTTCTGCCGCGGCGCGGTCTGGACAACGGCCGATATCGCACGGCTGCCTGGCGAGCGGGCCGATTACGAGCCTTTCCTGCGGCTTGCTGCCGAGGCTGGCATGAACATGATCCGCATCGGCGGTACCATGGCCTATGAAACGCCCGACTTTTTCGCGCTCTGCGATGCGCTCGGGCTGATGGTCTGGCAGGACTTCATGTTCGCCAATTTCGACTATCCGAAGAATGACAAGGCTTTTATCGGCCATGTACATGCCGAGGTGGAAGAGTTTCTGCACAGCGTACAGCTCTCGCCCTCGCTTGCCGTGCTCTGCGGCGGCAGCGAAATCCACCAGCAGGCGGCGATGTTCGGTCTGCCCCCAGATTTCTGGAGCGGGCCGATCACCGACGAGATCATCCCGGCGATCTGCCAGCGCATGCGGCCGGATGTGCCCTATGTGCCGAATTCGCCCTATGGCGGGGCGATGCCCTTTTCGCCCAACGCCGGCGTGACGCATTATTACGGCGTCGGCGCCTATATGCGGCCACTCGAGGATGCGCGCCGCGCCGAGGTGCGCTTTGCGGCCGAAAGCCTCGCCTTTGCTCATGTGCCGCAGCAGCGGACCTTGCAACGGCATCTCGACGTGCCCCCAGTTCACAGTCCGCTCTGGAAAGAGCGGGTGCCGCGCGACCGTGGTGCTTCCTGGGATTTCGAGGATATCAGAGACTTCTATCTCGGGCTTCTCTACGATCTCGATCCGGCCAGGCTCCGCCGCGACGATCCCGAGCGTTATCTCGATCTTTCGCGCGCCGTGACGGGAGAAGTGCTGGAGGAGACCTTTGCCGAATGGCGACGCAAGGGATCGTCCTGCAATGGCGCGCTCGTCTGGACCCTGCAGGATCTGTTGCCAGGTCCCGGCTGGGGCGTGATCGACTCCACCCGCGAGCCGAAGCCTGTCTGGCATGCAATGCGCCGCGCCTTCCGTCCGGTGCAGGCAGTTTTTACGGACGAGGGGACGAACGGCCTCTATGTCCACGTCATCAACGAAACCGATAAGGTGGTCGCTGTCGAACTCGATGTCGCCTGCTTGCGCGAGGGGCGCCAGCAGGTCGCGAGCGGCAGCAAGGCTTTCAATCTCGACCCGAGAAGCGTTGAGCGTATCGCTTGTACCGATCTCTTCGGCGGCTTCTTCGATGCGACCTATGCCTTCCGTTTCGGTGCGCCATCGCATGACGTCAGCGTCGCCTGGCTGCGGTCGACGATGGACGGCACGTTGCTCGCGCAGGCTTTTCATTTTCCGCGCGGCCGAGCCAAAGCCTTCCACGACGCGACGATCGAGGCGTCCTTCATGCGTGAGGGCGATGATTGGGTCATTGCGCTTGCGACCGATAGGTTGGCCCAATCTGTCCATATCGATGTCGAAGGCTACCGGGCGGAAGAGGACTGGTTCCATCTGGCACCAGGCCCTGCCAAGCGAGTGAAGCTCATCGCCGCTGCGGGCACTGATGGCGATGCATTGCCGACGGGTGAAATCAGGAGCGTCGGCGCCGCGCGCCGTTTCGCGCTTTAACGGCCAGGGAGCGGTCATGACGATCAGAGTGCAGGCGGAAGAGGCTTTGCGGGGCGTCTATCGGAACGTGCGCGGGCATCTGCTGCAGCGGCTGATCGTCAAATCGCGTCTCGCCTTCAATCCGCGCCGGCCTGTCGAGATCGTCGGCTATTTATCGATGGCGGCGGGTGTAGGCGAATCCGCGCGACTTTGCGTTGCCGCGCTCTCGCACGCGGGCCGTGAGATCATGCTTGCTGATGTCAGCACGCATCCGGACGAAGGCAAGCTGGTGGAGTGGGCATCTACACAGGTTTCCGACGGCCAGCCGGGAAGCCGCATATGGCATCTCAATCCGCCCATGCTGCCACGCGCGATCCTGAAGAAAGGCCTCGGCAATTTCACCCGTGCCTTCAACATCGGCTACTGGGCCTGGGAGCTTGAAGTGGTGCCGGCGGAATGGCGCAATGCCATGCACTATATGAACGCCGTCTTCGTTCCCTCGGAATTCACCAGGCGGGCAATTGCGCCGCATACGACTGCACCTGTCATTGTCGTGCCGCACCCTGTTACCGAGCGGCCGGCGGCTGACGGTATCAGGCAGAAATTCGGAATTGCCGAGAATGCTTTCCTCGTATCGTTCATCTTCAGTGCCGGCTCCTCGATCAACCGCAAGAACCCACAGGCGGTGATCGAAGCCTTCAGGCTCTTCAGCGCCGAATGCCCCAATGCCTTCCTGCTGATGAAGGCGAGCGGCAACCCGGCCAGAGACGAGGCGCTTCGGGCACTCATGCGATCCGTGGAAGGCGACCGCAACGTCAGGATCGTTACCGACAATCTGGCGAGTTCGGAGATCAACGGCATTATCCGCGATTCCGACGCCTATCTTTCGCTGCATCGCTCGGAGGGTTTCGGCCTGACGGTGGCTGAAGCGATCATGCACCGCACGCCCGTCGTCTCGACAGGATGGTCGGGCACGGCCGATTTCTGTGATCCCGACAATACCTGGCTGGTCGAGCCTTCGCTCGTTGCCGTCGTCGACAGCCATCCGGAATTTGCCGATCTCAAGGATGCCGTTTGGGCCGATCCCTCGCCAGTGGCCGCGGCAGCGCATTTGAAGAGCATCTATTCCGATTCTGATGGTGCGAGGCGAAAAGCGGAGGGGGCTCGGACCTATCTGATGCGCCATCTTGCCGAGCACAGTTATGACAAGGCGCTTTCGAGGCTTTCGGCGATGCAGGCAAGCTAAGCTGAGCGCTTCACTCCCCTTTATTTTAACATTTCCAATTTAGAGATGGCTTGTTTTCGGCCGCGATGCGGCTTCTAACGGATGGACGGATGTCGAAGGGCATTATTGCAAACTCGGTGATGAATGCGGCGGCGGGCATGCTGCTTCTGGTGACGGGATTCGTATCCTCGATCATAACCGCACGCCTGCTCGGCCCCGAAGCCAACGGCATCGTCGCCTTTTCGCTCTGGCTCGTTGTCACAGGGGCCTCGATTGCCGAGCTCGGCTCCAGCATCACGCTTCTGAAGACGCTGCCGCAGCTTTCGGCGCAGGGCTACAGTTTCGAGCAACGTAGGGGATTTGCCTCGATCCTGGTTACCTTCATGGTCTGCTCCACGTTGGTGCTGCTGGGGCTCTATGCCCTGTTCTTCCTGACATCGGAGGAAATGCACTGGGCCGATACCGCGCCGTCGGTGGCGCTTGTGACAGGCATTCTCTTCTTCGTCCAGGCGATTGGCTCCTTCGTCAAATTCTACCTCATCGGCGAAAAGCGGCTTGGCACCTTCTTTCAGCTGACGCTGATCGTCTCGGTCTTTCAGCTTGTGGGTGTGGCGGTCGGTGCCGTTTTTTATGGGGTGCTGGGCGTGCTCGTCGGATATGCGCTCGGCCAGCTCGTGCTTTTCGTCGCTACTTTGCCGATCCTCTTTACCCGTCGTGACCGCTGCGGCGTCTCGCTCAAATATCTGGCGTCGTCGTCGGTCATCCTGTCTATGCAGTTCATCATCGATTCGATCTTCCTCAACCGCATTGAACTGCTCTTTCTGCAGCAGTTCTGGTCGGTGGAAATGGTCGGTTTCTATGCTGCCGGCCTGTCGATCGCCAATATCGCGCTGCAGCTTCCCATCCAGATGAGCGGCAGCCTGCTGCCCTATTATTCTGAACGGCGGCATGCCAGTGCTGACTCTAAATTCCCGGTCGAGGCCTTTGCCGCCGTCATCCGCAGCATGGCCTATATTGTGCTGCCCATGAGCCTCGGGCTCGCTGCGATCTCTACTGAACTTGTACATGTGGTCTTCGGCGAAGCCTTCGACCGAAGCGGCGGAGTTGTCGCCCTGCTTGCGCTTGTCGCGCCTGCCTACACTCTCATGCAGGTTCTCAGCCTGTACCTGCTTTCAATCGACAAGGCCAATGTACGGTTGAAAATCAGTGTGATAGGTGGCCTCCTGATGGTAGTGGGTTGTTTACTCATCGTACCTAGTCTTGCCGCCGAGGGTGCCGCGCTTGTGCGCATAGCCGTATTTGTTGCGATGTCGGTAATGATGGTCAGGCAAACGGGATTCGGAACTCAGCTTTCGGGCCTTTATCTCAGCCTTACGAAGATTACTCTCGCGGCGGTATTTTGCGGCTGCGGTGCCATTACTGCACTTGAGCTCATCCAGGGTCCGATTGGTCTTGTCGCGGCGATCATCGCTGGCACATTTACTTATTTTGCTGCGTTGAAAGTCCTGCGCGCCGTTCCGGCCGAAGATATCCAGGTGCTGCGCTCGATCCTCGACAAGATGCCGGCGCTGCTGAAGGGACCGGCAAGGCGCGTGGTCAATTTCATCACCCCGCCGACCCCAGAAGGAGAAGCGAAGAAGCCGGTCAACGAAGAATTCTCGCGTGAACCAGCAGAAGGCGCCGGCCGTGCCGCTGCTCTTCCCGTTGTCTTCGATGGCACGATTGGTCTGTTCATGCCCGAAAAGCCTGATGTCGCAAGACGCTCGGCTGCCGTCCTCTTCGTCAGCCCCTGGGGTTTCGAGGAAATGTGCACGCGGAAATTCTATCGTGTGGCGGCAGAGCATTTTTCCGATATCGGTGTACCGAGCCTGCGGTTCGACTATACGGGCACGGGTGACGCACTCGATTTCGGAAATCAGACGCCGAGCCTGGAAATCTGGAAGAACTCCATCCGCGCGGCCGCTGTAAAGCTGAAGGCTCTCAGTGGTTGCTCCCAGATCATCCTTGTCGGCCAGGGTCTCGGCGGCACGCTTGCTCATTTGACTGGCCATTCGATCGAGGGCGTCGACAGTGTTGTGCTGCTTGCGCCTATTTTGAGCGGCAGAGGCCATCTGCGTGAAATCAACATGTGGTCGCGGATCATCCATGCCGACCTCGGTCTCGGCAAGGAACATGCGCCGAGCGCCCAGGTGCAGATCGCCGGTCTGACCTTGCCCGACGCGATTGCTGCGGAAATCGGCAAGCTCAATATCAGTTCACCGCAGGACCTGGCGGCGCCGAATTACCTCATCCTCGAACGCCCGGTTCGGGTTGACGATACGGCCTTCGCCGACGCACTGAAGGCGCTCGGCGGCAATGTCGAGCAGCGCGTGTTCGAAGGTTATGACGAGCTGGTCACGAACCCGCTCTTTGCCAAGACGCCGATGGCAGTCATCGACCTGCTCGCCGAATGGCTTGTCGAGACAACCACGCCTGCCGCATCCGCGGGTCACTCTCCGCAGGAGGTCGAAAACCAGCCACTCGCGGGTGATGGTTTTGAGGAAATTCCGGTTCGTTTCGGAGCCTTCCAGCATCTGATCGGCGTCATCAGCCGGCCGCAGGGCGAGATCAAGGGTAATGCCGTGCTCTTCATGTCGACGGCCTATGACCGGCATGCGGGCTGGGGTCGTACGACTGTCGATATGGCGCGTGAGCTCGCCCGCCAGGGCGTCGTTTCACTCCGCTTCGATTCCGCCAATGTCGGCGACAGCGTTCCGCGGCCGGATGCGCCGGAACAGGTTCTCTATTCGGCGACACAGACGGAAGACGCGCTCGCCTCGCTGGATCTCTTGGAAAGCTTTGTCGCCGGACCGATCATGGTCGCAGGTCGCTGCAGCGGCGGTTATGTGGCCCTGCGCGCGGGCATCGAGGATGAGCGTTTGAAGGCGATCGTTTCCATTAATCCCTTCGTCTACTACTGGGATCCCGAGATGCCGGTGCGGCGCGAGCATGTCGTCTCTGTTCCGCGCAGCGTCGACGACTACGGTCAGCGGATGATGCGGTTCGACACGGTCAAGCGGCTGTTCCGCGGCGAGGTCGATGTCTTTGCGGCCCTGCAGAACATCTTCATCGCGATCGGCCGCCGGCTTTCGCCGCGCATCGCGCCGCTTGTCGAACTCATCCCAGGCCGCCGTCATATCGCGCGGCAAGTGCGCCAGTCCTTTGCGGCGCTTGGCAGGCGCAAGGTGCCGCTGACGCTGATCTACAGCGAAGGCGATGTCGGTCTCGACCACATGTATTTCCACTTCGGCCCGCGCGGGCACAAGTTTACACGGCACCCGAATGTGCGGGTGGTGATGCTGCAGGATGCCGATCACAACCTGACACCGCCGGAATCGCGCAAGCTGGTGCTGGACGAGATCGTCCGGCTTGCGAAGGCTTGAGAATTTCCTGATTTGTTGGAGCAATTCCCGCAAAACCGTGCAGCGGTTTTGTGTTCGGAAATGCTCTAGGTGGCAATGCCGATCGACCGGTAGAGGTCGATATAGCGTTCGGCGACTGCGTCCCACGAATAAGCGTGCGCGGCCTGAACAAGGCTCTCCCGCAGCGCTGCACCCTCGGCGCTTACTTTCCGGTAAGCTTCCTCGATCGCGTCAGCGGCCCGATCCGGCTTCATGAAGTCGGCGAGAATGATCTCCTCGTGCCGTCCGGCAAGTACGCGGTAAGCCTCATTGGAGTTCAGGACCGGCTGCAGGCCGGCACTCATCGCTTCCAGCGCAACGAGGCCGAAACCTTCATATTCCGAGGCGGAAGCGAAGAGGGATGCTTTTGCGATGATCTCGCGGATCGATTGATTATCCGGCGAAATAGTCAGGGTGATCGCTGTGTCCAGCGACCTTGCGGTGATCTCGCGCCTGAGATCGGCGGCGTTGAGATCGGATTCGGCGCCGATGATATCGAGACGCCAGTCGGGATTGCGTTTGACGAGCGCTGCCGTTGCATCCAGTAGCAGATCGAGCCGTTTGTTTACCGAGAAGCGCCCGATAGTGACGACGCGCCGTTCAGGGGTGCGCGAGGAGGCATTGGCGAATTTGCCGATATCGGCACCATTCTCGATGGTAATGCCATCGGGGACGATCTGGATGAACTGGCTGAGATCTGACGCGCTGCAGCAGACAACGCGGCTATAAGCCAGTGCCGAGCGCCGTGTCAGCGTCCTGAACCAAACCTTCTTGATGGCCAGGAATTTCTTCGTGTGAAAGAAGCCGCCATGGGTCGTGACGACCATGGGCTTGCGATGCAGGAACCTGCCCCAGGCGAGTGCGTCGAAGAAGAAGTCGATCGCATGGACATGGATAAGGTCGGCATCGCCGATATGACGGAACACCTGCGGCGCCAGCGGATAGCGGCTGCTGCCCGACCAGGGGATGCGCACGATCTCGATGCCGTCGATGGTTTCGTGCGCCGGCAGCTTGTTTTCAAGTGCCGTAAAGAGGGAATTGAGCGTGACGACGCGAACACGATATCCGCGTTTCAGGGTCTGGCGGGCGAGATTTGCGACCACATCTTCCAGGCCGCCGCGGTTCGGCAGAAACTGGCGCACGACATGCACGATGAGAGGCGCAGCATCAAGCTGCGGCCTTTTTTCGACGGTCTCTGTCATGGAGACGGACATTTCCCACCTATTCTCTGTGGGAATGACCAGCCACGCCGGCCGTTAAGGTGCGGTATATGAAGATGCACCTCGAACGGCTTTATTTGCAAAAGGGTTAACCGGTTCAGAACGCCTTGAAGGTCAATGTCGTCAGCGAACGGACGATGCCCGGGATGTTGGCGATGTTGTCATTGATGAACTTGCCGATATCCTGGCCTTCTTCGATGTAGACCTTGAGCAGCAGGTCGTAATTGCCTGATGTCGAGTAGAGCTCCGAGACCAGTTCGGTCTTGTAGATGGCGTCGGCGACCTCGTAGGTCTTGCCGGGGGCGCACTGGAGCTGGACGAAGATCGGCTTCATGGGAATTTCCTGCATCGAATTCTGATGGCGCGCATAATGGTCGAAACCGCTGCTGCGATGCAAGCCTTCCTTACATTTCAGAACCCGAACGGGCTTCGGAGACAATCCAGTCGCGGAAGGCGGCAAGCGGAGCGTAATCTGCGCGTTCCGGCGGAAAAGCGAGATAATAGCGTTCGCGGCTTTCCATCTCGCGGTCGACGGCGGGGATGAGATCGCCGCGCTTCAGTTCTTCCTGGATGAGGAAAGTCGGCAGCAGGGCAACACCGAGGCCGGCGATTGCCGCTTGCGCTGCCGTCGCAAACTGGTCGAACAGCATGCCGTGCACGCTTTCGAAGACGACGCCGTTGTCGGCAAACCAGCGTTCCCAGGCGTCGGGCCGGGTTGTCAGATGCAGGAGGGGCGCTGTCAGCAGGTCTTCCGCGCGGGAAATCGCGTTGTGTTTGAGGAAATCCGGGCTGCAGGCGGGCAGCGTGCGTTCCGACATCAGAAAGGCGAGTTCCGCGCCCGGCCAGTGGGGATGACCGAAGTGGATGGCAGCATCGATAGAATCAAGGCGGAAATCGAAGGAGGAGAGCCGAGTCACGAGGTTGATCGTGACGCCCGGATTGGTGGCAAGGAAGCGGCCGAGGCGCGGCGCCAGCCAGCGCGTGCCGAAGGTCGGCAGAATGGCGAGGTTCAAAGTACCGCCATGCGGGTTAGCGCGCAGATTTAGCGAGGCGCTGGAGATACGCCGGAGTGCCTCGCGGATCTCACGCGCGTAGGCGTCTCCGGCAAGAGTAAGTCGCACGGTCTGGCGTTCGCGTAGGAAAAGCTCGACGCCGAGTTGTTCCTCCAGCGCCTTGATCTGGCGGCTCACGGCGCTCTGCGTCAGGTCGAGTTCGCGGGCGGCTGACGTAACGCTGCCGGTGCGGGCGACCGCTTCGAAGGCGGCGAGGTGCGAGATCGACGGCAAAAAACGTCTTGGTGAGAGCATGATCATTCCATTTCAGAATGAACTATTTCCGAAACGTCGATATTCACCGCTTCAGCGGCCTTGTAAAGAACTTCATCCTGCAAAATCGGAATGAACGCGGAGTTTTCTCATGCCCGGCGCTTTCGTCTCCACAGATCGCATCCGTTCGCTTTTCACCGAAGCCATGTCGCAGATGTACCGGACGGAGGTGCCGCAATACGGAACGTTGATCGAGCTCGTGGGGGAGGTCAACGCCGAAGTCCTCGCGAGAGACCAGGAACTGAGCGGGCGGCTTCGGCGTGCAGGCGAACTTGAGCGCATCGATGTCGAGCGCCATGGCGCGATCCGTCTCGGAACGGCCGAAGAGCTGTTTACGATCCGGCGGCTCTTTGCCGTCATGGGGATGCAGTCGGTCGGTTATTACGATCTGTCCGTCGCCGGCGTTCCCGTACATTCCACCTGCTTCCGGCCGGTGGATGAGGCGGCGCTGAAGGTCAATCCGTTCCGCGTCTTCACCTCGTTGTTGCGCTTGGAACTGATCGAAGACGAAGAGTTGCGCGCTGAAGCCGCGGCAATCCTCGCCAGACGGCGCATCTACACACCGCGTGCCATCGCCCTCATCGAACAGCATGAAAAGGCCGGCGGTCTGACGGAAGCGGAAGCTGCGGAATTCGTTGCCGAGGCGCTGGAAACCTTCCGCTGGCACGGCGAGGCGACGGTCAGCGCCGAGACCTACAAGCGTCTGCATGATGCCCACCGCCTCATTGCAGACGTCGTCAGTTTCAAGGGGCCGCATATCAACCATCTGACGCCGCGCACGCTCGATATTGATGAAGTGCAACGGCGCATGCCGGAGCGCGGCATCACGCCCAAGGCCGTCATCGAAGGCCCGCCGCGACGCAATTGCGATATCCTGCTGCGGCAGACGAGCTTCAAGGCTCTGGAAGAGCCGATTGCTTTTGCCGGCGAGGCCGGGACGACATCAGGCACGCATACGGCCCGCTTCGGCGAGATCGAACAGCGCGGCGTGGCGCTGACGGCCAAGGGGCGGGCGCTCTATGATCGGCTGCTTGCCTCGGTGCGAGGCGAAGTGCAGGTCGGCGCATCCGGCGCTAAGGCCGGCGACTACGATGCCGAACTTGCCGGGCGTTTCAAAGCACTGCCGGACAGCTGGGACGAGCTGCGGCGCGAGGGGTTTGCCTTCTTCCATTATTCGGCGACGCCCGAAGGTATTGCGGCCAAGGGACAGCTGCCCTCCGATCCGGACGCGTTGATCGCTAGGGGCTATCTGCGGTTCGATCCCATCATCTACGAGGATTTCCTGCCGGTCAGCGCGGCCGGTATCTTCCAGTCGAACCTCGGCACGGACCAGCAGCAGAATTATGCGACACGCTCGAATCGGGATGCCTTCGAGGAGGCGCTCGGCGCGAAGGTCCAGGACGAGCTCGCGCTCTATGCCGAGCGGCAGGCCGCCTCGCTCGACATGGCCATGGAAAAGCTCTGCCTTTCCGGCCTGGAGCTAAAGACGGTCGCCTGATATTTGGCCGCTTCCGCAAGGGCGGAGGCGGCGCTAGAGTGCCGATTTCGATCCTGACTGGACTGTCCGATGCTCAATGATCCGCGCTCCCACGGCCTGTGGGAAAAGACTGCTCCCCAGCCACCCGTCACCTCTGTGCTGGAAGGCGCTATCGAGGCCGACGTCGTCATCGTCGGTGGCGGCTATACGGGTCTTTCTTCCGGCCTGCATCTGGCCGAAGCCGGATCGCGGGTCGTGCTGCTCGAGGCCAAGGAGATCGGCTTCGGCGGCGCAGGTCGCAATGTCGGCCTCATCAATGCCGGCATGTGGGTCATGCCTGATGACCTGCCCGGTGTGCTCGGCCCGGTTTATGGCGAGCGTCTGCTCGACCTGCTTGGCAACGCGCCACGGCTGGTGATGGAACTGATCGAAAAGCATGGCATTGCTTGCGAGCTCGAAAAGCAGGGTACGCTGCATTGCGCCGTCGGTCCGGATGGGTTGAAGGAAGTCGAGGAGCGCTACAAGCAATGGTCGGCGCGCGGCGCGCCCGTCACATTGCTCAATGCGGATGAGACGGCAAAACGCATCGGTACGAATGCCTATGCCGGATCGCTGCTCGATATGCGGGCCGGCACGCTGCAGCCACTTGCCTATGCGCGCGGGCTTGCCCATGCGGCGCAGAAGGCGGGTGTCGTGTTGCATACGGCAAGCCCTGTTATCGCAACCGAGCGGCAGGGCAGCCGCTGGGTGGTAAAGACGGCGCGCGGACAGGTGAGCGCCCACTGGATCATCGTGGCGACCGACGCCTACAGCACCGGCCCCTGGGAGCAGGTGCGCAACGAGCAGGTGTTTCTGCCCTATTTCAATTTTGCCACCGTGCCGCTCGGCCACAATCTGCGCCAGTCGATCCTGCCCAATCGCGAGGGTGCGTGGGATACAAAGGAAATCCTCTCCTCCTTCCGGATGGATCAGGCCGGCCGCCTGGTCTTCGGCAGTGTCGGGGCGTTGCGCAATACTGGCCTTTCCGTGCACAAAGGCTGGGCGAAGCGCTCGCTGAAGCGGCTTTTCCCCGAGATCGGCGATATCGAATTCGAGTGCGAATGGTACGGGCAGATTGGCATGACCGACAATGCACTGCCGCGCTTCCACAAATTCGCTCCCAATGTCATCGGCTTTTCGGGCTATAATGGCCGTGGGATCGCGCCCGGGACAGTGTTCGGCCGCACTTTGGCGGAGCATATTCTTGGCCGGATGGCCGAAGCGGATCTGCCTTTGCCGCTGACCGATCCTCGCGAGCCGAGCTTCCGCGCACTCAAGGAATTATGGTACGAAGCCGGCGCTCAGGTCGCCCATTTCGCCGATGCCCGTTTCTGAGAACAACAAGAATGGAACCAAGACAATGACCATCGCCGTCCTCGATCTCGCCACCGAAACCGCCAAGCTGCTCGCCGATCTCGGCGTCGATGCCAACAGATATACCGGCGGTACGCTTTCGGTGACATCACCGATCACGGGCAAGGAAATCGGAAAGCTGAAGGAGCATTCTGTTGCGGACGCCAAGGAGGCGATCGACGCGGCGCACAAGGCTTTCCTCGAATGGCGTGCCGTTCCGGCGCCGAAGCGCGGCGAGCTGATCCGCCTGCTCGGCGAAGAGCTGCGGGCCTCCAAGGTTGCACTCGGCCGCCTGGTCTCGATCGAAGTCGGCAAGATCACCTCTGAGGGCCTCGGCGAAGTGCAGGAAATGATCGATATCTGCGATTTCGCAGTCGGCCTTTCCCGCCAGCTCTATGGCCTGACGATCGCCACCGAGCGCGCAGAGCACCGGATGATGGAAAGCTGGCATCCGCTTGGCGCCATCGGCATCATCTCGGCGTTCAATTTCCCTGTGGCTGTCTGGTCGTGGAATGCGGCACTCGCCATCGTCTGCGGCAATTCCACGGTCTGGAAGCCTTCGGAAAAGACGCCGCTGACGGCGCTTGCCGTCCAGGCGCTGTTCGAGAAGGCGCTGAAGCGTTTTGTTGCTGAAGGCGGCAAGGCGCCGGCAAATCTCTCGACGCTCCTGATCGGTGGCCGCGAGGTTGGCGAAGTGCTGGTCGACCATCCGAAGATCCCGCTCGTTTCGGCCACCGGCTCCACGGCCATGGGCCGCGCCGTAGGTCCGCGCCTGTCGCAGCGCTTTGCCCGCGCAATCCTGGAGCTTGGCGGCAACAATGCCGCAATCGTCTGCCCGACGGCCGATCTTGATCTGACGCTGCGGGGCGTTGCCTTCGCGGCTATGGGCACGGCCGGCCAGCGCTGCACGACGCTGCGCCGTCTCTTCGTGCATGAGAGCGTCTACGACCAGCTCGTTCCGCGGTTGAAGAAGGCCTATGGTTCGGTGACGATCGGCAACCCGCTGGAAACAGGCACGCTGGTTGGCCCGCTGATCGACGGGCAGGCCTTTGACAAGATGCAGACGGCTCTCGGCCAGGCAAAGGCCGCCGGCGGCGCTGTCGTAGGTGGTGAGCGCGTCGAGAACGGTTCGGCAGAAGCCTTCTATGTTCGCCCCGCACTCGTCGAAATGTCTGAGCAAACCGGCCCGGTCGAGCAGGAAACCTTCGCGCCAATCCTCTACGTCATGAAGTATAGCGATTTCGACGCTGTGCTGGAGCTGCACAACGCTGTGCCGCAGGGCCTGTCGTCCTCGATCTTCACCAACAATATGCGCGAAGCTGAGACCTTCCTGTCTTCGCGCGGTTCGGATTGCGGCATCGCCAATGTCAATATTGGTCCGTCCGGTGCTGAGATCGGCGGAGCCTTTGGCGGCGAGAAGGAGACAGGCGGCGGCCGTGAATCCGGTTCGGATGCCTGGAAGGCTTACATGCGACGCTCCACCAACACCGTCAATTACGGCAAGACGCTGCCGCTGGCGCAGGGCGTCAAGTTCGACGTCGAATAAGCTAACGCATTGGAATCTAAGAAGCGACGCCTCGCCGGCGTCGTTTTTTTTGACGAAATCCGGATTTATTCCCCGCGAAGATGAAAGATTGAGTCAAGATAATGTGATGTTATTTTTGACCTCGAAACTTGAAGTAATCAGTCAACAAAAATATACGCCTGCCATCACCCTTGGGAGCTCGGGTGACATCGCCACGGAGGCCATCATGAAAATTGCTCTTAACCGTCTTTCCGGCGCGCTTGCGCTTGCCGCTTCACTTCTCGCAGCCACCGCGCTCGCAGGCAGTGCCAATGCGCAGCAGTCTGAAGGCATCGTCGTCTATAATGCCCAGCACGAAAGCCTCGGCCGCGAATGGATCGATGCCTTCACCAAGGAGACCGGCATCAAGGTCACCATGCGCCAGGGCAGCGATATGCAGTTCGCCAACCAGATCATCCAGGAAGGCGATGCTTCGCCCGCCGACGTTTTCCTCACCGAAAACTCGCCGGCCATGACGCTGGTCGATGGTGCCGGCCTGTTTGCGCCCGTCGATAAGGACACGCTGGAGCAGGTTCCGGAGCAGTATCGCCCGGCCGACGGCATGTGGACCGGCATTGCCGCGCGCACCACGGTTTTTGCCTATGACAAGACGAAGCTGACCGAAGACAAACTGCCGAAGTCGATGCTCGACCTGCAGGACCCGGCCTGGAAGGGTCGCTGGGGCGCGGCTCCCGCAGGCGCCGACTTCCAGGCAATCGTTGCCGCCCTCCTGCAGCTGAAGGGTGAAGACGCCACCAAGGCCTGGCTGAAGGGACTCAAGGACAATGCCACCCCCTACAAGGGCAACAGCGTTGCCATGAAGGCGGTTAATGCCGGTGAAGTCGAAGGCGCGATCATCTATCACTATTACTGGTTCGGCGATCAGGCCAAGACCGGTGAGAACAGCAAGAATATCGGCCTGCACTATTTCAAGAACCAGGATCCGGGCGCCTTCGTCAGCGTTTCGGGCGGCGGTATCCTGAAGTCCACGCAACACATGAAGGAAGCTCAGGCTTTCCTGAAGTACCTCACCAGCAAGGCTGGCCAGACCGTGCTCAAGGACGGCGATTCCTTTGAATACGCCATCGGCAAGGATGCAGCCTCCAACGACAAGCTGGTACCGCTTGCCGACCTTAACGCCCCAAAGGTTGAAGCCTCGACGCTCGACAGCAAGAAGGTCGTGGAGCTGATGACGGCCGCCGGCCTTATCTAACCTTTCTGCCGCAGTCTTCTTCCAGCCAAAACTATTGCTTTTGGCTCAAGAAAACCTTAGGGCATGACGAAATCTGGCAACCGCTCCTCAAAGGCGGTTGCCTTCCTTTTTCAGCGTGTGAAGGCATCGGCCTTGCTGCAGGACAATAGATTGCTCGCATCCAGCAACGAGGCGCCAAGGGCCTCGCGAATGGTTTTGCCGCGCTGGCGCATGCCGCACGCTTCCGTCGTTCTCGTCGCATCAATCGTAGCGATCTTCAGCCTCGTGCCGCTCGGCTTCATCGGCTGGGTGACCTATGATGTCGGCTGGGAAACGGTAAAAACGCTGGTCTTTCGCCCGCGCGTCGGCGAGCTTCTCATCAATACGGTTCTTTTGGAATCGATCACCGTTCCGCTGTCTATCGCGCTTGCCGTCACACTCGCCTGGCTGACAGAGCGGACGGATATCCCGTTCGCACGGCTCTGGGCGTGGCTCGCTATTGCCCCGCTTGCCGTGCCGGCCTTCGTGCATTCCTATGCCTGGGTCAGCCTGCTTCCAGGCATGCGCGGGTTGCAGAGCGGCGTCTTTGTTTCGGTGCTTGCCTATTACCCCTTCCTCTATCTGCCGGTTGCCGCGGCACTGCGCC
Source organism: Rhizobium sp. 1399 (assembly GCF_031455475.1). NCBI lineage: Bacteria > Pseudomonadati > Pseudomonadota > Alphaproteobacteria > Hyphomicrobiales > Rhizobiaceae > Rhizobium > Rhizobium sp. 1399. The sequence continues at coordinate 251,487 of NZ_JAVDSU010000007.1, read as the reverse complement.
GGCTCGATCCGGCCATCGAGGATGCCGCTGCTTCGCTTGGCCTCGATCCGTGGCGGGTCTTCTTCCGCGCGGTCCTGCCGCAGCTTCGCCTGGCCATCTGCGGCGGCTCGCTGCTGATCGCGCTGCACCTGCTGTCGGAATACGGTCTGTTCGTGATGATCCGCTTCGACACGTTTGCAACCGCGATCGTCGACCAGTTCCAGTCTTCCTACAACAGCCCGGCTTCCAACATGCTCGGCGGCGTGCTCGTCGCCTGCTGCCTGTTCCTGCTCGGCCTCGAGATCCTGCTGCGCGGCAATGAGCGATATGCACGCGTTGGCTCCGGCTCAGCGCGCCCGGCAGGCCGTCGCCGGCTCGGCTGGTTCGTAGTGCCCGCCGTGGCGCTGCCGATCGTCCTCGCAGCGCTGACGCTCGGCGTGCCGCTGATCACGCTCGGGCGTTGGCTCTATCTCGGCGGGCTCGGCATCTGGCGCATCGAGGTGGCGAGTGCCTTTGCACAGACGATCGTTCTCGCCGTCGCCGGTGGCGTGCTGACGACGATCGCTGCTGCCCCTATGGCCTGGCTCTCGGTGCGCGCGCCGGGCCGCCTCCAGCGCATCCTCGAAGCCTGCCACTATTATGTCGGTTCGCTGCCCGGTGTCGTCGTGGCGCTTGCGCTTGTCTCGATCACCGTCCGTCTCATCCTGCCGCTCTACCAGACCTTTGCAACGCTGCTCGTCGCCTATGTACTGCTCTTCCTGCCGCGCGCCATGGTCGGCCTGCGCGCCAGCATTGCGCAGGCGCCTGTCGAGCTGGAGCGGGCGGCAATGGGGCTTGGCCGCACGCCGGGACAGGCCGTGCGCCAGATCACCATGCGGCTCGCAGCGCCGGGGGCCGCCGCCAGCGTGGCGCTCGCAGCACTCGGCATCACCAATGAACTGACGGCGACGCTGATGTTGTCGCCAAACGGCGTCGATACGCTGGCGACGAAATTTTGGTCGATGACCAGCGAGATCGATTATGTCTCTGCAGCACCCTATGCCTTCATGATGGTCGTGCTGTCGCTGCCACTCACCCTCATGCTCTATGCCCAATCGAAACGGACTGCCGGCCAATGACGCTGCTTACGATCGACGCTATCAGCAAGCGTTATGGGCCGGTTCAGGCCCTGAAGGATATCTCGCTTGAAGTGCAGGCGGGCAGCCGTACGGCGGTTGTCGGTCCCTCCGGTTCCGGCAAGACGACGCTGCTGCGCATCATTGCCGGCTTCGAACAGCCTGACGCCGGCCGGGTAACGCTCGATGGTGAGGTGCTCGCTGACGGGCCGGCGTGCGTTCCCGCCCACAAGCGCGGCATCGGCATCGTCTCGCAGGATGGCGCGCTCTTTCCGCATCTAAGTGTCGCAGAAAATATCGGCTTCGGTTTCGAGCGCGGCGCGCCGGATCGCGAAAAGCGAATTCGCGACCTTCTGGAAATGGTGGAGCTGGAAAACAGTATGCTGGATCGCCGCCCGCACCAGCTTTCGGGCGGCCAGCAGCAGCGTGTGGCGCTTGCCCGTGCGCTCGGCCGCCGGCCGCGCCTGATGCTGCTGGATGAGCCGTTTTCGGCCCTGGATACGGGGCTGCGCGAAAACATGCGAAAGGCCGTGGCCCGCGTGTTGCAGGCCGCCGGCATCACCGCCGTCCTCGTGACCCACGATCAGGGTGAGGCCCTGTCCTTTGCCGATCAGGTTGCGGTATTGCGCGAGGGGAGGCTTGTGCAGGCCGGCACGCCGCAGACGCTCTATCTCAAGCCGCGGGATCGCGAGACCGCGCTTTTCCTTGGCGATGCGGTGATGCTGCCGGCGATCATCAAGAATGGTTTTGCCGATTGTGCGCTCGGCAGCGTGCCGGTTGAGGGAGCCCATCAGGGCAAGGCGGAAATCATGCTGCGGCCGGAGCAGATCCGCGTCGTTGTCGGTGAGGACAACGCGAAATATGGCGGGCGTGTCGTGGATGTAGAATTCGGCGGCGCGACCTGCACGGTGGCGGTGTCGCTTGCCGCTGTCGCCCTGCCGCCGATCCTCATCAAGACATCGAGCGTGGCGTTGCCGGCGCGGGGCGATCTCGTTCGCCTCGATATCGCCGGCAAGGCGCATGTCTTTTCGCGGTAAGTTCAGCCTGCCTTCAGAACCAGCTCCTGCGGCTCTTCGCCGGCCAGCCAGCCGCCGGTGAAGCCAGCGCGCTCGAGGCCGAGGCGGATGACCGGCGACTTGCGCATCAGCTTCCAGATGAAGTCTGAGCGGTCGTTCTCGACCGTCATGACGAGGAGGCCCTGGTCTATGGCCACGGTTCGGTCATCGACCCAACCCTCAGGCCGCTTGGTCTGGACTGTCGGGTTGAAGCCGCCAGGGAAGCCGCCTTCCAGGAGCAGGTTCGGATAGGTCGTCAGCAGCGCCTTGGTGCCGTCCAGGGCAGCCTGCCGGTCGTAGGGCAGGCAGCCGAGCGCTGCCCAGGGCGCGATCGTGCCGTCATCGGGGCCGAGCGGAGCACCGCGGGCGGCATAACCCAGTACTTTCGGGCTGCGGCCACCGCGCATGCGCCGCGTCGGCGGCGGGCCATCGCAAGCCGTGAAGCCCCAGATATCCTTGCTGTAGCCGACGAACTGGCCGGGATTGCGTTCCGCGTAGTCGCGCTGGACGTTGATGACGACCTGCGTGTTGCGGAAATAGTCCCAGTTCCGCTCGACCATCGGCTTGTCCTGGATGCCTCGGAAATCGATCCAGGCATGGGAGAAGAGATGGATGAAGAGCGGGCCGGCATAGAGATAGGGCTGCTCGTTGAAAATCATCCACGAATAGCTTGCCGTGAAGGCGTCATAACTCGATTGCGGGATCGGGTAGGTCGGTGATGCCAGCGCCAGTGTGTAGAGAATGATCGCTTCATCGAAGCCATGGTAGCGCCAGCGCAGAAAGCCCGAAGAGGGCTTCCAGCCCATCGAGATACAATCGCCCTTGTTCAGCGCCCAGCGCCAGTCGACGCGCTCATAGATGAATTTTGCGAGCGCGCGAATCTCGGTCTCGGTTTGATCCTCGCCGTCGAAATATTGCGCGGCGGTCAGGATACCGGCGACGAGCAGAGCAGTATCGATGGTCGAAAGCTCGCTGTTCCAGGCGCGGTTGCCGGTATCCACGTGCAGGAAGTGGTAGAAGAAACCGCGATGCCCGGTCGCGTGGCGTTCCGTGCCCTGCTTGGCGTTGGCGAAAAAATGCAGCGTGTTGAAGACGCGTTCGGCAGCTTCCGCGCGGCTGATCCAGCCGCGCTCGACGCCGACGGGATAGGAGGAAAGTCCGAAGCCGACCGCGGCGATGCTCGCCGGCACGCCGGGGATCGACGTATCCGGCACAAGGCCGTTTTCAGGATTGGAGTATTTCAGGAAATATTTGAACGCTGAATGCTGCAGCCTGTCGACTAGCGCGGCATCAATGTCTTCAATCCGTTGCAGCATGTGCTCCTGCCCAACTGTTCTATCGCCCCATGCTTCAACATGGTGGCTGCCCCCAGGCAAATCAAACCTTTTTGATTCGCAAGGATAAGAGAACACAAACGTCGCCGATTGGCGTTAATAATTCCCAGTGAAATAATATCTGGAATAAATGATATAAGCGATGCAGCAAAAGGGATTAAACCGCACCCCCCGGGGATGTGGTTTAATCCCTTGCAATACCCACCATCCTTAAACTGTCGGTTGAGCCTCCTGGACTAGCTCAGGCGGCTTCCTCCATCCGCACCATATGGCCTGCTACGACCTCGCGGAACTGACGCTTCGGAGGCACGTAACCCACGGGGCGGACGGGGCTTTTCAGTTCGTCGGTGCCGAGGTTGCGGCGGATGCCGCGGCGGGCGGGATCGGGCACCGGAACAGCCGCCATCAGCTTCCTGGTGTAGGGATGCTGCGGATTGCGGAAGAGCTCTTCGCGCGGGCCGATCTCGACGATCTCGCCGAGATACATGACCGCAACGCGGTGGCTGACGCGTTCGACCACCGCCATGTCGTGGGAGATGAAAAGGAAGGCGAGGTTGAGGCTCTGCTGCAGATCCATCAGCAGATTGCAGACCTGCGCCTTGATCGAAACGTCGAGGGCGGACACGCTTTCATCTGCGACGATCACCTTCGGGTCGAGCGCAAGAGCGCGGGCGATGCAGATGCGCTGGCGCTGGCCGCCGGAAAATTCATGCGGGTAACGCTTCATCATGTCCGGCTTCAGGCCGACGCGTTCGAGCAGGTCGGCGGCTTTTTCGCGGGCCTGAAGACGGGTGCCTAGACCATGTTCGACAATGGGTTCGGCGACGGCAGCCCCTATCGTCATGCGCGGATTGAGGCTGGCGAAGGGGTCCTGGAAGATCATCTGGATGCTGCGGCGCATCTGACGCAGGCTGATCGCGTCGAGGTTCAGCACGTCATAGCCGTCAAGGCTGACAGAGCCGGCGTTCGGCTGCACCAGGCGTGTGATCGAACGTCCGGTGGTGGATTTGCCACAGCCGGATTCGCCGACGAGCGACAGCGTCTCGCCCTGGAAGAGTTCGAAGGACACATCCTCCACGGCGTGGATGGCGCCGGTCTTGCGGCCGAGGAAACCGCCGCGAATATCGAAGCGGGTAACGAGGTTCTTCACTTCGAGGATCGGCGTCTTGCGGCGGTCGACGGTTTCGGCCACTTCTACCGGCTCGCGGCGTTCGCCGGTCGCGGTGTCGATCACCGGGAAACGCAACGGCCATTTGCGACCATCCATCGAACCGAGCCGCGGCACGGCAGAGAGCAGGGCGCGTGTATAGGGATGTTTGCCGCGATTGAATATATCGTCTGTCGTGCCGGTTTCGACTGCTTCGCCGCGATACATGACGATAGTGCGATCGGCGATCTCGGCGACGACGCCCATGTCATGGGTGATGAAGAGAACGGACATGCCTTCCTCTTCCTGCAGCACCTTGATGAGATCAAGGATCTGGCCCTGGATGGTGACGTCGAGCGCGGTGGTCGGTTCGTCGGCGATCAAAAGCTTCGGCCTTGATGCGAGTGCCATGGCAATCATAACGCGCTGGCGCATGCCGCCGGAAAACTGGTGCGGATATTCATCGAAGCGGGATGCGGCGTTCGGAATGCGCACCTTCTCCAGGAGGCGGATCGTTTCGGCTCGCGCGTCAGCCTTGCTGATATCGCCGTGGCAGGTGAGTGCCTCGGAAATCTGTCGGCCAATGGTGAAGATCGGGTTCAGGCTGGTCATCGGTTCCTGAAAGATCATGGCGGCATCCTTGCCGCGCACGGAACGCATCTCCTTGTCGGAGAGGGAAAGGATATCGCGCCCATTGAGCGTGATGCTGCCCTCGACGCGGCTTGAGCCCTTGGCGAGCAGGCGCATGATGGAAAGCGAGGTGACGCTCTTGCCGGACCCGCTCTCGCCGACGATGGCGACTGTTTCCCCCGGCATGACATCGAAGGAGACGTTGCGGACGACGGATCTCCATTCGCCGTCAGATAGAAAGGAGGTCGTCAGATTCCGGACGGAAAGAACCGAAGAGACGGATGCTGCAGGCTGATCACTCATATCGTTCCCTTATTCTTTTGTGCCGGAAGCAGGTTCTTCTTCCGGAGGGGCTTCAGGTCTTCAAAGGCGTGGCGAAGGAGGCCGACGGCCGTCCTTCCGCAATGCGCACCGCTTCCAGCGCCGCGATCTTTTCATCGATCTCGCGCCTGTCAATCATTCCGTTCGGGTTCGCTTTGGTCGCCATCGTTTCGGCGACATGCATGTAGCGCTCCTGCGCCACCGCAAAGAGCCGGCGCAGTTCGGCGAGCGGGTCGGGATGATCGTCCGCGCGGATGCTAAGCCAGGGATAATCCTGATCGCGGTGGACGAGGAGAGCGGCAGACTGCTTGCCACGCTTGTCGCCGCCGGCATCTTCGCCAGCCTGCATGGCTTCGAGCAGGCGCTCGATGAAGGGCTTATCCAACGCCTTCTTATAGGTAGCAAGCGTCTCTGCGACGACATTGGGTCCGGCCAGCATATTGCCGGCGACGGAAACATTGTCGTCGATCAGATGACCGGCCCAGTCGATGCATTGGGCGCCGGTGAAGGCGGCGTTGCGGCCGCGCGCATCGATCAGGTGAAGCTGGCGCTGGTCTCGGCCGGCATCATGGGCGGTCAGTTCGGTGATGATCTCATCCGGCGCCTTGCCGGTGGCAAGCAAAGCGAGCCCATCCGTACCGTAGAGCGGGCTTACGAAAGCCTGCGTCGCGACTGCGCCGATGCCGCCGCGGATATGCGGCACCAGCCCGCCGACCGCAAAGAAGCGGGTGGCGACGGCAATGCCGAGATTGCCTGTCTCAGGATCACGGGCGACGATGGACCAGGTCATACCTACCTCCCGATCGCATAGGCCTGCATGAGGCGCGGCGTGGCGGCGGCACGCAGCAGGCCGTCGGCATCGCGGCGGGCTGCCGTCAGGCGGCCGATGGTCCAAGGCTCGGCGACGGTGAGCTTGTGGCCGCGGGCACGCAGACTGTCGAGTACGGCAGCGCTGAAATTGCCTTCCACCATCAGGCCGCCCGGTTCACGCGTGCGCGGATAGAAGGAGCCGGGGAAATGCGAGGTGTGGAAGAGCGGCTGGTCGATTGCCGCCTGCAGGTTCATCTTGTGGTGCACATACCGCAAGAAGAAGGAAAGCTGCCACTGTTCCTGCTGGTCGCCGCCGGGCGTGCCGAAGGCGAGCGTCGGGCGTCCTTCATAAAGGCCGAGCGAAGGCGTGAGCGTGGTACGGGGGCGCTTGCCAGGAGCAAGCGACGTTGGCAGTCCGGGCTTCAGCCAGAACATCTGGGCCCGCGAATTCAAGCAGAAGCCGAGGCCCGGAACGATCGGCGAGGACTGCAGCCAGCCGCCCGAGGGGGTGACCGAGACCATGTTGCCTTCACGGTCGATGACGTCGATGTGGACGGTGTCGCCGCGCTTTTCCGTCAGATGCGCCATGGTCGGCTCGTAGACGGCGCCGGTCTGGGAATCGGCGCCGAGCATGTCCATCGTCACATCATATTGTTGCTCGAAACCCGCCACCTTGCCGGGGCGAAGATCGAAGGAGGCTTCGCCCGTGATGAGCTTGCGGCGGGCGGCGGCGTAGGTGTCCGACAGAAGATGATCGAGCGGTATATCGGCGAAGGCGGGATCGCCGTAATAGACTTCACGGTCGGCGAAGGCGAGTTTCATGGCCTCGGTGACAGTATGGACGAAATCGGCGCCATCGGGCGTCATCGAGGCGATGTCCATATCCTTGAGGAGCGACAGCGTCTGCAGGAAGACAGGACCCTGGCCCCAGGGGCCGATCTTGGCGACCGTCCAGCCGTGATAGTCATAGGTCAGCGGCTCCTCGATCGTCGCCGACCAGTTCGCCATATCGTCTGCCATCAGCACCGCCTTGTGGCGACTGCCGCTTGCATCCATCACTTCGGCCGTCTTCAGATAGTTTGCGATCTTTTCGGCAACGAAGCCGCGGTAAAAGGCGTCGCGGGCCGCTTCGATCTGCGCCTCGCGGCCCTGCTTTGCTTCCGCTTCGGAAATGATACGCTTCCAAGTTTCGGCGAGAACCGGGTTCTTGAAGTTGGAATGTGGCTCGGGAACTGAACCGCCCGGCACCCAGGTCTCGTAGGAGGTCGGCCATTCCTTTTCGAAGAATTCGGCAAGACCCGTGATGGTGGCGGAGACGCGCGGCAGCATGGGATGGCCTTTTTCGGCGTAATAGATTGCCGGCTCCAGCACGTCGCGCACGCTCAGCCTGCCGTAGTCGCGCAGCATCAGCATCCAGCCGTCGAAGGAGCCGGGAATGACGGTTGCAAGCAGGCCGTCGCCGGGGATCAGCTTCAGGCCCTCGGACGTATAGTGCTCGATAGTCGCGCCTGCCGGGGCAGGGCCTTGAGCACAGATGACCTCGACCTTGTCCTTCTTCTTCGAATAGATGATCGCCGGCATGTCGCCGCCGGGGCCGACGAGGTGCGGCTCGAGGATCTGCAGGGTGAAGCCGGCAGCAACCGCCGCATCGAAGGCGTTGCCGCCCTTTTCCAGGATGCTCATGCCGACGGCCGAAGCGATCCAGTGCGTTGAGGTGACGACGCCGAATGTGCCCAGAATTTCGGGGCGGGTCGTGAATGCGGTCATTTCATATGTCCTTTCGAAGAGTCATGCTTCGCGCGGATCGAGCGCATCGCGCAGGCCGTCGCCCAAGAGATTGAAACCGATAACAACGAGGAAGATGGCAATGCCGGGCCACATCGCCATCCACGGCGCCTGGCTCAGGAAGTTCTTGGCAACGTTCAGCATCGAGCCCCAGCTTGGCGCCGGCGGCTGCTGGCCGAGGCCGAGGAAGGAGAGGCTGGCTTCGGCGATGATGGCGGTTGCTATCGTCAGCGTCGCCTGCACGAGGATCGGCGCGAAAACATTCGGCAGGATGTAGCGGGTGATGATGCTGAAATGGCGAAGACCGATGGAACGCGCGCCTTCGATATATTCTTCGGTCTTGACCGCCAGTACCTGGCCACGCGTCAGCCGCACGAAGATAGGCATGGCCGAAAGGCCGATCGCGATCATCGCATTGCTGAGGCTCGGGCCGAGGAAGGCGGCAAGTGCGATCGCGGTGATCAGGAAAGGCATCGCCAGGAAGGCTTCGGTGATGCGGGAGATGATCATGTCGATCCAGCCGCCGAAATAGCCTGAGATCAGGCCGAAGGGCACGCCGACGAAAACGGCGATCGCCACGGAAAAGACGCCGGCCATCAGCGAGGCCTGCGCGCCCCAGATCATGCGGGAGAGAATATCGCGGCCGATGTCGTCGGTGCCGAGCCAATGGGCCGCTGACGGCGCCTTGCGGATCGTCGACCAGCTCGTGGCGTTCGGATCGGGGAGCGGCAGGAGCGGCGCGATGATGGCAAGGATTGCGAAGAAGGCGATGATGGTGAGGCCGACGAGCGCACCCTTGTTGGCTTTCAGCTTGCGCCAGGCGCGGCTCGGCGAACGCTGCTCTGCAGACGTGATGGGCGCGGCTGCGACTTGATCGATTGCGGTCATAGCGAAGCTCTCATGCGCGGATTGAGAAGGACATAGAGCACATCGGCTACGAGGTTCATCAGGATAAAGCCGATCGCCGTGCAGATGACGACGCCCTGGACGACAGCATAATCGCGGTTGAAGACGGCATCGACGATGAGTTTTCCGAAGCCTGGAATGGTGAAAATCTGCTCGGTGAGGACCGCGCCGGCGAGAAGTTCGCCGAAAAGCAGAGCGGTCAGTGTGACGATCGGCAGAACCGCGTTGCGGAAGCTGTGTTCCAGCACGACGGAGCTTTCCGGAAGTCCCTTGGCGCGGGCGGTACGGATGTAGTCGGCGCTCAAGACGCTCAGCATTGCCGAACGCGTGTGGCGCATCAACGTGGCGGCGAGCGCGTTGCCGAGCACGAAGGAGGGCATCAGCATGGTTTGGATCGAGCGCAGCGGATTGGAGAAGAAGGGCTCGTAGCCTGAAGCTGGCAACCAGCCGAGATTCACCGAGATCAGCAGGATCAGCATGATGCCGAGCCAGAAATTCGGGATCGACAGGCCGGATAATGCGATGATGTTGGCGAGATAATCGATGATCGTGTTCTTCTTGACGGCCGCCAGAATGCCCATCGGCACGCCAATCACGAAGGCGAAGATCATCGACATGATGGCGAGCTGGATGGTGACCGGCAGTTTTTCGGCCACCAGTTCGAGAACCGGCTGGTTGGTGCGCAGCGAAATGCCGAGATCGCCCTTCAGGGCCGAGCCCAGCCAGTAGAAATACTGGTAAGGAACGGGGTCGTTGAGGTGATATTTTTCCCGCAGGAATTCCAACACCTGCGGATCGCGCTCTTCGCCGGCCATGGCCAGAACCGGATCGCCTGGTAGAAGTTTCTGCAGCGAGAAGACAAAGACCGAAATGATCAGCAAAGTTGGAATGGCGACCAACAGCCGCTTGGCAATAAACCTGTACATGGGCGCTCCGATACCATCAACGGAACGCGGCGAGGGTCGCCGCGTTCCTGAAGCGTGTGGCTATCAGCCTTCCTTCTTCACGCCGACGAGGCGGATCATGCCGTCGGGCGAAGCAACGAAGCCGGTGATGTTCTTGTGCAGCGCCCAGATCCACGACTGGTGGCCAAGGAAGATGATCGGCAAATCGTCATTGAGGATTGCGGTCGCAGCATCATATTTCTGCTTGCGCACGGAATCGTCAGGGGACTGGCGAGCCTCGTTCAGCAGCTTGTCGACGTCAGCATTGCAATATTTGCTGTCGTTCAGGCCGGCGCCGCAGGTGACGAACTGCTGGATATTGCCGTCAGGATCGACGCGGCCGGACCAGTCGGAGCGGCTGAGCTGGTAGTTGCCGGCGGTCTGCTCATTGAGCAGGGTCGCAAATTCCGTCGCTTTCAGGCTGACATCGAAACCGGCTTCGGCAACCATGGACTGGATGATCTGCATCATCTGCATCGTGACCGGGCTGTTCGGAACCTGCATTTCGACCGACACGCGGTCGAAGCCTGCAGCCTTGACGAGGGCCTTTGCCTTTTCGACGTCGCGAGCCTGAACCGGGACATCCTTGTCGAACCACGGACTGCTCGGCGGGAAGGGCTGGTTGCCGGCAACGCCGGTGCCTTCGAAGACGATCTGCATGGCAGCATCTCGGTCGATTGCCAGCGAGAAGGCCTGGCGCAGACGCTTGTCCTTGCCCAGCGGGTTGTCGGCGCGCGCACCATTGCCGACATTGGCATAGATGCCGAGCCAACCGGTATTGACGACATCCTTGTAGACGAGGTTCGGATCGCTCTTGACCGTCTCGGCGTCGGTTGCGGCCAGGCGTTCGATCATGTCGAGATCGCCGGAGCGCAGGTTGGCGAGGCGTACGGTCGAATCCGGGATCGGCAGATAGGTAAGCTTGTCGATGAAGACATTGTCCTTGTTCCAGTAGTCCTGGAACTTTTCGAGCACGATACGGTCCTGCTGGACGCGTTCGACGAATTTGAAGGGGCCTGCGCAGACGGGATGGTCGCCGAACTTCGCGCCGAGTTCCTTTGCGGCCTTCGGCGAGACGATCATGCCCGCGCGGTCGGAAAGTTGGGCCAGCAGGGTGACGTCGGGGCTCTTCAGCGTGAACTTGACTTCATACTCGCCCGTCGCCTCGACCTTCTGGACGGAGCTCAGCTCGCTCTTGCGACGCGATTCCGGCAGGGTCATGTTGCGCTCGATGGTGGTGACGACGGCTTCAGCATTGAAGGGCGTTTCGTCCTGGAACTTCACGCCCTGGCGAAGCTTCATGGTGAGCGCCTTGCCGTCGGCCGACCAGTTCCATTCCGTCGCAAGCTGCGGCACGATCTTCAGGTCGGGCGAGACGTCGACGAGCTTGTCGCACATTGCGGTATAGACGATGCGGCCGACGAAGGTGCGCGACTGCGCGGGATCAAGCACGTCTGCATCGTCCTGCAGGCCGATCTTCAGTTCGACCGCGAAAGCGGGAAGCGCAAAGAGCGCTGCCGCTGTGGCTGTGGTCAGCAATCTGGCGAATTTCATTTCATTCTCCTCTGTTATGTTTTTGTTTCACGTTTGTCGTGTCGAGCCGGCGGTTATCTCCGCCGTGCTTTTCCCCGCTCAGGTAGATTCCTTCTCGACCTCCGTTTCGCTGTGGTCGAGAGAGGTGATGCGGATGAGGCTTTCCTGCAGCGTCAGCAGATGCTGGCGCATGGCCTCGCCGGCTTTTCCCGGATCGCGGGCGGCGATAGCATCGACGATGGCTGTGTGCTGGCCATGGGTGACTTCGCGCGTGCGGCTGGCGCTGCGGGCGCGCTCGCGGATCGTCTGCCAGGCTTCGTCCTGGCGCACTCGGTTGATGACGTCGAAGATCGTCAGGAAGAATGTATTGCCGGCGCATTGGGCGATCTGGCGATGCAGCGCGCCATCCCAGAGTTCGCGGCCGTCGGCATCCGTGCTTTCGTAGATCTTTTTCACCAGATCATACATGCGCTCGACGTCGGCGGCCTTGGCGCGCATGGCCGCAAGCTGTGCAAGCTGCGGTTCGACGCGCAGGCGCACTTCCATGATTTCCATGAGATCGGTGTCGGCGATGATGGAATCGACATGGTTGCTCCAACCGTCCGGCCGCTTGCCAGCAAAGGTGCCGGAGCCTTGCCGGCGCCAGATGCGGCCTTCGGCTTCCAGCACTTCCAGCGCGCGCCGGATGGAGCGGCGACTGACGCCAAGGATTTCGGAGAGCGTACGCTCGGTTGGCAGCTTGCCATCGGCATCGAGACTATCCGACTGGAGGAGAGCTCTCAGCTTCTCCAGCGCATAGTTCGAATTGCCTTGCGTTTCGTCCATGATTGACTGAACCAATTTAATATTGGTTCAATGCAAACCAAATCCGGCAGATCGTCAAGCGCTTTTTTGTGCAAATAAATATCTGCCCGTTTATTGGTCGAATGGCATGGATTTGCGGCAGATCCAAAGGCAGGCGCACGTTTTGACGAGAACCGCACGCCAGGCAAGCGTGCGGTACCAAAAATCAATTGGTTCGTCTTTCAAGCCTCAGCGGTTCGCGGAGCGCGCAGAAAGGAAAGCCTGCGGCTCGAAGCTGAAATCCTTGTCGAAAGGATAGGTCGGGTGCTCTTTGCGCAGGCGCGGCAGGCGCTCGACGAACTGGTCGACGACGCCGGCCGAGAGCGCCATGAGATTGGGATTGGCGATCGGTGCGAGTTCCGGCGAGAGATAACCCGACTTGACGACGACGATCTTTGCCGTGCGCGGATCAAGACCGAGGCGGGTAAAATCGGCGATGTTGTGATAGGGGCGGCGCTTGGCGGAGAGCACCAGATCGATGCCATCGATCGAGACAACGGCCTGGCGGTCGGCCGCGTCAGCGGTCTCGTGCAGGAACTTCACCATGAAGCGTCCCGTCACCGGCTTGCTGCCCTTGGTATCGAGCGAGGCGCCGACCGTCAGCTCCAGAGCGGCACCGACGCCCACAGCATAGCAGGTCTCGGTGGCCGCCTTATCGGCGATGCCGGCGAAGACGACACCGGTGGCGCCCTTCGCAATCAGTTCGGCCAATACGTCGGCTCGGTCGCCCACGCCGCCGCCAGTCGGGTTGTCACCGGATTCGGCAAGCACGACGGGGCCGGTGGGACTAGCGATGGCCTTGGCGACGCATTCCTCGATCGAGCCGGTCTCGCAGCCGAACACGAATTCCTCACGGACGTCCCAATAGGCCTTTGCCAGGCGCTTTGCCTCGCGCTCCAGCACCGCGCGGTCGGTGCCGGTCATGATGGCGGCAGCGGTGGCGCGGGGTTCGTCAGCCCAGACGTAGCCGACCATCAGCGAAGCATCCCAGACGCCGTCTAGCGCGTCGATGCCGGGCAGTTCGGCGTAAAGGCTCTTTGCCGGTTCATCGACGGTGCTGGTGCGTTCGCCCGGCAGGACGGCGGGGATCGGCGCCCAGAGCAAGGTGGGCTTCACGCCGGTCTTCAGGCTTTTCACCAGCATGGAGACCGAGCGTCGCATGGTCTCCTCGACATCGATATGCGGCGCAGTGCGATAGGTGGAATACATATCGAGCGCATCGAGGATGCGCTGGGTGACGTTGCCATGCAGGTCATAACTGGCCGAAACCGTGCAGTGATCGCCAACAAGCGCGCGAGCAGAACTGATCCAGTCGCCTTCTGCATCCTCCATGCCCTCGACATACATGGCGCCGTGCATGGCGAGATAGAGGCCGTCGAGCGGCAGCAGGGGCTTCAAGCGTTCCAGGAACTCAGTCTTGAAGGCCTCATAGGTGTGGCGCGCGACCGGGCCGCCGGCAATGGCACGAGCATGGATCGTCGGCAGGAATTCGGCGTCGTAGTCCCCAAGGAAGGCGAAATAGGGGGCTGCCAACAGTCCCTCGCCGCGCACCACCCGGAAATCCTTCTCCTCGTTCAGGACGGGATTGTATGTGCTGCATTCGATGTGAATGCCACCGACGGCGATGCGCATGGGAAACCTCAGCTTAAATTGGGACCAATCAGGAAATTATGGGCGGCGATGCTGGCGGCGCCCCGCGCCCAGACGTCACTATCGACGCGACGGGTGCGGATCGGCGTCTGGCCGGCATAACGCGGAAGAACATTGGCTTCGATCGCCTGCTGCACGACCGTGCCGAACAAGCCTTCGAAGGAACCTTCGACATGGGTGACGAGGATCATGCCCGGATCGTTCATCTGAATCAGATGCGAGATCGCCAGGCCAAGAGCCGCGCCGGCCTTGTGGATGATGGAAATCGCTTCGGCCGTGCCGTGCGATGCTTCCTCTTCCAGTTCCGACAGCGAGGTGCATTTCAGGCCGGCGGCTCTGGCCATCTCCTTAATCGCTTTCATGGAGGCGATCGTATCCAGGCAACCGCGTTTGCCGCAACGGCAGGGTGCACCGCCGGGCTCGATCGTCGCATGGGCGATTTCGCCCGCACCGCCATGATTGCCGCGATAGAGCTTGCCGTCGATGAAATGGGCACAGCCGATGCCGTCTCCCAGCGAAACGACCGAGAAATTCGGCGTGTCGCGGGCAATACCGAACAGTTTCTCGCTGACGGCGACGGCCTTGGCGTCGTTTTCGATGAAGGTATCGACGCCGCTTGCGTGGCGGATGATTTCGGCAAGCGGCACATCTTGCCAGCCAAGCAGGGTGGACTGCACGCAGGTTGCCTGCCTTTCATCGACGAAACCGGACAGCGCCACGCCGATGCCGGCAAGCTTCGAGCTTGCCTGCGGGTGGCCCTTCAGGATTTCCGGCAGGCCGTAGGCGATGGCATTGGCGATGACCTTGGGATCACGGGAATGGGGCAACTGCTGACGGGCGATGATATTGCCGTTGAGATCGCTGAGGATCATCGGAGCGGGATCTTCAAGAAGCGAGATGCCAATGAAGAAGGCGCATTCGGGTTTCAGGTCGAGCAGCACGGAGGGCCGGCCCTGGCCGTAGATGGTCTCCGTCTCGTGCAGCACGCCGCGATCGATAAGCTCGCGGGCAATGCCGCTCATCGCCGCTTTGCTGAGCCCGATCGCGGAAGCAAGATCGGTCCGGCTTAAAGGGCCCGACTCGCTTATGACCCGCAGGAGCTCGCGCTGCGACGAATTGAACATACAAATTCCCGATCTGCCGACGTGCTATTTTGCCTTGACAATAAGTTTACAAAATGAACCAATCAACCCAAATAAATTACAAAATTGATCAAAGCCGACCTGAGAGCCGGTTTCAAGAATCAACAAGAGGGTGAACCAATGGAAATCATTCGCAAGAGATTTATCAGTACTCGCCATTTCGCATTGAGCTGCGCTGTTGCCGGAGCGCTGTTTGCGCCGTTTTCGGCCTTCGCTTCCACGCTGACGGTCATGCAGACAGAAGCGCCGCGCTCGATGGATCCGGGTGATCAGACGGCGACGTTTACAGCCGCGGTTCTGGACCCGATGTATGAGGGCCTGCTTTCCCGCGCCAAGGATTTGAGCCTGCAGCCGGCGCTCGCTATGGAATGGTCGAGCGATGCCGCCGGCATCGTCTGGACCTTCAAGCTGCGCCCGGGCGTGAAATTTCATGACGGCACGCCGTTCGATGCAGATGCCGTGGCGAAGAATTTCGCCCGCCATCTCGACACCAAGCGCGGCCTTGCCGCTAGCGGTCGTCTGCGCACCTTTATCGACAGCGTTACGGCCATCGATTCCTCGACCGTGCAATTCAAGCTCAAAAAGCCTTACCCGGCCTTCCTAGCGCTGCTGACCACAGGCGCCTGCCTCATGGTCAGCCCGTCCGCGGATGCTGCCGGCACGATCGGCAGCAAGGCCGTCGGCACCGGCCCCTATAAGCTGCAGGAATACAAGTCCGGCGAATATGTGCTGGAAACGAAGAACACCGACTGGTGGGGAGGCGCGCCGAAGGGTGCCGACGAGATCAAATGGACCTGGACGGCCGAGCCGTCGGTCATGAACATGGCGCTGCAGACGGGTGATGCCGATATCGTCAACCCGCTGCCGGCGGCCTTTGCCAAGCAGCTCGCAGCAAATCCGGACATGAAGGTCAACAAATCAGACGGTTCGGCCGTGTTCTGGGTATCTCTCAACACCAAGCTGAAGCCGCTCGACGATGCGCGCGTGCGCCAGGCTCTGAACTATGCGACCGACCGCGACGGTCTCGTCAAGGCGATCATGCAGGGCAATGCTATGCCGGCAAATTCGCCGTTGGCGCCGGTCACACCCGGCTATGACAAGACGCTTGCGCCCTACACCTATGACGTCGACAAGGCGAAGAAGCTGCTCGCCGATGCCGGCTATCCCGATGGCTTCTCGATGACAACCATCGTGCAGGAGCCCGAGGGACGCATCGGCGAACTGCTGCAGGCCATGTGGGCGAAGGCCGGCGTGAAGCTTGACGTGCAGCGCATGGAAAGCGGCGTCTGGGCGAAGGCGGCCTTTGCCGATCCGGCTGGCAAGGCGGCTGCCAATACGGGTTCGGTGATCGCGTCGTGGTCTTCGGGCGTCAATGGCGCCGACCTACAGTTCCGTCCGCTCTATTATTCGGCAAGTGCTTCGCCTGCCAGCGCCAATCTCGGCTTCTTCAACGATCCGAAGCTCGATGAGTTGATCGACAAGGCAGCCTCGACGCTGGACGAGACGGCGCGCAATGCGATCTATGTCGATGCCCAAAAGGAGGTCAACGAGCAGGCACCGCACGTTCTCCTCTATACGACGCAGGATCTCTATGCCGCCCGCAACAATGTGAAGGGCGCCTGGGTCATCCCGGGAGGCCAGGTCGTGGTCAAGGAAGCCACCAAGGACTGATGCGTAACCGGGCGGGCCGCGCAATGCGCCGTCCGCCTGCTTCACTGACAATGACGGTCCGATGAAAGCCTATATTCTCAAGAAGCTGCTCGCATTGCCGCTGATCCTGATCGGCGTGTCGCTGCTCATCTTCATCGCCATCCGCGCGCTTCCCGGCGATCCGGCCCGCATGATGGCCGGCCCCGAAGCCACGCAGGAGGCGGTCGATAATATGCGCGCCCGCCTGGGGCTCGATCGCAGCATTGCCGAACAATATGGTTCGTTCGCCTATGGCGCCGTCAGGGGCGATCTCGGCATGTCCCTCAAGTCGAAGCTGCCTGTCGTCGATGAAATCGCCGAGAGGATGCCCTTTACGCTGGGTCTTGCTATCACCGCCTATCTGCTGGCGATTGCGATCGGCGTGCCGGCCGGCATGATCGGCGCGATCTACCGGCATGGCTGGCCGGACCAGGCCGTGATGTTGCTTGCCATCGCCGGCGCTTCCATTGCCAATTTCTGGCTGGCGCTGATGGCGATGAACACGTTCTCCGTCAGCCTCGGTTGGTTGCCGCTTCTTGGCGCCACCTCGTGGAAGAGCTTCATCCTGCCGTCGATCACACTCGCGGTGCTGCCGATGGCTGTCATCGCCCGCATGACGCGCTCCAGCATGATCGAAGTGCTGGCACAGGATTATATCCGCACGGCGCGAGCCAAGGGTGTGGCACCCAGCTCGATCTACTGGAGCCATGCGCTGCGAAACGCGCTGATCCCGATCGTCACTATCGTGGGGCTGAATTTCGGCAGTCTGATCGGCGGCGCCGTCGTCACCGAATCGGTCTTCAACTGGCCTGGCATCGGCCGCTTGCTCGTCGATTCGGTGCGCTATCGCGACTATCCGGTCATCCAGGGTGTGACGCTCGTCGCTGTCACGGGTGTCGTCGTCATGAATTTCCTGGCGGAAATGGCGATCGCCGCGCTCAACCCGAAGATAAGGTTCGACTGATGGCAATGAGCGAAGCGGAAAAGGTTTCGACCGGCAACAGCGGCTTGCGCCGCGCCTTGCGCTGGCTTGCGACGCATAAGGGCATCACCATCGGCGGCGGGTTTATCGGCATCATTGTGCTGATGGCGATCTTTGCGCCACTCATCACCTCGGCCGATCCTTATTCGCAGGATCTGCTTTCGACCATGCTGGAACCATCCTGGGAACATCCCTTCGGCACCGACGATAACGGCCGGGACATTTTCGCCCGCGTGCTCTACGGCGCTCGCATTTCGCTGCTGGAGGTCATTCTCAGCGTCGGGCTTGCCATCATGGTCGGCGTGCCGCTTGGCATTGTCTCGGGCATGACGGGGCGCTATGTCGACCAGGCAATCATGTGGTGCATGGATATTCTCTTCGCCTTTCCGGGCATCGTACTCGCGATCCTGATCGTCAGCGTGCTCGGCACCAGTCTCGTCAACCTGCTGATCGCCATCGCGATCTTCTCGGTCCCAGTCTACGCGCGGCTCAGCCGCAACCTGACGCTCGGCCTCAAGGCGATGGATTATGTGGAGGCGGCGATCTCGCTCGGCGTGTCGCGCCATCGAATCATGACGCATTACATCCTGCGCAACGCGATCGGCCCGATCATCGTGCAGTCGACGCTGACGGCAGGCACCGTCATCCTGTCGGCCGCAAGCCTGTCATTCCTCGGCCTCGGCGCGCAGCCGCCGCTACCAGAATGGGGTGCGATGATGAGCGACGGCCGCAACTATCTCGGTCTCAACATCTACATGTCGCTCTTTCCGGGTCTCGCGATCATGGTCACCGTGCTCGGCTTCAACATTCTCGGCGATGGCCTGCGCGATCTACTCGATCCGCGAAAATAGCAAATAAACGCAATGCGCAATGTGTTGCGCGGTAAGCAGGACCGATTGTCCAGGAGTCGAGCCTCGTTTGGAGCCCTGCCTGCGATGTATCACCATCGCCACGGAGAAGGCTGTGCTCATCCGTTCGCGCATCATTCTCCGTCGCCCGGCCCAGGAACCCTGCGCCAGATCCTGGCATTGCAAAATCGCTCGATGGAGAAAACAGATGAAAAAATCCTCGCTCTGTTGAAAAAGTTGGGCTTGGCGCATCCTCTCACACCCGGCGACCTAGACAGCGAGCAAGACTGGTCCACTTTGCTGTCACCACGCGAACAAAGGCTCGTTGCACTTGCAAGCGCGATTATCACAGCTCCATCCTATATTCTGCTGAGAAGGCCGATGCCGTCTTCGGCCACGAACTTCTGCCCGACATCGTCGGGCTCCTGGCGGAACGAGGGATTGCGTGCGTCAACTTCGCCGAACCGGGTGATCCACGCGCAGCCTATGATGCCGTTCTCGAATATCGTTCGGACGGCTCTTGGAAGTGGATCGACCAAAATCGGAAGGAGTGACTATTCCAGGGGCTGGGCGATACCTTGTTCATGATCGACTCGTCCTTCATCGAGCCATCGGATCAGAGCCGGTGGCGGAGGTTGAACAGCTGAGCTCGCGAGCGCCGTCACAACCAGCCGCCTGAAAATCCCGCTCGTCTCAATCCGATTACGATCGGCTCGCAGTTACGCATGATATTCCACAGCAAGGCGGTTCGGTAATTCTCGATCATCAGGACGACAGGCCCTTGGTCGATGCCGAAATGGTAGGGGCTGACCCACCATCCTTCATCCTTGTCTTCCATCGTATATGTCTGATTGAACGATGGTCTGAATCCATAGAGGCGCGTCATGCCAAGCTGCATTCGAGCAAAGTTTCGCACGGTTGGGACAACGATTTCCGGAGCGAATGGCAGCGAGGCGACCACGACCCACGGAGATACGGTTCCGTCATCCGGTCCATAGGGTGCGCCACGCGCAGCGTAGTCGAAGAATTCCCTGTCGATGCCGTCCACGTTTCGCTTTGTCCACCCGGGTCCATCACTTGCTGTAAAACCCCAGCAATGTTCGCCGTAGCCTTCGAAGTTCAGCGGATTGCGGATTGCATATTCCTGCTGAACGAAAGTGGCGTGTCGGCTGTTCCGGAAGTAGTCGCTGTCATGCTCGCGCATGAACGTGTCGCGAATTTCGCGAAAATCGATCCACATATGCGAAAGCTGATGCGTAAAGAGCGGGCCGGAATAGAGCAGTTCGCGACCAAAGATGTTTCGCCATTCGTAGCTCTCCGTATAGGCCCTGTAACTCTCGGGCGGCAGCGGGTGGCTGGGCGAGCCGAGTCCGAGAATGTAAAGAAGCAGACCTTCGTCATAGCCGCGCCACCGATAGGGAATAAATCCGTTTTCCGGCCGCCAGCCATGGGTGAGGGTAGCCCCGTTGTCACGCGCCCAATTCCAGTCCACGCGCTCATAGAGCGATTTGGCGAGTGCGCGAACCTTTGCCTCGTCTTCGGTGTCTGCGTCAAAATAGGCCGCGACGGTCAAAGCACCTGCGAACAGGAAGGCCGAGTCGATGGTTGACAACTCGCACTGCCAAACCCGTCGTCCTGTCTCAATGTCCAGGAAATGGTAGAAGAAGCCCTTGTAGCCGGACGCGTCAGGTTCCGGTCCCTGGTGGCAGGACATCAGGAATTCCAGTCGACGCCGGGCGATCTTGGCGGCAAACTCGCGAATGACGATGCCGCGCTCCACGACGACAGGAATGGTGGCAAGCGCCATGCCGACGGCAGCAATACTTGCCGGTGCGCCGGCCTGTGTCTTGTCCCGAACCAATCCGTTATCCGGATTCGTGCAATGCAGATAGTAGAGCAATGTCGTGAACTGAAGACGACCGAGATCCTCCTCCGTCGGCATTCGGTTCAGTTCGGGATCGGTGGACAGTAACTCCGACATGATAGGTTAACCGAGGAGATCAGATGGTTTCGTCGAGCATCTGGAGGCGGCCTCGATAGGACGCCTGCCGGCATGATCGTTTGCGCGCAACGCGTAGCCTAGGCATTGTCTCCCTCTGTGGAGGTCGCAGCCTTCGCTTTCTCCGCACTCTTGACGCCCCATGTCCAGCCGCTGATCTGCGGCATGTCATCACCGTGCGCTTCGATATATTGGCGATGCTCGATCAGCCTGCCGCGGATCGCCTGCTTGAAGTAGGCCGCGCGCGCGCCAAGTTGCGGCAGCCGATCGATCACGTCTTCTACGAGATGAAAGCGATCGAGCTGGTTCAGAACGACCATGTCGAACGGTGTCGTGGTTGTTCCTTCCTCCTTGTACCCTCGAACATGCAGATTCTTATGGTTGGTCCGTCGATAAGTCAGCCGGTGAATCAACCAGGGATATCCGTGGAACGCGAAGATGATCGGCTTGTCCTTTGTGAAAAGCGCATCGAAGTCAGGGTCCGAAAGCCCATGGGGATGTTCGCTTGAGGGCTGCAGCTTCATCAGATTGACTATATTGATGACCCGCACCTTCAATTGGGGGAGGTGTTCTCGGATCAGCTGGACGGCAGCGAGCGTTTCCAGAGTCGGCACATCGCCACAGCAGGCCATGACCACATCCGGTTCCGAGCCTCGGTCATTGCTGGCCCATTCCCAGATGCCGAGGCCTTCGGCACAGTGTTTGATGGCCTCATCCATAGTCAGCCATTGGGGCGCGGGCTGCTTGCCGGCCACAACCACATTCACATAGTTGCGGCTGCGCAGACAGTGGTCGGTAACGGATAGAAGTGTATTGGCGTCCGGCGGAAGATAGACCCGGATAACCTCCGCCTTCTTGTTGATCACATGGTCGATGAAGCCCGGATCCTGATGAGAAAACCCATTGTGATCCTGCCTCCAGACATGCGAACTCAGGAAGTAGTTCAGCGAGGCGATCGGTCGCCGCCAGGAAATGTGGTTACACACTTTCAGCCACTTGGCGTGCTGATTGAACATCGAGTCTATGATGTGAATGAACGCCTCGTAGCAGGAGAAGAAGCCGTGACGCCCGGTCAACAGATAGCCTTCAAGCCAGCCCTGGCATTGATGCTCGCTTAAGACCTCCATGATGCGGCCGTTAGGGGAAAGGTGGTCGTCCTCGGGATAGATCTCGGCCATATAGCAACGATCGGTGACCTCCAGCACGTCCTGCCAACGATTGGAATTGTTCTCGTCGGGGCTAAATAGCCGGAAGTTCTTGTTGCGAAGGTTCAGCTTCATCACGTCGCGCAGGAACTTGCCCATGACGCGAGCGGATTCTGCGGTCACCGATCCGGGCTTGGGCACCGAGACGGCATAATCGCGGAAATCCGGCATCTTCAGATCGCGTAATAACAAACCACCGTTTGCGTGCGGATTGTCGCTCATCCGGCGATGTCCCGTCGGTGCCAGGGCAGCCAATTCAGCCCGCAGCCTTCCGTCGCCGTCGAAAAGTTCTTCGGGTCTGTAGGTCTTCATCCAGTGTTGAAGCACCTTGATATGGTCCGGTTTGTCCATATCGCCCATCGGAACCTGGTGCGAGCGCCAATAGTCTTCGCATTTCTTGCCGTCGATTTCCGACGGGCAGGTCCAGCCCTTCGGTGTGCGGAAGACGATCATCGGCCAAGCCGGACGGGTAACATTCCCCTTGTCCCGCGCTTCCGCCCAGATCGTCTTGATCGTCGCGACGGCGGTGTCCATGGCTCCGGCAAGCTGCTGCTGCACCTGATCGGGCTCATGGCCTTCGACGAAGAGAGGCGCATATCCCATGCCCTCGAAAAACTTCTCCAACTCCTCCCTGGGAATACGGGCAAGGAAACAGGGATTGGCGATCTTGTAGCCATTGAGATGCAGGATCGGCAGAACGCATCCGTCGCGAGCGGGATTGAGAAACTTGTTGCCATGCCATCCCGTGGCGAGGGGGCCGGTTTCGGCTTCCCCGTCACCGACGACACAGGCGACGATCAGATCGGGATTGTCGAAGGCTGCGCCATAGGCGTGGCTGAGTGCATAGCCGAGCTCGCCACCTTCATGGATGCTCCCCGGTGTTTCGGGAGCGACGTGGCTCGGGATGCCGCCGGGAAAGCTGAACTGCTTGAAAAGCCGTTTCATGCCCTCCTCGTCCTGGCCAATATTCGGGTAGAATTCGCTGTAGGTTCCCTCCAGATAGGCATGTGCAACGAGCGACGGTCCACCGTGGCCGGGGCCGATTACATAAATCATGTTGAGATCGTCGCGCTTGATTACCCTGTTAAGGTGCACATAGAGCATGTTCAGGCCCGGCGAAGTTCCCCAATGGCCGAGCAGCCGCGGCTTGATGTGCGCGCGTGCGAGGGGTTTTTTGAGCAAGGGATTGTCGAGCAGGTAGATCTGCCCGACTGACAGATAGTTCGATGCGCGCCAGTAAGCATCCATCAGGCGGAGTTCCTCGGCTGAGAGCGTTGCTTTTCCATGCGACGCTACCGAGGCTGTTTTTTTCATCACTGCCGTGTCGGGCGAAACCATCTGAGTCTCCCAATCAAAATGACATTGCTGAATCTCATGAGGCCTTTTTCATGAAGGCCGGGGCAGTCTCATGTCGGCGCTGTGGCACTATTGAGGAGGAGATTCCGGGAAATGCTCCACCACGCCGTGGACACCGTTGACGCCCTCCGCCAGAATCCGCGCGGCCCTGCGGCAAGCCGCCGTTTCGACGTTGCCCCACAAATGCACGATCCCGTCAGCGACCGTGACGGACACGTCCAATCCTTCCAGGCCGGTATTTTCACCGAGCCGAACGAGAATGCTGCGGCGAATGGCTTCGTCTCCAGCTGCTGTGTCGTCTGGTTTTGCGGAGTAGATTACCTGCAGAAGGTCGGCGCGGCTGACGATGCCGACCAGTTTACCGTCCCGCAGAACCGGAATGCGCTTGATGCCATGGTCCTGCATGAGGCTGGCGACACGCGAAAGGGGGGCATCCTCGTCAATTGTTACAGGATCGGGCGTCATGACGTCACCCACTCTCCAGCCGCATCGCTTGACGAAGGCGTTCGCTCTATCATCGGCGCCAACCCCCATGTCCGCCTTCAGGACGAATGCGCCACTCGACAGTTCCGTTCGGCGGATCAGATCGCCCTCGCTGATGACGCCCAGCAAGCGCCCACCGTCGTCAACGACAGGAGCGCCGCTTATGTGCTGATCGGACATCAGCTTGGCTGCATGCCGAACGCTATGGTCAGGTGATAATCCGACGACCTTTGTCGTCATTACATCTTTGACCAGCATGTCGATATAACTCCGGCTATATCCTCTCAAGATACTACAGTTAGCTGTCGCTAATTTAAATCCATCATTGGGTTCGGCAACAAGCGTTCACCATGCGTCGTGAGGAGACAGAACGACGCGGACCCTGTCCGCCTGCGCAAGGTGTGGAAAAACCTAGCCAGATACCGCCGTCGTTTGCATTGAGTAGGATCAATCGGGGCCGAAAGTTGTGAAGGAAACCGTGACCGATGGTTTTATGAGGATCGATCTGCGGTGGTGGTGCAGCCGGAGCGTTGGGCAGGAAGGCACCCGAAGGATATCAGTCTGACTGAAAGCGGACGCTGTTAGCGAGATCGCGGGTACCGTCAGTATCCCATCAAAGGTGTGAAGTAGCCGATCGGCTACGTCAAAAGAGGCCTGAGAGCGTGGCCACACATGGAACCCAACATCTTCATTGATATGAGAAGGAAACTGGAGCGGGCGAAGGGATTCGAACCCTCGACCCCAACCTTGGCAAGGTTGTGCTCTACCCCTGAGCTACACCCGCTCAAATCCGCACCGGTCCGGGGTAGTAAGTAGCGGACCGTGGGCGCCACCTTGCGGCGACGGGCGCTATATCGCCCAAACGATTTTCAAATGCAACAGGGAAATGACGGAAAAACGAAGAAAAGTTCTAGCGGTGGAAAACCGGCTTCGGAAACGCCGCGAATGCAGGGCAAAGCGTCGGTCCTGAAGATTGCCAAGCTCATGAGGCAGACGTAAGCAGACAGTCCAATCTGCCTTTCTCCTGTCTGATGGAATGACGATGACCGAAAACAAGCCCAAGACTCGCCAGGATCTTCTCGCCTTTCTCGACGGCCTTGGCATTGTCCACAGCACCAAGGACCATGCGCCGGTCTTCACGGTGGCCGAATCGGTGGCGCTGCGGGATGAGATCCCGGGCGGGCATACCAAGAACCTGTTCGTGAAGGACAAGAAAGATCGTTATTTCCTGCTGACCGTGGAAGAAAATGCCGCCGTCGACCTCAAGCAGGTCCATACTCTTATCGGCGCTTCCGGCCGCGTCTCTTTCGGCAAACCCGAGAAGCTAATGGAATATCTTGGTGTCATTCCGGGCGCTGTCACCGCACTCGGCGCGATCAACGATGCCGGCAACAATGTCACCTTCGTGCTCGATGCGGATCTGATGCATGACGAGATCATCAACTGCCATCCGCTTTCCAACGATGCGACGACTTCGATCGTCAGCGCCGATCTGATACGATTCATGGAGGCGACTGGGCATAAGCCGCTTGTCTTGAAAGTGACGTCCTGACATACGATTTTAGCGCTATCAGAGAACGCCGGCAGATCGGCGCGGCGGGAGATACCTATGAGCGGCAGCGACAATCCTTATAACGGTTCCTTTGGCAACCAGATGTCGGCAACGGCAAGTTATGGCGCGGTACCTCAGCCTGCGGCGGGCGGCGGCTATATCAAGGACACGACGACGGCGAATTTCGCGAAGGACGTTCTCGAGGAATCACGCAACCAGCCGGTGCTGGTCGATTTCTGGGCGCCATGGTGTGGCCCGTGCAAGCAGCTGACGCCGGTCCTGGAAAAGGTTGTCAATGAGGGTCAAGGCCGCGTCAAGCTCGTCAAGATGAACATTGACGATCATCCCTCGATCGCCGGCCAGCTCGGCATCCAGTCCATTCCAGCCGTCATCGCATTCGTCAACGGCCGCCCGGCGGATGGCTTCATGGGCGCGGTGCCGGAAAGCCAGGTTCGTCAGTTCATCGATCGTCTTGCAGGTCCTGAGGGTGCGGATCAGGCTGCCGAAATCGAAGGTGCTCTGGCGCAGGCTGGCGAACTGCTTGCTGCCGGCAACATCAACGAAGCGGGTCAGCTTTATGGCGCGGTCATGCAGGCCGATCCGGAAAATGCCAAGGCGCTTGCCGGCATGGCCGAATGCCTGATCGCAGCCGACCAGCACGGTGAAGCCCGCCAGATGCTGAGCGAGCTGCCGGAAGAGCTTGGCAAGGATGCCGGCATCCAGGCGGTCCTGAAGAAGCTCGACCAGATCGAGGAAGCCCGCAAGCTCGGCGATCCCGTCGCCCTGGAGCGCGAGCTGGCATTGAACCCCGATCATCATGAAGCTCGCCTGAAACTAGCCAAGATCCTCAATGTCGAAGGCAAGCGCGAGGAGGCGGCCGAACACCTGCTCACCATCATGCGCAAGGATCGCGCCTTCGATGATGATGGTGCGCGTCGCCAGCTTCTGCAGTTCTTCGAGGTTTGGGGCTTCAAGGATCCGGCGACGGTTTCGGCCCGCCGCAAGCTTTCATCGATCCTGTTTTCCTGAGTTTGCCGCATCCGCCCTTGCGTTTTTACGCAAGGACACCACATTTCTCGTGAGGACGGGCGCCGCAGATGCGCGCGCCGAGAGAGCGCGGGACTAGTCTTCATGCAAGTCGGCAATGCGAGATATCTGAAGCCCGGCGATCTACCGGATGAGATTGCAGTTTTTCCTTTGACCGGTGCGCTTCTTCTACCTGCCGGGCAGCTGCCGCTCAATATCTTCGAACCGCGTTATCTTGCGATGTTCGATGCCGCACTGACTGGAAACCGTCTGATCGGCATGGTGCAGCCGGCACATGGCGAGCATGAAGACAAGACGCATGCCCCTGAGCTTGCGGCTGTCGGCTGCCTCGGCCGGATTACCTCTTATGCCGAAACCGGTGACGGGCGCTATATCGTCTCGCTCACGGGCGTGTGCCGCTTCCGGCTGCTGGAAGAGAGATCGCATGGCCAACCATTCCGCAGCTTTCGTATCGCGCCGTTCATATCAGATCTCTCCGCCGAGAACGAAGAAGATGCCGTTGACCGCAGTGCGCTGCTGACGGCTTTCAAGGCCTATCTTGATGCCAATAAGCTCGAGGCGGACTGGGAGAGCGTTGAGCGGGCGAGCAACCTTACCCTCGTCAATTCGCTGGCGATGATGTCGCCTTTCGGCCCGGCCGAAAAACAGGCGCTCCTCGAAGCGCCCGATCTCAAGACGAGGGCGGAAACCCTGATCGCCATCACCGAAATCGTGCTTGCCCGCGTTTTCGGCGATTCCGATACCGTGCTGCAGTAGAGGGCGCGATGGACGAAAAACTGAGCCGGGTCGATCCCAAACTTCTCGAACTTCTCGTCTGCCCGCTTACCAAGGGACGGCTTTCCTATGACCGAGAGCACAACGAGTTGGTCTCGGAAAAGGCGCGTCTTGCCTATCCGATCAGGGACGGCATTCCGATCATGCTCGTTTCGGAAGCGCGCACACTCGAAGACTGAGCTCTAAAGAGTTCCTTTGTTTTTACGCAATTCCGGACGCAAAACCGCAGCACACTTTTGCTGGAATTGCTCTCATTCAGATCGTTTCGCCCGACAGCAGCCGCGGATTGTCTCTGGCGGTCGTTCCAGCCGCCTGGCCGATGAAGAAGGATTTCAGGCCCGGCAGGCGATCGACGATGCCGAGGCCAAAGTCCCGGGCGATGCGGATCGGCGCCATGTCATTGGAAAACAGCCGGTTCAACACATCTGTCGTGACGCCCATGCGGAAGGTATCGAAGCGGCGCCAGCTCTGGTAGCGCTCCAGAATATTGATGGCGCCGATGTCGAGCCCAAGGCGATCGGCGTCCACGATGGTTTCGGCGAGGGCGGCCACATCCTTGAAGCCGAGATTGAGGCCCTGGCCGGAAATCGGATGGATGCCATGTGCGGCATCACCGGCAAGCGCAAAGCGCGGCGCGACGAAGGAGCGCGCGAGTGTGAGGCCGAGCGGGAAGGCGCGCTTGTCGCCAACCACCTTGAGAGCGCCGAGCTTGTGGCCGAAGCGGCGTTCAAGTTCCTCCTCGAAAACCAGATCGTCGGCGGTAACGAGACGGTTGGCGTCATTCGTTCGCTCGGTCCAGACTAGTGACGAGCGGTTGTTGCGCAGCGGCAGGATAGCGAAGGGGCCGGATGGCAGGAAATGTTCTTCGGCGCAGCCGTGGTGCGGGCGCTCGTGCTCGACGGTCGTGACGATGCCGGACTGACCGTAATCCCAGGTGACAGTCTTGATCCCTGCAAAATCGCGCAGTCTGGAGCGCACGCCATCGCAGGCAACCAGCAGGCGCGATTGCAGCGTGCTGCCGTCGGACAGGCTGATCTCGATATCGGTATCACCCGTCTTCAGGCCGGTGGCGCTCAAGCCATGGCGGATTTCGATGCCGAGCCGCTCGCAGGCGCCGCGCAGCGCGCCGACCATAACGACATTTGGGATCATGTGGGCAAACGGCCGGCCATCGGCGACTTCGCCGTCGAAGGTCAGGAAGATCGGGCGGACAGGATCGGACATCTTGGAATCGGTCACGATCATCTTGGTGATCGGCTGTGCCTCCGGCTCGATCTCGTTCCAGATGCCGAAGACTTCGAGCATCTTCGTCGCCGCAGCGATGATGGCGGAGGCGCGCATATCCTTTTGCCAGGCATGCTCGGGTGCTGCCTCGACGACGGCGATATTGAGATGCGGGGCGGCCTGCTTGACCGCCACGGCCACAGACAGGCCAACATAACCCCCACCTGCAACCAGCATGTCCAGCATCGTCCGCTCCTGTTACTTTTTACGACTAGATGCGATCTATATAGATCATCATATTACCACTTCCTACCGCCGGGAGCAGAACAAATGACGGAACAAACGGGTAAGCCTACCGCTATGGAAACATTGATTTCGACGCTCGATATCGAGCCGATCGAGGTCGATATTTTTCGCGGCCGCAGTCCGCAGGTCGGCTGGCAGCGTGTGTTCGGCGGGCAGGTGATCGCCCAGGCGCTGATGGCGGCGCAGCGCACTGTAGAAGGCGAGCGGTTCATTCACTCGCTGCACGCCTATTTCATGCGTCCCGGCGATCCCTCCGTGCCGATCATCTATCAGGTCGAGCGCATCCGGGACGGGTCGAGCTTCAACACACGCCGGGCCGTCGCGATCCAGCACGGCAAGGCGATCTTCGCGCTCTCGGCCTCGTTCCAGGTCGAGGAACCGGGCTTCGATCATCAGATCCCCATGCCGCCCGTGCCGATGCCGGAAACGCTGCTCGGCGAACAGCAGATCAAGGAGCAGTATCTCGCTCATGCTCCGGCGGCGGTGCGCAAATATTGGGAGCGCGAAAGGCCGATCGAAATCCGGCCCATCTCGCTCAAGCACTATTTTACGAGTGAGAAGCTCGAGCCGCGGCAGGATGTCTGGGTTCGTGCTACCGGTCCCGTGCCCGACAACAGGCTCTATCAGGCCGCCGTGCTTGCCTATCTCTCGGACATGACGCTGCTTGATGCATCGCTGCATGCCCACGGAACGTCCATTTTCGACCAGAACCTGCAGGTTGCAAGCCTCGACCATGCCATGTGGTTCCACCGTCCCGACAAGCTTGATGACTGGCTGCTCTATACGCAGGACAGTCCGTCGGCTTCGGGCGCTCGGGGATTGACTCGCGGTAGCCTTTTTACTCGATCCGGTGTCCTGATCGCGTCGGTGGCGCAGGAGGGTCTGATTCGGAAAAAGGCAAATGAATAAATAATGTGCATATTTATAAATTTGCGCATTATTTGTGCGCTTATTGGCCCATCATTTGCCTGTTTATTGGCGTCTTCAATTATAATCTTTATATTTCAATAACTTATAGACTGCCGCGAATCTGGCACGTCCTTTGAATGTCTATCGCCGGTCGCTGGTCAAGAAACCGTCAGCGGCAAGGAGAGTCGGCTCCGCGCCGAGGATAACGAAGGATGGGAAACCAGATGAAAATTGTGATGGCCATTATCAAGCCGTTCAAGCTCGATGAGGTCCGCGAAGCCCTCACGGCGATCGGCATTCAGGGCCTGACTGTGACCGAAGTGAAGGGCTACGGTCGCCAGAAGGGGCACACTGAAATCTATCGCGGCACTGAATATGCGGTCAGCTTCCTGCCGAAGCTCAAGATCGAAATCGCGGTCGCATCCGAAATCGTCGACAAGGCGGTAGAGGCCATCGCAGCATCTGCCAAGACCGGCCAGATCGGTGACGGCAAAATCTTCGTCTACTCGATCGACCATGCCGTGCGCATCCGTACGGGCGAGACCGATTCAGAAGCGCTGTAAAAAGAACGGCAGATCAAGGAGCTATTTCCAATGTCAATTTCGAAGTTTTCCTCCAACATCGCACGGGTAGGCGCCCTTTCGGCCGCTCTCCTGGCGCCGGTCGTCGCTTTCGCGCAGGAAGCAGCCCCGGCAGCCGCTGATGCTGCAGCCGCCGCTGCTCCGGCCTTCACCATGGACAAGGGTGACAATACCTGGATGCTCGTCTCCTCGGCGCTCGTCCTCCTGATGACGATCCCCGGCCTTGCGCTTTTCTACGGCGGCCTCGTGCGTGCCAAGAACATGCTCTCCGTGCTGATGCAGGTCTTCATGATCACCGCCGTCGTGGCGCTGATCTGGGTGACCTACGGCTATTCGCTCGCCTTCACCGACGGTGGCTCGCTGAACAGCTTCGTCGGCGGCTTCTCCAAGGCTTTCCTCGCCGGGGTTAATACCTCATCGCTAGCAGAGACCTTCTCGAAGGGCGTCGCCATCCCTGAATACACCTTCATCGTATTCCAGATGACCTTCGCCTGCATCACGCCCGGCCTGATCGTCGGCGCATTCGCCGAGCGCATCAAGTTCTCGGCCGTCATGCTGTTCGTCGTGCTCTGGGTTACCTTTATCTACTTCCCGATGGCGCACATGGTCTGGTTCTGGGGCGGTCCGAGTTCCTACACCTCGCCGGCCGGCCTGATCTTCTCCTATGGCGCAATTGATTTCGCCGGCGGCACGGTCGTTCACATCAATGCCGGTATCGCCGGCCTCGTCGGCGCGATCATGCTCGGCAAGCGCACCGGCTATAAGAAGGAGATCATGGCTCCGCACTCGATGACGCTCACCATGGTCGGCGCATCGCTGCTCTGGGTCGGCTGGTTCGGCTTCAACGCCGGCTCTAACCTCGAAGCCAATGCCTATGCATCGCTCGCCATGATCAACACCTTCGTCGCGACGGCCGCCGCCGCCGTGTCCTGGTGCATCGTCGAAAGCTTCGCTCGCGGTAAGGCCTCCATGCTCGGCGGCGCTTCCGGCGCCGTCGCCGGCCTCGTCGCTGTCACTCCGGCGGCAGGCTTTGCCGGCCCGATGGGTTCGATCGTTCTCGGTCTCATCGTCTCGCCGGTCTGCTACTTCTTCGTCGACGTCGTGAAGAACAAGTTCAACTATGACGACAGCCTCGACGTCTTCGGTGTCCATTGCATCGGCGGCATCATCGGCGCTCTCGGTACCGGCATCCTCGTCAACCCGGCCCTCGGCGGCGCCGGTATCGTCGACTATTCGACGGCTGATTTCGCTGCCTCCTATGCCGGCACGGCTACGCAGGTCCTGGCCCAGGCCAAGGGCGTGCTCACGACGCTGCTATGGTCGGGCATCGGCTCGGCGATCCTCTACAAGATCGTCGATGTCATCATCGGCCTGCGCGTTTCGGTCGAGGCCGAGCGCGAAGGTCTCGACCTCGCAACGCACGGCGAAGCCGCTTACCACTCCTGATCGCAGGGTTTGCGGCGCCCGACACAAGGGCGCCGCTGAACGGCCCGTCGCGGCCTATCTAACCATAAGCCGCTCTTGGCCCGGACCTTCACAGGTTCGGGCCCTTTTCTTTTTAGTGATCCGGCATATGCATGGTTAACATCGCTTTAACTCTACTTTGATTAGGTGGAGCGGACGCATTTGGCGCGGCGAAGCATTGGCGATTCGCGTGCCCCCAGGCATTGGACGGGTTAGACACATGGCAAGAAGCACGTCGCCGGCGATGGATGGTCGTCCTGACCGGTTCTCCTTCTCGGCATTCATGCTGCGGCAGATCCAGGCTCTTACCGGCTTTGCGGTCTTCCTGGTCTTGGCGCTCGCGGTCGCGGCGCTTGCAACATGGAACGTCACCGATCCCAGCTATTCCTACGCCACCGGTAACCTGCCGACCAACATACTCGGTTATAGCGGTGCTGCCTTTGCCGACGTCGCCATGCAGTTCCTGGGGCTCGCAAGCGTCGTCTCGATGCTGCCGATCGTCGCCTGGGCGCTGGCGCTGATTTCCGGCCGTCGCATCAGCCGCATTCCGGCGCGCGCCGGCGCCTGGCTCGTGGGCACCATACTTTCTTCCGCCGTCATCGGCTGTTTTCCACCACCGCTCACCTGGCCGATCCCGAACGGTATTGGCGGTGTTATCGGCGACATGATCCTGCGTTTTCCCGCACTCTTTGTCGGCGCTTATCCGACCGGCGTTTTCGCCACCGCAGTCGGCTGCATCTTCGCCGTCCCGACCGCGTGGATGATGCTCTTTGCAGCCGGCATCGTCGGACGCAGCGAGCTCGATGAGGAGGAAAACGAAGAAGAGGATTATGTCGATACGCGCAGCAAGGTGCGTGTCGTCGGCGATGAGGACGATGAGGACGATGGGTCCCGCTGGATGGCCTTTAGCGGTGCCATGACTCACGCCTGGTATATGAACCAGGCGCGTTTCCGACGGCTTTTCGGCATGGGACCGCGCAAGCGCCGCCAGAGCGATTTCGAATCGCCCTATGACTTCAACGATGACGAATTCGGTACGCTGAACGAGCCGGTGCGCGCCAAGCCCGCAGCGCGCGGCGAGCGCATGGATCCTTCCATGGAGCCGCGTTCCGCTTCGAGCCGTCGGGTCGTTTCGGCGCCTTCCGTCTCGCTCAACGACGATGAGGACGAGGACGACGATCCGCCATTCAATACCGACATGCCGCCGCGTCCGGCCGATATCCTGCCTGATGACGATGATGACGATTGGATGATCCGCGCGCCGGCCAAATCGGCCGGTAAACCCGAGCCGCGCGTCATTCCTGCCTCCGCCCGCCCAAAGCCCGGCGCCCGCGTCGAGCGCGAGGCGCAAGGTTCGTTCATCCGGCCGGAAGGCTTCCAGCTTCCCTCCATGCATCTGCTTGCGGAGCCGAAGAATGTCGTGCGCGATTCCACGCTTTCGGCCGATGCGCTGGAGCAGAATGCCCGCATGCTGGAAGGCGTGCTGGAAGATTTCGGGGTCAAGGGCGAGATTATCCATGTTCGCCCCGGTCCGGTCGTCACACTCTATGAACTGGAGCCGGCACCCGGCATCAAGTCGTCCCGCGTCATCGGCCTTGCCGACGATATCGCCCGCTCGATGAGTGCTATTGCCGCCCGCGTCGCCGTCGTGCCGGGCCGCAATGCGATCGGCATCGAGCTGCCGAACCAGACGCGTGAAACCGTCTATCTGCGCGAGCTCATCGCCTCGCGTGATTTCGAAGGCTCCAAGGCGAAGCTTGCCATGGCGCTCGGCAAGACGATCGGCGGCGAAGCCGTGATCGCCGATCTCGCGAAGATGCCGCATCTGCTGGTGGCCGGTACGACCGGCTCGGGTAAGTCCGTCGCCATCAACACGATGATCCTGTCGCTGCTCTACCGTATGACGCCGGAGCAGTGCCGCCTCATCATGATCGATCCGAAGATGTTGGAGCTCTCCGTCTACGACGGCATTCCGCATCTGCTTTCCCCTGTCGTCACCGATCCGAAGAAGGCTGTCGTCGCGCTCAAATGGACCGTCCGCGAGATGGAAGAGCGTTACAAGAAGATGTCTAAGATCGGTGTTCGCAACATCGACGGCTTCAATACGCGCGTCGAGCAGGCACTTGCCAAGGGCGACACGATCTCGCGCACGGTGCAGACCGGTTTTGACCGGCAGACCGGCGAAGCGGTCTACGAGACCGAAGAATTCGATCTGCAGCCGATGCCCTATATCGTCGTCATCATCGACGAAATGGCCGACCTGATGATGGTCGCCGGCAAGGATATTGAAGGTGCCGTGCAGCGCCTCGCGCAGATGGCGCGCGCGGCCGGTATCCATGTCATCATGGCAACGCAGCGTCCGTCAGTCGACGTCATCACCGGCACGATCAAGGCGAACTTCCCGACCCGCATCTCCTTCCAGGTTACGTCCAAGATCGACAGCCGCACGATCCTCGGCGAGCAGGGTGCCGAACAACTGCTCGGTATGGGTGATATGCTCTATATGGCAGGGGGCGGCCGCATCCAGCGCGTCCATGGTCCGTTCGTGTCCGACGTTGAGGTCGAAGAGATCGTCTCCTACCTGAAGACGCAAGGTTCGCCGCAATATCTCGATGCCATCACTGCCGATGACGACGAGGACGGCGATTATGGTGGCGGTCCGGCAGGTACGTCAAATCTTGCCGATTCCGAAGATCCCTACGATCAGGCCGTCGCCATTGTGCTGCGCGATGGCAAGGCCTCTACTTCCTATGTTCAGCGCAGGCTCGGTATCGGATATAATCGTGCGGCATCGCTGATCGAACGCATGGAGCAGGAGGGCATCATTGGCCCTGCCAACCATGCCGGCAAACGTGAGATTCTCGTGCCGACGGATGGAGATATCCTCGACCGTTGAGGAAAGAATATTTGATGGCGCAGCCCATCTGGTGGAAACCTCGGAGGATGTAATCCGTTACCTTTCACCGGGCGATCGCGGCGCCTTGAAGACGCCGCCTTTCGGCGGCATGCAGACCGCATACAGGAGGTTCACATGACCAACTCCGCGTCCATATTTTCCGGCCTGCCGGTAACCCGCCGTGACGTTCTTGGCGTCTTCGCTGTTGCCGCCGTTGCAAGCGCCGTTCCGTTTCCCGCTCTCGCCCAGGTCGCCCAGGCGGCAGCACCCGCTGCCAACAGCGCCACGGCACAGGCGATTGCCGATCATTTCTCGGGCGTCGCCACCATGCAGGGCGAGTTCGTGCAGTTTGGCCCCCGTGGCGAACAGACCGGCGGCAAATTCTTCATCGAGCGTCCCGGCAAGCTGCGCTTCAACTATGACGATCCGTCGCCGATGCGCGTCATTGCCGACGGCAGGAACGTCGCGATCGGCAACGTGAAGCTGAAGACCTGGGATCTCTATCCGCTTTCCAAGACGCCGCTCAGCCTGTTACTTGCGCCGCGTATCGACCTTTCCGCCGGAATGGTGAAGGGCGTGAAGCAAGAGTCCGATTTGACGACGATCTCGCTCGGCAACAATACGGTGTTCGGCAACTCGACCATCACGATGATGTTCGACCCGAAGACTTATGACCTGCGCCAGTGGACGATCACCGACAACCAGGGCAAGGACACGTCGGTGATGATCTTCAACGTGAAGACCGGCGTTGCCTTCGATGAGCGTGTCTTCCGCGTGCCATACGAGGATATCAAGGGCACCTCGGCCAACCGGGATTGATGCTTTTCGGTTGATCGCCGGCCGCTTTTGCCTGCGGCCGGTTTTCTCGCTCACGCCTTTGCTCTAAAGCCTTTTCAGAGGGATCTGAAAGGGCATCGGCATGAGCTTCTCCATTACCACCTGGAATATCAATTCGGTGCGGCTGCGCATGCCGATCGTCGAGCAGCTCGTGCTGAAGCACAGGCCCGATATCCTCTGCCTGCAGGAAACCAAGGTTACGAACGACCTCTTCCCGTTGGCACCGCTGCGCGCCATGGGCTACGAGCACATCATCATCCACGGCCAGAAGGGCTATCATGGCGTTGCTATAGCCTCCCGCGTGCCGCTGACCGAAGACCACCGGCAGGACTACTGCAATGTCGGCGACGCGCGCCACATCTCGGCGGTCTTCGAGCGCGGCAACCGTCGCATCCGCCTGCACAATTTCTATGTTCCTGCCGGCGGCGACGAGCCGGACCGCATGATCAATCCGAAATTCGGCCACAAGCTCGATTTCATCGAGGAGATGAAGAACCTCAAGGCGAGCGCCGAGCCGAACACGTCAGCCATTCTCGTCGGCGATCTCAATATCGCGCCGCTGGAACATGATGTCTGGTCTCACAAGCAGCTTCTGAAGATCGTCAGCCATACGCCGGTCGAAACCGACGGGCTGCTCGAGGTGATGAAGCGTGGCGGCTGGCACGATCTCATGCGCCAGCATGTGCCTGCCAATGAGAAGCTCTATACGTGGTGGAGTTACCGCGCGAAGGATTGGGAAGCTGCCGACAAGGGCCGGCGTCTCGACCATATCTGGTCTTCGCCCGACCTCGGTCCGCATCTGCAGCGCATCGAGGTACTGAAGGAAGCACGCGGTTGGGAGCGGCCATCCGACCATGTGCCGGTGACCGTACATCTCAACCTCTGAAACGTCAGCTGAAACGGTGAAACTGGCTTGCGGCCTGTGCCGCGAGATCGGCAATACTGTCGCGGATACGGTTTTCCATGATGCGCGCCGCCGAGGGATATTCCTCGATCAGGCGAAGGAACAGCGCCCGCGTAATGCGGATGATGCCGGTATCTTCGCGGGCAATTGCAGTGAACTTGCGCTCCACCAGCGTTATAAGAGCCAGCTCCGAAATCAATGCACCGGGGCCAGCGATGGCTTCGGTCCGTGCCATGCCATCCGAGCCCGTCACGCTGAGTTCGAGGCTGCCGCTCGTGATCACATAGGCGCTTTCGGCGGGTGATCCCTGACGGAACAGCATCTGCCCGGCCGCAATCACGCGACGGTCTGCGCCGAAGGCAATCAAGCGCAACTGGTCGTCGTTCATGTCCTTGAAGAGCGGAAGCTGCGCCAGCAGATGGATATCGTCGGAAAGAGACATGCTACGGGATGATCTTGTAGCCGCCGTTTTCCGTCACGAGGATCTCGGCGTTGGACGGATCCCGCTCGATCTTCTGGCGCAGACGGTAAACGTGGGTTTCCAGCGTGTGCGTGGTGACGCCGGAATTGTAGCCCCAGACTTCTTCCAGCAGCACGTCGCGGGTCACGACCTTCTGTTCGGCGCGGTAGAGGTAGCGGATGATCGCCGCCTCCTTTTCCGTCAGACGGATCTTCTGGCCGTTATCTGTGGTCAGCAGCTTCTGGCTCGGCTTGAAGAGATAAGGGCCGACAGTGAAAGTGGCATCTTCGCTCTGCTCGTGCTGGCGAAGCTGCACGCGGATGCGAGCCAAAAGCACGGCGAAGCGGAAAGGTTTTGTCACATAGTCGTTGGCGCCGGCCTCAAGGCCAAGGATCGTGTCCGAATCCGTGTCATGACCGGTCAGCATGATGATCGGCGCCTTGAAGCCACCCTTGCGCAGCAGCTTTACCGCCTCGCGGCCGTCCATATCGGGCAGGCCGACGTCCATGATCAGCAGATCGACCGGATTGGAGCGGGCGGCCTGGACGCCCTTGCCCGCGGTCGCTTCCTGCAGGACCGAGAATTCCTCATACAACGACAATTGCTCCGTCAGCGTCTGGCGAAGGTCGTCGTCGTCATCCACCAGAAGAATGGTGCGTGCGGTCATGCGGGTGCGTCCTTGCGTTGGTCAGATACTCCTACGCCAAATTCCACATTTGGCAAGGATTGGCGATCTGCTGCTGTTGCTGCCTAGGGTCTCATATGGTTTCAATCGAAGCCCAAGGCAATTCAAGAACATGCGAGAAAAATGGAAAAAGCAAGGCGAGAGCGAAATGGGCAGCCCTCAACGCTCGTGGTGCGTGCCGCGCCGGGCAAGCCAAACAGAGCCATCGTCCGTTTTGGCCCGCTCACCTTGCCCGCCGCGATCGGCCGTAGCGGCCGGACCGTGATCAAGCGGGAAGGCGACGGGGCGACGCCGATTGCTGCCATGCGGCTGCTCTACGGTTTCCGGCGCGGCGAACGAAACGGCCGTCTCCCTACAGCGCTGCCCATCAAGCGCATCCACTCCGACATGCTGTGGTGCGATCAGCCCACCGATGCGAATTACAACAGGCTGGTCAAGGCGCCGTTCAAACCGAGCCATGAAGAAATGAAGCGGAAGGACGGACTCTACGATATCTGCTTGGTGCTCGACTGGAACATGACCTCCCGGGCGCGCAATCGCGGCTCAGCGATCTTTTTCCATCTGATCCGGCCAGGATACGAGCCGACCGCCGGCTGTGTAGCGATCAGCGCCCGCGACATGCGCCGCATTCTGCCTCACCTCAGAAAGGGAACGATCCTCCGCGTTCTCTGATTGTATTGCGGGCTCTCTGTCCTATATGGACTTTCGACCGGATGCGCGGGCTGCGATGCGTCCAGGGAAAACCGCTTCGCGGCTTCAATTCATGCCCCATTCAATTCGTGTCTTTGGCCATTCCTTCAAACTTCCGGAGATATATTGTGACCACTCAGCCCATCATTACTTTCCACGACGGACATTCCATTCCCCAGGTGGGTCTCGGCGTCTGGCAGACGCCCCAAGATATCGCGGCTCCGACCGTGCGCACCGCACTGGCCGCCGGCTATCGCCACATCGATACGGCGTCCGGCTATGACAACGAAGAGGGCGTCGGCGAAGGCATCCGCTCCTCCGGCATCGACCGCAAGGATATCTTCGTCACGACGAAACTGCGCAATACCGACCAGGGCTATGACAATGCACTGCGTGCCTTCGAGGTCAGCCTGCAGAAGCTCGGTAGCGATTATATCGATCTCTATCTCATCCACTGGCCATCGCCGCATCGCGGGCTTTATCGCGAAACCTGGAAGGCTTTCGTGCGCTTGAGGGAAGAAGGTCGCGTCCGCTCCATCGGCGTGTCGAACTTCTATCCAGACCATCTCGACCATATCGTCGGCGATACAGGCGTGGTTCCTGTTATCAACCAGATCGAGCTGCATCCGGACTTTCAGCAGAAGGCGGCGCAGGAGGCGCATAAGAAGCTGAATATCGTCACGGAATCCTGGAGCCCGCTCGGTCAGGGCCGCTTCATTTCCAATCCGATCATCGGTCAGATTGCTGCCAAGCATGGCAAGACGCCGGCGCAGGTGATCATCCGCTGGCACATCGATACCGGCCTTGTCGTCATTCCGAAGTCGGTGACGCCCTCGCGCATCGAAGAGAATTTCAACGTCTTCGACTTCAAGCTGGATGGCGAAGACATGGCAGTGATCGCCAAGCTCGATAGCGCCGGCGCTCGCATGGGTCCGGATCCGTACACGGCGACGTTCTAAGCCTTGAACAGATGGCCCCCACCGGGCTGGAGAGGGTCATCTAATGCTGCAGCCGATCAATAATTGCAGCTCGAGCCGCTCCCTGGATTGAAACGGAGGTTGCAGTCCATATCCAAGGGGCGCTTCCTATCCATCCGATAGGGCGTGGGCCCGGCGAGCGGGGCTGGCATGCCGACGGAGCCGGTCGTTTCAGATGAAACGCCAAAGGCCTTGGCAGGGTACCAATAGCCGTCTGGCCCTCGGCGATAGCCTTCACGCGGATTCTCGTAGCCACGGTAGCCATTCCAGCTGTGCTCTCGCGTAGCGACTTGTTCCACAGTGCCGGGTGTTTCAGGCGACGTGCCCATAGGCACCGGCGCCGCAAGGGCAGCATTGGCTGCTGCGAGGCAAAGGACTGCGCCGAAGGCTATCGGCAAGCGCTTGATCAGTGTCTTGTTCATAGCTCTTCTCCGTTGAAATCAATGGAGACCCCACCTCCGGTCGTTGTCTGCGAAACGGCGGGCGTCATTCGTTAACGGGCGAGTGGCAGGAAAGAAGCAGGGATTTTCGGTCGACAGATGAAATTTCATCCAAACGTCACATAAAACATATGATTTCACGCCGATTCAACCATCGAGCAGCAAGATAGCAGCTTTAGAGAATGCCTACCGACAACGGCGCCTGCTGGCGCCGCGGCCGGTCGGAGCGAGAATATTCGATCCAAAGAGCGTGATCGCTATTTCACCAATAAAAAGCCCGGCGCGGAGTGAACTGACCCCGAAGGTTGTCGTCCAACTTTCGGGAGTTAGTTCAGAGGCGCCAGGCTTTTTTAGGTTCAGTCCTCCGAAAGAGCCTAGTTCCACTCGCGGATATCGACGAAGTGACCGGCAATCGCGGCTGCGGCGGCCATGGCCGGCGAGACGAGATGCGTGCGGCCCTTGAAGCCCTGGCGGCCTTCAAAGTTGCGGTTCGAGGTCGATGCGCAGCGCTCGCCCGGCTTCAGGCGGTCGTCATTCATGGCAAGGCACATAGAGCAACCCGGCTCGCGCCAGTCGAAGCCTGCGGCCTTGAAGATCTTGTCGAGACCTTCGGCTTCCGCCTGTTCCTTCACGAGACCGGAGCCCGGTACGATCATGGCATCGACGGTCGAGGCAACGGTCTTGCCTTCAACGACCTTGGCGACCTCGCGCAGATCCTCGATGCGGCCGTTGGTGCAGGAGCCGATGAAGACGCGGTCGAGGGTGATATCGGTCATTTTGGTGCCCGGCTTCAGGCCCATATAGTCGAGCGCGCGCCATTTGGAGGTGCGCTTCGTCTCGTCCTGGATATCGTCAGGGTTCGGTACGATACCCTGTACGGAAATCACGTCCTCGGGTGAGGAACCCCAGGATACGATCGGCGGCAGGTTGGCAGCATCGAGCACTACGACGCGGTCGTAATGAGCGCCTTCATCGGTCTGCAGTGTCTTCCAGTAGGCAATCGCCTGTTCCAGCGCCTCGCCCTTCGGCGCACGCGGCTTGCCCTTGATGTATTCGAAGGTCTTTTCGTCAGGGGCGATCAGACCAGCGCGGGCTCCGCCTTCGATCGTCATGTTGCAGATCGTCATGCGACCTTCCATCGACAGCGCGCGGATAGCTTCGCCCGCAAATTCGATGACGTGGCCGGTGCCGCCGGCCGTGCCGATCTCGCCGATGATGGCGAGGATGATGTCCTTGGCGGTTACATGCGGCGGAAGCAGGCCGTCGACCCGCACCAGCATGTTCTTCGCCTTCTTCTGGATCAGCGTCTGGGTCGCCAGGACATGTTCGACCTCGGAGGTGCCGATCCCATGCGCCAGCGCGCCGAAGGCGCCGTGCGTCGAGGTGTGGCTATCGCCGCAGACAATGGTCATGCCGGGCAAGGTGAAACCCTGTTCCGGACCGACGATGTGAACGATGCCCTGACGCTTGTCGCTTGCCGAGTAATACTCGACGCCGAATTCGGCTGCATTGGTTGCCAACGCTTCGACCTGGATGCGGCTTTCCTCATTCTTGATGCCGAGATGGCGGTCGGGTGAGGTCGGAACGTTATGGTCGACGACGGCAAGCGTCTTTTCAGGCGCGCGAACCTTGCGGTGGGTCATGCGCAGGCCTTCGAAGGCCTGCGGCGAGGTGACTTCATGGACCAGGTGACGGTCGATATAGAGAAGACAGGTGCCGTCAGGCTGTTCATCCACCAGGTGGTCGGCCCAGATCTTGTCGTAAAGGGTACGCGGTGCGCTCATGGCTATAGTCCGTTTTGGCTGGAGCATGGAATTTAAGGATATGGCGGACAGGCTCCGCCGGCCGTCATTCGATCAACGAAGTCGGCTGTTGAGCGCACCGGAAACGGACGCAAAGAAACGTGCCGGCAGGCGATAATGGTCCTGCAGCACGAAAATATGCGCACCGATGCATCTGAACTTGGATTCCATGGCGCTGGATATAGCGATTTTTGATCGAAACGGCAATTCGAATCGTGCGACGGCTCTAGCGTCGCGGCATCTGCTTCATCTTCTTCTCGATCCGCCGCAGGAAGAGCGACAGGCCGATTGTCAGGATCAGGTAGATATAGGTGACGATCGAATAGGTCTCGAAGAAGCGGAAGGAGCCGGAGGCATAGACCTTGCCCATCTGCGTGATGTCGGCGACGCCGAGGACGGAGACGAGGGAGGAATCCTTCACCATCGAGACGAAGTCGTTGGAGAGCGGCGGGAAGATCACCCGGATTGCTTGCGGGAAGACAACGAGCCTGAAACGGCGGTAGCGCGACAGGCCGAGCGACTTGGCCGCCTCGATCTGGCCGATATCGACCGACTGGAAACCGGCGCGAAAGATTTCGGCGATGAAAGAGGAATAGCCGATCATCAGGGCGATGATGGCGCGCCACATCAGCGACAGATCACGCACGAGGATCGGCTCGGCAATACCGGCCTTCACCAGGGGGGTGATCAGGAAATTATAGGCTGCGACAACGCCCGGCGCGCCGACGAAGGCGATATAGAAGAGCAGCACGAGGATTGGAATGCCCCGGATGATCTCGATGTAGAAGCGGGCGATCTGGCGCAGCACGATATTGTCGGAGAGGCCAAGTAGCGCAATGCCCAGACCGAGTACGGTCGCCAGCACAAAGGCGACGAGCGTCACGAAGACGGTAATGCCGGCACCATTCACGACGGTCCGGAAGACCTGCGTGTAAATATCGTTGGTAATGATGACGACGGCGAGAACGACGCCGATCAGAACAAGGACGACCAGCCACCAGGGACGGTCGTCCTTCTCGTGTCGCGGGGATGGTGGTAATGCCATCTGCGATCGCTCGGGGGACTACTGGCCCATCTTGTAGTCGAGGAACCACTTTTTGTTCAGTGCATCAAAGGTGCCGTCCGCCTTCAGGTCGGCAATGGCGGCATTGACGGGAGCGACGAGATCGGAACCCTTCGGGAAGATGAAGCCGAAATCCTCGGTGCCGAGCGGTTCACCGACGACCTTCAGCCCGCCATTCGAAGAATCGACATAACCCTTGGCAGCGACGCTGTCGGTCAGGACGAGATCGACATCGCCGGTCTTCAGAGCCTGCACGGTTGCGCCGAAGGTTTCGAAGAGCTTGATGCGCGGGTTCTGTTCGTTGCCATCCAGGATTTCATAGACGGCGGTATAGAAAGGCGAAGTGCCGGGCTGGGCGCCGATCAGGCCATCGTTGAAGGCACCGAAGCTCTTGGCGTCGGTGAAACGCTTCTCATCGCCACGAACAAGCATGAATTGCTGCGAGCGCATATAGGGATCGGAGAAATCAACCTTCTGCTTGCGATCGTCCTTGATGGTGATGCCGGTCATGCCGATATTGTACTGGCCGTCGGATACGGCCTGGATCATCGCGTCCCAGCTGGTGTTCTGGTATTCGACCTGGAAGTTCAGCCGCTTGGCAATCTCGTTCATCGCGTCATATTCCCAGCCGATCTGCTGACCGGACTTGGGGTCGACGAACTGCAGCGGCGGATAGGCGTTTTCCGTCACCACGACGACAGTCTTGCCGCCAAGGT
Source organism: Rhizobium sp. 1399 (assembly GCF_031455475.1). Classification (NCBI taxonomy): domain Bacteria; kingdom Pseudomonadati; phylum Pseudomonadota; class Alphaproteobacteria; order Hyphomicrobiales; family Rhizobiaceae; genus Rhizobium; species Rhizobium sp. 1399. Next base: position 208,404 of record NZ_JAVDSU010000007.1, on the reverse strand, counting down.
CCGGCAGGCTGCCGGCGAAAGCTGCGAGCGGCGAAAGCATTGCGGCGGTCAGGCTGGCAAGAACAGTGCGGCGAAAGAACATGGTGTGGCTCCCCAATATTTGAACGGCAGAATTGTCATGGAAGATGCTGATATGGCAAGGCTGCAAGCGCTGCACACTGGCGCAAAAAAGAAAAGGCGGCCCAAAGACCGCCTTTCCCATGCAATGATTTCGCTTTCGCGAGCTGCTTATTCAGCCGAACCTTCAGCAGCGGCTGCAGCTTCTGCGGCGGCCTTTGCTTCAGCGGCTTCTGCTGCTGCCTTTTCGGCGGCGAGAGCCTGAGCTGCTGCAACCTTTTCAGCTTCGATACGTGCCTTTTCCTCGGCAAGGGCCTGACGCTCGGCATCGTTGAGCTTGCGGGCGCGGGTGCCGGTGTTCTCGACGATACGAGCCGACTTACCGCGACGATCGCGCAGGTAGTAGAGCTTGGCGCGACGGACCTTACCGCGGCGAACGACTTCGACGCTTTCGATCATCGGGGAGTAGACCGGGAATACGCGCTCGACGCCTTCGCCGTAGGAGATCTTGCGGACCGTGAAGTTTTCCTGCAGACCGCCGCCGGAGCGCGCGATGCAAACGCCTTCGTAGGCCTGAACGCGGGTACGGTTGCCTTCCGTGACCTTCACGTTGACACGGACGGTGTCGCCCGGGGAGAATTCAGGAAGGGTGCGCTTGGCTTCGATCTTGGCGGCCTGTTCGGCCTCAAGCTGCTGAATGATGTTCATCGTCTTAACCTTTGGTTCTTCTGAAACAGCCAGAGCGCTCACACTGTCCTTCGGTCGATGCCTCCGGAGTTTGCCCTTGCGGGCGGGAGCGGATTCGCCATTCTTTGTTTGCTGGCAGACAGGGTTAAACCCCATTTCCGCGTGCGCCATTACACGAAAGACTTCCACCTGTCATCCCTTGGGCGACAAATTTGTGAAATCAGCCTGCTTTTTCGGGCTTCTGCGCCCCAATCAGGTCTGGCCGCCGTTCTTTTGTCAGCGAGACGGATTGTTCATGGCGCCACTTCTCGATGGCGCCGTGATTGCCGGAAGTGAGGATCGCCGGTATCTCGCGGCCTTCCCATTCCTGCGGGCGGGTATAATGCGGATGTTCCAGAAGTCCGCCTTCGAAGCTTTCATGCAGGCCGGAGAGGTCATTGCCCATGACGCCCGGAAGGATGCGCACGATCGCGTCGAGCAGGATCAACGCTGCCGGCTCGCCGCCTGACAGTACGTAATCGCCGATCGAGACTTCCTCGAGTTCGCGTGCCTCGATCACACGCTGGTCGACGCCTTCGAAACGGCCGCAGACGATGATCACCCCGTCGCCGACCGCCAGCTGCCGCACGCGCTCCTGCGTCAGCGGTTTGCCGCGCGGGCTCATCAGGAGGCGCGGGCGGTTGTCATTTTCAGAAGCGCTGTCGATGGCCCGGGCGAGCACATCGGGCTTCAGCACCATGCCGGCGCCGCCGCCGGCCGGTGTATCATCGACGGTTCGGTGCTTATCCGCCGCAAAATCGCGGATCTGCACGGTATCGAGCGACCATTGTCCACGCTCTGCCGCCTTGCCGGCGAGCGAAAAATCCAGATGGCCCGGAAACATTTCCGGGTAGAGTGTCAGCACGGTCGCCCGGAAAGCCATGGCGCCTACTTCTTTTTCTTCGGCTTGCCGGGGGCGAGCCCCTTCAGGTCGTCGGGATTGTCGACGAGGCCGGCCGCAAGCGGATCAATGAGCAGCTTGCCGGCTTCAAGGTCGATTTCCAGCACGGAGGCTTCCGAAAAGGGGATCAGCACCGGGCGCTTGCCGGGACCTTTGAGTTCCAGAAGATCGCCGGCGCCGAAATCGAAGACTCCGGTCACTGTGCCGTAACTGATGCCCTGATCGTCGAAGGCTTCGAGCCCTTCCAGATCGGCATAGAAGAACTCGTCGTCCTCCAGTTCCTCATCCGACAGGTTGTCGCGTTCGATATAGAGTTCCAGGCCGTTCAACGCCTCGGCGGCGTTGCGGTCGTTGACGCCGCGGAAGCGGACGACGACAATGTTCTTCATCTCGCGCAGTTCGAGAACTTCGAAAACGCGTCCATCCATGCTGTGCAGGTGGCCGTAGTCGCCGAGCGCGGTCGGATCGGCCGTATAGGCCTTTACACGCACCTCGCCACGAATGCCCTGCGCGCCGCCGATGGTTGCCATCAGCACCGGATTTTCAAGCTTGGTCATGGGTTCCTTCATTCGAACGCAGGCAAGAAGCTGGGATCACGCTTCTCATAAACGAAGTGCGTGGGAATGGAAACGAAAACGGGCGGCATGTCGCCATGCCGCCCGTCCGGATTGGGTCGAAACCTATTATTCGGCGGAAGCAGCAGTTTCAGCGGCGTCAGCAGCCTTCTGAGCCTTTTCGGCAGCGCGCTCCTGAGCCTTCTTGCCCGGCTTTGCCTTTTCCGGGTTGTTGCGGGTTTCGCGCTTGGAGATGCCGGCTTCGTCGAGGAAGCGCAGAACGCGGTCGGTCGGCAGCGCGCCCTGGTCGAGCCAGTGCTTTATGCGTTCGCCGTTCAGCTGAACGCGCTTCTCGTCGTCCTTGGCGAGCATCGGGTTCCAGGAACCGAGGCTCTCAAGGAAGCGGCCGTCACGCGGGCTGCGGGCATCGGCGAGAACGACGTGGTAGTACGGGCGCTTCTTGGAACCACCGCGTGCGAGACGAATTTTCAGTGCCATATTCTTTACTCCTTAGGCTTTTCTTGAACCGCTTCGTTGAGCGGCATGGTTATCGGGCTGCGGCGCTCTGTTCAGCGTGGTCCGCAGCGATCTGCTCATGATGTCGGATGACTTCCTTGATGACGAAGTTCAGGAACTTCTCGGCGAAATCCGGGTCCAGATGCGCATCTTCGGCAAGCTGACGAAGACGAGCGATCTGGTATTCCTCGCGCGCCGGATCCGCCGGCGGCAACTTGTACTTAGCCTTCAGCACGCCGACCTCTTTGGTGCAGCGAAAGCGTTCGGCCAGAATGTGGACGAGCGCCGCGTCGATATTGTCGATCGACTGGCGGTAGCTCGAAAGCTGGGCTTTGACGTCTGGATCAATCATGGGGCAGGCGATCCTTTCACTTCTTCTTGGGCAATCCGGGCAGGCCCGGGAAACCACCACCGAGGCCCGGCAGCTTTGCGCCGCCAAGACCGGGCAATCCGCCCGGCAAGCCTCCGCCTAGACCGGGCATACCCCCACCCGGCTTTCCGAGACCCACGGCTTCCGCCTGCTTCTGTAGCGCTTCAAGCTGCTTCGGGTCGATATTCGAGAGATCAGGCATGCCGCCCATGCCGCCGAGGCCCCCCAGCCCCATTTTGCCGGCAAGGCCGCCCATCATCTGCTTCATCATGCCGCCTTTGCCCTTGCCGCCCATCATCTTCATCATGTCGGCCATCTGCCGATGCATCTTCAGAAGCTTGTTGATGGCAGCCGCATCGGTGCCGGAACCGGCAGCGATGCGCTTCTTGCGCGAATGCTTGAGCAGGTCGGGATTGGCGCGCTCGGCCTTTGTCATCGACTGGATGATGGCGATCTGGCGGCCGAACAGCTTGTCGTCCAAGCCGGCGGCGGCCATCTTGTCCTTCATGCCGGCCATACCGGGCATCAGGCCCATAATGCCGCCCATGCCGCCCATCTTCTGCATCTGACGCAGCTGGTCGGCGAGGTCGTTCAGGTCAAACTTGCCCTTGGCCATCTTGGCGGCCATGGCAGCCGCCTTTTCGGCGTCGATGTTTTCAGCCGCCTTCTCGACGAGCGAGATGATATCGCCCATGCCGAGGATACGGTCAGCGATACGACGGGGATGGAATTCCTCCAGTTCGCCCATTCGTTCGCCGACGCCGATCAGTTTGATCGGCTTGCCGGTGACGGCGCGCATGGAAAGGGCCGCACCGCCGCGTCCATCGCCATCCATGCGGGTCAGTACGAGGCCGGTGATGCCGACACGTTCATCGAAGTTGCGGGCAAGGTTGACGGCGTCCTGGCCGGTCAGGCTATCGGCGACCAGCAGGATTTCGTGCGGGTTCGACTTCTTCTTGATGTCGGCCATTTCGACCATCAAGGGTTCGTCGATATGGGTACGGCCGGCGGTGTCGAGAATGACGACGTCATGGCCGCCGAGCTTGGCGGCCTGAACGGCGCGGGCGGCGATATCGGTCGGAGACTGGCCGGCAATAACAGGCAGGGTGTCGATGTTTGCCTGAGCGCCGAGTTGGCGAAGCTGCTCTTGCGCTGCCGGACGGCGCGTGTCGAGCGATGCCATCAGCACCTTCTTCTTCTCGCGCGTCGTCAGGCGATTGGCGATCTTTGCCGTCGTCGTCGTCTTACCGGAGCCCTGCAGGCCGACCATCATGATGACGACTGGGGCGGCTGCATGAAGGTCGACACCGACACCCTCGCCGCCGAGCATTTCGATGAGCTCGTCATGGACGATCTTGACGACCATCTGGCCGGGCTTGATCGACTTCAGGATCTCGGCGCCAACGGCCTTTTCACGCACGCGGTCGGTAAAGGAGCGGACCACCTCCAGCGAAACGTCGGCTTCCAGAAGCGCACGGCGAACCTCCCGCAGCGCTGCGGAAACATCACTTTCCGAAAGCGCGCCACGGCCTGTCAGTCCATTCAGGATGGAACCAAGACGGTCCTGGAGGTTCTCAAACATCGGCTCTTCCTTGATACGTTTCGGGGAGTTTTTGGATGCCCTGGAACGTCGTGCTTTTCCTTGACGAAAACAAGACGCAAAGCCAAAAAGCACCCGAGGGCGCAGCGCGCTGTCGGATGTTGACCTCCGGAATCCAGTCCCGGTCGGCGGCTCGGAGTCTATTACTCGTCGCAGATTTAGCGCGATAAACAGGAAAGCCGCGGGAAAGTCAAGGCGAATGCGTTCAACGACGTCGTGGCGGACTTTTCTGAAGTCGTGTGGTCTGAAGTCGTGCGGCAGGAGCGGTGCGCGGATATTCCGCTATGCAGCCGGTCGCGGCAACGGAAGTACATATTTGTATATACTAACATATCCGCTTTAAAATTCACCCATATTTAGTTGAATATTTTGATCGGCAAGCCGAATTCGCGCTGAATGCCAGTTGCAAAATATTCAGCTTCTGATTCTATTTTCTACTTAAGTAAATTCTGTAAAATGATTCGTGAATATCCTTGATGCCGAATGAATCGGCGGAGATATCAAATGATAAACCCAGATATAGAAAGCTGGGCGTTGGCACGCGCCCATAATATAGTTCTGCGGGAAGGCCTGAATTTGGCGAAGGCGGCACAAGACCTGGATCGCAAGCGGTCCCGCTTGCTGGTCTACGAGCTCAGAAAGGTGATTACCGCTGCTATCGTCGAAGCCCACGCGGCGTCTCTCAATCCCGAGGGCACGGTGCGATAGATCTGGATTTTGCGCGATTTCCAAAGGCTGACTGTGCCGTACCCGGTCTGATTTCGCGGGGCCTGGCTTTTATGCGTAAGAAAGAGGGCGAACCTCGCTTGGCGCTCACCCACTGGTAATCCCCGAGCATTTCCGCCATATACAGCCAAAACGCAGCGGAAATAGTCAGATGAGTAACACGGTCGAATTCGCGAAGATGAACGGGCTTGGCAACAAGATCCTGGTTGTCGACATGCGTGGGCGGACCGACAAGGTGACGCCGCAGGCGGCGATCGCACTCAATGCCGATGCCGAGACGCAGTTCGATCAGATCATGGCGATCCATGATCCGAAGGCGCAGGGAACCGACGCATATATCGACATCCTCAATTCCGATGGCTCGAAGGCGCAGGCCTGCGGCAATGGTACGCGCTGCGTCGTGCAGGCGCTGGCCGCCGAGACCGGCAAGAAGGCCTTCACCTTCCAGACGGTCGCCGGCATCCTGAACGCAGTCGAGCATGAGGATGGCACGATCTCCGTCGATATGGGCCGGCCGGTTTTCGAATGGAATCGTATTCCACTCGCGGAAGAATTTCACGATACGAGCCGCATCGAGCTGCAGATCGGGCCGATCGACAATCCGGTGCTGCATTCGCCTTCGGCCATGTCGATGGGTAATCCGCATGCGATCTTCTGGGTCGACCGCGATCCGATGAGCTTCGATCTCGAACGTTTCGGGCCGCTGCTCGAAAACCATCCGATGTTCCCGGAAAAGGCGAATATCACGCTGGCGCAGGTCATCTCGGATTCGGCGCTGCGGACACGCACCTGGGAGCGCGGCGCCGGCCTGACGCTTGCCTGCGGTTCGGCTGCCTGTGCCTCTGCCGTCAGTGCTGCGCGCACCGGCCGCACCGGCCGCAAGGTGACGATCGACGTCGCCTCCAGCCCGATCCGCCAGCCGCTGGTCATCGACTGGCGCGAAGACGACCATGTCGTCATGACCGGCCCTGCCGAATGGGAATGGTCCGGTGCGCTCGATCCTTCGACCGGCACATGGTCTCGCGATGCCGAACGTGGGGCGGAAGCGCGGTGAGCGGCGTCGAGGTCATTACCTTCGGCTGCCGTCTCAATACCTATGAATCCGAAGTCATGAGATCGCAGGCGGAAGCGGCCGGGCTCAACAATGCCATTCTGGTCAATACCTGCGCCGTGACCGGCGAGGCCGTGCGCCAGGCCCGGCAGGCGATCCGCCGCGCGCGCCGCGACAATCCGCATGCCCGCATCATCGTCACTGGCTGTGCCGCCCAGACTGAAAAGCAGACCTTCGCGGAAATGGCCGAGGTTGATGCCGTGCTCGGCAATGAGGAGAAGCTGAAGGCTGCCTCTTATCGCGCGCTTCCGGATTTCGGCGTTTCGGCGGAAGAGAAGCTTCGTGTCAACGATATCATGAGTGTGCGCCACACCGCGCCACAGATGGTCAAGCATATTGACGGCCACGTGCGCGCCTTCATCCAGGTGCAGAACGGCTGCGACCATCGCTGCACATTCTGCATTATCCCCTATGGCCGCGGCAATTCGCGTTCGGTGCCGATGGGGGCCGTGGTCGATCAGGCCCGCAATCTCGTTGACAGCGGCTATCGCGAAATCGTTCTGACCGGCGTCGATGCTACGAGCTATGGCGCAGATCTTCCCGGCGAGCCGACGCTTGGTCTGCTCGCAAAGGCACTGCTCAAGCAGGTGCCTGACATACGCAGGCTGCGGCTATCGTCGATCGACAGTATCGAGGCCGATCGCCATCTCATGGACCTCATCGCGGACGAACCGCGTTTCATGCCGCATCTGCATCTTTCCCTGCAGCACGGCGATGACATGATCCTCAAGCGCATGAAGCGCCGCCATCTGCGTGCCGATGCTCTGCGTTTCATCGAAGAGGTGCGCCGGCTGCGGCCGGAGATAAGTTTCGGCGCAGACATGATCGCCGGCTTCCCGACGGAGACCGAGGAGATGTTCGAGAACGCGGCGCGCCTCGCCGAAGAAGCCGACATCGCGCATCTGCACGTCTTCCCCTATAGCCCGCGGCCCGGCACGCCTGCCGCGCGCATGCCGCAGCTCGATCGCTCGCTCATTAAGGATCGCGCCGCTCGCCTCCGCGCCACTGGACAGATGCTGCACCAGCGCCATCTGGACAAGATGGTCGGAACGCGGCAATGGCTACTGGTGGAAAATAACGGTCTTGCCCATACGGAAAACTTCACGCTTGTCACTGTCCCCGGTCTTCGCCCGCGCGATATCGTCGAAGCGACGATATCAGGCCACAACGGCAAGCATCTCCACATGCAATTGACGGCTGCCGCGGCGGCCTGACTTCACGGACAGCTCATGGCGCTCAGTTTCATCAAAAAGGTCTTCACCTTCGGCAAGCCGGCGGAAGAGCCTGTGCCGGAGGCAGTTGAAAGGGAGCTGGAGCCGCGCTCGCGCGACGAAGATCTGCCAGTTGCTGACGATCCAGTTCTTGCCGAGGAGATGGACACGGCTGGCGGACCTGCGGCCGATCTCGATGAAGCTGTAGCAGAACAGGAGCCTATTGAAGGCGAGCCGGAACTGCTCCCGATCGCCGATGATCTGAGCGATATGGGTGTCGTGCCCTTGTCGCTGCTGGAAGCCGAAGCGGAAGCGGCTGCAGATGACGTCGCAGTGGCACCCCCCTCTGTCGCTTCGGGACATCTCCCCCACAAGGGGAAAGATCATTTGGAGGATGATGCTGCCGTAAGAGCGGAAGGCAGGGTCGAGCCAACTGAGACATTTCCAGAGGAGATTCCGACTCGCGACGCCCTGGAAATTTCGGCTGAGCTAGAGCAGGATTCTCGTTCCATGCCGATCTCCCCTCTTGGGGAAATGTCCGGCAGGACAGAGGAGGGTGCCACCTCCGACAGGTCGGCACCGAACTCCATCCTTCCCAAAGGCTTCGCCACCGGACCGGCCGCTGAACCGGAACCGGTAGCCGCGCCGCAGCCGAGACTCTCCTGGTTCCAGCGCCTGCGCAATGGTCTGGCGCGCACCTCCTCGCAGCTTACTGGCCAGATCACCGCACTCTTCACCAAGCGCAAGCTTGACGACGAGACGCTTCAGGATCTCGAAGACCTGCTCATCCAGGCCGACCTCGGCGTCGAGACGGCTATGCGGGTGACCGATACGCTCGCTTCGGAGCGTTACGGCAAGGATGTGACCGGCGAAGATGTCAGCCGTATCATGGCGAACGAAATCGCTAAGGTGCTGAAGCCGGTCGCCAAGCCGCTGCAGCTCGATCTTTCGCACAAGCCGCATGTGATCCTCGTTGTCGGCGTCAACGGCACCGGCAAGACGACGACGATCGGTAAGCTTGCGGCGAAGCTATCTGGCTCCGGCCTGAAGGTGATGCTGGCGGCCGGCGATACGTTCCGTGCTGCGGCCATCGAGCAGCTGAAGATCTGGGCCGATCGCACCAAGTCCGAATTCATCGGCACCAAGCTCGGCGCGGATGCGGCAGGCCTTGCCTATGACGCTTTTGAGCAGGCGAGGGCTAGGAAATGCGATGTGCTGATCATTGATACGGCTGGCCGGCTGCAAAACAAGGCGGAGCTGATGGCCGAGCTCGAGAAGATCGTGCGCGTGCTCGGCAAGCTCGACCCGGATGCGCCCCACACCGTTCTCCAGACGCTCGATGCGACGACGGGCCAGAACGCGCTCAATCAGGTGGAAATCTTCCGCAATGTCGCCGGCGTCAGCGGGCTGATCATGACCAAGCTTGACGGCACGGCGCGCGGCGGCATTCTGGTAGCGATCTCCGCCAAGCATAAGCTGCCAGTCTATTTCATCGGTGTCGGGGAAGGGGTCGACGATCTCGAACCGTTCGAGGCAGAGGATTTTGCGCAGGCCATTGCCGGCATTGGCCAATGATGCCACAGATTAGCCGTTGATGGCTTGCATGCATTGCAAAAAAGCAGGTTTGAAGAAGCATGACGACTGAAAGCGATATTACTCCCAGCGCCGCAGACCGGCATCATCCGCTTCTGAAACTGGCGCTGGAACTCGGACCGCTTATGGTCTTTTTCTTTGCCAATCTGCGTGGTGAATGGCTTGTCGCGCGTTTTCCGGCATTGGCCGAACTCGGCGGTCCGCTCTTCGTGGCGACCGGGCTGTTCATGGGCGCAACTATTCTCTCGCTGGTGGTTTCCAAGATCATGCTCGGCCATCTGCCGATCATGCCCTTCGTTTCGGGCATCGTCGTGTTGATCTTCGGTTCTCTGTCGATCTGGCTGCAGAACGAAACCTTCATCAAGATGAAGCCGACGATCGTCAATGCGCTCTTCGGTTTTGCCCTGCTTGGCGGCCTCGCCTTCGGCAAGTCGCTGCTCGGCTATGTCTTCAACGCCGCCTTCCAGCTCGATGCCGAAGGCTGGCGCAAGCTGACGATCCGCTGGGGTATCTTCTTCCTATTTCTTGCGGTGCTGAACGAAGTCGTCTGGCGTAATTTCTCGGATAATTTCTGGATTACCTTCAAGGTCTGGGGCACGATGCCGATCACCATCATCTTCACCATGGCGCAGATGCCGCTGGTGCTGAAGCACAGCATTTCCACCGAGGCTGAAAGCGAGAAGTGACTGTTATCGAGGGCACCGACCGGTCACGGCATCAGATCTTCTGGTTTTCCGCCTGCCTTGCGGTGCTGGTCGCGCAGATCGTTGCCGAATATCTGATGGGCCGGGTGCCGATCTGCACTTGCGGCTATGTCAAGCTGTGGGAAGGCACGGTCAATTCCAGCGGCAATTCCCAGCACCTGTCCGACTGGTACACGCCGTCGCATATCATTCACGGTTTCCTGTTCTACGGGCTGGCGCATCTCGTGCTACGCGGCAAGCCGTTTGCGGCGCGCCTGCTCCTGGCTGTTCTCATCGAATCCGGCTGGGAGCTTCTGGAAAATTCGCCTCTGATCATCGACCGCTACCGCACGGCGACGATCTCGCTCGACTATTACGGCGACAGCATCATCAATTCGGCCATGGACACGATCTTCATGGTCGTCGGCTTTTTCTTCGCCTCGAGAGCGCCTGTGGCGCTGACCGTTGCCATTGCCATCTTCTTCGAGATTTTCACCGGCTACATGATCCGGGATAATCTGACACTGAATGTGCTGATGCTGATCTGGCCGGTTGAGGCCATCAAGGTCTGGCAGGGCGGTGCTTAGGAAACCGGCTTGCCCAGTACCTTTTCCATCGCCGGGAAGAGGCCCTCTTTCAGGCTGATATCGTCGAAGGGGCCGACACGCTTGTAGATGATCGTGCCGTCAGGTGCGACGAGATAGCTCTCCGGAATGCCGTAGACACCCCAGTCGATCGCCGCCTTGCCGTTCGGGTCGATGCCGATGGCGTGATAGGGATTGCCGAGTTCACCAAGGAAACGCAGGGCGTTCTCGTTCTTGTCCTTGTAGTTGATCGCGACGATGTTCAGCCGCCCATCCTTGGCAAGCTGTTTGAGAAGGGGATGCTCATCGCGGCAGGGAATGCACCAGGAGGCGAAGACGTTGACGAGGGTGAGCTTGCCCTTGACCGCTTCATCCGTCAGCGCCGGCAGATTGGAGCCTTCGAGCGGCGGCAGGTTCAGCGACGGCGCCTTGGTGCCGATCAAAGCGGAGGGGATTTCGGCGATATTCTTGCCGTGGAAATCCTGATCGTAGAGCATTTTGGCTGCCGTTGCCGCGATGCCGCCGAAGATGAGCAGCGGGATCAGGGCAAGCGCATAGCGGCTCTTCGGCTTATTGTCTTGCTGAGCTTCGGTCATTCGCCGTCCTTCGGTCGGGCGGACCGGCGGCGGATACCGGCGGCTTCAAGCGCTGCCAATTCCTTCTGGCGTGCACGCCCGTCAGTCCAGGTCCAGAGCGTCACTGCGATCGTCACAATAGCGGCAAAGCCATAGGAGCCGTAGACGTAGAATGCGTAGGAGCCCATCGTCAGTCCTCCCGGCTTGCCATGCGGGCGGCCATGCGGCGCTGGGAGGCGATGCGGCGGCGCCAGATCTCGTTTCTCATCGCCATCAGATGCAGCGTGAAGAAAAGCAGGGTGAAGGCGATCGCCATGATCAGCAGCGGGCGCAGGAATTCCGGATCGATCGCCGGTCCATCGAGGCGCAGGACGCTTGCAGACTGATGCAGCGTGTTCCACCAGTCGACCGAAAACTTGATGATCGGAATATTGACGAAGCCGACGAGAATGAGGACGGCGGTGACGCGCGCAGCCTTCGAGGGCTCATCCATGGCGCGGTTCAGCGCTATGAGGCCGAGATACATCAGGAAGAGGATGAAGACGGAGGTCAGCCGAGCATCCCAGACCCACCATGTGCCCCACATGGGCTTGCCCCAGAGTGAGCCGGTGACGAGTGCAAGCATCGTGAAGGCAGCGCCGAGCGGAGCTGCGGCCTTGGCCGAAACATCCGCCAGCGGATGGCGCCAGACGAGCGTGCCGATCGCCGAAATGCTCATGATCGTATAGCACATCATGGAGAGCCAGGCGGAAGGCACATGCACATACATGATGCGCACCGTCTCGCCCTGCTGATAGTCGCCCTCGGTCGAGAAGCTCAGATAGAGCCCGATGATAAAACAGAGGGCCGTGATGCCCGCCAGCCATGGAATGACGCGCGATGCCAGCGCCAGAAACCGCGTTGGGTTGGCGAGATCGCTGAATTTGCTGATGGCAAGGCTCGTTTCGCTCATATCCGCTTCCTTACCTTGATCCGCCGGGAGCCGCAATCGAAGCGCCGATCAATCCGCCGTGTTTCTGAGCGCAAGGGCTGCCGCTGCCGGACCGATGACGGCGAAGAAGAGCGTCAGGGCGATGAGGATCAGAAACGGCGGCAGGAAGGGCGACGGTCCCACAACCGCTGCATATGTAGCGCTGACGCCAAAGATCAGCACGGGGATCGTCAGCGGCAGGATCAGTACCGAGACCAGCAGGCCGCCGCGAGGCAGCGCGACGGCAACGGCTGCGCCGACAGCGCCAATGAAGGTGATTGCCGGCGAGCCGACAAGGAGGGTGAGCATGGTCGCGCCGATCGCCGTTTCGTTCATGTTCATGAAGAGGCCGAGCAATGGGGAGGCGATGACGAGCGGCAGGCTTGTCGCCGTCCAGTGTGCGGCGCATTTGATGAGCACGGTCAGCACCAGCGGCGTTTCCTGCATCAGCATCAAATCGAGCGAACCGTCGTCACGCTCCGCCTGGAACAAGCGGTCGAGCCCGAGCAGGGCAGCGAGCAGCGCACCGATCCAGACAATGGCCGGGCCGATGCCGGAGAGAAGCGCAAGATCAGGCCCGATGCCGAAGGGGATGACGGCGACGATCGTCAGGAAGAACAGAATGCCGATCAGGGCACCGCCGCCGGCGCGGATGGAGAGTCTCAGGTCACGCAGGAAGAGGGCGGTCATCCCCACACTCCCTGGTCCACCCCGGCAAAACCGGTCATTTTCAATTCCCTGGTCCCTTCCAGCCCAAGAGGCTGATGCGTCGCGGCGACGACAATCCCGCCTTCCCTGAGATGCGCTTCAATCAATTCCGTGAACAACCTGTCTGCACTTGCATCCAGCGCTGCAGTCGGCTCGTCCAGGATCCAGACCGGGCGATGCGCGACCAGAAGCTTGGCGAAGGCGAAGCGGCGTTGCTGGCCGGCCGAGAGGTAGCCGAAGGGCAGGTGGGTGATGCCGGGCAGGCCGACGGCGTCGGCGGCTTCCTGGGTGCTCATGCCGGCGGCTTTGCCGGGTCCAAGGAAGGATCTCCAGAAATCCAGGTTCTCTGCAACCGTAAGTTCTGTCTTCATGGCGTTACGATGGCCAAGGTAGTGGCTCGCTTCCGCTGCCGGACGCCTCTCGGCACCGACCGAATCAGCGACGGTGACGGAGCCTTTTTCCGGTCTCAAAAGACCGGCGATGACGCGCAATAAAGTGGACTTTCCCGATCCGTTTTTACCCGTCAGAATCAGCGCTTCGCCGGCCTGCAAGTGAAAGGAAACGTTAACGAAAATCAGATCCTCACCGCGCCGGGCTGCCAGATTTTCAGCGGTGAGATGCATGCATCGGCTCTTTCTTCATTGGCACCATCGGCAAGCTCAAAAAATGTCCGATTTTGACCTTTGTCGCTATGGCAAGTCTTTACGAAATTATCTATAAGACCTGCAACCACGCCAGCGGTCGGCGTGAACTTCATCCTTGCGCCGAACTTGGGGTCTTTCCTCACGTGCGGACAGCGGAAATGGCCGTACCCGCATCCTGATGTGCATTAAGTGCATAGGCGTTCGCACGACTGTGTTGGCTATCAGAAACGGGGTTTCTCGTGTCTAAATCTCTTGACAGTTTCAATTGTCGGTCCACGCTTTCCGTGAACGGAAAGGACTACGTCTACTACAGCCTGCCGAAGGCTGAGGCAAACGGTCTCGCCGGCGTATCGAAGCTCCCCTATTCGATGAAGGTGCTGCTGGAAAACCTGCTGCGCTTTGAAGACGGTCAGTCGGTCACCAAGGAGCACATCCTTGCCGTCGCCGAATGGTTGAACAACAAGGGCGCTGTCGAGAATGAAATCGCCTATCGTCCGGCCCGCGTGCTGATGCAGGACTTCACCGGCGTTCCCGCCGTCGTCGACCTTGCCGCAATGCGCGACGCAATGGTCTCGCTCGGCGGCGACCCGGAAAAGATCAATCCGCTCGTTCCCGTCGACCTCGTCATCGACCACTCCGTTATCGTCGACGAATTCGGCACGCCGCAGGCTTTCGCCAGGAATGTCGAGCTGGAATATCAGCGCAACGGCGAGCGTTACCGCTTCCTGAAGTGGGGCCAGCAGGCATTCAAGAATTTCCGCGTCGTTCCTCCGGGCACCGGCATCTGTCATCAGGTCAATCTCGAATATCTCGGCCAGACCGTCTGGACGAAAGAAGAGGACGGCGAAACGATCGCCTATCCGGACACCTGCGTCGGCACCGATTCGCATACGACGATGATCAACGGCCTCGGCGTTCTCGGCTGGGGTGTCGGTGGTATCGAAGCTGAAGCCGCCATGCTCGGCCAGCCGGTCTCGATGCTTCTGCCCGAAGTTATCGGCTTCAAGCTGACCGGCAAGTTGAAGGAAGGCGTAACCGCGACCGACCTCGTTCTGACCGTCGTGCAGATGCTGCGCAAGAAGGGCGTCGTTTCCAAGTTCGTCGAATTCTTCGGCCCGGGCATGGACAACATGCCGCTCGCCGATCGCGCGACGATCGGCAACATGGGTCCGGAATATGGCGCGACCTGCGGCTTCTTCCCGGTCGATGGCGAAACCATCAACTACCTCACGATGTCCGGCCGCACGCATGACCGGATCGCGCTCGTCGAAGCCTATTCGAAGGCCCAGGGCATGTGGCGCGACGGCGATGGTTCCGACCTTGTCTTCACCGACACGCTGGAACTCGACCTCGGCGACGTTGTACCCTCGATGGCCGGTCCGAAGCGTCCGGAAGGCCGTATCGCGCTCGAAAACATCGCTACCGGCTTTGCCGGTTCGATGGATGCCGACTACAAGAAGCCCGGTCAGCTGAACAACCGCTATGCGGTCGAAGGCACGGATTTCGATCTCGGCCATGGTGACGTCGCGATTGCCGCCATCACTTCCTGCACCAACACGTCCAACCCGTCGGTGCTGATCGCTGCCGGCCTTCTCGCCCGCAATGCCGTTGCCAAGGGCCTGAAGACCAAGCCGTGGGTCAAGACCTCGCTTGCTCCGGGATCTCAGGTTGTCGGCGAATATCTCGCCAAGTCCGGCCTGCAGGCTGATCTCGACAAGCTCGGCTTCAACCTCGTCGGCTTCGGCTGCACGACCTGCATCGGCAATTCCGGCCCGCTGCCGGCACCGATCTCCAAGACGATCAACGACAAGGGCCTGATCGTTTCCGGCGTGCTCTCCGGCAACCGTAACTTCGAAGGCCGTATCTCGCCGGACGTTCAGGCGAACTACCTCGCTTCGCCGCCGCTCGTCGTCGCCTACGCTCTTGCCGGTACGGTCCAGAAGGACCTCACCAAGGAGCCGATCGGCGAAGATCAGAACGGCAACCCGATTTATCTCAAGGATATCTGGCCGACTTCAAAGGAAGTTCAGGAATTCATCCTGAAGTACGTCACCCGCGAACTTTACGAAACGAAGTACGCCGACGTGTTCAAGGGTGACGAGAACTGGCAGGCCGTTCAGGTTCCCCCGGGCCAGACCTACGCCTGGGACGACGATTCGACCTATGTCCAGAACCCTCCGTACTTTGTCGGCATGGGCAAGAAGGGCACAGGCACCTCCGATATCAAGGGCGCACGCGTCCTCGGCCTCTTCGGCGACAAGATCACCACCGACCACATTTCTCCGGCCGGTTCGATCAAGGCTGCTTCGCCGGCCGGCGCCTACCTGCTTGGCCACGACGTCGCAGTTGCCGACTTCAACCAGTACGGCACGCGCCGCGGCAACCACGAAGTGATGATGCGCGGCACCTTCGCCAATATCCGCATCCGCAACTTCATGCTCGGTGCGAACGGCAAGGAAGGTGGCTACACCATCCACTATCCGTCCAAGGAAGAGACCTCGATCTACGATGCGGCCATGCAGTACAAGGCCGAAGGCGTTCCGCTCGTCATCTTCGCCGGTGTGGAATATGGCAACGGCTCCTCGCGTGACTGGGCTGCGAAGGGCACGAACCTGCTCGGCGTCAAGGCCGTGATCGCCCAGAGCTTCGAGCGTATCCACCGTTCGAACCTGGTCGGCATGGGTGTCATCCCCTTCGTCTTCGAAGAGGGCACGACGTGGCAGAGCCTCAACCTGAAGGGCGATGAACTCGTTACCATCGAGGGCCTCGAAAACATCAAGCCGCGCGAAAAGAAGATCGCCAAGATCACCTACGCCGATGGCACCGTGAAGGACGTTCCGCTGGTGTCGCGCGTCGATACGCTGGACGAGGTCGTCTACCTCAACAATGGCGGCATCCTGCAGACGGTTCTGCGCGATCTCGCAGCCTGATTGTTAAGATACTTGCCTGATAATGACCGCCGGAGAGCAATTTCCGGCGGTTTTTCTTTGCGGAAAACGAGGCTGTTTCAATGCTCACGGTGATGTGTTTCGGCGGCCATCCGCCTGGGGCTCCGTCTCACCCGTTCGTGACTTTCCGTTTGGACCCGGAAGGATTATTCGTACGTTCATATCTCAGAGCCGGCAGTTCAGGACCGCTGCTGACGCTGGAAAAGAGGTGCTGGTGAATGTCCCCGCGTTTTATGATCCCGCTGATCGCCGGGCTTGCTTTTGCAAGTCCGCTCCTAGCCGAAGATGGCGCGCCGAAAGGCGTCGTTGAGCTGTTCACGGCGCAGGGCTGCGCCTCCTGTCCGCCGGCCGATGCCGCATTCCGCAAGCTCGTCAGCCAGGGCAATGTCATCGCCCTCGCCTATCACGTCGATTACTGGAATTATCTCGGCTGGGCCGACACGCTGAGCTCGAAGGAAAATACCGAGCGGCAATACGGCTATGCCCGGATGATGGGCCGCAGCAACGTCTATACGCCGCAGGCGATCGTCAATGGCCGTGACCATCTCGCAGGCGCCGATCTTGCCGGCATCAACGGCAAGATAAATGGCTATGCCAACGAGGGCAAAGGCCTGACCGTGCCCGTCAGTGCTCGCATGAGCGGCGACCAATTAGAGATCAAGCTCGGCGCCGGCCAGGGCAAGGCCAATGTGGTGATCGTCTATTTCGACAAGGAAAAAACGATCGACGTCGAGAAGGGCGAAAACAGCGGCCAGAAGATCTCCTACCTTCACAGCGTGACCGATGTGGAGACCGTCGGCATGTGGGATGGCAAGGCGACGACGCTGACTCTGCCGGCCAGCGTGATGGAAAAACCCGATCTCGAAGGATCAGCGATTCTCTTGCAGTCCGTGACGGACAACGGCGATCCGGGAGCGATCCTCGGCGCA
Organism: Rhizobium sp. 1399; assembly: GCF_031455475.1. NCBI lineage: Bacteria > Pseudomonadati > Pseudomonadota > Alphaproteobacteria > Hyphomicrobiales > Rhizobiaceae > Rhizobium > Rhizobium sp. 1399. The sequence continues at coordinate 190,998 of NZ_JAVDSU010000007.1, read as the reverse complement.
ACAGTCGTCATGGCAGGGAAAAACATCTAAGGATTTCATCCGCTTGCGGATGAATGTCAGGCGGCCCGGCCAAGCGTATTCGGGGCTGGGGTTAAGGTCGATACGCTCCGCCGGGCCCTTTGGCGCGCTGGCGCCAAACTGGAGCCTATAGTTCTCTTGGAAATGAGGCGCTGTTTTGACTGAAATGCGGCACACCGGAGAAAGCAGGTTTCGTCCCCAGTGTGACAGTCGGTCCCTTGCAATTTGCCGCGGCTCGGGCAAACTGTCACTCTCCTGTCACACGTGGAGGTCTTGGGAGTCTGATGACAGATACGCCGGATTTGCGACACGGCGAAAGCCGCTCCGTCGACAATAGCTCTTCAACCGTCGTTGATCTCAAGGAATACAGACAAAATAAAGATCCGATGCCAGTGACATTTCACCGGCGGGAGCTCGACCAGATTCTGTGGATCTACGGTCGAATGGTGGGCGAAGGCGAGTGGAAAGACTATGCCATCGACCACACGGGGGAGAAGGCGGTGTTCTCCGTCTTCAAGCGTTCGGGCGAAATGCCGCTCTTCCGCATCGAGAAGAATCCGAAGCTTGCTGCCAAGCAGGGCGCCTTTTCGGTCGTGAACACCAACGGCATGATCCTGAAGCGCGGCCACGAGCTTGGGCCAGTCCTGAAGGTTTTCGACAAATCGCTGAAGCTCGTCGACAAGTAAGCGATATCACCCCTTGAACAGCGTGCCCGGATAGGCCTCAGGATCGGGATGGGTTTCCGTTCCTTCGCCCAGTCTGCGCTGCATCAGCATCGTATCCAGCCAGCGGCCGTGCTTGTAACCGGCACCCTTCATCAGACCGATCTCTTCAAAACCCAGTGAACGGTGAAGCGAGATAGAAGCCGGGCTTGCACCGCCGATGACGGCGGTCATCTGGCGGAAGCCAGAGACGGTGCAGCGCGAAATCAACTCTCCAAGGAGTAGTTTGCCAATACCCTTGCCGCGCGCCGCCGTGCCCAGATAAATCGAATCCTCGACCAGCCAGCGATAGGCAGGACGGGTGCGGAATGCCGAGGCATAGGCATAGCCGAGCAGGCTTCCGTCCTCGGCTGTCGCGGCGATGTAGGGATAGCCCTGCTCGCGAATGGCGGAGTAGCGAGCCGTCATTTCCGCTTCGGTTGGCGGCACGATTTCATAACTCGAGATGCCGTTCAGCACGGACTCGCGGTAGATTTCAGTAATGGCAGGAAGATCGGAAGGAAGGGTGTCGCGTAGGAGAGGGAGCATTTCGGATCGATCGGCACTGTTGAACGAAGGCTCACGTTGAAGCACTCCAGCGAACTGCCCGCAACAAAAAAGGCGGCCGAAGCCGCCTTTTCGTTTTTCAGTCCGGCCTGCTTACTTACGGTTGCCCATGAACTGTAGCAGGAACATGAAGAGGTTGATGAAGTCGAGGTAGAGCGTCAGCGCGCCCATGATGGCCTTGCGGCCGGCGACGTCATAACCATCTGCTTCGAAATACATTTCCTTGATGCGCTGCGTGTCGTAGGCGGTGAGGCCTGCAAAGATCAGCACGCCGATCGCGGAGATCGCGAACTGCACGGCGGACGAAGCCAGGAAGATGTTGACGATCGAAGCGATGATCAGGCCGAAGAGGCCCATGATCAGGAACGAACCCATTGCCGACAGGTTGCGCTTGGTCGTGTAGCCGTAAAGCGACAGCGCACCGAAGGAGGCGGCCGTCACGAAGAAGGTCTGTACGATGCTCTGGCCCGTATAGATTATGAAGATTGACGAGAGCGACAATCCAACCAGTGCGGAATAGACCCAGAAAGTGGTCTGCGCTGCAGCCACGCTCATCTGGTTAATACGGAAGCTCAGGAAGAACACGGCAGCAAGCGGTGCAAGGATCACAACCCACCGAAGCGGGCTTGCATAAATCGCCTGACCGAATGCAGTTAGCTCGCCATTGGCGAAAGCGAACTGGAATGACAGATAGGCGGCCACACCAGTGATCGCCAGACCCAGCGCCATCAGGTTGTAGACCTTGAGCATATAAGCGCGGAGGCCTTGATCAATCACTTCGCCGGCTTGTGCGCGGCTTTGATAGTTACGGAGATCAGCCATAGTTTCCTCTTACAAGCTCCGATGGAAATACGGTGTCGGGTTTACGACCCGGGCGCCGCTGCGGAGCTTCCAGCATGCCTGCTGACAATATGAGGCTTTCGTCCAATTCAAACAAGGCCTTTGCAATCTGCCGTTCGGTTAAATCGCCGTAAGGTGAAGGGATTTGGGGCCTTCACCCATTACAGCTCGCGCAAAACTGGTGCTGCCTTCTGTCCGAGGATGCGCCAGGTGCCGATCAAGCCGATACCGACGGTCAATACTAGGGCTGTGACAAGGGTGAGACCTGCGACATCCGGCATGAAGCTGGAGGGCAGGCGCATGATGCGGCTGACGATGAACCAGGCAGCCACACTGCCGGCAAAAAGCGCGAAAATGGCGGTGGCAACACCGAGGATGAGATATTCATAGCTGAAGGCGCGGATCAGCATGGTTCTCGTCGCACCAAGTGTCTTCAGCACCACCGCATCATGCGTGCGCGCCCGATTTCCGGCGGCAAGTGCGCCTGCCAGCACGAGAACGGAGGCGATCAGTGCAACGGAAGCTGCGGCGCGGATCGCAGTCGCAAGCTCGCCGACCAGCTGATTGACGATATCGATCGCGTCCTTGACGCGCACGCTCGTGATCGTCGGATAGGCGTTGGTCACCGATTTCAGGATCGCGGCGTCTTCAGTCTCGGTCGATGCGGGATCCGTCAGTGTCGCCAGCCATGCATGCGGAGCGCCACGAAAGGTGTTCGGCGAGAACACCATGACGAAATTGATCGACAGCGATTCCCATTCGACCCGCCGCAGATTGGCAATTTTGGCAGTGATGTTGCGGCCGAGAACGTTGACGGTGACGGTATCGCCGATCTTGAGGCCCAGTTCATGCGCCTCCTCGCTCGAGAAGGAGACGAGCGGCTCGCCGCTATAGTCCTTGCCCCACCACTGGCCTTCGGTAAGGACGGAATTCTCCGGTGGGCTTTCCTCGTAGGTAATGCCGCGGTCGCCATTCAGCACCCAGCGGCCCGCTGCCGGCACATTCATCTTGGTCACATCCTGGCCATTGAAGGCGATGATGCGGCCGCGGAGCATCGGCACTTCCACCAGCTTGCCATTCGGTGACTGGGTGTGGATCAGGTTGCGGAAGGCATCGACCTCGGCGCTCTGGATATCGACGAAGAAGAAGTTCGGCGCACCCTCGTTCATGCGGCCGGTTAGCTGCTGGCGCAGGTTGCCGTCGATTAGTGTGAGGGTGACCAGCAACGCAAGGCCGAGACCGAGCGAGAGGACGACGGAGGGTGTCAGTGCTCCGGGGCGATGAATATTGCCGATCGCCAGCCGCAGCGCCGGCGAGTTGACGCGCGGGCTTCTGCGCGCCAGCCAGGCGATCAAGGCTGCGACGAGGCGCAGGATGACGAAGGCGAAGATGATGGCGCCGACGAAGATCACGGCGATGAAGCGGTCATAGGCGGTAAAGATGGCAAGGCCTGCGAGCGCAGCCATGAAGAGCGCGGCGAGTAACACATAGGGCCAGGAGGGCAGGTGGCGTGCCTCAAAACCCTGCTCGCGGAAGAGTGCGGTTGCCGGCACTTCGCGCGCATGGCCGAGCGGCAGGATGGCAAAGGCAAGCATCGTCAGCATGCCGAAGAGGGCCGCAAGCACTAGAGCGCCGGGATAGAGGGTTGGATCGGTAGAGACCGGCAGGAACTGGGCGAGGAACTGTGCAGCCAGCATCGGGGACAAGGCGCCGAGCACAAGACCGATCAGGATGCCGACTGCCGCGATGATGGCGATCTGGAAGAGATAGATCCAGACCACGACGGCTGCCGGGGCGCCCAGGCATTTGAAGGTCGCGATCGTCGTACGTTTGGCATCAAGGAAGGCGCGCACGGCATTGGCGACGCCGACGCCGCCGACGATCAGAGCGGTCAGGCCGACCAGCGTGAGGAATTGCGAGAATCGGGTTATGTTTTCCGTCAGCGATGGGGCGGCGCGATCGCTGGTGCGGACGGACCAACCGGCCGAAGGGAATTCGGTGGTGGCGCGGGCTTGGATACCGCTCATCGTGCTGCGGTCTTCCAGCTTGATCTTGTAGGCATGTTCCACAAGGCTGCCGGTCTGGATCAGGCCGGATGCCTGAAGTGCGTTTCGGCTGACGAGCATGCGGGGGGCGAAGCCGAAGCCTTCCGAGAGCGCATCCGGCTCGGTCTTGACCGTGCCCGTGATGCTGAGCTTGACGTTGCCGAGCAGAAGTTCGTCGCCGATCTGCAATCCCAGTCGCTCCAGCAGCAGTGGAGCTACAACAGCGCCATAGGTGCCGCCTTCGCCTGATAGCAGGGAGGCGAGCGGGTAGTTCGGCTCCGCTTCAAAGGTGCCGTAGAGCGGATAGGCATCGTCGACGGCCTTGACCTCGACCAGCGCTTGATCGGATCCATCCGGCTTGCGAGCCATGGAGCGCAGGCCGGTGGAAACGGAGACTTCGCCAAGGCCACGCAGGAAATTCATTTCCTCTGGCGTTGCCTCGCGGTTGTTAAGCTCGAAGCGGACGTCACCGGCCAAGAGTTCCTGCCCCTGCGAGGCGATCGTATCGGTGATCGACTGTGAGACAGAGTTGACGGCAGCGATCGCGGCGGTGCCGAGCGCGATACAGGCGAGGAAGATGTAGAAACCCCTCAAGCCGCCGCGCAGCTCGCGAAGGGCCAGACGGAAGGCGAGCGAGATGCGCGGAGTGACGATCGTCATGCAATCGCCGCCTCGGACTGACGGACGGCGCTATCGCCCTCGATGCGCCCGGAGCGGACGCGGATCTGGCGCGAGCAGCGATTGGCAAGGCCGATATCGTGGGTCACCAGCAGCAGGGTCATGCCGCGCTCGGCCTGTTTGGAAAATAGGAGGTCGGCGATTTGCCGGCCGGTATCGGTGTCGAGATTGCCGGTCGGCTCGTCAGCTATCAACAGGGCAGGCGAGGGGGCGAGCGCACGGGCGATCGCCACACGCTGCTGCTCGCCACCCGAGAGCTGGCCGGGATAATGGCTCAGGCGTTCACCAAGACCGACGGAATTCAGCTCGCGTTCGGCGATCTCGAAGGGGTTGGGAACATTGGCGAGCTCAAGCGGCACTGCGACATTTTCCAGCGCCGTCATGTTGGCGATCAGATGGAAGGACTGGAAGACGATGCCGATGTTGCGGCCGCGGAAATCGGCGACCTGATCCTCACTCAGCGCATGCAGGGGCGTGTCATTGATGTTGATCTCGCCGCTGTCGAGCTTTTCCAGGCCTGCAAGCACCATCAACAGCGTGGACTTGCCGGAGCCCGAAGGGCCGACGATGCCGACGGATTCGCCCGCGCTGATCTCCAGGTCAATGCCTTTCAGCACATGGACCGAGGCAGCGGCATTACCGAGCGTCAAATCGGCGTGTTTCAGATCGATGATGGTTTTGGCCAACAGAAATCGCCCTATATAGTTCCGTAACCGAATGGCCGCATAACGGCACCTAGCCAATCTAGGGAAAGCATTATGAGATTTAAAGTTGCCGCCCTTCACTTCGCTGTCATCGTCTTCTCGCTGATTTTCTCGACAGTTGCCGAAGCGCGCACGATCAATCTGGTCGGGTTTGGCGACAGCCTGATGGCGGGTTACCAGTTGCCGCCAGGCGACGGCTTTCCCGAGAAGCTGCAGGCTGCACTGAAGGCCGGAGGGATCGACGTTTCGATCACCAATGCCGGCGTCTCGGGCGACACCACCACGGGCGGGCTTGCGCGAATCGACTGGTCCATTCCTGACGGAACCGACGGGGTGATTCTCGAACTCGGCGCCAATGATGCGCTTCGCGGCATCCCGCCGGAGCAGAGCGAAAAGAATCTCGACCAGATGATAAGCCGGTTAAAAGAGCGCGGCATTGCTGTATTCCTTGCCGGCATGATGGCGCCGCCGAACATGGGTGCGGACTATGCCGAACGCTTCAACCCGATCTACCAGAAACTTGCGGAAAAACATGGGGTTGAGCTTTATCCATTTTTTCTCGACGGTGTGGTCCTGCATGCCGGTCTGAAGCTCGACGATGGCATGCATCCCAATGCCAAGGGCGTGGATGTGATGGTGGATAAGATGGAGCCGGCTGTCACAAAATTCATCGAGACGATTTCTTCTGTGAAGAAATAGGGGCTTGCACAGGTTTGTAATGCGTGATTCCGTGTGAGCACCTGCAAAAGATTCGGGGAGTGCTCGTTATGCCGAGACTTTTTACCGCCCTCGAAATTCCGCGCAATGCGGCGATGAGCCTGTCATTGTTGCGCGGTGGTCTTCCCGGAGCACGATGGATCGATGTGGAGAATTACCACATCACACTTCGCTTCATCGGCGATGTCGATGGACGCACGGCAGACGAAATCGTCGAGCGTCTCGATCGCATCGACCGGCCGGAATTCCAGCTCCGGCTTGAAGGCATTGGCTCCTTCGGCTCCAAGAAACCGCATTCGATCTGGGCGGGAGTTTCTCCTTCGCCTGAAATGTACGCCTTGCAGGGCGAGATCGAGCGGATCTGCCAGCGCATCGGCCTGCCGCCGGACCCGCGCAAGTTCACGCCGCATGTCACGCTTGCCCGCCTCAAATATTCGCGCGTCGACGATGTCGTCCATTACCTCGCCGGCCGCGGCAACTTCCAGACCTCGACCTTCACCGTGCCGCGCTTCGTGCTTCTGTCGTCGCGCGAATCGGTCGGCGGCGGACCTTACCTGACTGAAGAGGTCTTCCCGCTCCACGAGCCAAGGCTGGTGCCGAGCCTCTCTACCAGCGTGCTGCAGCCGCTGAAGAGCCTGGCGTAAACGAACTCGAAGTCTTCCCGGTCGCCATAATAGGGATCGGGAATATCTTCCCCGGTGCCGAGCGCGAAATCGCCGAAGAGATGGATGTTGTCTGCGTACGATGAGCGCCGGCTCAGTTCCGCGACATTCGAGCGGTCCATGGCGAGGATCAGATCGAAATCGTCAAAATCCTCAGGTAATATCTTCCGGGCGCGCTGCCCGGTGATGTCGATGCCATGCGCGCTTGCGGTGATGATCGAGCGTCGGTCGGGAAGTTCTCCCTGATGCCAGCCGCCGAGACCGGCGGAACCGATGCGGAAAGCATCGCCAAGGCCCGCCTCACCCGCGACATGGCAAAATATCCCCTCGGCAAGCGGAGAGCGGCAGATATTGCCCATGCAAACAAAGAGGATGCTGATACGTTTCATCTGAGGATCCGACGGAAGGATGAAAGGAACATGGCATGAAAATGGAAAAGCTGGAAAGGCCGGCAATCAACCAGTTGCTTGGCGAACTCACGGGTTGGACGCTCGATGATGTGGCAGGTTCGATTTCGAAGACATTCAAATTCGCGAATTTCGTGGAAGCTTTCGGTTTCATGACGGAATCGGCGCTTGCGGCCGAAAAACTCAACCATCATCCGGAATGGTTCAACGTCTATTCCCGCGTCGAGGTGAAGCTCAACACGCATGATGCTGGCGGGTTGACGGAGCTGGATTTCAAGCTCGCAAAGGCCATGGAGAAGGCGGCGGCGCGGCGGGCTTGATTGAATCGGCCGATTGAAACGGCTTGCGCCGTCACCATATTTTCGGAGCGACCACAGGGGATATCGGGATGGACGACGTCAAATACGGGGAAATTCTGTTACCGGGCGACGAGGATACGCAGAACCGTCGTGAAAAGACGGTGCGGCAGAAATTCTGGCCGACCTTTCGCCGCGCCGTGCGGCAGATTCCATTCTCCCGCGATGTGGTTGCCGGTTTTTATTGCGCGCTCGATCCGCAGACGCCCACCAGAGTGCGCGGCGTTCTTCTGGCAGCCCTTGCCTATTTCGTCATGCCGGTCGATATCATCCCCGATATCTTCGCCGTTATCGGCTTTTCGGACGATGTCGCCGTCCTGTCGGCTGCCTTTGCCATGGTGAGGGGCAATATCCGGCCTAGCCACTACGAGGCGGCCGATCGCGTTCTGGCAGACCGTTCCGAAGAGGGCATGAAGACGATCTAAAGCGCGTCCCTATCTTTCAGATCCGCTCGCCGCGCTTTAGGTCTTTGTTTTTACGCATGTCGTTATCGCAAAACCGCTGCACACTTTTGCGCGACATGCTTTAGACCTCTTCCCGCTCCAGCAGGTTTCTGAGCTTGCCGAAGGCGAGCCTGATGCGTGATTTCACCGTGCCGAGCGGCAGGCCGGTCGCATCTGCGATTTCGGTATGCGACTGGCCAAGGAAGAAGGCAGCCTGCAGCAGCGCCCGCTGCTCCTCGGGCAACTGACTGACGGCATCGCGCACCTGGGCATCGCGGTCGTCATTGGCGACGATTTCGTCGGCGCGCAATTCCGCCGGCGGCTGCAGCGTCGGATCCTCGCCATCGAGAACACGAACCTGAGCGCGGCGCTGCAGATCGATGCGCCGGTTGCGGGCGATGCAAAAAAGCCAGGTGGAAAGCGAGGATCGGGCCGGGTCATAGAGCGCGGCCTTATGCCAGAGAACGATCATGATTTCCTGCACCAGTTCCTCGGCCTCGCCTGGTGTCATTTTCTGGCGCATCAGCCATGATTTCAGGCGCGGTGCGAAATAGTCGAAGAGTATGGAGAATGCGGACTCGTCGCGCTCATCGGCAACGGCCTTTGCGAGGGCAGCGAAACGCTGTCTTTCCTCGGCATCCATCCCTCTCACGAACTCCCTGCAGTCAAGATTTCGGTCTGAATTTCCTTATCTTAACGACCTACAACGGATTTTAGAAAGGTCAAACTCTTGCCTGAATCTTTGTGTCTTAAATTCACCCGAACCGATGGGCTGGGCCATCAAGACAGAGCGCAATCCCACGCGCCGCTGTCGGTTCGCAAGTTAACAGTCGGGCGAAAATGAAACAGGCAGATACAATTCGCAGCCATTGTTGACCATTTGGTAACCTGAATTAAGTCAAAATAAAGCAGATCGTGATTATGCGCCGCCCGCAATGATCGCTTCGGGCCTTGAACCGCAAGAACCGGCAGGAATTCCATGTTCGTAAAAAGTATCGTATCCGCTTTCGCCCTCACAGTTGTTATGACCGGAGTGGCGGCAGCGCAGCAGGCGGCTCCGACCCGCATCCAGCAGTTCCAGGCATGGGGCGCTTATTCCTATAAATCGGGCGCTTCCACCGTCTGCTACGTGCTTTCGGTGCCCACCGCCAAGCAGCCGGCGAGTGTCGATCACGGCGACAATTTCTTCATCGTGTCGCAGCGCCCGGGCCAGAACATCTCCTACGAGCCGCAGGCGATGATGGGCTATTCGCTGCAGGAAAACTCCAAGGTCAACGTGGTCATCGACAACAAGACTTTCGTGATGTTTACCAAGGACAAGGCCGCCTGGGTCGAGAACGCCGCTCAGGAGCCGGCGCTCGTCGCAGCCATGAAGACGGGTCATTCCATGACTGTCAACGCGGTTTCGCGCAAGGGCACCGGCACCTCCTACAGCTATTCGCTGTCGGGCATTTCGGCTGCACTGAAGCAGATCGAAAGCTGCAAGTAAGCTGATTGATGAAGGCAATGTTTCGAAGGCCGGCCTTGTGCCGGCCTTCGTCGTTTCCATCTATAGTGACGTTTCCATCTATAGTGACGTGGGGCAAAAATGATGCTAAAGCGGCGCGCAACTGCGGAAGGATGGCGATCTTATCGCCGCTCCGCCCATTCATTTCTGCAATCATGCGTCAACGGCCCCGTAAGTCTTCCGGCTTTCCGGGATGGTTGCCATGTTGAGTTCGGGATTAGAAGATTATGTCCGTTATGGATGCGATGACCGTTGCCAAGCCCGCTGCGCGGGCGCCTCTCGACACGGAGCTTTCGCCAAAGCCCTCGCTGATCGGTCTGACGCGCGAGGAAATGGGTGCGGTGCTGCGCGAAACGGGCGTGCCGGACAAGCAGATCAAGATGCGCGTTTCGCAGCTCTGGAACTGGATCTATGTGCGCGGCGTCTCCGACTTCGACCACATGACGAATGTCGCCAAGGACATGCGCGAGATGCTGAAGCAGCATTTCACCATTGCCCGGCCTGAAATCGTCGAAGAACAGATTTCCAACGACGGTACGCGCAAGTGGCTGCTACGCTTTCCGCCGCGCGGCGCCGGCCGTCCGGTCGAGATCGAGGCTGTCTACATTCCCGAGGAAGGGCGCGGCACGCTCTGCATTTCCAGCCAGGTCGGCTGCACACTGACCTGTTCCTTCTGTCATACCGGCACGCAGCGGCTGGTGCGCAACCTGACGGCCGAGGAAATCCTCTCCCAGCTTCTGTTGGCCAGAGACCGGCTGGGCGACTTCCCGGACCGCGACGTGCCGGTCGGCGCCGTCGTGCCCGCCGAGGGCCGCAAGGTCAGCAACATCGTGATGATGGGCATGGGCGAGCCGCTCTATAATTTCGACGCCGTGAAGCAGGCCTTGCTGATTGCTACGGATGGTGATGGCCTATCGTTGTCCAAGCGCCGCGTAACGCTTTCTACCTCCGGCGTCGTGCCTGAGATCTTCCGAACCGGCGATGAAATCGGCGTCATGCTGGCGATCTCGCTGCATGCGGTGCGCGACGACCTGCGCGATATCCTCGTGCCGATCAACAAGAAGTATCCGCTGAAGGAACTGATCGACGCCTGCCGGAGCTATCCGGGGCTTTCGAATGCACGGCGCATCACGTTTGAATATGTGATGCTGAAGGACGTCAATGACAGCCTGGAAGACGCCAAGGGGCTCATCCAGCTTCTGAAGGGCGTGCCGGCAAAGATCAATCTCATCCCTTTCAATCCCTGGCCGGGCACGAACTACCAGTGTTCCGAATGGTCGCAGATCGAGAAGTTTGCCGATTTCATCAATTCGGCCGGCTACGCTTCGCCGATCCGCACGCCGCGTGGCCGCGACATTCTCGCCGCCTGCGGCCAGCTCAAGTCAGAATCCGAGCGCATGCGCAAAACCGAGCGCCTTGCCTTCGAAGCGATGATGATCGCCAACCACGGCGCCGACGACTGATCAGCAAGTTTGATCCTCATTACAATTCTCCGCGATTGATTAAAGGGGGCGCTTTTCCTAAAAGTGCCCTCAAAATCATCCTGGAGGACACCCATGCGTTCAATTCTACTGGCTTTTGCCGCAACTTTGGCCGTGACGCTGCCGGCGAAGGCCGATGATGTCACGGTTGCCGTAACTGCGATCGTCGAACATCCGGCGCTCGATGCGGCCCGCAACGGCGTGCGCGATGCGCTGGCCGCTGCCGGCTACAAGGAAGGCGAGAACCTCAAGTTCGTCTTCGAATCCGCGCAGGGTAATCCGGCAACGGCAGCCCAGATCGCTCGCCAGTTCGCGGGTGACGAACCCAATGTCATCGTGCCGATCTCCACGCCGTCGGCCCAGGCCGTCGTTTCCTCAACGCGTGATATCCCCGTCGTCTTTACCGCCGTGTCCGATCCGCTCGGCGCGCAGCTTGTCAAAAACATGGACAAGCCAGGTGGCAACGTGACCGGTCTTTCCGACATGTCGCCGGTCGGCGAGCATATCGCGCTCATCAAGGAAATCCTGCCGAACGTGAAGACGATCGGCTACCTCTACAATTCCGGCGAGGCGAACTCCGTCTCGCTGCTCGCCGCGCTGAAGGCCGAAGCCGACAAGGCCGGCATCACCATTGTTGAATCGGCTGCAACGAAGTCCGCCGAAGTGCAGGGCGCAGCGCGTGCGCTCGTCGGTCGCGCCGACGCCATCTACATCCCGACCGATAACACGATCATCTCGGCGCTCGAAGGTGCGGTTGCCGTTGCGGAAGAAAGCAAGCTGCCGCTCTTTACCGCTGATACGGATTCCGTTTCGCGTGGCTCGATCGCAGCGCTTGGCTTCAACTACTATGATGTCGGCAAGCAGACGGGAGAGATCGTCGTGCGGGTGCTGAAGGGTGAAAACCCGGGCGACATCGCGGTGAAGACCGCAGCTGGCAGCGACCTCGTCATCAACAAGGCTGCCGCAGCCAAGATGGGCGTGACTCTGCCGGAAAGCGTCGTTTCACGCGCCAACAAGGTCATTGAATAAACGACCGTCGTTCCAAGGTCTTAGTGACAATCAGCCGCTCCCGTCTGCACGGGGCGGCTGTTGCATTACAGCGCCGCGCGCCAGATGGCGCGCAAAGGACGCTGTAACAGTGCAAAAACTGCGCATAATCCTTTCCTTAAATCGGTTCCGATTTAAGGGGTTATGCGCTAAAAGGCTCCGGTTTCGCGACGGGCGGAACGGAAACAAAAAGGGGCTGAAAGCCTTGAGCCAAATCGCATTCTGGGGGGCCGTCGAGCTCGGCCTGGTCTATTCTTTCGTCGCTCTCGGCGTCTATCTAGCTTTCCGAGTCCTCGATTTTCCGGACCTGACGGTGGACGGCTCGTTTCCGCTCGGTGCAGCCGTGACAGCCGTATTGATCATCGCCGGCGTCAATGCGTGGGTTGCGGCGTTGATCGCGATGGGAGCGGGGGCTGCTGCCGGCATGGTGACGGCACTCCTCAATGTGCGCTTCAAGATCCTCAACCTTCTCGCCTCGATCCTGACGATGATTGCGCTTTTTTCCGTCAATCTGCGGGTGATGGGAAAGCCGAATGTCGCGCTCATCAATGCCGATACGATGATCAGCCCCTTCTTCGGCCATGGGCTCAGGGATTTTTACGTGCGGCCGCTCTTCGTTGGCGTTCTGGTTGTCATTGCTGTCATCGTCGTCTGGCGCTTCCTTGAAAGCGATGCCGGGCTTGCGATGCGTGCGACAGGCGCCAATGCCCGCATGGCCCGCGCCCAGGGCGTCGATACCAGCCGGCAGATCTATCTGGGCATGGCGATTTCCAATGCGCTGGTGGCGCTTGGCGGCGCGCTCTTTGCGCAGACCAACGGTTTTGCGGATGTCACTTCTGGTGTCGGCACCATCGTCGTCGGCCTAGCTGCCGTCATCATCGGTGAGACGCTGCTCGGTCGGCGCGGACTGCTGATTGCACTTGTCGGATGCGTGTTCGGCTCGATCATCTACCGCATCGCCATCCAGCTTGCGCTGTCGAGCGATGTCATCGGCCTGCAGGCCTCCGACCTCAATTTCGTGACCGCGGTTCTCGTGACGGTCGCGCTTATTCTTCCCCGCCTTCGCGGAGGTGCCGCATCGTGATCAGTGTCAAGGATATCAAGGTTGTTTTCGGGCGTGGCACGCCGCTGCAGAAACAGGCGCTGAACGGTGTCAGCCTCACTATTGAGGAGGGCTCTTTCGTGACCGTCATCGGCTCCAACGGCGCCGGCAAATCGACATTGCTCGGCGTGCTTGCTGGCGATGTTATTCCGAGCGAAGGCTCGGTTCTGATCGGCAAGACCGATGTGACGCGCAAGTCCACATCGGCACGCGCCGGTCTGGTGGCACGTGTCTTCCAGGATCCGCTGACGGGAAGCTGCGGTGCGCTGTCAATCGAGGAAAACCTGGCTCTGGCCGCCCGCCGCGGCGAAAAACGCGGGCTTGCATCGGCGCTTGGCGGCAACAGGCGCGACTATTTCCGGGAGCGGATTGCCGAGCTGAACCTCGGGCTGGAAAACCGACTGAAGGACCGAATGGATCTTCTCTCGGGCGGCCAGAGGCAGGCCGTGTCGCTCGTCATGGCGACGCTTGCCGGCTCCGAAGTGCTGCTGCTCGATGAACATACGGCAGCGCTCGATCCGGGCATGGCGGAGTTCGTGATGAACCTCACGCAGAAGATCGTCTCGGAGCGCAAGCTGACGACGATGATGGTGACACATTCCATGCGGCAGGCGCTGGATTACGGCCACCGCACGATCATGCTGCATGGCGGCGAGATCGTTCTCGACGTGGCCGGCGACAACAGGAAGAACCTGCAGGTTGAAGACCTGATCGCCATGTTCCGCAAGATGCGTGGCCAAACGCTCGATGACGATGCCTTGCTGATAGGCTGATCAGCGTGCCTGTGTAAGCAGGATCTTGGCGGCAAAGACCGAGAAGACGCCGGCGAAGGTATAGTCCATGCCGCGCAGCACCTTCCTGTTGTTCTGCAGCCAGCTCGACAGCCAGTCGGCCGCCATGACGACGGCCGCGTTGACCGGCATGCCGATCACGATAAAGCAGAAGCCGAGGAAGAGCAGCTTGTGCGTGACGGCGGGATCGTTGGCGCTGACGAACTGCGGCAGGAAGGTCATGAAGAAGATGATGACCTTCGGGTTCAGTAGGTTAACCCAGAAACCCGAGGAAATGTTCGACAGGATCGTGCCCTTCGGGCCGTCGACCTTGGCAACCGTCAGCTTCGAGCCAAAACGGATCGCCTGCACGGCCAGCCAGAAAAGATAGGCCGCACCGCCGGTCTTCAGGATCAGAAAGGCGGTCGGGGAAGCGGTAATCAGCGCCGAAATACCGAAGGCAACCAGCATCGTGTGCACGACGATGCCGAGGCTCGTGCCGAGCACCACGAAAAGCGCTGCCTTCTTGCCCTGCGCAAGCGCACGGCTGATCGACAGAGTCATGTCGGGGCCTGGTGTCGCCGCAAGCAACAGTGTGGCGGCGGCAAAGGCGAGAAGCGTCGGAAAGCTCGGCAGGAAATCCATGGTCTACTCTGAAAGCCGGAAAGTTCTGACGATCTCTTACCCGGCTTTCTGAAAATTACCAATCAAACCTTCTGATGGTGCCGATTACTTCTGCTCAAGGAAAGCCTTGAACTTATCGGCGTAGTCCTTGTGCCAGCGCGATAGCGGCGGGCGGTTCTCGATAATATCGCCCATCGCCCAGGCCATGCGCCGCTCGTCCACAGGACGCGCGACATCGTTATCAGGGCAGAGGATGTAGAAATCACCGCGTTCAAGGCTTTCGACCATGAAATCAACAGTCTGTTCCGGCGTCCAGGCGCCAGCAGGCTTTTCCCTGCGGTCGCCTTTGGTGAGGCCGGTGAAGACGAAGCCGGGGATCAGCAAGTGCGCGGAAATGCCTGCACCTTCGGTGTTGCGCAGCTCATGCTCGAGCGCCTCGGTGAAGACCTTCACGCCGGCCTTGGAGATATTGTAGGCGGGGTTGCCGGGCGGCGTGGTGATGCCCTGTTTGGAGCCGGTGTTGATGATGAGGCCCGGCTCGTTATGGGCGACCATGCCGGGGCCGAAGGTTCTGACGCCGTTGATGACGCCGAGAAGGTTGACGGCGAGGATATTGTCCCAATTGGACTGGGCGCTGAAGATCGAGGTTTCCGGGCCGATGCCGGCATTGTTCATCAGCACATGCACGCGGCCAAAGCGCTGGATGACGGCGCGTTCGAGGGCCTCGATCTGCTCCTTCTGAGAGACATCGGTCTCGACGGCCATCACATGTTCCTGGCCGGTAATTGCCTCGAGTTCGGCGCGGGCATCCGCCAGCCTGTCGCCGCCAAGGTCGGCGATCACGACGCTCATACCGACCTTTGCAAAGTATTTCGCGGCGGCAAGGCCGATGCCGGAAGCACCGCCGGTGATGACGGCAACATTGGATTTCTTGAAAATGGCTTGAATATTCGTCACGGGACGGGCCTCTCCTCAGAGCATTGTTCGGACGATGCCGAATATGGGCTCCGGTTCCGTGCTGTCAAACCTTATCACGCCCTATCGGACCGGTTGCTATCCTCCTTGCCCTTGCGTCACGCGCTAATCTCGCTAAAAGTGCCGCGATACCGGGCTTTGCGGGTGTGCCGCGGCCTCTATGCAACGGACCTCATCATCATGGCATCATACAAAGACGTGAAGAAAGTCGTGCTCGCCTATTCGGGCGGTCTCGATACCTCGATCATCCTGAAGTGGCTGCAGACCGAACTCGGCGCCGAAGTCGTTACCTTCACGGCCGATCTCGGCCAGGGCGAAGAGCTGGAGCCGGCGCGCAAGAAGGCTGAGATGCTCGGTATCAAGGAGATCTATATCGAGGACGTGCGCGAGGAATTCGTGCGTGATTTCGTCTTCCCAATGTTCCGTGCCAATGCCGTCTATGAAGGTGTCTACCTGCTCGGCACTTCGATTGCCCGTCCGCTGATTTCCAAGCACCTCATCGATATCGCCCGGAAGACTGGCGCAGATGCGATCGCACACGGTGCGACAGGCAAAGGCAACGACCAGGTCCGTTTCGAGCTTTCGGCCTATGCGCTGAACCCCGATATCAAGATCATCGCACCATGGCGCGACTGGTCCTTCAAGAGCCGTACCGACCTGCTCGAATTCGCCGAGAAGCACCAGATCCCGGTCGCAAAGGACAAGAAGGGCGAAGCGCCTTTCTCCGTCGACGCCAACCTGCTGCACTCCTCTTCCGAGGGCAAGGTTCTGGAAGATCCGGCACAGGAAGCCCCCGAATATGTGCATATGCGCACCATCTCGCCGGAAGCGGCCCCCGACAAGGCGACCACCATCAAGGTCGGTTTCCGCAAGGGCGACGCCGTTTCGATCAATGGTGTCGAGATGTCTCCGGCTACGCTGCTCGCGACCCTCAACAATTACGGCCGTGACAACGGCATCGGTCGCCTCGATCTCGTCGAGAACCGCTATGTCGGCATGAAGTCGCGCGGTGTTTACGAGACCCCCGGCGGCACGATCCTGCTTGCGGCCCATCGTGCCATCGAGTCGATCACGCTCGACCGGGGTGCTGCTCATCTCAAGGACGAGCTGATGCCGCGTTATGCCGAGCTCATCTATTACGGTTTCTGGTTCTCGCCGGAACGCGAGATGCTGCAGGCCCTCATCGACAAGAGCCAGGAGCATGTCGAAGGCGAAGTGACGCTGAAGCTCTACAAGGGCAATGTCATGGTCATCGGCCGCGAGAGCGAAAAGTCGCTCTATTCCGACAAGCTCGTTACCTTCGAAGACGACCAGGGCGCTTACGATCAGAAGGATGCTGCCGGCTTCATCAAGCTTAACGCGCTGCGTCTTCGCACGCTCGGCAAACGTAACCTCAAGAAGTAAGTCACGCCAGACCGATCCTGAAAGGCCCGCCGGCTCCGCTGCGCGGGCCTTTTTTTGTCGCACCGATTGCAGGTTGTAATGTCTTGACGCGGCAGGGCTATCGCATAAGCTGAGTCGTCATTACCGGAGCATTTCCATGCCGCTTTCCCTGCTTCTCGGCGCCTTTCTGGCGGCGCTTTTTTATGTACTCATTCCCGGCCCGGCCTTCCTGCAGCTTCTCGGCATTGGCGCCGGGCAGGGGCGCAAGGCTGGTGCCTTCTTCATGATGGGTCATCTCGTTGGCGACATCATCTGGTCGGGACTGGCGCTGATTGCGATCGTCGGGGCCAAGACGATCGGCACCTTCGTGTTCGACCTGCTCGGACTTGCCTGCGGTTTCTATCTCGCCTGGATCGGCTGGAGTGCCGTCAATGCCAAGCCGAAGGCCGAGGGGCAGGCGCTGATGGTGGTGGAGCGGCCATTCCGCCGAGGACTGATTTTCGGCGTCACCAATCCGAAGGGCTATCCAGTGGCGCTTGCCACCTTCACGGCACTGGTCGCGGGCTCGGCAAGCGCGCTCGATTTCGAGGCTCTGCCCATGCTGCTCAGCGTTTCCTTCGTCGGTTTCGTCACGGCTGACATCATCCTGATCGGCATCATCGGCGCCGGCGTCGTGCGTCGCTTCTACCGCGCGCATGAGCGGCTGATCGTCCGCTGCTCTGGTGTGCTCTTCATGGGCTTTGCCGTACAGGCGCTGTGGCACGCCACACCCGGCCTGCTTGGCTGGCGAAAGGCCTGATCAGGCCTCGTTGACGAGGAAGCCGACGACCGAATTCAGCGTCTGAACCTCATTCGGATCGCCGATCGACATGGCGATCTGAAGCTGGTTGCGATAATAGTCGAGGAAGTTGAAGCTCGTGCCGTCTGTGACGTTGGACAGGTCGATGACATTGCCGAGCGGATCGATCGCGTGCATCGGCAGCGGTTCGGATATTGCGGCAAACGTATTCTGATCGATCAGGCCGTTATCGTAGCCCTGGCGCGCATAGCTGCGCAATTCACCCGGGCTGACGGCTGTAAAATCGAGCGCCTGCCTGTTGTCAGAGTCTTCGATCTGGAATGAGCCTTGGGCGAGAGTGGGCTTCGGCTCAATTGTAATATCAGCGGTCTTCGAACTTTTTGCGTTATTATTGGGATTATTTTTGAATAGCAAACTCTGAGAAGACCGCACGGAAAAGATTTCCATGCGCATGTCCTCTTACATGAAGATTAAAGAGAAACTAGCGTCTTGGCCTGATTCGCGTCAATCGTTAACGATTGGTTAATTTTTATGTATCAATTCTTGCCCCTAAGATTTAGCCGGGCGGGCAAAAGTCCAAGTCAGCCACATATCAATCCCATGATAGCCTCCCTATATTACCGATCCACTTGCCGGCATAAAGGACTTTCATATGTCTTCTCCCAGTCAATTCAATCAGGCACTTGTCAACTGGAATGGCCTTCATGGCCTGCCGCGTTTCGATGCGGTCGCCGATGGCGATTTCGCTGCGGCCTTTGAGTCCGCTCTCGCCTCGCACGAAAGAGAGATCGACGCGATCGCCAGTAACAAGGAAGAACCGAGTTTCGACAATACGGTCGTCGCGCTCGAAATCGCCGGAGATGAGCTGTCGCGCGTTTCCGCGCTTTTCTGGAATCGGGCAGGTGCCCATACCAACGACGTCATCCAGGCGCTGGAGCGGGATATTTCGCCGAAGATGTCGCGGCATTATTCGAAGATCGGTATGAATGCGGATCTCTTCAGGCGCATTGATACACTCTGGGAAAAGCGCGAAAGCCTTGGTCTGACGCTGGAACAGACACGTGTGCTGGAGCGGCACTGGAAAGGCTTCGTGAAATCGGGCGCCAAACTGCCGAAGGCCGAGCAGGAGAAACTTGCCACGATCAACGAAAAGCTCGCGGGCCTCAGCACCGGCTTCGGGCAGAATGTGCTCGCCGACGAGAAGAGCTGGTCGCTGATCCTCTCCAGCGGAGACGAACTTGCCGGCATTCCTGATTTTCTGCGCGACGCGATGGCGGCGGCTGCCCGTGAGCGCGGTGAGGGCAGCAAATATGCCGTGACCCTGTCGCGCTCGATCATCGAGCCCTTCCTGACTTTCTCGGAGCGCCGGGATCTGCGCGAGCAGGCCTTCAAGGCCTGGGTGGCGCGCGGGGAGAATGTCGGTGCGACCGACAATCGCGGCATTATCAGAGAGACGCTGGCCCTGCGTGACGAAGTGGCGAAGCTTCTCGGCTACGGCAACTTCGCCGAATTGAAGCTCGATAACACGATGGCGAAGACACCCGAGGTTGTGAACGATCTGTTGCGCGCCGTCTGGGCGAGAGCGGTGAAACGAGCCCATGAGGAAGAAGCCGATATCGCCGGGCTGATCGCTACTGAGGGCAAGAACCACGAGGTCATGCCTTGGGACTGGCGCCATTATGCGGAGAAGATCCGCGCGCAGCGGTTCAATTTCTCGGAAGCGGAATTGAAGCCCTATCTGCAGCTCGAAAAGATCATCGATGCCTGCTTTGACGTTGCCGGCCGGCTGTTCGGCATTCGCGCGGTGGAGAAGAAGGGTATTGCTGCCTATCATCCCGACGTGCGCGTCTTCGAGATCCGCGATCGGGACGACAAGCTGGTCGCGCTCTTCCTCGGCGATTATTTCGCTCGCAGCTCGAAACGCTCAGGCGCCTGGATGAGCTCCTTCCAGTCGCAGCACAAGCTGGTGCTGAAGAATGGCCATCACGGCGAGTTGCCGATCATCTACAATGTCTGCAACTTCGCAAAACCGGCCGAAGGCAAGCCCGCCCTGCTTTCGCTCGACGATGCGCGCACGCTGTTTCACGAGTTCGGTCATGCGCTGCATGGCATGCTCTCCAACGTCACCTATCCCTCGGTCGCCGGTACAGGCGTCTCGCGTGATTTTGTGGAATTGCCCTCGCAGCTCTACGAACACTGGCTGACGGTTCCCGCCATCCTCAAGGAATATGCCGTGCATTTCGAGACCGGGCAGCCGATGCCGCAAGCATTGCTCGACAAGGTTCTGGCAGCCCGCACCTTCAATTCCGGCTTCAACACGGTGGAGTTCACCTCCTCGGCATTGGTCGACATGGCCTTCCATACCCGCGACAAGGTGGAAGACCCGATGGCGGTGCAGGCGGAAGTGCTTGCTGAAATCGGCATGCCGAAATCGATCGTCATGCGCCACGCCACGCCGCACTTCCAGCATATCTTCTCCGGCGGCTATTCGGCCGGTTATTACTCCTACATGTGGTCGGAAGTGCTGGATGCCGATGCCTTCGCCGCCTTCGAGGAGACGGGCGATGCCTTCAATGGCGAAATGGCCAGGAAGCTTCGGGACAATATCTACTCCACGGGCGGCTCCGTCGATCCGGAAGATGCCTACAAGGCGTTCCGCGGCAAGCTGCCGAGCCCGGACGCGATGCTGGTCAAGAAGGGGCTTGCGACCTTCGAGGAATTGACAGGCAGCGACGCTTAAGACAGTTTGATGACATGGAGCAGAGCGGCATGGTGATAGCCATGCCGCAGCTTTCGCGTGCCACCCCCTTTCGCAATCGCGAAAAAAACGGTATGAGCGCGCCAAACATAAATGGCGCGTCCACTAAGCGTAGCGCCCCAGCCTCAGAGATTATGACAAATGGCACTTCGCAACATCGCGATCATCGCGCACGTTGACCATGGCAAAACGACCCTCGTCGACGAGCTCCTGAAACAGTCCGGTTCGTTCCGCGAGAACCAGCGCGTTGCAGAACGCGTGATGGACTCGAACGATCTCGAAAAGGAGCGCGGCATCACCATTCTCGCCAAGGCGACCTCGGTGGAATGGAAGGGTGTCCGCATCAACATCGTCGACACCCCCGGCCACGCCGACTTCGGCGGTGAAGTCGAGCGCATTCTTTCGATGGTGGATGGCGCGATCGTTCTCGTCGACTCCTCCGAAGGCCCGATGCCGCAGACGAAGTTCGTTGTCTCGAAGGCATTGAAGGTCGGTCTTCGTCCGATCGTCGCGATCAACAAGATCGACCGTCCGGATGGCCGCCATGAAGAAGTCATCAACGAAGTCTTCGATCTCTTCGCCAATCTCGATGCGACTGACGAGCAGCTCGACTTCCCGATCCTCTACGGTTCCGGTCGCGATGGCTGGATGAACGTCAACCCGGAAGGTCCAAAGGATCAGGGTCTCGCGCCGCTTCTCGACCTGGTGCTCAAGCATGTGCCTGAGCCGACTGTCGAAGAAGGTCCGTTCCGCATGATCGGCACGATCCTCGAAGCCAACCCCTTCCTCGGCCGTATCATCACCGGCCGCATCGCATCGGGTTCGATCAAGCCGAACCAGGCCGTCAAGGTCCTCGGCCAGGACGGCAAGCTAATCGAAACCGGCAGAATTTCCAAAATCCTCGCCTTCCGCGGCATCGAGCGCACGGCGATCGAAGAAGCGCATGCGGGCGACATCGTCGCGATTGCAGGCCTCTCCAAGGGTACCGTCGCCGACACTTTCTGTGATCCGGCCGTCTCGGAAGCCATGAAGGCGCAGCCTATCGATCCGCCGACGGTCACCATGTCCTTCATCGTAAACGACAGCCCGCTGGCGGGCACCGAAGGCGACAAGGTGACGAGCCGCGTCATCCGCGACCGTCTCTTCAAGGAAGCCGAAGGCAACGTCGCCCTGAAGATCGAGGAAGCCGAAGGCAAGGATTCGTTCTACGTGTCCGGCCGCGGCGAACTTCAGCTCGCCGTTCTCATCGAAACCATGCGTCGCGAAGGCTTCGAACTTGCCGTATCGCGTCCGCGCGTCGTGATGCACAAGGATGAAAGCGGCCAGCTTCTGGAGCCGATCGAGGAAGTCGTCGTCGACGTCGACGAAGAACATTCCGGTGTCGTCGTGCAGAAGATGTCCGAGCGCAAGGCCGAAATGGTCGAGCTGCGTCCGTCGGGCGGCAATCGTCTTCGCCTGCGTTTCTACGCACCGACCCGTGGCCTGATCGGCTACCAGTCGGAGCTACTGACGGATACGCGGGGCACGGCGATCATGAACCGCCTGTTCCACGACTACCAGCCCTACAAGGGCGTCATCGGTGGCCGCGTTAACGGCGTGCTGCTCGCCAACGCTTCCGGCGAAGCCGTCGCTTACGCAATGTTCAACCTGGAAGATCGCGGCCCGATGATCATCGAGCCGGGCGAAAAGGTCTATGCCGGCATGATTATCGGCATCCATTCGCGCGACAACGACCTTGAAGTGAACGTCCTGAAGGGCAAGCAGCTCACCAACATCCGCGCCGCCGGCAAGGACGAAGCGGTGAAGCTGACGCCGCCGATCCGCATGACGCTCGATCGCGCGCTCTCCTGGATCCAGGACGACGAACTGATGGAAGTGACGCCGAAGAACATTCGTCTGCGCAAGATGTATCTCGATGCCAACGACCGCAAGCGTTTCGAAAAGTCGAAGGCAGCTCTCTAAGAGCCTCGGCTACTCCTTTAAAACCCCGGCCTTCGCGCCGGGGTTTTTTATTGTGCGCTGCGTCGATTCCGACTTGTGACAATCGTTAAAAAAGCGTTAAATTTTGCCTGTCGTCCACATATCAAGTCTGTGGGCAATTGATCACAATGCGGTCGACGCATATGGTTAATTGCCTCCGGCAGGACCAGAGTAAGCGTTATGAAGACGTTGTCGATCGATGTCCGGCGGGCTGAACCGCATGATGCCCGAGCCATTTCGGAAGCCCATCGGCTTTCCTGGCAGCATACTTATGCGGGCATCATTCCGCATCGTGCTCTGAACCAGATGATCGAGCGCCGCGGTGAAAACTGGTGGCGCAAGGCAACTCGCGGCCCGGCGACATTGCTCGTTCTAGATGTGGCGGGGACCGTCGCTGGTTACGCGACCCTCGGCCTTAATCGCGCACGCGCGCTGCCTCAGGAAGGCGAAATCTACGAGCTCTATTTGCGTCCGGAATATCAGGGTATCGGCCTCGGCAAGCTGCTTTTTGGCGAAGCCCGGCGGCTTTTGAAATCTCTGGGCTGCAACGGCCTGGTCGTCTGGTGCCTGGAAGAAAATGAAACGGCCGCCGACTTTTATCGCGACCATGGCGGTATCGATTTCTGCGAAGGCATGGAAAATTTCGACCATAAGCAGATCAAAAAGATCGGCTTCATCTGGAACTGATTGCGGGTGCCGCAGCCTCGCATCCTTTATTAGAGAAATTATATATTCTGCCCGTCTCGCATATTAAGCATTGCTTGCGAGGCATGTTGCGTTGCGTCATGAAACCGATTAACTGGCTTCGAGCAATTCAACCTCCCGGGAGTTTCCTATGCGCATCGATGCC
Source organism: Rhizobium sp. 1399 (assembly GCF_031455475.1). Taxonomy (NCBI): domain Bacteria; kingdom Pseudomonadati; phylum Pseudomonadota; class Alphaproteobacteria; order Hyphomicrobiales; family Rhizobiaceae; genus Rhizobium; species Rhizobium sp. 1399. The sequence continues at coordinate 167,584 of NZ_JAVDSU010000007.1, read as the reverse complement.
GTTTCAATCGGTAAGAATCCACCTGAAGACGTCAACGTTATCGTCGAAGTTCCCGTCGGCGGTCATCCGATCAAGTATGAAATGGACAAGGAAGCCGGCACGCTGGTTGTCGATCGCTTCCTCTATACCCCGATGACCTATCCGGGTAACTACGGCTTCGTGCCGCACACGCTTTCTGAAGACGGCGACCCGATCGACGTGCTGATCGCCAGCACCCGCCCGCTGGTTCCGGGCTGCGTCATCAACGTCCGCCCGATCGGCGTTTTGAAGATGGAAGACAATTCGGGCAAGGATGAGAAGATCATTGCCGTTCCGTCGCCGAAGCTGACGCAGCGCTACGACAAGGTCAAGGATTACACCGACCTTCCGGAAATCACGCTGAAGCAGATCGAACACTTCTTCGAGCACTACAAGGATCTGGAACCCGGCAAGTGGGTAAAGATCTTCGGCTGGGGTGATTACAAGGAAGCCGGTGAGCTCATCCTCGAAGCGATCGAACGCGCCAAGAAGGAAAAGGCCTGAGCCTAGCTTTTAGGCAATGTCGGACGCAAAACCGCTGCACAGTTTTGCTGGAATTGCTTTAGTCGAACAGCCCTTCGAGCTTTTTCATCACATCCTCCGGGTCGCCATCGATCCGGAGGATTTTTTTGCGCGACGTATCGCCGGAAGCAAGGCTGACCGAGGACTTAGGAATGCCCAAAGACTTGGCGACGAGCGCTATCAGTGCCTTGTTGGCTTTTCCCTTTTCCGGGACGGCGGTGACGCGTGCCTTCAAGAGCATGCCGCCTTCGCCATCTGGTTCGATGCCGTCGATGGCGTCCCGCCCGCCATTCGGCGTCAGCCGCATGGCGAGACGGATGTGATCACCGGAAAGCCTCCAGGGGCGGTTCAAACGACCAGCGAGTATAGGAAAGGCTTGATCGGATTGTTGAGTATGGCCTGTATGAATATGATGATCAGCAGCAGGATAATCGGAGAGATGTCGATGCCGCCCAGATTGGGCAGAAAGCGACGTATGGGCCGCAACGCGGGTTCAGTCGCGTTATAGAAGAACATACCCAACTGGTTCACAAACTGGTTGTTCGAATTGATGACGTTGAATGCGTACAGCCACGAGAAAATGGCGCTGGCAATGATCACGTACCAATAGAGGTTCAAGGCCACATCAATGATTAGAAATATGGCCTGAAGAATTCCCGCCATTACCGTCTCCAGTTCGTTGTTGACAGATATGTAGACATTGGCGATTAAACGAGCAAGGGCCGTGTGGAGACGCATGGCAAATCATGTTTAACGGGTCGCTTCGCAGGCAATTCCGCACCCGCTTTCTCGGAAAAGCTTCATGTCGCTTTCGCCCACCGGAGACCGTTTTGCCGCGTTCCGGCATCCGTCCTATACACGCTTCTTCTTCGCGCGGTTCCTGCTTTCCTTCTCGCAGCAGATCGTCAGCGTCGCCGTTGGCTGGCAAATGTACGACCAGACCGGGAGCGCCATCTATCTCGGTCTGATCGGGCTTGTGCAGTTCCTGCCGTCTCTTGTGCTGATCCTCGTCACCGGCTCGGTGGCTGATCGGCATAATCGCCGCGCCATCGCTTCGATCTGCTCGCTCGTCAGCGCGCTCTGCACGCTCGCGCTGCTCGGAATGACGATCACCGGCAGCTTTTCACCGATCCCGGTCTTCATCGTGCTTTTGGTCTTCGGCATCGAGCGGGCGTTCATGACGCCGGCCGTGCAGTCGCTTGCGCCGAACCTCGTGCCGGAGAAGGATCTCTCCAATGCGATCGCATGGAATTCGTCCTCCTGGCAGCTGGCGGCTATCACCGGCCCTGTGCTCGGCGGTCTGCTTTACGGCGTCAGCGCTCCGACGGCCTATACGGTCGCCGTCATCTTTTCTGCGCTCGGCGCGATCCTGCTCTACATGATCCCCAAGCCGCCGCAGAAGACGATGGGCGAGGCCAGGAACTGGGACATGATCCTCGGCGGCTTCCGCTATATCCGGGAAGAAAAGGTGGTGCTTGGCGCCATCTCGCTCGATCTATTCGCCGTTCTCCTCGGTGGCGCTACCGCGCTGATGCCGATCTTTGCGCGCGATATCCTGACGCTCGGGCCGTGGGGCCTCGGCCTGCTTCGTTCGGCGCCGGGTGTTGGCGCCATCATCATGGCGATCTTCCTTGCCGCCTACCCGCTGAAGCATAAGGCCGGCATGTATATGTTCATCGGCGTGGCGATTTTCGGCCTCGGTACGATCGTGTTCGGCCTCTCGACCAATACCGAGGTTTCCATCGCAGCACTCGCGATCATGGGCGCTGCGGACATGATCTCGGTCTATGTCCGTGAAAGCCTGATCGCGCTTTGGACGCCGGACCATCTGCGCGGCCGCGTCAACGCGGTCAATACGGTCTTTGTCGGCGCATCAAACGAACTCGGGGAATTCCGCGCGGGTACTATGGCAGCGGTTTTCGGCGCCGTCCCGGCCGTCATTATCGGCGGCATCGGTACGCTCGCCGTAGCCGCCATCTGGGCAAGCGGTTTTCCGAAACTCAGAAAGATCGATACGCTCGACGCGCCTATACGAGAAGCGGTGTAGCGGCGGCTGCCGTCTTGCCCTCGAAGACGATATCCAGGAAGTCGTCGAGCCACGCTTTAAGCGGCGCATCGAACAGCATGCGGCCTTCCAGATGTTCGCGTCCCTGCTGCGCGTTCGGCAGGATGAAACGGTGTGCGCCGTGCACGACCCAGCGATGCATCATCACCCGTGTCAGCTCCGCATGGAATTGCAGGCCCCAGGCATTGTCGTTGTAGCGGAAGGCCTGGTTGGGATAGGCGTCGCCGGATGCCAGCAACTCGGCGCCATGCGGCAGTTCGAATCCTTCCCGGTGGAAGTGGTAGACCATTTTCGGCCAGCGCATCAGCCGCCGGCCTCTTTCGGTCGTATGCAGCGGATACCAGCCGATCTCTGTCGATCCGTCACAATTGGCCGCAACCTTGCTGCCGAGCTGGCGCGCCAGCATCTGCGCGCCAAGGCATATACCGAGATAGGGTCGGTTTTCCTTGAGTGGCACTTCCAGCCAGTCGATCTCCGCCTTGACGAATTCGTCTGGGTCATTGGCGCTCATCGGGCCGCCGAAAATCACCGCACCGGCATGGTTTTCAAGGGTGCAAGGCAGGGGATCGCCAAGGACGGGGCGACGGATATCGAGATCATAACCTTTCTCGACGAGAAGCTGGCCGACACGACCGGGGCTGGAGCGCTCCTGATGAAGAATGATGAGAATAGGGCGCCTGTCGCGTCTCATGCTTCTGTCAGTCAGCGTCATCCTGCACCACCTGTGCGTCCGTAACCCTGGCGGCCGCCTCCTGCCGCTTCTGAATGCGCTCACGGGAAGACACGCCCAGGAGATCGGCAATCCGCCAGATCACATGGTCTTCCATTTCGCTTCGCTCGCCATCGGCATAGACGATATCCCAGAGAATACCGATCAGCTCCAGACGCTGCTCGGTATTGAGATGTCTCTTGAGATCGGAGGTGAAGCGGAAATAATCAACCGCCGAGCTTTCGGCTTCCAGCCCCGCGGCCATCAGCGCATCAAGCTGTTTGCCGTCGAGCGCATATTGCTCCTTCAGGAGTTTGCGCAGCCGCTTCTTCTCGCTGTCCTTGATCTGGCCGTCGGCCTCCATGACCTGCATACAGAGTGCAGCAACTGCGATGCGCGGGTCATCGGGGGCAAAGCCTGCCTTGGGGCGGTCGGCGGTCAGATTCTGGAAGAATGCCTGAAAGCGTTCGAACATGCGGTTTTTCGTTCCATTTCAGAAAAGGCGGAGCCGTGTCTTGGGTTCCGGTTCCATCTTGGGATCGCGGACGCCGGGGTCATCCGGCAGGCCGCCAAAGAAGGGTTTTGGTTCAGATGTGGCAGGAGCCGGCCGGGAGGCGGACGGTTCGGCAGCTTTTGCCGGTGCGGGTGCCGAAGTTGCCGGGCGCACGGCTTCGGCAATCGTCGCTGCCCGTTCCAGCTCGATGATGCGGTGGTCGTTGACCACGCTTTCCGGCCGGGTTTCGCGCAGTGGCGGTAGGGTCTTCAGCGCCGTTTCGATAGAGGCGGTCGAACTTTCCTCGACCGGTCCTTCGAGCTGGCCGAAAGGTGCCTTCCATTCGAAGGCGTCGAGACGGCCGGTCACCGGCGAGACCGGCAGCCATTTGTCGGAAACGAAACCATCGGCAACCCATGCCGGATCGCGCGGCGCCTTCAGCGCCTGTGCCAGCCAATGGCGCACGCGACCCTGATCGCCAGTCTCCGCTTCCTCGATATCCGCAAGCAACAAGAAGGCCGCCTCGCGGGGTTCGATACGGGCGGCAGCTTCCGCCTTCGCGCGGGCCTTGGAGAATTCCCGTGCATCGAGCGCCGCCTGTGCGACGACGAGGAGAGATTCGACATTGTTCGGCCGCATGTTCTCCAGTCGCTCGGCGCGCTTCAGACGATCAAGCGTGGAATCGCCGCTGCGGGCGCGGACATAGACGCGGCCTATCTCGGGATGCGGTCCAGCCTTCCACGACTGTTCGAGAATGGAGGCAGCCTTGCGGATGCCACCCTCGCGGAAAAGCGCCTTTGCGGCAATCAGGGCGGCAGGTACAAAATCGGCGGACAGCTTCAGTGCTTGCAGGGCATCGTCGCGGGCGCCGGCAGGATTGCTTTCCAGCTTGTCATCGGCACGGGCAGTCAGCAGCAGAGCATGCAGGCGGTTTGCTTCGGCTTTTTCGACAACCTTGGCGGCCTTCTGCTGTTCCAGCAGACGGATGGCGTCGTCCCAGCGACCGGACTGACTGCGATATTCGAGCGTCGCCTGCGCGGCCCATGGCAGGTAAGGCGCGTTATCTGCGGCCTTTTCGGCGTACTGGCGGGCAGCTTCGTTGGCACCGAGGCGTTTGGCCTCCAGATAAAGACCGCGTAGGCCGAGTTCGCGCGTTTCAGGATCGTTGGCCATGGCCTCGAATTTGGAACGCGCCTCGTCGTAGCGGCCTTCGATGAGAGCGGCTTGCGCTTCCAGAAGATTGATCAGCGGTTCCTGATCGGCGCGGATGAGGCCGCGTGAACGGGCGGCCATCTTGCGCGCGAGCAGTGCGTTGCCTGCGCCGGCGGCAATGAGGCCGGTCGACAGGGCCTGATAGCCGCGATCGCGTTTGCGAGCGCGGAAAAAGCGCGTCACCGAATGCGGAGAGGTCCAGATGAGGCGGACGAACCACCAGGCCACCATGACGGCAGCGATCAGCGCAATGATGGCGCTTGCCGCGACGATCAGTCTGGTCTGGTAGATCTGGCCTTCCCAGATCAGCGACAGATCGCCAGGGCGATCGGCAAGCCAGGAGAAACCATAGGCGAGAACGAGGACGAGGAGCGCGAAGACAACCAGGCGGACCATGCTCATCCTTCCTTGCCGGTGCCGGAAATGGCCTTGGAGAGAGCACCGCCAACGAGATCCTCGACGCGGATACGAGCTTCGAGTGACTGCTTGAATGCGGCGGAAGCCTGTTTTGCGGTCGCAGGCAGGCTGCTCCATTCGGTGGCCGCACCGGGCAGATCGCCGTTCTTCACCTTGTCCTCCATGCGCGCGGCAATCGCTTCAACGCTTTCGCCTTCGACATTGCCGACCGGGCGGACCGAGACCAGAGATTTGGCGCTCGACATCAGCCGGTCCGACCAGCTCTGATTGGGATCGGGCTGGTTGACGGATTCGACGATGGCGGTCGCGACATCCGGAACCTGACGGATCAGTTCGGCGCGGGACGGCACGCCGGTCTCGGCAAAGCCGCGCAGATCAGTTGCAGCCGGATCATCGGGTGCTACGCCGGCAAATGTATCGAGTTCGGCGATGAAGGGGCCGCCACGGTCGATCGCGGCCTTGAGAGCTGCGGCTGCTATGGCGCGGGCAACGGCGACATCCTCGCGCGGTTCGTTCAGCTTCTTTTCGGCTTCGGCAAGGCGGCTCGTAATGTCGGCGCCGTTTGAGGCCTGCTGTTCGGTGGTCTGCGCAAGGCTCGTCTTTAACTGATCAATCTGAGCTGTCAGATCTGCAATCTTCTGGTTGAGTGCTTCGACATCGGCCGAGTCGGTCGATGTGCCGGACCCCGGCGTCTGAGGGGCCGTTTCGAGAGCTGCGATGCGCTTTTCGAGGGCACTGTTATCGACGGCTGGCGACGGATTGGCGGCAAGGCTTGCGACCGATTGCTTGAGGCCTTCGATCTCGCCGGAGAGGTCGGCCATGTCGGCAGAGTTCGTCTGCTGGGTGGAGGAGCCCGGCAGATAGCCGGCATATTGAATCGCCCCGGCGCCAAGCAGGGCGACAAGGCCGCCGAAAATGCCGGCGGCAATCAGGCCCGACGTGACCACGCCCTTCTGTGGCTGAGGCGGCTGTACCGGTTCCGATGGCGGGGGCTCCTTCGGGAGGGGCTCTTCCTGCGCGCCGGCAGCGCGGTCGCTCTCATCTTCCGACAGCGGTTCACCGCCGGCTTCCGCAGCGGCTAAGGCTTCGGTGACAGGTGCGTCATCGGCTGCTTGTGCGGCTTCTTCAGCAGGCTTTTCAGGATCAGTCGCCGAGGCGAACTCCTGCGCGTCCAGGTCAATCGTGACCGGCTTGTCGGAGCTCTTCGAGTGGCGTGGCGGATTTCCCGATACCATGAGGTCCTCATTATCCTGCATTGCAACGAAACTAGACAGGGATGGCAATTAAGGGAAGAGGTTAGATCAAATTTGGGCGGCTAAAGCCTTCTAAGCAGCGACAAAAGGCTTTTTTCATCCGGCATCGGCGAAATCTCCAGGACTGTTCTCAAAACCGATGGAACCGCTTCCGCAACAGTATTGCTGAGGCAAATGAGACGGATTTTCGGCAACTGCAGCAAAAGGGACTCTACCTGCGGGATATGAAAGAAATTTCCGGCCGTGTGGCGGGAATAGAAAAGAACAGCATCAGGAGGATTGTTCGCCAGGAGAGCTGCGACGGTCTCGGGGCTGGGCGCGACAGGCTCCATCCGGTAACACTCGGCCACCGAGAAATACCGCCCGAGCTCCCTCAGACGCGTCTCGAAGGTCTCGGCGCGCGGACTGCCGGCGAGATAGAGAAGCCTATCGACCTTGTTTGCCGCGATCAGCTCGGCCAGCTCGCGGCCGCTGCCCGACGATGCTGTGACAGAATGGAACCCCAGCTTGCGGGCCTCGTCGGCCGTCGTTTCGCCAACGGCAAAGAGACGCCGCGAAAGGTGAAGTGCTAGCGCCTCCCCCAAAGGCTGCAAGGTGCGCACTGCTTCGGCACTTGTTATGGCTATCGCGCCAGTGGTTGTTTCCAGAGCCTGCCGAGCGGCCGCCATGTCGTGGACGGGACGGGTGAGCGGCAGCAATAGTGGCTCGTGACCCAGCTCGCGCAAACGTTGAGCGGTGCGCTCGCCCGAATGCGCTGGACGGGTGACGAGCACGCGCATGCAGGCTAGCTCCAGTCCTCGAAGAAGCTGCTACCGGCCCTTGCGCGCACGTCCTGTCCGGCGCGAGTGCCAAGTGCAGCGGCGTCGCGGCGGTTGCCGTCGATGGTGATCGCATGCTGGTGGCGGCCGTCAGGAGTGAGGATGAGGCCCGAGAAGCGGATCTGATCACCCTCGCAGACGGCGTAACCGCCGATCGGCGTGCGACAGGAGCCATCGAGGGCGGCAAGGAAGGCGCGCTCGCAGGAGACTGTGTCGAAGGTCGGCGCATCGTTGATCGGCGCCAGCAGCTCGTCGATCCTTGTGTCGCCGATGCGGCTTTCGATGCAGATCGCGCCCTGGGCAGGTGCCGGTGGGAAGCTGTCGGGGTCGAGGATATCGGTGATCACCTCGACCTTGCCGAGGCGCTTGAGGCCGGCAAGCGCCAGAAGCGTCGCATCGACCTCGCCTTCCTGCAGCTTACGCAGGCGAGTGTCCACGAGGCCGCGGAAAGTGATGACGTTGATGTCCGGCCGCATGCGGCGGATCAGGGCCTGGCGGCGAAGCGAGGACGAACCGACGGTCGCGCCATGCGGCAGATCGATCAGTTTCGGCGCGGTGCGGCCGATCACGGCATCGCGAATATCTTCGCGCGGTAGATAGGCCGAAAGGTAGAGGCCTTCCGGCAGGTTCGTTGCCATGTCCTTGCTCGAATGCACGGCGAAATCGAGGTCACCGGACACAAGCTTTTGCTCGAGTTCTGCCGTGAAAAGTCCCTTGCCGCCGATCTCGGCCAGCGAGCGGTCGGTGATGCTATCGCCCTTGGTGGTCAGCACGACGATCTCGAACATCTCCTGCGGCAGATTGTGGGCTGCCATCAGCCGGTCGCGGGCTTCGTGTGCCTGCGCGAGCGCCAGTGGGCTGCCGCGTGTGCCGATCCGGAAAGGTTTTGTTTGCATCCGCTTTGATCCGTTGTTACCGGAGTTCTCGTAAACAGGTTTAAACCCTATCGCAATCAACGAACAGGTTTCATGGCTCCCTTTCTGCGCATCCTCGGCATCGAGACAAGCTGCGACGAGACCGCCGCTGCGGTCGTCGAGCGCGATGCGGAAGGCCGCTCCAACGTGCTGTCGGACGTCGTTCTTTCCCAGCTGGACGAGCATAGTGCCTATGGCGGCGTGGTGCCGGAGATCGCCGCGCGCGCCCATGTCGAAGCGCTGGACGAGTTGATCGACGAGGCCCTGAAGCGCGCCAACGTGTCGCTCTCGGATGTCGATGCGATCGCCGCGACTTCAGGGCCTGGCCTGATCGGGGGGCTGCTTGTCGGGCTGATGACCGGCAAGGCGATCGCCAAGGCAGCCGGCAAGCCGCTTTATGCAGTCAACCATCTCGAAGGCCATGCGCTGACGGCGCGGCTGACAGACGGTCTTTCTTTTCCCTATCTCATGCTGCTGGTTTCCGGTGGCCATACCCAGCTCATCCTCGTGCGCGGCATCGGCGAGTACGAGCGCTGGGGCACGACGATCGACGATGCACTGGGTGAAGCCTTCGACAAGACGGCGAAACTGCTCGGCCTTCCCTATCCCGGCGGGCCGGCAGTGGAGCAGATGGCGCAGGGTGGCAATGCCGATCGTTTCAATTTTCCGCGGCCGCTCGTCGGCGAGGCACGGCTCGATTTTTCGTTCTCGGGCCTGAAGACGGCTGTGCGGCAGGCGGCGACCGAGATTGCGCCGCTGACGGATCAGGATGTCGCCGATATCTGCGCCTCGTTCCAGAAGGCGATTTCCCGTACGATGAAGGATCGCATCGGCCGCGGCCTGCAGCGGTTCAAGACGGAATTTCCAAACCTCCCGGAAAAGCCTGCGCTGGTGGTGGCTGGTGGTGTCGCAGCCAATCTGGAAATCCGCAGCACCCTTCAGGCGCTCTGCGACAAGAATGGCTTCCGCTTCATTGCGCCGCCGCTCCGCCTCTGCACCGACAATGCTGTGATGATCGCCTGGGCCGGGCTGGAGCGCATGGCGAAGGGTGTTGCGCCTGACGATCTCGATGTGCAGCCGCGTTCGCGTTGGCCGCTCGATTCCAGAGCCGTGACCATGCTCGGATCCGGAAAGCGGGGAGCCAAGGCATGAGCGAGCGCATCGCCGTCGTCGGATCGGGTGCTTTCGGAACGGCGCTTGCGGCCGTGGTCGCCCTGACCGGGCGAAATTCGGCGATCCTTGTTGGCCGCGATCCGTCGCTGATCGAAGACCTCAAGGCGGAGCGGCTGCATGATGCTGTTCTGCCTGGCATCCCACTGCCGGAAATACTGGAGTTCTCTGCTGAGGCGGATGCAATCGGCGATGCGGGCATCGTGCTCTTTGCCATGCCGTCACAGGCGCAGGCGGATGCCGCGCGGCAGTATGGTCCTTACCTGGCTAAGGACGCTATTGTGGTCACCTGCGCGAAGGGGATCGAACGGCAGACCGGTGCGCTTCTGACCGACATGCTGGAGCGGGAATTGCCCGATCATCCGGTTGGCGTGCTCTCGGGTCCAGGCTTTGCCGCTGATATCGCCAAGGGGCTGCCGACAGCCATGGCGATCGCTGCGGCTGACATGCAGGTTGCCGAGCGGCTGGCGCAGGCGATTTCCGGCCGCACCTTCCGGCTCTATGCCTCGGCAGACCGCATCGGCGTGCAGCTTGGCGGAGCATTGAAGAATGTACTGGCGATTGCCTGCGGTATCGTCGAAGGCCGCGGTATCGGCGATTCGGCGCGTGCGGCGTTGATTGCCCGCGGGCTTGCCGAGATGTCGCGCTTCATCGTCGCCAAGGGCGGCAATGCCGATACGGCGCGGGGGCTTTCCGGCCTCGGTGATCTGGTGCTGACGGCAACCAGCCATCAGTCGCGCAACCTGCGTTTCGGCATTGCACTCGGGCGCGGCGAAAAGGTCGACCCTTCGCGCGGCGAGTTGGTGGAAGGGGCTTTTGCTGCAGCGGTTGCCTCGCGGCTTGCCGAAGAGCTCGGCGTCGAGATGCCGATCACCGATGCGGTTTCAGCGATCATTGAAGGTAAGCTCGGCATATCCGAAGCCATCGAACAATTGATGACACGTCCGATTACGACCGAATAGGAGACAGACATGCTTTTCGCCCTTCTCTGCAAGGACAAGCCCGGCCATCTCAACGTGCGCATGGAAACGCGCTCGACCCATCTCGATTATCTCAACAAGCTGAATGCCGAAGGCAAGCTTGCCATGGCCGGCCCGTTCCTCGATGCCGAAGGCAAGCCGAACGGCAGCCTCGTGATGGTCCATGCCGAAACAGCTGATGATGCCAAGGCACTCGGCGCTGCCGATCCCTATGCACTCGCCGGCCTGTTCGAAAGCGTCGAGGTGAAGCCCTTTAACTGGGTCTTCAACAAGCCGGAGGCTTAAGCGGGATGGCGCACTGGCTTTATAAATCCGAGCCCGCAGCCTGGTCCTGGGAAAAGCAGAAGGCGGCTGGCGAGAAGGGTACCGAATGGACCGGTGTGCGCAACTACCTTGCGCGCAACAATATGCGGGCCATGCAGATCGGCGACAAGGGGTTCTTCTATCATTCCAATGACGGGCTGGAGATCGTCGGTATCGTCGAGGTCTGCGCGCTTTCGCATCCGGATTCGACGGCGAAGGGCGACGATCGCTGGGATTGTGTCGATATCCGTGCCGTCGTGGATGTGCCGAAGCCGGTGACGCTGAAGGATATCAAGGCAAACGAAAAGCTGTCCAAGATGTCGCTGGTCACCTCGATGCGGCTTTCCGTGCAGCCGGTGACGGATGACGAATGGGCCGAGGTCTGCCGCATGGGCGGTTTTGACAACCCGCCGCGCTGAGCAGCTTTGAAAACCGACCCGGAAACCTTCATCCGCGCCAATACCAGCCTGCTTGCGCCGCCGCATGTACCGGAGATCCGGCTGTACCTGGCCAGCGAGGCCCATGAGCTCTGGCTGAAGACGGAAGAAGAGCTGGAGGCGATCGGCCTGCCGCCGCCTTTCTGGGCATTTGCCTGGGCGGGCGGGCAGGGGCTGGCGCGCTATGTTCTCGATCACCGCGAAACGGTCAAGGGAAAGCGCATACTGGATTTCGCGAGCGGTTCCGGATTGGTGGGAATTGCCGCAAGCAAGGCTGGCGCAGCCAAGGTGACGGCCTCCGATATCGACCCGTGGTCGCAGACGGCGGTGCGGCTGAATACGGCTGCCAATTCGGTCTCGCTGGATTTCACCGGGGCTGATCTCATCGGTCTGAATGTCGATGCGGATGTGGTTCTCGCCGGCGACGTTTTCTACGACAAATCCTTAGCCGGTGCGCTGGTGCCTTGGTTCGAGACGCTCGCGGCCGGGGGCAAGGACGTGCTGGTCGGCGATCCCGGACGCGCCTATTTGCCGAAAGACAGGCTGGAATTCTGCGCCGTCTATGAAGTGCCCGTCACCCGGGCGCTCGAAGACAGCGAGGTCAAGAAGACGACTGTCTGGCGGTTCAGGCCCTAGGGCCGGATAACACAGACATTGGCCTCATAAGAGCAGGGGTCATCGGCGATGCCGACATCGATCACCTTGGCCTTCGGGGCAAGGTTACGTTCCGGCGTAGCCAGACGATAGAACCCGTCGCCGCCGACATAGGTTCCGCCATCCGTCTGGTAGGCATAGGACGATCCGGCGTAGAGGCCATTGCTCCCGTAGTTCTGGTCATAGCTCTGGGGCTGGGACGCAATGACGACGATATTGCCGCGGCCATAGCGGCTTGTCCCCGGATAGTTGAACTGCTTCAGAAAAGAGGTGCGCGGGCGATAGCGGATGACGTTGTCGCGTGTGAAGTGCAAGCCGCTATCCCACTGGGTGCGCCTGCCGAGGAAGACGCCGTCATTAAAGCCGCCATGGCGCGGAAAGCGATGATCGAAGTGGCGCTCTCCGGCTGCTGCAGGCAGCGCTGTCAGCACCGCAAGGAGAGCAAGGATGGTCTTGGACAGACTGCGAAACATGGACCAAACTCCGAAACGCTAACAAATCGTTAACGCCAGATTGCGCCAAAAGGCGGGGCTTGTCCACGCAGGCGTGCGGTCAGCTTAGAAATTGAGCGAAAGAGACGAGTTTCATCGAGTTGAAAACTTCCCGGTAACGCGAATCGATTAAATTAAAAGCAGGCAGCAATTATGCTTGTCGTCAGGGGTTTCGGTGATTAAACGTCGACAATGATGCAACGCACACAGAATTTTGTCATTCGTGTGGTTGACTGAGAAATGCCCCTGACATCAAGGGCAAAGAGAAGACGCCGCGAGGTTCTGATGGCGAATGTGACAAACCGGCCCCTGTCGCCGCATCTACAAATTTACAAGCCAATTCCCACCATGGTCATGTCCATCGTTCACCGTATCACCGGTGGCGCTCTGTACTTCGGCACGCTGCTGATTGCCTGGTGGCTGATCGCTGCTGCCAGCGGCCAGGGCTATTATGACTGGGCCAACTGGGTGCTTGGCAGTATTATCGGCAAGCTCGTCCTGCTCGGTTACACTTGGGCGCTGATCCACCACCTGCTCGGCGGCTTCCGCCACTTCATGTGGGACCTCGGACATGGTTTCGAGAAAGAATTCTCGACCAAGCTCGCCATCGCCAATATCATCGGATCGCTCTGTCTGACCGTGCTGGTCTGGGTGATCGGCTTCATCATTCGCTTCTGAAGGTCGCACTCATGGATATGCGCACTCCTCTGGGCAAGGTTCGCGGCCTCGGTTCCGCCAAGGAAGGCACCGATCACTTTTGGCGCCAGCGCCTGACGGCCGTTGCCAACGTACCCCTCATCATCTTTTTCGCGATCTTCATGATCGTCTATGCGGGTGCGCCTTATGCCGACGTGGTTCGCGCCCTCTCGAACCCGTTCGTCGCCGTCATCATGGGCCTGATGATCATATCCGGCACTATCCACATGAAGCTCGGCATGCAGGTCATCATCGAAGACTATGTTCACGGCGAGATCGGCAAGCTGCTGCTCCTGATGCTGAACACCTTCTTCGCGGTTCTGATCGCCGGCCTCTGTCTCTTCGCCATTCTGAAAATTGCATTCGTAGGATAACCGTATCATGGCAACGTCTTCACCCGCTCAGAATGGGAAGGCCTACACCTATGTCGACCATTCCTATGACGTAATCGTCGTCGGCGCCGGCGGCGCCGGCCTGCGTGCCACGCTCGGCATGGCCGAACAGGGCTTCCGCACGGCCTGCATCACCAAGGTATTCCCGACCCGCTCGCACACGGTTGCGGCCCAGGGCGGCATCGCTGCCTCGCTGCAGAACATGACGCCTGACAGCTGGCAGTGGCACCTTTACGACACTGTCAAGGGTTCCGACTGGCTCGGCGACGTCGACGCCATGCAGTATCTGACCATGGAAGCGCCGAAGGCGGTCTATGAGCTGGAGCACTACGGCGTGCCCTTCTCGCGCAACGAGGAAGGCAAGATCTATCAGCGTCCGTTCGGCGGCCACATGCAGAATTTCGGTGAAGGCCCGCCGGTGCAGCGCACCTGCGCCGTTGCCGACCGTACCGGCCACGCCATCCTGCACACGCTCTACGGCCAGTCGCTGCGCAACAATGCCGAATTCTTCGTCGAATATTTCGCGCTCGACCTCATCATGTCCGATGACGGCAGCCGTTGCACCGGCGTGATCGCATGGTGCCTGGACGATGGCACGATCCATCGCTTCGCGGCCAAGATGGTGGTGCTCGCGACCGGCGGTTACGGTCGCGCCTATTTCTCCGCGACCTCGGCCCATACCTGCACCGGCGACGGCGGTGGCATGGTTGCCCGTGCCGGCCTGCCGCTGCAGGATATGGAATTCGTGCAGTTCCACCCGACCGGCATCTACGGCTCCGGCTGTCTGATCACCGAGGGTGCGCGCGGCGAGGGCGGCTACCTCGTCAACTCCGAAGGCGAGCGCTTCATGGAGCGCTATGCGCCGTCGGCCAAGGATCTGGCCTCGCGTGACGTCGTTTCGCGCTGCATGACGCTGGAAATCCGCGAAGGCCGCGGTGTCGGCAAGAACAAGGATCACATCTTCCTGCACCTCGATCATCTCGATCCGGCCGTGCTGCATGAGCGCCTGCCGGGCATTTCCGAGAGCGCCAAGATTTTTGCCGGCGTCGATGTGACCCGCGAACCGATCCCGGTTCTGCCGACCGTTCACTACAACATGGGCGGCATTCCGACGAACTATTGGGGCGAGGTGCTCAATGCTGACAGCTCCAATCCGGAACGCATCATCCCCGGCCTGATGGCTGTCGGTGAAGCCGGCTGCGCCTCGGTTCACGGGGCAAACCGTCTTGGCTCCAATTCGCTGATCGACCTCGTGGTCTTCGGTCGCGCTGCGGCGATCCGCGCCGGCGAGGTCATTGACCGTGCATCGCCGGTGCCGGCGCTGAACATCGCCGCCTGCGACAAGATCATGGATCGTTTCGACGGTCTGCGCCATGCCAGCGGCGGCACGCCGACGGCGGTGCTGCGCGAGAAGATGCAGCGCGCCATGCAGGAAGATGCGGCGGTGTTCCGTACGCAGGAATCGCTGGAATCCGGCTGCCGTCGTCTTTCGGAAATCTGGGGCGAACTCAAGGACATCAAGGTCACCGACCGCTCGATGATCTGGAATTCCGACCTCGTCGAAACGCTCGAGCTGCAGAACCTGATGGCCAATGCCATCACCACGATCTACGGCGCCGAAGCCCGCAAGGAAAGCCGCGGCTCGCATGCCCGCGAAGACTATACGTCAGGTCCGTTCGCAGGTCGCGACGACGTCAACTGGCGCAAGCACACGCTGGCCTGGGTGAACGAGGCTGGTGATGTGAAGCTCGATTACCGGCCTGTCCACACCGACCTCATCGCAGACGGCATCGATCCCCACAAGATCGAGCCGAAGGCCCGCGTATACTGATCAGAGGAACCTGACATGGTTGAACTCGCTCTCCCCAAGAATTCCAAGATGCGCGAAGGCAAGGTGTGGCCGAAGCCGGCGGGTGCCAAGAACACTCGTGAGTTTCGCGTCTATCGCTGGAGCCCGGATGACGGCCAGAACCCGTCGATCGACACCTTCTACGTGGATGTCGACGATTGCGGGCCGATGGTTCTCGATGCGCTTCTTTACATCAAGAACAAGATCGACCCGACGCTGACGCTGCGCCGTTCCTGTCGTGAAGGCATCTGCGGTTCCTGCGCGATGAACATCGACGGCACGAACACGCTCGCCTGCACCAAGGGCATGGACGACATCAAGGGCACGGTGAAGATCTACCCGCTGCCGCATATGCCTGTTGTCAAGGATCTGGTTCCTGACCTCAGCAATTTCTATGCCCAGCATCGCTCCATCGAGCCCTGGCTGAAGACGGTTTCGCCGACGCCGGCCAAGGAATGGAAGCAGAGCCATGAGGACCGCCAGAAGCTCGACGGCCTCTACGAGTGCATCCTCTGTGCCTGCTGCTCGACCTCCTGTCCGAGCTACTGGTGGAACGGCGACCGTTACCTCGGTCCGGCCGTCCTGCTGCAGGCCTATCGCTGGCTGATCGATAGCCGTGACGAAGCGACTGGCGAACGTCTCGACAATCTCGAGGATCCGTTCCGCCTTTATCGTTGCCACACGATCATGAACTGCGCGCAGACCTGCCCGAAGGGTCTGAACCCGGCCAAGGCAATCGCCGAAATCAAGAAGATGATGGTCGAGCGTCGCGTGTGAGTGTCGACGCCTCTACCGGATTCAATTGAGCGTTATCTCGACTTCGCTGAACGGATCGAACTTAATCAAGAACGAGACGGCCGGGCACAACACCTTGCTGACATATTTTATCAGCAAGAAGTCCGGCGAGCGGTCGGTTGAATTGTGCCGGCCTTGCTATAGGTGTCACGAAGGCCGATTTGCGTTGTGCTGACTTGATTAACCAAAGTGAAATACGGTAATTCGAACCTACAATTGAAATATCTCTGCGGTTGAGACGGACATTCGGGAGCTTGATGATGCAGTTGCGATATGTGGTGACGGGTCTAACGGCCGCTCTGGCCTTGGCGGGATGCCAGCGCACCTCATATGATTACAGCAGTAACAACGCACCTCCGCCGTTGACCGCGCAGCCGGTACCCTCCGTGCAGGGCGGCCAGCTTCCGCCGCCGGCCGGGCAGTTTCCTGCCGCGCCGACCTCGACGGCGCCGATGGCTGGTGTTCAGCCGGGTGGCGCAGCACCCGCGACCTCTCTTGATGTCACCAAGGAATCGATGGTCGGCAGCTGGCGTGTCAACGGTACCTGCGACATGTTCCTGACGCTCACCAATCTCGGCAGCGGATCGCGTGGCGGTACGCGCGGTTGTGTTGGCGAGCTGACGGCTATGGGTTCCTGGGAAGTTTCCGGCAAGCAGGTTCTGCTCAAGGACCGCAGCGGCAACCAGATCGGTTCCGTCTACAAGGTTGCCGACAACAGCTTCAATGGCCAGACCTCGACCGGGCAGCCGATCACCCTCAGCCGGTAAGTCAATCCGGCGGGGTTCCGCCGGTTGCGCATAGGCGGACAAGCCCTCATGCAGCCAATGCCAGACTATTCGCTCAGCGTCACCGAGCAGCTCAAATCGCTGACGGCTTCGGAGACGTTGCAGGTTGATTCCGCCCAGATGGATGTGGCCAAGTGTCTTGACCGGGTGCTTGCCTCTCTCAAGCAGAAACGGCCTGCCGCCAAGAGCAGCGCGCTCGGCTGGCTGTTTGCATCCAAGAAGAAGACGGAGAGCGGCATCAAGGGCCTCTATATCCATGGCAGCGTCGGGCGCGGCAAGACGATGCTCATGGACATGTTCTTCCAAATGGCGCCCTGCCGGAAAAAGCGGCGCGCGCATTTCCATGAGTTCATGGCCGATGTGCACAATCGCATCGCTGCTCACCGGCTGAAGCTGAAGAACGGCGAGACGAAGCAGGCCGATCCGATGCCGCCGGTCGCCGCTGCCCTTTTCGGGGAAGCGGAACTGCTCTGCTTCGACGAATTCACCGTCACCGATATCGCCGATGCGATGATCCTGTCGCGGCTGTTCTCCGAGCTTTTCGCGCGCGGCTGCGTGCTGGTGGCGACCTCGAATGTCGAGCCCGACAATCTCTACAAGGACGGCCTCAATCGCGGGCTTTTCCTGCCTTTCGTCGGTCTCCTCAAAAAACATGTCGAGATCGTCTCGCTCGATTCGCCGACCGACTACCGGATGGAGAAGCTGAACAGTCAGCCGGTCTACCTCATCCCGATCGATGAGCGCACCGACATGGCGATGGATGCGTCCTGGACGCAGGCGCTGCACGGCCGCAAGGCGCAGCCGACGGACATTGCCATGAAGGGGCGGGCAATCCATGTGCCGCTCGCCGTCGACCGCATGGCGCGCTTCTCCTTCTCCGATCTCTGCGAAAAGCCGCTGGGTGCAGTCGATTTCCTCGCCATCGCCGAACGCTTCGATACGATCTTCCTCGATCACATTCCCTTGCTCGGCCCTGAAAAGCGGAACCAGATCAAACGCCTCATCATTCTGATCGATACGTTCTACGATCATGGCACCCGCCTCTATGCTTCCGCCGCCGCCATGCCCGAAAATCTGCTCGTCGAAAGACGCGGCACCGAAGGCTTTGAATTCGATCGTACGGCATCTCGTCTTTTTGAGATGAGAAGCGCGGAATATCTTGCGGCGCATCATGAACGGCGGGCTGCCGAGTAACACTTTGGTGACAATTGATCTTACGTTTACGTAAGAATTTTAATATCTAAACGATTGAAATTGCTGCACCAAAAATAATGGATTGCCATTTTTTGGCTTTAGGTCTATGCGATTGCGGCATTGGGCGATGCCCGCGCGTCGCCCGACGGATTTTGATCGCAAAGGAAAAGCGAAATGGCGCGTAACAAGATCGCACTCATCGGTTCTGGCATGATTGGTGGCACGCTGGCGCATCTCGCCGGCCTGAAGGAACTGGGCGACATCGTCCTCTTCGACATCGCCGACGGTATTCCCCAGGGCAAGGGTCTCGACATCGCACAGTCCTCCCCGGTTGAAGGCTTCGACGCCAATCTGACCGGCGCCAGCGACTATTCCGCGATCGAAGGCGCTGACGTCTGCATCGTCACTGCCGGCGTTCCGCGCAAGCCGGGCATGAGCCGCGATGACCTTCTCGGCATCAACCTCAAGGTCATGGAGCAGGTCGGCGCCGGCATCAAGAAGTATGCCCCGAACGCTTTCGTGATCTGCATCACCAACCCGCTCGACGCGATGGTCTGGGCGTTGCAGAAGTTCTCCGGCCTCCCGGCCAACAAGGTCGTCGGCATGGCCGGCGTTCTCGACTCTTCGCGCTTCCGTCTTTTCCTCGCCAAGGAATTCAACGTTTCCGTTCAGGACGTCACGGCCTTCGTTCTCGGCGGCCACGGCGACACTATGGTGCCGCTCGCCCGTTATTCGACCGTTGGCGGCATTCCGCTGACCGACCTCGTCACCATGGGCTGGGTCACCAAGGAACGCCTCGAAGAAATCATCCAGCGCACCCGTGACGGCGGCGCCGAAATCGTCGGCCTGCTCAAGACCGGTTCGGCCTATTACGCTCCGGCCGCTTCGGCGATCGAAATGGCTGAATCCTACCTCAAGGACAAGAAGCGCGTTCTGCCCTGCGCTGCCCACCTCACGGGCCAGTACGGCGTGAAGGACATGTATGTCGGCGTTCCCACCGTCATCGGTGCCGGCGGCGTCGAGCGCATCATCGAGATCGACCTCAACAAGACCGAGAAGGAAGCCTTCGACAAGTCCGTCGGCGCCGTTGCCGGTCTCTGCGAAGCCTGCATCAACATCGCGCCCGCCCTCAAGTAACTGGTGCGCTGAAGTTATCGAAATAGGGATAAACCCATGAACATTCATGAATATCAGGCCAAGGCTCTGCTAAAGGGCTATGGCGCGCCGGTCGCGCAGGGTGTGGCGATCCTCAAGGTTGAAGAAGCCGAGGCTGCCGCCAGGTCGCTTCCCGGCCCGCTCTACGTGGTCAAGAGCCAGATCCATGCAGGCGGCCGCGGCAAGGGCAAGTTTAGGGAACTCGGCCCGGATGCCAAGGGTGGTGTCCGTCTCGCCAAGTCGATCGATGAAGTCGTTGCGCATGCCAAGGAAATGCTTGGCAATACGCTGGTAACCGCGCAGACCGGCGAAGCCGGCAAGCAGGTCAATCGCCTCTACATCGAAGACGGTGCCGACATTGCTCGCGAGCTCTATTGCTCGCTCCTGGTCGACCGTTCGGTCGGCAAGGTGGCCTTCGTCGTTTCGACCGAAGGCGGCATGGATATCGAAGCAGTCGCTCACGATACGCCTGAGAAGATCCACACGATCGCCATCGATCCGGAAGCTGGTGTGACAGCTTCCGACGTTGCTGCGATCTCCAAGGCGCTTCAGCTTGACGGTGCGGCTGCAGAAGACGCCAAGACGCTCTTCCCGGCGCTCTACAAGGCTTTCGGCGAGAAGGACATGGCCCTGCTCGAGGTCAATCCGCTGATCGTGATGAAGGATGGCCACCTGCGCGTTCTCGATGCAAAGATGTCTTTCGATGGCAACGCTCTTTTCCGCCACGACGACGTGAAGACGCTTCGCGACGAGACGGAAGAAGACGCCAAGGAAATCGAGGCCTCCAAGTGGGACCTCGCCTATGTCGCGCTTGACGGCAACATCGGCTGCATGGTCAACGGTGCTGGCCTTGCCATGGCGACGATGGATATCATCAAGCTTTACGGCAAGGAGCCGGCAAACTTCTGCGACGTCGGCGGCGGCGCCGGCAAGGAGAAGGTCGCTGCAGCCTTCAAGATCATCACCGCAGACCCCAAGGTCGAAGGCATTCTCGTCAACATCTTCGGCGGCATCATGAAGTGCGATGTCATCGCCGAGGGCGTCATTGCCGCGGTCAAGGAAGTCGGTCTCAAGGTTCCGCTCGTCGTTCGCCTTGAAGGCACGAATGTCGATCTCGGCAAGAAGATCCTGAACGAATCGGGTCTGGCGATCACGGCGGCTGACGATCTCGACGATGCGGCCAAGAAGATCGTCGCTGCGATCAACGGTTGAGAACGGTCATGGCTTTCCAGTCCACGCCCAGTGCTGCTCATCTCCGCCTCGATGCCTTTGCCGGTGTCTGGGAGGGGGAAGAGCATGTCGCGGCTTCGGCGTGGACAAAGGAAGGCAAGGCCAGCGCTTCGCTTTCTGGCGAGGCGCTGTTCGGCGGATTTTTCCTCGAGCAGCGTTACTGCCAGATGCGCGACGGCGAAGTTTCCTTCGAAGCCCGCAATGTTTTCGGCTTCGATAGTTCGAACCAGAGCTACAAACTCTACCAGTTCGACAGCGTCGGTTTTGCTCCGCCCACGCCGGCTTCCGGCGCGTGGAATGGCGATGAACTCGTGCTGATCAAGACTTCTCCGCGCGGAAGGCAGCGCACCGCGTTCACATTTGAAAATGAAGACTGCTACCGGATGGGCGTCAGCTTTTCGCCTGCAGGCAGCGATACTTGGCAGGAGATCGTCAGCGGCATCTATCGTCGCGCGTCTCTCACGTCTTCCAACCTCTTCTAGACAAAGGCCCCGCATGTCTATTCTCGTCAACAAAGACACCAAGATCCTGGTTCAGGGTCTGACCGGCAAGACCGGTACATTCCACACCGAACAGGCGCTTGCTTACTACGGCACGCAGATGGTCGGTGGTATTCACCCGAAGAAGGGTGGCGAAACCTGGACCGGCTCCAAGGGCGAAAGCCTGCCGATCTTCGCAACCGTTGCCGAAGGCAAGGAAAAGACCGGCGCCAACGCGTCCGTCATCTATGTTCCGCCGGCAGGCGCAGCCGATGCGATCATCGAGGCGATCGACGCCGAGATCCCGTTCATCACCTGTATCACCGAAGGTATCCCGGTCCTGGACATGGTTCGCGTCAAGGCTCGCCTCGAGCGCTCCAAGTCGCGCCTGCTCGGCCCGAACTGCCCAGGCATCCTGACGCCGGAAGAATGCAAGATCGGCATTATGCCGGGCTCGATCTTCCGCAAGGGTTCGGTCGGTATCGTTTCCCGCTCCGGCACGCTGACCTACGAAGCTGTCTTCCAGACCTCCAACGAAGGTCTCGGCCAGACGACGGCTGTCGGCATCGGCGGCGACCCGGTCAAGGGCACCGAATTCATCGACGTGCTCGAAATGTTCCTCGCCGACGAAGCCACGACCTCGATCATCATGATCGGCGAAATCGGCGGTTCGGCTGAAGAAGACGCAGCGCAGTTCCTCAAGGACGAGGCCAAGAAGGGCCGCAAGAAGCCGATGGCGGGCTTCATCGCGGGCCGTACGGCACCGAAGGGCCGCACGATGGGCCATGCCGGTGCTGTGGTTTCCGGTGGCAAGGGCGACGCTGAATCGAAGATCGCGGCGATGGAATCGGCAGGCATCAAGGTGTCGCCGTCTCCGGCTCGCCTCGGCAAGACGCTGGTTGAAGTCCTCAAGGGCTAAACCAACTTATATACCCCGGGCGGAGGAACGGCATCCTGGCCTCCGCCCGGCTCTCCACTTACTCAATGCGGATGCGCCGCGGACAGGCGGCAATCGGAATGCGGCAGCCGGCGATGAAGCCGGCAAATTCATCTAAGTCAGGAGGCGGGCGGAAGCGTCCGCGTAACACCATGGCACGGCAAGAAGCCAACGAGCAATTTCAGATCACCTCGTTTCTGGATGGCGCCAATGCTGCCTATATCGAGCAGCTCTACGCCCGTTATGAAGACGATCCCAACTCGGTCGACGATCAGTGGCGGTCCTTCTTCAAGGCGCTGGAAGACGATCCTGCTGATGTGAAGAAGGCGGCCAAGGGAGCATCCTGGCGCAAGAAGAACTGGCCGCTGCAGGCAAGCGGCGATCTCGTCTCGGCGCTCGACGGCGACTGGGGCATCGTCGAAAAGGTCATCGAGACCAAGGTAAAGGCCAAGGCCGAAGCCGCCGGCCAGCCGGCAGGCGCCGCCGACGTGCTGCAGGCGACGCGCGATTCCGTCCGCGCCATCATGATGATCCGCGCATATCGCATGCGTGGCCATCTGCACGCCAAGCTCGATCCGCTTGGTATCGCCGCCCCGGTCGACGACTATCACGAGCTTTCGCCCGAAAATTACGGCTTCACGGCTGCCGACTACGATCGCAAGATCTTCATCGATAACGTGCTCGGCCTCGAATATGCGACCCTCCGCGAGATGATCGAGATCCTCGAGCGCACCTATTGCTCGACCCTCGGCGTCGAATTCATGCACATTTCCAATCCGGAAGAAAAGGCATGGATCCAGGAACGTATCGAAGGTCCGGACAAGGGCGTTGCTTTCTCGGCTGAAGGCAAGAAGGCGATCCTCGCCAAGCTCGTCGAAGCCGAAGGCTACGAACAGTTCCTCGACGTCAAGTTCAAGGGCACCAAGCGCTTCGGCCTGGATGGCGGTGAATCACTGATCCCGGCACTCGAACAGATCCTCAAGCGTGGCGGCCATCTCGGCCTCAAGGAAGCCGTGTTCGGCATGGCCCATCGCGGTCGCCTGAACGTGCTTTCCCAGGTCATGGGCAAGCCGCACCGCGCCATCTTCCACGAGTTCAAGGGCGGCTCCTATGCGCCTGATGAGGTCGAAGGTTCAGGCGACGTGAAGTACCATCTGGGTGCTTCCTCCGACCGCGAATTCGACGGCAACAAGGTGCACGTCTCGCTGACGGCAAACCCGTCGCACCTTGAAATCGTCGACCCTGTCGTCATGGGCAAGGCGCGCGCCAAGCAGGACATGAGTGCCACCGTCTGGGACGGCGACATCATTCCGCTGTCGGAACGCGCCAAGGTTCTGCCGCTCCTGATCCACGGCGACGCGGCCTTTGCCGGCCAGGGCGTCATTGCCGAAATCCTCGGCCTGTCCGGTCTGCGCGGCCATCGCGTTGCCGGCACGATGCACGTCATCATCAACAACCAGATCGGCTTCACCACGAACCCGGCCTTTTCGCGCTCGTCGCCCTATCCGTCCGACGTCGCCAAGATGATCGAAGCACCGATCCTGCACGTCAATGGCGACGATCCGGAAGCCGTGGTCTATGCGGCGAAGATCGCGATGGAATTCCGCATGAAATTCCACAAGCCTGTCGTGCTCGACATGTTCTGCTATCGCCGCTACGGCCACAATGAAGGCGATGAGCCGTCCTTCACGCAGCCGAAGATGTACAAGGTCATTCGTGGTCACAAGACAGTCCTGCAGCTCTATGCAGACCGTCTCGTTCGCGAAGGCCTGCTCACCGACGGCGAAGTCGAAAAGATGAAGGCCGACTGGCGCGCCCATCTCGAGCAGGAGTTCGAAGCTGGCCAGCACTACAAGCCGAACAAGGCCGACTGGCTGGACGGCGAATGGTCCGGCCTGCGCACGGCTGACAATGCCGACGAACAGCGCCGCGGCAAGACTGCCGTGCCGATGAAAACGCTCAAGGATATCGGCCGCAAGCTGTCGGAGATTCCGGCTGGATTCAACGCGCATCGCACGATCCAGCGCTTCATGGAAAACCGCGCCAACATGGTCCAGAGTGGCGAAGGTCTCGACTGGGCGATGGCCGAAGCGTTGGCTTTCGGCGCGCTCGTCGTCGAGGGCCACAAGATCCGTCTGTCCGGTCAGGATTGCGAACGCGGTACCTTCTCGCAGCGCCACTCGGTTCTCTACGATCAGGAAACCGAAGAGCGCTACATTCCGCTCGCGAACCTGTCGCCGACACAGGCCCGTTACGAAGTCATCAACTCGATGCTTTCGGAAGAAGCCGTTCTCGGCTTCGAATACGGCTATTCGCTGGCTCGTCCGAATGCGCTGACGCTCTGGGAAGCCCAGTTCGGTGACTTCGCAAACGGTGCGCAGGTCGTGTTCGACCAGTTCATCTCGTCTGGCGAACGCAAGTGGCTGCGCATGTCGGGCCTCGTCTGCCTGCTGCCGCATGGCTATGAAGGCCAAGGTCCGGAACACTCGTCCGCCCGTCTGGAGCGCTATCTCCAGCTCTGCGCGGAAGACAACATGCAGGTCGCCAACGTCACGACGCCGGCGAACTACTTCCACATCCTGCGCCGCCAGCTGAAGCGCGATTTCCGCAAGCCGCTCATCCTGATGACGCCGAAGTCGCTGCTGCGCCACAAGCGCGCTGTCTCGACGCTTGCCGAAATGGCTGGCGAATCCTCCTTCCACCGTCTCCTGTGGGACGATGCGGAGGTCATCAAGGATGGCCCGATCAAGCTGCAGAAGGATGCCAAGATCCGTCGCGTCGTCATCTGCACCGGCAAGGTCTATTACGACCTGCTGGAAGAGCGCGAAAAGCGCGGTATCGACGACATCTACCTGCTGCGTATCGAGCAGCTCTATCCCTTCCCGGCCAAGGCGCTCATCAACGAGCTGTCCCGCTTCCGGAATGCAGAGATGGTGTGGTGCCAGGAAGAGCCGAAGAACATGGGTGCATGGTCGTTCATCGACCCGTATCTGGAATGGGTGCTCGCCCATATCGATGCGAAGTACCAGCGCGTTCGCTATACGGGTCGCCCGGCCGCCGCTTCGCCGGCAACGGGCCTGATGTCAAAGCATCTGTCGCAGCTCGCCGCGTTCCTCGAGGATGCGCTGGGCGGCTAACAAAAAAGGGGGAGCGCGATGGCATATTTCTTCATGAGACTTGTGCCGCCGCGCTCCACATTCCCGCATGACGGGACCGGGGAGGAAATGGCGGCGATGAAACGCCATGCCGAATATTGGCACCAGAACGTTCTTGCAGGATCGGCGATTGCCGTTGGTCCTGTCTTCGAGGGTGAAGGGGCTTTCGGTATCGCGGTCGTCGAGGTTGCAGACCAGGCAGCAGCGCAGGCGCTTGCCGATGCGGACCCGATCATCACTTCCGGCTTCGGTTTTCGTTTCGACGTCTTGCCAATGCCCTCCGTCATTCTCCGGCCCTAAGCCGGGACCGCTGTCTAACACGATAACAAGCACAATCAGGATTTGAACAATGGCCACAGAAATCCGCGTTCCAACACTCGGTGAATCCGTCAGCGAGGCAACCGTCGGCACCTGGTTCAAGAAGGTCGGCGACGCCGTGAAGGCCGACGAGCCCATTCTCGAGCTTGAAACCGACAAGGTGACCATCGAAGTTCCGGCTCCGGCGTCCGGCACGCTTTCGGAAATCGTCGCCCAGGCTGGCGAGACGGTTGGTCTCGGTGCGCTTCTCGGCCAGATCGCCGAAGGTGCGGCTGCCGCAGCTGCTCCAGCTGCGGCAGCCCCGGCAGCAGCACCTGCTGCACCTGCTCCGACGCCAGCTGCTCCGGTTGCTGCCGCTGCTGCTCCGGCCGCCTCCGTATCCTCCATGCCGCCGGCTCCGGCTGCGGCAAAGATGCTGGCGGAGAACAATCTCTCGGCCGATCAGGTTGATGGCAGCGGCAAGCGCGGCCAGGTTTTAAAGGGTGATGTCATCGCCGCTGTCGCCAAGGCTGCAGCAGCTCCAGCCGCTGCACCGGCAGCGCCTGCCGCTCCGCGCGGTCCTTCGACGGTAGAAGATGCGGGACGCGAAGAGCGCGTGAAGATGACGCGCCTGCGCCAGACGATCGCCAAGCGCCTCAAGGATGCACAGAACACGGCTGCGATGCTGACCACCTACAACGAGGTGGACATGAAGGCCGTCATGGACCTGCGCAACAAGTACAAGGATGTCTTCGAGAAGAAGCACGGCGTGAAGCTCGGCTTCATGGGCTTCTTCACCAAGGCCGTCACGCACGCGCTCAAGGAACTGCCGGCCGTCAACGCCGAGATCGACGGTACCGACATCATCTACAAGAACTACTGCCATGTCGGCATGGCTGTCGGTACCGACAAGGGCCTCGTCGTTCCCGTCATCCGTGACGCCGATCAGATGTCGATCGCCGAAATCGAGAAGGAGCTCGGCCGTCTTGCCAAGGCAGCCCGTGACGGCTCGCTCTCAATGGCCGAGATGCAGGGCGGCACCTTCACCATCACCAATGGTGGCGTCTACGGCTCGCTGATGTCTTCGCCGATCCTGAACGCGCCGCAGTCGGGCATTCTCGGCATGCACAAGATCCAGGAGCGTCCGGTTGCCATCGGTGGTCAGGTTGTCATCCGCCCGATGATGTATCTGGCTCTCTCCTACGACCACCGCATCGTCGACGGCAAGGAAGCCGTGACCTTCCTCGTGCGCGTCAAGGAAAGCCTGGAAGATCCGGAACGTCTGGTTCTGGACCTCTAAGCGGAGCGATCTGCCATGCGAGACCGGATCATGCGAGCGGCGGGCGCAGTGTTCTGCGCCACGGTTGCCTTCATGCCGGTCTCGGCTCTCGCCTTCGATGTGAACAAGGCGAGCAGCAATTTCGACTTCGCATCGCTTGATGATGCCGAGCTTTCCGCACGCCACATCAAGACTGTCGACATGGGCAATGTCGAACTGACCTCGGGCCGTATCGTTGCCGCCGATCCGTTGGCACAGCCGGATCGGCCGGCATTGGCAAAGACGGTTCCTGTCGGTGAATATCCGGTACGGCTCTACGAGGCTTTCGGGCGGGTTGCGGCGTCAAGCATGCGCATTGCCGAGGGCAAGCCCGATCACTGGGAGCTTGCGACCATTCCGGGCCAGGATGTCGCTACGCTGAAGGGTGACGAGATCTTCGGCTATCCCGTCGATGCCGGTCTCGGCAGCTACATGGATGCCGACACGCTTGATCTGATCGGGGAACGCGAGCAGCAGGTGCAGGCTGCAAAGCCGGATTCCGACGTGAACTATTATGACGTGGTCGCCTCCGAACTCGATGCCAACAAGGGGGTCTATGACCTGCACCGGCCGATCGCCGGCAAGAAGGGCAATGTGGCGATATTCTGGAGCGGCTGGGGCGATGGCTTCTATCCGGTATTCTGGGGACTGGACAAGGACGGGCGTCCGCTGGTGCTGCTGACGGATTTCCAGGTCACCGAGAATGCCGACGGGCGCAGGGAGCCGAACCACAAATGAACGGGCAGGGCACATGCTGACCAAGCAGAAAAGTGTAGTTGCGATGATGATCGCCGCGCTTTCCTGCGCGCCGGCTTCGGCCGTTGCCGCCGATTGCCAGCAGGGCAAGGCGATCTACGCTGATCGCGATGGCGCCTACGAACTGCGCTTTTCGCCGATTACGTCTGAAGCCGTGTCGTCAAGCCACCAGTTCAAGCTCAGCGCGCTCAAGACCTCAGTCGTCATGGATGGCTATGTCATGTCCTCGGACGATCCGGAGCGCACCATGGGCATGGTCCTGTTCAACTGCCCGGATGGCGATGTCACGGGTGCCGATCTCGATGGCTGCAGGGTCTGGCAGGGCTTCGTCTATCGCGCAAGTGCCGATGGCGGGCTCGACAACCTGCAGTCCGGCGACAGCCCGGCAACCGAAAAGATCGTCTTTCCCGGCCTCGGCCCAGCGATCCGCCAGTCTTCCGCCTGGGGTGACGGCAAGGCGACTGTCGCTCCCTGGGACGTCCTCGATTTCAAGGGATGTGCACAATGACCGACAGTCCCGTTCTTCTCGTTACCGGTGGTAGCCGCGGCATAGGTGCTGCAGCCTGCCTGGCTGCCGCGCGTCACGGCTGGCGCGTTGCGGTGAACTATGCCTCGAATGAAGAGGCGGCAAATGCCGTGGTCTCGGAGATCAAGAAGGCTGGCGGCAATGCGATCGCGATCAAGGGCGATGTCGGCAATGCCGCCGATATCGTCTCGATGTTCGAGGCGATCGATAGGCATTTCGGGCGGCTGGATGGGCTGGTGAACAATGCCGGTATTGTCGATTACATCGCACGTGTCGATGAAATGTCGGCCGAGCGCCTCGAGCGGATGATGCGGATCAATGTGACGGGTTCGATCCTTTGCGCCGGCGAGGCAGTGCGGCGCATGTCCACCCGGCATGGCGGACAAGGCGGCGCGATCGTCAATGTCTCCTCCATGGCGGCGGTGATTGGCGGGCCGGCACAATATGTCGATTATGCCGCATCGAAGGCAGCCATCGATACGTTCACGATCGGACTTTCCAAGGAAGTCGCGGCCGAGGGTATCAGGGTGAATGCGATCCGTCCCGGCATCATCGAAACGGATATTCATGCCTCCGGCGGGCAGCCGCACAGGCCGAAAGAAATGGCTTCATCGATCCCGATGAAGCGAACCGGACAGGCGGAGGAGGTGGCCGATGCGATCGTCTATCTGCTTTCGTCTTCGGCATCGTACATAACAGGCGCGATCCTCAATGTGAGCGGCGGGCGCTAGTCAATAACGCAAAGGGAAAAAGTAATGTCCTATGATGTGATTGTTATCGGAACCGGCCCTGGCGGCTATGTCGCGGCAATCAAGGCTGCGCAACTCGGCCTCAAGGTCGCCGTCGTCGAGAAGCGCGCCACTTACGGCGGCACCTGCCTGAATGTCGGCTGCATCCCCTCCAAGGCGCTGCTGCACGCTTCCGAGATGTTCCACGCAACGCATCACATGGAAGAGCTCGGCATCGAGGTCGCCGCTCCGAAGCTCAATCTCGAAAAGATGCTGGCGCACAAGGATGCGACGGTAAAGTCGAACGTCGACGGCGTTGCCTTCCTCTTCAAGAAGAACAAGATCGATGCCTTCCACGGCACCGGCAAGATCGTCTCCGCCGGCAAGGTCTCGGTGACCGCCGAAGACGGCACGGTTCAAGAAATCGAAGGCAAGAACATCGTCATTGCCACCGGTTCCGACGTCGCCGGCATTCCGGGCGTGAAGGTCGATATCGATGAGAAGATCATCGTATCCTCCACCGGCGCCATTGCACTGGAAAAAGTGCCGGAAACGATGATCGTCGTTGGTGGCGGTGTCATCGGCCTCGAGCTTGGTTCGGTCTGGTCGCGACTCGGTGCGAAGGTCACCGTCATCGAATTTCTCGACAAGATCCTCGGCGCGATGGATGCCGATGTCTCAAAGCAGTTCCAGCGCATGCTCGGCAAGCAGGGCATCGACATCAAGCTGAGTTCCAAGGTGACTGGCGTCGAGAAGGGCGACAAGGGCGCCAGGGTGACATTCGAGCCGGTCGCTGGTGGCGCTGCGCAGACGCTTGAAGCGGATGTCGTCCTGATTTCCACTGGCCGCATTCCCTACACGGCAGGCCTTGGTCTGGAAGAAGCGGGCGTCAAGCTCGACAATCGCGGTCGTGTTGAAATCGACAGCCACTTCAAGACCAATGTCGAAGGTATCTACGCGATCGGCGACGTCGTGACGGGTCCGATGCTGGCGCACAAGGCCGAAGACGAAGGTGTGGCACTTGCCGAAATCCTCGCTGGCCAGCACGGTCATGTGAACTATGACGTCATCCCGAGCGTCGTCTACACGCAGCCGGAGGTCGCCTCCGTCGGCAAGACTGAGGAAGAGCTGAAGGCCGCCGGTGTCGCTTACAAGGTGGGCAAGTTCCCGTTCACAGCAAACGGCCGCGCCCGCGCGATGCTGACGACCGAAGGTTTCGTGAAGATCCTGTCCGACAAGGAAACCGACCAGGTGCTCGGCGGTCATATCGTCGGCTTCGGTGCCGGCGAGATGATCCACGAGATTACCGTGCTGATGGAATTCGGTGGTTCGGCAGAAGACCTTGGTCGCACCTGCCATGCGCATCCGACCATGTCGGAAGCCGTGAAGGAGGCAGCGCTGGCCGCTTTCTTCAAGCCGATCCATATGTGAGATTAAATATCAGCAATCATTCATAATGCCGCTTGCCTTCGGGCAGGCGGCGTTTTTATTTGGTGGGTAAGTTTCGCTAACTATTTGACGAAAGCCAAGAAAATGAATGATCGCGTCGTTTCCGGCTACAGTCTCTCCCAGCGTTTCCTTCACTGGGCGACCGTGCTCCTGGTCCTCTTCAACCTTCTTTTGCCTGATGGCATGAATGCCTGGTACCGGCTTATCCGCCACGGCGGCACGCCATTGCCGGAACAGATCGCTTCGGCCAATATCCACGCCTATGTCGGTATCGCAATCCTGCTTATGACGATCCTGAGGCTCGGCCTGCGCTTCGTGCAGGGCGTACCGCCTGAAGCCGCAAACGAACCGGCGATCTTTCGGCTCGCTGCCCGGCTGGCGCATGCGAGCCTCTATCTGCTGCTGCTCGCCCTGCCGGCTTCAGGCATTGCGGTCTACTATTTGGGTGTGGAAGCATTAGGCGCGCTGCATGCCGACGTCTTGAAGCTCATCCTCTGGATCGTCATCGTCGCGCATGTCTTTGGTGCGCTGGTCCATCAGTTCTATTGGAAGACAGATGTATTGCGGCGCATGACGATGGGCTGAGAAGGACGACGGTCAATTGACCGCCGTGACCGTGAAGCCCTGCTGACGCAGCAGTTCGATGACACCATCCTTGCCTGGGAGGTGCAGGGCACCGACAGCCATGAAGACGTTGCCTTTGGCGAGGATGGGGGCGGCGCGTTCGGCCATCACCTTGTTGCGGTCGAGGATGATGCGCTGTTCGAAGGCGGCGTAATCGCTGTCCTCATCGCTGCCTTCCGGCGATACGGTCTTCAGCATCGGCATGGTCATGCCGATATCGCCGGAGAGATAGATGTCGGTCATGGTTTCGACAACGTCGTTCATCTTGCCGCCGAGTTCTAAGGTTTCGATCAGCGACTTCAGATGAAATTCGATCGGCAGCTCGGCCATGGCCTGCAGCTGCTCGGCCAGGGTTTCCAGCCCCTTGACCTGCTTGCCTTCAGCGGCCGCATCGGCAGCGATCTTCTGGTCGAGGAACTGCACTCCCTTGGCCTTGCGGGCGATCTCGCAGGCGGGAAGTGCCACGGCGCTCGCGATCATCCAGGGGCGCATGCGTGAAACGGCCGAGAGCGGGATGCCGCGCTGCTTCAGTCCGGCCTCGAGGCGGGTATAGTCCTCAGGCGAAAGAAGCTTTTCGATGGTCGTGCCGTCCGTGAACATCATCAGGTCCGGTCTCATCAGAAGTGATGCAGTGGCCTTCTTCTCATCGAGGATTTCGTCGGACTCGATGACAATCGTATCGGCACCGTCATGGGCTTCCTGCGCGCGGGGCGGCAGGTTCAAGACGCGTGGATCGGTGACGTGCATGGTGCCGAGCAGCCAGGAAGTTTTGAGGCCCAGTTTTTCGATCTTCCAGAAAACGCCTTTGCCGTTCGGTGTGGCATCTGCCTCTTTCACCGCTTCGGCATACCGCCCCGGTTCGTTCTGCTGAAGCTCCGTGAGCAGGTTCTTTCCGGTGCAGCTATCTTCGGCGGCATCGGCCGGCGTGACTGAAAAGACGACAGCGAGCAATGCGGCGGCAAGCAGCATGTGAAAGGCAGCGATCAGCCAGAGCAGGATATTGCCCGGCTGGGCGATATGGAAAGTGCGGTGGCCGATGGAGATCGTCATGATGGTAATCCGGTCACATGTGCTTCAAGCCTCATGCTCTACGCCGGGCTTGCGCATATTCCTTTAAGAGACAGCGTTAACGAAGGCTTACGCGCGCGGATGCGCCCTATCATACACCTCCAGAAGCCTTGATGCATCGACGCCGGTATAGACCTGCGTGGTGGAAAGGCTGGCATGGCCGAGCAACTCCTGAATGGTGCGCAGGTCACCGCCGCCGGCCAGCAGATGGGTTGCGAAGGAGTGGCGCAGCGCATGCGGGGTCGCCGTTTCCGGCAGGCCGAAGGCACTGCGCAATTTCTGCATGGCGCGCTGGATGATGGCAGGCTGCAGCTTACCGCTGCGGGCGCCGCGAAAGAGCGGCTCGCCTTCATCAAGACGAAAGGGGCAGAGCGTTCGGTATTTCTCAACGGCTTCGAAAACGATGGGCAACAACGGCACGAGGCGCGTCTTGTTGCCTTTACCGGTGATGCGCAGCGTGGTGGTGCCGGTCCTGATATCAGCAGGCGTCAGGTCGAGTGCTTCGGAAATGCGCAGGCCGCAACCATAAAGCAGCGTCATAACGGCGGCATCGCGCGCGGCAATCCATGGCTCGTCATGGAGCTGGGCTTCATTGCTGACTACGGTGATGGCCTGTCTGTCTGAGAGAGGCTTCGGAAGAGATTTCGGTTGCTTCGGGGATCGCACGGCGCCGGCGCCCGCGGCATTCACGAGGCCCTTCTTTTCAAGGTGACGCAGAAAGGAGCGAATGCCTGCGAGATTGCGAGCAACCGAGCGAGCGCCGGAGCCCTCCTTGCGCCGGGCGGCCAGAAAGGCGCGGAAGTCTGCCGGGCGCAGCGTTTCGATATCGCGCAGCGTTGTCGGGCCACCGAGATGACCGGTCATGAAGGTCAGGAACTGACGCGTGTCACGCTCATAGGCATCGAGCGTATGGTCGGAAAGGCGGCGCTCCCGGGCAAGGTTTTCGAGCCAGGCGCTGCGTTCCGTCATCAGGTGCGGATCGGCGATGATCAGGAGTTCATTCATGATTTTGGCTCTTGAATTTGCTTTTGGTGACGCCAATTCTGAAACAGTGGCGTTATGGAATTGCTAATGCTTGCCAAGCCCTTGTCATGTATCGATCATAATTCATTGAGATAGCTTATAGCTTCCGTAAAACAGGAATTTTCATGGCACGGCGCGATTCCATGACGGCCTTTGGACAGCTCGCGGAAGCGATTGCCCTGGTTTCACACGGAAAGCCTGGCCATATCGTCGATACGCTGATCGCCGAGCGCGGACAGAAGATCGTCCGCCATCCTCTGTGGCCGCTCATGCGGCCGTTTCTCTATACGCTGCTGCGCTACAACAAGGCGATCGAATTCGCCAATGACGTTGCCAACATGCCGGGCTTCCAGTCGTTCGAATATATGAGCAACCTGCTGAAGCTCGATATCAACGTCACCAATGCCGAGCGCATTCCGGCATCCGGCGGTTTCATACTCGTCAGCAATCATCCGACCGGCATTGCCGATGGCGTGGCGGTGTTCGATCTCCTGAAGACGCGCCGCCCGGATATGATGTTCTTCGCCAACCGCGATGCGGTGCGCGTCAACCCACGCTTTGCGGAGATGATTATCCCGGTCGAATGGCGCGAGGAATTCAAGAGCAAGCTCAAGGCGCGCGAGACGCTGCAGCTGACCAACCATGCGGTGAAGGAGGGCAAGGCGACCGTGCTCTTCCCTTCGGGCCGTATCGCCTATTGGGCAAATGGGCGATTGAACGAGCGGCCGTGGAAAACCTCCGCCGTCGGCCTTGCCCGTAAATACGGTTTGCCGATCCTCCCTGTTCACATGACAGCGCGCAATTCCGGGCTTTTCTACTGGTTTGCCAAATGGTCGAACGAACTGCGCGACATGACGGTCTTCTATGAACTTCTGAACAAGAAGAGTGACCGCTTCGATTTCGTCATCGGCAATCTCATTCCCGCCGAAGAGCTCGACGGTGATCTGAACGAGGTGACGAAGGCGCTTGAAAGGCACACGGTCTATGACATGGCGGCCGATGGCGACTCACGCTTCATGCCTGTGTCCCGGCAACTGGTTCCGGAGGCCGTTGCGGCCCATTCTTTTTAGCGTTGCTTTGCGCTAAAGCGGATGCATGCGTCTTCGCTCCATGTTTGCCAAGAATTACCGGTCACTGCGCTCGATCCGCATGGATCTGGCGGATACGACGCTGTTTCTCGGCGAGAACGGCGCCGGCAAGTCCAATCTCTATCGTGCGCTGCAGCTTGTGCAGTCGGCGGTTCGCGGGCGGCTGGCTTATGAACTTGCTGCCGAAGGCGGGATGCTCTCGGCTCTCTGGTCCGGGCCACGCCGCACATCCGATGGGCCAGCTCGAATCCGCCTGGAAGTTGAGATCATCGAC
Organism: Rhizobium sp. 1399; assembly: GCF_031455475.1. Classification (NCBI taxonomy): domain Bacteria; kingdom Pseudomonadati; phylum Pseudomonadota; class Alphaproteobacteria; order Hyphomicrobiales; family Rhizobiaceae; genus Rhizobium; species Rhizobium sp. 1399. The sequence continues at coordinate 133,310 of NZ_JAVDSU010000007.1, read as the reverse complement.
GAGGAGCGCGCAGTCACGTTCCGATATTATGTCGAAGCGGGGTTGCGCCCACCGAAGGCCGCTGCGGGCTTTGCGCTCGAACCGCAGATCAAAGCTGAAGAGCTTTCCGTCGAAACCGGCCGCCGCGCGGTGGCGATGATAAAGCGGTCCGGTCCAGGCATCTCCGTTCGCGATGGTGCCGGGCGCATGCAGGCCTATCCAGACGAGGCGCTGACATCCGAAACGGCGATCGCCCTGCTCGGGGATGCCGGCCATTTCCCCGAGGTTGCCGCCTTCCGTCGCATCGTCAACAATTGGCGCTTCTTTCACGGTTTTCGCACTGACAGGGCTTCTCCGCTTCGCCATCCCTGCCTTGCCGTCACCAGTCCCATGCTAGATGAGGATGGTGCCAATCTCGCCGCCGTCTTTGCGACGATTGCCCACACGCGGCAGGATACGGCCGAGCTCGATCGCATCCTGGCATCGGCGCTCGGCGGCGCAAGGCTTGTCGTGCCTGAGCCGGGCGAGACAGCGGAGTTCGGCCTAGTGCTGCCGGATTTCCCGCACCGCGTCTTCCATCCGCGTGAACTGTCTGATGGGCAGATTCGCTTTCTCGGCCTTGCGGCTGCACTGCTCTCCTACAGGCTGCCGGCGCTCATCGCTCTGAACGAGCCGGAGGCGAGCCTGCATCCCGATATGCTGGCGCCGCTCGCCGACATGATCGCCGAAGCGTCAAAGAGCAGCCAGGTCTGGATCGTCACCCATTCGGTGCAACTGGCAGAGGCGGTGCGCGAACGCTGCGGCGTTCGTCCGCGAAAGGTTATTCGTGAGAATGGCGCCACGTGGATCGAAGGCATGCGGTTGACGGGAACGATCGCTGGTGAAGACGATGATGATTAACCCTCATTGTCGGCGGGTTCCATTTTACGGCCGTTGCGGGCATGGTCTGCCGCGATGAGTATAGATTCGTCCGATCTCTTTGGCGCGCTTTTCGAAGCCCCGCCCGTGACCCGCACGGTTCCGGTGCTGGTACCGATGCCGGCGCCAAGGCCCTATTCCTATTCGGTGCCTGAAGGCATGGCAGTCGAGCCCGGCTCGGTCGTGCAGGTGCCGCTTGGGCCGCGCCAGGTGATCGGTGTCGTCTGGGATGGCGGCGAAGATGGTGTGGATCCAAAGAAGCTCAGGCCCATCACCCATGTCTTCGATTGCCCGCCACTGACCAAGGAGATGCGGGATTTCATCGACTGGGTCGCCGCCTATACGCTTTCCCCACCCGGATTGGTGGCGCGCATGGCGCTGAGGGCGCCGAATGCCTTCGAGCCGGAGCCGATGGTGGAAGGGTTGCGTTTCATCGGCGGTGAGCCGGCGCGGATGACACCGGCACGCGCACGCGTGCTAGACACCGCCGCGGACGGGTTGTCCTGGACGCGGACCGGTCTTGCCCATGCTGCCGGTGTTTCCACCAGTGTTGTCGACGGGCTGATTGCACAAGGCATTTTCGAGACGATCTTCCTACCGCCGCCACCTGTCGTCGCCGAGCCTGATCCGGACTTTACCGGTGCCCGCCTCGAAGGTCCGCAGAAGGAGGCGGCCGAAGAAATTCTGGACGAAGTGCGCAAGGGCGAATTCGCGGTTTCGCTGATCGACGGCGTGACCGGTTCCGGCAAGACGGAAGTCTATTTCGAGGCGATCGCCGAGACGCTGAGGCGCGGCAAACAGGTACTGATCTTGCTGCCGGAGATCGCGCTCACTGCAAGTTTTCTCGAACGCTTCCAGGATCGGTTCGGTGCGAAACCTGCCGAGTGGCATTCCGACCTTGCCCCGCGTATGCGCGAAAAGGTCTGGCGGCAGGCGGTAACGGGAGAGGTGCGGGTCGTTGCCGGCGCGCGTTCGGCGCTGTTCCTGCCTTTCGAAGATCTCGGCCTCATCATTGTCGATGAAGAGCATGATCCTGCCTATAAGCAGGAAGACCGCGTCTACTACAACGCGCGTGACATGGCGGTCGTTAGGGCGCGGATCGGCGATTTTCCCGTAGTACTCGTTTCGGCGACGCCTTCGGTCGAAAGCCAGGTCAACGGCCAGAGCGGTCGCTACAGCACGATCCATCTGCCGACGCGTTTCGGCGATGCCGCGCTGCCCGACCTGCATCTGGTCGACATGCGGCGCCATGCGCCGGAACGCGGCGGTTTTCTGTCGCCGGTACTGATCCGGGCGATTGGCAAGACGGTTGAAAAGGGCGAGCAGGCGCTGCTCTTCCTCAATCGCCGCGGCTACGCTCCGCTGACGCTCTGCCGTGTGTGCGGCCATCGTTTCCAGTGCCCGCAATGTTCGAGCTGGCTGGTGGAGCATCGCTTTCGCCGGCAGCTGCAATGCCATCAGTGTGGTCATTCCGAGCCGACACCGGAGGCTTGCCCGGAATGCGGAACGCTCGACCACCTCGTCGCCTGCGGGCCGGGTGTGGAGCGCATCGCGGAAGAGGTGGAGCGGCATTTTCCGGACGCGCGCACCATCGTGCTCTCCTCCGACATCATGGGCGGAGTGAAGCGGCTGCGGCTGGAGCTCGACGCCATCGCCAAGGGCGAGGCGGATATCGTGATCGGCACGCAGCTTGTCGCCAAGGGGCACAACTTTCCGCTGATGACGCTGGTCGGCATTGTCGACGCGGATCTCGGGCTCGCGAATGGCGACCCTCGCGCAGCGGAGCGGACCTTTCAGCTTCTGTCACAGGTTACGGGCCGCGCCGGTCGGACGGGCCTGAAGAGCCATGGCCTGCTGCAGACCTATCAGCCGCAGCATCCTGTCATGCAGGCAATCGTCTCCGGCGATGCGCGGGCTTTCTATGATCGTGAAATCGGCGAGCGGGAACGCGCTGCCCTGCCGCCCTTCGGCAGGCTCGCCTCGATCATCGTATCGGCAGACACGCGGCAGGATGCGGAAAACCATGCGCGCGGCATGCGCAACGCCGCGCCGCAGATTTCGGGCATTTCCGTTCTAGGGCCGGCGGAGGCGCCGTTGGCGCTGGTGCGTGGGCGCCATCGTTTCCGCCTCCTCGTGCATGGGCGCCGGAATTCCGACATGCAGGCCTATCTCAGGGCATTGCTCGCACAAGCGCCGAAGGAGCGCGGATCGGTTCAGGTGCAGCTCGATATCGATCCGCAGAGCTTCCTGTAGATCGTTACAGCCTCAGCGTTTCCGGATGTCGCTGATCATGGCATAAACGCAGAATCAGCTGATGATTTGGGGTTGAGGCATGGAATTCTACTTTCCGACGGAATTTGGCGAGCAGCTTGCCTTTGGTGCTGCGGCCTTCACCGCGCTTGCTGGCTTCATCATCATGTTCGCCCCCGGTCTTGCCATGCGGGCCTTCGGTCTGGCATCACGGGGCGAGCGGCGTGAGGGTTACAGCGAAGTTCGATCGATGGGCGGCCTCTATCTTGGTCTCGGGGTTGCCGCGATCATGCTGGCGCAGGACTGGACCTATCTGGCGCTCGGAGCTTCCTTCGCGATGGCTGCTTTTGCGCGCATCATCTCCATCCTTTCTGATAAGGGGAGTACGCTCCTCAACTATTTACTTCTGGTTGTGCAGGCGGTCATAGCCGCATTGCCCCTGCTTCATGTGTTCGGCTTCCTTCAGAGCTGATCCAGAGCTGAAAATAAAGCGTTTCGCAGGCCGCTTTCGGGCGTTTCGGCAATTTTGCTGATAGAAAATCATGCGAATGGCGTATTCGGGCGTTACGCGTGTTGCGAGTCCGGACATCCTATGTTAGACGGACCCCGAATTTCGGAAGAAGCAAGAGGCTTCTCTTGCGATTTCTGGGGGAAATCAAAACGAATTCAAAGTCATAGGTTCGGCGCCCGCCGAAAGTCGGATTTTGAATTGAAATCAGGGAAATTTGTGCCCGTGGCAGACACGTCCCAGCTTACTTCTGGTGTTGCAGAGCGCTATGCCTCGTCGCTTTTCGAGCTCGCGCTCGAAGAAGGCGCCGTCGACAGCGTTACCGCTGATCTCGATCGTTTCCAGGCCATGCTGGACGAAAGCGAAGACCTGAAGCGCTTTGTCCTGAGCCCGGTCTTTTCCGCAGAAGATCAACTCAAGGCCATCATCGCTCTCAGCGAAAAGGCTGGTCTCTCTGGCTTCTTTGTCAATTTTCTGAAGGTCGTGGCGCGTAACCGCCGCCTGTTTGCCCTGCCGGGCATGATCAAGGCCTTCCGCATCATTGCCGCCAACCATCGCGGCGAAATTTCTGCCGAAGTCACTTCGGCCCATGCTCTCTCCGTAGAGCAGGAAAATGAATTGAAGGTGGCGCTGAAGGGCGTCACCGGCAAAGACGTGGCAATTGCTGTCACGGTTGATCCGTCAATTCTTGGTGGTCTGATCGTCAAGGTCGGGTCCCGTCAGATTGATACGTCTCTTCGTACCAAACTCTCTACCCTTAAGCTTGCATTGAAAGAGGTCGGCTGATGGATATCCGCGCTGCGGAAATTTCCGCAATTCTTAAAGACCAGATCAAGAACTTCGGCAAAGAGGCAGAAGTCTCGGAAGTCGGCCAGGTTCTCTCCGTTGGTGACGGTATCGCTCGCGTTTACGGCCTGGACAACGTCCAGGCTGGTGAAATGGTCGAGTTCCCCGGCGGCATCCGCGGCATGGCGCTGAACCTTGAATCCGACAATGTCGGTGTCGTCATTTTCGGCTCCGACCGCGACATCAAGGAAGGCGACACTGTCAAGCGTACCGGCGCGATCGTCGACGTTCCGGTCGGTCCGGAACTGCTCGGCCGCGTTGTCGACGCTCTCGGCAACCCGATCGATGGCAAGGGCCCGATCAATGCGACCCGCCGTTCGCGCGTCGACATCAAGGCTCCGGGCATCATTCCGCGCAAGTCGGTCCATGAGCCGATGTCAACCGGCCTCAAGGCCATCGACGCGCTCATCCCGGTTGGTCGCGGCCAGCGCGAGCTCGTCATCGGCGACCGCCAGACCGGCAAGACCGCGATCCTTCTCGACGCGTTCCTCAACCAGAAGGCCATCCATGACAACGGTCCGGAAGGCGAAAAGCTTTACTGCGTCTACGTCGCCGTCGGCCAGAAGCGTTCGACCGTCGCGCAGTTCGTCAAGGTGCTCGAAGAACGTGGCGCACTGAAGTATTCGATCATCGTCGCTGCGACCGCTTCCGATCCGGCGCCGATGCAGTTCCTGGCTCCGTTTGCCGGCTGCGCCATGGGCGAATATTTCCGTGATAACGGCATGCATGCGCTGATCGGTTATGACGACCTGTCCAAACAGGCCGTTTCCTACCGTCAGATGTCGCTGCTGCTGCGCCGCCCGCCGGGCCGCGAAGCTTATCCGGGTGACGTTTTCTACCTGCACTCGCGTCTTCTCGAGCGCGCTGCAAAGATGAACGACGACAAGGGCGCCGGTTCGCTGACCGCTCTGCCGGTCATCGAAACCCAGGGTAACGACGTTTCGGCCTTCATTCCGACCAATGTGATCTCGATCACCGACGGCCAGATCTTCCTCGAAACCGACCTGTTCTATCAGGGTATCCGTCCGGCCGTTAACGTCGGTCTGTCGGTTTCCCGCGTCGGTTCCTCGGCTCAGATCAAGGCCATGAAGCAGGTTGCCGGCTCGATCAAGGGCGAACTTGCCCAGTATCGCGAAATGGCTGCCTTCGCCCAGTTCGGTTCGGACCTTGACGCTGCTACCCAGCGCCTGCTGAACCGCGGTGCACGCCTGACCGAGCTCCTGAAGCAGCCGCAGTTTTCGCCGCTGAAGACGGAAGAGCAGGTCGCCGTGATCTTCGCAGGCGTCAATGGTTACCTCGACAAGCTGCCGGTCACTCAGGTCGGCAAGTTCGAACAGGGCCTGTTGTCCTATCTGCGTTCGGAAGGTTCTGCCATCCTCGATGCGATCCGCACGGAAAAGGCTATCAGCGACGCTACGAAGGGCAAGCTCGTTGCTGCTCTCGACAGCTTCGCCAAGTCTTTCCAGTAATCAGGCCCTAGGTTAGGACGGATAGCGGATGCCTTCACTTAAGGATCTGAAAAACCGGATCGCCTCCGTCAAGGCGACGCAGAAGATCACCAAGGCGATGAAGATGGTCGCCGCGGCGAAGCTTCGGCGTGCGCAGGAGGCGGCCGAGGCCGCCCGGCCTTATTCGCAGCGTATGGGTGCGGTCCTGGCGAATATCGCCAAGGCCGTTACCGATGCGGACGGCGCGCCGGTCCTGATGACCGGTACGGGCAAGGATCAGGTACACCTGCTCGTCGTCTGCACGGCCGAACGCGGCCTGTGTGGCGGCTTCAATTCGCAGATTGCTCGCTTTGCTCGCGATCACGTTCGCAAGCTGGTCGCCGAAGGCAAGACTGTGAAGATCTTCACCGTCGGCAAGAAGGGCTATGACATCCTGCGTCGCGAATTCGCGTCGCTGATCGTCGAGCGCAAGGAACTGCGCGAAGTCAAGAAGATCGGTTTCGAGAATGCCGATCAGATCGGCAAGCGTATCATCGAGATGTATGAAGCCGGTGAGTTCGACGTTTGCACGCTGTTCTACTCGGAATTCAAGTCGGTGATCAGCCAGATCCCAACCGCGCAGCAGCTCATCCCGGCCAAGGCTCCCGAAGCTGTCACCGAAGATGCAGCCCATGCTGGTGCCGTCTATGAATACGAGCCGGACCCGGCGTCGATCCTGGACGAGCTGATCCCGCGCAACATCTCTGTCCAGATCTTCCGAGCTCTCCTTGAGAACGTTGCGGGCGAAATGGGTGCAAAGATGAGCGCGATGGACAATGCGACGCGCAATGCTGGTGAGATGATCAACAAGCTGACGTTGAGCTACAACCGTCAGCGTCAGGCTCAGATCACCAAGGAACTGATTGAAATCATTTCGGGCGCGGAAGCGCTCTGAGGTTAGGAAAAGAGGGTCAGAAAATGGCTGAGGCAGCTACCCCCAAGACCGGCTCTGTCGGCAGAGTCACACAGGTTATCGGCGCCGTCGTTGACGTTGCTTTCGAAGGCGAACTGCCGAAGATCCTGAATGCGCTGGAAACCGACAACAACGGCAACCGTCTGGTTCTCGAAGTTGCTCAGCACCTCGGCGAAAACGTAGTCCGTACCATTGCGATGGACTCGTCCGAAGGTCTTGTTCGCGGTCAGAAAGTCACTGATACCGGTGCTCCGATCATGGTTCCGGTCGGTAACGAGACGCTCGGCCGTATCATGAACGTCATCGGTGAGCCAGTCGACGAAGCTGGTCCGTTGGTTACCGCTCACAAGCGTTCGATCCACCAGGACGCTCCGGCTTACGTCGATCAGTCCACGGAAGCGCAGATCCTTGTCACCGGCATCAAGGTCGTCGACCTTCTCGCGCCTTACGCACGCGGCGGCAAGATCGGCCTTTTCGGTGGTGCAGGCGTCGGCAAGACCGTTCTCATCATGGAACTGATCAACAACGTTGCCAAGGCGCATGGTGGTTACTCGGTTTTCGCAGGGGTGGGTGAACGCACCCGCGAAGGCAACGACCTCTACCACGAAATGATCGAATCGAATGTCAACAAGCACGGCGGTGGCGAAGGTTCCAAGGCTGCGCTCGTTTACGGCCAGATGAACGAACCGCCGGGCGCCCGCGCTCGCGTCGCTCTGACCGGTCTGACGGTTGCAGAACACTTCCGCGACCAGGGCCAGGACGTTCTGTTCTTCGTCGACAACATCTTCCGCTTCACGCAGGCTGGCTCGGAAGTGTCGGCTCTGCTCGGCCGTATTCCTTCGGCCGTGGGTTATCAGCCGACGCTCGCAACCGACATGGGTCAGATGCAGGAACGCATCACCACGACGACGACGGGCTCGATCACCTCGGTTCAGGCCATTTACGTTCCGGCCGACGACTTGACCGACCCGGCACCGGCAACCTCGTTTGCTCACCTGGACGCAACGACCGTTCTGTCGCGTTCGATCGCTGAAAAGGGCATCTACCCGGCCGTCGATCCGCTTGACTCCACGTCGCGCATGCTCGACCCGATGGTTGTCGGCGAAGAGCATTACGAAGTGGCCCGCAAGGTCCAGTCGACGCTGCAGCGCTACAAGGCCCTGCAGGACATCATCGCGATCCTTGGCATGGACGAACTGTCCGAAGAGGACAAGATTGCCGTTGCCCGCGCCCGCAAGATCGAGCGCTTCCTGTCGCAGCCATTCTTTGTTGCCGAAGTCTTCACCGGCTCGCCGGGCAAGCTCGTTGCTCTCGAAGACACGATCAAGGGCTTCAAGGGCCTCGTCAACGGCGAGTACGACCATCTGCCGGAAGCAGCCTTTTACATGGTTGGTTCGATGGACGAAGCTGTCGAGAAAGCCAAGAAGCTCGCAGCAGCTTGATGAGCGACGCTCAGGACGAGATATTCTGCTGCGACACCCTCAAAAGTGTCGTGGCAGAGCTTCCTGAACCGGCAGCGCCGACCATCTACCGTGCCGATAACGGCGTGATGATGATGGTCGTCGGGTTGGCTCAGAGCGAGGAAGGCCTCGGTTATCTCGACCATGCGATAATGCACTGCCCGTTCTGCGGGACCAAACTGCAAGATGCAGAAGCCATAGCCGAGAAGGTAAGTCACTGATGGCTGACAATTTCAACTTTGAGCTCGTTTCGCCGGAGCGTCTGCTGCTGTCGGAGATGGTGACCGAGGTCGTCATTCCCGCGACCGAAGGCGAAATGACTGTTATGGCCAACCATGCTCCGACGATGACGACCATCAAGCCGGGTATCGTGAGCGTGCGTTCCGGTTCCGGATCGAAGCAGGATTACGTCGTGTTCGGCGGTTTCGCCGACATCCTGCCGACTGGCTGCACGCTGCTTGCCGAATCCGCTGTTCCGGTCCAAGAGCTCAACAAGGATGAACTCACTCGCCGCATCGAAGCTGCGAAGAAGGAACTCGAAGATGCCGAGCATCACGAGCACAAGTCCAGGCTAGAGCACTTCATCATGGAACTGACCCACCTGCGCGGTGTCGTCCAGCAGGACTGATCGGCTCGGCCCGAGATAAACACAGTGAGAAAAGCGGCTTTCAAGGCCGCTTTTTCTTTTTGCCAAGCCGCTGCAACGGGGCTCAGCCATTCGCCATGCAGAGAACCGCATGGAGGCGAGCTGAGACATCCTGGAAAGTTTCTTGATGCAGAGGAGGCAGTTCTTATCACGGCGAAGGCTGCTGTTTCCACCCGGACCACGGAAACGAAAACAGGCGGCTTTTGTCTGCCTGTGCCGGAGATTTCCTTAGCAGGACCTTCTTAGAAGCCAGTGCCACCGCGTAGTTCGGACAGCAGCGTGCCGAACAGGATCTTCATATCCAGCCAGAGGCTGAAATTTCTGATGTAATAGATATCGCTGGCGATGCGGGCTCGTGCCTCTGTCGGGCGCCCTGTCGGACCGCGCCAGCCGCGCGTCTGGGCGAGGCCGGTAATGCCCGGCCGCATCAGATGGCGATAATGATATTCGGGCACCAGTTCTTCGTAGAGCATGCCGGCCGCGCGCATGTTGATAGCATGGCAGCGGGGGCCGACGAGCGACATATCGCCTTTGATGACGTTGAGGAGTTGCGGCAGCTCGTCGATGTTGGTCTTGCGCAGGAATGCGCCGATCCGCGTCACGCGCCGGTCATCCTTGACTGTCTGTTCGATGCCGGTGGGATCGCAGAGATCCGCACGCATGGAGCGGAACTTGTAGACGGTGATCTTGCTGCCCTTCAGGCCCCAGCGAATCTGCCGGAAAAATACCGGCCCGCCATCATCGATCACGATGAGAAGCGCAATCGTCAGAAGTACGGGAAACAGAATGACCAGCGCGCCTGTTGCACCGAAAATGTCGAAAGCTCTCTTCAAGCCGAGCTGAAGCCTGTTCCGGCCATCCAAAGAGACAAAGCTCTCCGGCTGGCGAATGTTGGAATTCGCTGCGTCGAGAGCCATCATCTTCACTGCTTTTGCAGAGAAGGCCGTGTCTTGGAGCTTATTTGAAGTAAACACGTTCATTAAGCAACGTCCGTGGAAATACTCGCATGTTGCGTCGCGCTGGCACAAATACATGGACGGGATCGATTTGTCACTCGCTTCCTTAATGTTTTCGTAACCATAACAGAGCCAAATTTGGGAGTATTTCGAATATGTTCCTGATATTTTTGGTTGGTTGGGAATTAACTATATTGAGTAATGGCTGAATTCTTGCGCGTTATGCGTGCGGCGCGCCGTATTGCCTGTCGTTCGACAGCGAAATAGCTGAAGCTTGCGAGAAGAAAAGTGATCGCCGTCGCAAAGATGCAGCCGATAAACCAGTCCCGTAGCGGATGATCTTCGCCGATGCCGAATATGGCCGGAGAGATCGTCTGCATCGAGGTTAGAACGATGTCCTGCCAGATATAGATGCCGAATGAGACGGTTGCCGTGAAGCGCATGAAGGTATTGTCGAGCAATGCCGCAAGCAGCACGGAGCGTGAGAGGGCCACAAGCGCAACAGCGATCATGGCCGGAAACAGCGGAAAGGCGTAGGGGATTCCGAGCCATCCATAGGCTTCCCAAGGTCCGCCTGTTGAAAGCGGCAGCTGAGAGCCGGCGGTGACCAGGCAGGCAAGCGCGACGATGTCGAACCAGATCTGATGCTTTCGCGGCAACATGATCTGAATGCCGGCTGCGAGCGTACCGAGCGCAAAGACGGCGAAGAAGCCGACGGGATTGTAGTTCGGCATCCACTCCTTCGCGCCGCCCTGCATGCCATATTGCCAGCCACGATCAATCTCGTTGGGGGGAACAAGCGTGCGGAAGGTCTCGTGGGCAAGCAGCGTCACGGCAATGATGCCGAGCCAGGCAAGGCGCGTGACGAGCGGAGAACGGCGTTTTTCCGGGATAGCGAAAAGCCAGAGGAAGCCAAGCGGCAGCAGCACGTAGCTCGCTACTTCGAAAGATATGGACCAGAGCGGGCCGTTGCCTTCGACAGGAAAGAAGGTGCGCCAGTGCCATTGGCTCATGAAGACGAGACCGCTGACATAGCGCATAACAAGTTCCGGCGTCAGTGCGTGCCCGAGCAGAGTAATGCTGAGGATGAAGCCCGCCGTCAGAGCCACCCAATAACCGGGCACGATGCGGGCCGCGCGACGCAGCACATAGGTGCGCAGGTCAGGCATGGCGCAACCGGCATGAAGGGAACGCCAGAACGGCAAGGCCAGCAGGAAACCGCTGAGGATGAAGAAGATGGCGACGCCGAAATTGCCGAAGCGCAGGGCGGTCAGCGTCGGCCGCAATCCTTCGGTCTTGTTGAGGTCGATGCGCAGAATGAGATGGTGGATAAGGACAAGCAGGCAGGCGGCTGCACGCAAGAAATCCGCTCCGGCCACCCGGTCCTGCTGCTGCATGTCACTCCCTCGCTCCTTGCCGGACTTTGCAGCGGAAAGCTGCTGCCGGCAAGGGCAGGGTCATCTCAGCCAAGCAGATCGTTGGTGTAATAGCCGGAAAAATCGGGCTTTTCCTTCAACGCCGCACCATTGGCATCGAGCAGGATGCCATGGTCGAACAGGAAAGCGCCGATCGCTTCGGCCTTGGCCGGATCGATGATGCCGATCGTGCCATTGTCGCCTTTGAGGAAATGGCCTTCGACCAGCGCCTTTTGCGATGCCTTGACCAGTTCGGTATTCAGCAACGCGCCGTTGCTGCCGGCAATCAGGAGGTCACAGGCCTCGTCCGGATTATCGACCGAATAGGCGTAACCCTTGAGCGTTGCCTGGATGAAGGCGCGGGCATTTTGCGGATTGGCCGAGAGATAGGCGTCACTGGAAGCGATCGCGGTCGTCTGTTCGTCAGGTATGCCGTAATCGCTATAGCGCCAGCGGCCGACCTGCCGGTTCTCCAGTTGGGCCGCGATGCCCTCCCAGGTGTAGATTTCCAGCGTGAAGTCCACGGCGCCGTTATCGAGCGCCTCATAGGCCGAGGTGCCGAGCGTGACATTCTGGAAGGTGCCCTTACCGCCGTCGTTGCGGATCATCGCGGAGACGAGCGCCTCCTCCCATGCGCCGCCGAAGCCGCCATAGGTTTTTCCGTCCAGGTCCTTGGGGCTTTTGATATCGTTGCGGCCGCCCTTGAAGATCAGCCTGCCGGTTTCCGTCTGCACGACGGCATACACGAGTTTCACATCAGCGCCGGCGGCGCGCTGGGTAAAGGTCTCGATCTCTCCGCAAATGCCGAAATCGGCAACGCCGTTCGCGACCAGCGTGCCAGCGCTGGTATCGGCATAGGGCAGGATCTCGACATCGAGGCCGGCGGCCTCATAGAAGCCCTTCGCCTTGGCGACATAGATGCCGATATGATTGGTGTTCGGCGTCCAGTCGAGCGCGATACGCACCTTGGCGGCGGATTGGGCGAAGGCAGCACGGCCGGCGAGGCTTGCGGCCATGGCGGCAAAAAGGGTTTGTCGGCGGGTGAGAAGCATCGGGACCTCCTCAGGTTCTTTGCGGATGCAGCAATGTTTGAAGAATTTCGGTTTCGATCGCCTGGGCGGCCGGGGAGCCGAGATCGGCAAGCGTGCGCGGCCTTTTCAGCGGCACTTCGAACTCCCTGATCACGGCCGCCGGGCGGGCAGAAAGCACATAGATGCGGTCAGACAGGAAAACGGCTTCCCGCACATCATGGGTGATCAGCAGGGCCGTCCAGCGATGATCGGTCCACATGCCCTGCAGCCATTCCTGCATCTGGGTGCGGGTCAGCGCGTCGAGTGCCCCGAAGGGCTCGTCGAGCAGCAGCATGTCCTGCCGCTGGATCACGGTGCGCAGCAGGGCCGCGCGCTGGCGCATGCCGCCTGAAAGGGCCGCGGGATAGTGATTTTCGAAACCGGCAAGGCCGAAGCGTTCAAAGAGAGGGGCGGCAACCGCTCGTGCCTGGCTGCGGCGCATACCGTGCACTTCGAGGCCAAGGATCGCATTGTCGATGACGCTTCGCCACGGCATCAGCGCATCGCGCTGGGGCATGAAGGCGAATGCGTGCGCCGCTTGCGAAAGCGACATGCCGTCAAAGAGAATGTGGCCTTTATCGGCCTGCAGCGCCTGTGTCAGCAAACGGAGGATCGTCGATTTGCCGGAGCCGGAGGGGCCGACGATCGAGACGAATTCTCCTCTGGCGATATGAAGAGAAATGTCCTTCAGCACTTCCATGCCGTCGAAGGACTTCGAGACGTTCTTCAGCTCAAGCATCCCGCTCATGGGCGTTTCTCCGCAGGAGATTGCCAGGGCATGACGAAACGCTGCACCGCCAGCGTGAGACCGAAGAGGCAGAGGGTGAGGAGGGCGCTCACGACGACGGCGGCAAGCACGAGGTCGGGCCGGAAATTGTTCTTGGCATTGAGGATATAGATCCCGAGGCCACGTGCGGCACCTGCATATTCGGCGAAGATAGCGCCGACCACGGCATAGGTGATCGAAATGCGCAGGCCGGCAAAGAAGAAGGGCATGGCGGAGGGAAGCCTCGCCAGGCAGAAGATGCGCCAGCGGCTTGCCTTCATGGAACTCAGAAGCTCGGCGATATCTCGGTCCGTCGCTTCATAGCCCTGCAGCAGGGCTACCAGCAGCGGAAAGAAAGTGACGAGAGCAACGAGCAGAAGCTTCGGCAGCAGCCCGAAACCGAACCAGAGCACGACCAAGGGGGCAATCGCGACCAGCGGCAATGTCTGGCTGACGATGAAGAGCGGCAGCAGCGCGCGGCGCATGAAGGGCACGAAATCCATCAGCACAGACGAGGCGAAGGCGAAGACCAGCGACAAAGCGAAACCGCCGAGCGTCGCGCCAAGCGTCGGCCAGGTGTTGTCGAGCAGCGCCTGCCTGTTCAGCCAGCCTTGTGTCAGGATGCGCGAAGGCGAGGGCAGAATGGAGGGCTTGATGCCGGAGAGATCGACATAGAGCTCCCAGACGGCCAGGAAGGCAAACACGGCAAGAATGGCGGGCAAGGCCCGCCTCAGTGGCGCAAATGTCGAATCCGGTTTCGATAAGGTCATTGCCGTCAAGCGTCTCAGGCTTTGCTCGGGCTGTTCGCGGAGACCGTGATATCCAGCGTCACATGGCCTTCGGGATCGCCAAAGCGATAGAAGGCTTCATGGATGGTCGCGAAGATCGCGCCGGCATCGCCGCACAGCTTGGTGCAGAAATTCTTGGAGCGGTCGAATGTGCCCGAGCGCTTCAGGAAATCGATGCAGCCGTAGATCTCGTCCATATGGGTGCCCGTTCCCATAACGTACAGAGAAAATTGGGCGGCCGTTGGCTGGCCGGTTTCTGTGGTGTCCTTGACTGCCGCGATCGCGGCTTCCACTCGCTCGGCGAGCAGCTCGGATCGGCTGGAAGACAGGCCGGCGCCACAGATCGCATCATCCGGTTCGCCGGGGCAGCCCCGCGAGATCGCTGCGGACAATACGCAATGCTCGCCGCTTGCGGCAGCCGAGACGAAGAGGTCGCGCATGGCGGCAAACAACACGTCGGGCGGGCCGACCATCAGCGTGGAAATATCGTCGGTTTCGATGCGAAGATGATCACGATAGGGATCGAGAGCCTTGATAGCGTCAAGGATGATGCCGACGAAATTGCCGGACATCGGATATAGAGACACTTGTGCGCCGGAAAACATTTGGACCTCGCTCCGCTGGCATTACCCAGATCAGCTTTGAAGGGTCCGGAGGCATGCGCCTCACATCTCAGCCCCGGCAATTCGGAGCTCCCCCGTGAAATTGTGGCGGAAGCTAGCACCGGGCCTGCGATACCGCAACCGTAAAATTCCTATCCGGCTACACGGTCGGAAAGGGCCAGGGCAGTTCGGACGCAGCTGTCAAGTGTTGGGAGGAACACCCGGACGGAGGTCCTGTCCGGGTGCCCAGCCGGTTCCGTACCTGCCAGAGACGGAATCGGATGTCGTTGTCTCAGGCGGCGATGCCGGCATAAGGAGTGTCGCTGCGGGCGGCGATCAGTGCCTCAGTCCACCATTGCAACTGGGCCATCATTCGGGAAAGCCGGCGCAACGCATCTTCGGTATCCTGCAGTCGGCCTTCATTGTCGAAACGGCGCCAGGGGGAATTGAAGCTGACGGCATCGCAGATCGTGACGGCGTGAAGCTCCGCAAAGACGAGGCGGAGCTGTTCGACCGCCCGCAATCCGCCGGAGACGCCGCCATAGCAGAGGAAGGCGATCGGCTTGCCGTGCCACGGCTCGGCGAAGAGATCGATGAGGAATTTCAGGGAAGCGGTGAAGCTGTGGTTATATTCCGGCGTGACGAGGATGAAGCCATCGGCCTGATGGAGCCTGTCAGCAAGCCGCCTGGCCTCCGGATGATGCGGTACATGCTCTCGCGGCAGCGAGAATGCCAGCGGGTCGATGATGTCGATCTCGAATTGTGGAAAGCGGGACAACTCTCTTTCGAGCCATTTCACAACCCTGTCGCAGATGCGCCCCTCGCGC
The DNA here is from genome assembly GCF_031455475.1 of Rhizobium sp. 1399. Taxonomy (NCBI): domain Bacteria; kingdom Pseudomonadati; phylum Pseudomonadota; class Alphaproteobacteria; order Hyphomicrobiales; family Rhizobiaceae; genus Rhizobium; species Rhizobium sp. 1399. The sequence goes on along the minus strand of NZ_JAVDSU010000007.1, from coordinate 117,879 downwards.
GTGCTGCCGTAGATGACCGCAAGCCTCATGGGTTTCTGCATGCATTGCTCCTTCTCGTTGCGGCTTTACGGCCTCGGGAGCGGAGTCTATAAAACCTCAACTAATATTGAGGTCAATAGGCGATGCAGCAAAATCCGGCATTCTCCTTGAGCAGGCTCCTGACGGTGGGCGAGGTGGCAGAGCGCAGCGGACTTGCGGTTTCTGCCCTGCATTTCTACGAGGCGAAGGGGCTGATCTCCAGCATCCGCACCCGCGGCAACCAGCGCCGGTACGGCCGCGATGTGCTACGGCGCCTCGGCATTATCAAGGTGGCGCAACGGGTCGGCATTCCGCTTGCCGAAATCCAGACTGCCTTCGAAACCCTGCCGCAGAGCCGGACGCCGACAGTCGGGGACTGGCAGAAACTGTCGGCGCTCTGGAAGGATGATCTCGATGCGCGCATCAAGCAGTTGAGCCTGCTGCGTGACCATCTGACGAGCTGTATTGGCTGCGGCTGTCTCTCGATCGACGCCTGTCCGCTGCGCAATCCCTTTGACGTGCTCGGCAGGCAAGGCGCCGGTGCGCGGCTTCTCGACCCGGGGGCTTAGACCTTCGGGCTTTCTTTTGGCCGATGGCCGCATATGTTAGGCCTGATAGCGCAAGCGGCGGGCCGGCCCGCAAGGAGGAGAGCTTCGTGTTTCATCCCAAATTGTTCGAAAACCGCAATGTCGTCGTGACAGGTGCAGGCCGCGGTATCGGCCTCGAAGTTGCCCGGCAGTTTCTGGATTGCGGTGCGCGCGTGCTTGTCCATACCGGGCGCGATGGGGAGCGTGAATTGCCGGATTTTCTGCTGACCGCCGAATCGGAACGCCGGGCATTGCTGTTACCGGCAGATTTCCTGCAGCCCGGCGGGGCTGCGGAGTTTGCGGAAGAGGCGCTCGAATTCTTCGACAAGGTGCATGTGCTGGTCAACAATGCCGGCACGATGTATGGGCGTTTTCCTGCCGGTGAGTTGACCGACGCCGATTATGAGACTGTCGTGCGCCTCAACCAGACGTCGGTGGTGGAGTTGACGCGGGCGCTGCTTCCGGCGCTCCGGGCGGCAGGGGGCGCTGCTATCGTCAACACGGTTTCGATTTCGGCGCTGACGGGCGGAAGCCCCGGTTCTGCAATCTATTCCGCATCGAAGGCATTTGTTGCGACCTATTCGAAAGCGCTGGCCCGAGAGCTTGCGCCTGATGGTATCAGGGTCAACTGCGTCTCGCCCGGCACGATCGAAACCGATTTCCATGCACGCTATTCATCGCGTGAAAAGCTGGAACAGACGCGCAAGTCGATCCCACTACAGCGGCTCGGAACAGCAGAGGATTGTGCCCCCGCCTATCTCTTCCTGGCGGCTCCATCACTCTCAGGTTACATCACGGGTCAAGTCCTCGAGATCAATGGTGGCCAGCTTATTTGCTGATTTGTTTGGACTTTTTTTGGCATTTCGCGACATTTGACGAATTCGCTTCTGCGAATATGATATTGTACTGATCTATCCTATTACCTCCTTCCGAGAAGCAAATGCCATTGCCTAAACCGAAGCCGGGCATGACCGGCCAGGACTTGCAGAAGCTTGCTGACAAAGCCCACGAGGCGAGCGATCTCCTGAAGGCGCTAGCCCATCAGACCCGGTTGCTCATCCTCTGTATCCTGTCGGAAGGGGAAAAGACGGTCGGCGAAATCGAGGATATCCTTGGAATACAGCAGGCTATGGTGTCCCAGCAGCTTGCGCGACTGAGGCTCGAAGGCCTCGTCAATACGCGGCGCGACGGGCGGCTTGTCTATTACAGCATGGGCAACGAAAGCGTCATGGCTTTCCTCGAATCACTTTTCAGTCTCTTTCCGGTTGCCGAGACGGGCTGAGCCTGCCAGCTCTTGCGAAGCCGAACGGCAAGCCGCAAAGATAGGCCTCATGCCCAATTCGGCAGGGAGGCCGGATGATCGACAAGCTGGAATTCTTCATCGCACTCGCTAATGAGAAACATTTCGGTCGTGCGGCAGAGGAATGCGGCGTCTCCCAACCCACGCTCTCGGCCGCCATTCGCCAGCTCGAAGATCAGCTGGGCGTCATGCTGGTGCAGCGTGGCTCCCGCTTTCAAGGATTGACGCCGGAAGGACAGCGTGTGCTCGAATGGGCGCGCCGCATTGTCGGGGACACGCGCACGATGCGCGAGGAAATGCGCGCCGCCCGCAAGGGTCTCTCCGGCCATCTGCGTCTGGCGTCCATTCCGACCGCGCTCGCGATGCTGTCGCGAATCACAACGCCCTTCCAGGAACGGCATCCCGACGTCACCTTCTCCATCGTCTCGCGCAATTCGCTGCAGGTGCTGAGCATGCTCGAAAATCTCGAGATCGATGCCGGCATCACCTATCTGGAAAACGAGCCGCTCGGGCGCGTCACTTCGGTGCCCCTCTATGCGGAGCGCTATAATCTCATCACCGCCGCCGGCAGTCCGCTCTCGGATCGCGAGAGTGTGACATGGCGTGAAGTGGGTGATCTTCGGCTTTGCCTATTGACGGCTGACATGCAAAACCGGCGTATCATCAACCGGCATTTGGCCGAGGCAGGCGCAACAGTCCATCCGACACTCGAATCGAATTCGATGATCGTTCTTTTTTCGCACGTGCGGACTGGCCGCTGGGCAAGCATCATGCCGCGTAACGTTGCGATATCATTCGGCTTTCCTGCGGAGATCCGGATGATCCCGATCGTCGAGCCGGAGGCGCACCATCTCGTCGGCCTTGTCGCTCCTTATCGGGAACCTTTCACGCCGCTTGTCTCCGCCTTGTTGCATGAAGCAAGAACACTCGTTGAAGACGCGGAACTATGATAGAAAAAAGCTATCAATCAACAAGACTGCTTTATTGATTGCAACCTGCTTCCCTGAGACAGTTCCCTAGAAATCGCAATGACATGGGGAGTTTTGCGGTTCCCAGGGAATGCGCAAGCCGAAGGGAGGCTGCTGATGAATATACGTATCGCCCAGGGCGATATCACCGGGCGTATCCGTTCGATCGTTGCTGATCTTCGATCCCTCGAAGGCCCACTGCTCCCCATTCTGCATGAGGTTCAGGACGAGTTCGGTTACGTGCCGCAGGAGGCCCTGCCAGTCATCGCAGATGAGCTCAATCTTTCTCGCGCCGAGGTCCACGGTGTCGTAACCTTCTATCATGATTATCGTGATCATCCCGCCGGTCGGCACGTGCTGAAGCTCTGTCGCGCCGAAGCCTGCCAGTCGATGGGTGGCGATGCGCTGGCCGAGCGTATCAAGACCCTGCTCGGCATCGATTTTCATCAAACGACACACGACGGCAGCGTCACGCTGGAGCCTGTCTACTGTCTCGGTCTCTGTGCCTGCGCGCCGGCCGCCATGTTCGATGGTGAGGTGCATGGCCGCGTCGATGACGACCTGGCGGCCGAACTCGTCGAGGAGGCGCGCCGATGACTGTGAAGATTTATGTTCCGCGCGATGCCGCAGCGCTCTCGCTCGGGGCCGAGAAGGTGGCAATGGCGATTACCCAGGAGATCGCCGCCCGCGGCCTTGATGCGACCGTCGTGCGCAACGGCTCGCGCGGAATGTTCTGGCTGGAGCCGCTGGTTGAGGTTGAGGTGTCCGGGAAACGGATCGGCTATGGGCCGGTCAAGGCGAAGGATGTCGTCGGGCTGTTCGATGCGGGACTGATTGACGGCGGGGCGCATGCGCTCTGTCTTGGGGAGGTCGAAGACCTCCCGTTCCTGAAAGGGCAGACCCGTCTCACCTTTGCCCGCTGCGGCATTACCGATCCGCTTTCGCTTGATGATTACGAGGCCCACGGTGGGCTTGCCGGTCTTCGCCGTGCAGTGTCGATGCAGCCTGCCGATGTCGTCAAGGAAGTCACCGATTCCGGCCTTCGCGGCCGTGGCGGTGCGGGCTTTCCGACCGGCATCAAATGGAAGACGGTGCTCGATGTCGCCGGTTCGCGCAAATATATCGTCTGCAATGCAGATGAGGGCGACAGCGGTACCTTTGCCGACCGGATGATCATGGAAGGCGATCCTTTCGTGCTCATCGAAGGCATGGCGATTGCCGGGCTTGCGACTGGCGCCACGAAAGGTTTCGTCTATACGCGTTCGGAATATCCGCATGCGATCGCCACGATGACGCAGGCGGTGGAAATCGCCCGAAAGGCTGGCATTCTGGGCGCTTCGGTGCTCGGCTCCGGCAAGGAATTCGACATGGAGATCCGCACCGGTGCGGGCGCCTATGTGTGTGGCGAGGAAACGGCGCTGCTCAACAGCCTCGAAGGCAAGCGGGGTATCGTGCGCGCCAAGCCGCCGCTGCCGGCGCATAAGGGCCTGTTCAACTGTCCGACCGTCATCAACAATGTCATCTCGCTCGCGTCCGTGCCTGTGATCATGGACAAGGGGGCCGCCTTCTATCGCGATTTCGGCATGGGCCGGTCACGCGGCACCATCCCGCTGCAGATCGCCGGCAATGTAAAATATGGCGGTCTCTACGAAACCGCCTTCGGTCTTTCGCTCGGCGATATCGTCGACAAGATCGGCGGCGGCACTGTGTCCGGCCGGCCGGTGAAGGCGGTGCAGGTGGGAGGGCCGCTTGGCGCCTATTTCCCGCGTGCGCTGTTCGATACCCCGTTCGACTATGAGGCCTTTGCCGCCAAGGATGGGCTTATCGGTCATGCTGGTCTGGTCGTCTTCGATGATACGGCCGACATGCTGAAGCAGGCACGCTTTGCGATGGAATTCTGCGCGGTCGAAAGCTGCGGCAAGTGCACGCCCTGCCGCATCGGCTCGACCCGCGGGGTCGAAACCGCAGACAAGATCGCCCAGGGCATCGAGCCCGAAAAGAACCGCGAACTGCTCGCAGATCTCTGCAACACGATGAAGTTCGGCTCGCTCTGTGCGCTCGGCGGCTTCACGCCCTATCCTGTCATGAGCGCGATGACGCATTTCCCGGACGATTTTGCTCCGGTCCCTCTCATTGAAGCAGCGGAATAGACCATGTCTCTTGTTCACGAAATCGACTACGGAACGCCGGCTTCGAAATCCGAAACGATGGTGACGCTGACCATCGACGGCCAGCAGGTGACGGTTCCTGAGGGAACCTCGATTATGCGCGCCTCCATGGAGGCTGGCATTCAGGTCCCGAAGCTCTGCGCGACCGATATGGTCGATGCCTTCGGTTCCTGCCGTCTCTGTCTGATCGAAATCGACGGCCGCAACGGAACGCCCGCCTCCTGCACCACGCCGGTGGCATCCGGCATCGTCGTCCATACGCAGACGGAGCGGCTGAAGAATATCCGCCGCGGCGTCATGGAGCTTTATATCTCCGACCATCCGCTCGACTGTCTGACCTGTGCAGCCAATGGTGATTGCGAGCTGCAGGACATGGCGGGCGCCGTCGGTCTGCGCGATGTGCGTTATGGCTATGAGGGCGACAATCATGTCAAGGCGCGCAACAGCGGCGAAATCAATCTGAAATGGATGCCGAAGGACGAGTCCAATCCGTACTTCACCTATGATCCGTCGAAGTGCATTGTCTGCTCTCGTTGCGTGCGCGCCTGCGAGGAGGTGCAAGGCACCTTTGCGCTGACGATCGAGGGGCGCGGCTTCGGCTCGCGTGTTTCGCCCGGCATGCACGAGCATTTCGTCGATTCCGAATGCGTGTCCTGCGGCGCCTGCGTGCAGGCCTGTCCGACCGCGACGCTGACGGAAAAATCAGTCATCCGCATCGGCCAGCCGGAACATTCGGCCGTTACGACATGCGCCTATTGCGGCGTCGGCTGCTCCTTCAAGGCGGAAATGCGTGGTGAAGAGCTGGTCCGCATGGTGCCGTGGAAGGATGGGCAGGCAAACCGCGGCCATTCCTGTGTCAAGGGGCGCTTTGCCTATGGCTACTCAACCCATAAGGACCGCATCCTCAACCCGATGATCCGCGAGAAGGTGACGGATCCCTGGCGTGAAGTGACCTGGGACGAGGCCTATGCCCATGTCGCTTCCGAGTTTCGCCGCATCCAGTATCAGTATGGCCGCGAAGCGATCGGCGGTATCACATCGTCCCGCTGCACCAATGAAGAGACTTACCTTGTCCAGAAGCTGATCCGCGCTGGCTTCGGCAACAACAATGTCGATACCTGCGCCCGCGTCTGCCATTCGCCGACAGGTTATGGACTGGGCCAGGCTTTCGGCACATCGGCTGGCACGCAGAATTTCGACAGCGTCGAACAGTCCGATGTGGTCATCATCATCGGTGCCAATCCGACCGACGGCCATCCGGTCTTCGGTTCGCGCCTGAAGAAGCGGCTGCGGCAGGGTGCCAAGCTTATTGTCATCGATCCGCGTCGTATCGATATTATCCGCTCGCCGCATGTGGAGGCATCTTTCCATCTGCCGCTGAAGCCCGGCACTAATGTCGCAATCATGACGGCGCTTGCGCATGTGATCGTGACCGAAGGCCTCTACGACGAGAAATTCATCCGCGAGCGTTGCGACTGGTCGGAGTTCGAGGATTGGGCGGCTTTTGTCGCCGAGCCGCAGCATAGCCCGGAAGCCGTCGAGAAGTTTACCGGTGTGAAGCCGGAAGATCTGCGCGGCGCTGCCCGGCTTTTCGCGACCGGCGGCAATGGCGCCATCTATTACGGTCTCGGCGTCACCGAACACAGCCAGGGCTCGACGACGGTCATGGCGATCGCCAACCTTGCCATGGCGACCGGCAATATCGGCCGTCCCGGCGTCGGTGTGAACCCGCTGCGTGGTCAGAACAATGTGCAGGGCTCCTGCGACATGGGCTCGTTCCCGCATGAGCTGCCGGGCTATCGCCACATCTCCGACGATGCGACGCGCGATATTTTCGAAAAGCTCTGGGGCGTGAAGCTCAACAACGAGCCGGGCCTGCGTATTCCGAACATGCTGGATGCTGCCGTCGATGGCTCTTTCAAGGGTATCTATATCCAGGGCGAAGACATTCTGCAGTCCGATCCGGACACCAAACATGTCGCCGCCGGCCTTGCCGCCATGGAATGCGTCGTCGTACAGGATCTCTTCCTTAACGAAACGGCGAACTATGCTCACGTCTTCCTACCGGGCTCTACCTTCCTGGAAAAGGACGGCACCTTTACCAATGCCGAGCGCCGTATCAACCGCGTGCGCAAGGTCATGACGCCACGCAACGGCTATGGCGACTGGGAAGTGACGCAGAAGCTCGCCCAGGCCATGGGCCTCGACTGGCACTATACGCATCCGTCCGAGATCATGGATGAGATTGCCGCGACGACGCCGAGCTTCGCTTCGGTCTCTTACGACTATCTCGACAAGATGGGCTCCGTTCAGTGGCCCTGCAACGAGCAGCATCCGCTCGGCTCGCCGATCATGCATGTGGATGGGTTCGTGCGCGGCAAGGGCAAGTTCATCCGCACGGAATATGTGGCAACCGACGAGCGCACAGGTCCGCGCTTCCCGCTGCTTCTCACCACCGGCCGCATTCTTAGCCAGTATAATGTCGGGGCGCAGACACGCCGCACCGATAATGTCATCTGGCACTCCGAAGACCGGCTGGAAATTCATCCGCATGATGCCGAACAGCGCGGCATCCGCGATGGCGATTGGGTGAAGCTCGGGAGCCGCTCCGGCGATACGACGCTCCGCGCATTGATCACCGATCGCGTGGCGCCCGGCGTCGTCTATACGACCTTCCACCATCCGGATACGCAGGCGAATGTCATCACGACGGACTTTTCCGACTGGGCGACCAACTGCCCGGAATACAAGGTGACGGCGGTGCAGGTTTCGCCTTCCAACGGCCCGTCCGAGTGGCAGGTCGAGTATGACGAGCAGGCCCGTCAGTCCCGCCGCATCGCCAGCAAGATGGAGGCGGCGGAATAATGACGGAAAGGCCGACCCGCATAAGCGTGACGGAGGTCGCCCGGAGGGGCGGCGTCATGACACGGGGCGAGCGTATCGTGCCCGAGGAAGTGCCGATCGCCTTTTCCTATGGCGGCAGTTCGCATGCGGTCATGATGGCCACGCCCGGCGATCTCGAGGATTTCGCGGTCGGCTTCAGCCTTACGGAGGGCATTATCACCGACCGCAGCCAGGTCGCTGGTGTCGAGTTCATCGAGGACGAGAAGGGTATCGACGTCCAGGTGACGCTTATTGATGATGTCGAGGACGCGCTCAGAAAGCGGCGGCGCAGCATGGCGGGGCCTGTCGGCTGCGGTCTCTGCGGTATCGAGTCGATCGAGCAGGCGGTCAGGAAGGTGCCTGATGTTTCCAAGACCGAGCTGTCGCTGTCGCATGCCGATATCGTGCAGGCGATCGCGCTGCTCAACGATTCCCAGCCGCTGCATCGCGAGACGCGAGCCGTTCATGGCGCCGGCTTCTACATCCCCGGCAAGGGATTGATCGCCGTGCGTGAGGATGTCGGCCGGCACAATGCGCTCGATAAGCTCTGTGGCGCCGTCATCAGGGCGGGGCAGGCCGGCGCTTCCGGCGCTGTCGCTGTTACCAGCCGCCTATCCGTCGAAATGGTTCAGAAGACGGCGATCCTCGGCGCGCCCGTGCTGATCGCCATTTCCGCGCCGACCGCACTTGCCATCCGCACGGCCGAGGAAGCCGGCATGACGCTTGTCGCCCTCGTTCGCGGTGAGGATTTCGAGATTTTCACCCACCCGCATCGCCTGTCGCCAGGAAGCATCGCCGATGTCGCATGATACCAAGACCAAACTCGTCTATATGGCAAACCAGATCGCAACCTTCTTCAAGACACAGCCCGAAAGCGAGGCTGCGCAAGGGGTTGCAACGCATATGAACAAATTCTGGGAGCCGCGCATGCGGCGGCAACTCTTCGAAATCCTGGAAAAGGAAGATAGTGGCCTCGACGCGCTCGTGCTGCAGGCCGTTCCTCTGATCCGCAAACCGGAGCCGGCAGAACAGCCGCTTCGATAAATCAACATCGGCGCATGAAAGAGGGGAGGCGGGATCGACCCGCTTGCGCATGCGCTTGTGACAGCAAGGTCTGAATCAAGGAGGAGTTGTTCATGACTGCAGCGGATACAAGTTCGGGCGGCGTATTGACAGGTGTGGGTTTGCTGGATCGCGAAAGGATCATCGCAAGGCCCGGCTTCAATCGGTGGCTCGTGCCGCCGGCCGCGCTCGCCATCCATCTTTGCATCGGCATGGCCTATGGCTTCAGCGTGTTCTGGCTGCCGCTGTCGAAATCCCTCGGCATTACCGCTTCGACGGCCTGCCCGGATTTGACGCTCGTATCGGCGCTCTTCACCACGACCTGCGACTGGCGCGTCGCCGATCTTGGCTGGATCTATACGCTCTTCTTCGTGCTGCTCGGTTCGTCCGCTGCCATCTGGGGTGGCTGGCTGGAGCGGGTCGGTCCGCGCAAGGCGGGCGCCGTCTCGGCCTGCTGCTGGTGCGGCGGCATCATCATCGCGGCTTTCGGGGTCATTTCTCACCAGCTCTGGATCATGTGGATCGGCGCTGGCGTGATCGGCGGCATCGGCCTCGGTCTCGGCTACATTTCACCGGTTTCCACACTTATCAAATGGTTTCCGGACCGACGCGGCATGGCGACCGGCATGGCGATCATGGGCTTCGGTGGCGGTGCAATGATCGGCGCTCCGCTGGCCAACCTCCTGATGAACACCTTCAAGACGGATACGTCCGTCGGCGTCTGGCAGACCTTCATCGTCATGGCGGCCATCTATTTCGTCTTCATGATCGGCGGTGCCTTCGGGTACCGTATTCCGCCGACCGGCTGGCGTCCGGAAGGTTGGACCCCGCCCGCCACCAAGAGCACGATGATCACCACCAAACACGTGCATCTGCGCGATGCCCACAGGACGAAGCAGTTCTGGCTGATCTGGGCGGTGCTCTGCCTCAACGTGTCGGCTGGTATCGGCGTTATCGGCATGGCTTCGCCGATGCTGCAGGAAATCTTCGCCGGTTCGCTGATTGGGCTGCCGGATGTCGGCTTTGCGCAGCTTGATGCCGGTCAGAAGGCGTCGATTGCGACGATTGCTGCCGGCTTTGCCGGTCTGCTGTCGCTCTTCAACATCGGCGGGCGGTTCTTCTGGGCTTCGCTGTCCGACAAGATCGGCCGCAAGAATACCTATTATACTTTCTTCATCCTCGGCATCGTGCTCTATGCCGCAGCTCCGACGCTGGCGGATATGGGCAACAAGGCCCTCTTCGTGCTTGCCTTCGGCATCATCCTGTCGATGTATGGCGGTGGCTTCGCGACTATCCCGGCCTATCTCGCTGATATTTTCGGTACGCAGTTCGTCGGCGCCATTCATGGCCGTCTGCTGACGGCCTGGGCAACCGCCGGCATCGTCGGCCCTGTCGTCGTCAACTATATCCGCGAAGCACAGATCGCCGCCGGCGTAGCGCCCGGGCCGGCGCTCTATACGGGCACGATGTATATCCTTGCCTGCATGCTGGCGCTCGGCCTGGTCGCCAATGCTTTCGTGCGGCCGCTCTCCGACAAATGGTTCATGTCGGATGATGAAGTCGCTGCGCTTCAGGCGAGGAGCGCTGCGGTCAACGCTGGCCCCACGGGCTCTTTCGGCATTGGCACGGGCGGTCTCGATGCCAAGGCGGCGCTTGCCTGGGCCGTGGTCGGCATTCCGCTGCTCTGGGGCGTTTGGGTAACGCTGAAGGCGACGTTGGCATTGTTCGGCTAAAAACTCCCCTGCGGGAGCTGTAGAGAAACCGGAGTTGGAGGAGACCGGGCGGGAAGCGTGCTTACCGCCCGGTTTTCAAGAGGATCAGTTCATTGCAAGAACAATCTTGCAAAGCTTGACGAGGCTGGCGTCGGAACCACTTGTCTCCAACGACGTCGCGGCAGCGAACCTCCGGCACACAACGAAAGCTTGAACAACAAAAACCGCCCTTGTGGAGCGGTTCCTCGTTCATGTCATATCGCGAAGCGATCAGGCGGCCAGTTCGTCCGTCTCGTTTTCCTTGAACATTTTTGCGAGGTTCAGGAAGCAGATCATGCCGTTTTCGGAAGCGATGATACCTTCGCAGAACGCGCGGTCGAAGGAAGCAGTCACTTCAGGAACGGGTTGAACATGGCTAGAAGAAATCGTCAGGATGTCGGAAACACGATCAACCAGCATGCCGATGACCATATTGTGCACTTCTGCGACGACAATGGCGCTGCGCTCATTGGCGACAGTGCTCTTCATGCCGAGCTTGTAGGCGAGGTCGATGATCGGGATGACCGAACCGCGCAGGTTCATGACACCGATGACATCTTCCGGAGAGTGCGGGATCGGCGTCGACGGCGCCCAGCCGCGGATTTCGCGGATGGTCGTGGTCTTCACGCAAAACTCCTGATCGTGCAGGCGGAAGGCAATGATTTCGAGCGTGTCGCCGCTGAAGCTAGTGGAGTTGATCGTGGCCATTAGAATTCTTCCCAACTATCGTAAGCCAGGGCAGAAGCGACAGCGCCACCATTGGCGCGGACGAGCTTTGCCTTCATACCACGCGATGGCTTTGCACCCGGCGAAGCATCGTTACGGTTATCGATGACATTAACGGAAGAGTGTTGCCCAAATCTAAACTGTGAGACGAGATTGCGAAGGTTTTCAGTCTCGGACGAAAGTCGGGCGCTTGCCGCCGTCGTCTCTTCCACCATGGCAGCATTCTGCTGTGTGCCCTGATCCATGATGTTGACGGCCTTGTTGATTTCCACAAGCCCGGTCGATTGTTCGCGCGAGGACTCGACGATCGCCGTGACGTTGACGTCGATATTGCCGACCTGGGCGACGATCCGTTCCAGTGCCTGGCCGGTCTGGCCGACAAGGTCGACACCGCTTTTCACGTGCTCTGAGGAGGTGGTAATGAGCGCCTTGATCTCCTTGGCGGCGCTGGCCGAGCGCTGTGCGAGTTCACGCACCTCCTGGGCGACGACGGCAAAACCCTTGCCGGCTTCGCCGGCACGCGCCGCCTCGACGCCGGCGTTCAGCGCCAGCAGGTTGGTCTGGAAAGCGATCTCGTCGATCACGCCGATGATATTGCTGATCTCGCGCGAGGATTTCTCGATCTGACCCATGGCGTCGACGGCCTTGCGGACGATACTGCCGGAATGTTCTGCGCCGCGCTTCGTTTCCGCGACAAGCCCGCCTGCTTCGGCGGCGCGGCCGGCGCTGTCGGCAACGGTCTGGGTGATTTCATCGAGTGCGGCGGCGGTTTCCTCGACGGTCGCGGCCTGCTGTTCGGTGCGTTTGGACAGCACGTCTGCGGCTTCCTTCGTTTCACGCGCACCGCTGGCGATCGCCTCGGCATTGTTGAGAACCGTGCGCATGGCGCTGCCGAGCCTGTCAATCGCGGCATTGAAATCGGTCCGAACCTTTTCCAGCGCGGGCGGGAAAGGATTTTCGACACGCTTCGTCAGATCGCCCTCGGCAAGCGCAGTCAGGCCGGTTGCCAGATCATCGACAGCACGGACGCGTTCGGTGACGTCGGTTGCGAATTTGACGACCTTGAAGATGCGTCCGCTCATGTCAAAGATAGGATTATAGGATGCCTGGATCCAGACGACTTTGCCGCCCTTGCCGATGCGCAGAAATTCCTCTGCGACGAACTGGCCGGCGGCAAGTTTCCTCCAGAATTCCTTATAGGCTTCGGAGCGCACATAGTCCGGCTCGCAGAACATGCTGTGGTGCTTGCCGCGGATCTCCTCCAGCCGGTAACCCATGACCGAGAGGAAATTGTCGTTCGCCAGCAGGATTTCGCCGTCCGGGGTGAACTCGATGACGGCTTGAGCCCGCGAGAGGGCAGCGATCTTGCCTTCGGCATCGGCAGCTCTCAGCTTGATGGCGGTCACGTCGCTTGCCAGCTTGACGATCTTGTAGGGTTTGCCGCCCGACATCAGCGGGTTGTAGCTAGCCTGGATCCAGACCTCGCGGCCATCCTTGCCGATACGCTTGTATTCACCGGCATCGAATTCGCCCCGACCGAGCTTCCGCCAGAATTCCCGGTAGGCTGCGGAGGCGACATAATCCGGCTCGCAGAAAATACTGTGATGCTTGCCGACAATGTCGCTGAGCTTGTAGCCCAGCACTCGGCAGAAATTCTCGTTTGCGTTCAGGATCTTTCCCTGCAGGTCGAATTCGATCGTCGCCTGCGATTTCATGAGAGCTGTGACGATCGCACGCGAATCCGGCGTCGCACCCAACGAAAACAATGCCATTTCAATCCCCCGACGTGTGATGGCAACCAGCCGATGTCTCGGAGAATGGTTCGGATTTCGCGCATGACGGGACGCAGTAAAGCTGCAGTTATCCGGCAATACTTGAAAGTCCGTCCCGCCTCGCAAACGCGGCGGATCGGCCCAATTCATTCGTGAAACCTACGGCCCAAGATGCGGAGCTGATTCTAGTCGCATCAATTAAATATCGTTTCTTGATTAAGAATTAGTAACCGAATCTACTTTCGATCGGATTTTGACAATTTCTCATGAATTCTAACAGATGAAAGCTAGTTTCATCCGAGAATATCCGGTGGTGGTTGTAAAGACGATCCGCAACTTTACTTTAGGTTATTGTCTTTTCAATTTGCGAGATCGCCCAATCGACCTGTTCCTTGGTGATGATCAACGGCGGCGCGAAGCGAATCGTGTGGTCGTGCGTGTCCTTGGCGAGGAGACCGCGATCCTTCAGGGCGTAGCAATATTGCCGGGCACCACCGGCCTCCGGCTCCAATTCGACCGCGAGCATCAGGCCACGGCCGCGCACATCCTTGACGATGTTGGAGCGAATGGAGCGCAGACCTTCGAGGAAATAGTCGCCCATCGTCTCGGCGTTCTCGATCATTCCTTCTTCGGTCAGCACCTTCAGGGCCGCGCGGGCGACCGCACAGGCCAACGGGTTGCCGCCGAAGGTCGAGCCATGCTGGCCGGGCTTGAGCACGCCGAGGACTTCAGAATTCGAAAGCACGGCTGAAACAGGATAAAAGCCGCCGGAAAGCGCCTTGCCGATGAGCGTCACGTCGGCTTCGATACCTTCATGTTCTTCGGCGAGCAGCTTGCCGGTGCGCCCAAGGCCGGTCTGGATTTCGTCGAGGATGAGCGTGACGTTGTTTGCCGTGCAGAGTTCGCGCACGCGGGTGAAATAACCGGCCGGCGGAATGATGACGCCGGCCTCGCCCTGGATCGGCTCGATCAGTGCTGCGACGGTATTGGCATTGATGGCCGCCGCGAAAGCCTCTGCATCACCGAAGGGAACGATGCGGAAGCCCGGCGTATAAGGCCCGAAGCCGGTACGGGCCTCGGGGTCAGTCGAGAAGCTGATGATGCTCAGTGTGCGGCCGTGGAAATTGTTGGCGCAGACGATGATCTCCGCCTTGCCCTCCGGGACGCCCTTCACCTCGTAGCCCCATTTGCGAACCGCCTTGATGGCGGTCTCGACGGCTTCCGCGCCTGAGTTCATCGGCAGGATCTTGTGGGAGCCAGTCAGTGCGGCCAGCTCTTCATAGAGATAGGCGAGCTGGTCGTTGCGGAAGGCGCGCGAGGTGAGTGTCAGGCGACCGGCCTGCTCGACCATGGCGGCAAGGATCTTCGGATGGCAATGGCCCTGGTTGACGGCAGAATAGGCCGAGAGGCAGTCGAGGTAGCGCTTGCCATCCGTATCCCAGACATGAACACCTTCCCCCCGCGTCAGCACGACATCAAGCGGCTTGTAGTTATTGGCTCCAAGACGCTGTTCGGTGGCGATGAGGTTCGACGAGATGTTCATGGCCGGTGCTCCCTTATGCGGCGCGTGTAGGACGATCGAAGATACGGCGGCCGAAGAGGCTTGCCGTCATCTCCACCATGATGCGGGCGCTCTTGCCGCGGTCATCAAGGAAAGGATTGAGTTCGACGAGGTCGAGCGAGGAGACGAGGCCGCTGTCGGACAGCATCTCCATAATGAGGTGCGCTTCGCGGAAGGTGGCGCCGCCGGGAACGGTGGTGCCGACGCCGGGCGCAAAATCCGGATCGAGGAAATCGACGTCGAAGCTGACATGCAACAGGCCGTTCGCCTTCTCGATCGTTTCCAGGATCTGGCGTAGGATCACAGCTACGCCCTGTTCATCGAGCGAGCGCATGTCGAAGACATTTACGCCGTGCTTGCGGATTTCGACGCGCTCGGAGGCATCGACCGAGCGGATGCCCACCTGGAAGATCTTCTTCGGATCGACGAGTGCACGGTCCTTCGGCAGGATCTCAGCAAAATCCGCCAGACCGCAGAAGAAGGCGACCGGCATGCCGTGAATATTGCCTGACGGCGAGGTCTCAGGCGTATTGAAATCCGAATGGGCGTCGAGCCACAACACGAAGAGCGGGCGGTCATTTTCGGCGGCATAACGCGCCATGCCTGAGACGCTGCCCATGGAAAGGCTGTGGTCGCCACCGAGGATCAGCGGGAAGTGGCCGGCTTTCGCCGCATCATAGGTGGCTGCTTCGAGCGCACGCGTGTAGGCGCCGACGATGCGAAGATTATGTGCCTTCGAATGATTGGGAAGGTCCCTGGCCGGGACGATGCTGAGATCGCCCGTGTCGACAACAGTGTGGCCGAGATCGCTCAGCGCCTTGTCGACGCCCGCAATACGCAATGCTGTCGGTCCCATGCCCGCGCCTCTGCGGCCGGAACCTTCTTCAAGGGGAACACCGATAAGAGCGACAGATCGAGATTGTACTTCCATTCCGAGGGCTCCGTTCTGAGGCCTGTTTTGGCCGATAGTGGGATAAAGTGGCGGCGGCAAATAGATGGAAAAGTGTCAGAAATGGATTATGATTACGCAGATTGATAAAGCTAATTTGACAAAGTGAAACCGTGGACGATCTCGACAACGAGCTTCTGAGTGCGCTTCGGCACAATGCGCGAATCTCCGTCTCCTCGCTTGCGGCGCTGACGGGGGCTTCGCGGGCGACGGTTGCCACGCGCATCGACCGGCTGGTCGAAAATGGCACGATTGCCGGCTTCACCATCCGCACCGGTCACGAGACGCGTTCCGCCGGCGTTCGGGCCATCGTCATGATCGAAGTGCATGGTAAACTTGCCGACAAGGTGGCAACCCAGCTTCGCGGCTTGCCGCAGGTGCGCGCGCTGCACAGCACCAACGGCAAATGGGATTTCGTCGCCGAGCTCGAGGATCGTGACCTCGTCTCCTTCGACGAGACGCTGCGCCGGATACGCCTCTTCGACGGTATCAATACCACCGAAACCAACATTCTGCTGAAGACCAGCAAGGCGAGCTTTTAGGCTTCAATTTTCCAGGCTGGCCTCAATATTCATGCTCGTAGACGATGCCCGCTTCGCCTGCACCATTTCCGCCGGCGGCACCCCGCAGCTTCACGCCGCGGCCGACATCCAGATTGATGATTGCCTTGGCGCCGGCTTCTCCGCCCTGCTGCAGCTCGAAATAGGTCCGTTCGTTGAGGTAGCGGCCGACACTGACGCTGGTCCGGCCCTTCGCGTCCGTGCTGATGTCGAGGTCGTCGACGCCAAGCTGGTTGCGGAGCCCTTCGAAGAGCGATGTCGAACGATTGCCGGCGAGCTGGCTGACGGCATCGGCAAGCTGGGCGATCTGTACTGGCGACAGGCGGGACATGGATTGGCCGAAGATGAGCTGGGCCAGCACTTCGTCCTGCGGCAGGGCAGGTGACGAGGAGAAAGTGATGGCGGGGTCGGTTGCGAGGCCCGCGACATCCACCGTGAGTGTCGTCGTGCCTGACGTGGAAGTGGCCTCCATGTCGAGGGCGGGCGTCAGGTCGCCGGCAAATGTGATGCGGCTGCGGTCGGAGAAATCGAGACGGCGGTTGAGGATCGTCAGACGGCCGCGGCGCATGGTGAAGGCACCGGCAACTTCGGGCGCGGCAGCCGAGCCGCGGATCGTGATGTTCCCGCCGACTTCCGCATCGATACCGCGGCCGCGCACGAAGATCTGCGAGGGTGCATCGAGCTGGATATCCAGCATGATGGTCGAAGATTTTTCCCGGGGCTGCTGCTGAGCATTGTCCCGGAGTTGGGCAAGCACTGCGGGCGGCGCGTGGATATGGCGGATATCGATTTCACGCAGCGATGTCGGCAGCCTCTCCGGTACGGTGATCGAAGCCTTGTCGATGTGAAGCTTACCATCAAGCGTGGGATTGGAAAGCAGCGGTCCCCTAAGGCCGAGCGTGCCGTCGACTGTTGCGACAACCAGCGTGCCGTCGACATAGACCGCGTGGTCCAGGCGGATGGAAAGATCGGCGGGGAAACTGCCGCTGATGCCAACCGAACCGCTCGCCGAGATCGAGCCGCCGCTTGCGAGCCTGCCGTTCAGCCGCGAAATGATGGCCTGCTGACCGTTGAACGTGATGGTCGCGCCAAGGCCTTCGAGGGCGAGGTTGCGGCGCACGTCGATCAGCTTTGCGCCATCCGTGGTGACCGTTCCGTTGATGACAGGGGCCGCCGTCGTGCCGCTGACTTCCAGGTTCACGTTGGCGACGCCCTCGGCAACAAGACCTTGCTGGGCGAGCTGTGCGCCGAGAACGCCGAAGGGAAGGCTGCCGTTGAAACGCATCGACATCGCGCGGTTGCCTGTCATTGCGAGAGTGCCGCCGCCTTTCAGAGAAAGTCCACCGTCGCCGGCGAGACTGGTGTCGACCGTTAGGCGGTTGTCGGCCAGCTTGCCGCTTGCGCCAAGGGTGAGTGGCGCAAGGCCGGCGCTCTTGGTCTGGCTCGTTTCGGCATTCTTCCAGTCGACCTTGAAATCGACCGAGGGAAGAGGAAGCGATCCCGAGGCAGTCGCCGTCGCCGTGATGGCGCCTTCGGCACCAAGGTTCGGAACGAACCCATTGGCGACGGCCGCCGGCAGATTGACGATATCGGCCTTGGCATTGACGCCCTTGACGGTCGTTCCGGCTATATCGAGATTGCCCGCTGCCTTCAGCGAGACACCACCATTGCCGTTGAGATTGGCGTCGAAATCCAGCCGGTCTTTGCTGAGCTTGCCCGAAGCGGCGAGCGTCAGGCCGGAGAGCCCGGCAGTTCTGGTCTGTTTCGTTCCGGCGTTTTTCCAGTCGATCTTGAAATCGGCGGAGGGGGCGGTGAGCGATCCGGAGGCCGTCGCCGTCGCTGTGACGATGCCTTCTGCTCCAATATCAGGGACGAACCCGTTGGCGACGGCCGCCGGCAGATTGGTGATATCGGCCTTTGCATCGATGCCCTGGATCGTGGTGCCTGCCAATGCGAGATTGCCGGCGGCTTTCAGCGAGACGCCACCTTTGCCATTCAAACTGGCGTCGAAATCCAGACGGTTGCTGACGTATTTTCCCGACGCGGCAAGCGCCAGGCCAGAAAGACCGGCGGTCTTGGTTTGGCGCGTTGCCGCGTTCGTCCAGTCGAGCTTGAAATCAACCACCGGCTCTGTCGGCGTGCCTGAGGTGACGGCAGCGCCGGAGATTATGCCCTCAGCACCAAGACCTGGCACGAAGCCATTGGCGAGGTTTGCGGGCAGGCCGGCAATGTCAGCGTTGACGGCGAGGTCGCGAATGGCGGTGCCGTCGATCGTCACACCGCCGTTCGCTTTCAGCAGCGCGCCGTTGCCGCTGCCGAGATTGGCGTCGAAATCGACCCTGTTGTTTTCATATTTGCCAGTGGCCTTGGCGGAAAGATCGGTGAGGCCGTTGCTCTTCGTCTGGCGCGTTGCCGCATTTGCCCAGGCCAGATCGAAAGTGACTGCCGGTGTCGGCAGCGAGCCGGAGGCCGACGCCTTGCCGGAAATCGTGCCTTCGGCGCCCAGATCGGGAACGAAGCCGTTGGCAAGGCCGGCTGGAAGGTTTGCGAGATCTGCATCGACCTTCAGATTGCGCACTGCCGTCCCAGCAAGCTCGACATTGCCCGTCGCCTTCAGCGACAGGGCCTTCGGTCCGGCGAGGTTGGCATCGAAATCGAGTTTTTGGTCAGCAAAATGGCCGGTCGCCGTAAGGTCCAGTCCGGTCAGGCCGGCGGTCTTGGTGTGCCGTGTCGTGGCGTCCTGCCAGCTGAGCTTGAAATCCGCAGCCGGTGCTGCAGGCGTCCCTGACGCCGAGGCTGTGCCCGAAATCGTTCCGCCGGCGTCGAGATCCTTCACGAAACCGTTGGCGATATTGGCAGGAACATTCGCAAGCTCGGCATCGACCTTGATGTTGCCGATCGTGGTTCCGGTAATAGCGACATTACCGAGCGCTTTCAGCGATAGTCCGCCCTTGCCGGTGAGCGCCGTATCGAAATCGAGCTTGTTATCCGCAAACCTGCCGGATGCGTTGAGCGACAGACCGGCAAGCTTGGCGCTCTTTGTCTGGCTCGTCGCGGCGTTTTTCCAGTTCAGCTTGAAATCGGCCGCTGGTGCCGCGGGCGTGCCTGTTGCCGTGACCGTTCCCGAAACCGTACCTTCTGCAGCAAGATCGGGAACAAAGCCGTTGGCGAGCTTTGCCGGCAGGCTGACGATGTCGGCGTTGATATTGAGGGTCGGGCCATTCGGATCCGCAAGGCCGACGTCGCCCGCCGCCTTCAAGGAAAGGCCGTCAGCGCCGCTAATGCCGCCATCGAAGTTCAGCTTGTTGTCGGCGAAGGTGCCCGATGTCGAGATGCCGAGAGGGGCGATGCTGGCGCCTTTTGTATGGCTGGTGGCCGCATCCTTCCAATCGAGCTTGAAATTGACTGTGGGAGCGGCCGGTGTCCCGGTTACGTTCACCGTCCCGGAAATCGTGCCGTCGGCGGCAAGATTGGGAACGAAGCTGTTGGCAAGGCTTGCCGGCAGGTCGGAGATGACGGCATCGAGCTTCAGGGTCTCACCAGCCGAACCGGTGACCGATACCGAGCCGCTGCCGGTCTTGACGGTCAGACCGTTCAGGCTGGCAACTCCCTTCGTGACGTTGACCTGTGCAGGTGACGCCAGTTCGACCGGAATGTTGTGCGGCTTGGCGGCGAAGCGATCGAGACTGAGATCGATCATGCCGCCTGCAGACTGCACGCTGCCGGCGGCCTGCAGCGGATTGCCGTCATAGCCTGCATCCAGATTGAAGTCGGTGCGGGTCTGCTGCTGGACGAAATCAAGCGCAATGCCGGTAAGCTTGTTGGTACCGACGCCGAACTCGTCGGCCCGTATCGTGCCGCTGGCCGCAAAAGCCTTGATATCGCTGACGGTCACGTCGATCGTCGGCTTGGCGATCGTCAGTGTGTCGCGGTGAATGCCGCCGCCGTTGGCGGCAACCTTGAGCGCGATCTTGCCGTCATTGCCGGTGATATCTACGGAGCCCTTGAGGTCGCCTTCCGCCTTCTGGCCACCGAGAGCGGCAAGCAGGCTGATATCAGGGAAGTCGAAGGTCAGCACACCCGCCGGCGTCATGTCTGACGAAAGCGTGAGGTTGCCCTCCAGGCGATTGCTGCCGACAGCGGCCGTCAGCGCGGGGATAGAAATGATCCCCTTCTCGGACTTGACGTCTCCATTGATGCCGATCGGCTGGCCGTCGATCGTGCCGGTCGCGGCGATCCGGCCCTGCGGAGCAGCAGGATCGGCAGAGCCCGTGAGGTCGATGTTGAGATCGCCGACCTTGCGATCGGCCATCTGCAGGCTGGCGGCTTTCACATTGGCGGTGAGCGCAAGTGCTGGAAGCGTGCCGCTTGCCTTGATGCTGTAATCCGCTTCCCCACTCGTGCCCGACAGCAGCTTGCCGATATCGGGAAGCTTGCCGGCGAGATCGGCCGTCAGCACGTCATCTTCGAGCGCGACATTGCCGCCTGCCTCGATGGTCGGGGATTTGATCGTGATGTTCGACAACGTCACCTTGGAGGGGATCGTGCCGGCAATCTGGGTTTCGAGGTTGATCGGTGCATCGAACTTTTCGGCGACGGCCGGCGGCAAGGCGGCGGGCTGGACGGTAAATTTCGCATTGCCGGTCAGCGTATTGTCGGCCAGGCGATAGGAGCCGTTGAGATCGGCGCCGATATTGGCGCTTTCGACGGTCGTGCCGTTGAAGCCGATGCCGTTGCGCGAAATCTGAAGCGGCGCGACGAGTGTGATCGGACCCCGAACCGCGCGGTTGAGGTTGGGCTCGGTGAAGGTGGCGTCACCCGCGACGAGGCGCAACTGGATATCGCCGGCACCATTGGCGAGATTGAAGGCATCGCTCTTGGCCGTCAGCTTGACGTTGCCGATATCGGCCTGTGGCATCGTGGCGGAATCCAGCGATCCGCTGGCGTTGATGCGCACGGCCTGTGCCTGTCCGGTCATCGCCAGATTGAGGCCCGAAATCATGAAGCGCGCTTCGCCATCGGCAAGCGGCCAGCGGAAATCGACCGGACCCGAGGTGCCGAGCACATTAGCATTCAGGCTGTTATTGCCGGCAGGATCGAGCGTGCCGGAAGCGGCGATGACGACGCTGCCGGTCGCGAGATTGCCGGTCTGAATATCGATCTTGCCATGATTGTCGAAGGTCGCGGATACATCGATATTCGTCTGGCCTGCAAAAAGCGGCCGGAATGCCATGGGGAGCAGCGAGCTTACATCGCCGCCGCCCTTGAGGTCGAGATGATGCAAGCCGTCGGGCGTGATTGCGTGCTTGCCTTCCAGCGAGGCACGTTGCTGGCCATCGAGAGCAGCCTGCAGCTTGCCGTTCCAGTCCGAGATCGGACCTTCGCCGTTGAGCGCAATATTGACCGCCGGGCTGCCGGGCAGACCGAGAAAGCCGGCGAGCAGGCCGCCCTGCGGTTCGGCAAGCTGGGCGTTCAGCCGCAGATGGCCGTTTGCCGGGGTGAAGGCGACATCGGCGGAGAGCTTTGCGTCGGGAACCTGGTGGCGGTTGACGTTAACAAGCGCTTCGCCGCCATCGCCATCGGCTCTGAGGTTGCCGGTGGCGGCAAGCGAGAAGGCGCGGCCGGTCAGCGGTGCGCCAAGGGAAATATCGGGCAAGGCGATATGTTCGATATCGATCTTCAACGGCAGCCGGAAGCCTCCGCTGCTTCCCTCCTCCGGAGTCGCCGGCCTAGACGGGAGGGTGCGTACCGGCTGGCGGCGGAGGTCGATGGAGGCGACGGATACCTGTCTGGCGTGGAAGGTGCCGGTCAGCAGCGCCAGGGGATCCCAGTCGACGGCGATGCCGTGGATTTCTGCAAATGTGCCACGCGTGTCCGACAGGGTGATCTCGGCTGCTCGCAGCCCGCCGGTCAGCAGGCCCTCGGGTTCGCGCACGGATATCGTCATATCGCGGTTGGAGAGCGCGGAAGCGACATTTTCGGTGATGATGCGGGCACCGAAGGAGGTGAAGCCGAAGATCGCCAAAGCAATGACGGCAAGGATAATCGCCGCGCCGAGGCCGTAGCCGACGAGCCGCATTATCCAGTTCATGATTTTCGCCAACATTTGCATAAGAGCGGACACTATCCCGTTTTCATGACAGCTCACAGGTCGGAAAACACTGCGAAATCGGCATTCCTGATAACTGGCCTAGAACGACTGGCCTATGCCGGCATAAATTCCATAATCCGTCCCACCGTCGTACTTGTTCAGCGGTACGGCAAAATCAAGCCGAAGGGGGCCGAAAGGCGTTGCATAGCGGATACCGGCGCCTGCGCCGGCCCTGATATCGGAAAAATCAGGCGCAATGCTGCCCGAAACCGTGCCGACATCGAGGAAGGGCACAATGCCGATCGTATCGGTGATCCTGATACGCGCCTCAAAGGAGCCGGTCACATAGGAACGACCGCCGGTGGCCTCGTCGTTTTCGTTATAGGGCGAGATTTCCTGATAGCCGTAACCACGCACGGAACCGCCGCCGCCGGCGAAGAAACGCTGGGTGGCGGGAATATCCTGAACGCCGTCGCCGCCGATCAGCGTGCCGGCCGCGAGCTTGGCGGCCAGCACGATGCCGTCTTCGGCGCCGAGACCGAGATAGCCTGATATCGAGCCCTCGAAGGCCGAATAGACCGTTCCGTTCATGAACTCATAGCCCGGCTTTGCCGACAGCGTGGCGTGGTAGCCCCCGGTCGGATTGTATTTGTCGTCGCGGGCGTCGCGATCATAAGTGATCGGCAGCGTGAAGGTCAGATAGTTGTTGTTGCCGAAAGCGTCGTCGTCATTCTCGAAGCTCACCTCGCCGGCTGCAGAGATGGTGTCCTGATCCGTCAATTCATAGGAGAGGCCGAGCGAGGCGGTGATGAGCTTGGCATTATAGGCATCCGGATTTTGCGTCTTGGCGACGATTCCGGCCTTAAGGGTGGCGGACGGATTGATGAAGCCCGGTTTCGTGAAGAGAATGCCGGCGGAGTAATCGAGATCGCCGAGGTCGGACGCTTCGCCGAGGCGTGAGACGGCGCCTTCGATGCGCAGCGATTCGGCCCCGCCGAACAGGTTGCGATGGCCCCAGTAACCGTTGACGCCGAAACCGTCGATCGTCGAATATTGCGCGCCGATGCCGAGGTAGCGCCGCTTGCCTTCGGAAACCTCGATCGTCATGGGCAAGGTACCATCGGAGGCCAGTGCGTCGCCTTCGTGGATCGTCACACTGGAGAACACGCCAAGCGCGCGCAGGCGCTCGCCTGCCTTCCTCAATGCCTCGGGCGAATAGGCTTCGCCCTTCTGCAGGCGGGAATAACGTTGGATGAATTCCGGCTTGACCCTTTCCTCGCCAGTGACGCCGACGTCGCCGATCGGAGCAACCGGACCACCTTCGGCAGCGAGAACGATATCGACGGTGTTCTTGCTATGGTCGGCGACCACGCGCCGCTCCGTCAGCTTGGCAAAGGGCCTGCCTTCGCTCTTCAACTGGTCGACGATCGTATCACCGGCTTTGATGACGGCGAGCGAGCCGGCTTGCTCGCCGGGCGCCAGATCATAATCGGCGGGATTGCGGTGCGCAGCATCGCCGCCGAACTGCACTTCATTGACAGTGAAGACCGGGCCAGGCGCTATATCCACCTTGACTGGGATGGGCTTTGAGCGATCGAAAGTCGGGTTGGGTGGCAGATCGTCTATGTTGCGGCCGTCGATGGTAATCGTCACCACGCCGCCGTAGCGCGCCTTTTCGTAGAGTGTGGCGATCAGCCTGTCGCGGTCGTCGCGGGCTTTCACGACGACGCCCAGATCGCCTGAAACCGGACGCTTCTTGTCGCCGACGAGACGAGAGCTGTTCTCCAGCGCCTCCTTGAGGTCGCTATCGGCTGTCCCGGTTTCCAGGTCGACATCATAGCGCACAGGATCGGGCACCTGCAGGTTTTCGTCCTCGTCCTTGCCGAATATGGTGATGCCAAAAAGCTTGAATGCGTAAGCATTGCCCACGAGGACTGGTGAAAATGCAGCCGCCGCTGCGACCAGCACCATGGCGCCTGCTCGATACGCAATACCCGTTCTCAGGCCCGTCCCTCTAATCCGCATCCGCCGCTTTTGGGTTACATTAAAATGAAGCTCTGCGTTCCCCAGCCGACAGCAAGCTTAGCGGCAAAATCGCGCCACGTGTACCAATTTAAACTGCTGGCGCACTAATTTAGTACAAAAAAATCCCGGACGAGGGTCCGGGATTTCCATTTTTCCCATTCTGATTGCAGATCTCAGCGGCAATCATCGATGTAGCGGCGGCCATACCGGTCCCGGTAGTAGCATTGGCCGGGCTGCTCTGCGACCCTGCCGATAAGCGCGCCCGAAACGCCGCCGATCGCTGCGCCGACTGCCGCGCCGCGCACGTCGCCGGTGACCACGCCGCCGATAACCGCACCAGACGCCGCGCCGATACCGGCCCCCTGTTGCGTGGGTGTGCAGCTTGCGATCGAAAGGCCGATCAATGCGAGTACGAGGACTTTTTTCATCTCTTCTCTCCGAGGTTTTTGGCGCCCCATCGGGCGGATGTCGTCCCTAACCTGTTTTTTTCCCAGGCTAGCCCGAAAACTATGTCGCAAGAAGGGCTTGTCCACCATCACCAAGCTTTTTTCGTAAGGCGCGGATTTCTTTCCACGATAAAAAGCGAATTTGTCGCCGGAATTGACGTCGATCAATTTCCCCGATCACGGCTCGCTTATTTTTTATCTGGAATCATTCAAAAGTCTGCGCCTTTTGCCGCAGTTGATGTTAAATCAGGGACGAAAGGGTTGACGTCCGGTTGCCGTCTCAGCAAGAAACAGCCGTACGAACTGGAGCATATGATGGATTTCGAAGCGTTTTTCAAAAGCGAGTTGGACGGGCTTCACACTGAGGGCCGTTACCGCGTTTTTGCCGATCTGGAGCGCCATCGCGGTAACTTTCCGCGTGCGACCCGCCACACGGCGAATGGCGAACAGGAAGTGACCGTCTGGTGCTCTAATGACTATCTCGGCATGGGCCAGCACCCCAAGGTGATCGAGGCGATGAAGGAAGCCATCGATCACTGTGGCGCGGGTGCGGGAGGCACCCGGAATATCTCTGGCACCAACCACTACCATGTTCTGCTTGAGCAGGAGCTCGCTGATCTGCATGGCAAGGAAGCCGCGCTGACCTTCACATCCGGCTATGTTTCCAACTGGGCGGCGCTCGGGACGCTCGGCGCCAAGATCCCCGGCCTCATCATCTTCTCCGATGCTTTCAACCATGCCTCGATGATCGAGGGCATCCGCTACGCCAAGTGCGAGAAGGTCATCTGGAAGCACAATGACGTGGCCGACCTCGAAGCCAGGCTCGCTGCTGCCGATCCCAAGGCGCCGAAGCTCATCGCCTTCGAATCCGTCTATTCGATGGATGGCGATATCGCGCCAATCAAGGAAATCTGCGATCTCGCCGACAAATACGGCGCCATGACCTATCTCGATGAAGTCCATGCCGTCGGCATGTACGGTCCGCGCGGCGGCGGTATTGCCGAGCGCGAAGGCCTGATGGACCGCATCACCGTTATCGAAGGCACGCTTGCCAAGGCATTCGGCGTCATGGGTGGTTATATCGCGGCTTCCGCCGCGCTCTGCGATTTCATCCGCTCATTTGCGTCGGGCTTCATCTTCACGACGTCGCTACCGCCGGCCCTCGCTGCCGGCTCGGTCGCCTCGATCCGGCATCTGAAGGCAAGCCCCTTCGAACGCGCGCGCCATCAGGACCGCGTGCGAAAACTGCGCACGCTGCTTGACCAGCAGGGCATTCCGCACATGCCGAACCCGAGCCATATTGTGCCGGTCATGGTCGGCGATGCCGCCAAGTGCAAGTGGATCTCGGATCTGCTGCTCGACAATTTCGGCGTCTATGTGCAGCCGATCAATTATCCGACGGTGCCGAAGAAGACCGAGCGCCTGCGCATCACGCCGACGCCGCTGCATTCGGATGCCGATATCGAGCATCTCGTCGGCGCGCTGCATTCGCTCTGGTCGCGCTGCGCGCTTGCCCGTCACGTCGCTTGACGTCACGGCGCCTGATTTTTCAGGAAAATTTCTTTATCGGATGAGCCCGGCAGCCCGCTGCCGGGCTTCCTTGTCTGCGGCGAACACGTCGTCCATCGTCGCGGCCGCTGGCAGATCGATGAGATCGTCCATCACTTTTTCGGTGATCTCAGCCATGGCGAGGAAGGGCAGGCGGCCCTCGATGAAGGCTTCGAGCGCCACTTCCTTGGCGCCGTTCAGCACTGCGCCCTGGACGCCGCCGCGCGTCATCGCCAACCGAGCAAGCCGGAGCGCAGGGAAACGTTTTTCATCCGGAGCCTCGAAGTCCAGCCGTGCCAGTTTGGCGAAATCCAGCCGCTCGATCGGCAGGTTCGCCCGGCGCGGATGGGAGAGGGCGTAGCCAATTGCGGTACGCATATCCGGTGCGCCGAGCTGTGCCAGCACCGAGCCATCCGTATAGCCGACCATCGAATGGATGACCGACTGCGGATGAACGATCACCTCCACCTGCTCGGGGCGCAGGCCGAAAAGGTGCTTCGCCTCGATCATCTCCAGCGCCTTGTTGAACAGCGACGCACTGTCGATGGAAATCTTCAGGCCCATCGACCATCTCGGATGGGCGCGTGCGGTCTCGACCGTGACGTTGGCCATCTCCTCCAGTGAGGACGTGCGGAAGGGACCGCCTGATGCCGTCAGGATGATACGTTCCACGGCATGGCGCTGGTTTTCCTCCAGCACCTGGAAGATCGCATTGTGTTCGCTATCGACAGGCAACAGCTTGCCGCCACCGTTTCTCACCGACTCGATGAAAAGATCGCCTGCCGAAACAAGGCATTCCTTGTTGGCGAGCGCGATATCGGCGCCGCGGCGCGCCGCGGCAAGAGTAGGAGCAAGGCCGGCCGTGCCGACGATGGCTGCCATCACCCAGTCCGCCTCGCGGTCTGCCGCCTCCATCAGGCCGGATTTGCCGGCAGCGACTGCGATGCCGCTGCCCGAAAGCTCGCTTTTCAGTGATTCGTAATGCCGGTCATTGGCGATGACGGCCAGCTGCGCGCCCGACGATTTCGCTTGCTGGGCCAGCAATTCTACATTGCCGTTGCCGGTCAGGACGGAAATTTCGAAATTGTCCCGGCCGCCCAGATGATCGATGACATTGAGCGTATTTTGGCCGATCGAGCCGGTCGAACCGAAGATACTGAGGCGCCGAGGCGCGGTTTCGCTCGTCATCATGGTCGATTTCGCAAGAAATTGCATATTCGGCATCGGCTCTACAGGGGATCGTGGGAGGCAGCAAGTGTGCGGTGCAGCAAATTTCAACTCCAGAGGGGGTTTACATAGGTTCGCCATGATGTGATCCTGACAACAGTCCTCACGGGGATGATCATTTGCTGCGGCCGGTTGCGGCCGAAAAGGCAAATCCGCTGGGCACTGATGTGTCCGACGAGCAACCGGCAATTTATGCCATTGGCCGCGGGCCAAAGAAAAATCGAAGACTGAACCGGGATTGCGTGTTTGCGCCATCCTTCATTGCGTTCGACGCGAGCGCTCCACGTCCGCTCTGCGCCTATTGGTGCGCGATCGGCGTGCTAGTTCAAAACGATGCGATATTATGACGAAAATAAAGATTGCATGCTTTGTTTTTGCCCTTCTGCCGCTGGCCAATCCGGTATTTGCGGATGATCTGGTGATCTGGTCGCCGGTGAAGGTATCCACCAGTTCCTACAAAACGACGGTCGGGTTCCGCCTGCCGATGGAATGGGAGACGAGCGCCGGCGCAGATCTCGCGCTAGCCTCCAACAAGAGCGGGGCACCGTTGCCGAATTCTGGCCAGGCGATGCTCTGGGGCAAGCTGCAGAAGGTGAGCGTTACGCCGGCCAGCCGTGCGCAGCAGGATGTGACGCTGCAGGTCGATACGTTACGCGGCAGCGGCGCGCTTATGCTCAGCCGTTCGCGAAGCTGGATACTCTCAGATTCGCTCGACATGCAGACGACACGCGCGGTGAGCCTCGGTTACAGCGCCGTCGATGCGCGGCAGGCGACGGTGTCGGCTTCCCAGGCGGTCAAGCTGATCTATCCGTGGACCGGCACATCGATTTCGGCCGGGAGCAGCGTCAGCGATTTCAATGGCGACTTTTCCAGTACCGTTGCCGTCAGCCAGAACATCCTACCCAATCTCGGCCTGAGCGCGTCTGTGTCCGATCCGCTTTCGACGGGGCGGACGGGAAATGTCAATTTGAACTATCAGCTTCGCTGGTAGGCGAAACCAAAGTCCTGTCAGCCGCGTTTCTCCCTCACCACCAAGGAGGACAGAACGATGGTCTTCAAGGAACAGACCTTTCATGGTCATCTGCCCGAAGCTGAGGCTGAATATGCCAATCGTGCGACGCTGGAATCTGCGGTTGCCAATGCACTGGCCGTTGCTGGCGGTATCGATGCATCCGATGTCGAGGTTACGGCCGAAGGCGACGAGATCGTTTTGAGCGGCCACGTCGGTACGGTTGATGAAATCGAGCGGGCAACAGTCATCGCAAGAACAGTTGAAGGCGTGCATACGGTTCGCAACCGTATTTTGCTTGCGGACTCGATGGTTAATGTTCGACATTAACTATTAACCAAACATTAACTTTATGTAAGTTTATCCGCGCCGACCCCTGACCTAGGTTTGGACCTATTCCAGCCCCGAAAGTCAGGTGTTTTGATGCATCAGATGGAAATGATCAATCGTCGGACATGGAGCAGCCCGCTCTCCCGACGCGACTATCGCAATGGCAGCGGTTTCATCAATGAAGGCGAACGTATGGCGCTTGGCATTGGCCTCGCCAATGCTAAGGGCGGCAGCGTCCTCGATATCGGTGTCGGCGGAGGCCGCACCGCAGCGCTTCTTGCCAGCGAGGCGGACAACTATGTTGGCATCGACTATACGCCCGAGATGGTGACGCTTGCGCGCTCCAACCATCCGGGCCTTCGTTTTGAAAATATGGATGCACGTGATCTTTCGGCCTTTGCCAATGGCTCCTTCGATCTCGTCGTTTTCAGCTATAACGGTATCGACTCCGTCGATGCGGATGGACGCAGATCGGTCCTGCGTGAAGTATTGCGCGTGCTGAAGGCCGGCGGCACGTTTGCCTTTTCGACCTTCAATCGCAATTGGCATGGTTTTGGTGAAAACCGCGCCCGTTCTTCCATCGTCTGGTCCAACCATCCGGTGAAGCTGAGCTTCCGGCTCCTCAAGCACGCAATGGGACTGGTGCGGGAACGTCGTTTCGCGCCACTGGAGCAGCGGCATGGCGAACATGCGATCTTGCTGCATCGCGCCCATGATTTCGGCATCATGGTCTATGCCACGACACCCGGTCAGCTGCGCTCACAACTCACCGAAAGCGGTTTTACCGGCGAACCGTTGCTCTTTTCGGTCGATGGTCGCCCGCTTGGTGGCGAAACCCTGGCAGACGAGGAATATTTCCACGTCGTGGCACGCAAGCCGTCGCTCAGCTGATCAGCCGAAGCGCTCGGTCAGGAAACCGGCGGGGGCCTTTTCACCGACGAGCCGATCGGTCTTATGTGTGGCGACGGGGCCTTGCGGCTGGTAGCTGATGGCGATGAGCAGACCGCAGGCGATTGCGCCGCCAATTGCAAGAAGAGTCATTCGAATACGCATGATGGATACTCCTGTTTTGCCGGTAAAACGCGGGAAAAATTCCGAAGTTCCTCATGCTTGAGAACAGCAGACCCCGGCCGGGTCTCCAGCCGGGGTCTTCGTATCTTAGCGGCAGACACGGGTCTTCTTGATCACGGTTTCGCCGTGGCTATGGATGCGTTCCGTGCGGGTCACGCAATCATGCGAAACGCGGCGAGGCGGCAGGTGATGGCGGTAGTAAGGACGATCCGCCATGCGGTGGTGATATCCGTCTCCGCCATTGTCAGTTGTGATGGTTACGCTGGCCGCCTGCGAAGGCAGAGCAGCGGCGAAAATCGTAACCGCAGCAAATGCAGAAGCGATGATAGTATTCTTCATGACAAGCCTCTCTTTCTAAGTTGGTCGGGTGATCAACTCGAACGAAGCGCAATCAGTTCAATCACATAGCGTTACCAAATGTGTCAGTGGCAACCTTTGCCCGCTCGAAATCGTTCTGGTGTCGGAACAGCCGGAGACATCGTCATGGGACAGATTGGAAGGGCCGTCACACTGGTCGTTGGACTTGCCGGCGGCACGCTTTTCTCGCAGGCGCCGGAATTCGCACAGCAATATCGCCAGCGTATCGGCGGGGCGATCGACGAGCTCAGGATCATCGTCGACGACTTCACGAAACAGGCCGCCGACCATCATCTCGATCGTCAGCAGGCGCTCGATGTCTATGCCCGTTCTCCCGACGATTTCCTGCGCGATCGCGGCCTTTCGATGCGCAGTACGCTGGAGCGCTATGAGCGCCTCGTCACCCAGCAATCGGATCTCGGTAGTGCGCCGCCGGTCGCCAAGCCCTTCGTGTTGATGCGCGATGCCGATGAGGGGATAATTGCCAATACATGGCGCGACTTCGTGCCCGGCGTCCCCGTCAGCTTCGCCGGCCTCGTCTGGGCGGCAATCGGCTTCCTCGGCAGTTGGATCGTCGCGGCACTGTTCGGGGTTGGCGCAAAACGCGCCGTGCGGTGGCGACCTGGCTATCGGTGAGAGAGTGGTGATCCCGACGCGATTCGAACGCGTGACCCCCAGATTAGGAATCTGGTGCTCTATCCTGCTGAGCTACGGGACCACTTGGATGCCATGCATACAAAAGGCTTGGCAGGAAGCCAAGCCTTTTCAGTATTTCTAATGTCGTTTCATCTCAGGCGCCGAGGCGCTGTTCGGCAAGGCGCACCCAGTAGGAAATGCCGTGGGCGATGGCTTCGTCGTTGAAGTCGTAGGCCGGGTTATGCAGGCCGGCGGTGTCGCCGTTGCCGATGAAGATGAAGGCGCCGGGGCGGGCGTTCAGCATGTAGGAGAAATCCTCGCCGCCCATCATCGGATCGACCTCGGGATTGACGTTGGCTTCGCCGGCAATGTCGCTGGCGATGGCGACGGCATGTTCCGTTTCATCCGCATGGTTGAAGGTGACGGGGTAGTTGCGGTGGAAGTTGATGTCGGCTGCCGCACCATGGGCAGCGCAGATGCCTTCCACGACTTCGCGAAGGCGTGCTTCGGCCTGGGCGCGCACCTCGTCATCAAGCGTGCGGATCGTGCCGGCGAAGGTTGCGTCATTGGGGATGACGTTATGGGCGAAGCCGGCATTGAACTTGGTGACGGAGACGACGACCGAGCGCAGCGGATTGACGCTGCGCGAGGCGATCAGTTGCAGGTTCGAGACGATCTGCGCGCCGATGGCGATCGGGTCGATCGTACGGTGCGGCTGCGCTGCATGGCCGCCGCGGCCCTTGATGGTGACGGTGAATTCGTCGGTCGCCGCCATGATGGGACCTTTGCGGGTGGCGAACTGGCCGACGGGCAGGCCCGGCAGATTGTGCATGCCGTAGACCTCTTCGATGCCGAAGCGCTCCATCATGCCGTCCTTCACCATCAGGTTGCCGCCGCCGCCGCCTTCTTCGGCGGGCTGAAAGATCACAGCGACATTGCCATTGAAGTTGCGGGTCTCTGCGAGATATTTCGCTGCACCCAGCAGCATGGCGGTATGGCCGTCATGACCGCAGGCGTGCATCTTGCCAGGTGTTTTCGATGCCCAAGGTTTGCCAGTGATTTCGGTGAGCGGCAGGGCATCCATATCGGCGCGCAGGCCGACCGTGCGGCTGCCTTCGCCCTTGCCCTTGATGAGGCCGACGACGCCTGTGCGACCGATGCCGGTGACGATTTCATCGACGCCGAATTCCTTAAGCTTTTCAGCAACGAAGGCAGCGGTATTTTCGACTGCGAAGAGAAGTTCCGGCCGCGCATGGATGTGGCGGCGCCACTCTGCGACTTCGTCCTGAAGTTCGGCGGCTCTATTCAGAATCGGCATTCTTGGCTTCCTGTGAATGAAATGCGTGGGGCCTGTCTGAAAGCATCACAAGGGCGTGATGCCTTGGAAATAACTTAGTCAATGACCTTTGCCATGTCATAGCCATATAGGGTAAATAGGGGAAGGTTTCGAGATAATTCCCTGAAGGACGAGCACTTGTCGACGCGCCCCGATCGTTTGTTCGCCGCTTTGCGGCCCTTTTCTTTTATAGCGACAGCAACAGCGGTTCTTGTCTCGTCCGTTACACTTGCTGAGGCCAATCCGCATATTCTCGTCGACGTGCAGACCGGCCGGGTGCTGGAGCATGAAGAAGCCTTCCGCAAGTGGTATCCGGCTTCACTGACCAAACTCATGACCGTTTATACGGTATTCGATGCAATCCGCTCCGGCCAGATCAGCCTCGACACGCCCGTTGTCATGAGCAAGCGGGCAGCCGCCGAACCGCCGGCCAAGATGGGCTTCAAGCCGGGCCAGAAATTCACGCTCGACAGCGCGCTCAAGATCCTGATGGTGAAGTCGGCGAACGATATCGCGGTCGCCGTCGCCGAGGCGGTCAGCGGCACCGAGGAAGCTTTCGTTGTCCGCATGAATGCCGAAGCGGCGAAGCTCGGCATGTCGGATTCGCATTTCATCAATCCGAACGGCCTGCCGGGCAAGGGGCAGTTTACGACGGCTCGCGACCTCGCGATCCTGTCGGTGGCGCTGCGCCGGGACTTCCCGCAATATGCCGGCTATTTTTCGCTGGAAGGCTTTACGACCGGCAAGCAGAACGTTCCGAACATCAATATGCTGATCGGCCGTTTTGCCGGTGCCGACGGTATGAAGACCGGCTTTATCTGCGCTTCGGGCTTCAACCAGATCGGTTCGGCGACACGCAGCGGCCGCACGCTGGTTTCCGTCGTGCTCGGCACCGACAGCCTGGCGGCCCGCGCTGACGCCACTGCCAATCTGCTGCAGAAGGGCTTCACCACACAGTTTGCAGCAAATGATACACTGGGTTCGCTGAGGCCCTATGGTCCGGGGCAGGACCAGGTGAATGACATCACGGCCGATATTTGCAGCGCCAAGGGCGCGAAGGTGCGCAGCGAAACGCGCGACGAGGTCGGCCGCATGAAGGTGCAGTCGCCCTATATTCACGAGATGGATCACGAGCCGCAATTCGTGTTCGCCGGCCTCATTCCGGGGCAGGATACGCAGCCGGTTGCGCAGAACGACAAGACCGCCAAGGGTGACGCGGTCGAGGCGCTCGCCAATGTGCCGGTTCCGCTCCCGCGGCCGAAATCCTTCTAAGGAAAAACCATGAGCACGTTTAGCGACAAGATCCCGGTCACAATCCTGACCGGCTTCCTCGGCGCCGGAAAATCGACGCTTCTGAATCGTATCCTCAAAGATCCTGCCATGAAGGATGCGGCCGTCATCATCAATGAATTCGGCGATGTCGGCATCGACCATCTGCTGGTCGAAAGCTCCGGCGATTCCATTATCGAGCTCTCCGACGGCTGCCTCTGCTGCACCGTGCGCGGGGAACTGGTCGATACGCTGGCGAACCTTATGGATGCCGTGCAGACAGGCCGTGTGAAGCCGGTCAAGCGCGTGGTCATCGAAACCACCGGTCTTGCCGATCCGGCTCCCGTCATGCAGGCGATCATGGGCAATCCGATTGTTGCGCAGAATTTCGAGCTCGATGGTGTGGTCACCGTCGTCGATGCCGTGAACGGCCTACAGACGCTCGACAATCATGAGGAGGCGCGCAAGCAGACGGCTGTCGCCGATCGGCTCATCGTTTCGAAACAGAGCATAGCGGGTGACACGGATGCGCTGATGGCACGTCTGCATGGCCTCAATCCGCGTGCCGCCATCATGGATGCCGACAGCGATGAGGCAGGCTCAGCGCGTATTTTCGTCAACGGGCTTTATGATCCCGGCACAAAAATCGCCGATGTCCGCCGCTGGCTGCATGATGAGGACGAGCATGAGGGCCATCATGATCATGGCCACGATCACGGTCATCACCACCATCATCATGGCCACGAGCATCAGGACCCGCACGACGTCAATCGTCACGATGCGTCGATCCGTTCCTTCTCGATCATCGAGGAGAAGGCAATCGATCCGATGGCGCTCGAAATGTTCATCGATCTCCTGCGTTCGGCGCATGGAGAGAAGCTTCTGCGCATGAAGGCGATCATCGCCACATCAGACCGGCCGGAACGCCCGCTGGTGCTGCACGGCGTCCAGAGCATCTTCCACCCGCCGGTGCGGCTTGCTGCCTGGCCGGATCCTGAGGACCGGCGCACGCGCATGGTGCTGATCACCAAGGATCTGCCGGAGGCTTTCGTGAAAGATCTTTTCGATGCCTTCCTCGGCAAGCCGCGGATCGATACGCCTGACCGGGCTGCGCTCAGCGACAATCCGCTCGCCATTCCGGGCATGCGGATTTAATCAGAAAACGCTCTATCCCTTGCGGATCAGGAAACGGTGGCCGCGCTCGGTCTTTTCCGTGCTGACCAGATCGTGGCCATCTTCATTGCAGAAATGCGGGATGTCGATGGCGGCAAGCGGATCGCTGGTGTCGACGAGGATCATCGCACCGCTTGGCATGGCCGTCAGCTTCTTGCGCGTCTTGATGACGGGGAGCGGGCATTTCAGCCCGCGCAGATCGTAGAGAATGGCGTCCAAGCCGATCAGTTCCTGGCCCAGAACTTCCAGAACGGCTTCTTGGTGGCGTCGGCGGTTTCCTGCGGCGCGGGCTCGGGCGCGGCATAGGCCAGCGGGTTCTGCATCGGCACCGGAATATTGGCCGGCAGCGCTGCAGCGACGGTCGTGGCTTGAGCCTGCGTCGTCGGCGTCGCAGTCGCTGCGGTCTTGGCAGCAACGCTCTTCGCGGCCTGATTGGCCATCATGTCTTCGAGTTCGGCAACCTTGACCATGCGGCCGGCTTCCAGCGAGGTGCCCGTTGGCGCAAAAGCCAGTTCGCGGCCTTTGCGGAGCTTGGCGACAACAGCCTTGCGCTCGGCCTCTGTCGGGTCGTACCAGGCAAGGCCGTCATATTTTTTCAGGGCCGTCTGATAGTCGGCGTCATAAGTCTTGTCGTAGGAAGCGAGAGCCGCTGTCAGTGCGGGCGGCGTTGACATGGCCGGGCACTTGCCGGCCGGATTGAAGCTGCCGCCATCGGTTGCCTGCTGGTTGAAGACGTATTTCTTCTCGCAGACATTCACTTCCGGCGGGCGCTTGGTGACTTCGAAATTGTCGTAGCCGACCTTCAGCATCTTCCAGAAATCGTAGTTCTGATCGAGACGATGCTTGACCATGTTCTCGGCCGTCATGCGGAAGGGGAAGGCCTGAAGCTGTACCGTTTCCTGACCACCCTTGAGGGCGTCGCGGGCAAAGGCGTAGATTTCCAGAACCTGCTGGTCGGTCATGGAGTAGCAGCCTGACGACGAGCAGGCGCCATGGATCATCAGATCACTGCCGGAGCGGCCGTTGACGGCATCATAGCGGTTCGGGAAACCGGTGTTGATGGCGAGATAATATTTGGAATTGGGGTTCAGGTTAGAGCGAGTGAGGTTGTAGAAACCTTCTGGCGCCTGACGGTCGCCGGTCTTCACCTTCGGGCCGAGTTTGCCGGACCAGGCGCAGATCTTGTAGTCGGCGATCTTGTCGAAACGGTTGTTCGTCTTCGCCTTCCAGATTTCCAGCGCGCCTTCTTCCTTGAAGATGCGGATCATGATCGGCGAGTTGCGGTCCATGCCCTTGGCCGACATGTCGGCAAGGATGCGGCTCGGAAGCGGCTGCTCCACCTTGTTCCTGACGGTCGAGAGGTCGATACCCTGCGCGGATTCCAATGCGTCATTGCAGCCGGTCAGAGCCAGCGCCATGAGCGAAACATAGGCAAGATGACGTATGCGCATTCAATCAGCCCATCAATAATGCGACCCAACCCGCTTACGGAAACCGGGCGTAGCGCGGAATCATAGGCGGCTTATACTTGATAAATCCTTACCAGCCTATGACTTACCCCGAAGCGCCCTGCAAGCACTGATGTTACAGATAACATTATTGTGGCCAAGATTTGGCCTCAATCAACTACGCAGACCTGCGGATTTTACAGATTGCGGCCCATGGCGAGGAACTTCTGGCGGCGGTCATTACGCAGTTGTTCGCCGGAACGGGAGGCCATTTCGGCAAGCGCGTTGGAGATTATATCGCCGGTGGCGGCGATGACGCTGTCGGGATCACGGTGGGCGCCGCCGAGCGGCTCGGGGATAATGCCGTCGATGACGCCGAGTGCCTTCAAGTCCTCCGCCGTGATCTTCATATTGGTCGCCGCTTCCTTGGCGCGGGTGGAATCACGCCAGAGGATCGAGGCGGCGCCTTCCGGCGAGATGACGCTGTAGATCGAATGTTCGAGCATGTAGACGCGGTTGCCGGTAGCAATCGCGATCGCGCCGCCTGAGCCGCCTTCGCCGATGACGATCGAGATCAGTGGCACCTTCACGCCGAGGCACATCTCCGTCGAACGGGCGATGGCTTCGGCCTGACCGCGCTCTTCGGCGCCGACACCCGGATAGGCGCCTGCGGTATCGACGAGGGTGATGACCGGAAGCTGAAAACGATCCGCCATTTCGAGGATACGGATCGCCTTGCGGTAACCTTCAGGACGGGCGCTGCCGAAATTGTGCTTCAGGCGGCTCTTGGTGTCGTTGCCCTTTTCCTGACCAATGACGGCGACCGGCTGGCCGCGAAAGCGGGCAAGGCCAGCCTGGATGGCGGCATCCTCGGAAAACTTGCGGTCGCCGGCAAGCGGCGTGAATTCCTGGAAGAGCGTCTTGGCATAATCGACGAAATGGGGACGCTGCGGATGGCGCGCGACCTGCGTCTTCTGCCAGGCGTTGAGCTTCGAATAGATCTCGACGATCGCCTCGCGGACGCGGACTTCGAGCCTGCCGACCTCGTCGGAGGTGTCGATGCTTTCGTCTTCCGTCGCCAGCTTCTTAAGCTCGATGATCTTACCTTCGAGGTCGGAGATCGGCTTTTCGAAGTCGAGATAGTTGTGCATGAGGTGCGTTTCCGTTCCTTGTGCGCGGGGCAGTTTCCTGGTTCCGTCCCTTGTCGCCGGTCCTATTCGTGCTTTTTCGCCTGTTTTGCAAGGGGGTGGTGCGTATGGACGAGTTGCTGGAGCCGTTCTTCCAGAACATGCGTATAGATTTGTGTCGTCGAAATGTCTGAATGGCCGAGGAGTTCCTGCACCACGCGCAGGTCCGCGCCGTTGGCCAGAAGGTGGCTCGCGAAGGCGTGTCGCATGACGTGCGGCGAAATCATCGAAGGTGTGAGGCCGGCGCGGATTGCCAGATTCTTGAGATCGCGGGCGAAGACCTGGCGCGGCAAGTATCCCTCTTTCGAGGCGGCCGGGAAGAGCCAGGGGCTCTCCTGGGGCTGTTTTGATGCGGCGTTTTCCGACGCCAGCATGCCGCCGTAGGATTTCAGAGCGGCAATGGCCGATTGGGAAAGCGGTACCAGCCGCTCCTTGTTGCCCTTGCCGCGGATCATCAGGAAACGGCCTTCCTGATCGAGAACGCGGGCTGGAAGCGAGACGAGCTCGCTGACACGCATGCCGGTGGCATAGAGCAGTTCCAGCAGCGCCAGCATGCGCATGCGGTGAAGCTGGCCGGGGGCAGGGTCAGCGGCCTCGGTTTCTGCCTGAGTAAGCAGCTTGGTCACTTCCTCGACGCCCATCGTCTTCGGCAGGGAGCGGCCCTTTTTCGGCGCGTCGAGAATGCCGGTCGGATCGTCGGTGCGCAGGCCCTCGGCATAGAGGAATTTGTAGAACTGCCGCATGGAGGCAAGGCGGCGGGCTTGCGAGGAAGGCTTGAAACCCTGCGTGGATAGCGAACTGAGATAGGCGCCGAGATCGCCCGAAGCCGCTTCGGTCAGGCGAATGCTGCGGCCGTGCAGGAAGGAGCGCAAGTCGTCCAGATCGCGTTCGTAGGATTGCAGCGTATTGACCGCAGCACCCCGCTCGGCACTCATCATTTCCAGAAATGATTCCACATGGACGCGGCCGAGATCCTTCATCGCGTCACTTCTTCGTGGTGTTGATCGTGCCCGTCGACGGCGGGTTTACCCGCTCGGAGGGGATGCGGATCGTCACGTCCCGCTCCTGCGGCTCGACGAAGGTGACGAGCGCCCACATCGCTCCATAGATCAGTCCGGCGATGACCGCCAGGACGGACAGGAAACGGATCAGGCTCGGCATCCGGCTACTCCTTAGAACTCTGCTTCTGTTATAAGAAGCATGTTTGCAAGTGCAAGAAGCGGCAGTGAGACCATGATTCCCTTGCCCGCGACTTGACGCTACACCCGCATTTGTCGATACCGTTTGCAAACAAAGTGTGAATGGACCGATGAGTGAACCCCCAGTTTCCGTTGCAGACAGCCTGAGAGACAGAGCTCGCGCCGCGCTCGGTTCACGCAATCTGATCCTCGTCGGCCTCATGGGCGCCGGAAAATCCTCGGTCGGCCGCCTCCTTGCGCAGCAGCTCGGCGTTCCCTTCATCGACAGCGATATAGAGATCGAGCGCGTCTCGCGCATGACGATCACGGAGCTTTTCGCGGCCTATGGAGAAGAAGAGTTCCGGGCGCTCGAAGCACGGGTGATGAAGCGTCTGCTGAAGGGCGGGCCGCGCGTCGTCTCTACCGGC
Organism: Rhizobium sp. 1399; assembly: GCF_031455475.1. Lineage (NCBI taxonomy): Bacteria > Pseudomonadati > Pseudomonadota > Alphaproteobacteria > Hyphomicrobiales > Rhizobiaceae > Rhizobium > Rhizobium sp. 1399. Next base: position 78,815 of record NZ_JAVDSU010000007.1, on the reverse strand, counting down.
GGCGGCGCCTTCATCAACGCCCGTACGCGCAGGCATATCAAGAAGGGCGGCCTTTCGGTCTGGCTGAAGGCCGATCTCGACGTGCTCTGGGACCGGGTCAACAAGCGCGATACACGTCCGCTGCTCAAGACCGAAAACCCGAAGCAGACGCTCGAAAATCTGATGAACGCCCGCTACCCCGTTTATGCCGAAGCCGATCTCACGGTGCTTTCGCGCGACGTGCGCAAGGAAGTCATGGCCGATGAAGTGCTGAGAGCCGTGGTCGAGGCCCAGAAGGAAAGTGCAGTATCATGAACGCGATCACCTCCGCTTCCGCCGTCCGCAAGGTGCATGTACCGCTTGGCGAACGTGCCTATGACATTCTGATCGGGCCAGGGCTGATCGCCAGAGCCGGGGGCGAGATCGGCTCGCGGCTCAAGGGCCGCAAGGCGGCTATCATAACCGACGAGCATGTGGCACCGCTTTATCTCGATGCCTTGAAGGCGAGCCTCGATACCGCCGGCATCGCATCGGCGGCGGTCGTGCTGCCAGCCGGAGAGAAGACCAAGAGTTTCGAGCATCTGGTCAATGTCTGCGACAAGGTTCTCGAAGCGCGCGTCGAACGCAATGACTATGTCATCGCGCTTGGCGGCGGCGTCATCGGCGACCTCTCGGGTTTTGCGGCCGGCATCGTCAGGCGCGGCGTGCGCTTCGTACAGGTGCCGACTTCGCTGCTCGCTCAGGTGGATTCCTCCGTCGGCGGCAAGACCGGCATCAATAGCCGCCACGGCAAGAACCTCATCGGCGTTTTCCATCAGCCGGATCTGGTTCTCGCCGATACCGATGTCCTGAATTCCCTGAGCGAACGCGAATTCCGCGCCGGTTATGCCGAAGTCGCCAAGTATGGCCTGATCGACAAGCCGGACTTCTTCGCCTGGCTGGAGAACAACTGGCAGGCGGTCTTTGCAGGCGGTTCGGCCCGTATCGAAGCAATTGCGGTCAGCTGCCAGGCGAAGGCGGATGTCGTGGTTGCTGACGAGCGGGAAAACGGCCAGCGGGCGCTGCTCAATCTCGGCCACACCTTCGGTCACGCGCTGGAGGCCGCGACCGCCTATGACAGCAGCCGGCTGGTTCATGGTGAAGGCGTTTCTATCGGCATGGTGCTGGCGCATGAATTTTCGGCGCGCATGAACCTTGCGAGCCCCGATGATGCCCACCGCGTCGAGGCGCATCTTAAGGCGGTCGGCCTGCCGACCCGCATGTCGGAAATTCCAGGCAACCTGCCGCCGGCCGAAGTGCTGATGGATGCGATCGCGCAGGACAAGAAGGTCAAGGGCGGTAAGCTTACCTTCATCCTCACACGCGGCATCGGCCAGTCCTTCGTCGCCGATGACGTGCCGGCTTCCGAAGTGATCAGTTTTCTCAAGGAAAAACATCCCTGATGTCAGTCGAGGGCACCCTGGCGTTTTTATCGGTCTACTGGCCGGAGATCGTTTCGATCGTGGCCCTGGTACTGATGTCTGCCTTCTTTTCGGGATCCGAAACCGCGCTGACCGCCGTTTCGAGAAGCCGGATCCATACACTGGAAGCCAATGGCGACGAGCGCGCCGGTCTCGTCAGGACCCTCATCGAGCGTCGTGACCGGCTGATCGGTGCGCTGCTGATCGGTAACAACCTCGCCAATATTCTCTCATCGTCGCTGGCGACAAGCGTATTTCTGGGGATCTTCGGCAATTCCGGTGTGGCGCTGGCGACGCTTGCCATGACCATTATCCTCGTCATCTTCGCGGAGGTTCTGCCGAAGAGCTGGGCGATCTCCACGCCGGAGCGTTTTGCGCTCAATGTTGCAATACCGACACGGCTCTTCGTCGCCGTGGTCGGTCCACTCTCTTCCTTCGTCAATGCGATCGTGCGCCAGATCCTCGGTCTTTTCGGTATCAACCTGTCGCGCGAAGTCTCGATGCTGTCAGCGCATGAGGAGCTGCGCGGCGCCGTCGACCTGCTGCATCGCGAGGGTTCTGTCGTAAAGGCCGACCGTGACCGTCTCGGCGGCGTGCTCGATCTCGGCGAACTCGAGCTTTCCGATATCATGGTCCACCGCATGGCGATGCGGGCGATCAATGCCGACGATCCGCCCGAATCCGTGGTCCGGGCGATCCTCGAAAGCCCTTATACACGCATGCCGCTGTGGCGCGGTACGATCGACAACATCATCGGCGTCGTACACGCCAAGGATCTGTTGCGGGCGCTCGCCGAGCCGAACATGGAGCCGCAGCAGCTCGATATCGTGAAAATCGCCCAGAAACCCTGGTTCGTGCCCGACAGCACCAATCTCGAAGACCAGCTCAATGCCTTCCTCCGCCGCAAGCAGCATTTCGCCGTCGTCGTCGACGAATATGGCGAGGTGCAGGGCGTCGTGACGCTCGAGGATATTCTGGAGGAGATCGTCGGCGATATCTCCGACGAGCACGATATTGATATACAGGGCGTACGACAGGAGGCCGACGGTTCCATCGTCGTCGATGGTGGCGTATCAATCCGCGATCTCAACCGCGCGCTGGACTGGAACCTGCCGGATGAGGAGGCGACGACGATTGCCGGTCTCGTCATCCATGAATCGATGACCATTCCCGAGGAGCGACAGGCCTTCACTTTCTACGGCAAGCGCTTCGTCGTCATGAAGCGGGAAAAGAACCGCATCACCAAGCTGCGCATCCGCCCCGCCGAGGAAGACGAGACGAAACCCGCTTGACCAAGATTTCCGTTACCGGCGGCATTTCCGTGCGCCGGCTCATCCTACAGGATCTGACATGTTCGACATTCTCTGGCGATCCGTCGCCATCGGCATCGGGGCAACCGTCCTCATGGATATCTGGGCGATCATGCTCGCAAAGCTCGGCGTGACGCCGTCGCCGAACTGGGCGCCAGCCGGCCGCTGGTTCTGGCATCTCGGCAAGGGCAAGGTCTGTCACGATAATATCGCTGATGCCGCGCCCTATGCCAACGAGCTGGCGCTCGGCTGGATCGGCCACTACGCGGTCGGAATCCTCTACGGCATTCTGCTGGCGATCTTCGTCGGCCCGGCCTGGTTTGCCGCGCCGACTTTCCTGCCGGCCTGGGTTCTCGGCATCGTCACCGTCGGTGCGGGCTGGTTTCTGATGCAGCCGGGTCTTGGGCTTGGGTGGGCGGCTTCGAAGACGCCGAACCCCACGAAGGTCCGTGTGCTCAATCTGCTCGCCCATACCGTCTTCGGTTTCGGGCTTTACGCGACGGCGCTCATTATCCGCTAGAGCAATTCACGCAAAAGTGCGCAGCGGTTTGTGTCCGGAATTGCGTGAAAGCAAGCGCTACCAGCGCGTCGGTTCGCCTGGCGCTGCCGGCTCGACGGCCAATGCGTGAAGCCCGGCATCCAGCTCGGGCTTCAAGAGGTCGGTGATCGCCCTATGCCGTTGCAGCCGAGACATGCCGACGAATTTTGCAGAGACGATGCGAACGCGCATATGCGTCTCGCCGGTGCCCGTGATGTCCGGTTGGTGGCCGGCATGCAGATGGCTCTCGTTGATGACGGAGAGGCGTTCGGGTGCGAAGGTCGCCTTGAGCTTCTCTTCGATGCTGGTCTGGAGTGTCATCACGGGGTCTTCTGAGTTCATGAAAAAGGTTCCCACCAAGCCAGCAACATTCCCGTTTGTCAATTCTTGTTGTCAGCAGTCAGCAGCCCCATAATTAGCGCCGTCATGAGACTTGATTCCAAATACTTCGATCGCATCCGAACGCGCCGCAGGCGAGAGCAGGAGCCCGAACAGGCGCCTCCAAGCTGTCAGTGGGACGGCTGCGACAAAAAAGGCACGCATCGCGCTCCTGTGGGACGCAATGCGGAAGGCCAATTCTTTTTGTTCTGTTTCGAGCACGTCAAGGACTACAACAAGGGATACAATTATTTCTCCGGCCTCTCGGACGGCGAAATTGCGCGCTACCAGAAGGAGGCGATCACCGGTCATCGCCCCACCTGGACGGTCGGCGTCAACAAGGATGCCAAGAACAGCCCGCTGCACGCCGAAGTTCGCTCCGGCGCCTATTCGCGCGTGCGTGATCCGTTCGGTTTCGTGAAGGAAGGTAGCGGCAAGGGCAGCGGCCCGCGTTTCCCGCAGGCCCGCAAGCTGAAATCGCTGGAAGCCAAGGCTTTCGATACGATGGGACTTGCGGCGAACGCCACTTCCGCGGAGATCAAGAGCAAGTATAAGGAACTGGTCAAGAAGCATCACCCCGATGCGAATGGCGGCGATCGCGGCTCGGAAGAGCGTTTCCGCGCCGTCATCCAGGCCTATCAATTATTGAAGCAGAACGGTTTTTGTTAATTCCCGTCCTTGCTCTTAAGCTTCAATCGGGTATGGTCCACATCGGCTGAGGCCGCAGGCAATCGCGGCATACATATTTGCGCGTTTTCCCGACATCGCCTCTGCCGACCTTCCGGACGCGGCGTTTCTTGTCCGGGACTCTTTCAAGAATGCTCGCAAGCGGTCATTATCCCGCCGAGGTTTCGTTTCAGTCCCGGAGAAGTGTCGCCGACGTTCCGACTCTTGGAGAACGCGGAAAAGATACTGCGGCGCCATGGTTGCGCAATGGCTGAGATAGTGTGGTCGGGTGGCCGTCACCCGCCTTGGAGACATGATGAGCAAGATTGACCTTGATATTTCCGAACTGCCCGACACCACCGTTTCGGTCCGGGAGGTCTTCGGCATCGATTCCGACATTCGTGTGCCCGCCTACAGCAAGGGCGACGCCTATGTTCCGGATCTCGACTCCGACTATCTCTTCGACCGCGAGACGACGCTCGCGATCCTCGCCGGCTTTGCCCATAACCGACGCGTGATGATCTCCGGCTACCACGGCACGGGCAAGTCTTCGCATATCGAGCAGGTTGCCGCGCGCCTCAACTGGCCTTGCGTGCGTATCAACCTCGATAGCCATGTCAGCCGTATCGATCTCGTCGGCAAGGACGCGATCGTCGTCAAGGACGGGCTGCAGGTCACCGAATTCAAGGACGGCATCCTGCCCTGGGCCTATCAGCACAATGTCGCGCTCGTCTTCGACGAATATGATGCCGGTCGCCCGGACGTGATGTTCGTCATCCAGCGCGTACTGGAATCCTCCGGCCGCCTGACGCTGCTCGACCAGAGCCGTGTCATCCGTCCTCACCCGGCCTTCCGCCTGTTTGCGACCGCCAACACGATCGGTCTCGGCGATACGACGGGTCTCTATCACGGCACGCAACAGATCAACCAGGCACAGATGGACCGCTGGTCGATCGTCTCGACGCTGAACTATCTGCCGCACGACCATGAAGTAAATATCGTCGCCGCCAAGGTGAAGAGCTTCGGCAAGGACAAGGAAGGCCGCGATACGGTTTCCAAGATGGTCCGTGTTGCGGATCTCACGCGCGCTTCGTTCATGAACGGTGATCTCTCCACGGTCATGAGCCCGCGTACCGTCATCACCTGGGCCGAGAATGCCGAGATCTTCGGCGATATCGCCTTCGCCTTCCGCGTCACCTTCCTCAACAAGTGTGACGAGCTTGAGCGTCCTCTGGTGGCCGAGCACTATCAGCGCGCCTTCGGCGTGGAACTGAAGGAAAGCGCGGCCAACATCGTGCTGGGGGCTTGAGGCCAGTCGATCATGGCATCTCGTGGTGACAATTCGAAAGCAAAGCCTGGTGCGCCCGTCGATGTCGAGCCGTTGCGGCGGGCGATAACGGGCTGCGTGCGCGCAATCGCGGGCGATGACCAGGTCGAGGTAGCCTTCGCCAATGAGCGTCCCGGCATGACGGGCGAGCGCATTCGTCTGCCGGAGCTTTCCAAGCGTCCGACGGCGCATGAGCTGGCGGTGACGCGTGGCCTTGGCGATTCCATGGCACTGCGTATCGCCTGCCACGACGAGAGGGTCCATTCCAGCATGGCGCCGCAGGGCTCGGATGCCCGGGCGATCTTCGACGCTGTCGAGCAGGCGCGCGTGGAATCGATCGGTTCGCTGCGGATGGAAGGCATGGCTACCAATCTGCGTTCCATGACCGAGGAGAAGTACGCGAAGGCGAATTTCACCGGCATCGAACGGCAGGAAGATGCGCCGATCGGCGAAGCCGTTGCGATGATGGTGCGCGAAAAGCTCACCGGCCAGAAGCCCCCGGCTTCGGCCGGAAAAGTTCTCGACCTGTGGCGTTCCTTCATCGAAGACAAGGCTGGCAGCGAGCTCAACAATCTCACCGGTGTCATCAACGACCAGCAGGCCTTCTCGAAGGTCATCCGCAATATGCTTTCGGCCATGGAAATGGCCGAGGAATATGGCGATGACGACAGCGATCCTGACGCCGATGATCAGTCCAACGAGGATGATCAGCCGACGGGCGACGAGCAGAACGAAGATGAGGTCGACGAGGATGCCGGCAGCGATGCGGCGCCTGTCGAGGACAGCGAAGTCTCCGACGAGCAGATGGAGGACGGCGAAACCGAAGGCGCCGAAATCTCCGACGATGACATGATGGAAGAAGGCGACGACGATTCCGAGACGCCGGGCGAAACCCGCCGTCCGAATACGCCATTCGCCGATTTCAATGAGAAGGTCGATTACCACGTCTATACGGAGGAATTCGACGAGATCATCACGGCCGAAGAGCTGTGCGATGCCGCCGAACTGGAGCGCCTGCGCGCCTTTCTCGACAAGCAGCTGGCGCATCTTCAAGGCGCTGTCGGCCGTCTTGCAAACCGCCTGCAGCGCAAGCTGATGGCGCAGCAGAACCGTTCCTGGGATTTCGATCTCGAGGAAGGCTATCTCGATACGGCGCGACTGCAGCGCATCATCATCGACCCGACGCAACCGCTCTCCTTCAAGATGGAGCGCGACACGCAGTTCCGCGATACGGTCGTAACATTGCTGATCGACAATTCCGGCTCCATGCGCGGCCGGCCGATCACGGTTGCCGCGACTTGCGCCGATATCCTGGCGCGCACGCTGGAGCGTTGCGGCGTCAAGGTGGAGATCCTCGGCTTCACGACGAAGGCCTGGAAAGGCGGTCAGGCACGCGAGAGCTGGCTTGCCAATGGCAAGCCGCAGACGCCCGGCCGTCTCAACGACCTGCGCCACATCATCTACAAGTCGGCCGATGCCCCGTGGCGGCGCGCGCGCACCAATCTCGGCCTGATGATGCGCGAAGGCCTGCTCAAGGAAAACATCGATGGCGAGGCGCTGATCTGGGCGCATAATCGCCTACTGGCGCGGCGCGAGCAGCGCCGCATCCTGATGATGATTTCGGATGGTGCGCCGGTCGATGATTCCACGCTTTCGGTCAATCCGGGCAATTATCTGGAGCGGCATCTGCGCGCCGTGATCGAACAGATCGAGACGCGTTCTCCGGTCGAGCTTCTGGCAATCGGCATCGGCCATGACGTGACGCGTTACTATCGCCGCGCCGTGACGATCGTCGATGCGGACGAGCTTGCCGGCGCCATGACCGAGCAGCTTGCCGAATTGTTCGAGGACCATGCCGCACAGCCGCGCGGTGGCCGCCTGCGCCGCGCTGGCTGATACAGTCTTGGGGAAACATCCGCATGGCGTTTGAAAACCTGTCTCGCGCGGCTCTGGTCGTTCTTGGCCTCGCGACAGGCTTGTCAGGCGCTCATGCGGGCGAGCCTGCGAAGATCATCAGCCGCAAGATTTCGGATTTTCATATAGGTCGCAACGAAAGCCGCTTCGGCCCCTTGGAATTTATCGGCGGGCTGGAGATGGTGTCGAGCAACTCCCTCTTCGGCTCGCTTTCCTCCATCCGAATGCGCCCTGACGGCAACAGTTTCGTCGGCGTGCTCGATACCGGGCACTGGCTGACGGGCAGCATCGAGCGCGATGCCAAGGGCAGGCTGTCCGGTCTTTCCGGTGTCGAGATCACGCCGATGCGGGACCGTGTTGGCCGGACCTATGAAGGCAAGGGGCGCATGGATGCCGAAGGCCTCGCACTGGATGGCGACCGGATTCTTGTTTCCTTCGAGCAGGACCATCGCGTCGATGTCTATCCGAACCCCGGTTTTCTCGACTCGCGATCCTTGTCGACGGTCGGGATCCTCATTCCCCGCGACGAGATGCGGGCAAACCGCGGCATCGAAACCGTTGTCGTAGCCCCCGCCTCGAGCCCGCTGAAAGGCGCGCCCGTAATCGTGGCGGAGCGTAGCCTCGACGAAGACGGTAACCGGCTTGCGGCTATTCTGGCCGGGCCGCTGAAGGGGCAGTTCACCGTCGAGAAGGATGGCAGCTTCGATGTGACTGACGGTGCCTTCCTGCCGGGTGGCGACCTGTTGCTGCTGGAGCGGCGCTTCAACATGGCCGAAGGTATCGGCATGCGCATTCGCCGCATCAAGGGAGCAGACATCAAGCCCGGCGCCATCGTGAACGGCGAGCTGCTCGTCGAGGGCAACTTCAATTACAATATCGATAATATGGAAGGGCTCGATGCCTTCCAGGCAGCCGATGGCACGACGCATATCATCCTGGTGTCGGACGACAATCACTCCATCCTGCAGCGCAATCTGATGCTGGAATTCCGGCTGGCCGATTGAGCGGCCTTCGGACGGCTGTCATAACTCTGCGCTATGCGGACCATCCCTTTCGATACCAGCCTTTGAGAGTTGTATGATGCGCATCCATATCACGGGAGCCTCGGGCTCCGGCACGACCACGCTTGGCCTGGCGCTGGCCGAGCTGCTCGACATCCGTCATCTCGATACAGATCATTTCTTCTGGATGCCGACCGATCCGCCCTTCACGACGCAGCGCGAGGTTGGAGCGCGTATCGCGATGCTCAGGCAAGAAGCGCTGCCCGAGGCCGGCTGGGTGCTTTCCGGCTCGGCGATAAAATGGGGTGCGGAATTCGAGCCACTATACGATCTGGTGGTCTTTCTGAGGATCGATCCCGTTGCGCGTATGGAGCGCATCCGCAAGCGCGAGGAGGAGCACTACGGCGAGAGGATCAGGCCCGGTGGCGACATGGCGGTGAAAAGCCGCGAATTCATGGAATGGGCAGAGAGCTACGATACCGCGGGACCGGAACGCCGAAGTCTCGTTGGGCATGAGGAGTGGCTGAAGACGCTGACGAGGCCGATTTTGCGGCTCGATTCATCACGGCCTATCGATGAACTCATCGCGGAGGTGCTGAGCCACCCGGCGGTCATTGCAGGGCGCCTTCAGTCGTCGTGAGATCTGCAGTTGGCGTTGCCATCGGTCGGTGCGGGCTGGCTGCAGTAAGGTCTGCAGCCAGCCCGTCCAGCATTCATGATCAGAGCGTTTTCCTGGGTCGCTCGACCAGAAATGATCGCCATCCAGGCGAAAGGTGGGGAATGCGAGGATTCCGATCCGAGGGCGGATTGTGGGACGGTATTTACCGTGCCGCAGCGGACGGCACCGGGCGCAGCACGTTCATGAGTGCGCCATAGGGCAGCAGCATCACCAGGCCGACAAGCATCTTCACCGAGAAATCACCGAGCGCCCAAGAGATCCAGCGCGGAGCTTCCGTGGAGAGGATGCCGAAGATCGGCGCATTTTCCAGCGCGAAGGGTTCGTTCGGGCCGAGGAAGATGAAGAAGGCGGCGAAGGACAGCGAGAAGAACATCACCGTGTCCAGCGCCGAACCGATCAGCGAGCCGACGAGCGGTGCGCGCCACCAGGCCTGACGACGCAGGCGGTTGAAGACGGCGATATCGAGAAGCTGACCGGCGAGATAGGCCGCGCCGGAGGCGATCGCGATACGCGGAACCGAGGTGAAGAAGGAAAGGGCGACACCAACGACAAAGCCGGCGAAAACCACCTTACGCGCAGCCTGCGGGCCGAACTGGCGGTTCGTCAGATCGGTGATCAGGAAGGCGATCGGATAGGAGAAGGCGCCCCAAGTGAGAATGTCGGCGAGATTGATGCCGGCAACCGTCGCGTTCAGCGGAAACTGGACGAGGAAGTTGGAGGCGACGACGACGAGCGTCATCAGCGCGACATAGATAAGGGTATAACGGGTCGTCAGCATTTTTTTATCCTGGGTGATGCCACCAGTTCGAGTAAAAGTTTCAGGCTGGAACTAAGGCCAGCCTTGCAAAGCAAAAGGCTTGTCCGGGTATTATCCGTGCAAGCCTTTTGAAACTTTTGAAGACCGAGGCCGAGCTTAGGCAGCAGCAGCAACTGCTGCTTCGGCGGTCTTCTTGACGATCTGACGACGCAGCAGGCGAGCGCGCATCGAAAGTTCGCCTTCATTTGCCTTCAGCAGGAAGGCATCGAGACCGCCACGATGCTCGACGGAACGAAGAGCAGCAGCCGAAACGCGAAGACGGTAACGCTGGCCGAGCGCGTCGGAGATCAGCGTAACCTGGCACAGGTTCGGGAGGAACCGGCGCTTGGTCTTGTTGTTGGCATGGCTGACATTGTTACCAGTCAGGACTGCCTTGCCGGTCAATTCGCACATGCGGGACATGGAACACCTATTTCTTGTTTTTCTCGGGCCATTGAATGACAATCCGGCAACAACCGGCTGCGCAATCCATCAGACCATGATTGGAAAGTTGCGGTTCTATAGTCAGGCAGCCCGCGCGCGTCAAGCCAAACCTTGGCCTTTCCCGCAATTCTGTCAAAAAGCTGCTGTTTTCTTCGCAATGCGGCAGGAGTATAGACCGCAGTGCAAGGGCGCAAGCGGTCCGGCAAGACAAGGCTCTCACCATGGCTCATCTGGGCAGACGGATTTTAGTTTCGGCATTCGCGGCGCTTCTGGCCTTGCCGGCTGGTGCGAGCGAAGTACAGCACCGCACGGAGTACAAGGTAGCCCTTGCCGGCCTGACGATCGCGCGGGCTGCCTTTCTCACCAAGATCGAAGACGATCACAGCTACAAAATCGACGGTGACATCAAATCGGCCGGGCTTGCCGATCTCGTCACCGATATCCTGGCAAAGACCAGCGTCACCGGGGTGGTACGCGACGACCGGCTGCAGGCGGCAAAATATGTCCTCTATTACAAGACCGGCAAAAAAGTTCGCACCTATGAGGTCAGCTACCGTAACGGCAATATCGTTTCGGCCACCACGACACCGGAGCCGCGCCGGCCGAAGGAATGGATTCCGGTAACACAGGGTGATATGCGCTCTGTGCTCGATCCGATTTCGGGGCTGATCTTCACCGGCGATACCGATGTCTGCTCGCAGAAGCTGCCGATCTTCGATGGCGAGACGCGCATGGACCTCGTGCTTTCACCGAAAGGCGACGAGGATTTCTCGACCGATGGGTTCAAAGGCAAGGCGACTGTCTGCGGCGTGCGCTTCATTCCGCGCTCCGGCTACAAGAAGGGCCGCAAGGATCTCGTCTACCTCAGCAAGAGTAACCGCATGGAAATCTGGTTTGCCAAGGCGGCGGCGGCAAATGTATATGCTCCGGTCTATGTCCGCATTCCCACGGAATACGGGACGGTGACGATCACGGCTGTGAAGTACAGCAGCGTGAATAGCTGACGGAGCCTTCGTAAGTCTCCGCGAGGGGGATGGGTGAAGCTTCGGGCAACGTTGATCGGTTTTACGGCCATTCTGATGTGGTCGTTCCTGGCGCTCTTTACGGCTGCCTCCGGCAAGATGCCCCCGTTCCAGCTTTCGGCCATCTGCTTTGCCATCGGTAGCATTCCCGGCATTCTCGTACTCATTCTCAACCCGTCGCGGATCGCGCTCCTGAAGCAGCCGGCAAAGGTCTGGATCACGGGCATTGCCGGCCTGTTCGGCTACCATTTCCTCTATTTCACAGCGCTCAGGAATGCGCCCGCCGTCGAGGCGGGATTGATTGCCTATCTCTGGCCGTTGCTGATCGTCGTCGGTTCGGCACTGCTGCCGGGCGAGAGGCTGCGCTGGTACCACATCGTCGGCGCTCTGGCCGGTCTGTGTGGCACCTTCATGATCGTCGGGCGCAACGGAATCGATTTCGACGGCGCCTATGCCGTCGGTTACGGGGCGGCCTTCCTCTGCGCCTTCACATGGTCGGGCTATTCGCTGCTGACGCGGCGTTTCGATGCCGTCTCCACCGATGTCGTTACTGGCTTCTGCCTTGCGACATCAGTGCTTTCGCTGCTCTGCCATCTGGGGCTTGAGACCACGGTCTGGCCGGAGACGAGCTTCGAATGGCTTGCGGTGGTTGGCCTCGGTCTCTTTCCGGTGGGAGCTGCCTTCTATGCCTGGGATCATGGGGTCAAGAACGGCGACATCCAGATCCTTGGTGCCGCAAGTTACGCCGCGCCGCTGCTTTCGACACTGATCCTGACTGTTTTCGGTATTGCCGAGCCGAGCTGGCGCATCGCGCTTGCCTGTCTGCTGATCACGGGCGGTGCAGTGCTTGCGGCACAAGAGATGTTCCGCCGCAAGCCACAGATGCAGCCGGTCGCGGCGGAGCAGGCCTAGATAATACCGGGCTTCCAGTCCGGCGGCGCCATCTCGAATTTGGAAAATTCAAAGCCGGGCGCCACCGTGCAGCCGACCAGCGTATAGTCGCCCAGGGTTTCGGCCGATTGCCACCAATTGGCAGGGATGATGGCCTGCGGCCGCTCACCGCCGGCAATATCCGTGCCGAGCTTCAGCGTCTCGCTGTGGCGGCCATCTCCCGAGCGATGCAGTGCGAGCGGCGCGCCGGCATAGTAATGCCAGACCTCTGCCGCATCATGGACACGGTGCCAGTGCGAGCGCTCTCCTCTTGCGAGCAGATAATAGATCGCCGTCGAATGGCCGCGTTCGCCGCCATTGATGTCGCGGAAGGTCTGTGCATACCAGCCGCCTTCGGGGTGCGGCTGCATGCTAAGCTCGCGGATGATCTCCTCGGTGGTGAGTTCTCTCCCGGCCATGTCCTAGAAATTATCCTTGCGCTTGCGGATTTCGGCGAAGACCTCTTCATTGGTCTTGCCTTCCATCAGCAGATTGCGGCGGACGGCGGGATCGGCCGCGCGCAGGAAGGGGTTGGTTTCCTTTTCGAGCGCCAGCGTCGTCGGAATGGTGAACTTACCATCGGCCCGCAGTGCCTCGATCTCCGCCGCGCGGCTCTTCAGGCGCTCATTGCCGGGATCGATCGTAACCGCAAAACGGGCGTTGGAGAGCGTATATTCGTGGCCGAAATAGACGGCGGTCTCATCCGGAAGAACGGCAAGCTTCTGCAGCGAATGCCACATGTCGGCGGCGGGGCGTTCAAACAGGCGGCCGCAGCCGAGCGCAAAGAGCGTATCAGCAGCAAAGAGGAGCTTGTCGTCGGCGAAGTGATAGCAGATGTGGCCGGCAGTATGGCCGGGCGTTTCGATGACGTTGACCGTATGATCGCCGAAGAGGAAGCTGTCGCCGTCGCCCACCGTCTTGTCGAGGCCGGGAATCGCCACCGCTTCGTTGACCGGGCCGATAATCTCCAGGCCGTACTGTTCCTTCAGCGCCAAGTTGCCTTCCACGTGGTCGATATGGTGATGGGTCGTGAAGATATGGGTAACGTTCCAGCCACGGCGGACAGCAGCAGCTTCCACGGCTGCTGCATCAGGCGCATCGATTGAGGCGGTCTGCCCGGTTTCCGGGTCATGGACGAGAACACCGAAATTGTCGCTGCGGCAGAGAAAAACTTCTAATTCCAAAGGTTTCATCGCTCAAATAGTCCCTTATCCCTCGTACTGACCGGGAATGTAGAGGTTCCGGCCTTGAAGTCCAACCGGTCACTGATAACATTTGTCTTAATGCACGCCGATATCGTCGACCTTCGCCAATTCTATCATTCCGAGCTTGGGCACATGGCCGAGCAGTCGATTGCCATGGCGCTGTCGTCGCTCTGGGTGCGCCTGCCGCAGGAGCGACTTGTGGGCATTGGTTATTCCGTGCCCTTCCTTGACCGGTTCCAGGCTGATACGGAACGCACCTTCGCATTCATGCCCGCTGGACAGGGGGCTGTGAACTGGCCTGTCGGTTCGCTTTCTTCCACCGCATTGATCTTTGACGAGGAATTGCCGCTGCCGGATTCTTCGATCGACCGGGTGCTGATGGTGCATTCTCTGGAATTTGCCGAGAGCCCACGCGAGACGTTGAAGGAGCTCTGGCGGGTGCTGGCGCCGGGCGGACGCCTCGTTATCGTCGTACCGAACCGCCGTGGTGTCTGGGCGCGCATGGAGCATACGCCTTTTGGTTCGGGCCGGCCCTATTCGCGCGGCCAGCTGACCCATCTGCTGCGCGAGACCAACTTCACGCCAGGCGCCACAGCCGAGGCGCTGTTCTTCCCGCCGTCGAAACTGCGTGCGGTGCTGCGCTTGCGTCGCGGCTTCGAGCGGATCGGCCGCACGCTCTGGCCGGCTTTTTCCGGCGTCATTATCGTCGAGGCGCAGAAGCGGCTTTACCAGGGCCTTCCTGTTGCCGCGCGTGCTTCACGCCGCGTTTTTGTACCGGTCCTTGCGCCGCATGGTGTGCCGACCACACGCAGCCGCTAAGCGCTGCAGCACTCGACAAAATCGCCATTCCGCTTTAATTGCACTCAAGTCTTTCGCTGGCTTTCCGGCAATTTCCAAGGTCGATCCATGAGTGTTGAGATGAGCAAGCCCGTTCCGCGTCCCGGTATTCTGGATATTGCAGCCTATGTGCCGGGCAAGGAACATGCACCGGGTGTGGCCCGCGTCTACAAGCTCTCCTCCAACGAGACGCCGCTCGGCGCGAGCCCCAAGGCGATCGAAGCATTCAAGGCGGCCGCAGGCAATCTCGAGCGATACCCGGACGGTCAAGCGCACGAGCTGCGCGAGGCGATCGCTTCAGTGCACGGCCTGAACCCGGCAAACATCCTGTGCGGCAACGGCTCCGACGAGCTGCTCGGCTTGCTCTGCCACGTCTATCTCGGCGCCGGCGACGAGGGCATCATCACCGAGCACGGATTCCTCGTTTATAAGATCCAGATCATGGGCGCGGGTGCGACGCCCGTCGTGGTCAAGGAAAAGAACCACACTGTCGATGTCGATGCGATCCTTGCTGCGGTGACAGACAAGACGAAGATCGTCTTCATCGCCAATCCCGGCAATCCGACCGGCACCTATATTCCCGTGAGCGAGATTCGCCGCCTGCAGGCTGGCCTGCCGAAGCACGTCATCCTCGTGCTCGATGCTGCCTATGCGGAATATGTTCGCCGCAACGACTATGAAGCCGGTATCGAGGTGGTCTCGTCTAACGCCAATGTCGTCATGACCCGTACCTTCTCGAAGGTCTATGGCCTTGCAGCGTTGCGTGTCGGCTGGATGTATGCGCCGGTCGACATCATCGACGCCCTGAACCGGGTACGCGGGCCGTTCAACATGAATGCTCCGGCAATTGCCGCGGGCGCTGCCGCCATCCGCGACCAGTCCTTCATTCAGGATGTTGTGTCTTTCAACCAGATGTGGATCGAGAAGCTGACGAGCGCATTCGAGGCCATCGGCCTGGAGGTTACGCCATCGGTTACCAACTTCGTTCTCATCCATTTCCCCGATGTCGGCGGCAAGCGGGCGGCGGATGCCGATGAGTTCCTGACGAGCCGCGGCTATATCCTGCGCGCGGTGCGCGGCTACGGTTTTCCCAACTCGCTGCGGATGAGCGTCGGTCCAGAAGAGGCCAACCACGGCGTCATCGAGGCGCTTGGCGAATTCAT
The DNA here is from genome assembly GCF_031455475.1 of Rhizobium sp. 1399. Taxonomy (NCBI): domain Bacteria; kingdom Pseudomonadati; phylum Pseudomonadota; class Alphaproteobacteria; order Hyphomicrobiales; family Rhizobiaceae; genus Rhizobium; species Rhizobium sp. 1399. Next base: position 63,166 of record NZ_JAVDSU010000007.1, on the reverse strand, counting down.
GGGACGCAAGGCATGACAGCGCAGTTCAATCGCATCACCCTGATCGGTATCGGCCTGATTGGCTCTTCGCTTGCCCATGACATCAAGCGTCTGGGCCTTGCCAATGAAGTCGTCGTGGCTACACGCAGTGCCGAGACGCTGAAGCGTGCCGAGGAGCTGGAGCTCGGCGATCGCTATACGACCTCGTCGGCAGAGGCGGTAAAGGATGCCGATCTCGTTGTCGTGTCGGTGCCGGTCGGCGCCTCCGAAAGTGTCGCGAAAGAGATCGCCAGCAGCCTGAAACCCGGCGCGATCGTTACCGATGTAGGTTCCACCAAAGCGTCCGTGATCGCGCAGATGCAGCCGCACATGCCTGATCATGTGCATTTCATTGCCGGCCATCCGATCGCGGGCACGGAAAAGTCGGGCCCGGATGCAGGCTTCCCCGGCCTGTTTCAGGGACGCTGGTGCATCTTGACGCCGCTCGAAGGAACTGACGCGACAGCGCTGAAGACGTTGCGGAGCTTCTGGGAGGCACTCGGCTCCCGAGTCGACGAGATGGATGCCCAGCATCACGACAAGGTGCTTGCGATCGTCTCCCATCTGCCGCATCTCATAGCCTACAATATTGTGGGAACGGCTGACGATCTCGAGACGGTAACGGAATCGGAAGTTATCAAATATTCCGCCTCCGGCTTCCGCGATTTCACCCGTCTTGCCGCATCAGATCCGACGATGTGGCGCGACGTCTGCCTGCACAATCGTGACGCGATCCTTGAAATGTTGGCGCGTTTCTCGGAAGATCTCGCCTATCTGCAGCGAGCGATCCGCTGGGGCGAGGGTGACAAGATTTTCGAACTCTTCACCCGCACCCGTGCCATCCGACGCTCGATCGTCCAGGCAGGCCAGGATGTGGATGCGCCGGACTTCGGCCGCCCACATCCGCTGGAAAAGAAATAGTCTCATGGTGGAGATCGCGAAGCCGGGCCAGTCGGACAAGGAATGGCTGCTTCGCGAAGATCATCATGTCGGCGAGGCCTGGATTTCGCGCTGCATCGATCTCGGCGAATATCTGATCGCCCGTGAGCACGGCAAGATTGTCGGCTTCCTGCGCTTCTCACGCTTCTGGGGCAGGATTCCCTATATGGAAATGATCCGGGTGCTGGATGGCCATCGCCGGTCCGGCGTCGGCACGGCGCTGTTTCTCGCCTGGGAAACGGAGATGCGCGAGAGCGGCGCGCGTCTTTTGATGACATCAAGCGAGTGCGATGAAAGCCGTCCGCAGGACTGGCATCGCCGCAACGGCTTTTCTGAAACCGGGTCGATCGAACTGCCCGGCATCCAGACGGTGCCGGAAGTCTTCTTCCTTAAAAAACTCGATTAAACCGGCGGGATCTTGCCGAGCGGGATGAAGCCGCTCACTGTCGCATTGCCGTGATCGACGACCAGATCGACGGAAACCTTATCGCCGCCGCCGGCAAGCGCCTTCAACAGCTTGGTTGCGGTATCGACCGTCGAGGCGATATCGGGGAAGGCCTCCTTGATGCTCTTGCCCCAGGGGCCGAGTTGCTCGATCTCCAGCTTGAACTTGCCCGAGAGGAAGCCCTGTTCGTCGAAGGCGAAGGGGCCGGAAATGGTCATTACCTTGCCATCGCCGATATCGGCGACGATGCGGCGAAGCTCGCCCTGAGAGCCGTGGATGCCTTGTTCGTCGGTGCCGTCGATCATTCCGGCCTTGCCAACCAACGTCAGGTCGGCGCTGGCGGAGAATTTCGGGAAGACCTGCGGCCAGTCCTTGACGATCGCATTGGCGTTTTCGACCGAGATTGCGCCGTCAAGATCCGCTCCGTTCTGCCGCAGATGGATCTCGGCGCGGGCGGCATCGAAATTGACAGTCTGTCCGGTAAAGGAGGAGATGGCCACGGCCTTCAACCCGTCGATGACGGTCGAGGTGCGGTCGATGCCCTGCGCCTTGGTGACGAGGCTCGATTGCAGATTGTCCCATTGGGCATTGACGGTCAGGCCCTGCGCGGTGCGGATCTCGGCCGGGGAGTCGAGTTCCCAGACGATATGGCCGGGGGCATAGACCTGGGCGGCGGAGCGAAGCGCGCCGAAGGTGGCGGAGATGCCGTTCACATTATCGTCCACATCCACCTTGGAGCAGAAAAGTCCGATGCGGAAAGGAAAGCCGCGGAATTCTATATCGGAGCACTCGCCGCTTACGCCCACTTCGGCACGGGGAGCGATTGCGGTCAGAACGGTCTGTTTCAGCGCAGAGGCCGCATAGAGCCAGCCGCCTGTATAGAGTGCGATCACCAGAAGGATAGCGCCGCCCAGCAACCAGAATTTCCTGCCGCTGCTGTATTGGCCGCTGCCGGATTGGCTTGACGCTGCCATGATGTTCTCCAATGGTGAAAACGAAATCTGATTTTGATCTGGCGTGCGATATGGACGAATTTTGGGTATTTGGCTACGGCTCGTTGATGTGGAATCCGGGCTTCGAATTCGTCGAGCGGTCGCAGGCATTGGTTTATGGCTACCGACGCTCGCTCTGCGTCCGTTCTTTCGTGCATCGCGGCAGTCGCGAAAATCCCGGCCTTGTTCTCGGCCTCGACAGAGGCGGCGCCTGTCGAGGCATGGCTTTTCGCGTAGCGCCAGAGAAATGGGACGAGGTGGTCGATTATCTACGCGCCCGCGAACTCGTCACAAACGTCTATCTGGAACGGCATCTGCCGCTGCAGCTTCCGGATGGTCGCAATGCGCGGGCGGTCGCCTATGTGGTCGATCGCGCCCATGAGCAATATGCCGGCGCGCTGGATGCGTTTGCCGCCGCGCGGATCGTCAATGTCTCTGTCGGCCAGTCGGGGCCTAACGATGCCTACGTCTTCAATACGCTTGCGCATTTGAAGGAGATGGGCATTCGCGACCAGTGGCTGGAACAGGTGGTCGAGGAAGTCACGCGGCTGCGTGCGGCGGCTTAGATCCTTTCCCGGAAAGGATTTATCTCTTTGTTTTCATGCAATTCCGACGCAACCCGCTGCACGCTTTTGCTGGAATTGCTTCAAGCCATCGCGGCCTTTGCCTTGCGCAACTCGGCTAGCCGCTCTACCGCCGTCGGCGGCAGCGGCACATGCGGGTTGTGTTCGACCGTGTCGATCAGAAGCTGATCGCTGGCGCTTTCCGTCACGTCGATCAGATGGGCGAAGAAGGCGTCGGGATCCATGCCAGGCATGATGGGCGGCAGGATCTGTACCTTGAAATGACCGGGATAACGCATGGTGCTTCGGCGCGGCCAGAACAGGCCAGGGTGCATGACGATGGGTACGACCGGGAGCTTCAGATCGCGATACATGCGGGCGATGCCATATTTGTACATTGGCTCGGCACCCGGTGGGCGTCGCGTGCCCTCGGGGTAGATGATGAGCTGGCGGCCGGTGGCGAGCTCTTCCTTGGTGCGCTTCAGCACCTCCACCATCACCTTGCCGCGTGCGCCACGGTCGACCGGGATCATGCGCTGCCTCTTGGCATACCAGCCAAACAGCGGGATCCACATCAGCTCGCGCTTGAGGATATAGACCGGGTCCTTGAGGTTGGGCAGCAGCGCATAAGTGTCCCAGAAGGACTGATGCTTCGGCGCAATGATGTAGCTGCCGTCAGGCAGGTTCTCCAAGCCCTCGATCTCGAAGGTGGTGCCGACGATCACCCGCATCAGCCAGTGGTTCGAGCGCGCCCAGTTCTTGGGGACGTTGTAGGCGAGTTTGCGCGGCGCGATGAAGTAGAAGGGGGAGAGCACGATCATCCTGATGATGAGGTTGGCATAGAAGATCGTGTTGAACAGAACGGAACGCAGGGCGATCATGAAACTTTCCCGAGGCACGGTCACGTCGACCGGCCTACACGATATTGCCTGTCAGAAAAAGCGTCTGATTGCCGAAGTGCGTAAAAGCCTCAGTTCTGATCGGCCAGGCTGGCGGAGCGCAGGCCGGTATGGCGCAGGCCGAGAATGTTGCGCCCGCCTGCCAGCAGCACCTTGGCATACTCGGCCAGCATGACGCGCAAAGCATTCGGATCGGTGAACCAATCGCGTGTCTTCAGATCGGAATTGACGACGGGATAGGGAATGAACTCGATGTCGGGATCGACATAGGAGAGTTCGGCGAGGCTGCGCGGCATGTGGTAGTTGTTGGTGACGACGAGGATGCTCTTATAGCCTTTTGCATGAATCCAGTTCGAGGCTTCCTCAGCGTTGCCGATCGTATCGAGCGCATCATAGCCGATGTCGACACAGCAGGAAAAGAGATCGGCGGACCCTTGAGTCATCCTGCGGATCTGCGTCGGCGTGGTGGAGGGATGCGCACCAGAGATCAGCAGCCGCTTGCCGGCGCCTTTTTGCAGGAGTTCGACGGCTTGATCGATACGCTGGTAGCCGCCGGTCAGTACGATGATTGCATCGGCCCGCGGCTCGGCAGGAGGCTTCAGGGTCGTCACCGAATCTGCAAAGCGTAAAAAACCGCCGAAGATCAGCGCGGCGATTAACACGCAGGAAAAACCCAACCAGCGTAAGACGCGACGGATTGGGCCGCGCCGCGGCGAGACGTTCTCGGGGCTTTCAAGCTCCGGATCAGGGCGAATCGGATTGCGTGTCGTATGGCCCATCGTCATGAGTCGTGATTATACGCTGATTGCGGCGCGGAACAGACGCTTTCATGGCAAAACGGCATGGCTGCGATCAATTCACGATGCCGTCCGCACGCGTCGGATCGGAACGCAATATATCGATTTCATAGATCGTGCGCATGACGGTTAGCCGCGCCGTCAGCGTCGTCAGCAATGCGATCACGATCATCGTCGCGAAGATGCCGAGATAGCCGAGGGCGCCAACCGAAAAAGTGCCGAAAAGGGCCGTTGCCTGATCGGTCTCGGGCGTGGCGATCGTCTTGCTCTGCAAGAAGCCGGCGGCGGCGAAAAAGAGGGCGGCCAGTGCGCTGCCGATCGCCGAACCCTTGAGGCTGATTTTCAGGAAATGCTTCTGGAATTCCGTTGCGACGAACGAGCTCTCGGCGCCGACAAAATGCAACACTTCGACGATGTGGCGGTTGCCCGAGAGCACGCCACGCGTCGCAAAGACCACTGTCAGCACCATGGCGGCGAAAACGAGCAGCAGGATGCCGGTGCCGATCATGACCGTCGTACGGGCCATCGCAACCAGCCGGTCGACCCAGGTACGGTGGTCATCGAGGAAGGCCTGCGGAATGCTCTCCTTCAGAAGGTCCCGCATTGCCGCAAAGTCGGGTGGATGGCTCTCGTCAATGGTGACGATGACGAGGCGCGGCACGGGAAGTTCCTTGATGTCCAGGCCGCTGCCGAGCCATGGCTCCAGAAGGCGTGCGGTGGCGGCTTCGTCGACGATCTGACCACTCTTCGTGCCGACGAAGGTCAGCGCGATATCGCGGGCCTGGACGAGGGCCTTTTCCATGTCCAGATTGTCGTCCGGCTTGATCTGAATGGTGACTTCGCGGGAGATCTGGCTTTCCCAGCTCGCTGCCGTCGAGCGAACCATGCTGACGCCGCCGAGCGTCAGGCAGGCGAGGAAGGCCATGATGGCAATGACAACCATCAGCGCATTGCCCTGAATGTTTGATGGCGGCAGGATCGGCGCCGTGGGGCGCACGCGCATCTCTGGCCGCTTGGGCTGCTGGGCGGCGGCAGCGGCGGGCGCCTTTGCGCGGGTCCTGGTGGGCGTTTTAGTCATAAATATCGAGATGCCCTTCCGAGAGGATCATGCGGCGGGCTTCCACCTGGTCCATCAGCGAGAGATCGTGGGTGGCGATCACCACTGCGGTGCCCAGACGGTTGAGTTCCATGAAGAGGTTCAGAAGGCGTTTGGCCATCGGCGGATCGACATTGCCGGTAGGCTCGTCGGCGAGCAGCACTTCTGGCCGGTCCATCAGCGCGCGGGCGATTGCAGCACGCTGTTTCTCGCCGCCTGAGAGCACCGGCGGCAGTACGTTGATGCGTTCGCCGAGCCCGACCCATTTCAAAAGTTCCAGCACATCGGTCTTGTAGGTGCTTTCATCCTTGCCGCGCACGCGAAGCGGCAGAGCCACATTCTCATAGGTCGTCAGATGGTCGAGGAGACGAAAATCCTGAAAGACGATGCCGACGCGGCGACGCAGCAGCGGCAGCTCCGGACGAGGGATTTCGGATATGTCGCGCCCGAACATGCGGATCAGGCCGCGGGTCGGCTGCAGCGACATGAAGAGCAGGCGCAGCAGCGTGGTCTTGCCGGCGCCGGACGGGCCAGTCAGAAACTGGAAGGACTTTTTCGGGATGTCGAAAGTCAGGTCCCGGAGAATTTCCGGGCCCATGCCATATCGCAAACCGACATTCTCGAAGTGGATCAACGGGGTAGCTCAGTCTTTCGTGGTTTCACCGCATGACTTGTTAACCAACACCGTTAACAGCGGGTAAATTTTGCCGGAAAGACGCCCGTTTGATGGCGATCTTTGCGAAGCATTAACCATTGAAATTTACGACTGGGCTGGATTCGTTTCAATGCCAAGATTGTCTTGGGCAGCGAAACCATGTGGACATCCGAGAGGTCGCCACCATGGAAGCATCCTCCTTCAGACGACCGGCCGCCGGCCGGGCCTATGATTTTCTGCCGCCGGAGCGGGTTATCCGCCAACCCCGGCGCATGCCGCGCAGGGATGACGTAGCCGATGCCGAATTCGTGGTCGTCGGCAAGGCGCGGCCGCAAGGTGCATCTGCCAGTGCCCGCGACGCGACCCAAAACGACAGTCGTCGTCGTAGCGTTCCGCCCAAGACGCAGCCTCCGGTCTGGCTTGCCACCGCTGCCGCGGTCTTGCGTGGCATGGAGGTCTGGCTGCAACAGGCGTCGCTTCGGGGCTTTGCGGCACTGGTGATCTCGCTCTTCGTGCTGATCTTCGGGCTTGCCGGCGGATTTTCCGGACTTTCGAAGAGTGGGGCGTCGCCGGCTACCACGCTCCATTTCTCGCATGTGACGATTACCCCGCGTGACGCTAATGGCATGCGCATCCTGCTGATCAACGGCATCATCGAGAACGAAAGCGGCGTGACACAACAGGTCAAGCCGATCCGCGCCGATCTTGTCGCCGACGAGCGATTAACCGCCAGCATCGTCATCGCGCCGCCGACGGATGCCATTTATGCCGGCCAGAGCCGCGGCTTTTCAGCCCGCGTGCAGCATGCCGGCGGTAAGGTGCCGGAGGTCCGGCTTTCGTTCATGCCTTGAGCGCCGAGACGCGTTTTTGGATTGATCGATGGGAAAAACCTGTCTCCTCGGGGTGTTTCGCCGGAATTAATGTGCTAACGGCTTACCCTTCATTTTACGGAGCAAGCCCTTATGCCTGTCGTGCGCGGAAAAAACATCGAGCCGCTCTTCACTGCCGAGCAGATCGCCGAGCGCAATCATTCCATGGCGCAGGATATCGCCGCCGGCCCGACGAAGGACCTGCTGGTCATCGCCGTGCTCAAGGGCTCCTTCATTTTTGCGGCCGACCTGCTGCGCGCTTTGCATGATACCGGCCTTGCTCCCGAGGTCGAATTCATCACGCTCTCGAGCTATGGCGCGGGCACGGTTTCGCAGGGCGTGCGGATCGTCAAGGATATCGATAGTGACGTTAAGGACCGTGACGTTCTGCTGATCGACGACATCCTCGAATCCGGCCGTACGCTGCGGTTTGCCAAGGAACTGCTCTATGAGCGCGGCGCACGCAACGTCACCATCGCCGTGCTGCTCGACAAGCGGGTCAAGCGCAAGGAAGAGCTGGAAGCAGACTATGTGGGCTTCGAGTGCCCCGACTATTTCGTCGTCGGCTACGGCATGGATGTCGCCTATGCTTTCCGCGAGCTGCCCTTCGTCGGCGTGGTTACCGGTGACGCGTAAGGCGGCCTGCTTCAAGACGGCTTGTTAACCATTCCGTCGATCCGCCTGGCGTGTTTACCGATCGCAAAGGAACGGCGTGCGATCTCCGTCGCGGGGCATGACGACGGAGCAATGCACAGATGGCAAAAATTCTGATCACGGAAGACGAGGATTCCCTTCGTACTTTCGTAGCCCGGGCACTACGCCTTGACGGTCATGAGACCGATGAAGCCTCCGATGGGGCGGAAGGGCTGGAAAAGCTGAAGGGCGGCAGCTACGACCTGCTGCTTTCAGATATCCGTATGCCGGTCATGGACGGCATCGAACTGGCGCATCAGGCCAAGGACGCCTTTCCGGCGCTGAAAATCCTGCTGATGACGGGCTATGCCGAACAGCGCGAACGGGCCGACGACCTCGCCGAAAAGATCATCGATGTCGTGCCGAAGCCGTTCGCCTTGCCAGACATCCGCAAGGCCGTGGCACGGGCGCTAGTGGCTTGACGTTTATGGCCCGGGCGTGCCTCCAAGGCACGCCAAAAGCCTCATCCTCCCAGCATCACTGAATATCCAGCAGCCGTTCGAGATATTGTCGCTCGATCGCCTGGGTCGGATTGTTGCCGAGCTTTTCGCGGATAGCGTCCAGAATCTCTCGGGCGCGCTGAACGTCGATCTCGTCGGGTATCTTCACATCGTTGTTCATGTCCGGCCCGAGGTCGGTCTGGCGCGGGCGGCCGAGCGGATCGCGGCCGTTCTGGTTGCCCTGGCCGAGCTGGCCGTTCGGGCCCTGCTGTCCTTGTTGACCCTGCTGGGCCTGCATCATCTGGCTCATCATGTCACGTGCGCCCTGTCGCAAGGCTTCGAGAGCCCGGCCCTGGCCTTCCACTGCGCTGCTGCCGTTGCCCTGGCCGAGATCACGGCCGGCACCTTCCATCTCGCGCTGTGCCTGACCGAAGCCTTCGCCCGGCTTCATACCCATATCGCCAAGGCTCTTCTGCAGTTCCTGCAACTGCTTGCCGAGTGCATCCTGCTGGCCACGGAGCTGCTTTAACGCTTCGCGCAGTTGCTCGGCCGTCATCTGGTCGCCGGGCTGTTGGCCTTGCTGCTCCTGCTGGCCCTGCTGTTGTTGTTGCTGGCCTTCTTCGCCCGGCATCATGTCGTCCATGTTGGGATCGCCGCGCTGCATGCGGTCGCGAAGCTGCTGGTCGAGGCGGAAAGTCTCGTCCATCAGCTTCTGCTGGTCGCGCAGGATCTGGCCAAGCTTGTTCATCTGCTGCGTCAGCTGGCTGTTTTCCTGCTGCTGGCCGCGCTGCGGACGGGCCGTCTGCAGGTTGTTCATCAGCCGCTGCAGGTCGGAGAGCATCTGCTGGGCGGCATCGCGATTGCCGGAGCGTGCCAGGTTTTCGATCTGGTCCATCATGCGCTGCAGATCCTGCTGGCGCAGGAAATTCTGGGCATTCTGGTTCGGCTGCATCGGCATGTTCTGCAGGCGCTGGGCGAGCTCGTTCATATAATCCTGCATCGCCTTGCGCAGCTCATCCATCAGTTTCTTGATTTCGGCATCAGGAGCATTGCGGTTCAGCGCATCGGCAAGGTTCTGCTGGGCGTCGCGCAGTCGCCGTTCGGCCAGCGAAAGATCACCTTCCTCGATGCCGAGGGCGATGTCCCAGAGATATTGGGCTGTATCCTTGAGCTGCTCATCACCCTTGGCGAGCTTCATGCGGGTCAGCGCGGACTCGATCAGCAGGTAATGGGTGGTGTTCGGGATCGTCTCCTCGGGCCGGATCGTCAGGGCTTCGTTGAGCGCGATCGCCTCGGGCATCTTGCGGGTATCGAGAGCGAAGGTCTGGCGCTCTTCGGCGACAGCCGCAGCCAGCGGCTCGCTGAACGGACGCGACGGCATGATCATCTCATAGGGCGGGCTGCGGCCCGTTTGCCCGGCAGCATCCTTGGCGACGAGGGTGATGCGCACGCGTTTGCCGGCCAGCGGATGTTCGGTCAGGTTCTTGCTCGTCAGGCCCTTGCCGTCACGCGCGTTGCGGCGGGGAATGTCCAGCCGGAATTCCGGCAGCGGGTAGAGCGGTGTTGCGGCCGGATCGGATTCGACCGGCACGATCTCGGCATGAGCCTCCTGCACGCCGTAATCGTCTTTCACCGTGAAGCCGATTTCCAGCGCGCCGTTGACGGCGCGGCGCGGCATGCCGTCGAAGGCGATTTCCGGCGCCTTGTCGGGCAGCACGTCGAAATTCCAGGTGCGGCCGTTTGCCTGCAGTGCGCCATTCTCCTCGAGCTTCATGATGTGCGTCTGCGCCATCAACTGAGGTGCGACTGGAGCGCCCGAAACCTGTTGGGCATCGGCATTTGTGGCTGGCTGCTGCGGCCGGGTGTCTTCCTGAACAGCGATTTCCTGGCTTTCGCCATTGGCCTTCCTGAAGAGCACCTTCTCGGCCGATTGGCCGCCGCTGACGCGCACCGTCAGGCTGGAAAACTGCGGAACACCGATCGGCGCCTGTTCACTGCCATCGGCCGTCAGATAGATCGGCGCGCGGCCGGTATAGGAGGGCGGGGTCACCCATGCGTCGACACGCACGGCCGGATTGCTCGTAACCTGTGCAGGTGCAGGCTGAAATGCATCGGCGACAGAGCCGCCGTTGATGGACAGCGAATAACCGAAGGCGGTGACAACAAGCAGCGCTGGAATTGCACGCAACGCGAAGCGGTCGTGCCGGGCGATATCGGGTCGCGGCAGGCCGGCGTCCAATGTCGCGATCTTCCGCGCCATGCGGGTCTGGTGTTCACGCCACAAGGCGCGGGAGAAAGGCGTATCGAAGGCGGGCTCATCCTCCTGCACCATAACCGGCTGATGCGGCAGGCCGTTACGCTCTTCCAGCATGCGGTCGGCATCGACAACCTGTGGCCAGCGAAGATTACGGAACGGCAGCAGGGAAACAAGGAAGCCAGCGGCAAAGGCGATCAGCAGGAGGATGCGCAGCCAGTCCGGTACAAAGCGGAAGAAGCCGAACCAGGAGACCGAGAGATAAATCGCGATGACAGAAAGGGCGGGCACCAGCAACGGAAGGACCTGCTCGGCAAAAAGCACGATCCGGGCCAGGAAACGCTTTGCCGCCACCAGCCGCGCAAGAGAGGGTTGAAGCGCGAATGCGCCTTTCTTCTGCCTTGCGGGGCTTGTCATCAATCCGGTCTCCGCGATCTGGTGTTCAGGGAACAGAGGGCGCTTCCGGCGATTGCTGGGCAATACGCTCACGAAAGAAAAGGATAACACTCTTTGTGGCGAAGGCGAGGGCGAGCACCCGTCAATACCGGTTTTTCGCGTGTGGTCGCCAAAAAGTGATTGCGACTTTTAGTCCAGCCAAGGCGGAACGGAATCGAGACCGATCAACTCCGAATAAGTGCGGCGAGGACGAACCACATGGAATTCGTCACCCTTGACCAGTACTTCAGGCACCAGAAGGCGGCTATTATAGGTGCCAGCCTGGACCGCGCCATAGGCGCCGGCCGTGCTGACGGCCAGGAGGTCGCCCGGCTTCGGGGTCGCCATTTCCCGGTCCAGAGCGAGGTAATCGCCCGTCTCACAGACGGGGCCGACGACATCGGCGCGGATGCGCGGCGCGTTGGCGGCCGAAATCACCACGGGGCGGATCTCATGATAGGCCTCATAGAGTGTCGGGCGGATGAGGTCGTTCATCGCGCCGTCGACGATGACAAAGGTCTTCTCGCCGCCATCCTTCACGTAGATGACTTCGGTCACGAGGATACCGGCATTGCCGACGATCAGGCGGCCAGGCTCGGTAATGATCTTGCAGTTCAGCGCGCGAAGCTGGTTCTTGACGATCGCGGCATAGGCGTCCGGCAGTGGCGGCGGGTTGTTGTCGTCCTTGTAGGGAATGCCGAGGCCGCCGCCGATATCGACGTGGTGGATGTTATGGCCGTCGGCGCGCAACGTGTTGACCAGATCGTGCAGCAGCTTGAAGGCATCGTCGAAGGGCTGCAGCTCGGTGATCTGGCTGCCGATATGCATGTCGATGCCGGTTACTTCGATGCCGGGCAGGCTGGCGGCGCGGGCATAGATGGCGCGGGCGCGCTCCCAGGAGATGCCGAACTTGTTTTCCTTCTTGCCGGTCGAAATCTTCGCATGGGTGCGGGCATCGACATCGGGATTGATGCGGAAGGAAACGGGCGCCTTCTTGCCGGCGCGCACGGCACGCTGATTGAGGACTTCGAGTTCCGGTTCGGATTCGACGTTGAAGCAGTAGATGCCGGCTTCGAGTGCGTAATCCATCTCATTCGGTGTCTTGCCGACGCCGGAGAACATGATGCGATTGGCGGGAATTCCGGCCGCAAGCGCGCGGCGCAACTCGCCCTCGGAAACCACGTCGATGCCGGCGCCGAGCCGGCCGAGCGTCTTCAGCACGGCCTGGTTCGAATTGGCCTTCATCGCGTAGCAGACCATGGAATCGACATCTCCGAAAGCCTCGGAGAAGACCCGGTAGTGGCGCTCGAGCGTTGCTGTCGAATAGACGTAGAAGGGAGTGCCGACCGCCTTGGCGATCTCGGGAACGGGAACGTTCTCGGCGTAGAGAATGCCGTCGCGGTACTCGAAATGGTTCACGGTAGCCGGGCCTTAGAGAAGGGGATCGAGAATGAAGGGCTTGTCGACGGTGCCAGGCTGTTTCGTCGGCTTGGAAACATCGCCACCCTTCGTCGCGTTGGCGCTCGGCGGATCGAGGTCGCCCTTGCGGCCGCATCCGGCAACGGCAAGGCCGATGACGGCAAAAACCACCGTAAGGCGGATGAAATGCGGCAAGCTCATCTGCATGAATATCCTCATATCGGGCACGGGGCACTGGCTGGCATCTTCATAGCGAAGTTTATCAGCCTTGTGCACCCCGATTGTTGAAGCTTCGGCCTGTGTGCATTTCCGGGCGGCGGACGGTCTCCATTTCGCCCGGAAATGACTTAATTGCGAGCGCGCCAATAGGCGATCTGCTTCCTGACTTCCGAAGGTGCCGTACCGCCGAAGCTTTTGCGGCTGGCGACCGAAGCTTCGACCGTCAGCACGTCATAGACCTTGTCGGTGATGGCGGGATTGATCGCCTGCAGATCGGCAAGCGGAAGCTCCGAGAGATCGCAGCCCTTGCTTTCGGCAAGTGCGACAGCACGGCCGGTGACATGGTGGGCGTCGCGGAAGGGAAGGCCCGCCTCGCGCACCAGCCAGTCGGCGAGATCCGTCGCGGTCGAATAACCGGATCCGGCAGCCGCTTTCATTCTGACAGTGTTGATCGTCATGTCGCGCACCATGCCAGTCATGGCGGCAATCGCCAGTTCCAGGCTTTCGGCGGCGTCGAAGACCTGTTCCTTGTCTTCCTGCATATCCTTGGAATAGGCGAGCGGCAGGCCCTTCATGATCGTCAGCAGAGCGATCAGCGAGCCGTTGATGCGGCCGGTCTTGGCGCGCACCAGCTCGGCCGCATCAGGGTTCTTCTTCTGCGGCATGATGGAGGAGCCGGTCGAGAAGGCGTCGGAGAGGCGAACGAAGCCGAATTGCGGCGTCGACCAGATGACGATTTCCTCGGCGAGGCGCGAAAGATGCACGGCGCAGATCGCGGCAATCGCCAGGAATTCGATGGCGAAATCGCGGTCGGAAACGGTGTCTATCGAGTTGCGGGTCGGCTCGCGGAAGCCGAGAGCCTTGGCCGTCATGTGACGGTCAATCGGATAGCCGGTGCCGGCGAGCGCTGCCGCACCGATCGGGCTTTCGTCCAGATGTTCGATCGCATGGCGAACGCGCGAGCGATCGCGGCCGAACATTTCCACATAAGCCATGCAGTGGTGGCCGAAGGTGACCGGCTGGGCGGTCTGAAGATGCGTGAAGCCGGGCATGACGCTGTCGGCATGTTCTTCGGCGCGGTCGAGGAAGGCTGCGATCAGGTTCGTCAGCATGGCCTCGGTTTTCTGCAACTCTTCCTTCACCCAGAGGCGGAAGTCGAGCGCCACCTGGTCGTTGCGCGAGCGGGCCGTGTGAAGGCGACCGGCGGCGGGGCCGATCAGGGTCGCAAGCCGGGCCTCGACATTCATATGGATGTCTTCAAGCTGGCGGGAGAACTCGAAATTGCCGCTTTCGATTTCTGACAGGATCGTGTTTAGCCCGTGAACGATCTTGTCCTTATCGTCGGCAGAAATGATGCCCTGATGGGCGAGCATCGTGGCGTGGGCGATCGATCCGCGGATATCCTGGGCAAACAGCTTCTTGTCGAAACCGATCGAGGCATTTATCTCCTCCATGATCGCATCGGGGCCGGAGGCGAAACGTCCGCCCCACATCTGGTTGGAGGATTTGGTGTCCGTGTTGTCCTCGGCCATGGAAGATGCCCGTCCTGGAGAATGAAATGACGACGAAAAAACCCTTCGGCCTGCCGTCCGTTAAACTGATCGCAATCGCCGCCGTCGCAGGCGTTGTTGCCGGTGCGGCAGCGGTATACGTGAAGGAGACCGGCATTGGCAATGGCGTCAGTGATACGGCATCGGCCGAATGCCCGCTGACCAGGGAGCGCGCCGCCAACCTGACGCCGCTCATGAAGGGCCAGGTCGCCGCGATGGTTGCTGCCAACCAACCGAAGAAGCTTGAAACCGTCGCCTTCAACGGCCCTGACGGCAAGCCGATGACGCTCGATCATTTCGCGGGTAAAACCGTGCTTCTCAATCTCTGGGCAACATGGTGCGTGCCATGTCGTGAGGAGATGCCGGCGCTGAATGCGCTGGAGAAAGAGATGGGCAGCGACAAGTTCCAGGTCGTGCCGGTCAATATCGATACCGGCGACGACGAAAAGCCGAGGGCGTTCCTCAGTGAAATCGGCGTCGATGCGCTACAGCTCTATCGCGACAACACGATCGGCGTCTTCAACAGCCTGAAGAAAGAAGGCCTTGCCTTCGGACTTCCTGTTACGCTGCTGCTTGACGACAAAGGGTGTCTGATGTCGGCCATGAACGGCCCGGCCGCATGGGACAGTGAGGACGCCAAGGCGCTGATCAAGGGCGCGGTCGGATCATAAAGCGTTCGTCAGGAGTCGCCAGCGCCGCGGATGAAGAAGACGCCGGCAAGACCGATCAGGACGCAGCACTGTAACAGGAACATCGGCAATTCGCTCGACATGGCGTTTCCTTCCGTTCAGGGCAAGGAAAGCACTTCTCGGACGTTTGTTCCACTCGCCTTTTCAGGCGATGATTTGCTTAGCGGGTCGGAACCGGCGTTTCGCCACGATAATCGTAGAAGCCGCGGCCGGATTTGCGGCCGAGCCAGCCGGCCTCGACATATTTCACAAGCAGCGGGCAAGGGCGGTATTTGCTGTCGGCGAGGCCGTCATGCAGCACCTGCATTATCGACAGGCAGGTATCGAGGCCGATGAAATCGGCAAGCTGCAGCGGCCCCATCGGATGGTTGGCACCGAGCTTCATGGCGGTGTCGATCGCATCGACCGTGCCGACGCCCTCGTACAGCGTATAGATCGCTTCGTTGATCATCGGGAGCAGGATGCGATTGACGATGAAGGCCGGGAAATCCTCGGCGACTGTGACCGTCTTTTCCAGCGACGCGACGAATTCCCGGGCGGCAGAGAAGGTTGCTTCCTCCGTCGCGATGCCGCGCACCAGCTCCACGAGCTTCATGACCGGAACCGGGTTCATGAAGTGGATGCCCATGAAGCGCTCGGGGCGGTCTGTCGCGGACGCAAGACGTGTGATCGACAGCGAGGAGGTGTTGGTGGCAAGGATAGCTTCCGGCTTCAGTACCGGACAGACCTGCGCGTAAATCTTGCGCTTGACACTTTCATCCTCGGTCGCCGCCTCGATCACAAGATCGGAGGGAGCAAGATCGTTGACATCGGCTGAGCCGGTGATGTGCGCAAGCGCTGCGCTGCGCTCTTCATCCGTCATCTTGCCGTTCGTCACCTGACGCGCAAAATTGCCGTTGATGGTGGCAAGGCCGGACTCGATACGATCCTGCGACAGATCGTAGATGTGAACCTTGTATCCTGCGGCGGCCGAAACATGCGCGATGCCGCAGCCCATCTGGCCCGCACCAATGATACCAATATTCTTCAACACCGCGCTCATCTCCAACCCCCGCCCGGCATACACCCCCGCGCTGCCGGTATTTTTATATGAAATTGCCGGACGAAAGATCGCCCGGCAAAAGTAGTAGACCGATAGAAGACAATTTTCCAGTCATTCGCAAGTGCGAAAAGAAGGCAATCTGCCCGATCAGAGGGCTTTTTCGAGCTCCGGCAGGACGTCGAAGAGATCGGCGACAAGTCCATAGTCGGCAATCTGGAAGATCGGAGCCTCCTCGTCCTTGTTGATCGCGACAATGACCTTTGAGTCTTTCATGCCGGCGAGATGCTGGATGGCGCCTGAGATGCCGCAGGCGATGTAGAGCTGCGGGGCGACGACCTTGCCGGTCTGGCCGACCTGCCAGTCGTTCGGGGCGTAGCCGGCATCGACGGCGGCGCGCGATGCACCCACGGCAGCGCCGAGCTTATCGGCGACCGGCAGGATGACTTCCTTGAACTTTTCGGCTGAGCCGAGCGCACGACCGCCGGAAATGATGATCTTGGCAGAGGTCAGTTCCGGTCGTTCGGAGGCCGACAGCGCGTCGGACACGAAATTCGAAAGACCCGGATCAGAAACGGCCGGAATCACGTCGACGGCAGCCGAGCCGCCCTCGGAAGCCGAGGCGAAGGAGGCGGTGCGCACGGTGATGACCTTCTTGGCGTCGGTCGCCTGCACCGTCTGGATCGCATTGCCGGCATAGATCGGACGCTTGAAGGTGTCGGGCGAAACCACTTCGATGATTTCGGAGACCTGGGCGGCATCGAGGAGCGCTGCGACACGCGGCATGACGTTCTTGCCGGTGGAGGTGGCGGCGGCGATGATGGTGTCATAGCTGCCAGCCAGCGAAATGATCAGGTCGGCGAGCGGTTCGGCAAGGTTGTTGGCGAGCTCGTCGCTTTCGGCGAGCAGCACCTTGGAGACGCCGGAAAGCTTGGCAGCCGCGTCTGCGGCTGCCTTTGCGCCCTTACCGGCGACGAGGATGTGAACATCTCCGCCGATCTGAGACGCAGCCGTCAGGGCCTTGGCAGTCTGGTCGGAAAGGCTCGCGTTGTCGTGGTCAGCCAGAAGAAGAATGGCCATTATCGTGTTCTCCCTTTCCAGATCTCAGAGTACGCCGGCTTCGTTCTTGAGCTTGTCGATAAGCTCGGCGACCGATTTCACCTTCACGCCTGCCTTGCGGCCGGATGGTTCTTCCGTCTTCAGCACCTTGAGGCGCGGCGCGGTGGAAACGCCGAAATCAGCCGGGCTCTTCTTGTCGAGCGGCTTCTTCTTCGCCTTCATGATGTTCGGTAGCGTAGCATAGCGCGGCTCGTTCAAGCGCAGGTCGGTCGTCACGACGGCCGGAAGCTTGACCTTGATGGTCTGCAGGCCGCCATCGATCTCACGGGTGACAGTGGCGCTGTCGCCGGCGATCTCGACCTTGGAGGCGAAGGTCGCCTGGGCGGAGCCGAGAAGGGCTGCAAGCATCTGGCCGGTCTGGTTGGAATCATCGTCGATTGCCTGCTTGCCGACAATGATGAGGCCTGGCTTTTCAGCGTCGGCAACACCCTTGAGGATCTTTGCGACTGCGAGCGGCTCGACAGCGTCATCGGTCTCGACGAGGATGGCGCGGTCGGCGCCCATGGCGAGCGCGGTGCGCAAAGTTTCCTCGGCCTTGGCCGGGCCGATCGAGACGACGACCACTTCCTCGGCCTTGCCGGCTTCCTTCAGGCGAAGGGCCTCCTCAACCGAAATCTCGTCGAACGGGTTCATCGACATCTTGACGTTGGCAAGGTCGACGCCCGATCCATCCGGCTTGACACGGATCTTCACGTTGTAATCGACAACGCGCTTGACTGGGACGAGAATTTTCATGGGGTCCTTCCTTCGAACAGAGATGGGCCTTCAACAGAGACTTCTGGGAAAATGCGCGCTTGGACGCTGCTCCGATTGTCGAATGGCGACATGGATACGCGTTTTTCCTCCAAATACAACGCTTCCGTGACGCGGCCAGCCGATTTGGATGGCAATATATTAACGTTTACGTTCACGTCAATATTAAAGCTTGTCCCGCCCCCAGGGCAGGCGCGGCGGCACGGGCATGCCGGAGGCAGTGACACGGATGGGGACCGGCCGATCGCGAACGGCACGTGGTGTGACGATCTGCCGGTCGAAGAGCGGCACGCCTGGCCGGCGCAGGATGAAAATGAGCAGGGCGCCAGCGATAATGCCGCCGACATGCGCGCCCCACGAGACGTTACCGTCAGGATCGACCAACAGCATGAAAAACTGCTGACCAACCCAGAGCAGGAGTGGGATGAAGGCCGGTAGCGGTAGTGGCACGCGGAAGAAGACCAGCACCCAGACCCGCACGCGCGGATGCAGCATCAGATAGGCCGCCACCACGCCGGAAATTGCGCCCGATGCACCGACGAGGGGCGCTTCCGATGTCGTCGACAGCAGGCCATGGCAAAGGGCACCGGCGGCGGCGCAGGCGAGGTAGAAGACGAGGAAGCGCAAATGTCCCATTGCATCCTCGACATTGTCGCCGAAGACCCAGAGGAAGATCATGTTGCCGGCAAGATGCCAGAAGCTCGTATGGATGAAGGAATAGGTGATGTACGTAGCGGCTTCCGGCACGATCTCCAGTCCCGGCGCCAGCATCGCATGGCCGAAGATGATAGCCGGGATATAGCCGAGGCCGATGGTTGCCGCCTGCGCGACCTGATCGCTTTCGACTGCCGTGAAGATCCAGGCGGCTATGTTTGCCGCCATCAGGCCGAGTGTGACCCACTGAACCTTAATGTGTTTCAGCGTATTGGCATCGTGCAGCGGTATGAACATGAAGGCCTGCCCCCGGGCGATCGTGACGGCTGCGAACCTACCTGTTTTTTCCGGGAACCCAAAGCACATCTGCCTTGCCACCATTATTTGCATGACGAGCGGCTACGAACAGGAAATCGGAGAGGCGGTTGACGTATTGAAGTGCTGCGGCGCTGACGATTTCTCCGTCGCTTCGGGCAAGCGCCACCATCAGCCGTTCGGCGCGGCGTGCGATCGTACGGGCGAGGTGCAGATGGGCGGCCGCAGCGCTGCCGCCGGGCAAAACGAAGGATTTCAGCGGCTGCAGGTCGGCATTCAGCCTGTCAATATCCTGCTCCAGCCGTGTGACCTGGCTTTCGACGATGCGCAGCGGCTCGTAAGCCGGCGGCTCAGCGGTTTCAGGCGTGGCGAGATCGGCGCCGAGATCGAAGAGGTCGTTCTGGATCAGCGCCAGCATGGCGTCGAGTTCGGCCAGGTCTGCCGTATGCAGCCTTGCGACGCCGATGGCCGAATTGGTTTCGTCGATGGTTCCGTAGGCCTCGACGCGCAGGTCGTGCTTGGCGCGGCGTGGACCGGAGACCAACGCGGTCGTGCCGTCATCGCCGGTTCTGGTGTAGATCTTGTTGAGCTTTACCATCGGCGGCTCGCAGATCAGCTCGGGCGTCCGCCGCCGGTCAGCCAGAGCGTCAGCATGATCAGGACGACGGCGATCGCCTGCAGCAGCACGCGCAGCTGCATCAGCTTGTTGGAAAGGTTCGCATCGCCACCTTTCATCATGTTGAACAGGCCGCGGATCAACACAAGAGCGACGAGGCCCATGACGATGATCGCGATGACATAGGTGACCGTGGACATGGCAGTCTCTTCTCTTCTTCAGTCCGTCCAGCGCATCAGGCGGTAGAAGAGATTGGCCGGAAGCAGCCTCTTCAACAATATGCCCTGTTTAGCCGGAATCGTTACGGGATAATGTGGCTTCGGATTTTTCGAGTTCAATGCACGCGTCAATACTGCATAGACCGCCTCGGGGCCAAGTTTGTGGCGGTTGACCGGACCTGAGCCTTCAAGGCGGGCAAGCTGTCTGCGGTATTCGACCGCATGGGGCGAGTTTTCCAGGTCGACATGTTCTTTGATCTTTGCCAGCGCGTTTGCCGTAAAGCGGCTGGTGATCGGTCCCGGCTCAATCAGGCTCACATGAATGCCGCTTCCCTGCAGTTCCATGCGCAGGGTGATGCTCAAGCCTTCGAGCGCGAATTTCGACGCCGTGTAGGCGCCGCGATAGCGGTAGGGCAGGAGGCCGAGAATCGAGGAACATTGCACGATGCGGCCCTGGCCGCGCCGGCGCATGAAGGGAATGACCAGCCTGGTCAGCTCGTGCCAGCCAAAAACATTGGTCTCGAACTGGTCTCGCAGCGCCTGCGTCGACAGATCTTCCACCGCTCCCGGCTGCCCATAGGCGCCATTGTTGAACAGTGCATCGATCCTGCCTCCGCTGCGCTCGGCCACCGCATCCACCAGTGCCGAAATCGTCTCGGGCTGTGTGTAGTCCATCAGGAAGGCTTCGATGCCGTCCGCTTCAAGCGACGACAGATCCGCCACCTTGCGTACCGTGGCGAAGACACGCCAGCCGTCCGCTTTCAGGGCGCGCGCGCAATAGGCGCCGATGCCGGAAGAGCATCCGGTCACGACGATGGTGCGCTGATCGGCCATTCAATGATTCCTGTACAAAGTGGGACTCGTTTCCCATATTCGCGGGAAGGATACAATTGGGAAGCCGAATGCCGAAATTCCTGCGCACGCTCTATGATGTGGTCTACGATGCCATCTGCCATCTCATCGAGGACGACGGCTTTGCCATGGCAAGCCATGTGGCGCTTTCCACTCTGCTTGCGGTCTTTCCCTTCCTGATCTTCGGCACTGCGCTTGCCAATTTTCTTGGTGCCGACCAGTTTTCCACCACGGCCATCCATCTGATCTTTGATACATGGCCGGAAGCCATCGCCAAGCCGCTGGCCGACCAGGTCGTGCAGGTGTTGACGATCCCTCGCGGCGGGCTGCTGACCATCTCTGTGCTTGCAGCTGCCTATTTCGCCTCGAACGGTGTCGAGGCGCTCAGAATCTCGTTGAATCGTGCCTATCGCGTGCAAGAGACGCGGCCCTGGTACCTTACGCGCCTTGCGAGCCTTGGCTATGTGCTCATCGCCGTGATCATCTTTGCGGCCATCAGCATTCTGCTTGTGGCAGTTCCTGTTGGTCTTGATTATGCGCGCGACTGGCTGCTGCATAACGACACGCTCGAATGGCTTCCCGTCACGATCCGTCAATGGTTGCCCATTATCGTCGACACACTCGAAATTGTTTTCAGCTGGCGCATTTATGGCACGCTCGTCATGCTGACGATTGCCTTGCTTGTCGTCCATCTCTGGTTGCCCGCCGGCAAGCGTCGCGTTTTCGACGTCGTTCCGGGCGTGTTTCTGACCTTGGTGCTCTGGCTCGTCGGCGCGCTGATCTTTGCCTATTATCTTGCGACCTTCGCCAATTACACGGCTACCTATGCGGGCCTGGCATCGGTCATGATCGTGCTGATCTTTCTCTACATGGTGGGTGTCATCTTCATCGTCGGCGCGGAGATCAATGCGGCACTCATGAAGTTCCGAGTGCTGCGCAATTTCTCGCGAACCTTCTCGGTGGTCGGACGTGACCACGCCGCTGATTCAAAGTCCGACAAGACGGCGAATATCGGCAGCTGACAGCCCTGTGGCACGCAGTTCCGCAAGGCCGGTATCGCCCTCGCTCTTGGATAGCTTTCGGCCATCTGTATCCACGACGAGGCGATGATGGTGGTAGACGGGCTGCGGCAGGTTGAGCAGGTTCTGCAGCAGCCTGTGCACCGAGGTGGCGTGGAAGAGGTCAAGGCCGCGCACAACATGGGTCACGCCCTGCAGCGCATCATCGATGACGACGGAGAGATGATAGCTGGAGGGGGCATCCGAGCGTGAGAGAACGACGTCGCCCCAAGCGCCGGGCTCGGCCAGGATTTCGCCCTTTCGTTCATCGCCGGTCTCCGTCCAGAACAGCGGTTCGCCGATCAGATCCAGTGCCCTGTTCATGTTGAGCCGCCATGCATGTTTGAGACCGGAGACCAGCATCGCATTGCGTTCTTCGTCGCTGCGGTCACGGTCGTCGGCTGGATAGTGCGGCGTGCCATCCGGGTCGCGCGGCCAGGACTCACCCATTCTCTCATAGGCAGCGACGCGTGTTTTGACCTCGCCGCGCGTCAGGAAGGAGGGATAGACCAGTCCGCGTTCGATCAGAGAATGAAGGGCTGCCTGGTATTCGGAAAAATGTTTCTGCTGGCGACGGACCGGCTGTTCCCATTCAATGCCCAGCCACTCGAGATCGGCGTAGATGCCGGCCTCGAATTCGGGTGTGCAGCGCGTCAGATCGATGTCTTCGATACGCAGTAGCAGCCGGCCGTCTGCGGCCCTGGCCATGTCGTCGTTCAGGAAAGCCGACAGCGCGTGACCGAGATGCAAAGGCCCATTTGGGCTCGGGGCGAAACGGAAGACGGGTTTTTGACGCGGAGTCGTGATCATGCTTTCTTCTGACATGGATTTGAAGCGATCGCGAGGCAAGGTGCGGGTCATCAGCAATGAAAAGGATATTGAAGTGGGGCTTGCCGCTCTTCTTGTTCTCGATCCACGGCTCGTGGCGATTGCCAGGGAGGCCGGCCCTGTCCCGCTGAGGCTGCGCGAGCCGGGCTTTGCCGGCCTTGCTCATATCATCGTTTCGCAGATGGTATCGCGCGCCAGCGCCGAGGCGATCTGGCGGCGCATGCAGCCGGCGAGCGGACTGCTAAGTGCGGAATCCTACATATTGCTTCATCCCGATGCCTGGCGCGAGTTTGGGCTATCGCGCGCCAAGGCCGATACGCTGACGCGGATTGCGCAAGCGGTCGCATCCGGACGAATCAATCTGCAGACCCTGGTCCAAAAACCGCCTGGCGAAGCGCTCGCAGAACTGACGGCTCAGAAGGGAATCGGGCCATGGACGGCAGAGGTCTATCTGATGTTCTGCGGCGGCCATGTGGACGTATTTCCGGCGGGTGATGTGGCGCTTCAGGCGGCGGTCGCTGCGGCATTCGGTCTCGCTGAACGCCCGCAAGCCAAAGTACTTACAGGGCTTGCGGAAATCTGGTCACCCTGGCGCTCGGTCGCAGCCCGGCTTTTCTGGGCTTACTACGCCGCAAAAATGCGTCGCGACGTGCTGCCGATCGGCTAACGGACACTCTCCCTCAATTTGCCTTTATCCCCTGAATTTATTGGACTTCACAATCCTGTAACAACCGGCCTAATATACAGGTGCAGATGCCGAATCGATCCAGGAGGGCTCCTTGACGATTGCAGTCTCACCACAGGCCCTGCCAGCGCTCGTCCTGAACGCTGACTACCGGCCACTGAGTTATTACCCCTTGTCGCTCTGGTCCTGGCAGGACGCGATCAAGGCGGTATTTCTCGACCGTGTGAACATTATCGCGGAATATGAGCATGAGGTTTCCTCACCGAGCTTCTCGATGCGGCTGCCGAGTGTCGTGTGCCTCAAAACTTACGTTCAGCCGTCCCGTAATCCCGCCTTCACCCGCTTCAACGTCTTCCTGCGCGACAGGTTCGAGTGCCAGTATTGCGGCGCCCATGACGATCTGACCTTCGACCACGTCATCCCGCGCGCTCATGGCGGCGAGACGACCTGGGAGAATGTCGTGGCGGCCTGTTCGCCCTGCAATCTGCGCAAGGGCAGCAAGCTTCCGAAGCAGGCAAGCATGTTCCCGGCGCAGAAGCCGTACCAGCCGACCGTGCAGGATCTGCACAATAACGGCCGGCTCTTCCCGCCGAACTATCTGCATGACAGCTGGCTCGACTACCTCTACTGGGATACCGAGCTGCAGCCGTGATGCATTGGTTCGAAGTCCTGGGTTTACGCAGTCGTTAGCTGCGCAGTTCTGGCCACATGCTTTATGCGGTTAAGCAGTCTTCTTCACGCTCCAGAAGGCGAAGGCCGCGAGGATCAGGCTTGCGACCACATTCCAGCCCGCAAAGGACAGGCCGAGAACGCGCAGTGCTGCATCCGTGCAGGACGGGCCCTTGATCGTGTTCAGCTCGCCCAGTAGATCGCCGGCATTGGTGGTCATGCTGCTTGCGGTGGTCGAGCAGGTGGCGGGGCCTGGCCAGAAGTGCCATTCCACGCCTGCGTGATAGACGCCCATGCCGGCGCCGACGAGCATCAGGATGCCGACGGCAAGAATGATGGCGCGCGTCATCCAGTTCGGCAAGCCGATGAGGGCGGCCACGGCGCCGACGATCGCGATCGGAATTCCATAATAATAGGGCTGGCGCTGCAGCAGGCAGAGCGCGCAGGGAATATAGCCGCCGATATACTGGAAGCCGAGAGCCGTGCCCACAACCGCTGCCATGGCGATGGCAAGGAGCAACAGGAGGACGACGCCCCGACGGGCAAGTGGCGAAGCAGTGGCATTCATGGCGGCACTCCGCAAAGTTGGCTCAGTGGGCAAAATATCGGTAGGCGATATATAACACGATCACGGCCGCGGCGCCGATGCCGACGATCTGGCCGAGACGCTTTTCGATGAAGTGGCGGATCGGCTCGCCGTAACGGCGCAGCAGCCATGCCAGGAACAGGAAGCGGGCGCCGCGGGCGATGATCGCCGAAACGATGAAGAGCGGCAGGCTGACATGGATGACGCCCGACAGGATCGTGACGATCTTGATCGGCGGCAGATGCGCGAGACCCGAGGTAACGAGCAGCAGCAGGATCGTCTCGTAAGTGACGTAGGATTTCATCTGCTCGAATTGATCGAGCTTTCCATAGAATTCCAGAACCGGGCGTGCCACGGTTTCGTAGGCAAAATAGCCAAGCGCCCAGCCGGCGATGCCGCCCAGCACCGATGCGATGGTGGCGACGAGCGCGTAGCGATAGGAGCGTTCGGGCTTGGCAAGAGCCATCGGCAGGAAGAGCACGTCAGCGGGAACCAGAAAGATGGAGCTTTCGACGAAGGCGATGACGGCGAGCCAGCCTTCGGCCGACTTCTTCGAGGCCAGAGACATGGTCCAGTCGTAAAGTCTGCGGAGCATCCGTTTCCTTTCTCTGTTGCAACGCACAAAGCATTAGGGGGCGATCATGACGCTGTAAATGCTCGGGCTGTGGCTTCCCGGCATTCGCGCTGAAAATTTTCGTGATCTGATGCGGCATTCCCTCCCAAGATCTTGCGGGATGGCAAAAGCGCCAAACTACGTCAGGCTGGGTTGTCGTTCGACGAATCCGGGCATGTCATGAAATTCAGGGTCATAGAGGGCGGGCTGAGTTCCGCAGGGGAGCGGGATAGGCAAGCGAGCGGTCGTGGGCCGGAGCGCGAGGATATCAGGCGCGAGGCAGCTCGTCGTTTGAGCGCCAGCGGCTATCACCGCTCCCGCATTATGGAAGCAGCCGGCGTGCCGATGCCGCCGGCGTTCCAATATTTCGCCATGCAGATCGATTTCGCTGCAGATGCCATCTGCCGGCTCGATCCCATCCCGGCCGATTTTCGTTCTGATCTTTACTGGCCGAAGCTGGATGAAACTGCGACGGCGTGATCGAGTTTGCGCTCCGACCGCTTACGACAGGTCCATGGATTTTTCCCACTGCTGGCGCATGACGTTCATTTCGGTGCGCTTCTGCGCCATTTCGCTGACGATGGCGCGAAGGTTGGGGTGGCGAGACATGAACATGTTGAAGTCACGCCGCTCCAGCACTTCGAACTGGCAGAAATCGACGGCGATGACATCGGCCGTGCGGCGTCCGCCGCTCAGCAGCGCCATTTCGCCGAAGAAGGCACCGGGTTCAAGCCGCACCGCGCCGCTTGCCAAGCGCACCTCCACCGCGCCGGAGGAGATGAAATACATGCTGTCGCCGCGGTCGCCGCGGCGGATGACGCGTTCACCGGGCGAGGCGAGTTTGGGGTTGAACAGCAAGAGCAGTTCCTCAAGCGCATCCTCGCCAACTTCGGAGAAAAGCGGGAAGGTCTCGACCAGCTGCTGGATCCGCAGATGATGCTGGCGTGCGCGCTCCTCGCCGAGCGCCCTGATCTTTTCCAATTCCCGTGCCAGGGCGTCCTGGTTTTTCCGGCCGTAGCTTTCATGTAGGCGCGGCCATTTCACCCTGATCTTGCGGTTCAGCTTCTCGGCCACGAAGATGACGAGCGGGTTCAGCGTGATGGAAAGGATTGCGGCGGCAAGGATAAGATCCTGTCCTTCATGCGGCAGGAGCCCGAGCGAAACGCCGAGGCCGGCAAGGATGAAGGAGAATTCGCCGATCTGGGCAAGGCCGCCGGCGGCCGTCAGGCCCATACCGATCGGATAGCGCAAGAGGACGACAATACCGAAAGAGATGATTGCCTTGCCGACGATGATCAGTGCCAAAGCACTGATCACGGCCAGAGGATGCTGCACAATGATCGACGGATCGAAGAGCATGCCGACGGAAACGAAAAACAGCACGGAGAAGGCATTCTGCAGCGGCAGGGAATCGGCGGCGGCGCGATGGCTGAGATGGGATTCACTCATCACCACGCCGGCGAAGAAGGCGCCGAGTGCGAAGGAAACGCCAAAGATTGCCGCCGAACCGAAGGCAATGCCGAGCGCGATGGCGAGCACGGTGAGCGTGAAGAGTTCACGCGAGCCGGTGCGGGCAATCAGCGTCAAAAGCCAGGGCACGATGCGCGGCCCGAGGAAGATCGCCATTGCCGCAAAGGCTGCGACCTTCAGCAAGGTGAGGGCGATCGTGATCCAAAGCGGCAGGTCGAGGCCATGCGCGGCATCGCTCGCATGCCCGCCCAGAAGTTCGGCGAGGGCCGGCAACAGCACAAGCGCCAGTACCATGGCGAGATCCTCGACGATCAACCAGCCGACGGCTACGCGCCCGCCGGCGGTATTGACGAGGTTGCGCTCTTCCAGCGCTTTCAGGAGCACGACCGTGCTGGCAACCGAAAGGCTGAGGCCGAAGACGATGCCGGCGCCGAGGCTCCAGCCCCAGAGTTCGCCGAGGCCGACGCCGAGCAGGGTGGCAAACAGGATCTGGCCAATCGCGCCCGGCACGGCGATGCCGCGCACGGCCAAAAGATCGGATGCGGAGAAGTGCAGACCGACGCCGAACATCAGCAGGATCACGCCCATTTCTGCGAGTTGGCTCGCAAGCTCCGTGTCGGCCACAAAGCCCGGTGTGAACGGTCCCATGAGAATGCCGGCGAAGAGATAGCCGACCAGTGGCGGCAGTCGCAGCCTGTCGGCGCAATAGCCAAGAACTGCCGCAAAGACGAAGCTTATGGCTACCGTCGCAATGAGTCCCGCTTCCTGATGCATCAGCCCTCTCAAAATGCCTGCGGACGGCACTTTAGGATGAAGCGCCGGCAAAGTTAAAGAGTTGATTTGGATGGATTAGGCTTAAATGGCCGGCTTTTTGAGCGGAACTACTAAGCTCCCGTGTCGTTGCCTATACATGACGACAAGGAGAAGAGATATGCGAATGATCATCATCAACTGTGCGATCGCTGCCCTTGCCCTTGCCCTTGGCTCGGCTGCAGCGCCTGCAATGGCAGACAGCGTGACGGTCACACGCGAGCGCGCCTATGACGGTTATGACCGCTACGACCGTTATGACCATGACCGGGTTCGGCCCGGCGTTACCATCAGTGATCGCGGCATCACGTTTGGCGCGGTGCGCGAACGGGATCGCTGGCGCGATCGGGACCGTGACCGCTGCGTCACCCGCAGCGTGACCCGTCAGACCGATGAAGGCACTGTCACAAAAACGGTCAGACGGTGTGATTGAACAGCCGGCTGAGGGGCCGGCACTCCACTCCGCCGGGACTTCAGCCGCCGAGGCTCATGCCCTCGCCCTTCGGGGCGTGGGCGAAGTCTAAAATCCATTTATTCAGAGATATTTGGTGCCCCATGCCGGGGTCGAACCAGCACTTCTTTCGAAACTCGATTTTGAGTCGAGCGCGTCTACCAATTCCGCCAATGGGGCAGCGAAATACGAGGCGGCTGTCTAACATGCGTTCGCCCGCGCGTGCAAGACGGCGGGCGAAGTTTTGGCGTTTGGAAATCGAGGTTTAGTGGGCGACTGCCTCACTCGGCGCGCTGAGCCCGGATTTCTTCAGCGTAATCGCCAGAACCGAGGCCAGCAGGCAGAAGGCGCCGGCAATGAAGAAGGCCGGCAGGTAGCTTTCCAGCGCCGTGCGCGACAGGCCGGCACCGTAGGCCGCGGTGGCAGCACCAAGCTGGTGCCCGGCGAAGACCCAGCCGAAGACGAGGCCGGCTTTTTCACGGCCGAAGCGGTCGGCGGCGATCTTGACGGTCGGTGGCACGGTGGCGATCCAGTCCAGGCCATAGAAGACGGCGAAGATCGACAGGCCGTAGAAGCTGAAATCGCTGAAAGGCAGGAAGAGCAGCGAGAGGCCGCGCAGGCCGTAATACCAGAAGAGCAGCCAGCGATTGTCGAAGCGGTCAGAGAGCCAGCCGGAGCCGATCGTGCCGAAGAAATCGAAGATGCCCATGACGGCGAGAACGCTGGCGGCTGCGACCGGCATGATTCCAAAATCGCCACAGAGTGTGACGAAATGTGTCTGGATGAGGCCGTTGGTGCTGAGCCCGCAGATGAAGAAGGTGGCAAACAGGATCCAGAAGGTCGAGGTCGTCGAAATGTCCCTGAGAACTGTGATCGGCGTTGCAAGCGCTGCGCCGAGCGTGCCGCGGGCGGGGGCCGGGGCAACCTGTGTTTCGCCGACCGAGGGCAGGTTTACGTCCGAGGGGCGGTCACGCATGAAGAGCAGCACGAGAAGAGCGGCGACCATAATCATGGCGCAGACGAAGAAGACGGTGGCGCGCCAGCCGTAGCGTTCGGTCAGCTCCGCCATCAGCGGCAGGAAAACGAGCTGGCCGGTTGCCGAACTTGCCGAGAGCATGCCGACGACAAGGCCGCGGTGCTTGACGAACCAGCGTGTGGAAACCGTGGCTGCCAGCACCATGGCCGTCAGCCCCGTGCCGAAGCCGACGACGATGCCCCAGAGCGCCAGCAGATGCCAAAGCTTGGTCATGAACAGCGAGCCGACGAAGCCCGCGCCGATGAGGGCCAGCGCAAAGACGATGACCTTGCGGATGCCGAAATAGTTCATGAAGGCGGCCGCAAACGGTCCCATCAGGCCGAAGAGGATGAGGCGGATGGCAAGGGCGGAGGAAATCTGCGAGGTTTCCCAGCCGAATTCGTCCTGCAGCGGCTTGATGAGGACACCCGGCGCGCCCATTGCGCCGGCGGTTACCAGCATGGTCAGGAAGGTGGCGGCGACGACAACCCATCCATAGTGAATGTTTCGCCGGGCAAGGGATGATGCAAGGACTGCAGAGACCATGGGCAAATTCCGTTTATGACGTGAGGACCATATACAAGACCGCTTTACATGACGGCCATCATATTTGTTGCGTATTGATGATGGACATCATATAAATTGTCAAGCGACCATTTCCGGAGATGAAAAATGCGGGTCAGCCGCGAGAAATTTGCAGAAAACCGCGAGAAGATCCTGACGGCGGCCAGCGTGCTCTTCCGCGAGAATGGGTTCGATGGCGTCGGCGTCGCCGACATCATGAAGGCTGCAGGCCTTACGCATGGCGGTTTTTACGGCCATTTCGAATCGAAGGACGACCTTGCTCTGGAGGTCAGCCGCAAGCTGATCGAGCGTGTGGAAGAACGTTGGCGTGAGCTGATCGCCGCTGAACCAGACAAGCCGCTTCAGGCGCTGCTCGATCATTACATCCATTGGCGCACGGTTGATGATCCCGGCGGAAGCTGCGTATTCGCCTCCTTGATCCAGGAGGTCAGCCGCAGCGAAGGTGCGGTTCGTGCGACCTTCAGCGAGGGGTTGTCCACGCTGGTCGATGTGCTGAAGGAGGTGGTGCCGGGTACGACCGAGGAAGAGCGCCGCGCCAATGCGACGTCGACGCTTTCATCGATGATGGGGGCCGTCATTCTTGCCCGCGCGGTCGAGGATCGGGCGCTTGCCGAGCAGTTTCTGGTCACGATGCGCCGCAAGCTCGACCCGCTGCAGTAATCCCAAAGCATTCACGCAACTCCGGGCGCAAAACCGCTACGCGCTTTACTGGAATTGCTCAGTCGCGGAAGGCGATCATCGCATGGCCTTCGACGATTTCGGTGAAGGTGCCGTCCGGTGACAGGGCGGCGAGCTCGCTGCGGAAGGCTGCCTCGAATTCCTCTGTCCTTTCACCCAGCACCTGTGGAGAGGTGACGGACATGGAGAAGGCGCGGCCGATGATATCCTCCGTCCCGATTACCCGTTCGTTGACGATGCCGATGCGTTCGAGATTGCGGAAGGGGGAGCGCAGCAGGACCGCCTCATGCGGTCCGAATTCCGGCGCGCGGCGTAGTTTACGCTCGGCGCTTTTTTCCGGCGAATAGGTCTCCGACAGCTGATGCAGTACGTCACGCCAATCCGGTGTCGCTGCGATATGCCTGTCGGAGAAGAGAACGACAGCTCCGCCCGGCGCGATGAGCTCGTCGAGCGCTGCCAGCGTCGCCGGGCGGTCCATCCAATGGAAGGAGCGGCCCAGGACAGCAAGTTTCAGCGGGGCCAGATCCGGGTTGAGATCGTAAGAGGAGCCCTGGATGAGCCTCATGTTCACGGCGGTTTCGGCCGCATTTTCGCGCGCGGCATCCAGCATTTCCGGCTCGGGATCGACCCCGATCACATCAGCGCCAGCGAGGCGTGCGAAGGCGACGCCGAGCGGTCCTGGTCCGCAGCCGAGATCGAGCACACGATCGCCGGATTTCAGGCTGGTGCGTTCGGCGACGCGTTCGATCAGCCTGTCCGGATAAGGGACACGGAAGCGGTTGTAGTAGAGGGCAGTGGTACGAAAGCGCCGGGCTTCGAAAGGAACGATAGTCATGCGGACGGTCCTCTGTTTGCCGCAACCGCTAAGGCTCGACTGTGACCGGCTTGTGATGGTTTCTTGGATCGCGCACGCGTGGCCTCGAAAGAGGCGACGTTTTCGGCCACCCAACGCCAGAGCGGCATGATCTGTTTCAATAGATCGCGGCCGAGCTCACACAACGGGCACCCGCCCGGAAATCCCGATATTTGGAAAGGAATGAGCCTCCCTCCACATTGGCGGGGGGAGGCTGTCACGCGACGGCTTATTTGAAGCCCGCGACGTTGTGCGGGATGTAGGGTGCTTCGAGTGCGGCGATATCATCGGCGCTGAGTTTCACTGTCAGCGCGCCGACGGCGTCCGTCAGGTGTTGCGCCTTGGAAGCGCCGATGATCGGGGCAGTAATGGCGCTCTTCTGCAGGATCCAGGCGGTGGCGACCTGCGCGCGGGAAGCGCCATGGGCCTTGGCGATTTCGGCAACCTTCTCGACGATCTTGCGATCGGCGTCTTCGGCCTGCTTATAGAGCGTCTTGCCGAATTCATCGGTCTCGCTGCGGTTGGTCTTCTCATCCCAGTCACGGGTCAGGCGGCCGCGGGCAAGCGGGCTCCAGGGAATGACGGCAATCTTCTGGTCCTCGCAGAAAGGCAACATTTCGCGTTCTTCCTCCCGGTACAGCAGGTTTACGTGGTCCTGCATGCTGACGAATTCCGTCCAGCCATTGAGGCGCGAGGTGTAGAGCGCCTTGGCGAACTGCCAGGAATACATGGAGGAAGCGCCGATATAACGCGCCTTGCCTGATTTCACGATGTCATGAAGGGCTTCCAGCGTTTCTTCGATCGGTGTCGTATAGTCCCAGCGGTGGATCTGATAGAGGTCGACGTAGTCAGTGCCGAGGCGGCGCAGGCTGTTGTCTATTTCGTCGAAGATCGCCTTGCGCGACAGGCCGGCGCCATTCGGCCCGGGCCGCATGCGGTTGAAGACCTTGGTCGCGAGTACGATATCCTCGCGCTTGGCGAAATCCTTGATGGCGCGGCCGACGATCTCCTCGGAGGAACCATTGGAATAGGTGTTGGCCGTGTCGAGGAAATTGATACCGAGATCGATCGCCTGTTTGAGGAGCGCGCGGCTTTCCTCTTCCGGCAGGCTCCAGGCGTGGTTTCCGCGGTTGGGATCGCCATAGGTCATGCAGCCGAGGCAGATCTTCGAGACTTCGAGACCGGTCTTCCCGAGTTTTACATATTCCATGAAAGTGCTCCGCGATGAATTTCAGCGACTCCCCAGGCGCATGCACATGATGTAGCGCAGAAATCGCCGAAGTCTCAGCGAGCCTGACGGAGAATGTGTTTTGCAGTTAGCGCAATAATACCTGATGAGCGGGCGGAATGTCGTCTTATCCTTGCGGATTACACCGCTTGCGCATTCGGTCGGTGAGGTGTTAGCTGGTGCAGCATTTTACCGGATCATGCCCATGCAACTGCCGCCCGGCGATCGATACGACACGCTCTACCGCGATTTCTCCTGGCAGATATCAGAGGATTTCAATATCGGCCGCGCCGTCTGCGACGATTGGGCCGCGCTTGATCCTGATCGCGTCTGCCTCGAACATTTCAGTCCCGACAGTCACCATCTGTCATTGACCTATGGCGAGCTTGCCGCCCGCTCCTCATCCTTCGCCAATGCGCTTTCAGCACTTGGTATCGGCCGGGGAGAGCGTGTAGCGCTGCTCCTGCCGCAATCCTTCGAGACGGTCATTTCGCATGTGGCTATCTACAAGATGGGCGCAATCGCGCTGCCGCTCGCGTTGCTTTTCGGTGTCGAGGCGCTGGAGTACCGGCTGAAGGCCGCAGGTGCGACAGCCGTCGTCACCAATGGTTTCGGGCTTGGACGCATCAACCAGATCCGCGACCGACTGCCTGACGTCAAACATGTCATCAGCGTCGATGGGGCCTCTGCAAGCACGCTCGGCTTTGCCGATCTGGTTTCCGCCCATTCTCCCACTTTCGAGATTGCGCAGTCAGGCCCCGACGAGCCAGCGCTGATGATCTTCACGTCGGGCACGACGGGGCCGCCGAAGGGCGCGCTGCATGGCCACCGTGTTCTCGCCGGTCATATTCCCGGCATGCAGTTTGCCCATGAGGGTTTCCCGCAGGCCGGAGACAAGGTCTGGACGCCGTCTGACTGGGCATGGGCCGGCGGGCTGCTCAATGCGCTGCTGCCGAGCCTGCTGCTCGGCGTGCCTGTCGTTTCCTCGCCGGCGCAGAAATTCGATGCGGACATGGCCTATCGCATCATGGCCGAAATGAAGGTGCGTAATGCCTTCATTCCGCCGACGGCACTCCGGCTCCTGAAATCCGTCGAGGAGCCGCGTTCGAAATACGATCTCGTGCTGCGCACCATCGGTTCGGCAGGTGAATCCCTGGGGCGCGAAACCTATGAGTGGGTGCGCCGTACGCTCGGCATTACCGTCAATGAATTTTACGGGCAGACGGAGTGCAATTTCGTGCTGTCTTCGAGCGCTGCCTTCGGGGTGACGAAGGCCGGCGCAATCGGGCGCGCTTCGCCCGGCCACAGGGTGGCTGTTGTCAGCGACGAGGGCGACGAACTGCCGGTCGGCGAGCAGGGGCAGATCGCTATCTCCAGTCCCGATCCGGTGATGTTCCTCGGCTACTGGAACGACCCCGATGCGACCAGCAGGAAGTACGCCAAGGGATGGATGCTGACTGGTGATATCGGCCGGCAGGATGCGGAGGGCTACGTCACCTTTGCCGGCCGTGACGACGACGTCATCACCTCGTCCGGGTACCGCATAGGGCCGGCGGAGATCGAGGACTGTCTCGTCGGCCATACGGCCGTGCAGCTTGCCGCTGCCGTCGGCAAGCCAGATGCGCTGCGTACGGAGATCGTCAAGGCCTATATCGTTCTTGCGCCAGGCTACAGCCCGAGTGCGGAGCTGGCAGCGGAAATCCGGGACTGGGTGAAAACCCGGCTTTCGATGCACGAATATCCGCGCGAGGTCGAATTCGTCGATGCGCTGCCGCTGACAACCACAGGCAAGGTCATCCGCCGGCTGTTACGGGAAAAGGCTGCGGCGGAAGCTGAAAACTAACCCCGGCCGGCAAGCGACATGATCTTCTCGCGGAGCATCTTCGCCATGTTGCGGGTACTGCGGTACATGTGAAGCTGGGCCGCGACCTGTCGCATGTCGCGGTCGCCGTTCTGGGTGAGGCCGATCACCAACGTGCCCATCTCCTCGCGTTCCTGCCAGAAGCGGCTCATGATCGGATGATCGGAGACGGCGCAGGAATCCGAGCGCACGACATTGGCATCGTCGAGATGCCATTCGGTCAATTCGCTCATCAACAGCTTGCCCGGCGAATAGCGGGAGTAGTTTTCGTCATAGGCGGTCTTCCAGGTATAGGCCTCGCCGCCCATCATAAGCACGACCACGGCGGCGATCGCCTTGCCGTTAATGTCGATCGTGTGGATGCGCACGGCATCGACTTCCGCCAGATTGGAGACGGCCTCGCGGGCGAAGGCGGTGTGATAGCGGTCGGTCACCAGCGCGCTGCGGCGCTTGCCCTTCCAGCCGCCGGCTTCCAGCGCCAGGAATTCCTCGAAACGCATGTGGATTTCGCGCGGCTGGCGGGCGACGGTGTGGACGACATTGCCGAGCTCTTCGAGCAGCCGCCACTGGCGGCGCATCTCGCGCTGGTGAGAGGAAGATACGGTGCGGCCGAGATAAACCATGGCATCGTCATCACTCTGCAGCATCGGCCGCTCATAGGGATTGGCGACGGTCAGCGGTAGGTTGCGGCTGAGCGCCACGGCCTTTGCCATGCGCACGAAGATGCCGTTCAGCCGGACGTCAGGCAGCACCAGTGTGCCCGGCAGGCCGAGGTCCGGCGTGATCAGGCCTTCGAAGAGGTTGTCCAGCGTCTCCGCCGCATCCTCGGCGTCGACCAAGGGGGTACCGAGCGGACCGAAGCTGTTTGCCCAGCCGCGGATGATCGACGGGCCGACGGCGAAACCGGGTTTGTCGACAGAGAAGGGCATGAGCAGGCGCATGCGGCTGCGATGTTCGTTCTCGTCGCGGATGATCGCGAAATTGACCTGCCGGTCTTCCAGCCGCGGCATGGCAGGCGCCAGGAAACGGCCGCTGAAGAAGACGTTCGGCTCCATCGCACGGTTGGAGAGGAAGTCCAATTCTTCCTGCAGATCGTAACCCAGCTTACCGGGGTAAAGGCAGAGCTCGCGCCCCAGCCGGCCGATTTCGATCCGTGCTTCGGCCTGCGGGGCTTCGAACTTGAGAGCGGCAAGATCGTGAACCATGCGGTTCGCGTCACTGTCGGTGCTCTCGGTGATGGGTGGTACACGCACCATCTATCGGGCTCTCATTTCTGGCGTTGCGGCGGAAGGGGTTGCGAAGGCGAAAAGCGTAAAGCCGAGTGCGCGGCGCACGAAGACATGCAGCAGGATCGCTTCCACGGCCATTGCGGAGGCCGTGGCGATCGCCGTGCCGACGATGCCGTAGTGCGGGATCAGCAGGATATTGAGGCCGACATTGGCGGCGAGCGCTCCAGCGTAAAGGGCGACGCAGAGGTTCTGCTTGCCTGCCATCATCAGCAGCGTCTCGGCGGGACCGACCAGAGCCTTGGTGAGGATCCCGGCCAGCAGGATCGCCATCAGCATATAACCGGCCGTGAATGCGCCGCCGAAAAGCGACAGCAGCAGATGCCCGGCCGCCAGGACCGCGAGACCGACGGCGAGGGCGGGCCAGAAGGTCCAGCGGGCAGCATCGATAGCCGCAACCGCGAGATCGGCCCGGTTGCCTTCGGCGATAATCGAGGAGAAGCGCGGGCCGGAGGCAGCTTTCACCGAGAAATTGATGAAATGCACCAGAGCCATGGTCTTGGCCGCTGCAAAATAGATCGCGACGTCATGCGGCTCCAGGAAGATGCCAACGATCACGACATCGGAATTGGTCAGCAGGAAGCTCACGCCCTCGATCAGGAAGATCGGGAAGGCAACGCCCAGCCATTCCACGAAATCCACCTTGCGGGGGCCGGCATCGTAGTGCTTGCGCATCCGGTAGACCGTGGCGGCATATTGGCCGAGGGCGGTGACGAAGGTTGCCGCGAGGGCTGCCTGCATGGCGGTGACTGCCGTGTGCGGTGCGCCGAAGAAGATCGCAGTCAGCATGAAAAAGATGATGAGGATCGGCCTGACAATATAGACCGGGCTGAGTGCCATGACGGGCCAATGATTGGCCCGTGACGTGCCTTCAAGGATATCGCCGAGCGCGATCATCGGCATGGCCATGAGGCCGAGGAAGATCGGCACCAGATAATAGCTCTCGATTCTGTCGCCGAAGAAATGCAGACCGAACATGCCGGCGATGAGAACGGTCGTACCCGAGAGCAGCGCGAAAACGCGCGCGGTGCCGGTGAGGCCACGGATTTCGGCGAAGGCGCCGGCGGCGCGATATTGCGGCAGGAAGCGGACGATCGCGGTGTGGAAACCGAGGCAGGAAAGATCACCGCAGAGGACGACCAGCACCCACACGAAGACGAAGATGCCGTATTCATATTCGCCCATCAGCCGGGCGAGCACGATTTGCGACAGGAAGGCGAGGGCTGCGCTCAGGATGCGGATCGAGAAAGCGATCAACGCCATGCGCTGTGCGGCTGCCTTGTCGCCCCGTTCGGTCAGCACGGCGGCGAGCATACGCAGCACGCGGCCGGCGATCGGCCGCAGCCCCGCGGGCAGCATTTTTTCCGCTGTTTCTATGACCGCCATTTTAACACGCAAAACTCTAAGGGCAGGGCATTCGCACCGGCAAGTCTTGCCAGATCAGAGTTAAGAAACGGTATGCCCAACGAGGCGGCATTGCCTGCCACTGTGATCCATAATTGGGCGGAAATACCAAGAAAAATGGCGCCCGAAGGCGCCATTCTCAGACCTGTTCGAAAGCACCATGGCAGTGCTTGTATTTTTTGCCCGAGCCGCAGGGGCAGGCCTCGTT
Source organism: Rhizobium sp. 1399 (assembly GCF_031455475.1). Lineage (NCBI taxonomy): Bacteria > Pseudomonadati > Pseudomonadota > Alphaproteobacteria > Hyphomicrobiales > Rhizobiaceae > Rhizobium > Rhizobium sp. 1399. The sequence continues at coordinate 26,340 of NZ_JAVDSU010000007.1, read as the reverse complement.
ACGGCCGACCTTACCCCAGGTCGATGGATCGTTGGGGTTGCGGTTTTCCGGCGGGACGGTGACTTCAAGCGCCTGATAGGTCGTATTTGTAAACTCATCCTCGCCGGTCGTCGGATCGAGGTGATGGGCCTGCATGACAGGCGGTTCCGGCTGCGGCGGAGCCTGCTGCACCAGCTCGACGCGCATAAGCTGTGCCGTGACGGCCTGACGCAGGTTGTTGAGCAGCGCCTGGAAGAGCTCGAAGGCTTCCGACTTGTATTCCTGCAGCGGATCGCGCTGGGCGTAACCGCGGAAGCCGATGACGGAACGCAGATGGTCGAGGTTGACGATGTGCTCGCGCCACAGATGATCGAGCGTCTGCATGACAACCTGGCGCTCGACATAGTGCATGATATCGGGACCGAAGCGCTCGACCTTCTCGTTGAAGGCGGCGTTGGTGGCTTCCGTCAGGCGTTCGCGGATATCGTCTTCGCCAATGCCTTCTTCCTTCACCCAGTCCTCGATCGGAAGGTCGAGGTTGAGGATGTTGGCGGCCTGCGTCTTCAGGCCGACGGCATCCCACTGCTCGGCGTAAGCGCGTTCCGGAATGTGAGTCGTGACCAGATCGTCGACCACTTCGCGACGCATGTCGGATACAGTCTCGGAAATATTCGGCGCTTCCATCATCTCGACACGCTGTTCGAAGATGACTTTGCGCTGGTCGTTCAGAACGTCGTCGTACTTCAGAAGGTTCTTGCGGATGTCGAAGTTGCGAGCTTCGACCTTCTTTTGCGCGCGTTCCAGAGCCTTGTTGATCCAGGGATGGACGATCGCCTCACCCTCCTTGAGACCCAGCTTCTGCAGCATGCTGTCCATGCGGTCGGAGCCGAAGATGCGCATCAGGTCATCCTGAAGCGACAGGTAGAACTTGGAGCGGCCGGGGTCACCCTGACGGCCGGAACGGCCGCGCAGCTGGTTGTCGATGCGGCGGCTTTCATGGCGCTCAGTGGCGATGACGTAGAGACCGCCTGCCGCAAGCGCCTTTTCCTTGAGTGCCCTGATTTCTTCGCGGATCGCCGCGACCTTTGCGTCGCGCTCCGGGCCTGGCTCGACTTCGGCAAGCTCATGGTCGATGCGCATGTCGAGGTTGCCGCCGAGCTGGATGTCGGTACCGCGGCCGGCCATGTTGGTGGCGATTGTCACGGCGCCCGGCACACCAGCCTGGGAAACGATATAGGCTTCCTGCTCGTGATAGCGGGCGTTCAGAACCTGGAAGTTGGAGAAGCCCTGCTTGCGCATCAGCTCCGCCAGAGACTCCGACTTCTCGATCGAGGTCGTGCCGACGAGCACCGGCTGGCCGCGCTTGTGGGCGTCCAGGATCTCGGTGATGATCGCCTTGTACTTCTCCTCGACGGTCCGGTAGACTTCGTCGTCTTCGTCGATACGCAGGATTGGCAGGTTGGTCGGCACCTCGAGAACGTCGAGATTGTAGATGTTGCCGAATTCTTCCGCTTCCGTCTGGGCCGTGCCGGTCATGCCGGCAAGCTTGTTGTACATGCGGAAGTAGTTCTGGAAGGTGATCGAGGCCAGCGTCTGGTTTTCCGGCTGGATCTGCACCTTTTCCTTGGCTTCCAGCGCCTGGTGCTGACCTTCCGAGTAGCGGCGGCCTGGCATCATGCGGCCGGTGAATTCGTCGATGATGACGATTTCGCCGTTGCGGACGATGTAGTCCTTGTCGCGCTGGAACAGCTTGTGGGCCTTCAGCGCATTGTTGATGTGATGAACGATCGCGACATTCTCGATGTCGTAGAGCGAGGCGCCCTTCAGGAGGCCGGCCTGCTTCAGCAGGTTTTCCAGCTTCTCCGTGCCGACTTCGGAGAAGTTTGCCGAACGTTGCTTTTCATCGATCTCATAGTCTTCCGGCGTCAGCAGCGGAATGTAGGTGTCGATGGTGTTGTAGAGGTCGGAGCGGTCGTCGAGCGGGCCGGAGATGATGAGCGGCGTGCGCGCTTCATCGACCAGGATCGAGTCCACTTCGTCGACGATCGCGAAGTTATGGCCGCGCTGCACCATCTGGTTCGTCTCGTATTTCATATTATCGCGCAGATAATCGAAGCCGAGTTCGTTGTTAGTCGCGTACGTGATGTCGCAGGCATAGGCGTCGCGTCGCTCCTCGTCGGAAAGGCCGTGGACGATGACGCCAGTGGTCAGGCCGAGGAAGCCGTAGAGGCGGCCCATGTTCGCAGCGTCACGCTGTGCGAGGTAGTCGTTGACAGTGACGACATGCACGCCCTTGCCGGCAAGCGCGTTCAGATAGACCGGCAGGGTAGCGACGAGCGTCTTGCCTTCGCCGGTCTTCATTTCGGCGATGGCGTTGGAATGCAGGATCATGCCGCCGACGAGCTGTACGTCAAAAGGTCGCATGCCGAGGACGCGGCGGGAGGCTTCGCGCACGACCGCGAAGGCCGGGATCAGGATATCGTCCAGCGTTTTGCCTTCTGCGAGGAGCGCGCGGAACTCCACCGTCTTTGCGGCAAGCTGCTCGTCCGTCAGCGCCTTGGTCTTCTCCTCAATAGAGTTGATTGCGGCGACGTTCGGCTGGAAGGACCGCACGCGGCGATCGTTGGCTGAGCCAAATAACTTGCGGGCAATACCGCCAAAGCTGACCATATGACTGGTCCTTTCTGAATATTCTTCCCCGACGTTTCTTATTCGCTACCCAGCCGAAAAACAGGCGCACGCTTGAAAACGCCCGGAAACTGTTCTGGACGCGAGGTTGCGTGACAGATAAGAGGGGGGGCAAATGATGTCAACGGATTTGGCTGATATAGAAAGGCCACATTCCGGTGTTGAAGCCTGTTTTCGGGCTGGATTCACGAAAGCTGAAGCCGGCGGGTATAATTGTGAAGGGTTATTTAATGTTGAGCACCAACAAACTTGCTGCGCTGGCGTTTACGGCCTTCGTCGCCTTCCAGGCCCAGGCCCCGGCCTATGCCGATGATGCGGTCGTCGCCAAGGTCGGCAATCTGGAAATCCACCAGTCGGAACTCGATCTGGCTGTGGCCAATCTCGACCCGCAGCTTGCGCAGCTCCCTGACGACCAGAAGAAGGTTGCCGCCCTCTCTGCCGCTATCGACGTGAAGCTGCTTGCTGCCGATGCCACCGCCGAGAAGCTCGACCAGACGGACGACTTCAAGAAGCGCATGCAGTATCTGACCGACCGCGAGCTTCACAACGCCTACTTCAAGAAGCATGTCGTCGACACTGTCACCGATGCCGATGTGAAGGCACGTTACGACAAGGAAGTCGCCGCCCTGCCGAAGCAGGAAGAAGTTCACGCCCGCCATATCCTCGTCAAGACCGAAGACGAAGCCAAGGACGTTATCAAGCAGCTCGACGCCGGCAAGGACTTTGCCGAGCTCGCCAAGGAAAAGTCCACCGATCCGAACAAGGATGACGGCGGAGACCTCGGCTATTTCAGCCGTGGCCGCATGGTCAAGGAATTCGAGGATGCCGCTTTCGCGCTTGAGAAGGGCACCTATTCCAAGACCCCTGTGAAGACCGACTTCGGCTATCACGTCATCAAGGTCGAGGATAAGCGCGACGCTCCGCCGCCGGCATTCGAGCAGGTGCAGGACCAGGTTCGTCAGCTCGTCATGCGCGACAAGTATCTTGCGCTCCTGAACCAGGCGAAGGCTTCCTCCAAGGTCGAGATCATGGACGAAACGCTCCGCAAGGGTTACGAAGACGCGAACAAGCAGCCTGAGCCGGGCGCCGCTCCGGCACCGGCCCCCGCGCCGCAGCAGTAATCATCAGCATCTGGGCCCGGTTTTTCCGGGCCCTTCATTAGATCCGGATGTTTTTGGGCCTGATCGGCCTAAAATCTGAATCCGGATCTAAATCAAAAATAGAGCATGATGTCGTCCGAAAACCGTTCACACTTTTCGGCATCATGCTCGAACATCGTTTGTTGTCGCATTTCCGCACGGCGAGCCGGTTTCCATTTCGCCTGGAAATGCTCATTGGCAGGTCACATCCATGTCCGCTACCGTTTCTCCGCTTGCCCCGAAAACCTTTGCCTCGCTGCCCGCGCTTCGCGGCGTGCGCATGGCGACCGCTTCTGCCGGCATCAAGTACAAGAACCGGACGGACGTGCTGATGATGGTCTTTGATGCGCCGGCTGCCGTTGCAGGCGTCTTCACCAAATCGAAGTGCCCCTCCGCGCCCGTCGATTTCTGCCGGGCCAACTTGCCGCATGGCACGGCACGCGCCGTTGTCGTCAATTCCGGCAATGCCAATGCCTTCACCGGCCTGAAGGGCCGCGCTGCGACTGAGCTCACCGCAAAGTCGGCCGCCGCTGCCGTCGGCTGCGGCGAAAATGAAATCTTTCTTGCGTCGACCGGCGTCATCGGTGAACCGCTCGACGCCACCAAATTTGCCGGTGTGCTCGACAAGATGCACGCCGATGCGACAGGCGATTTCTGGTTCGAGGCCGCCAAGGCCATCATGACCACTGACACCTATCCGAAGGTTGCGACCCGCACTGCCGAAATCGGCGGTGTGAAGGTGACGATCAACGGCATCGCCAAGGGAGCCGGCATGATCGCGCCCGATATGGCGACCATGCTTTCCTTCGTCGTCACGGATGCCGATATCGCGTCTTCCGCCCTGCAGTCTTTGCTGTCTGCCGGTGTCGAGCCGAGCTTCAACTCCATGACCGTCGACAGTGACACCTCGACCTCGGACACGCTGATGCTGTTTGCGACAGGTGCCGCAGCAGCCGACGGACAGGCTCGCATCACGAGCGCGGGCGATCCGCAGCTCGGTGCATTCCGCGCAGCCCTCAACGAGCTCCTCAAGGATCTGGCGATCCAGGTCGCCCGCGACGGCGAGGGCGCCACGAAGATGCTTGAAATCACCGTGACCGGCGCCGAGAGCGATGCCGCTGCCAAGACGATCGCCCTTTCCATCGCCAATTCGCCGCTGGTCAAGACGGCGGCTGCGGGCGAGGACGCCAACTGGGGCCGTATTGTCATGGCCGTCGGCAAGGCCGGTGAAATGGCCGATCGCGACCGGCTCGCCATCTGGTTCGGCGATGTGCGCGTTGCCGTCAACGGTGAGCGCGACCCCTCCTATTCCGAGGATGCGGCCTCCGCCGTGATGAAGAAGCAGGATATTCCTGTCAAAGTTGATATTGGCCTCGGCTCCGGCAAGGCTACGGTCTGGACCTGCGACCTCACCAAGGAATATGTTGCGATCAATGGCGACTACCGGAGCTGATCGTTCGTTGATGCAGGCATCCCTTCCGAAGCAGAACCTGCCGCTGGTCCGGCGGCTGGAAGCCGTGGGCTTTCGCGCCTGGCCGGCCGCTTCCGTACAATATGACGGAAGCTGGCAGGTTCGCCTGACGGCGGGCCATCCCTCGAATCGCCTGAATTCCATCGTGCCGCTCGATCCCTCCGACCATCGCGATGTCGAGATCAGGCTGGAGAAGGCAAGCCGCAAATTCGAGGCCTATGGCCGTCCTGCCGTCGTGCGTGAGACTCCGCTTGCCTCGCCTGTTCTGATCGACCTGATTAGGGAACAGGGATGGAAGCGTTTCGATGAAACGGCCGTCATGGTCTGCGATCTCTCGCAGGCCGATCTGCCCGATACGCTCGATCATCTTCCGACCCACGATGTTGGCCGGTTCGTTGATGCCAATCTCGCCGTCGATCAGGCGCAGCTTTCTCTGAAACCGGCGCTTGCCGAGATCATCTCGGCAATCAAGCCGCCATCCGGCCTTTTCATGATCGAGGATACGATCCATGGCTCGCTGGCGACGGTCCTCTGCGTGCAGGACAACGATCTTGCGGGCATCATGTCGCTTTCGGTCGCGGACAGCCATCGCCGCAAGGGGCTCGGCATCGAGATCCTGACTTCGGCACTGCGCTGGGCGCGGATGCGCAGCGCCCGTACCGCCTGGCTGCAGGTGAAACTCTCCAACGCACCGGCGATTGCTCTTTACGAGCGTCTCGGCTTCCGTGATGCCTATCACTATTGCTATTGGCAGGAGCGCTGCGAATGACCGACGCCGGAAGGAAGCTGATCCTGGTCGCAGCCTGTGCGCTGATCGATGCGGACGGGCGTATCCTTCTGGCACAGCGGCCGGAAGGCAAGTCCCTTGCCGGCCTGTGGGAATTCCCCGGCGGTAAGGTCGAACCCGGCGAGACGCCGGAGGAAACGCTGGTGCGTGAACTGAACGAAGAGCTCGGCATTTCGACGAAGGTGGCGTGTCTTGCGCCGCTGACCTTCGCCAGCCACAGCTATGATACGTTCCACCTGCTGATGCCGCTTTATGTCTGCCGCCGTTATGAAGGCATTCCGCAGGGGCGTGAGGGCCAGGCAATCAAATGGGTGCGCCCGCAGGCGCTGCGCGATTATCCGATGCCGCCGGCCGATGAGCCGCTCATCCCGGTACTACAGGATCTACTTTAGCTTTTGCTGATTATTGGGACGAAACGTCGATTTCGCCTGTGGATATTAATCGATCATTTAGCACCTTCTGGCAATGATCGGCCTCACTCAAGCAACTCGCGTGTGTGTATTTAAGGGCTTGACGTCATGGACGACGATTTCTGGAAAGCTGTGCGCGAAAAGGAACGTGCTTCTTCGTCTGCTTCGCGCAGGACGGGGGCGCTCAATATTGCCCTTCTCTTCGGTACAGCCGTAGTGGCGTTGACCCTTATCCTGACGCCGATGCTGGCGGATTCTTCCAAGAAGAGCGTGCTCGCCAGCGCGCCGGCGGATTTCGACACGATCACCACCGGCTCCATCCCGAAGACCGAGAATGGCCCGAAGAGCGAGAACGGCAAGCGCTATACAATCCGCCGCAGCGTGCTCCAGGATACGCCTGGTTCGGTCTGTGTCGTCCAGGGCTACGGCGTCGGCGCCGGCTGCTGAGGAAATGAAGCTCCCGTCCCTGGGGGCCATGAGTTTCATTGCAGTCTTGCGCGCAGAAGGGTTGGGTTGATGAATTTGCTGAAGAAATTTCTGGCAGACAGAAGCGGTGCGACGGCGATCGAATATGGATTGATTGCAGCGCTGATGGCGGTTGCGCTCATTGGGGGCCTGGGTGTATTCACCAATGGCCTGCGCGGCGTGTTCAACACCGTCGAGAATAACCTGACGATCAACTGAGTTGTTCGTTAGCTCACTGCCTGAGCTTCTGCTCTTCCACCTTCAGTGCGTCAGCAAGCCGCGCCTTGGCCGTTCCTGGCTTCAGCGGCTGCTGCTGGCTTTCATGCGGTGCCCATCCCGACACATAGATCACTGAAAATGTCGCGCGGATGCGGCCGTCGGGGTCCGAATAGCGCTCGGCATAGATTTCAGCGGCGCGCAGGAAGAAGGCGCGTGTCAGTGGCTTGCGGCTGCGCGCAACGAGCGGATTGGCCATGCCCATCGCTCTCAGGTCGCGCATCAGCGGAAAAATTGAATCATAGCGTACCGTATAATTCTCCGCGTCGATGACGGGCAGCGCAAAGCCTGCGCGCTGCAGCAGACCGCCCACATCGCGGACATCGGCGAAGGGGATGACGCGCGGGCTTGCGCCGCCGGTCATCTCGATCTCGGTCGCGAGCAGCACCTCGCGCAGTTCCTGCAGCGTACCGGCGCCCGGAATGGCGGCCAGGAACAGGCCGTCCGGCTTCAGCGCGCGGCGGATCTGGATGAAGACGCCGGGTGTGTCGTTGGTCAGGTGCAGGTTGAGCGGTGCAATTACCAGATTAGCCGATTGGGGTGCGAGCGGCACGTCTTCGAGTGGCGCTTCGAGAAAAGGTTCGCCCGGCGCTACATAGTGCATGTCGCTTTCCACGCGGATGAGGCTGCCGACCTTGCCGGTCGCGATCGCCGCACGGGCGGCCGCGCCAGTGGTGCCGTGCAGTTCCACCGCATGTTCGAAGCTGCGCTCCACGACGGCCAAGCGGTCTGCCAGTTCCTCGGCGGCGATATCGAGCAGGAAGCCCGCTTTCGGGTCATTATTTGCGAGCGCGCGCCGACGGTTCGCGGCGATCTGCGCCTTGTCGAAGATGATATCCATGGCGATGTCCATATTCCCCTGTCCGGCAGGCGGCAAGGCGATTTTCCTTTGGCTCGCGACGCGCTAGTCTGCCTCATATGGGGACGAGCGAGATGAAAAGTGAGACGGGGCGGATATGGGCGCAGCTTCTGCGGCCCGTTTCCATGCTTGCCGATCTTGTCTATCCGCCGTCCTGTGCGGCTTGCGGTGTTTCGACAGGCGGCCATCGAGGGCTCTGTGCCAAATGCTGGTCCGAGGTCCGCTTCATCGAGCGGCCCTATTGCGAGGTGCTCGGCCTTCCCTTTTCCCATGATCTCGGGGCCGGCATTCTGAGCGCAGAGGCGATCGCCAATCCGCCGCCCTTCGATCGGCTGCGTTCAGCAGCCACCCTCGACCATGCCGTTCGCACTCTTGTACACGGCCTCAAATACCGCGATCGAACCGATCTCGCGCCGATGATGGCTGGCTGGATGCTGCGCGCGTCGGACGGCATGGTCGAAGGCTGCGATGCCGTCATTCCGGTTCCGCTTCATCGCACCCGCATGGTCTCGCGCAAATTCAACCAAGCCGCGGAGCTTGCCCGACATTTGGCGGGGCTTGCAGGAAAACCGCTATTGCCGGGGACGCTTCTGCGTGTGAAGCGTACCAGCCAGCAGGTTGGTCTTGGTATACGGGCGCGCGAGGACAATGTCCGTGGCGCTTTTGCGGTCGCCGCGGGCAGGGAAAGCGATGTCTTTGGCAAACGCATCGTGCTTGTCGACGACGTCTTTACGACAGGGGCGACGGTTGGTGCGGCAACGCGCGCGCTGCGAAAGGCGGGGGCTGCCGATATAACGGTTTTGACCTTTGCAAGGGCTATTGCAGAAACTATATGACAGAAAGAAAACAGCACTGTCTGGAGACCTTCATGGTACCCGTTGCCATCTATACGCGTCAATTCTGCGGCTATTGTGCACGCGCCAAATCTCTTCTTGAAGAGAAGGGCGTCGACTATGTCGAACATGACGCGACCTTCTCGCCCGAGCTTCGTCAGGAAATGCTTGGCAAGTCGAACGGCCGCACCACCTTTCCGCAGATTTTCATCGGCAGCACGCATGTCGGCGGTTGCGACGATCTCTACGCGCTCGATCGGGCAGGCAAGCTCGATCCGCTGCTGGCGGCCTGAGGAAGAGCGATGAGCTTCACAGCCGCCGCCATCCAGATGTGTTCCGGTGTCGATCCGGAGCGGAATGCCGCTTCGATGGCGCGCCTCGTCCGAGAGGCTGCTGCAAGGGGCGCCACTTACGTGCAGACGCCTGAAATGACCGGCATGTTGCAGCGTAACCGCGCTGCGGCAAAGGAAGTGCTGCGTGACGAGAGCAATGACATCATTGTCAAAACCGGCTCGGCGCTTGCGGCCGAACTCGGTATCTTCATGCATGTTGGCTCGACGGCGATTGCGCTCGACGACGGCAAGATGGCCAATCGCGGTTTCCTCTTCGGACCTGACGGCAAGATCCTGAACCGTTACGACAAGATCCACATGTTCGATGTCGATCTCGACAATGGCGAGAGCTGGCGCGAAAGTGCGGCTTACAGGCCGGGTTCGGAAGCGCGCGTTCTGTCGTTGCCGTTTGCCGAGATGGGTTTCACCATCTGTTACGACGTGCGTTTCCCGCAGCTCTTCCGAGCGCAGGCGGTTGCTGGTGCTGAAGTGATGACCGTTCCGGCCGCTTTCACGAAGCAGACCGGCGAGGCACATTGGGAAATCCTGCTGCGGGCGCGCGCCATTGAAAATGGTGTCTTCGTCATCGCCGCAGCGCAGGCCGGCCTGCATGAAGACGGACGCGAGACATTCGGTCATTCGATGATCATCGATCCCTGGGGCAAGGTGCTGGCGTCAGCCGGTCCGACCGGCGAGGCGGTCATTCTGGCGGAGATCGATCCGGCGGCTGTGAAAGCCGCCCATGACAAGATTCCGAACCTTAAGAACGGCCGGGAGTTTTCCATCGAGAGGATTGCGGGGGAAATTACAGGAGGCGTAGCAGCTTGATCCGCTATTCCCTTATTTGTGAGAATGCCCACGAATTCGAAGGCTGGTTTTCTGAAGGCGCCGATTTTGACCGGCAGGTCGCAAGCGGCTTTCTGACCTGCCCCGTCTGCAATTCCGTTTCCATCTCCAAGTCACTCATGGCTCCCTCCGTCTCGACCGCGCGCAAGAAGGAAGAGATGCAGACGGTCGCGATGGACACGGCCCGCCGCGAAGCCTTCCTGAAGCTCAAGGAAGCTGTCGCTGCGATCAAGGCGAATTCCGAGGATGTCGGAACCCGATTCCCCGAGGAAGCTCGCAAGATCCACTACGGTGAGGCGGATGCCCGCGGTATCATCGGCCAGGCAACGCCCGACGAAGCTGAAGCGCTGGTGGAAGAAGGCATCGAGATCGCTGCCCTGCCGGTCTTGCCCGAAGACGTGAACTGATATGCGGGCGGCCGGTCTTTTATAATTTTGGCCTGCGGTGCGATCAGGCCGGCCGTTTTGCCAGCAGCATGTAATTCACATCCATGTCCTTCGACAGGTTCCACTGGTTTGCCAGCGGATTGAAGAAGACGCCCGTGCGGTCGACAATCTCGAGACCGCTTGCGGCAAGCGGCTTTTCCAGTTCTTCCGGGCGTACAAGCTTCTCATACTGATGCGTGCCGCGCGGCAGCCAACGCAGGACATTTTCGGCAGCGAAAATGGCAAGTGCTGCCGCCTTCATGGTGCGGTTGATCGTGGCGACGAACATCAGGCCGCCCGGCCTGACCATGCTGGCGCAGGTATTCATGAAAAGCTCGACATCGGCCACATGCTCCACCACTTCCATGTTGAGCACGATATCGAAGGTCTCACCTGCCTCGGCAAGCTGCTCGGCGGTGACGGCGCGATAGTCGACCGCAACACCCGATGCCTTGGCATGGGTGGAGGCGATGCCGATATTCTTTTCCGAGGGATCGGCGCCGACGACTTCAGCGCCCATACGGGCGACCGGCTCCGACAAGAGGCCGCCGCCGCAGCCGATATCGAGCACGCGCAGGCCTTCAAGCGGCTTGGCACTCTTCGGACTGCGCGAAAAATTCTCTGCTGCCCTGTCGCGGATATAGGCCAGGCGAACAGGATTGAACTTGTGCAGCGGCTTGAACTTGCCCGTCGGGCTCCACCACTCGGCTGCCATGGCGGAAAAGCGATCGACTTCGTTCTGGTCGATGGTGGTCTTTGCCGCTTCGTTCATCTGCCGCTCCTTCATGTCCTTTCAGTGAAGTCGGACGATCGAGGCGATAAGTCAAGGGCGCTCAGGTCGCACCGGAGGCTTGGCAGGGACCATAAAAAATAGAGCAAGTCTGAAGGCAGTAAAAACCCCGCTTCTTCGCGGGGTTTCGGATACTAGGTGATGCCGATTTAGCGGCACTGACGGCGCGGGCCGTACGTGGGCTGGTATGTGTTATCGTATGCGCGGTACGAGCGATAACGGCTGTAGCAGTATTCGGCATGCGAACTGCCCGCACTCACGCGCGGCTGCGAGGCTATGATACCACCGATGATCGCGCCGGCGGCCAGGCCACCGATAATGGCGCCAGTATTGTCATGGCGGCGATAATAGCGGTCGCGGTAGTAGCGGTCCCCATTATAGCGGTCGCCGTAATAGCGGCGGTCCCTGTCCCACCCGCGGTCGTAGCGATAACGGTCCGAATAGCGGTAATTGCGGCCCCAACCTTGGTTATAACGAGGGCATTTCGTGAAGTTGTTGCAGCCCACCTGAAGAAGCTCGGCCTGGTCGCCGGCGGTTTGGGGTTGCGCTGCCGACTGAATCGGGTTTGCCGTGTAGGCCGGCCCTGCCCAGGCAGGAATTCCGGAGAATGCGGTCGCTATCGACAGTGCAATTATCGCTAATCTTCTCATTCTACTCACCAGCTTTCTTGACACATCTATTCCGGTTTAAACGCATTTGGCGCCTTTAAGTTCAACGCCTCCATGCCCTCGCGTTACCGACATGGTAGATAGGCGCTTTGCAGCAGTCGCAGGGACCATTTCTGACGAAATCCTGCCACTTACACTTCACCCTTTGCCCGCCCTTGCCACCCCCTGTCAAACTCGCTAAGAGACGCGCCAACTTTCGTCCTTGGTTGGCGGGGCTTTAGAAGCGTTCCAGAAACCAGTATTTCCGGGCTCTTCGGCCATTTGACAGCTGGGGTTTTCTGATGTCCGGGAGGGCAACGCGTCTCCCGGCGGTTTGTGAATGGCGCGTGGCGTGCCGGGGAAGCAAATCCCGTTTTCCGGCAATCGCGCGCGGGTCGTGGTAGAGGCTTATGGCACGCATCGTTATGAAATTCGGCGGAACCTCCGTCGCTGATCTGGATCGCATCAAGAACGTTGCCCGCCATGTGAAACGTGAAGTCGATGCCGGCCATGAGGTGGCGGTCGTCGTTTCCGCCATGTCCGGCAAGACCAACGAACTGGTCGGTTGGGTCCAGAATACGCCGAAGGTGATCGGCGCCAACTCGCCCTTCTACGATGCGCGCGAATACGACACCATTGTCGCTTCCGGCGAGCAGGTCACGTCAGGTCTTCTGGCGATTGCGCTGCAGAGCATGGGCATCAATGCCCGTTCCTGGCAGGGCTGGCAGATCCCGATCCGCACCGACAACGCACATGGCGCGGCGCGCATCATGGAAATCGACGGCGCCGATATCATCAAGCGCATGGGCGAGGGGCAGGTTGCTGTCGTCGCCGGCTTCCAGGGGCTCGGTCCTGATAACCGTATCTCGACGCTCGGACGCGGCGGATCAGACACGTCGGCAGTGGCAATTGCAGCTGCCGTGAAGGCCGATCGTTGCGACATCTATACCGATGTCGACGGTGTCTACACGACCGACCCGCGCATCGAGCCCAAGGCACGGCGCCTGAAGAAGATCGCTTTCGAAGAAATGCTGGAAATGGCGTCGCTCGGCGCCAAGGTTCTTCAGGTGCGCTCGGTCGAGCTTGCCATGGTGCACAAGGTACGCACCTTCGTGCGTTCGTCTTTCGAGGATCCCGATGCTCCGGGCATGGGTGACCTCTTGAACCCGCCCGGAACGCTGATTTGTGACGAGGATGAAATCGTGGAACAGGAAGTAGTCACCGGCATCGCCTATGCCAAGGATGAGGCTCAGATCTCGCTTCGCCGTCTTGCCGACCGGCCGGGTGTTTCCGCCGCGATCTTCGGGCCGCTTGCCGAAAGCCACATCAACGTCGACATGATTGTCCAGAACATTTCCGAAGACGGTTCGAAGACCGATATGACCTTCACCGTGCCCTCGGGTGATGTCGAGAAGGCCATCAAGGTTCTCTCCGACAATAAGGACAAGATCGGCTACGACGTTGCGCAGAGCGAATCGGGTCTGGTAAAGGTCTCGGTCATCGGCATCGGCATGCGCAGTCATGCGGGCGTTGCAGCGACTGCCTTCCGGGCACTTGCCGAAAAAGGCATCAACATCAAGGCAATTACAACCTCAGAGATCAAGATTTCGATCCTGATCGATGGTCCTTATGCAGAACTCGCTGTCAGAACTTTGCATTCCTGCTACGGTCTGGATAAGAATTGATTCCCAGCGGGCGGTCTGCCCCTTCAGGTTGAAGATGCGGCCGGTTTTTCTGGCCGCATTAAGCGTTTGTTTCGGGGAGCTTGAGACGCAATGAGAGACCTTTCCGGCGGTCCGCGCGTGCTGCTCAAGCGGCTGCGCGAATTGATGGCGGAACCGCTGGAGCCGCAGGAGCGACTCGACCGGATCGTGCGCCAGATCGCCAGCAACATGGTGGCGGAGGTTTGCTCCGTTTACGTGCTGCGCGCCGATGGCGTTCTCGAGCTTTATGCTACCGAAGGTCTCAATAAGGAGGCCGTCCACCTCTCGCAACTGAAGATGGGACAGGGCCTCGTCGGCACGATCGCCGCATCGGCCCAGCCGCTCAATCTTTCCGACGCGCAGTCGCATCCGGCGTTCCGCTACCTGCCGGAAACGGGCGAAGAGATCTATCATTCCTTCCTCGGCGTGCCGATCCTGCGTACGGGACGCTCGCTCGGCGTTCTCGTTGTGCAGAACAAGGCGAGCCGCAATTATCGCGACGAGGAGCTGGAAGCGCTCGAGACGACGGCGATGGTTCTCGCCGAGATGATCGCGACCGGTGAACTGAAGAAGATCACGAAGCCGGGCCTGGAGCTCGATCTTACCCGCTCGGTCACGGTCGATGGCGATACGTATAATGACGGGATCGGCCTTGGTTACGTCGTGCTCCACGAGCCGCGCATCGTCGTCACCAACCTGCTCAACGAAGATGCTGAGAAGGAAATCCGGCGGCTGGCGGAAGCCATGGGCTCGCTTCGGATTTCCATCGACGACATGCTGTCGCGTCGCGATGTGTCGATGGAAGGGGAGCATCGCGAGGTACTCGAAACTTACCGCATGTTCGCTCACGACCAGGGCTGGGTGCGCAAGCTGGAAGAGGCGATCCGCAACGGCCTGACGGCGGAAGCCGCCGTCGAGAAGGTCCAGAGCGACACCAAGGCGCGGATGATGCGCCTGACCGATCCCTATCTGCGCGAGCGCATGCACGATTTCGAGGATCTGGCGAACCGGCTGCTGCGTGTGCTGACGGGCTATACCGGCCGCACGACGGCCGAGGGTTTCCCGACCGACGCCATCATTCTAGCGCGTGCCATGGGTGCCGCCGAACTGCTCGATTATCCGCGCGCCAATGTGCGTGGGCTGGTGCTCGAAGAAGGCGCGGTGACGAGCCATGTGGTGATTGTCGCGCGTGCCATGGGCATTCCCGTAATCGGCCAGGCGGCGGGTGTCGTGGCACTTGCCGAAAACGGCGATGCCGTCATCATCGACGGCGACGAAGGGCATGTGCATATCCGGCCGATGCCGGAGCATCAGCGCTCCTACGAAGAAAAGGTCCGTTTCCGCGCCAGGCGGCAGGAGCAGTTCCGGGCGCTGCGCTCCGTCGAGCCGGTCACCCGGGACGGTCAGCGCATCCAGCTTCTGATGAATGCCGGCCTGCTGGTCGATCTGCCGCAGCTGGCGGAATCTGGAGCAGAGGGTATCGGCCTATTTCGCACCGAGCTGCAATTCATGATCGCCTCGACTATGCCGAAGGCGGAAGAGCAGGAAATGTTCTACCGCAATGTACTGAAGCAGGCGGGCGGCCGTGTCGTGACCTTCCGCACGCTCGATATCGGCGGCGACAAGGTTGTTCCCTATTTCCGCGGCCACGAGGAAGAGAACCCGGCGCTCGGCTGGCGGGCAATCCGTCTGTCGCTCGATCGGCCGGGATTGTTGCGCACGCAGCTGCGCGCCATGCTGAAGGCTGCGGCGGGCGCCGAGCTGAAGCTGATGGTGCCGATGGTGACTGAGGTTTCTGAAATCAGGCAGGTGCGCGAACTCCTGCAAAAGGAAGTGCAGCATCTTTCGCGTTTCGGCCACGGTCTGCCGCGCAAGTTGCAATTTGGCGCGATGCTGGAAGTACCGGCGCTGCTCTGGCAGCTCGATGAGCTGATGGATGCGGTCGATTTCGTCTCCGTCGGTTCCAACGATCTTTTCCAGTTCGCCATGGCTGTTGATCGCGGCAATGCGCGGGTTTCCGAGCGCTTCGATCCGCTGGAACGGCCGTTCCTGCGTCTCCTGCGCGATATCGTGCGCGGTGCGGATCGCAACAAGACGCCGTTAACGCTCTGCGGCGAACTGGCAGGCAAGCCGCTTTCGGCCATGGCGTTGCTCGGTGTCGGGTTCCGCTCCATCTCCATGTCGCCGGCTTCGATCGGACCTGTCAAAGCGATGTTGCTCGGCCTTGATGCTGAGGCGCTGACGAAGGCTGTCAATGAGGCGCTGGACGACCGGAATGCGACCGTGCCGATGCGCGAGGTGCTTGCCCGCTTCGCCGAGAGCCACAATATTCCCCTTTAGACATATACAAGAAGAATTGGAGTAAGGGGTGGCGAAGCTTCCCATTGAAAAGATGCGCGAGCTTGAGCGCCGCTTCGGCGAGATCGAAGCGCGCATGTCGGCCGGCCCTTCGGCCGACGTCTATGTAAAGCTCGCGTCTGAATATTCAGAACTGCAGCCCGTCGTCACCAAGATCCGCGCCTATCAGAAGGCCGTCGGCGAGCTTGCCGATCTGGAGGGGCTGCTCGAGGACAAGTCCGTCGATCGCGACATGCGTGAGCTTGCCGAACTCGAGCTGCCTGACGTGAAAGAGCGGATCGAGGTGCTGGAGAACGAAATCCAGATCCTGTTGCTGCCAAAGGATGCGGCCGACGAAAAGAGCGCGATCCTGGAAATCCGCGCCGGCACCGGCGGCAATGAGGCGGCCCTTTTTGCCGGCGACCTTTTCCGTATGTATGAGCGCTATGCGTCAACGCACGGATGGAAGGTGGAAGTGCTGTCGTCAAGCGAAGGTGAAGCCGGTGGCTACAAGGAAATCATCGCGACGATCACCGGCAAGGGCGTCTTTGCCAAGCTGAAATTCGAATCCGGCGTGCACCGTGTGCAGCGCGTACCGGAGACGGAAGCAGGAGGGCGCATTCACACCTCGGCCGCGACGGTTGCCGTTCTTCCCGAAGCGGAGGAGATCGATATCGAAATCCGGCCGGAAGATATTCGCATCGATACGATGCGCTCCTCGGGGGCGGGCGGCCAGCACGTCAATACAACGGACTCGGCGGTGCGTATCACCCACCTGCCTACGGGTATCGTTGTCACCAGCTCGGAAAAATCGCAGCATCAAAACCGCGCCAAGGCCATGCAGGTGCTTCGCTCGCGTCTCTACGATGCCGAGCGGCAGAGGGCCGATAGCGAACGTTCGGCCGACCGCAAAAGCCAGGTCGGTTCCGGCGACCGCTCGGAGCGCATCCGCACCTACAATTTTCCACAGGGGCGCGTGACCGATCATCGCATCAATCTGACGCTCTACAAACTCGACCGGATGATGATCGGTGAGATCGACGAAGTGGTGGATGCGCTGCTTGCCGACTACCAGGCGAGTCAGCTCGCACAGCTTGGCGAACAGCAATGACCGCATCCGGGTCGACGGTTTCCGAGATGCTTGCCGAGGCTCGGCGCCGCTTCATGGAAGCCGGCATTGCCGATCCACAGACCGATGCACGGTTGCTGATTTCGGGACTGCTGAAGCTCTCGCCGACCGAGATGCTGACGGCGGGTCGCGAGCCGGTTTCGGAGGAGCAGGCAGGCAGTGTCGGCCGCGCTATCGAACGGCGGCTGAAGCGCGAGCCGGTTCATCGCATTCTCGGAGAGCGGGAATTCTACGGCCTGCCGCTTTCGCTGTCCGCCGGCACATTGGAGCCGCGGCCCGATACGGAAATCCTCGTCGATACGATCATTCCTTATCTGCGCGATCTTGCAAAGACGGAAAGCAGTATCCATATCCTCGACATAGGAACCGGGACGGGAGCGATTTGCCTTGCGCTCCTCCATGAATGTCCGGAAGCATCAGGCATCGGCAGCGACATCTCGACCGATGCACTTGAGACGGCAAGATCAAACGCAGAAAGAAACGGATTGCAGGACCGATTCACGACCATTCGATCGAACTGGTTCGAGAACATCCACGGGACGTTTCATGCGATCGTCTCAAATCCGCCCTATATTGCTTCCAATGTCATTCACGATCTCGCTCCCGAAGTGACGAAATTTGATCCGGCTGCAGCTCTGGATGGCGGCTGGGATGGGCTTGACGCCTATAAAGCCATAGCGAAGGATGCGGGAAGGTTCGTACGGCCAGATGGAATCGTCGGACTGGAAATTGGCTATGATCAACGAAGCGATGTGACGGCGATCTTTGAAGCGGAAGGCTTCAGGTGCCTCAAATCCGTGAAAGATTATGGCCAGAATGACAGAGTGCTCGTGTTCTCGCCGGCATGACCGGCGACAAATTGCAGCATCCAACTGGACATTATTGCTATTGCGAAGAAAAGGCTTGGATTTCCCGAGGAAGCAATATAGGTTGCCCTCACGCGTTGGGCGCATAGGAATGGACGAGATTCGTTCGGTACTTGCTCAGCCTCGGGGTCTGCTCTTTTAAACGAGAGTTTCAAAGGTTGAACACGACCCAATGCGTGAATCAGTCAAACTGACTTGAAGACAAGCGGCAGGTCGGCGCGAAGGCGCACTATGCTTGCGGCACGAAGGCCCTGATCCGGATGGACCGGTCTTGGCGGTTGGTGCCATGTATCCAATCACAAACAGAGAATTCAGGTGAACGATCGATGAGGCCAGGACAGCAGAACAAGCGCGGTCGAGGGCGTGGCAATAACAACAACAATAACAATGGCGGCGGTGGAAATAACAACAATAATAATTTCAACCGTAAGGGTGGGAACCCGCTGACCCGGACCTACGATAGCTCCGGCCCAGATGTGAAAATCCGCGGCACTGCCCAGCACATAGCTGAAAAATATGCGCAACTCGCCCGTGACGCCCAGAGCTCCGGCGACCGCGTCATAGCTGAGAATTACCTGCAGCACGCCGAACACTATAACCGCATCATTGCCGCCGCTCAGGCGCAGATGCAGGAACGCTTCCAGCGTGACGACCGCCAGGATTACAATGATCGTGACAACGCGGACCGTGACGGCGACGAAATGGATGCGGGTGACAATGACGACGTCGTCATCGTTCAGCCGCCTCATCAGCAGCATCAGCGCGAACAGCAGCCGGCCGCTCCGGTAGCGGCGCCGGTGCAGCAGGCGGAAGCGATTGACGGAAGTGGCCCGCAGCCGGAAATCGACGGTATTCCCGCCGAAGTCGCGATGGAAGACGAAGGCTCTGCTGCACCGCAGCGCGAGCGCCAGCCCCGCCGTCGCAATGCCGGCAGCCGCCCGCGCCGTCCGCGTCGCGGTGCTGAAGGTGAGGCCGCCGGTGAAGAAGGCGCTTCCGCGGAAGCCCCTGTTCTCGCTGAAGCTGCTTCCGAATAAGCTTGCTTCAATCGTAGAATTTGAAAGGTCGCCCTTCCGGGCGGCCTTTTCTTTTGCGGGGCGCCTGCTGCTTTTGGTTGCTGCGACTATTGCGAGGGCGTGTTTACACGCGAATTTACAGTAACGTACTTCCACATTCAGCCTTCGAGGCATTCACTCCAGGACACCTGTCGGGACCGGAGGAACGCCATCATGAAGTATCTTGTGTTCCTGTGCATGCTGCTGGTCGCAGCCTCCGCCCATGGCGCGGAGAAGGCAGCACAGCAAGTTTTCGACAATGAGATCGAGCGGAAGGCCGTCCAGGCTGTCGTATGGGGAATTCCTGTCGTCAATTATGACCTGATGCGCCAGGAGATGCTGTCCAAGACGCGGGGCAAGGTTGGGCAGGTCATCTATTGGGGCCGGCCACTGGATTGGAAGAACCAGACGCTGACACCCAATCCCGATGCTCTCTATTTCATGGCTTTCTTCACCACGAGGGATGGTCCCGTTGTTCTCGATCTGCCGGCCGCAGAGAGCGGCGCCTCTTTCAACGGCAACATCGTCAATGCCTGGCAACTGCCGCTCGAGGACGCCGGCTTGCTCGGAATCGATAAAGGCAAGGGTGGAAAATTCGTAACCCTGCCGCCAGACTATAAAGACAAGCTGCCGGATGGTTTCATTCCGCTGCAGTCGGAGGTCTACGGCGGCTACATGCTCTTCCGTTCAAACCTGAAGAGCCACAGCGACGCAGACGTGCAGGCTTCGATCGACTATGGCAAGAAGCTGAAGATCTACCCTCTCTCCGCTGCCAGCAATCCGCCGGAGACCATTTTCGCTGACGTCAAAAACATCCTCTTTGATTCCACCATCAAATGGGATGAGAGCTTCTTCGACAATCTGAACCGCGTCATTCAGGAGGAGCCGTGGATTGTTCGTGATCGGGTGATGATCGATCAGTTGAAATCGATCGGCATCGAAAAGGATAGGCCCTTCAAGCCGAACCAGCATGTGCAGTCCCTTCTGAGCAACGGCATCAAGGAAGCACGGGCGCTTCTGGAGGCAAAATACGATGCCGGGCTTCCCCCATTTTTCACCGAGAGAAGCCGCTGGACCTTCCCAGCCTACCCCGATCTCATCAAGGCTTCGCAGTTTAATTTCGATGAACCGGATGCCTATCCCGTCGATCATCGCGGTGTTGTTTACAGCTATGCCTATATCGGCATCAAGCGGCTGGGCGCAGGCCAATTCTATTCGATCTCGATCCGCGACAAGGACGGGAATGATTTTGACGGTGGCAAGACCTATAGCCTCAACGTTCCGCCAAATGTGCCCGTCGAGCAGTACTGGTCGGTGACGGCTTATGACCGGCAGACGCATGCGTTGATCAAGAATGTTTCGCGCGCGAGTCGCTCATCGCAGATTTCTGAGCTCGTCAAGAACGAGGACGGTTCCATCGACCTCTATTTCGGACCAAGTGCGCCGAGAGGCAAGGAGGCCAATTGGGTGCCGACCGACCCGAAGCGGAAGTTCGAGCTGATGTTCCGTGCTTATGGTCCAACCAAGGACTTCTTTGACAAGAAATGGGTGCTGCCGGATGTCGCGCCGATGAGCAAGTAAGGCTGAGAGGCAATCTGCTCTCACAAGCCTGGCAATCAAAGCTACCCTGGAGATAGGTCGATGATTAGCGGACTACATTTGGCGAGATGCGGGATTGGGCTTTTCCTGTTCGGGTCTTTCCGAGCTTCGGCGTCATCGCTCATTACTGCGTGGGTGCGCGATGGCCGACCGGCGAATTGTTCATGCAGAATATTACGCTCTGGTGGGCATGCCCATGGACATTGTCGATCGCGGCGGTCCAGGCCGGTGGCCTTGGCATGGTCGCGATCGGGCTGACCATGACGGTGATGGAGCGTGCATCCCTACCGCTTCGAGCATCCGGCTTGCCGCCTCTTCTATGTGTGGTGGGTCTGCTCAGCTTTTTGATGGGACGTCAAATTGGATGACGGCGCGGAACACTTCAAGGCGTCATCGGCTGCTCTTTCTGGAGAAACCGACGGGGAGTAACGAAGATATGGCTGCAGGGGAGGCCGCTTTGAATTGCTGGTTTTTCCCTTGCCCTACCCCTTTAAACTATTGGGATTCTCCACCATATCCTGCCCAGATTGTTTGCCGCAAATCCCAATGGCGGCAAACTGGGCTTGCCTTTTGAGGGAGCTCAATCTCAATCATCGGTCTGTGCCTTATGAAGGGCAGGGCGATTCATGGAGGTAACATATGAATATCGAAAAATACTCCGAGCGGGTGCGCGGTTTCGTTCAGTCCGCCCAGACCTATGCGCTTGCGCAGGGGCACCAGCAATTCACCGCAGAACACGTGCTCAAAGTCCTGCTCGATGACGATCAGGGCATGGCCGCTTCGCTGATCGAGCGCGCCGGCGGCGATGCGAAGGCCGCGCGGCTCGCCAATGATGCCGCACTTGCCAAACTGCCGAAAGTTTCCGGCGGTAACGGCAACATCTATCTCGCCCAGCCGCTCGCCAAGGTCTTCTCCACTGCCGAAGAGGCCGCGAAGAAAGCCGGCGACAGCTTCGTGACGGTTGAGCGTCTGCTGCAGGCACTGGCGATCGAAACCTCTGCTTCGACCTATCAGTCGCTGAAGAATGCCGGTGTGACCGCACAGGCACTCAACCAGGTCATCAACGAAATCCGCAAGGGCCGCACCGCCGATACGGCGAGTGCTGAGCAAGGTTTCGACAGCCTGAAGAAATATGCCCGCGACCTGACGAGCGATGCCCGCGAGGGTAAACTTGACCCGGTTATCGGCCGCGACGACGAAATTCGCCGCACGATCCAGGTTCTCTCGCGTCGCACTAAGAACAATCCCGTCCTGATCGGTGAGCCGGGCGTCGGTAAGACGGCGATCGTCGAAGGCCTTGCGCTGCGCATCGTCAATGGCGACGTGCCGGAAAGCCTGAAGGACAAGAAGCTGATGGCGCTCGACATGGGTGCCCTAATTGCCGGTGCGAAGTTCCGCGGCGAATTCGAAGAGCGCCTGAAGGCTGTGCTGAACGAGGTTCAGTCGGAGAACGGCGAGATCATCCTCTTCATCGACGAAATGCACACGCTTGTCGGTGCCGGCAAGGCGGACGGGGCGATGGACGCCTCCAACCTGCTGAAGCCTGCTCTTGCCCGTGGCGAGCTGCATTGCGTTGGCGCAACGACGCTCGATGAATACCGCAAACATGTCGAGAAGGATCCGGCCCTTGCCCGCCGCTTCCAGCCGGTCATGGTCGAAGAGCCGACGGTCGAGGATACGATTTCGATCCTGCGCGGCCTGAAGGAAAAATATGAGCAGCATCACAAGGTGCGCATCGCCGATGCCGCGCTGGTTGCTGCTGCAACGCTTTCGAACCGCTACATCACCGACCGATTCCTGCCGGACAAGGCGATCGATTTGATGGACGAGGCGGCTGCCCGCCTGCGCATGCAGGTGGATTCCAAGCCTGAAGAACTCGACGAGCTCGACCGTCGCATCATCCAGCTGAAGATCGAGCGCGAGGCGCTGAAGAAGGAAACCGATGTTGCCTCCGCTGACCGGCTGAAGCGGTTGGAAGGGGAGCTCGCTTCTCTTGAGGAAGAAGCCGACGCGCTGACGGCCCGCTGGCAGGCGGAAAAGCAGAAGCTCGGCCTTGCCGCTGACCTTAAGAAGCAGCTCGACGATGCCCGCAACGAACTGGCAATCGCCCAGCGCAAGGGTGAATTCCAGCGCGCCGGCGAGCTCGCCTATGGCGTGATCCCCGATCTCGAAAAGCAGCTGATCGAGGCTGAAAGCAAGGAAGACAACAGCCGCAACGCGATGGTGCAGGAGGTCGTGATCCCTGACAATATCGCCCATGTCGTTTCCCGCTGGACTGGCATTCCCGTTGACAAGATGCTGGAGGGCGAACGCGACAAGCTGCTCCGGATGGAAGACGAGCTGGCGAAGTCGGTGATCGGCCAGGGCGACGCGGTTCAGGCCGTATCCCGCGCCGTGCGCCGTGCCCGCGCAGGCCTTCAGGATCCGAACCGGCCGATCGGCTCGTTCATCTTCCTCGGTCCGACCGGCGTCGGCAAGACGGAGCTCACCAAGGCGCTCGCGCGTTTCCTCTTCGACGACGAGACGGCGATGGTGCGCATGGATATGTCCGAGTACATGGAGAAGCACTCCGTGGCCCGGCTGATCGGTGCCCCTCCCGGCTATGTCGGCTATGATGAAGGTGGTGCGTTGACGGAAGCTGTCCGTCGCCGGCCCTATCAGGTCGTTTTGTTCGACGAGATCGAGAAGGCGCATCCTGATGTCTTCAACATCCTGCTGCAGGTGCTGGACGATGGTCGCCTGACCGATGGTCAGGGCCGGACGGTCGACTTCCGCAACACGATGATCATCATGACTTCGAACCTCGGTGCCGAATACCTGACGCAGTTGCGTGAAGGTGAGGACAGCGAGACCGTTCGGGAGCAGGTGATGAATGTCGTTCGCGGTCATTTCCGGCCGGAGTTCCTGAACCGTATCGATGAGATCATCCTCTTCCACCGCTTGAAGCGTGAGGAGATGGGCGCGATCGTCGATATCCAGCTGAAGCGGCTGATCTCGCTGCTGTCCGAGCGCAAGATCACACTCGATCTCGACGAGGATGCCCGCAATTGGCTGGCGAATAAGGGATACGATCCAGTCTACGGCGCTCGTCCGCTGAAGAGGGTGATCCAGAAGTTCGTCCAGGATCCGCTCGCCGAGCAGATCCTCTCAGGTCAGGTACCGGACGGATCGACGGTGACGATCACCAGCGGCTCGGACCGGTTGCTGTTCCGGTCGAAGCAGTCGGTCAACGAAGCGGCGTAAGGCTGCGCAGACGAGAATTGAAAATGGCGGCCCTCGGGCCGCCATTTTTGTTTCTGCAGAAGGGGAGAATTATTTGCTCGCGACCTGATCCGTGGCGGGCTGGTTGTTCAGCAGCGTGTCGATGCGCTTACGCTCGTCCTCGAATTTGGCGAGCGCATCACCCTGAAGCGACTTGCCGCCCGGCAGGCGGATGCGCAACGGGTCGACTTTGGTGCCGTTGACGATCAATTCGTAGTGCAGGTGCGGGCCGGTGGATTCACCCGTGGTGCCCACCCAGCCGATGACCTGGCCCTGTCGCACCTTGGCGCCCGGCACGATGCCTTTGGCGATGGCGCTCTGGTGGTTATAGGAGGATTCATAGCCATTGGCGTGGCGGACGATGGTCTGGTTGCCGTAGCCGCCGGAATCCCAGCCTGCCTTTTCAACCGTACCGTTGCCAGCAGCAATGATCGCCGTGCCGCGGGGGGCCGCCCAGTCGACGCCAGTATGCATGCGCGCGAAGCCGAGGATCGGGTGGCGGCGCATGCCGAAGCCGGACTTGAAGATGCCGTTCGGGACAGGATTGCGCAGCAGGAACTGGCGGATGCTCTTGCCGTCCTGATCAAAGTAATCGATCGTGCCATCTTCCGGGTCCTGGAAGCGATAGAAGCGCGTCAACGTATCGCCGAAGCGGGCGTTAACATAGAGAAGATCGGAATTCTCGGTCGCCTGGCCGTTACTGTCGGTGACGGAGAAGAAGGCTTCAAGATAGTCCGTCGGCTTCAACTGCGCCTGGAAGTCGACATTGGCCGCGAGCAGCTTGATGATCAGCGCCGTCATGTCCTTGGTCATGCCATAGGAAAGAGCTGCGCGGTAAATGCCGTCATAGACGCGCGGCAAATTCTGGCCGGCGGGCGGAGCGAAGGAATTGTCCTCAAAGGCGGTGGCGACAGCATCCAGCATCGGCGGTTCGCTGCCGGCCACGAAACGGCCCTTGTCGTCGAGGGCGACGGTAATCAGATGGCGTGTACCGCGATAGATGCTGGCGCGGATGATCTTCGCCTGCTCGCCCTTCTGAATGATACCGATGCGCAGGACGTCGCCCTTCGAAAGCGTATCGGTGCCGAACAGGGGAGCGATATAACCGGACATGCCGTCTGCCTGCGGCTGCGGATAGCCGGAATCGGCAAGCGCCTTGGCGATTGTCGTATCCTGGCGCACCGGCAGGATGTCGTCGGCGAATTCTTCGGTCTGCGGTGTGATGGATTCCGGTGCCGAGACCGTCATGTTCTGCTCGAGCACGCGCGCGGCAAGGCCGGCGGTCAGATCGACGTCGTTATCCTCGGCGGAGAAACGGCGCGGATCCACATAGTAGAGGGCGGCAAGCTGGGCATTTCCGTCCGTCAGAACGGAGCCGTTGGAACGGACGTTCTCTTCGACCTCGTCGAGCGACAGGCCAGGGGCCATGTTGAGGTCGGATTTGCCGGTTGGGAAGGGAATGGTCTTCAGCGCCACTTCGGATTCGACATCGGATCCGTAAATTGCGCCGGTGCGGCTTTGCGGTGCCGGCTGGGGCTCGTCGGCCGAGAAGATCGCCAGTGGATCGAAATCCGGATAATCCTCAGTCGCGACGTGATTGGCAGCCAACATCATCTTCACATGGGAGAAGGGCTGGCGGCGCACGACTTCCTTCTCGCCGTCATGGACGACGGTCGAGACTTCCATGATGGCACGGTCGGATGGCTTGGCGGCGATGACGGGGGCGATCAGACGACCGCCGCGGGTAACGGACGTATCCTGATGCGCGTCTGCCGACGCGCTTGCATAGGCCTCAGCCGGGATTGCCAGCTGCTGCCGGCCGTCCAGGGCAGCAAAAAGCGCAACACCCATGAGGATCGAGGAGGTTATGCCTGTGAGGAACGTGCCCGAAAGCCAGCGAAGCGAAACCTCGCGCCGGTCGGGCGCACGTCTCCCGTCTGCCAGAAGCGGAGGCTCGCTGCCGAGCGAGCGGATCATCATTTTCTCCGTCATCATGGCAGTAGAGTTCGCATCCTTACATTCGATGTCTTTATAGGCATCCGCGAGCCGTCCTGGCTGGGGCGAAAGATGTGCATATTTTGGGCACTCAAGTCAAATCACACCAGAATAGGCACTCTACGTGCGCATGCCTGCGTGAATCATGCGTGTTTCCTCTGACCAGCAGAATGTGATGATGTCGGGGCGAAGAGGGTCCAAATCGTATCTTCCACAGCAAAACCGACAAACAGTCATGTTTTTCGGCCCGTTTAGGTGAGATCGGAATCCGGGAAACGAGCGGCTTTCAGAAGCCGATATAAAATCTCTTGTAGAAACAACAGGATGGAAGAAAAGCGATTTTTTTGAAAAAGGCCTGTTGACTGTTTCGATGTGTGAGGATTATAAGCCCACTCACTGAACGAGGGCGGCGGCGCTGCTGGCGACGAAGTCTTTCGTTCTAAAGAAACTC
>NZ_JAVDSU010000006.1:0-407600 GCF_031455475.1 Rhizobium sp. 1399 | reverse complement strand
GGTCTTTCCAAAAGGTTGTGCTTGAACAACCCAACCCTACCGGAAAAAGCCGATGACCACCGCTATCGACCTACACCACCTCTAGGGACATCATCCAACCACGGCATCCTGGGTGTATGAATCCATTCTCAATGGAACGGGTGAAGGCATGACGACGAATAGATATTCGGCCTTTGCGCCGATTGGTCTCAATTTCCAAACCAACAAGCCGCGAACGATCATCCGTAGTCTCACCGATGCCGCGCGCGTTCTCATCCAGGATTGGCCGCTCGACGATGGTGAGGAATACGTCATTGCGGTCAAGGCTTGCGCTGATGCCCTCGTTGGGAAGACCAGCCCAGAGGAGCTTCGGCAAGCGCTTCTGCGGGCCGCGAACGAGGCCGGCATTTCCGCCCTTTCGCTTGTCCAGGAGGGGACTTTGCGAGATGAGCGCATCGAGCCACGTCAGTTTCTGCGGGGCCAGTGAAGATCGCTTCGTGATGTTGATGTTTACTCGGTATACAGCGAGCGTTTCTACGAGTGTCGCAACGGATCGGACACCATGACACGCCCGTCTGCATACAATGGCGACGTACCGAGCCTGACCTACGCCAGCACCGAGACGCGGTTGCGCTGTCGCTACGCCGGCAAGCCGGCGCGCCTCAGTCCAACGCGGAGCCGCAAAACGTCCCGATCCTCACTGAGATAGGAAACATCGACAAGCCAATTCACATAGTCAGCCGGGCCTGCCGCCCTATCCCCGCACCATCGCGCGCTGACGGCATTGAGAAAGACCTCTGCGCATCTTTCGGCATCCTCGATCCGATCCAGATGAGCGTAAGAGGCGGCGCGCCATGCCATGTCCCGCGGCTCTCTATCAGGTGTGTCGAACGTTCTCTGTTCCAGGAGAAGTGCGGCTTCACTGTACCTCGCCGAAAGGAACAGGAGGCGCGACTTGTAATAGTTGTACCAACTCGGATAAAGAGGGTTCATTCGGTAGGCGATCTCAGCACCAGCCAGACCCCGTTCCGCCCGGCCGAGCGCTCCTTGCATCCAGGCCCAGAGGATCAAAATTGTGGCATCATTCGAATTCATGGACTTCGCCAGATTGAGGTGGTGCTCTGCTCTTTTGAAGTCTCTCCAGGTCAGGCATATATAGCCTAACGTGCACTGCACTCGCGGATCACTCGGATCAAGAGAAAAAGCTGTTTCGGCCGAGCGCAAAGCCTTAATCCGGTTCTCGTCGCGCTCCCTCGGGACGCCTATGCCGCTGTCGGAGGCTCGATTGAGGTAGATGTAAGCGAGGCCCGTATGGGCTCTTGCAAAGCTCGGGTCGGTCCTGGCGGCGCGTTCGAACAGCGCCTCTGCGCGCTCCTGTGCCCCAGGCCTGAAGTCGTCGGAGAGGCGGTTGCCTTGCAGGAAGAGGTCGTAGGCCCGCACGTCTTCCGGTCGGCGTCTTCGCGATGTCAACTCGTTATTGTCGATGACACGTTGTGCCACCATCGCAACTATGTTCTGTGCAATCTCTTCCTGCGTGGCGAAGATATCCTCGATGGACCGGTCGTAGCGATCGGCCCACAGATGCGTCCCACCGATTGTTTCAACGAGCTGTACGGTGATCCGCACCCGGTTGCCCGCCCGCCTGACACTGCCCTCGACAGCGTAGCCGGCGCCGAGAAGCCGCCCGATCTCGCGCAGGTCCACCGCCCGACCGCGAAGTGCAAAAGACGACGTTCGTGCAATCACCATCAATTCGGTGAAGCGGGCGAGTTCTGTGATGATGTCTTCCGTAATTCCGTCGCTGAAATAGACCTGTTCGGGATCGCCGGACATGTTCTCGAACGGAAGAACGGCGATCGCCGGTCCGGTCAAGGTCGAAACCTTGGGTGAAACGAACGCAGATCCGCTGAGCGGCAGATGATAGGTTCTGATTGGCCTCGAGAGATTCTTGAGCTGCTGTTCTCCAGCATATTCGATCGTCGCGTCGATCTTTCCGGCGAGATGTTCATATGCGCTACCGGAGATCAATATATCGCCGGGCGGGCAGAGTTGCTCCAGCCTCGCTGCGACGTTCACTCCGTCCCCTAGAAGATCCTCGCCTTCGACAACGACATCGCCAAGATTGATACCGATGCGAAAGACGATGTTGCTGGAGGTATCGGATGGATTATTTTGAGCTGCCACTGCGTTCTGAATCGTGATCGCACAGGACACCGCCTCGACGATCGAGGCGAATTCCGCAATCAGGCCGTCGCCCATCAGTTTCACGACGCGCCCGTCATGTCTGGTGATCAGCGGCTGGAGCACTGTGGCCTGCAACCGGCTCAACGTCGAAAGCGTCCTGCCCTCGTCCTTCTCGACGAGCCGTGAATAGCCGACTACATCGGCAACGATGATAGCTGCCAGCCGTCGCTGCAAGGCGCGATCCTCCGCTCATGGTAACAATCGTGCGCGAACCACTTGAAGGTTGTCAGCATAATCTGTGACCGGCGGAAGAAGCGAGGAAAAATCTCGACCAGAGACGGTATACTCGGGAGGGGGAGGTCGTTCTCTGTTGCGCACCGTTCACGCTCAGTTTCGGATGATGCCTGGCGGGATCGGGTTGGCCGCAGACCGCGAAATGCACAGCCTTCCCGTCTCACGAGCACAATGCCGGCGAAGCACTCGTCATGCCGGCCCCGCCGATCTGCGAACGTTCGCAAGATCTAATCGGCTGAGCTAGTGCGAGCGGGCAACGCTTGCGGATGCTTGCGACGGTTCTGACGCGCAGGTCCTTTCGCAAACGAGGGCCAATCCCGGCGTCACCGGCGGAGTGAGCCTGGTCTCTGCATCGGCGCAGATCGTGAAAGAGGTATGATGGAAGGCTGGACATCGGCAGACGACTTTCAGGTTTTGGAAGCCTGGTTCGATTGATCCGACCGAGGAATGGATGACCCGCCAGGGAACCGCGCCGGCGTGAAGGTTGATTTCCAAAAAATGTTGCTAGTTCTCGGACAAGGCCCATCTTGTGGCGAAACGGAACCGGAAATTTACATGCGCATCCTTATCGTCGAAGACGAATTCCTCATCGCAATAAACCTCGAAGGAATGCTTGCCGACCTCGGCCACGAGGTCGTGGGACCGGCGCGCACCAAGACCGAGGCGCTTGAGGCAGCAGATGACGCCGCAGTGGCGCTCGTCGATGTACGGCTGGCAGACGGCATCACCGGGCCCGAGATCGCCGAGGCCCTGCGGGCGAGGGACATCACCGTCGTGTTCACGACCGCCAACCCGGAAGCCGTTCTCGACAGCAGCGCCGGTGTCGCTGTGATCTCCAAGCCGTACGACGAGCACGTCATTGGCCAGGCTGTCGCCTATGCACAAGCGGTCCGAGAGGGCAGGGAGATGCCTGTTCCTCCGAGGCTGACGCGCATTCCGGTCGCCATGTAATGACTTGGAATAAATATCCGCAAACGCGCCCGTGCGCTATAGTCGGTCGGCAAAGCGACACAGCCGGGCATCAATGCGCCAGAGATTGGAGACCCCGGAACCAATTGGATGCGCTAACCGGAAGCTTGCGCACCGGGAGTGGTCAATCAAACAGCGATCTCGCTACTGCCGGTCTGTAACAGCGGGTGCGCGATCGCTTCTCGTCAAATCTGGTATTGTTCATCGCTTGGAACCTTTTCGCTCATTGCTCAAGCGTCTCATATGGTCGCGGTTCGAATTGCCATGTCAGCCTCTTCACCGGCCGAGCAGCGGGTCAGATTGACAATCCAGGACCTTCACTTTCCCCTGCCGTGTGATGGGGAGTTTCCCGGCTTTTCGTTGGGGGCGACCATGTCCTTTGCAATTGTTTCTGAGCTTCGTCAGGCGCACGGATGCATGCAGATGCCGACCTACGAACGCCGTCGACTCCTGCCCTCAGTGTCATCTCGACCTCGATACCGTTGGGCATCTTCTGGCTGACGACGGGATAGACCGTCTGGGAAGCAGTGCTTTTGCACGAAAAGCCGGCTTCGTTAGAGACGCATTGACTAGCTTGCGCGGCGCGACCTTGCACGATCGCTAACGTTTTATCGGAACCTGGGCGGCCGCGGTGGCGCATTCGCTTGGATTTCATGTAGGGGAGCGTGCTTACCTAAAAGCCTTCGTAGCTTGCGTTCTTCCAGCGCACTAATACCGAACTTCTTGCACAGTTCGGCGACGTTGTGTTCGTTCGGTCCGGGCATTCGAACCTGGCGATGGTCTTTCGAGTGAGACATGCTCGTTCCTCCTGATTGTAGAACGCGCGTGACCATCCTGCGGTTTCGCGGGATGTTCGAAAATAAGACGTCTTGCGGCGTATGTCTTCGACGCAACGGCACAGGCACTGCAGGCGATGTCAGAGTACAGGGACTGAAATCATCGGTGACCACACCGGACCGTGTCATACCGCGTGAGACGCCTGGCATTTCGACGCAATAGCGCGGCGAGCCCGTTCGACAGTGCTTTCGGACCGGCCGAAATGGCGCGCGTAAGATGTGGGCCTATTGTCGGCTTCCGGCTTTCCAGCTGAGCGCTCACCAGTGTTCAATGCCTATTGCGCGGTCCTTCCACCGTCGACCATGAGGATGGCTCCCGTGATAAAGCTCGACGCGGGGGACGCGAGGAAGGCGATCGCCTCTGTTACTTCATGCGGCTGACCTATGCGACCGACGCGGTGCTGGGTGGCGAAGCTGCGCAGCATCGCACGGCCGTCACCCTCGATGACACCTTCCATGATGTCGGTTTCGATCCTGCAAGGGGCGACAGCATTGGAGCGAATCCCACTCCCGCCGCCTTCGATGGCGATCACGCCGGTAAGCTGCGCAATATCCATCCCGCCCTTATCTTCCTCTGAAAATCCGCAGGTTCATCGATTATCTATGGGCGCAGCTTTAAGTCAAAGCCGCTTCCGATGACGCCCTTATCGCGGCTTTCTGCGAAAGCTTGCCCGGTACGCGTCTGTTCGGTTCAGGCATGCCACCGCCACTCTACGTTCAGCTTTCACAGGTCGCCGACTCGGTCGCCGGCACTCCCGACATTGCAAGATAGGCGCCGCTCAGCATCACGACGATTCCGATCACATCCATGACGGTGATCTGCTCAGCGAAGACAGCAGCGCCAAGACCAACAGCGATCACCGGCGAAACGAAAGCGTAGCTGCCGGCACGAGATGCGCCGATGTCCCGCAACAGGCGCATGAAGGTCGTGTAGCCGATCAGCGAGCCGAAGATCACCAGAAAGAACCAGCCGAGCCAGGCGGTGGTTCCCCAATTGCCGGAGAGAGCAGATAACGCCCCCGGTTCGAAAGCCAAGGCTGAAATCAGGAGTGCGATGCCTCCGACCAAGGTCGTCATGCCTGCAACGAACAAGGCTGGATAGGTTCGCAGCAGTGGGCGGGCGAGCACCGAACCATAACCGTAGGTGAAGGCAGCGGCCGCAACCGCCAACCCGCCCCATAGGCTGGCGCCCGGGAAGGGATCAGGGGATGGGGAAGTTTTGTGCGAAGAGGCGGGCCAGAACAGAACGATAAGCCCTGAGACCCCAAGAGCGATCGCAAGGATCCGACGGCTGTCCAACCTTTCTTCGTTTAGCAGGAGAGCGAATACTAGGAGCGCAATCGGGGTGAGCGACATCTCCAAAACAGCGGCCGTTCCGGAATCGATATATTGCATGCCCCAAAATAGCGGGCCATAGCAGAGCGTGATCATCAGAATGCTGACGGCTGTGAAGCGAAATCCATCTTGCAGCTTCAGGCTCGCCTTTTCGCCCCTTGTCCACGCGTATAAGAGGAGCAATATGCCGGCAGCGGTGAAACGCGTGCCGGCAAAAAGCAGTGGCGGGACGACGTCAATGCCGGCTTTGGTTCCAATCCAGGTGCTTCCCCAAATTGCGCAAAGCATCAGGAAGCGTAGTTGGTTTTTGCTGACGCCGGTGACCATGATGGCTCCGATCTGTGTAACGGGTAAAAATTAATTACACCGTTACAACTCGCTCTTGTCCAGATCGTTCCGCGCAACGATATTCACGGTATGAGCATGCAAAAGACGATCCATGACATCAGCCTTCTTGGCGGTCATCCGGCGCTCGACTTCGTGAATACAGTCGATAGTCGTGGTGAATGTTGGGGTCCCGAATTCCTGAACACCTACGACGACCTCGTGGTTTGGGCCCGTCGCGCTGATCTGATCGACGACAAGGAACGCGATGTCTTGCTCGCCAAAGCCGGCAAGCCGGGCTCCCACGCTGAAAATGCGCTTGAGCAAGCGAAGGAATTGCGCGAGGCCCTCTGCCGCCTGTTTCTGTCGGAATCCAATGTAATCTCTATCAGCCAGAACGATCTGGAGCTTGTTGACGGCATGGCCCGCCGGGCACTGGCGCAGCAATCACTCGGTTGCGCTGGAAGCAAAATAGTGTGGCATCGCGCGGACGCCAGGGATCTGGCAGCCATCAGCAACCGTATCGCTCAGATAGCGACTGACCTGTTGACCTCGCGAGAGGGACGGCGTCCTATACGCGCGTGCGAGGGGCCAAATTGCGGCTGGCTCTTCCTGGATCAATCTCGTGGCGGTCACCGGCGATGGTGCTCGGACAAAACCTGCGGATCGCACGCAAGGGTGCGCAAATTTCGGGCTGCCCGGGCCGACTGATCAAGGCCAGGCAGAGCAGATGCCTTTTCGGCTGCACAACCACAAAGTCGCCAGATCATTTGCCGATGTCGAAGACCGCGGTTATCCTGATCCTCCCGCAAGCCTTTATAGGATGCGTGGCGCAAAATCCCGTCGCCGGTCCAGCCGCGCAACTCGATCTCGGCAATGAGCGTCGGCTGCGCGAAGACCAGGTCCTTGCCTTTGAGTGGCAGGACTGGGGTTTTTGTCCTGAGTTTGTCGAGGGTCGCCTGAGATATGCCGAATCCTTTTCTTTGAACCCAATTCCGACGGAGCCGACGGAGACTCAGGCGGACCGTGGCGGCCGGCAAGGAGCAGGCTTCCGATGCCGCTGCGCGCCAATTTGGATTGCTCGTAACCGATGACCATGAAGCTCTCACTTTGCACGCACTTAACTTCAGGCAATCGCCGTTGCCGCCCGAGCGGTAGGTACTGTCGCGACGCTTGGCGATGATACCTTCCAGCCCGATTGCGCACGCATTCTCCAGCAGCGTGGTTCCATCGCCCGCAACTTCCACCGACAGCTGGATCGCGCCACCGGCGCCGTCGGGCGCGAGCTACAACTGCCCGCGCCAACCCAGAAGTGGCGGCCAAGAGAGCGCCGAGGATTCAGAGGCGCGCCGCTTTCTCGAAAAGACGCCCGAGACGTTCGGCAAAGGCACGAGGATCTGTCGGCTTATCGCCATCGAGAATGCGGGCCTGGTCGAGCAGCAGCTGCGCCGCGTCGCCTTTCAGCGGCGAATGATCCTCCAGGTCGGCGATTGCCTTGATCATCGCGTGGTTCGGGTTGATTTCCAGGATCGGCTTGGCAGTATCCTGGAGGCGACCGGCGCTCTGCAGGATCTTCTCCATCTGCCGGTCGTAACCTTCGTCGGAGGCGACCAGGCAGACCGCGCTTTCCGTCAGGCGAATTGACGCCCTGACATCGGCAACCTGGTCGGCAAGCCTGTCCTTGACAAAGGCAATGAAGGTCTGGGCACCGTCGGCCGTCTCCGGTGGTGGGGCCTTTTCGTCGTCGAGCGCGGGAAATTGCGACAGATCGGCGGCACCCTGCGTAATCGACTTGAACGTCTTTCCTTCGAATTCCGGCGCGTTCATGACCCAGAAACTGTCGATCGAGTCCGTCAGCAGTAACACTTCGACGCCTCGCGCGCGGAAACCCTCCAGCTGCGGCGATGCCTTCAACTGTTCCAGGCTGACGCCGGCAAGATAATAAATGGCGCTCTGTCCATCCTTGGCGTCCCGCACATAATCGGCAAGTGAGCGATATCCGTCCAAGGAAGCAGTCGTGCGGAAGCGTGACAAGGCCAGAAGCTGGGCACGCCGCTCGAAATCTTCGTAGATGCCCTCCTTCAATACGGCGCCGAAATTCTCCCAAAGCGTGAGGAAGGTATCCCCTTGGCTTTCGGCAAGTTTTTCGATCGCCGTGATGACCCTGTTAGCGACACCCTTTTTTATCGAGGACAGGACAGGGCTCTCTTGGATCATCTCGCGCGAGACGTTGAGGGGTAGGTCGGATGTGTCGACAAGGCCGCGCACGAAACGAAGGTAGCGGGGCAGGAGTTCGGCATCATCGGTAATGAACACGCGCTTGACGTAGAGTTTCATTCGGCCCTTGCGGTCAGGATCAAACATGTCGAAGGGCTGCGAGCCGGGAACGAAAGCAAGAGCGGAATATTCATGTCGGCCTTCTGCACGGAAGTGCACGGTCAGCGCCGGATCGTCATATTGGCCGGAGATTCCGCGATAAAAATCACGATACTCATCCTGACTGACGTCGTTTTTCGATTTCGTCCAGAGTGCGCTGCCATCGGTGATCCGTTGCGCTTCGCCGCCGGGCTTGTCGACAATGCTGATTGCGACCGGCACGTGGCCCGACTGCTCCTTGACAATCTGCTCGATGGTCCGCCGGGACGTATATTTCTTCGCCTCCTCCATCAGATGAAGGAGAATACGAGTGCCGCGTGCGGGCGCCTGCGCAACATCGACGGGGCTGACGCTGTAGTCGCCTTTACCGTCGGAAGACCACAGCCAGGCCTCGTTCGAGCCGGCCCGACGCGAGACGACGTCGACGCGCTCGGCTACCATAAAACAGGAATAGAAGCCAACGCCGAACTGGCCGATCAATTGAGCGCCTTCGGCCACTTTGCCGGCTTCAAGCTGTTCCATGAAGGCCCGCGTACCCGACCGGGCGATGGTTCCGAGCGCTTCAACCAGCTCTTCCCGGCTCATCCCGATCCCGTTGTCCTCCACGCACAGCTGTCGATGCTCCTCATCGAGCGACAGAACAATGCGGCTCTCGGGATCGGATCCGGAAAGCGACGGCGTTTCGATCGACTCGTATCGCAACTTTTCGCAGGCGTCGGCGGCGTTCGAAATCAGCTCGCGCAGGAAGACGTTCTTGTCCGAATAGACCGAGTGCACCATCATATGCAGAAGGCGGGCGACGTCGGCCTCAAAGACATGGCTCTCAGCGGGCGTTTCTGCGGCGGTCGGCATGTGTGCGGCTACTCCTTCATATTGAAAACGGCGTCGATGAGTTGGCAAAGTCATGCGCGAATTTCAAGGGGAGGATCGGCGATCAGCCCGACATGCGCGGCGATTGTCCCGCTCAAGGACGTCTGGTCGTGATAACGCTGCCGGTTCTACGATCGCCTATGCGCCGCCGGCGACACCATTGCCACGAAACGGTCGCCCATCCGCGCTTTGTCGTGGTTGCATATTTTGCTCGCCAGACGAGAACGCGATAACGCGAGGTCGGAGATCTAGAGGCTGATCTCATCCGTTATCGAATGTATGGTCGGAGTGCGCCTTTTTGCCGACATCAACAGGTCCAAATCGATAGAAGACGGCCCGAATTTGGCAAACAAGTACTTGGCCTCCGGGCAAGCAAGCTCGTATTTCTGCTGAAATTCAGCAAGCGTGTAGGGGTGTCCGCGCAACTTTTTGCGCCGCTCGAATGGTCGATCGGTGTGCATCTGGTGCTCCTGGCTCTTTTGGCGAATTAATGGCCGGCGAGCACGATTGTTCCGATCGCAAAGCTTGCGTTTTTCTGGATCGGCCGGCGTCCAATTTCTTAGAAAACACATGGCGCTCACCCCCTTGGGCGGCCAGGCAGTCTGTGACCGATCGTCTGGAAAAGACCGGCATCACGTTTTCCAGGCATCTGTTGCGACACCGGCTCACTGGAAAAACAACACCGGACGCCCGAGCCTGACGCTCGTAGCCGTCGGCCAGCCTCCGTGACGCCTACACGTACTGCCCGCAAATTCATTTGACGACGAGGCTTGCCCTCAGGCGCCATCCCGGATGGCTTTGGCGCGGGTTGTTCATTGACGCAACGCAATCAACCTCAGACCTTGGTCCCTCTGTTCCAAGTGCGGGGCTTATCTATCTCCTCATAGTATCATGTGGAGACGATATGTGATGACCCGCCAGGTGCATTGTTGTGAACTGATAGGAGAAATTCACGCCAGACGACGGCTTTGCGAATTCATTGTCTCCGGTGGCCGGATAATGACGACTGACAATCTTCAGGGTGGCTGGTGCGATACGACGGGGGACACCATGCTCCGCGAACAGACACGTATCAATCACCTCGAGCGCTTGCGTGAAAGCCTCTATCCGGAGTTTGCCGCATCGTTGGAAACTCCATTCCCCTGATCCGCGGCTTCACGGTCGCTATTCATGGCGCCGCCCAGCTGGATTGTCGCGAAATCACGATCCTGCGCCGTGGATGCCCTGGCCCAGAGAGTGGAGCGCAACTGTGATCGGTGGACTGCGCCAGCTTCTCACTGCCTACTCGGAGCCCGACAATCATGTCGGGCTCATTTTTCCGGCTTCGCGGATTAGCGGGCTTCATCCACTATTGCTGGCCGCTACCTGCTGGGCGTCGTCGGTGCGTTTGGGGCATTGCCCCCCGTCGGCGCAACCGGTGTCGCCGGGGCGGGGACGGCCGTCGGCTCTGCCTGATTGGTGGACGCGGTCGTTTGCGGATCAGTGCCCGGCGTCCCGTAGTTGTAATATGCAAATCCTGCGATGGCGATGAATGCTATCAAGATGATGAAAGCCCAGGGTCCGCTGCGGCGGCGGTCGATCGGGGTTGTTCGCAGGTCAGCATCCCGGTCGGGGCGGCCGAGGGGATCATTCGGTGTAAATACCATGGTGCATCCTCCATTTGTTGCTGAGAGAAAAGCATGTGGCGCTCTTTTTGTTCCAGCGATGGGACGACCGGTAGCTGAGTGCCGACGGCCTGCAGTTGCAGCTGTCGCCCGGGATGTTCTTCATCCTAGGGACGAGGTCGTCGTGTTTCGCAGCATGAGGCGACGACGGGCATTTGGACGGTGACGGGGGATGTCGACGCCGAAGCGATGACCAGATAACGTCGTAACGAGCAGGAGCGCAAACCGGTCAAAATGAGCCGTCACTCAGCCGCGGGGTGGGATCGTCGCGATATTGTTAATGGATAAAATTCGCGAATTTGACGATGCTGCTCATCGTTGGCTTCGTGGTTGACTGCCTTGTCGGCCCCGCCGAGCCGAGCGCCTCTGTTACCTCTTGAACGCTCGTAGACCCTTCACAATATCTTATCGTCAGGATCATTGGTGGCTTGTAAGGAGGACAAGATGCCGCTGAACGAGGTTCCATGGAGTCGGCCGGTCAGGATCCGGCTTCAGTGTGGTTTGGACCGCACATTTGCAGGCACATACGATGCCTTGGATTTCCTAGAAAACGAATGGCCATTCCGTTACGGCCAGCGACATGACCGGGCAGTTAAGTTGTGCCGGGGAGCGCTGAGTGGCGCGATACCCGCTGTGCTTGCTCGCGACGCGTTCGTTGGCGCATGCCTTGAAGCCGGCATGCCTACCGTAGCGGCGGGACCGGACGGGAAATCCACGGTGTTTCCCCGGCGGCTTCCTCATCTGGCTTTTTCAAGCAGATAACGCCGGGGAGGATGCTGGCGGCCGCAACGATGCTTGGCGATTCGGGCTCGCGCGGCGACAGCGGGGATTTAGATGCGCGAGAGGCGCCCTCACGCGCCTCTTTCAAAGCCGAAGCTAATACGTCGACGTTGCCAGCTTCGATCCGCTAGGAATGGCCACCGCGGCAAGGTTCACGTCCCGCCGCTACGCCTTCACCTTTTCCTGAGTGAAATTTGCCCGCAAACCAAGAACACCCCAATGACGGTGCGAGATCCTGAAGCGTCGAATTTGTCGTCGTTCAGGACGGTGCGTATCGTCGTCAAGACGAATGATCTGTCCCCTTGCCGACAGATCCATTTGGAGACCTCTCCGCGGTATCGCCCCGGACGGATCACCGCGGGCATACCACCTCGCCCTGGAATACCCAGTTACGGCCTGTTGGCGAGAGACTGACGGCCAGCGCAGGCCAAGCCGCCAGGAGTCTAGTTGGGTGGATCAGCCCGTGATAGCGATTCGCTTGATCTGCGACTGCGCCTTCTCTTTTCGCCAAGGCCACCGGTTAGAACTCCGTTTTGAAACGGGCATCGACCTGTTCTTCGTTGGGCTCGAGCCTGAGCGGAATGCGCCGCTCGAACATTCCCCGAGATCGTGAGTTCGGCGCAGTGCTGCGCTGGCCGACCAAGGCGCCTCGTTAGGCCGAGTCCGCAACCTCGTGGTCAGAATCTCTCCATTCTACATCCAGAGGTGCGCTGATCAGGCAACGCAGGCCACTCTCGTCATACGCAAGTTCTGCGCGGCCGTTGAGCTGTCCCGACGACATTGCCTCGATCAAGCGCGACCCGAACCCACGCCGTGAGGGGGGTCTAACCGGAGGGCCACCGCTCTCACTCCATAGCAGTCTCATGAAGGGGTCGGGCGAACCTTCCAACTTCCAGGAGACTGCAATTTTGCCAGACTCGGCCGATAAGGCGCCGTATTTGGCAGCATTGGTGGCCAACTCATGCACAATGAGCGCGATCGCGACCACTGCTTTGGGCGAGATACTGATATCCGGCCCACTGATGTCGACGCGCTCCGTCGAGTATGCTGACAGCGCTTCTGCGACCACCCGTCGAAGACTTGCGGCCCCCCAGTTGCCATGGGTGAGCAAATCATGGGCTCTCGCCAAGCTTTGCAGCCTTGCGTCGAAAGCCGCCCTTGCTGCCTCGATATCCCGCGCGCCCGCAAATGTCTGACGTGCGATGGCCGCAACCGTTGCCAGGATATTCTTGACCCGATGGTTTAACTCGGCGATGAGAACCTCCTGGACCCGCTCGGCTTGTTTGCGCGCGGTAATATCCCTGGCGATTTTCGAGGCGCCGACGATACTGCCATCCGCATCATAGATCGGAGATACCGTAAGGGAGACCTCCAAGAGTTTTCCGCTCTTATGGCGCCTGATCGTCTCGTGGGTCTCGATACGCTCGCCGGCCCTGATGCGGGCGATGATGCGAGCCTCCTCGTCTACGCGATCGTCTGGAATAAGAACTGTCACCGGCTGACCGAGAATTTCGCTGGACGAATAGCCGTAGAGCTTCTCGGCGCCATCGTTCCAGTCGGTGACCATCATAGAGAGATCGATGCCGAGAATTGCATCTTCAGAGGAAGCAATGATCGATGCGAGCCGTTTGAGCGTCGCCTCGTAGCCGACCCGGGCGGTCGTTTCGCTGACGATACAGAAGACCGCGAGAACTTTGCCGTTTTCATCGGATACAGGGGAATAGGAGATATCGAAATAGACCGTTTCAGGCCTGTTATGCCTCTCGATATAAAAAGGCCTGTCCTTGGCAAAAACGGTCTCGCCAGTCTCCAAAACCTTGCGCAGCAGCGGCTCCAAATCATCCCAGAGCTCCGTCCAGTTTTCTTTTGCCGGCCTGCCAAGCGCTGCAGGGTGCTTTGTCCCGATGGTCGGTGCGTAGGCGTCATTATAAATGGCGATGAAATCAGGTCCGCAGAACATGACGATCTGAGCACGGGAGGGAAGCGCGATATCGACTGCGCATCTGAGCTGGATCGGCCAGGACGATATCGGTCCAAGGGCGGTGCCTGCCCAGTCGCAATCGCGAATGATCGCGGCCAGTTCGCCCTTGTTGGACACGGCAGGATTATTTTCGCGCATAAAAGTCGCCTCGGTCTTTGTGTCACTTTTGAAAGTTCGCGAGCAGCAAGTCAACGGCAGAAAAGGTCCAAAACCGGCTCGTCTGCATATCGATGGGCGCGATTGTAAGTCCAAGATGAAATTAGGAAAATTTTCACGCGCGGCCACTGGAAACGGTAAGGAGCAGCACTAGGTCAGATCTCCTAAAACCAACGATCACCATTGCATGCAGGATATCAAGCGAGACCCCAAGGAGGCTCGCACCGAACGAAGATCGCCTCGTCAGCAGCGGACTATTGGGATTGAACGAAATCTTTCGAGGCGACGATCCCGCATCCCAACCGGCATATGACAGCCGGCGGCTTCGGGATCCGGAAGACTGCCTCAGCACAGTCATTGCGGCCTGGTTTGAAGGCCTGAAGCCCGTAAATGCGGACGAGGCGATCCTTCTGCTGGGGGCGGCCGAATGAACCGATATCGACCTCCCGGTTCCATGGACGGATTGAATGCCGTTGACGGGCTGTCGATGCGGAGCCCTTGCTGCTCATCCTCCCCAGGTTTTTCCGGAAATTGTTAAACTGTAGCGACTGCTCTAACCTCCGGGTCAGAGGTCGCGTGAAAGGCTGGCAGGAGAAGAGTATCAATGATCCGACTGGTTTCCTGTATTACCCAACAGCATAACTGGCCTCTATTGCTTGTCGCAGTCTCCGTCCTGCCGGCCTATCTGACGCATTGTTCCTGAGATCATTATCCTTGTTGTAATCGGTCGGCTGTTTGGCGAGGCGATGGTTGGGATCGGGCAGCCGTCGATCATGGGGCAGATCACTGGTGCTATTCTCCTCGGCCCCATCAGTCTTTTGGGCTCGTATTGTCCGATGCGCGATCGGCGCTATTTTCAACGAGCGACGCAGCCGCCGACACCTTGATGGAAACTGCCGATCGGTCATGCGTATTCACTGGACCCTAGCCGCCAGAACAACGGCGGCACGGGCTTTGGATCGGCGGCAGACGATGGATGTGAAGGTGGTGATCTAGCCGAAGGCCACAGTCCTCGAGGCCGCTGGAAGGCCGACTTCATCACCAACGCTGGAGGGGGCAAATGGCATTTCGAGATTTCCAGCTCATGACCGTCCATGTCAGTGCCGGTCCTATCCGTCTGCGTGTTGGTGGGAGCGGTCCTGCCATCGTTCTCCTGCACGGCCATCCACGCACGCACATGACATGGGGGAGGGTCGCCGATCTTTTGTCGTCATCGTTTACCGTCATATGTCCCGACGTTCCCGGGTTCGGCCGCTCATATGTGCCACCGGACGCTGCTGACAGCCGGCACTCCTCGAAGGCAGAGAAGGCGATTGCTCTGGTAGAACTCATGAGACGATTGGGCCACAACGAGTTCTTCGCTCTTGGCCACGATCGAGGCAGTCTCACGGCGTTCCGCATGGCTATGAACCATCCGGAAGTAGTTCGAAAGCTAATTGTCGTCGATTGCATTCCGGTTCTCGAACACCTCGAGCGAGCAGATTGGAAGTTCGCCAGAGACTGGTACCACTGGTTTTTCTTCGCCCAGCCAGAGAAGCCCGAGAGAGTGATCCTGGCCGATCCCGAAGCATGGTACGATAGTCTTTCGCCAGACCTGATGGGTGAAGAAGCCTACGAGGATCTACGCAAAGCGATTCATCGGCCGGAGGTCGTTCACGGCATGATGGAGGACTATCGCGCCGGGATTCGCATTGACCATCTCCACGATAAAGCAGATCGCGACGCAGGTCGCAAAGTTATCTGTCCGATGCTGTGCCTGTGGTCGGCTCGGGACGATCTTGCAAAGATTTACGGCGACCCCGTTGCGATCTGGCGGGACTGGGCGACCGACGTCCGTGGTTTCGGTATCGAAAGCGGTCATCACGTGGCCGAGGAGAACCCCGTCGATCTTGCAAGGGCGGTCGCCACGTTTCTTTCAGAATAAACTTCTGTCAGGTTGGTATTTCAGCTGAAGCCCAGTGCGGTCCGCCTGATCGGCCAAACGACGGTCAATAGACGCCTTTTCGTCAACATGTTCCCGATCGGCCTTCGATCGCATGAACCCGGTAGTTGGAGTTCGGATGGTGCTTGGAGACCTGACAGCAAAGCCCGCCGTCGATCGGCGGGCCATGAACTTTGCGACCACTAACAAGTCATCAGGCCATTTGGCCGGATGTCACTGGCCGTCGGTGTCCGGGCAAGCGTCGCTTACCGACGCACCGCTATTGCCTGCCTGGGTATCGACTGTGCCAGGAGCAGCTCGGGCAGGACAGTTTGCGCGGTTGACGGCGCCCGTTGAGTTCATGGGGCCGCCGACAGTGCTATTCGTTGAGCCGGGGTCGATTACGACAGGGCCTGTCCCTGTGTTGTTCTGCATGTCGCCATTTGCGCCGCCGCCAGCGTCTTCACCCATGGTCTTATCGCCTGCCATATTATTCGGCGTCGGGTTGGACTGAGCATAGGACAGGGATGTTGCCATGCCGAGGGCGAGCAGTGACGCAGCTACGAGTTTCATACGCATTATCTTGTCCTTCAGGGTCATCGTTTCTCTCACGGCAGCTAAACAACGGCTGATGGCACATGTTCCAATGCGGCAGGTCACGAAAGATTTATGGAACCTCCTATTCGGCGTGTTGAGGTCAAGCGCTATCGAGCCTTCCCCTTTCAGCGGTATCCGACATCGTTCACGGGCCTCGCTTCTCTTCGGGATCGCGTCTTTGCCCCTCCCATTAGGGGGTCAGTAGAATGAAGTAGAACAATTTAAGACGCGTCTTGGTCGGTAAGCCCGATCGGTACAAGTTCCATAGCGGCCTCACTTCATTCATCGTCCCGTGAAGGACATCGTTCCAGCGGCTGCCAGTCCGCGGTCCGCATCCTGGCCAGCGGCAGGCAGGGAAATTTCATTGTTGCGGCCGGGTGCTCAGTACCCGGGTACCTTGG
This sequence comes from Rhizobium sp. 1399, assembly GCF_031455475.1. NCBI lineage: Bacteria > Pseudomonadati > Pseudomonadota > Alphaproteobacteria > Hyphomicrobiales > Rhizobiaceae > Rhizobium > Rhizobium sp. 1399. The sequence continues at coordinate 390,933 of NZ_JAVDSU010000006.1, read as the reverse complement.
TCCGGGATACCCCCGGACTGAAGTCTTATACGAGGAACAGCTAAAGGAATCGGGGTGTTTAGTGTGTGGCGGCGCCAAGAGGCAATCACCGAACTTGGTGAGAGAATGATCTACGAGATCTCAAAACTGTGAGCTTTGCCTTACCGATCACCACGCCCTGGTGGCGACGGCTGTGAAGCGTGTCGAACTGCCTTGGAGAGGAACCATGCGTCTACTCATCGTCGAAAAGGAACCGGCACTTGCTCTCGCGATCGAGGGTATCGCGATCGCCGAAGGATTTGAAATCGCCGGTATTGCGACAAACACTTCCGAAGCGATAGAGCTTGGACCGGAGGCGGATGCCGCGATCATCGACGTTCGGCTTGGTGACGGCCTTACCGGCCCCTCCATCGCACGCGCGCTGTTTGCTGGATTCGGACTGGGCGTCGCCTATCTATGTGCTGATCCTGACATCTTCGAAGACGCGAAAGGAGGGGCCCCCATCAGCCCCGAAAGAATAAGGAAGGCGTTATCCCTGGCGGCAAAAAGCGCTCGCGAACAAATGCTTCAGGATCGGTCTGGGCAGACGACATAGAACGATCCGCCGGATTTAGTTGCTCACGATCTGGATCGTCGAAGCTGCGTCCAATAAGACGGTCGATGCTGCATCCATCCTCGTCTAAAAGGCTCGTAGGACCGTGTTCGTCCAAGAAAAGTCGATCGGCACTTGATGCGAGCACTTGCCGTCTCAGAGCCCCGGAATTCACGAGTCGGATTGGGTCGGCGGGCGGAGGCGAAAACAGGCATATTTTTCTGTTACAGCTCTTGAAACGGAAATCGTGAAAAACCAACTCAACCTCGGCCGCCGCTAATGATGGGCTGGCTCCGCTGGAAGAAATAGCGTCCGGCATCTGTACCCATGTTGCTTCAAGGAGGATATGGCTATGGCAGCATCTTACGACTATGCACCCCTCTTCCGCTCGAGCGTTGGCTTCGACCGGGTCTTCAATCTTCTCGAAAACGCCCAGCGTGCCCGCTCGATCAACGACTGGCCGCCCTATGACATCGTCAAGACGGGTGACGACCATTACCGCATCTCGATCGCCGTGGCAGGTTTTGTCCAGGAGGATCTCGATGTCACCTTCCAGTCAAACCTTCTGACCGTGACCGGCAAGAAGCAGGAAGCAGCAAACGAAGACTACCTCCATCGCGGCATCGCCGGCCGACCGTTCGAACACCGTTTCGAGCTTGCCGATCACGTGCGGGTAAGCGGCGCTAATCTGAGAAACAGTCTCTTGTCGATCGATCTTGTTCGCGAGATCCCGGAGGCATTGAAGCCGCGGAAAATCTCCATCGAGACCGAATCCGCAATGACGTCTGCCGCTCCGGCGCAGATCGAAGCGCAGAAGGTTGCCTAACGCTTCCTGCGAGGAGGGCGCCGCTGTGACGGCGCCCTCAGGACGCTCCAGGTTGGGAAGGAGGGGATCATGAAACCCGATATGTTCAACAAGCCAGTTTTCATTCTTGTCGGCCTCGGATTTCCGGCTGAGGTTCGCGGTGTGATGGACGCCTACCGGCATCTCGTCGAATGGCCGGTGTCGTTGAGGGACACTGCGCATTCCGTTGCATTCAAGGCCTGCAGTTCCGCGCTCCGAGGCGAGACAGAAGCAGAGACCGCGCGCGGCCTGTTTGCCGCCTTTGCCGAAAAACATGATATGTTGGCGCCGGAAACCGACCCCATTGTCGCGTCCCAGATCCAGTGCGACAGTGATCCGCACGTGCGTTGATGTCGACCGATTGGTGACAGTACCTTGGCGCATGCCAGCGAGTGGGATCGTGACTGCAACATCCGTTCTGGCGCGAAAAGAAGGCCCGTTTCGGTCACCAGGCGAGGTAGTAATGGCATCCGACCTTTTCGTCGAGGACAAGCGGACAATTCTCGCTGTCTGAGCGTCGGCCTTTCGAAGCCGCCGCTCAGGCATGTTCCTGCGTGCCGGCGACTTGGCTACGACGAATTCGATCAGTTGTGCTGTGACTTCGGCAATGTCGCCGGTGTCGGAGATGGATACCCGTGTCTCCATCGTCGTTGGATAGACACCGCGCTTCAAATTGGCTGACCGCACGCCATCCGCCCCCGCCGAACGTACCGCGTCTTCGACAGCAAGTCAGGATTGCGACTTGCCTAGGGACCGGCTGCCGGGGCGACCTGCATTTGCGAAGGTGCGGACCTGTCCGATTGTCCGGCATCTGATTTCAGGTCGGTCGGATGCTCGTTGTTAGAGGCCGTCGGCGCCTCGGGTTGTGCAGTCGAACCCGTCGTGTCCTCTCCGATACCCGGGTCCACGTCGATAGTCCGATCGACCTTGGTATCCGTCGAGGCTTGCGTGTTTACCAAAACCTGGTCCGTGCCGATTGGCTGGGGCGTGACCTTGCCGTCAGAGGAAGCAACGCGCCAGACCATATTGCCGGCATCATCAGCAATAAGGAGCGCACCCGTACCGTCGATCCCCAGGCCGACCGGGCGTCCTTTCGCCTGATCGCCTTGGATAAAGCCCGTGACGACATCCTGCGCTTTGCCGGATGGCTTGCCATGCTCGAATGGCACGTACACCACCTTGTAGCCGTTGAAGCTGTCGCGGTTCCAACTGCCGTGCTCGCCAACGAAGGCGCCGTTGGCGTATGCGGTTGGAAGCGCGGAGTTCATCGAAAAAGTCAGACCGAGCGCTGCGACATGGCTCGACAAGCCATAATCGGGTGGGATCGCCCTTTCGACCAGATCGGGACGTTGCGGATGCACGCGCGCATCGACGTGATTGCCATAGTAGCTCCAGGGCCACCCGTAGAAACCACCTTCCCTCACCGATGTCATGTAATCAGGAACGAGGTTCGGCCCGAGTTCGTCGCGTTCGTTGACCACCGTCCAGAGCATCCCCGTCTCAGGGTTGAAGGCGAGCCCATTCGGATTGCGCAGACCCGATGCGAAAACGCGCGCGGCACCGGTCTCGCGATCGACCTGCCAGATCGCTGCGCGGCCTTTTTCCGCCTCAAGCCCGTTCTCGACAATGTTGGAATTCGAGCCGACCGAGACATAGAGCAGCTTCCCATCCGGGCTGAGCGCCAGATCTTTTGTCCAATGGTGGTTTATCGGACCCCCGGGCAGTGGGGTCAGGACCTTTGGCCGGCTGGTGATCTCATTCTGCCCAAGCTTATAGGGATAGGCGAGAATAGCGGAGGTGGAAGCGACGTAGAGCGTGTCGTCGATCCAGGCGACCCCGAACGGCGAATCCAGTTTCGTCAGAAGCTCGTGCTTCTCATCCACTGTCCCATCGCGGTTCGTGTCACGCAGCAATGTGATGATGTTGCTTTCTTTCTGCTCGCCCATGTTCCCATGGGCCATCGACATGATCCAGCCCCGGATGAAATCCTTCGGTCGTGAGGTCGTTTCCGCAGATGGTCCGCGCGACTGAATCACCAGCACATCGCCGTTCGGCAAGGTATGGACTGTCCGGGGATTAGCCAGGTCCTTTGCATAGGCTGTAACAGTCAAGCCATTCGGCGCAGCCGGTGCCTCGCCATCCTGCCACCCAACGACCTTCGCCACTTTCAATTGCGGAAGCAGCGATGGGGCCGGATCCGGAAGGATCGGGTTTGGACCGATCTGCTTCGAAACGTCAAATCTTCCACTTTCGGCGTAAGCTGCGGGGCCGACCACAACAAATAGCGTCAAAACGGACCCGCCGAGGATTTGGGATTTCTTCATCATATCCTCCAAGCCAGTCTGCCATATTTGCGGGCGGACAGTGCTACGCAAATCAGGCACAACAGAAATGTCGCAGCTGAAAGCGCCAGTCCATAGGGAACCACTGCCGTCCAGCCATCGCCGGCATGCACAAGGCTGTTGGCAAAAGCGAGCGCCAGTATGATCAAGTAGAGCAGACAGGACAGGACGGGAGGCCGCAGCGGACGGGTGCGGGGACGCATCAGATCCATCAACCCGGCGAGGATCGCAAGCGCGCCGAAGACCAGGCCCGTCAGCAGCAGCCATGCGGAGAAGTTCTGCCACATCAGATTGCCGCTCTGCCAGAAGGCGATATCGGTGGCTTGTGCAAGCGTGAAGCACACGAATGGAAATGGCACAAAGAGCGACTGTATCGGATAGGCGGCTGCGTCTCGATCAGTCGGAGAAAATATTGCCATGGATGCTCCGTAGAATGAGAGCTTTAAGATGCTTATCAAACTACGTCGACGGGAGATGGTTCCGACCCCACGTGTTGGTGCAACAACGGGCACGAGCGGCGTTGGAGTACAGGGCGGAACGCGAACAAGAAGGAGATGAAGCAACCGCGGAGGTCTAACGTGCTCCACGGCGCAATCCTTCCTGCGGTGGAAAACGAGTTCGCGAGCACGATGTTTCAACCGGCCGAACTTGCCTGCGAAAACAGGGAGTCGTCTCAGTTGGCCGGCGCGCCGCCTTGCCAATAGGACGTGCTGCGCGTTTCCATTATTCACTGCACTATCGTCGCTCATCTACGCAACCTGCGACCTCCATGAACTTGCTCCTGGAAGTCGGGTCCGTTCACAAACTCGCGGGGTTCATCCGCCTTCTCATTGCCGGGATCCTCTCGCGTTCCAATCACCGTCTTCAGCGCGGTTTCCGGACAGCGGATGTGGGAAAGCGGCGCGGCCGAACGTTTTCGTGGACGTGACACGTTGTCAGACACGTCTCGGAGGACCCGCGCCGCAATCCCATTGAATGACCGTGTCGGAAACAAAGGAGCTCGCGCCGCGTTATTGGTCCATCTCTTCGCAAGCGTGGACGCATGAAAAGCCATTCAACGAAAAAACTCGAAGGTGATTTGCCTTCCGCATCGTCGGAGGCGGCCTACGGCGATCGCAAAGAACTGGCAGCCATCGCCTTCGAGCGCACCAGGATGCCGATGGTCGTCACAGACGCGCGTACACCCGATCTGCCGATTGTACTGGCAAACAAATCATTTCTCGAACTGACAGGCTACAGCGCCGAGGAGGTGCTCGGCCGCAACTGTCGTTTCCTGCAAGGGCCTGCGACATCTCCTATAGCTGTTGCAGAAATTCGTGCAGGCATAGCCGACGAGCGGGAGGTCAACGTCGAGATCCTCAACTACAAGAAAAACGGCGAGCCGTTCTGGAATCGCCTGCACCTAAGTCCAATCCACGGCGACGATGGACGGATCCTGTATTATTTTGGATCTCAAATCGACATGACAGAGTATCGCCGCGTCGAAGCCCTGGAGGCCTCCGAGCACCGCTTGCTGAGCGAGGTCGATCACCGCGCGAAGAATGTCCTGGCGATAGTCGATAGCATCGTCCGCCTCAGCAATGCAGATAACCCGGCACTTTATGCCGCCGCGATCCAACATCGCGTGCAGGCGCTTGCCCGTGCCCACGCCTTGCTTGCTGAGCGAAGATGGACAAGCATTTCCGTTGAGGAACTCATTCGTCAACAAGTGGCGCCGTTCGCAGCGGCCCGCGCTTCATTTAGTGGGCCGGACATCAGGTTGCCGGCATCGATCGTCCAGCCACTTGCGCTCGTTTTCCACGAACTCGCTGTCAACGCAGCCCGTCATGGCGCCCTTGCCGTCGAGCAGGGCACACTTTCCATCCGTTGGAGGCCGGGGCAGTCGGGCAGGGGCCTCAGCATCCGGTGGCAGGAGACCGGCGCCGACGCTCCGTCTAAATGGACCAAACGAGGATTTGGTACCGTGATTGTCGGTGCGATGGTCGAAAAACAGCTCAAGGGGCGCCTTGAGAGAAACTGGCTCGATGAAGGGCTGCTTATCGACATTGAAATCCCAACGGCGGAGTTGACCACCTGAGAACGGCTTACTTGGCAGGTGAAAGCAACGTCGAACCCAGGGTTATCAAATGCGTAGCGTTAGAGCCTCTCCTGACCGGACGAGGCTCTTCGCGTATCACTTGTTCATCGCATCCTTGAGCGCCTTGGCCGGCTGGAAGGTCAGCTTCTTTGCGGCCGCAACCTTGATCGTCGCGCCGGTCGAGGGATTGCGTGCTTCACGCTCCGGCGTCGCCTTGACTTTGAACTTGCCAAAGCCCGGCAGCGAGGTTTCGTTGCCGGCAAGAGCTGCCTCGGTGATCGAGGCGAGGACCGCCTCGACGATCGCCTTACCCTGTACCTTCGTCAGACCGTGTTCGCCAGCAATCTTGTCTGCGATTTCGTTGGTCGTCGTCATGTCGTTCTCCGCATCGTCGTTGATGCGCAATCCCTGACACCGACCGCGTCCATTGTCATGGAGGCGACACCGGCGATGGCGCTCGTTCAGCGAGATTTCCACAGTTTCCAGTCGATCCGTCGCCTCTGGCGTGCTTGTTCGTGCCAATTTCAGAAAATGAGGCAGATAGCCGGGCTTCTCGCGTCACCCTTCAGTCCATCGATCCGTCAGCTCCTGATTTTCGTTCATTCCTCCATCGAACTCGTCCGCTTATCTCATCCAACCGGACGGCAGTAATTTTCAGTGAGAGGGTCGGCAGTTCATCGGACTGACGGGGCGAGGTGGTTGGCAAACAGCTGAACTATCGTCAATAAGTTCGAAATAATCTTCAACGATTATTGACGGCGACTGATATGGTCGAGCGACTTTACTAACCGCAAGGATTTACCGATGGCAGATGATCCGAACCCAACCCCTGCAGTCGAGACCGCGTCCGCAGATGCGTCTTCGAAGACAAGAGAAAAGAAGACGCGGGCGCCGCGTAAGCCCAAGACCGCCGCTGAAGCGGTTGCCGATACGTCGGTGAGCGCTCCGGTCAAAAAGACCCGCGGCCCGGCGAAAAAGACCGCGGCGCCCACGGCGTCCGTTGCCCCGGCGGCGACCGCAACCGTCACCAAGGCATCTGTTCCTGCAAAGAAGCCTAGGGTTTCGAAGGCTCAGCCTGCCAAGCCTGCGCCGCAGGCCGTCGAGGCCACCCCGCCGGAAACCGACGGTTTTGCGGATCTTCTGAAGCTCGAAGAAGAGAACCAGAAGCTGCGCAAGGCGCTCTCCGATAAGCTCCGCGCTGAGAACGCCGATCTGCGCAAAAAGCTCGGATTGGTTTGATCATCAACAAACCGGTCCACCGGGCTTGATCTTGTTTTATGACGAAGGACCGGGCTCGCATTGCAAGCCCGGTCTCCGGCTCGGTACTATGGCACTAAGAAAACGAGTCGGGAGGTGGTGATGAGATCACCGTGGAAGCTAATCAAGGACTTTGCGTCGCGCCATAGGGCGACAGAAGCGAGTGCACCGGCCGATGAAATCGTGGCGATACCCGATCCACGAGCAGAGGAATACCGGCAAGATCCAACTCTGCGGACGGAAATAGAAGCCGTAATCGAATCTAAGTCGACCGTTTATGAGAACGAAGCGCGTGAACGGTCGGGTTCAGCTGGTGCGGCGGCCGAGCCACCCGCTCGGGTGGACCAATCCGATCCTTTGGTTGGCAAGCTGTCAGAAGCCAGCGCTTTAAAGGTTTATGACCAACCTTTGCCGACCGCAACCGTCATCGCAGGTGAAAACGGCGCGGGAGTTCCGCCGGGCGGTACAAAAAAGCAAAGGGCAAAGGCTGCTCGGACGCGGGAAAATCGCGGGGAACAATCTAGCGTCACACAAGCGGCCGGAGAGCCAGCGGCGGAGAAAAAAACGTTCCTCGATGAGGCCATTGAACTGGAACTCGAAATTAAGGATCTGCGATCGCAGCTCTCAGCAAAACTGCTTGAGCAGAACGCACATTTGCGTCGCCTGCTCGAACGCTATGACGACAAGTGAGCCATCGGACCGGCGCAGAACGGCAGGCCGCCTTCAATCTTTACGAGCGATGTTTGCCACCGACATCCGCGACGTCCTATCTCCGGAAACATAGGCGCTCCGATCGCCCATGACATGCGCGCCGGCGGATACGCTATTGCCTACACCGACCGGGTGGCCGCGGAGTTTCCGGATGCCAGGTGGTTGGAACTCTCGTCGGAACATAGGATGCGGCCTGCACCGACACCTCTGGGCCGGCGTGGCAACGCATTCAATGGAGGCAAGCAGAGGGCGTTGCCCCGCCGCCTGCCTGTCGAAAAGGCCATTTCGTGCGCGTTTTATCAGTATCGGCGCTACTCCGACGTTCTCGAACCCTTGAGGCCACAGACGGCCGTGGAACTCATCGAATTGCCGGCATTGACCGCTTTGTCGTTGCCAGTGAAGGTCTATGGATCACCCGGTATCGAGCCTCAACAAGGTTGTAGATGCCAAACGCGGCCAGACCTGCTGCGGCAGCGAAATAAAGAATGGCCCCGTACGGGAGCTGCCGGACCCAGGCCATCGCGTCGCCCATACTTCCAGCCTGTTCCGGATCGACCCGAAATCCGGCATAAACGAAAAGCATGCCTGTCACAGCGAAAACGACGCCGCGAGAGACGAGACCATAGATGCAGACGGCTCTAAGAAAACCCTTGCTGGCGGCTGGAAGGCGCAGATACCGCTCGAATTTCCCCGTAATGCCCTTTGAAGCCGTTATAGCGCCGCCGCTGACGAAGCCGAGGCCCACCGCTACGGCAAGATAAAAACCGAACGGCTGTGACATGATCCAGTGGGCAAGCCCCTTCTCACCAGCGCCCTCACGCCCGCCAGAAGGAAAAAGGGCATGTCCGAGCGCGTAGCTTGCCAGGGCGAGATAGGTCACTGCGCTGCCAAGCAATGCGAGCCGGATGGCCATGGCTTTCGCGCCGAACCCATGACCATCTGTGTCGGCGACGGACTGGGCCAATCTCCAGGCCACAAACCCCAAAAGACCCAGACCGATCAATGCCACCCAGACCCGGCCTAGAGGCTGTTCCAGAAGGGTCGCGAGGGCCGATTTCGTTTCAGGGGCCACACCGGAAAATAGGGCTAGCCCGGCGACAAGAAGGAAAACGATACCCCGTGCAACATAGCCGCACTTGGCAAGCATATCGAACCGAGATTGGCGGATCATGGCGGATGGGTCCTTTACGTTCGTACCAGCTAACGCGCCATCACTCGAAAAGTTTTCAGGCGCCGGTCGATTGCTCGCGCACTTCGATCTGTCCGTCGTCTTCCCCTACCTCCAGGCGACCGTTGCTCGCGCTGCGGGGCACAACCTGCGTGCGTGCGTGCGGCGATTAAAATAGGCCTTTGCGACAGGGCAGTCCTACCAGCATGGAAGGTGCTTCGAGGTCTGAAGCGCACGACATTCCATTTTCGCAACGTCGCCGATCAGGCACGGTCAGCTGCGCGCGATGTCTCCACGCCAGCCGTTGAAATCCGTGGGCTCTAACCGCGTGATGGTGCGTTCCAAGCCTTGAACCCGATCGTTCAAAGGCTTCGCATCGACCTGGAGGCGCTCAAGAAAAAAGCCTCGCCCGAAGGCGAGGCTGACCGTGATAAAATCTTGGGAGGCAGTATTATGGCGGCTTACCGCGTCTTGGTTGCGTCAAGCTTGTGGAACCCATCTGCTCTTCAACGGTTATGACCCTGTTCAACCAACAGGGGAATCCCAATGAAGACCGCTTCCGTAATCGCCGCCACCGTCTGCATGATGCTTTCGCTTAGCGCCTGCGCCAACACAATCCGTGGCATGGGGAAAGATACCGCAAACACTGTGAATGCGACGCAGAGCGCCGGCCATCGCGTCGGCAATGCGGCGGCTCACTAAGCGATCAGCAGCTGCCATCGAGCCGCCCTCAGCGACGGATATGGTGGGCACGAGGAAAGACCGGCCGGCGCACGTTCCATGAAGGTGACCTTGTGCCAGCCGGCATCACCATTCGTTTTGACCCCAGATGACGGCACGTGTCGTAGCACTCCAAGCGAAATTATCGTACCGAGCGCCGTCTGCCGGCGGTAAACGGCGTCAATTCAAACCTGCCATTGACAGCCCCTTGAGCGAGACGAGTTCATTCGTTCTCGTTGCTGCGCGTTCAAGCCCTCTGTCCCAGGAAGGCGCGTAAACATCCGCCAGATGTCGAATCCCTACTGTCCAGCGATGGGCGAGGAACCCCATACCAATTTTCCACCTGCGCGCTACATTTTGCCCATCGAAGAATGGGGGATTCCATGGTCAATCAAAACGTTGGGATTGGGCGTCAAGAGGTTGGAAGCGTCGGTGGGAGCGAGCGTGAGGTGAATGGCATTTCCGAGCGTTCGGCAAGCGCGCTCTTGGAAATCCTCACCGCAGTCAGACGGGGTGATTTCTCTGTTCGAATGCCCTCGGATCTGACGGGTGTGACGGGCAAGGTTGCCGACGCACTCAACGACATCATTGCAGCCAATCAGCGAATGTCTCAGCAACTCGACCATGTCGGCCAGGTCGTGGGTCGGGAAGGGCAGACGAGCACGCGGGTCCGATTTGGTCTCTCGGACGGATCGTGGTCGGACATGGAAGGATCGATCAATCAGCTGATCGGAGACCTTCTCTGGCCGACGACGGCGGTCACCCGAACGATCACCGCCGTCGCCAAAGGCGACCTTTTGCGGACGGTGCCGCTTGATGTCGACGGCCGACCGCTGAAAGGGGAATTCTTGCGCTCTGCTGACATCGTCAACACGATGATCAAGCAGCTTAGCGTCTTCACCTCGGAAGTCACCCGTGTTGCGCGCGAAGTCGGCACGGACGGCAAGCTTGGTGGACAGGCCCAAGTGCCGGAGGTGACCGGTGTCTGGAAGGATCTGACCGAAAGTGTCAATTCCATGGCCTCGAACTTGACCGCTCAGGTGCGAAACATTGCCGACGTTACAATCGCGGTGGCCAACGGCGACCTTTCCAAGAAGATTACGGTCGACGTGCGAGGCGAAATCCTGCAACTCAAGGAAGCCATCAACACGATGGTGGACCAACTTCGCTCCTTCGCGTCCGAAGTGACACGCGTTGCCCGTGAGGTGGGAACTGAAGGCAAACTGGGAGGGCAGGCCCTGGTGCCGGGCGTCGCCGGAACATGGAAGGATTTGACGGACTCGGTCAATGCCATGTGCGGGAACCTGACGGCTCAGGTTCGAAATATCGCCCAGGTAACGACCGCCGTGGCGCGAGGCGACCTCTCGCGCAAGATCACTGTTGATGTCTCCGGTGAAATCCTGGAACTGAAGGAGACCATCAATACGATGGTCGATCAGCTGAACGGATTTGCCGGCGAGGTAACGCGCGTCGCGCGCGAAGTCGGAACCGAAGGCCGGCTTGGCGGGCAGGCCCAGGTTCCCGGTGTGGCGGGTACCTGGAAAGATTTGACCGACAACGTCAATTCGATGGCGTCGAACCTGACCGCCCAGGTCCGCAATATCGCTGACGTGTCCACCGCAATTGCCAACGGCGACCTGTCGAAGAAGATCACCGTCACGGTGTCGGGGGAAATCCTTGAGCTGAAGGAAACCATCAACACGATGGTGGACCAGTTGAACGCGTTTGCGTCGGAAGTGACCCGTGTCGCTCGTGAGGTTGGAACGGAAGGCCGGCTTGGCGGGCAAGCCAATGTCACGGGCGTCGCTGGCACCTGGAAGGACTTGACCGAAAACGTCAACTCGATGGCCGGCAACCTGACCGCCCAGGTGCGTAACATCGCTGAAGTTTCCACTGCGATCGCCAGTGGCGATCTGTCGAAGAAGATCACCGTCGACGTCAAGGGCGAGATACTCGAACTGAAGGAGACCATCAACACAATGGTCGATCAGCTCAATGCCTTTGCTTCCGAAGTGACGCGGGTGGCGCGCGAGGTTGGCACGGAAGGACAGCTCGGCGGGCAGGCGAATGTTCGCGGCGTTGCGGGCACGTGGAAAGATTTGACCGACTCGGTCAATTCGATGGCCTCAAACCTTACCGCCCAGGTGCGCAATATTGCCGAGGTCGCGACCGCCGTCGCCCAGGGCGACCTGTCGAAGAAGATCACGGTCACTGTTTCGGGCGAGATCCTCGAGCTGAAGGAAACCATCAACACGATGGTTGACCAGTTGAATGGCTTTGCCGGCGAAGTGACGCGTGTCGCACGCGAGGTCGGTACGGAGGGGCGGCTGGGTGGCCAGGCGAACGTGCTGGGTGTTGCCGGTACGTGGAAGGATTTAACGGACTCGGTCAATTCCATGGCCGGAAACCTCACGGCCCAGGTGCGCAATATTGCGGAGGTCTCAACCGCAATTGCCAATGGTGACCTGTCAAAGAAGATCACTGTTTCGGTTTCGGGCGAAATCCTTGAGCTCAAGGAAACCTTGAACACGATGGTGGACCAGTTGAACCGGTTCGCCTCCGAAGTGACCCGCGTGGCGCGTGAGGTGGGAACGGAGGGCAAACTCGGCGGTCAGGCGCAGGTGCCGGGGGTCGCCGGCACCTGGAAGGATCTCACCGAAAACGTGAACTCCATGGCCTCCAACCTCACCGGCCAGGTGCGCAATATTGCCGAAGTCACGACGGCCGTGGCGCGTGGTGACCTCTCCCGAAAGATCACCGTCGACGTGAAGGGGGAAATCCTCGAACTGAAGAATACCATCAATACGATGGTGGACCAGTTGAACGCCTTTGCCGGCGAAGTGACGCGCGTTGCACGCGAAGTGGGTACCGAAGGCAAGCTAGGCGGTCAGGCGCAAGTGCCAGGTGTCGCCGGCACCTGGAAGGACCTGACCGACAGCGTCAACTCCATGGCCGGCAACCTGACGGCACAGGTGCGCAATATCGCCGAGGTCGCCACCGCGATCGCCAATGGTGACCTGTCGCGCAAGATCACCGTCGACGTGCGCGGAGAAATCCTGCTCCTGAAGGATACCCTCAACACGATGGTCGATCAGCTGCGCTCGTTTGCGGGCGAGGTGACGCGCGTAGCGCGAGAGGTCGGCACCGACGGACGCCTTGGTGGACAGGCCGTCGTTCCGGGTGTCGCTGGCACATGGAAGGACTTGACCGACAACGTCAATCTGCTTGCCGCAAACTTGACAACCCAGGTTCGCAACATCGCGGAAGTGACGACGGCCGTCGCGCGCGGCGACCTCTCCCGAAAGATCACGGTCGATGTGAAGGGTGAAATCCTCGAGCTGAAGAACACCATCAACACCATGGTGGACCAGTTGAACGCTTTTGCCGGCGAAGTGACACGTGTCGCACGCGAAGTTGGCACTGAAGGCAAGCTCGGTGGACAGGCGCAAGTGCCGGGTGTCGCCGGCACCTGGAAGGACCTCACCGATACCGTCAATGTCATGGCCGCAAACCTAACCGAACAGGTGCGCGGCATCGTCAAGGTCGTGACGGCGGTGGCCAACGGCGACCTCAAGCAGAACCTCACCGTCGCCTCCAAGGGCGAAGTCGCCGCTTTGGCCGAGACCATCAACAATATGACCAACACGCTCGCCACCTTCGCCGACCAGGTGACGACCGTGGCGCGTGAAGTCGGCGTCGAAGGCCGACTTGGCGGGCAGGCGAACGTGCCAGGCACGGCCGGCACCTGGAAAGACCTGACCGGCAACGTAAACCTGCTCGCCGCCAACCTGACGACCCAGGTGCGCGCGATTGCGGAAGTCGCGACTGCGGTCACCAAGGGCGACCTGACCCGTTCGATCCAGGTCGAAGCGCGCGGCGAGGTCGCGGAACTGAAAGACAATATCAACACGATGATCGGAAACCTGCGCCTGACGACCGAGCGCAACACAGAACAGGACTGGCTGAAAACCAACCTTGCCCGCTTCACCAACATGCTGCAGGGGCAACGCGACCTGACACTCGTGGGAAAGATGCTGCTTTCGGAGCTTGCTCCGCTTGTCGGAGCCCATCAAGGGGTAATCTATCAGGTCGATGACGGCCCTCAGCGGATGCTTTCCCTGCTGTCGGTCTATGCGCAGGGGATGGAGACTGCCCATCCCACGCGACTTGAGTTCGGTCAGGGACTTGTCGGCCAGTGCGCCAGCGACGCTCGGCGGATCCTGATCACAGACCTCCCCGTCAATGTCGTCCCGATCAGCTCTGGCGTATTCTCGGCCTTGCCAAGGAGTGCCATAGTCCTGCCGGTCCATTTCGAAGGACAGGTCAAGGCGGTTATCGAACTTGCCTCGGCAGGCAATTTCACGGAACTGCAGATCTCCTTCCTGGACCAGTTGACCACGTCCATCGGCATTGTCCTCAACTCCATTGAAGCAACGATGCAGACCGAAGGCCTGCTCAAGCAGTCGCAGCAGCTTGCAGCGGAGCTTCAGACCCAGCAGCGCGAACTCCAGCAGACCAACGAGCAGCTCGAACAGAAAGCCCAGCAGCTCGAGGAGCGCAATGTCGAGGTCGAGGCGAAGAACCAGGAAATCGAGCAGGCCCGTCGCGCTCTCGAGGAACAGGCCGCCGAGCTCGCGCTGACGTCGAAATACAAGTCTGAATTTCTTGCAAACATGTCGCATGAGCTACGCACGCCGCTCAATTCCATCCTGATCCTCGGTCAACAACTCGGGGAAAATCCGGAAGGAAATCTTTCGGGTAAGCAGGTCGAATTCGCCAAAACGATCCATGGGGCGGGGACGGATCTTCTCAACCTCATCAGCGACATCCTCGACCTGTCCAAGATCGAATCCGGAACCGTATCGGTGGACGCTGAGGAAATCTTCATCAACAACCTGCTTGAAGTGATGGCCCGGCCGTTCAGACACGAGGCGGAAAACCGCGGCCTGACATTCGGCGTGGAAATCGGGGGCGACGTCGCCAGGAGCATCATCACCGATTCCAAACGACTTCAGCAGATTTTGAAGAACCTGTTGTCGAACGCCTTCAAGTTCACGGCTGAGGGCGGGGTCACGCTTCGTGTGAATGCAGTGGCCGGCGGATGGTCTCCGGATCATTCTTCGCTAAAGCACGCGCCGTCCGTCATCGCATTCGAGGTTGTCGACACCGGCATCGGTATTCCTCCGGAAAAGCAGCGCATCATTTTCGAAGCCTTCCAGCAGGCTGACGCGTCAACAAGCCGAAAATATGGGGGCACAGGCCTCGGCCTCGCCATCAGCCGCGAACTCGCAAACCTGCTCGGCGGGGAAATTCAGCTTCGAAGCACTCCGGGCGCGGGCAGCACCTTCGTCCTTTATCTTCCACTGACCTATGTTGGTGCGGGTACCATAGCGCCACAGGAGGTTCCAAAATCAAACAATATCGTGCAACTCGCGGATGCAGCAGCGAGCCGGCGGGCGGACAAGCCGACCGAACATGTCGAAGATGACCGGGATCGCATCGCATCTGGCGACACGGTTCTGCTTGTCGTGGAGGATGATCCCCATTACGCCCGAGTTCTGCAGGACTTGGCGCACGACACCGGCTTCAAGGTTCTGGTGGCGATGCGCGGCGCCGACGCCCTGGCTCTGGCGCAGGAATACAAGCCGGCTGCGATATCCCTTGATATCTTCCTTCCCGACATGCTGGGATGGACGGTGTTGAGCCAGCTCAAACAGAACGCCCAGACCCGCCACATTCCGGTGCAGATCATCAGTCTCGATGAGGATCGCCAACACGGATTGACGCGGGGCGCCTTCGCGTTCATGAGCAAGCCGACAACGCCCGACGGACTAGTCAAGGCTCTATCGCGGCTGCGATCCTATACGGAGCCGAGGCGCAAGCGCCTGCTTTTGGTGGAAGACAACGAGGCTGAGCGGATCAGTGTGATGGCGCTCCTTGGCCATGACGACATAGACATCGCCAGCGTCGGCTCGGGATCGGAGGCTCTTGCCGCGCTTAGGAACGACCCTGCCGATTGTGTCGTCCTCGATTTGACGCTTCCCGATATGTCGGGCTTCGAAGTGCTGGAAAAAATGCGTGACGATACCGACATTGGCGAAATTCCTGTCGTTGTCTTCACGGGCCGCGAACTCTCTCCCGAGGAGGACGCTCGGCTTCACAGCATGGCCCGAAGCGTGGTCGTCAAGGGCGTTGAATCGCCCGAGCGGCTTCTGGATGAAACGGCGCTCTTCCTTCACCGCGTCGTTGCGGACATGCCGGCATCCAAACAGGCCATGCTGGAAGACCTGCATAGTTCCGATGAGGACCTATTTGGTGAAACCGTTTTGCTCGTCGACGATGACGCGCGCAATATCTTTGCGCTCAGTAGCGTGCTTGAGCGCCGTGGCATGAGGGTCCTTACGGCGACTACCGGCAGCGAGGCGATCGAGGTGATCAATGGCGAGCCGTCAGTGGCCATCGTGCTGATGGACATCATGATGCCGGGTATGGATGGTTATGAGACAATGCAGGTCATCCGCGCGGACCCCACTTTCCGGCGACTTCCAATTGTGGCCTTAACGGCAAAGGCAATGAAGGGGGACCGCGAGAAGTGTCTGGAGGCTGGTGCATCGGACTATCTGGCCAAGCCGGTCAATACGGAGCAGCTCCTCTCGGCGCTCCGCATGTGGCTACACCGTTGAGGAGTTCGCCATGAAGTCCGTGAACATCCTTTTGGTGGATGATCAGCCCGCGAAACTACTCAGCTACGAGGTCATCCTCCAGGACCTCGGCGAGAACCTTATTAAGGCGCAATCGGGCCGCGAGGCGCTCGAACATCTGTTGCGATCCGAAATCGCCGTGATCCTGGTCGATGTCTGCATGCCTGAACAGGACGGTTTCGAGCTGGTCAGCATGATCAGGGAACATCCTCGCTATCAAAACACCGCTATCATATTCGTCTCGGCCGTAATGATGGCGGAGCCGGACCGTCTGCGTGGATACGAGGCTGGAGCCGTCGATTATGTGTCGGTTCCAATCGTCCCTGAAGTGCTGCGCGCCAAGGTCCGGGTATTTGCCGATCTCCATCGCAAAACCCGGGAGCTGGAGGGGCTGAATTCCGACCTCGAGGCGCGGGTCCTTCAAAGGACGGCCGAACTCGAAGCATCGTCGGCACAGCTGCGTCAACTCAATGAAGAGCTAGAGCAGCGCATCGAGCAAAAGACCCGCGAGCGGGAAGAAGCCCTCGCGCAGCTTTTTGAAGCCCAGAAGCTTGACACGATTGGACAGTTGACCGGTGGGGTTGCACATGATTTCAACAATCTGCTTATGGCGATCCTCGGCAGCCTGAACTTGTTGAAGAAACGCTTGCCGGACGATGAGCGGAGCGAACGTCTCATCATGAATGCCCTGCAGGCCGCGGAGCGGGGATCGGCTTTGACACAAAGGCTACTGGCGTTCGCCCGGCGCCAGGATCTGAAACCCCAGGCAATCGATTTTGCAAGGCTGTTCGATGACGTCGAAGATCTGTTGGGTAAGGCAGTGGGACCGCGGATCTCCTTTGAAACAAAAATTCCGGCAGGACTTCCGCCGGTCCTGATTGATCGAAATCAGCTTGAGCTTGCTTTGCTCAACCTGTTCGTCAATGCCCGAGATGCCATGGAAGACGGTGGGAGCGTCACAATAGAAGCCGCAGCCGACGAAGACCCACCCGCGACACTTAAAGGCGGCCGGTTTCTGCGCATTTCCGTCGTCGATACCGGTGAGGGCATGGACGAGGCGACGCTTGCCCGCGCCGCAGAACCTTTCTTCACAACCAAAGGAATCGGCAAGGGTACCGGGCTCGGCCTATCGATGGTGCATGGACTGGCTGCGCAGTCGGGGGGTGTCCTCCAGATCTTCAGCAGCAAAGGATCAGGAACAACCGTTTCCCTTTGGCTGCCTGTGGCAGAGCAGATCGAGGAGCGTGCCCGGGCGCCTGAAGCCGTTATGTCTGATACGGCCCACTCCACCTTCGCACAGCACAGGGTTCTTGTGGTCGACGACGACATACTGGTCAGGATGGGCACCGTCGCGATGCTGGAGGACCTGGGTCACGTCACTGTCGAGGCAGCTTCAGCTTCACAGGCAATGCTCGTGCTGGAAAGAGGGGACGGGTGCGATTTAATAGTTACCGATCACGCTATGCCCGGAATGACAGGGGCCGATTTGGCGCGTCGCATTTTTACGTCCTATCCCGGAATCCCGGTCATTCTTGCGTCAGGCTACGCCGATCTTCCAGAGGATTCCGCATATCATGGCATGATACGGATGACCAAACCATTTACCCAAGAACAACTCCAGACGGCGATTGAACGAGCGTTCATGGACAGGGCCGCCGTGGCCTGAAAACTGCATCCTGTCGGGCGAAGACGCCGGCTGCCTGTTGGTACCGCAGGCACCGGCTCCGTTTGCGTGGGTCCGAGAACGCGACTGAACGGGAGGTAGTGGAGACGCTGCCGGAGCAAAACCCTAATTTCGCGCAGGGGAAAAGATGAACACGTCGCTTGCTGTTAGACCGTCGCTGTAATCGAATCCTGCGCATTTCCGCCCGGGCGCAATCTTCGTATTGAAATCGGTCAGCGATAGTTGCGTGCGGGCTAGACGAACGGCAGTTCTAGGGTCCCCACCATGGTTTGAGCGTTGGTTGGCGCAAGAATTCACTCTGGGCCTGGCATCACAGCACCCTTTGCATCGCACCAATCAATTGAAATGCGCAAGCTGACGATGGCAATGGGAATTCGGTCCGGACCGAGAACTGTCACGGCCTGCCGAGCTCCGGGGACGGTAGGAATACCGTCCAGTGCCATGTCGGACAGCGCCCGCCGTGCATGGATGATTGCGCAGGGAAGGTCGGGCAGATCCAACCCTCTGTCGCCGTCGAATTCCTCGTCGAGGTCCTGCACCGCGAAGTAATATGTCGTCATCTGGTTCCATCCCTGTCGGTAAACATGAACGCCATTGCCCGATAGTCGTTCCGATCTCGAAGCTGATACCGATCTATGATCCAGCGTTGCCCCGGACCGATCGCGGGTTAAGGGAACCGCGATTGACGAACGGAATTCTGGCCCATGTCCTGCGAAGGAGGCCGCGCCGATGCAAACCCTGCAAATCGCCCTGATCGACCATGTCCATATACGGGTCGCGGACCTTGAAGCGAGCCGCCGTTCTATCGCGCAGCGCTTGTTGCATTGGGGCGAAGCTTCAGTTCGGAGAGCAAGTCACATTTTGCCTGTGAAGAACTGTGGGTGGACAAGGCCAATACCCACGTTTCGCGGTTGCATCTCGCGTTTCGTGCAACAGATATGGCAAGTGTTGTTCGTTTCCATTCGATCGCGCTCGAGGCTGGTGGCAAGGACAACGGAGGTCCAGGCTTTCGGCATTACCATCAAGGATATTTTGCAGCCTTCGTCTTTGATCCTGATGGCAATAACATCGAGGCGGTGTTTCATGGCACCGCAGCCGACATGCCCCTTTAGGAGGAAAAAATCGTATCCAATATGCGATTTTAGCGATCGTTGGCAGGTGATCTCTGCATTGGCGGGGTGGGATCCGGCTGGCGTCGAGTTCATGTTTTCCACGCAAGCAAAGCTGACCACGACGCGCCACCCGATGACCTTCATCCCTTACTAGCGCCCCTTCGACACTACCCTCACGAAAATATCTGCAAGGCGCGGAACCGACCGCGGTGGAGAAAGTTGATATCCGTCACTCAAACGCACGCCCCCAACCTGTACGAGGGTGACAGGTCCTAAAGACCTAAAAGCCTCCGCACGCCCTTGCGGGGGCTTTTGTCATTTCTCTCGCAGATAAACGCCGTTCTACGATGCCGGGTGAACGCCTCGCATGAAATGCTGTCGCGGCCTCGACAAAGACAAGCCGGTGACATGGCCCCAGGACTGTTCGCACCCGGAATCGCGGACGATGGAACAAACAGCTGTGAAGCGGCGTCTTTGTTCGATGCAAGGGTGCGCTAATCGATTGCACCCGCAAGTACGGAGAGACATCATGCCAGCCCAAAAAAACCAAACGGCCTCGCTTATCTCGGGGGGCGCGAAACTCGGCGAGCCCGTGCCGCGTGCCATAATCGATACGAATGTGGGATCGGTCGGCATCCCGCCGCAGCCTGGGTTCAATGCCGAGGAGGAAATCGGAGCCCTGCGCAAGCAATTGGACGCCCTTCGCAAACAGGTCGCGGAGGCCTCCGGAAAGATCAGAGGGGGAGCCCGTCAGGCGGCGCGACAGACTGAAGCCACCGTGAAGCTCTATCCTGTCTCCAGCCTGATGATCGTCGCTGTGCTTGTCGGTGCGGTCGCTTTCGCCATTGCTGGGCTGAGGTCGCCCCCGCCTCGGTCGCGCTACGAGCGCATGCTGGATGATCTTGGCACTTTATACGGCAGGGTACGCCATCGCAGTGGATGAATTTTCCTGATCGTCGGCAAGCATAGTCGCCGGCGCCTAAAATAAAGGGTGACCAAACTCGGTGTCATCCCTGCAAAGCGGCCTTGCCAATTGTCGGCAAGGCCATGCAGTCGATCATGCGTTGTTAAAAACGAAGGCGATATCCCTCGGCACCTCGGTTCATGATAGGCATAATCCTTCCTGGCGAGGGTCGCACCCCCCAGCGAATGACTTCAATCCGCATTCATCAGACCGCGCGCATCAGGTGCAGGCAATCTGTGCGTCAGGCGCTTCAGCTTTCTTACGGCGCCCGTCCGCGAGTGGCGAGAGGGGTTTTGCCTTGTTTTGCCTGCGTTTGAGGGTAGCGGGTCGCGTATGGAATCCAACTGTGGCGGAACCAATCGCTGGTGGCCGCATTCACCGGACGTTGAAGGAGATTGATATGCAGATCATTGAAACGAATGTCGTCGGTCAATCCGACGGCAAAACCACAGTTGAATTCAAAGGCGAAGGCGGCGAGCTCATTTCCGTCGTGCTGGCCTCCGATGGATTGGAGGACGCTGCAGCCGTGCGGCGCGCGAAGGAAATGATGGTTCAGGTTGCGACCTTCAACGTCGCAAACGACGCAGTCGAAGACGCTGGATCGTCAGTCGAAGGGCTTGCAGAAGTTCGCGTTGAAGGGCTGGAAAAAACGTCACCGACAACCGCATCACTTTCCTCTCCGAATTCGGTGGCTTGAGCGACAAAGTGCTTCAATTGTTTCTTGCCGCTGCGCGAAGGACGGATCTTTCGGAACGATCTGCGCAATGATCGCATGGCGACCGCAGTGCTTCCCTATCGATGCGCGCGCCGGCCCGAAACTTTAAGGCTGCAGACGTCACGGAAGCAACGGAACCGTTACGCCTCGTGGAGGTTGAGTCGACGCTAAGAACAGGAGGTTCCAATGAGCGAAGAACGACGCCCGATCCCGCCGTACCCGAAGCAAAAGCAGGAGCCGCCTGGCAAGACAGCTAGGATGGAGCCTATCCCCGACCACGGGGAGCATTCATATGAAGGAAACGGCAGATTGAAGGGCAAGGTGGCTCTCATCACCGGCGCAGATTCCGGAATCGGCAAGGCAGTCGCGATCGCCTTTGCTCGCGAAGGCGCTGATATTCTTATATCGTTTCTTGATGAAATTGACGACGCGGAAGATACCGCTCGATGGGTGAAAGAAGCAGGTCAAAAAGCTATCGTCGCGCCGGGCGATATCACCTCCGAAGGTCATTGCGAGAACCTGGTTCAGCGGGCAATTCGAGAGCTCGGGGCGATCGACATTCTCGTCAATAATGCTGCCTTCCAGCGCACCTACGCGGACATTTCCGAAATTCCGGTGGAAGAGTGGGATAAAACCTTCCGCACAAATATCTATGCACCTTTCTTCCTGTCGAAGGCTGCGATCCCGCACATGCGACCTGGCAGCTCGATCATCAACACAACGTCCATACAGTCGCGTCAACCATCGCCTCAGCTTCTTGCTTACGCGTCGACGAAAGGCGCTATCTCCAATTTTACGGCAGGACTTGCAGAAATGGTCGCCGAGAAAGGCATCCGCGTGAATGCGGTAGCGCCAGGTCCCATTTGGACGCCTCTTATACCCTCGACCATGCCCGCAGAAAAGGCCGCGAAGTTCGGACAGCAGACTTTGATCGGGCGAGCCGGGCAACCGGCGGAGCTCGCCGGCGCCTATGTATTACTGGCGTCCGATCTCGGAAGCTTCATGACCGGCGCCATCGTTCCTGTCACCGGCGGCGAGATCATGATCTAAGATTTGGGGCAGCTAGGTCGTAGACTCATAAGCGCGCAGCCCCAGCCGCATTGAGGCGAGTTTGACCATAGCAAGCAAGTTTGCGGCGCGGTTGTCGTAGCGCGTGGCAACACGGCGGAAGTGGTTCAGCTTGGAGAAGAACCGCTCGATTAGATTGGGCTCGCGGCAGAGCCGTTTTGCTGAAGCGGGGTTTTCACTTCCGATTGGATTTCGCTGGGATGTTCGGCGCGCGGTCGGTGGCTGGACGAAACTGACCGTTGCCCTCCGCCCGGAATGTGAGGAGCGCGTCGATGTCGATCCTAGCGATGACAGCGAGCCGCTGGTACTTGTAATCCGTTCAGAATCCGCTGATCTCGCCAGGAAAGCCGCTCTGCTCCTCAATCACAGTCTGGCGGAGAACTCAGCGAACAAGCACCTCGCTAGGACGAATTCGCGCCATCAGTTTTATGGGTTCGCGACCTTGTTTTCGGACACCGGTTCGCCGCCGCTCTAAGGATGGAGGTCGCTTGTACGAAAACACCGCTGCATCCAGTCCGAGCCGGGAACGTTGTCTTCACTTTTCGTCATGCTGGCGGCTCGCGTCGACCGAAAGGGTAGAACCGACCCGCTACCACGTGCGGAAAAACGTGGGATTGACTATGTCCGGTCAAGCCCAACTCGTAGAATCCGAGCACTATCAAACGAGCACATAAGCGCCAGCAGGTGCTGGATCCGCGGCAATGCCGCTGCTCCTGCGCCTTGGCCCACTATCATCGGCTTTTCCAGCCGAACTGCCCCCATCCCGCGAGGTCGGGGGCGAGAAGGTCGTCGTCAGCTTCCCATAGCTTGCGGATGTGCACCGAGCCCTCCGCGTGACATCGTCAATGAGGTCGAAACCGCCCGGCACTGTCCCGCGTTCAATACCAGCTGAGGCGTCGATGCACACAGCTGCCAGAAGGCTTCCCGATCTTCTACTTGTTCATCTCTGTTGCCATCTGCAAATGATGCTCGAGCGCGGGCCTGGTCTTTGCTGCCCAAGCCTTCAGTTCGGCATCGTCACCCTCGTCGCCGTATCGTTTGAAAAGATCGACCGCATCCTCGTGCACGTCCTCCTGGTCCGAATGATACTTCTTGGTAAAATCATCGCCTTGCAGCTTCTTGAGGTCATCGAGCATGCTTTGCTGAGAGGAGCTCATGGCAGCTGGAATGGTCGCCTTGACCTTGCCGCCCGACACGAATGCCTTCAATTCTTCAGACGTCTTGGTGTGGTCGGTGATCATCTGCTGGGCAAAGGTTTTCGTCGCGGGGTCCGAAGAACGCTCCAGCGCAAGCTTGCTCGATTCGATCTCGAATATGTCACTTGTAGCCGCTTCGGTGACGAAATCCTCTGTCTTGGGTGCAACACCCATCACCGAGTTGACACCGGTCTTTTCGGCGGCAGACTGCGCTAGAGCAGGGGAGGTAAGCATGACGGCGAGGCTCGCGAGAACATAGGTAGTTTTCATGAGGGAACTCCATTGGCCGGTGGTGGAGCCTGTTGAACTTCCTGGTGACGACTTCGTTCCGGAGTGGTGCGATTTTTGATCGCTAGACCGCAAAGGCCCCTCATAAATCCAAAAGCGACATGTGGAGTTGCTTTATTAAGGTGAGGGCATGGAACGAGGATTTCACGTCCACGTTTTTGACATGTGGCAGATGCTTGCTAGACATGACGAACAGGGTCACGATTTCAGCGGGCAATTGCCGTGACTTCGTGAGGAGTGGCGAAAGACGCCTTCTACAACCGGCCGTCCGCGGCCCTCGGAGCTGACCTCATCCCGCGAGATGGATCATCCGTATAGGTGACGAGAGGAACCAATTGCCCATACCGGTGTTACGGCCTTGATCGTTCGTAAAGATTTCAACGGCCTGTGAATCATTCGGGCGGCCACCGCGTCACAATTCAGCTTCAACACAGTAGGGAGAATTCTCATGGAAGACGCAGGTATCGGCTGGATCGCCGCAATCATTATCGGCGGCATTGCAGGATGGCTCGCCGAAATGTTCATGAAGAGCAATATGGGCGTTTTGATGAACATCCTGCTCGGAATTGTCGGCGCTATCGTCGCCAATTTCCTCCTGTCTCTTTTCGGGGTCGTCCTCGGCGGGTGGCTGGGCTATCTCGTCGCTGGTTTTATCGGGGCCTGCATTCTTATCGCGCTTGTACGCATGGTTAGGCGAACGGCTTGATCGAGGAATCGGATCGGCGTTTTTGCGGGACCGGAATGGACCGATCGGGTCGTCGGCGAGTCCGCACGGTCTGGCGGCAGAAATGCGATGGCGTGGAGTGCTACTTGGCGGTCTGTCGCTCCTTACGTGATTGATGATCCTCAACGTGTTGGTCTGGGCGACGACTTTGAAAGGAGAAATTGGTCGTGCCCGGGATCCGCTGCTTTTCGAGTTAAAGGCAGCCGCGCTCAGCCGAACGGTTGCCGCGATGGCGACGAGGAGGATAAGCGCCATGGATCAGCAGCCACTCTCTTCATTGCCTCCGCTGCGCGGAAGAAACCCGGGTCCCGTGTTGCACGGAGAAGAGAATGCGTTGCGATGTTGATGAAAACTGATCACGAGACAAAGTGGGAACCCGCTCTCCAGTCCTTCCACCCGGTAGCTGTACGGTAGCGGACAAAATGCATGACGGAGGAACTCGGCGGGCCCAACGTCGTTCTAGACCTGTTGTGGCTTATTTGCACGCCGACTACAGATAACCAGCCATGCCTGGCAGACCTTAAATGCAAGACAACCATCATCAGATAAGCAAGTGCAGGCGCTCGGGCAATCCAGAGACGGATCTTCGCCCGATGACGATCATAGAGACTCACATAGGCCGGCAGGTTGTTGGGTCCGCAAACTCGATCGACCATCCGTCCTCGAACACCATTGGCTGGCGTGCAGTCGGTAGCTGGCAGAGCTGGCATTTGCCATAGTCGTTGTCGCTTCTTCGTTGCCCGAACCGCTTTGGTTTCTAGCAAGCACTCGGGCTCGATTGCCGCCCAGTGGGCACGATTTCCCTTTCCCCCAAGGTCAGCCAGATGTCCTCAAGACCGAAAAACCCAAAGATTGGATTTGATAGCGGCCCCGCCGGAGGCTGGGGGTCGGCGAAGTCTGTTGGCGAAATCATATTGCGCGAACACATTCCGCTGACCGGACCCTCTCTGCTTTCCCACCAGAACAAGCCAGACGGATATATGTGCGTCAGCTGTGCCTGGGCCAAGCCGGCGAAAACGCACCCATTGGAGTTTTGTGAAAATGGCGCAAAAGCAACGGCGTGGGAAATCACAAAACGTCGTGCCGACGAGGCGTTCTTTGCAAACCACACGCTGACGGAACTTGCGAATTGGCTGGACCATGACCTGGAAGAACAGGGCCGTTTGACCCACCCCATGCGCTGGGATCCTCTATCCGACAAATACCTCCCCGTCAGTTGGAAGGCTGCCTTCGACGAGATCGGGCGCGAACTGCGACAGGTCGCTCCAGAGCAGGCTGAGTTTTATACTTCAGGGCGTGCATCACTCGAAACGTCCTATATGTATCAGCTATTTGCCCGCATCTTCGGCACCAATAACCTCCCAGATTCGTCGAACATGTGCCATGAGAGCACTTCCGTTGGCCTTCCGGAAAGCATCGGAGCGACCGTCGGGACTGCGATCCTTTCGGATTTTCAAAACTGCGACTGCATTTTCTATATCGCGCAGAACGTGTCGACGTCGTCGCCGCGAATGCTTCACGATCTACAGGATGCCGTCGATCGTGGCGTCAAGATTGTTACCTTCAACCTCCTGAAAGAGCCGGGCCTAGAGCGTTTCGTCAATCCGCAGGCACCGGGAGAAATGTTGAGCGGGAAGGAGACGCAGATCTCCAGCGAATATTATCAGGTGCGGAACGGCGGAGACGTCGCTGCGCTTTTTGGCGTATGCAAAGCATTGATCGAGGCCGATGACGCCAAAAACGAACTGCATGTCAGCAAGGTCTCAGGAGCCGACGCGGAGCCGAGAAGCGATAGCGCTGCAGCGGTTGCGTTTGCCGCCTCCGTTGGAGCTGTCGATAAGAAGCATGTGCTTGATCACGACTTCATCGCCGAGCACACCGCCGGTTTCCAAGAGTTTGCGGCCGTGGCGCGCAAACATACGTGGGAGGAGCTGGAGAGAGTTTCCGGCCTGAGCCGCGAGCAGATGACACAGGCCGCGCGCACCTACGCCGACGCGAATGCGGTTCTGCTTGTCTACGGTATGGGACTGACCCAGCAGCTAATGGGTGTCGACAACGTTCACATGGTGGCTAACCTTGCGCTCTTGCGGGGCAATATCGGCAAACCAGGGGCCAATATCTGTGCCGTGCGTGGTCACTCCAATGTTCAGGGACAAAGAACTGTTGGTATTACCGAAAAACCCGCCCTCGTTCCCCTCGACAAGCTTGCGGAACTCTACAAGTTCGAACCGCCGAGGTGGGAGGGGCATTCCACGGTCGACACCTGCCGGTCCATCCTATCGGGCCAGACACGTGCTTTCCTAAGCCTCGGCGGCAATTTCATTCGCGCGATCCCGGAAACGGCTGCTATGGAGGCCGCCTGGCCGAAGCTGCGCCTCACTGTCCAGATCGCAACGAAGCTCAACCGCAGTCACCTTATTCACGGGGAAATCGCCTATCTTCTGCCATGCCTCGGCCGCCTGGAGATCGACCGGCAGGCAAGCGGGCCGCAGGCGGTCTCGATCGAAAGCTCGGTTGCCCATTTCCATGGCTCCCGGGGCAGAGTGGAGCCTGCAAGCCCCCATCTTCTTTCCGAGCCGGCGATTATTGCGGGAATAGCCAAAGCGACATTAACCGAAGGGCAGGTGCCATGGGATGCATGGGTTGCGGACTACTCGCTTATCAGGGCGGCAATCGAGGAGACCTACCCCGAGACCTTTAAGGATTTTAACGCACGTCTTTTTCAGCCGGGCGGACTGACCCGGCCGGTTCCGGCGCGCGAGCGCAAATGGGTAACGGCCAATCAAAAGGCAAACTTCATCACTCCGCCTCGACTGTTTCCCGACTTTGGCGAGGCTGCGGTTCGTCCCGACGTGCTCAATCTCGCAAGTCTGCGCTCGAATGATCAGTTCAACACGACGATCTATGGTTACAGCGACCGTTTCAGGGGCGTCGACGGTACGAGGCATGTCCTCTTCGTCAACCGGGATGACATTGCCGCGCTCGGGTTCGCTGCCGGTGACCTGGTCGACGTAATCACGGCGATCGACGGTCAAACCGACCGCAATGTGCGAGGCTTCCGCCTCGTCGCCTACAATATTCCGAGGGGCTGCTGCGCAGCATATTATCCGGAGGTGAACCGGCTCTTTCCTTTGAGCCATCATGACCCGAAAGCCAAGACACCATCCTATAAGCTCTTGCCGGTCCGGTTCCGTCGATCCGATCAATTGTCCGTAGAGTGAGGCCTCGTGTTCCGGTGCTCGATTGCGAAGGTCCTGCTCGTGTCGCTTGGTCTCATGTCAGCCGTAGCGATCGGCTATTTCAGGGAGCCGCGAGTTTACCGGACCGATCCTCCGGTATCTGCCGCGCTTGACCAGTTCCGGCTGATGCCAAACCGCATCAGCGGGGCCCCCACGGAGGTGTATTTTGCGCTTGGCCAGTCCTACGAAAGAACCGGTTATGATCTCAGCCAGGGCAAGCGGCTATATTCCTGGTTCGGCTGTTCGGCCTGCCACGGTGACGGGCGGGGCGGGACCGGCCCATCTTTCATTGATGGCTGGTGGTATTACGGGCCATCCATGGTGTCGATCGTCGCCTCGATCAGAGATGGGCGACCTCACGGAATGCCCGCCTTCAAGGACAGGATGACCAGTGACGAGATCTGGCAGTTGGCTGGCTACGTCAAGTCACTCGGCGCTTACTCGACGAGCGTGGTGGCACCAAGTCGCAATGATGATAAAACTGATCGACCGGCCGAAAATCGCGGTCCGGCGTCGATACTCTTCGACGAAGGACCAAATCCTATCCATGCGGAACAGGGGCCATCGCCCTGATGAGAAACTGCCTGGCCATATCGCTTTTGTCCGTGCTTGCGGGATGCACTGGTCCTCAGTCGGCACTTGATACCCATGGCACGTCAGCCGGCGCGTTGAAGGATTTGATCATCCTTGTCGTCGTCGTATGTACGGCTGTCTGGCTGCTTGTTGTCGCTTTCCTGGCCTGGTCGCTGTTGCATGGGAGAAACCGGCCGATTATCGAGCATGATCGATCGGAGCGGAACATAACGAGGATCGTCAGCGCCGCGGTGACAGGAACCGTCTTGGTCATAAGCGCACTGACCGTGGCAAGTTTTTACACGACCCGGGCGCTCTACAACAGCTTAGATGCAGCTGTCACCGTCCGGGTGAAGGCGCAGCAATGGTGGTGGCAGTTCATCTACGAATATCCGGATGGAACGCAAATCTTTCAGACCGCAAACGAACTCCACATCCCGGTTGGTCAGAATGTGCGCCTGCAACTGGAATCGATCGACGTCATCCATTCATTTTGGGTCCCGAGCCTTGCCGGCAAACTCGACATGATCCCGGGCCGGTTGAACACCCTGACGCTGAACGCAAAGAACCCCGGCATTTATCGAGGGCAGTGTGCCGAGTTTTGTGGGCTCCAGCACAGCCATATGGCGTTTCTGGTGGTGGCACAGGAGGAGCGGGACTATCGAAGTTGGCAGTTCGCGCAACACCAGAGCGCGATTGAGCCTTCTGATCCCGAGGCAGCCCTTGGAAAGACAGCATTCATGAGCAAGCCTTGCGCGGCCTGCCATACCATCCGCGGAACAATGGCAGGTGGGACCTCGGGCCCGGATCTGACGCATGTCGGCAGCCGCGCAACAATTGCAGCAGGACTTTTTGATCGGACCCGCGGCTCGCTGGCGGCCTGGATTGCCGATCCTCAGACCTTGAAGCCTGGCAACAATATGCCGCTGATACCGCTGACGAGCGACGAGCTCCGGCAGATCTCAGCCTATATGGAAGGCCTGAAATGACCATGGATCGACAGGCGCACCGGCCCATCGATAGCGATTTTGACGATGGAGAGATCGAGCGGCGGCTGGCAGTCACCTGGTGCGCGCGATCGGGGTTCTGGGGTGGCGTCGCCACCGTCGATCACAAGACGATTGCGCAACGCTACGTCTCCACAGCTTTCATCTTTCTCGTCCTCGGCGGCGTGCTCGCGCTGGCGATGCGCCTGCAGCTTTCCCAGCCGGAAGCACGTTTCATCAGTGCCGATCGCTACAATCAGATTTTCACAATGCACGGCACAAACATGATGTTCCTGTTTGCGGTGCCGGTCATGGAAGCAATGGCTGTCTATCTCGTGCCGCTGATGGTGGGAACACGCAACATCGCATTCCCGCGTCTCAATGCGTTCTCCTACTGGATTTACCTGTTCGGCGGCATCCTTCTCTGGCTGGCCTTCGCGCTAGATACCGCTCCGGATGTGGGCTGGTTCGCCTATGTCCCCCTTGCCGGACCGCAATACGGCCCAGGCAAGCGGACTGATCTCTGGGCCCAGATGATCACGTTTACGGAGGTCGCAGCCCTCGCCGTAGCAGTGGAAGTTGTTGTGACCGTCTTCAAGCAAAGGGCACCCGGCATGTCACTCGACCGTATCCCCGTGCTTGTGTGGGCGATGTTGGTCATGTCGTTCATTGTCATCCTGGCAATGCCAGCGATCATGTTTGGTAGCTCGACGCTGATCCTCGACCGGCTGGTCGGCACCCAATTTTATAACCCGGCGAAAGGTGGTGACGCGCTTTTGTGGCAGCACTTGTTCTGGTTTTTTGGCCACCCGGAGGTTTACATCATCTTCCTGCCTGCCGTAGGCATGGTGTCAACCATCTTGCCAACATTTGTCGGGCGCCCGCTTTTCGGCTATTTGTGGCTGGTGATGGCGCTGATCACAACCGGCGTGCTCTCCTTCGGACTGTGGGTCCATCACATGTTTGTGGTCGGCCTTCCCCGCGTAGGCGAGAGCTTCTTCACCGCATCCAGCATGTCGATCGCCGTGCCGGCCGGCATCCAGATTTTTTGTTGGCTGGCGACACTTTGGTCCGGGCGGCCGGTGTTCAAGACGCCACTTCTCTTCGTACTCGGATTCATCGTCACTTTTGTGATGGGAGGCTTAACCGGGGTTATGGTCGCATCGGTCCCCTTCGATACACAGGTTCACGATACCTATTTCGTTGTTGCGCATTTTCACTATGTCCTGATCGGCGGGGCAGTCTTTCCATTGGTCGGCGCGATCTATTATTGGTTTCCCAAAATGACCGGGCGAATGATGAGCGAGCGGCTCGGACAACTGGCGTTCTGGCTGATTTTCGTAGGCTTTCACCTGACGTTCTTTCCAATGCACATGCTAGGCCTGTGGGGCATGCCACGCAGGATCTATACCTACCAGCCGGAATTGCCGTGGAGCGGCTTGAACCTGT
The DNA here is from genome assembly GCF_031455475.1 of Rhizobium sp. 1399. NCBI lineage: Bacteria > Pseudomonadati > Pseudomonadota > Alphaproteobacteria > Hyphomicrobiales > Rhizobiaceae > Rhizobium > Rhizobium sp. 1399. Next base: position 360,544 of record NZ_JAVDSU010000006.1, on the reverse strand, counting down.
TTGTCAGCTTGAGTTCGATCATATTGGCATTGGGCTTTGTGGTCTTCTTCATTGATGCCCTGCGCAGTTTTCGGTCTGGACCGGCGGCCGGACCGAACCCCTGGGGTGCCTCGACACTCGAATGGGCGACAGCCTCACCCCCGCCATCATACAACTTCAGGCGCATCCCGGTCGTTCGCTCGCGAAATCCGCTGTCGGACGATGTTAAGGATCTTTCGACCGCTGCAGGCTTGCGCACGGATCGCCGGGAGCTTTTGGTGACAAGTGTCGTCGAAGCCTTACCTGAGGCGAGGGAATCCTCACCACGGGACTCGGTCTGGCCATTCTGGTCGGCGATCGCTACCTCGATCATGCTGATCTGGTCGATTTTCTCGCCCTGGGCCGTGATCTGGGGATCTATTCCAGTCGCTATCGCCTTGATCGGCTGGTTCTGGCCGAAGGGCACGCCGGAGGACGAATCGTGAAAGACCGCGTCGTTCTGGACGTAGCCGCCCTGCCGCTTCATGGCAGAGGCTCCAAAAGCCCAACCTGGTGGGCGACCTTGGCCTTCATGTTGATCGAGGGCAGCGGATTTGGCCTGGCGATTGCTGTCTACTTCTATCTGATGAGCCTGGCGCCCGCATGGCCAATCGAGGCTCCCCCGCCCGACTTGTGGGCCGGCACCTGGCTGACCGCAGTCCTCGTTGCCAGCGCTATTCCCAACATTCTTGTCTCCAGATGGGCACGTCAGAAAGACCTTCGCAAGGTCCGGCTCGGGCTTGTCGTCATGACGGTCTGCGGTGTCATTCCCATGGCATTTCGCGCTTTCGAGTTTGCGGCTCTGCACATCAATTGGGACGCAAATGCATATGGCTCGATTGTCTGGACCCTTCTCGGGCTCCACACCACGCATATCCTGACCGACCTGGTGGAAACGCTCGTTTTGACCGCCCTGATGTTTTCCCGTCATGCCGACAACCCCAGGCGTTTCGGGGATGTCGAGGACAATGCCCTTTATTGGCATTTTGTGATCATCACATGGTTGCCGCTCTACATCTGCATCTATTGGGTCCCACGCTTATGAGCTTTCTGCTTGGACGATATGCCGGCCTAGTGCTGCCGCCGACAGCCTGGGCAATCAACACGCAGTTGGGGCAGATCCTGCCCTACGCGGATTGCAACGGTGGTGTATCCTGGACGTTGATCGGAGCATTCGCCGCCGCTGCGATCGCCGCTGCCGGGGTCCTTTTCTGCTACAATGCGTTAACCGCCCAGCCGTCTCGAACCGGGTCGTTTGTCGGCAAGCTTTCGCTCCTATTCGGCCTGGCGGTTTCTTTCGCGCTCATTCTGCAGGTTGCGGCGACAATCTTGGTGAACCCATGCGCACGCTGATAGCTTTGCTGCTCTTGCTCCTCCGTGTCGGGCCGGCCGCCGCTCATGGCGGGGAACCTCATGCCGGGCTTGATTGGACGATCGATCCGTGGATCGTCACGCCAATCCTCATCATTGCCGTTCTGCACGGTGCCGGCACGCTTCGACTGTGGGAACGGCGCAAGCGGTTCAGCGCTCGCTTGATCGCTTCGGTCGGCGTGTTCTGGTTGGGCGTGGCGGTGATGGTGATCGCCCTTGTCTCACCTTTGCACGAACTCGGCGAGCATATGTTTACGATGCACATGATCGAGCATGAACTGGTCATGATCGTGGCGGCGCCGCTTCTTGCGTTGGCACGCCCGGTCGGCCTGCTTCTTTGGGGTCTGCCGAAAAAAGCGAGGCATCAAGTTGCGGCTGCGATAAGGCACCGTGCCGCACGTGTGGCTTGGGGTGTTGTTTCGCTTCCCCTTGTGGCGACGCTTTTGCACGGTCTGGCAATTTGGGTCTGGCACGCGCCGACCCTCTTCGACGCGAGCGTGACGGACGTCCTGTTGCACAGGCTCCAACACCTAAGCTTTTTCCTGACGGGTCTCCTCTTCTGGTGGGCGATTACCTGGCGTTGCGACTACGGGACCGCTGCCTGGCATCTTTTCGTAACAATGATTCATACTGGCGTTCTCGGAGCCTTGATCACGCTCGCACCAAACGTCATCTTCCCGGACCAAACCCGCTATTCCGATCAATGGGGCCTGACACCGCTGGAAGACCAGCAAATGGCTGGTCTCATCATGTGGGTACCGGGCGGGGTCATTTATGCGGCCGCAGCACTCTGTTCCGTGGCTACCTGGATCCTTTCCTCCAGCCAGGGAGGCAAGCGTGCCGACCGCTTCCACACTGTCTAAACCTGTCCTTGGCTTCATGCTATTTTTGCTGGCGGCTGGAGCGGTCGCTTTCGCTGCTGATCTGATCAGGCAAAGGGCCATGGCTCGAGACGTCGCCGAAGCGCTTACCGGGGGAGATGTGACACGAGCTCCAGCCGCGCTTCGCCGATACGGTTGCGGCGGATGCCACACGATCGCTGGAATAGCTGGTGCTGACGGAAAAGTGGGTGGGCGCCTGTCAGATCTTCGCCAACAGGTCTACATCGGAGGTGTGGTGACAAACACGCCGCAGAACCTCACGGCTTGGATCGTGGCGCCACAGCTATTTTCACCGACTTCGGCAATGCCTGCTACCGGTATTTCCGAAGCAGAAGCGCGTGACGTTGCGGCCTATCTTTATTCTCACTGATCAAGGCTCCGGCGTCGGTCGCGGCGGTAGCGATTTGATATAACGGGCTATGGCTTGACGGTCACCGGGTGGCAGTTGCCTGGTGTTCGTTACCACGTCCACCATTGATGAGCCCACCCGTCCATGTTGCGGGGTTTCCCCGGTCTCCAGCATTACAACGATGTCGGCTTCGCTCCAGGTGCCGATGCGGTCCGGCGTGATGTTCGGCACAAAGCCTGTCCCTTCCGGGTCGGGTCCGCCGGCAAATCGGGTCGATGATTTGATGGCACCCAGCCTGTTTCGTGTGGAATGACAGTCGGCGCAGTGGCCGAGGGTCTCCACGAGATAGCCGCCGCGATCGTGAAGCGGGTCGCCGTTGAGGGTGGCTTCGGACTGCCCCTGCCTGAAAAACAGCATCTTCCAGAAGGCAAGCATACGACGGTATCTGAAGATCAGGGGAACTTCGTGCGGCGGCTGTTTGCCGGCAACAGGTTGCAATGTCTTAAGGTATGCGTAGAGGTCACTGATGTCGTCGACGGATATCGCCGTATAGCTCGGATATGGGAAGGCCGGATAATAATGCTGGCGTTGGGGTGATATGCCGGCAACCAATGCGTTCGCCAGATCAGATGCCGACCAAGCGCCGATGCCGTCGCTGCGATCGGGCGAGATGTTGGGTACGCGAAAGGAGCCGAAGGGAGACGCCAGCAGCAGCCCGCCTCCCAAGCGAAGCCGGTCAGGCTGACCAGGGCTTGCGTGGCACGATGCGCAGTCGCTTGCGTCAAATACCGCCTTGCCACGCGCTGCGTTGCCGCCTTCGAGGCGCTCATCATTCGGCCGAAATGCGGGAACAGCCTCGGTAACCTTCCAACCGATCAACAGACCGGACAAGACGATTGCTGTTCCCAGACATGCCAATATCGGCCAAGGGCGGTTGCCATCGGCGGATGATGTTAATTGGGCGGCAAACTCGCTCTCTTCGTTCATCACGCTCCAACCAGCGCTGTGTCTTTTCTCGCTGTAGCAACGAATGATCCTTGTCGCGGGTTCCGCAAGCTCGGGCCCGGTATGCGACCGTTTGACAAGTCAGATGACCCATCCCCGTCGCGCGCGCTGCGGCACGACTGCGCTGCCGAGCAAATGGAATGGTTTACCGAGAAAGCGGCGCATCCACGGGGAACCTTGAGCTGCAGCAAAAGTTAAGCGCCCAGTGAAAGGAGATTTGTCATGGGAATGAATAAACCGAAAGATGGCGCCGCCGGCACTACCGATCAGTCACCCCGCTGGGAGGGCCCGCAGGAGAACACGCCGCGTGGCTATCTGCGCGCCAAGGACAATCCGGATCACGCGGAGGATGCAAATGGGGAGACGAATGCCGATCCCAAGGTCAAGACCGTATCGGACGGTTACAAGCAGAAAGGCGAGTAAAATGGCAGACGTCGAAAAGGATGCCGAGGGTCAGTTCGCCAAATCGAAAGCCGATCGAAAAGCGTCCGGCGTTCATAGCGCCAAGCCGACGGTGATCACCGGTTCCGAAGACGCGACCGTACACAAGATCCCTCCCGGCCAAGAGCCGGCGAAGGATTGGGACATTAACTACGATCCCGACAGCTCGAACGAAGGACGGATGCGCTAATCATTTCTTGCATGCAACGTGCTTCACAGAACGCTTGAGCACGTCCTTCTTTAAGCCGCGTCGTCAGGAATGGCATTCCGTCGGAGAAAACCTATTCATCGCATAAGGCGACTATAGGCCGCCACGTCCGAAATGCGCTCGAAATGGGCGATAGGTGGGCGACACCCGGGTCGAGCGTGGTGCCAAGGCCCAAAAACGAGTTGGTACGACGATCCGTCGACTCCTGTTGCACTCGTGATGTGTGATCCAAACGCGTCTGGCTTGCGCGTTTATCGGAAGCGTCGAAAAAAATACTTTCCATTGTTCCCGGGCATGCTAGCAATTGGCCAATCGGCTTTGCGAGGAAATCAACGTGCAATGAGTAGAAATCGACTGAACGCTCAGCTGTCATTTGTACTTTCTCTCATGGCGGCGACCTTCCTTGGTGGTCATGCGTCAGCGGGGGATCAGGTCTTTGATGAACTGCGTTTCGGCACATCAACGTCCGTCCAAGGCGGCGGCTCTGCCGAAGATGGCGTCTTTCCCGAAATAACTGCTTTTTTCGATCCATTCGGGTATGAATCTGCCTCGAACTGGAGAGATCAGCTCATGCGTCCGCGCGTGCACCTTGGGACGTCCATCGGAACCGCGGGTGAAGCAACGCAATTTTTCACGGGATTTAGTTGGACGATTGATTTGACCAGCAAGGTCTTTGCCGAAGCTGGATTCGGCGGCGTTATCCATACGGGGAATCTGGATGGCAACGAGGACGGCCCCAATCTCGGCTGTCGTGTCCTGTTCCACGAATATATTGGTGCCGGCTATCGTTTCACAGAACACTGGAACTTGCTGGCTCAAATCGCGCATTCATCGAACGCAAACCTCTGCAGCCCCAACGATGGGATGACACGCGCAGGGCTGCAGGTCGGGTACAAGTTTTAATCGAAGTCTCTGTACAAGAGTTCGGCCAAGGGCAGGCTCGATATCGACCCGTGTGCGTTCGAAAGGTTTAGCTTACCGTTGGACGGGACACCCTCCACATCAGATCGCGTACAGCGCTTGGCTCGCGCTAATTCTATAGCCCTTCCCGGCGGTCTGACCGGCACCTTCCAGCAGGATCATAGTGGCGTCCTTTATCGCCGATGGGGGCTTTCGCTGTCCAGAAATGCGTGTCGATCAAGTTCGGGAACGCTTGCCAAGTGGGCCGACTGCATGATTTTGCTTTGACGATGCGGCAAACAAAGGAGCCCGGCAAGAGAGCTGACGTCTTATCCATGCGGCAATAAGCGACGGTCGGGCTGGACGGCGATTTGATGCGCAGTAGCGACTGGTAGGATGACGCAGACCTTGAGAATTGCTTCACAGGAAGCCGGAACAAGTATCCGCGATTGAGGTTGGATCTGCTTAGTGGAGAGGGTCCAATGGCAGATGATGGCAGCGATTCCTACGGTTCCACCGATCCGAGCACGCCCTACGAAGGACAGCACAATCCCCCACCCAAAGGAGGGGTTGCCAAATCCGCATGGGCGGTTGCTTTGCTGGCCGGGTTCCTGATCCTCGTCGGCATTTGGTTCCTTTTATAGCCGAACACGCCTACGAAGTCCCACTCTCGGTGGCGTTCAGGAGACGGTGTTCAATAATTGGAACAGTGAATGCTGGGTTGGAACGGACCCGTCTCTTTCATGCCCACGGAGGAGTTTCGGAAGAACCTCCAACTACAATCAATCGCTATGCGGTGTGGCTCGATCGGCCCGAAATTCCGACCACGGCGGCCCAAAGGAGGAGGCCCCCCGGTAAACGCGATATCGCATTTGCGCTTCATCCGACGCTCAGGGCAATACAAATATTGCTCTTTCAGACGTTACTGAAAGCAGCGTTCCTTTGGGTCACGCGCGACTCGATCTGAGATTTCCTTGCCCCGCAGACAAACGGGTCGCGGAACCATCCGTCGCCTAGCAGGTTGTGTTTTTGGGAATTAAGGAGGTATCAGATGAAGATCGCATTGATTTCGACCTCGCTTGCCGTTGTCCTGCTCGCCATTGGGGCGACCTACGCGCTACCAGCATTTGAAGGGCGCGACATTCCGGAGCCCTATCGGTTTGCGCAGGTAAGGTAGCGCCCACGCATCGTTCTAATGGCTCGCGACGCCGGCCTGTCGCTTCAGCAGGGACGGCTGCAGCCGCCACCCACTCTTCTTAATCTGCCGCGAACGCTGCCCGTCTTTCAAGGGGTTCTCCTGTGAGGAGTCGGCAGGGCTCACGCCGGTTTTCGACGGCGCTGGTGAGCTGCGCGGGGCCTCACTGCAAGGAGTTGCGCCACCTCTGCCGAGCCTCTGCGCAGACCGTCCTTGAACGACTGGGCGAGCGCCGTCGCGGCCGTTCTTAACGCGAATGCGATGCGCGCGGATTCCATCGTGTAATTTCTCCAAATGTTTGTAACTGCGGGGCGGCGACTGTCTCGCAAATGAAGGTCGATGGCGATTGTTCCCGGGCTACAACCTTGGTCCGGGGCATGTCCGACCAAGGTCCTACCCAATGGAACGCGCTGTGAATTTGTCCGTTGTCCCGGCGGCTGAGATGCTCGTTCGATTGAGAAGGAAGACCAAATGCCTCGCAAGGTTACGATCCGGCACGACCCGGCCAACGCCATCCGCTGGTGCCCGGCGGGCGGGCGATCGTCGAGCGCTCATCCAGAAAAGTCATCCAGATCTTCAAGTGACGGACGGGAGCATGCCCGAAGCGCCCGCCTCCTCAAGAAAAACAGGACCTTGACATGAAGGCCATTGCAACGCTGGCATTCGGTATCGTGAGCTCCCTCGGCGCCTGCATCAGCGCCGCCTCAGTCGCCTCTATCGTCATGGCCCACTCTGAGGGCCACTCGTTCGGTCGGCTGTCGGCCCCGGACCTCTGGACCACAAACCTGGTTCGCATCGATCGCAGCAAGCAGGACTACCAGCGTCTACCACCCGCCTATTCGAGCTATGTCACCGATGCACCGAAAGTAGTGCTTGCCACCCGCAAGCCGAACCGCAATCCCGAGGCGACGGCTGGCAAACTCCCGGTTTTATCGGCGGCGCATCTGAACTGGTGCGCGGGGCGCTATCGCTCATTCGATCGCGCGACCAACAACTACCGCACCTACAGCGGACAGATCCGCACTTGCATATCGCCATATACTACGCCACAGCCGACTGAGGCGGATGTGACTGTGGTCTCAGAAGCCCGCGGTGGAAATTCCAAGGCCGCGTGGTGTGCCGCCCACTATCAGTCTTATAGGGAGCAGGACAATACTTATCAGCCATACGAGGGTCCGCGGCGCGACTGCGAGATTCGTTCCGCCGCAGAAATTGCGTCGGCTGGAAACCTGGGGGACCCGCGGAGGAAGTGACAAAAATTTGCGCGATTATCAGAGGACGAGCTCGCCTCTTCATTGCGACGCGTGTGGCGATAGCGCGTTCCGGCGCTCGTATTAGTCGCATCTCGAAAACTTCAGGCGCCTCGTGTCGAGCGCGCGAAAAGAAGCGCGGCGATAGAATCAAGTGCGGTTCGACCATCGGCAAGATCGAAATCTTAAATAGCTGGCCGCCTGGAGCCGGCAGTCTCGTGTAACTCGTGATTGCGACTTCGTGCGATGGAAACGGCGCACTCAAGCGCGGAGGAAAGAGCGTATAGGGTTGGTGGACAATTCCGCAATTTTCGGGTTGCCGGATCTCGCTGCTCGATCTCAGGCTCAGTCTGAGCAAACCAAATCACTCGATGGTAGCGGCATTGGATAGAGCGGGCGTTCTTGACCCGAAGCATCTACGCTATCTCGCATGCGGAGGAAATCGCTATGCAAGGCCCTGATTACCGCATCTTGCCTCAAGTCGCGCAATAGTGGTTCGCGTTCTATAAGTGCCCACTGACGGGGGTGCCTCCACCCCATTCTTTAGCGCCGCCACTGACCTGTTCAATAACGGATATCGTAGCGCCGACGATATCGCCACGATGCTGATCGGAAACTATGTCGGTCTGTGGGAGCGACGGGCGTGAATGCCCTGCGCTCGGCTTCAGTGCACTGACAGGAGCCCCCCTTTTAAAGGAACTGCCGTCCAAAATGTCATCAGTCAGGAGGAGGAATTTCGAGTAGGTCAGGATTATGTTCTGGTTTCTGCGATAAGCCGCCGCTCTCCGGACCGAGTACGACCATCAGACCTAAGTCCGTGGCAAGGAACCTCGTGCCAAGTGTTTGCGTTCCAATGAGCCGGGAAGGATAGGTCATCATCATGAAAAATGCGACGTCCAACTTCTTTTCGAAATTCGCCACCACGATCGCCGACTGGTCCGGGCGACCTGTGGCCTTCGCCTCCGCGGTCGCGCTCGTGATCATATGGGGAGCGTCGGGGCCATTCTTCGACTACTCCGAGACTTGGCAGCTTGTCATAAACACCGGCACGACGATCATCACCTTCCTTATGGTCTTCGTCCTGCAGAACTCCCAGAACCGCGACGGCAGGGCGCTTCAAGCCAAGCTCGACGAACTCATTCTTACCTCTCAAGCCCAGAATAAGTTCGTCGGCATCGAAAAGCTCGACGAGCGCCAGCTGCGCGAGATGAGCGAGCGACTAGCGGAAAAGGCCGAGTGCGTCGAAGTCATGGCGGACGAGAAGGTCGAGAATTTAGAACCATCAAGTAGTGAATTCTGACCCCGGGTCAGGCCCATCAACTCGTCTGTGTCGCTATCTCGGTACCGGTCTGTGGTTGCCGACGCCGCTTGAACCGATAGGACGTCGACCGCCCCTGAAATACGTGGATGTCTCGTTTCTGAAAATGCTGCATCACCAGCAGAACCGATGAATTTGCCGAATCTTTTCGACAGCAGGAACCATTCTGAGAGCGGCCCAAGGATGGCGACGCATCAGATCGCCCCGGCTGCGACCGCCAAAACAACCACGCCGTCGGCTGCGAGCGGCCATCCTTTCCGGCATGCCGAGGACAGAGTGCCGATCTTGCGGTGGACGAGACACGAGCTGGGCTTGCCGAGGATTAAGCTCAAGACATTGGGGAGTTCGCCCAAAACTTCATAACCGCCCGCAGCGAAAATGCGTCTGGAACAGGAGCAGAGGCGACGGACCACGCGGACGGAACATGTAGGCTTGACGAAAGTTGGTCACACGTCAGATTGGATGGAGTTGACACGATGGTACGCTTGAATAATCGCACGGAGCAGGTAACGGAAAGCGCGACCGAGGCGAGACAGGGAAGCCGTGGCAGGCCGGTCCTACTGGTACTCTTAAGCGGGCTGGTGCTTGCTGCGGTCGCCTGGGGAGCTTCGGAATTCTGGGGTGAAAGCATCGATAAAGATCCGCAGGCTACGGCGTCGACGAAACCGGATCCTATCAACGCACAACCTTCCAGTCCGACAGCGTTCGATAACGATCCGGCAAGCGGTGCAAGCAGGCCGCCGGAAGCGACTGACCGTGACCCCACACCGACGGGTAACGGCGGTGGCCCCACGATGATTACCACTCCCAGCGGGACAGAGAAGGTTCGGTGAAGTCGACCACTTCTGGCGAGCGCGTCGTCTCCATTTGAACGACTGCGCATACTTTCATGGGGCCGTGATCAATCCGAGCCGCGTCGCCACGGGGGTGTCGTCGAGGGACAGGGGAAGACGTCCCGAGGCAATCAAGAGCGCTCCCATCGACGTTCCTCGAAGCTGTCAAGATTCCGTTGGCGTAGCATCTTAATCTGCAGGTGTCATTTGCCGGTCAAAACAACAGAAGAACTTGCTATGCGCAAAGCCCGGCGGGCCGAACGGCGCCAATTGCAGCGCGCTGCAAACGAAGTGCGTGCTTCCAAGATGCACGATGCTAGATTGGAACAGCAACAGCCAAGGCTCGCCGATATCCCGCGTGATGCCAGCGTCCATGTCGGTTGTTCTGGGTGGTACTATTGGCACTGGAACGGTCGCTTCTACGCCAGGGATCTACCGCGGAACAAATGGTTTTCTTTTTATCAAACGCAATTTCAAACCGTCGAACTAAACGCCCCGTTTTATTCTTGGCCGACGGTCGCCTCGGTAAAGACCTGGCTTCGCCAAGCCGAGGAAGAATTCATTTACACTGTCAAGGTCTGTGAACTGATAACCCATATCAAGCGCTTCGAAGGTACCGAGGGGCTGATCCAGGATTTCTACTATATCGCAGATTTGCTGGGAAATCGCATGGGATGCTTCCTGTTTCAGCTACCCCCAAGCGTCCGCTACTCGCCCCGGACTTTAGACCTGATCTTGTGCCAGCTTGATCCGGGCCGTCGAAATGTCGTCGAATTTCGTCATAAGAGTTGGTGGGAAGAGGACGTTTTCGAGAAATTCAAAGCAGCGGGAATTACCTTCTGTTCGACCAGTGGACCACGTCTTCCCGATGATCTCATCAAAACGACAGACGACATATACGTGCGCTTCCATGGCACGTCACAATGGTATCGTCACGACTACAGCGACGACGAGCTGGAACATTGGGCTGATCGTATAAGAAGGAGTGGAGCCAAGCGCGTATGGGCGTATTTCAACAATGACAGAGACGCAAATGCGACCAAGAACGCTAAGTCGCTTTGTCAAATTCTTGCTCGACGGCCCGGTTGGCCGGTCTGAAGCCGTGTCTCTCTGGTCCGCCAAGTAAGCGCTCATTTTGCGCTCGATCAAATCCCCGATGGGATAAATCATCTCGCAAAGGCCGCGACAACTCACTAGCGAAATTAAACCAGTCGACCAATTTCCTGGTGGTGACTATCCGGATGCGCTGAGATCACAATCGTGTTCCACCACCCGCCCTTAGGGGTCCGATCCAGCGCTTGTACGCTTTCTGTCATCAGCAGCTCTCTCGGCCATCTTCGCATTGTGGCTTCCGAAGCGTGGCCGTTCGGCCGCAGGTAACAAGGGACCCGGCCAGGAACCGGAAAAACGATTGCTTTAGTCAAGGGCGAACCTGGGGAACATGTCCTAGCAAGTTTCTGCCGCAACAGGACCGGTTGTCCCAGGAACAAACCCGCTGCAGCGAAGTTGGGAGGCATCTGAACAGATTCGTCAACCTCAGGGAGGCAGAGATGCCCGAAGAATTCCGCCCGGGACCATTCAGTCCATCCGGCTTGTCGTCAAGGAGCAATGATGCTTCACCGTCCGCACACCCGGCCCCCACGCTCAGCGATCTCAAGGACAGGGTTTCAGGCGACCTCACACAGGCTGCGGATGCCGTCGAGGCAAGTGCTGCAACTGTTATGACCAAGGTCCAGGACAAAGCTGCCGAGCAAAAGAATTTCGCGGCACGCCAGGTCGGCGGTGTGGCTACTGCCCTCGAAAAGGTCGGCAGCGAACTGGAAGCCGGTGACCAGCGGGACGTGGGCAGACTTGCCCGACGCATAGGTCACGACATTCAGGCAATTGCAAAGGATATGGAGGGGCGCGATCTCGGCGAAATCGCCGGCATGGCGGAGGCATTCGGCCGTCGTCAGCCTGTCGCTTTTCTCGGTGCCGCGGCACTGGCCGGTCTGGTAGCAAGCCGGTTCCTAACCGCCTCGGCAAAACGCCCGGCGTCACGCCCCTCACAGGGGTCGCCTGACGGGACATCACATGCACAGGATTCGTCCGATCGCACCGGAGGAACGAACAATGGCTAAGCTAGGAGACAACACGCCTTTGGCTGAATTGGTCGGTGGGCTTCTCGCGGACGTTACAGGGCTGCTACGCAAGGAAATCGATCTCGCCAAGACTGAGGCTTCGGAAAAACTCAGTAGCGCCCTGAGCGGCGTGGAGGTTCTTTTAATTGGTGTCGTGCTCGCGATCGGCGCCGTCGGCGTGCTCCTCAGCGCCTTGGTCGGCGGACTTGCGGCCGCGCTTGTGCAGAACGGCATGAGCGAAACCAGCGCGCAGGCGCTAGCAGCCGTGATTGTCGGTGTCGTCATTGCCGCCATTGCCTGGGCGCTTGTGTCGAGAGGAATTGCTGCCTTGCGGGGTACGCGATTCAAACTTAATCGAACGACCGCGTCGCTTCGCCGTGATGTGGACGTTGTCAAGGAGAAAATGTGATGACGCAATCTTCTGAAAAATCCTCCGCCGATTTACAGCGCGAGATCGACGACGATCGCCAGAGGATCGAAGCGCGGATCGATGCTATCCAGGAACGGATGTCCCCCGGGCAGCTCGTTGATGAGGTCCTTGCCTATGCCAAGGGAAGTGGCGGCGCTGATTATTTGACCAACCTTGGAAGAGCCGTGAAGGCCAACCCACTGCCGGTAGCGTTAATGGGCGTGAGCCTTGCGTGGCTGGTGGCTAAACAGGGCACCTCCGGGTCTCAAGGCTTGCCGGCGCAGGACGACCGGGAGGTTCTTCCGTTCTATCCCGCGCGGGGGACAATCAAACGCGTTGGCCCGCCAGAAGACATCGGCGGTCTTCGTTACAGCCACTTTACGGACGAGGCTGGCGAACGCTTCAAGGCTCTTACCGATGAGACGGGACGTCGGGCCGGCGATTTCCTTGATTCAACCGGCAAAGCCTATCGCGGCTTTTCGGACGCGGCCGGACAGCGCATCTCTTCCATCAGCGATGAAGCGGGCGCTGCTCTCGATGCTTCGCTGGGGTGGGCATCCGACACTTGGGACAGTGTCAAGGGTGCGGTCGGCGGCGCGACTCAGAAGATCGGCGAGGCCGCGGGATCCGTTTCCAGCGCTGCCGGCTCGACCGGAACGACCCTCATGAATCAGTCGAACCGGTTGAATGAAGCTATTCTGTCGCATTTCCGTGACCAGCCGCTGGTTGGTGGCGCTCTCGCCTTCGCAGTCGGAGCGGCGATCGGGGCAGCACTTCCGCACTCAGAACAGGAGGATGGGATCCTTGGCGAGGCAGCCGACGCGGTCAGGGCCAAGGCTGCTTCGGAAGCGGAAGACGCACTCGAATACGGCAAGGATGCAGCTTCCGCTGTGTTCGACAAAGCACTCTCGGTGACGGCGGATCTCCACGATGCAGCAAAGGGCCGCATCATCGATGAAGTGGATGGTTTAAAGAACAAGGGCGCTGCGACATAAAGTGTCGTTGAGTTAAGGCGCGGCGCATTTTGATCTATGACCTCTGGGCAGAGCCCGCCATGTGCACTCAACGGGTGAGCGACTGATGTTCAGGCAACGGCCGACGGGTTCGCCTGTGATCGTGCTGACGCCTGGGTAAAGCCCAGTCAAAGGACCCACGCTTTGAACTCTGCTTGAAAATGTGCCACGGTGCGGTCATCGAGGAGAGCCGGTTGGATCTTTGCCGGCATCCTTCAAAATGTACTCAACAGTGTAGACCCGAACGCGGGGTCGGCTCCGATCGCTCTTCTGCCCGAATTTGATCTTCTCGGTGATCACCGGGGCGACCTCGTCGCCTCGGCCCTTCCCGATGAGCGAGGCAGCGACGTCGCGGTCGATGACGGCGGGTGGGTGCTGCAGCTGATCCAGGAATCCTTGGGTATCATTCCAGCCTTCGGAGCGCCATGTCACGATCCGCTCATCAAGATCCACGGATCCCGCCTCATCGAGAATGCTGAGCGCCAGCTCGTAATTGCGCTCTGAAAGGCCGGAGACCGCGAGCACATGGCCGCCCCGCCGAATACCCTCGCTGTAGACGGCCTGATCCTCTTTGGGAAATAGGAAATCTTCGATGTTACTCCAGAGGCCGTCGTGTTCATCTATGTCTGTTCGTGAGTTCTGCACATCGGCAATGAGACTAATGTTCGCACGTTGAATGCCAGCCGCCACCAGCAATTCGGCCGCTTGCTCGGCGCCAGTGCGATCATCGAAGAATGAGAGCAATGACAAGGATCCCGATTTGTCTGTGTCAGCATGGCTCACGGTCATTGTTGTCCACTCCGTTTCACACTTGGTGATGGGAAATCCATGAATGACGATAGGGTTCCAGAAGTGGTCCGCTTTTGCATGGCGTGATCAGCCGCTGGGACTTGAGTTGCAAGGACGTTTATTCATGGAACATCTCGTCTTCGCACTGCGTTACCTCCTCCCATTCCACGGCTTGCTGCCGACATTTGAGGCTTCGATGGCAAAAACAAAATCGCAAAAGCAGCTTGAGACCGCTCCTCTAATCCATGGCGCAGCGGAACTGTCGTCTGTGACCGTTGACGATTACAGCAGCAAACTACGTGGCAGGAATGGCTTTCTTGGCGATGACGCGAACAAAGCGACATTCATCTCGAAGCTCGAGGAGCTGAGAAAGGTCCAGCGGACGCACGGAATGGATCCGTTGAAAGACATGCCAGCTGACAAACTTTCGAAGAAAAAGATCGATGCCCTGCTGGTGGGCGAAGATGTGGAGGCGGTCGCCGTTGTGATGGGAGCGATCGAAGGTTTCGCTCACGATTTTGCTGGGGTAATCGAGAAATTTGTTCAAGACAGCGTATGGTCTAAGACCGAGCGCATTGTCATCGGCGGAGGGTTCAGACAGGGGCGTGTGGGAGAGCTCACAATTGCCCGGACACAAATTTTGCTGAACGCGTTGGGGATGGACATCAAGCTGCTGCCCACGATTCATCACGCTGATGAGGCCGGCTTGATTGGGGCGGTCTATCTCATGCCCGACTGGATGCTCAATGGCCATGAAGCGATCTTGGCGGTTGACATCGGCGGTACCAACGTCAGGGCGGGCATTGTCGAATTCGGCAAGGGGAAGAAGCGAAACCTTGATGAGACGCGTGTCACCGATTCTATACTCTGGCGCCATGCCGACGACGAACCGAGCCGCACTGCAACGATTTCCAGGCTTGCCGCCATGCTTGGGGAACTTGTCGAAAAGGCAAAGGCCGCTCGTCTTAGGCTTGCCCCCCTCATCGGTATCGGATGCCCAGGTGTCATTGAAGCCGATGGCTCAATCACACGTGGCGGACAAAATCTGCCGGGCGGAAACTGGGAAAGCGACCATTTTAACCTTCCGCGCGAGCTGAAAAAGGCCATCCCAAATATCGGTGGCGATGACATTTTCATCATTATGCATAATGACGCAGTGGTGCAGGGGCTTTCGCAGATGCCGCAGGTGAGGGACGTTTCGAGCTGGGCGGCGCTGACGATCGGCACTGGTCTCGGCAATGCACATTTCACGAACCGAACGGTCAAAAAGAAATAGGGTGGCCGAGAAGATCCCTCCGGACGTTACACGGAATTTCTCTCACTTCCGACATATTTTCGCTCGCCTGGGGGTGACGCGAGCATTCCGGCCATATGCAATGCTTGTCACCTGATACCATCAAGTTTTCCGTAAGTCATAGTCGATCGCGCCATATCGTCAGCGACAATCTTCTCTCAACGTGCCGTCCCGCGCTTCAGCGCGCCACTCGCGCGTACCGGGCTTCGGGCAGACCGGCGTCGAACGCCGGTCGACAGCAATGCTGCCGGTGGCGACATCAAGCGGGATGGAAACCCCGCCCTGGTCATAGTCCTGGCGATAACGATCAGTGCCAGGAGGCATGCCGCCAAACCGGCCACTGGAATCCATGTCGCCGAGAGCCTGCGATAAAGCGGGAACGCTAAGTCCGAGAAGAATGATCGATGTCGTTGCTGCAATGAACCTGCGCATGACCATGTCCTTTAAGATTGTTCAGAAGGAATGGACCGGGCTGTCTTTAGTTCCCCGCACCATTGATATAAGGCCAACCTAAGGCGCCGGCACAACGTTCGTTTAAGACCTGCCATTGGAGCACGCCGTTGGACTGCAAGCATCAATTTGTTGCGCAAAGGTCCGCGCCGACACGGCACGGGCTAACGCTCCAAATGGTTTGCAAACAGCGGAGCGAGTTCCTTTTCGTCGCAGAGGAGTTGGAGCTCGCTCTTGCCGAGTTCGATTTGGTTCCAGCGTATGCGATAGCCGCGGTGTCTGCGGCGCAGGCGGAAAAGACCTAAGAGCTCTGTGCCGATTGGCGATGCAGATATTCTCTCCATGGCTGCGTACAGGCCGACATGGAATTCGGTGATTATAAGATCTGGCCCGTCTTGTTGCGCCCATACCTCTTCAATATGGCCAATTGTTTTGCCTGCCCTCGATAAGACGGCTCGCCCCACCAACAATTCGAGATTAATCTCAACCAATTTATGCTCCGGGAATTTTGTTTACCACATGGTCTCTCAACCAATCTTGCCAAGCAAATATGGTGGTGTCGCTCACCACCACGTCCACCTCGATGTCAACCCCAATGCGGCGCACGGCCGTCCACGCGACGCGATGGGGTCGGGAGTGTCGGTCTCCACCGAGTTGGGACGCGACCCACGTCATCCATTGCTGTGGCTGTCGGCCAAGCCGCCGGGCCATTACGATAGCGCCGACCTCTATCGCGATGACCCGTGGCGGGCCGTCGCGCCGAAGTTCGGCGACGATGCCGTCAACCTTGCCCATCTGTACGCCATTTCGATCGACCAGTTGCTTATCGAGAACATCACGCAGCAGATCCATCACGTACCTCCAAATAACTCGAGCGGGATCGTCACAATCGCCAAGATAGAACCCAGCAGGATGATCAAGACGACGGCCGAATTGGATACGGTTCCGTTGCCATGTTTTCCGACATATCGCTCATCATTCATCAGGAATAGAAAAGGGACGACAGTTAGCGGGAGGGTTGCTGCGGTCAATGCCATGGACAGGATCGTCAGCTTTAGCGGAGCGAAGCCTAAAATGATCGGAATGGCCGCTAACAAAAGTGCCAGCGTATAAGCGGCGCTAAAACCCGGGTCTTCACTTGGTTTGCGGTCTTCGCCCCAGTTCCAACCCAGTCCTTGAGCAATCAGGTAGGCTTGCTGCAACCCGAGTTCCAGGATTGCGCCGAAACAGGCGATCCCTAGGGAAGCAACAAACAACCAGTATCCCGAGCGACCAAATACAGGGACGAGCATGGTCGGCAACTGGTGATAATCCGTGACTTGATCAACCCCATTCCGAGCGAGCACAAGAGCGGCCACGATCAACACTGCGATTGATATCGTGCCACCGAAACTCATGCCCAGCCCCGCGATTGCACGATTAGTTCCAAGATAGGTTTCATCCCACGCATCCTCGACCGCGCCAGAAGAATAGAACAAGAATAGGTATGGCGATATCGATGCGCCGAGAATGCTCACGGCCGTAAACCAGTAGCTGGCATGGTCGTGCTGCGGCATACTTGGCAAAGCACCGAGGGCGAGCAACTTCACATTAGGTTTAAGCAATACCGCCGCAATGACGAAACAAAAGGTCACCAATCCGAGGATGGAAACGCCTTTCTCGATGAAGCCGAAAGTGCCCTTCCAGAGTAATAACCAGGCTAGAAAGGCAACTGCCGGTGCCCACCACTGAAAGGTAATACCTGTCGCAAGCTCGAGAGCAATGGCACCTCCTCCTATTTCAGCGGCAAGAACCATCAGATTGAGCAACAGCGTGGAGAGAAAAGGCAGCAAGAAAAATGTCAAACCGAACCGCTCTCGGATGCCGTCCGAAATCGTGTGGCCACTTACCGCGGCGAAACGGCCAGCCATTTCGACAAGGAAAATGATGCAGATAGTGCCGAGCACGATCGCCCAGATGAGTTGAAAGCCAAATGCTGATCCCGCTTGGGCGGCCGTCGCCAGCGATCCGATTTCAAGAAAACCGCCAACGCTTGTGACAATTCCAAGCGATATTTCCAATATTTTTTTCATGTGGATCGTCGCATACCTGACGTTAGGTTGAGACGCTCTATCGCATCACTTAGCTTGGTTGCCGTTTGCACGGTGTCGTGATCTCCAAGCGCGACCTGGTTTTGCGCTTGTGCGAGAAGATCGATGATCTCGCTTAGCGACCTGCTCACCAATTCGCGTTGCGTCCTGTCGGCGTGGCGAAGCGCTTCGATTTTAGAGGCTGCATTTTGGACATTGCGCCGCGTCGACCGCAGGGTCTGCTGTACAAAAGGCGCCGGGAGTTGGTTCATGCGCCAGCCATTAAGCGCCATGCGCGCCGAATTCGAGCATGACGAAACAATTCTGGAGTGCTCTTTTATCTGATCCGCGTCGGAAGAGGAGCAACCTGCCGCGACCAAGCAAAGAACGCTTACGCTGATTTTCACTAAATTCGGACTGTTCATGTCAGTTCGGTTGAGCGGTTGCCTCCGCCATAAAACGCGGGTGCAGTCAGCAGGTTCCGGAGCACCGAAGCCGTCCGGAAATCTTTCTGAAGTCGAAAAGCACCGATCCAATGGGGTCGTTGATAAGGTCGATGGGAAGTGCAGCTCATGAAGGTAAGCGCATGGCGAGGCGTCTGCGACCTGAGTGCCTTGCCATTTTCCAATGCGCAGCCTCCTCCTTTGATTTCGGACTTTGGTCCGAGGCACACCCGGACTGAGGTCGCATCCTGGGAACAGCAAAGCATTTCCGTCGTTGGTTGGGCAGCGGTCGGGAAGGCCGCGTCGAACAAAAGGAAAATCAGATGTTTGCCAAGCTTATTCTAGGCACGGCCGCCGCCGCCGCCCTGATGTCGGGCATAGCGTTTGCCCAGTCTTCAACGGTTAACGGCGCTGCAGGCGGCGCAGTCACTGGCGCCATCGTGGGCGGCCCGGTTGGCGCGGCCGTTGGTGGCGTTGCCGGCGCCATCGTCGGTACGGCGATCGATCCGCCGCCGGAAAAGGTCGTTACTTATGTTCGTGAAGCGCCTGCGCCGTCGACCCGCGTCGTGGTAAAGGAGAAGGTGGTCGTCGGTCAGCCGCTCCCCGAAACCGTCGTTGTGACGCCCGTTCCGGAAAATCCGAAATACTCGTATGCGATCGTGAACGACGAGCGCGTCATCGTCGAACCGTCGTCGCGAAAGGTGATTCAGGTCATCAACTGACGGGGTTAAGACGCCGCCTTTTACGGCGTCAGCTCTTGGAGAAATGAAGGCGGCCGCACCCATATGCCGCCACAACGGTGCGGCCTCAAAGAAGAGAAGTCATCACTTTCATTATTGCTTCATAAGATGGCCAGATGGTGATGGTGGATCCGAACGAATACCCGATCGTCTATGTTATCACGGCCGGATCGGTCGGTTGTCGATGGAGTGATGCATGGTCTACGAAGAACCAAGGACCAGCCGTCTTGCCTTGCCAATCATCGCCATTCTGCTGGCGATGGTCGGGATTGTCCTGCTTCTGATGTCGAACGCCGGGAGCCATCGGCAGGCCAGGGTTTTTGTGCAGGTCCAACAGCCGGAGGCCGTCAGCAAATCGCGGATTTCTGGCCCTTGATCCGAGTGAAGATGGAGCTCCATCCTTCCCCGGGCCCTATCTCACCGTGGGATCCGACCAGCCTTGGTAAATTGTCATGACGATTAAAGAATCAGATCGAAAATTGTTTGACCGGGTTTGGGCTCTTGGCGCCAAAGCAGTGAAAGACAATCGTATATCTGCGCTCAGAAACGTGACCCTTAGCACGCCTACCTTGGAAGAGTACCAGAATAGCCACGGCAAACGGATGGCGGATCTAATCAAGGTCGTCCAACTTGGGATCCTGGAACTCCGCGCCAGCGGCGAAGTAATCGAAGCTGATGAGGCTCAGCCAAGCCCACGACGGGGGACGAGCCGCACCTGAAATCTCCTCGATTCGGCTTCCCCAAACGTCAGTTTGGATAGACTTTCCTGCGGGCCCTTCTCGTAGGGATATTTGCCACGATCGCTCGTCGGGTATATCTATCCGATAGCTCGCATAGTGACTCCTCCATGCTTAAGGCGCCTGCCTTGCGCTCATTGAAAACAGCACCGTGAAGCGATTGCTTCCTGTAGGCGCCTGGAGGGAACAACTCGGCCGATGATCGGTTTCGTGTGCAACAAGGCGATATCTTAGCTGAGGCAGCGGAAATTCGCGGTCACGCGCAGTGCTTGAACGCCCGTTTTCGGTTGAAGATCGAGAAAGCTCAAACGTCTTGGACACTTGGCGCTGCCGCAAGTCGCCAGCCGCTACCCGTATCATCCTGAGCCCCGCACAACAGGAGTTATCGTGTCTCTTAAAGCCCTTGCCTTGAACGGCACCCTCAAGTCCTCCGATTCCTCTGAGGCGTCCTCCACCGGCAAATTGCTCGAGCTCATCACCGAAGAATTCAAGAAGCATGGCGTCGAAACCAAAACCATCCGGCTTGCTGATCACAACGTCAAGCCAGGCGTGACGTCTGATGAGGGCGAAGGCGACGCTTGGCCGAATATTCGCAAGATGGTGCTTGACGCCGATATCCTTCTTGTCGGAACGCCAATTTGGCTCGGGCAGCCAGGAAGTGTTTGCAAACGGGCACTGGAGCGGATGGACGCGTTTTTGGAAGAGACCGATGAACAGGGCCGCATGGTCTCGTATGGCAAGGTCGCCGCGGTTGCGGTGGTAGGAAACGAAGACGGGGCTCACCACGTTTCGGGGGAGGTCTTCCAGGCCCTTAACGACGTCGGTTTTACAATCCCTGCTAACGCCGTCGCCTATTGGGTCGGTGAGGCCATGGGATCGACGAACTTCGTTGATCTGAAAAAGACCCCGAAGGCGGTTCAGACGATGATTTCCACGCTTGCCCGAAATACCGCCCATCTCGCCAGGCTTCTGAAGCATGCTCAATATCCAGGGGAAGAGCGATAGTATAATGATGATGGCAGCCGGCACGGCTGACAAGGACCCGCTCGAGGCGAGGATCGGGGGCGGTGCGATCCTCGTCGGCAAGGCGAGCATCCGCGGGACGGCCACGGCTGCAAGCCTTTTTGGCGACAGGCCCGATTGGAACGGCAGACGGTCTCGGAGCATATGAGACTGCGATCGTGCTTTCGACCGCCACGTTCGCGACGTTACGCGTGATGACGACCATCAAGGTCGAAGGAAAGGATGGCGACGCCGACGTTGTCGCGTCGGGGATCAGAGAGGGTGATGATGGATGAAGGCCTGGGAGAGATTTCGCGCAACTTGCTGCATGGCCGGCCGTGACTCCGCACCCGCTGCCGCAGCGGGCCGAAACCGACATGACGGAGTGCGCACCTGGGCAGGAACTTGATGGTGCCTCCGACGTTTTGGAACGATGAGGAGGATTTCAAATGTCAGTTCCAAACGAACCCATCGTGCCGCCGGCGCCCGTACCGCCAGTCGATAGCCCGCCACAGGATCCCGATCGCGTTCCCGACGACCAACCACTGCCCGAACCCGACGATCAACCCGGCCCGATGATGCAAGAAGCCAGAAACGACGCGACAGGGGACATGTCTCGGCATTCGCCTCCGGCGAACTAGTAGAAGGTCTGCATTTGAAGCCTTATCTGTCGACTGGGACCATGTCCGCGACCATAGATGCGGCGGCTCCGCTCTTTGGTTTGCTCATTCCGCGGCTTGGCGTAGGGAATCATCCACGGAAAATTCCGCGACGGCCAGGATCTCGAACTCGCTTGGCATGAAATGCTGGTCTGATCCTATGACGGCCAATGTCCAATAATCCGGATCGTCGCCGAATATGGTGGAGACTTGCACGACGGTAACGTTCCCGTCAAAATGTTTCGGGGACCTCGCCCAGTAAAGGGCGCCCGGCACTAGAGACGTATTTGACATGTACGTTACTCCAACTCGATTCCGCTACCATAACAGAAGCCTCGAATATGAACATGCCTCAGTTCGAGTTCGATGCGGTCGCGTTCTCGAAACGACGGGCGGCGTTCCACAAATTGATGGCGGCTGGATGCGGATCATCGCCAGAAGCACCTCGTGTACAGCACGACATCGAGCGAATCCCTGAGCCTTTTCGACGAGAAATTGCATGTCCGCTTGCGGAATGACACTGTCTCTAGCCGGATGTCCGGCCAGACCGTGCTTTTCCAGGGGGCAAGCACCAGTTGCCAGGTCGTTCAGACCACCCAAATCGTCCTTGGAGCGTCTCCATCGCGTTCAGAAGTGTCTTGTGCCGGCGTGCTCCGCGCGTGTCAGCGAAGAGCGAGCGGGAGAACTCCGCGGCATACCTGAATTTCTTGGCGTCCTTGCGAAACTTCGTGCCGATGGTCGCCGTCAATCGTCGAAGCGCCTTTCCGTCCTTTTTCAGCCGTTTGCGTTTCTTCTCCAGCACCCGTGCCGCGAAATTTTGCGCACGCGGGAGTGCCGACGCAAGGAGCCGGCTGTTTGCAAGATGGTCGGTGCGGGCCTCGCCCAGCACCGCAGCCAGCCAGCGCAGTTCGCCGTTGAGACGCACCGGTTCGTCGCCCGAGACGATCGGCTTGAAGAGGGAGAACGCCGAGCGCAGACGCCGCAGGGCCACCCGAACCTGGTGCAGGGCTTCAGGCCTGCGCTTTTCAAGGAGCGCATCTTCGTTCAGACGGAAATGCCGGAGGCAGGAGCTTGCAATTGCCTGGAAGGCAGCAACGGCCGTCATGTCGCGGCCAAGATGAAGGCTAAGCCGGTTTCTGCGCTTCGATGAGAACGAAGCCTCTTTCAGCCTTTGAGCGGACGCCTAACCTGAATGCGGCAACCGCGTCGATCCTGCGCGCAAAGACGAAGAGATCGCTTGGATCACCGTCCTTCAGTTCCAGCTCGGCTTCGCGGATCGACGAACTTCGATCGCCGGAATTCGCCTCGCCGGCATCGATGACGACCTCGATCCGGGAACCGTTCTCCTCGACGTTCCACAATTGCCGCTCGACCGATAAGTCGAATACGGGCTCGAGGCTCAGGTCGCAGCCGAATTGTCCAATCATCGGGCTCGTGTGATCGAGGACGGGCTCTTCTCCCTGGACGGTCGTCTCCCACTCCGAACGGGCAAATAGCGATCTGCCGGGACCGCTGGCCTTCACCGTCTGGGTCCGCACCGTCCCTATCTGCCGGATGCGCAGCGTGTATCCGTTCCGCCATAGGGTGCGATCGACCGTATCGAAGTAAGTGGACGTTTGTTTTAAAACCTTATCAGGTTTCCCAAGAAGATCGGAACCAAGAATGGTGTTCGCGGCTTCCGTTGATAGATCGAGCTTGATTTCGATTTCCGACGACAAGATGAACTCCGGCTTGGAGGGCGGTCCTCAACGCTGTGCATGCTGTCATAGTGCGATGATACAGCGATTTCATGAAGCAATATCGAAACTCGACAACATCCATGCTTGCCAAGGACCTCAAATCATCACGCTCCGGTAATACCGGCTGCGACGTGCAGCAGGCAGGCGCCATCTGTTACCGTCGCAACGAAAGTGGCCGCCTACGGGTCCTTCTGGTCGGAAGCCTGAGGAACGGCCGATGGGGCATCCCAAAAGGGCATCTCGATCCGGGCGAAACCAGCTCTGTCGCTGCTTTGCGGGAAGCGTTCGAAGAGGCTGGCGTCGCGGGAGAGGTCGATCCGGAAGTATTCGGGTCATTTTCCTATCAGAAGGAAAGCACGCCTCATCGTTACCATGTCGGTGTCCCTCTTGTCGAAGTGTCAGGGATCGCCACGGACTTCCCCGAAAAGACGATCCGAAAACAGAAATGGTTTCCCATAGAAGTCGCAATCCGCGGCGTTGCGCAATCGGGATTGCGGGCACTCTTGAAACGTCTGCGTTGAACTGCCGGGTCTCGAGAAGCGTTATCGCGAGATGCAAGGCGAAATTTCGGCAATCTCGGGCAATGCAAACGAACCGGACGACGCCAAGCCCGGAGCGAACGTCAACTTTCCGTTCGACCGGATGACCGTCGAACAGTTTCGTCGCAGGTTCCCCCGCGCACGGTGGAGCGATATTCGCCAGGCATGGTTCATTCCCGGCCGGACTGCGTCCCGCAGGTTCGGAAAGTGGCTGGCTGAACGGGAGGCGGAAATCGACGCCCACGCCGATGCGAAGGGGAGGGACGCCTTCGATTTCGATCCGATCGACAGCAGCTATTTGGAGCTTGGCAAGGCAGGCTTCCGGATCAAAACGCCATACTCGAAAACAGTGGTCGAGACGCTTCACGAGGTTCCGTTCTCGCGATGGGACGGTGATCTGAAGATCTGGCATGTCCCCTACCGGTCCTTCGAGGAACTGCGCCAACGCTGGCCACAGATCGAAGCGGCAGCTCGCCGCAACGAGCCGGAGGAACGGCGCCGTCGTGCCGCAGAACGAAAGGGTAGCGAAGAGCAAATGTTATCGAGGCGCCGCTCGATTGAACGCAAGCGGCGACGCTATCCACTTATGAGCGGCCATCTGCCGCCTATCGGTCGCGTTGTTGCGACCTCCTATGGTCTCGTCGTCTTCACCGACATCACGGGCGAACTCGTCGAGCCTCAGGCGGTTGCGGAATTCTATCCAGATGTCACGGAAGACCATGTATGGGGACTGTGGCGGACGCCCACTTTGGACGAGCTCGTACGCACTTGGCCATCGAAGACGGCGCGGCCGGAAGGCGCGCAGTGGTGGACACCGACGATCGATGAGCTTCGGCCAGCAAGGAGAGCGGCTCGGTCGAAGGAGGCAAATGCAATCCGGAGCCAGAGCAGCAGCTAGTTCTTCGCTCCTGCTCGATCGCCCCGATTGCGCGACCAATCAAACGGAACCATGCCGGAGAAAAGTCGTTCTAGGCATGCGAGGACGTGCTCGCCACGTCCTCAAGCCTGCGGACCCCAGCATTGGAAGCCACCACGCAAATGACGCGCAAACAGAAGCGGCGCCACAAGCAGCCCCTGTGGCTTGCGGCACCCAGAATACGTGTTGCGACGAAGGACAGGGCGTCCGCAGGCAGCTATGACGTCTTGATTGTCGGCGCCGGTATTTCCGGCGCCTTGATGGCGCAGGCCTCGCCGGCAAAGGCCTGAGGGTCCTCATGGTCGATCGCCGGGATCCCGTTCGTGGAGGCAGCGCCGCCAGTACCGCGATGATCCAGCATGAGCAGGCGATCCCATCCGTCCCTTTGCCGTAGGGATCTTCAACGAGATCCGGGCGCTGTTGAAGCCGGACGTCGGGGTGACCAGGCTCAGACGTGTGATTGCAGTCTATGTCCGCTTGAAGCCTTACTACTTCGCAAGCGCCCAGCCTGACTCCATGCGCCACGATCTTGCCGGCGCGCCGGTCGAACCGGTTTCCGCGGCTGACAGGCTGGAGGCGCAACGGCGCTTTCTGGAAATGAAGCGGACCCGCATGCAGCCCGAAGTGCAGGCTGCGGTGTCGCATGTGGCTGGTGCTCCCGAACCGACAAAGAACAACCTGATCCGTGCCGCGCTTCTCAAACGGCGGTCGTTGGCCACAAAGTAAGGGTCGGTTCCGGCGCCGTGGCAGACCGTCTCCAATCCGGGCCGCCCCGTCGTGAGACCGTCCAAAGACGTTGAACTGAATGCGTCCTGAAAGGAGTCGCAAAGTTTCGCCACGCAAACCGGTCCCGCGTCTCAAATCGGATGATCCTGACCGCGTCTGAAATCCAGAGGGCCGAAACACAACGGGCGCTCGACCTGATTTAGGGAGCGCCCGCGTGTTGCGACTGACAGCAAAAGCCGAATCGGCAGGCCATCAACATGATGTGTGAACTACTACCCCTCTGCTTCAATGACAACTGCCGTTTTTGCAATACCGCTATGCAGCCTTCTCTTCGGCCGAGGCTGTCAACAATAGAGGGCTCTCGGCACGTTAACGCTATTTTAACTATGTGAAATACAACCACGGCATCCTGGGTGTATGAATCCATTCTCAATGGAACGGGTGAAGGCATGACGACGAATAGATATTCGGCCTTTGCGCCGATTGGCCTCAATTTCCAAAACAACAAGCCGCGAACGATCATCCGTAGTCTCACCGATGCCGCGCGCGTTCTCATCCAGGATTGGCCGCTCGACGATGGTGAGGAATACGTCATTGCGGTCAAGGCTTGCGCTGATGCCCTCGTTGGGAAGACCAGCCCAGAGGAGCTTCGGCAAGCGCTTCTGCGGGCCGCGAACGAGGCCGGCATTTCCGCCCTTTCGCTTGTCCAGGAGGGGACTTTGCGAGATGAGCGCATCGAGCCACACCGGTCGTTGCGCGGCCAGTGAAGCCGCAATCTAATATCTTTACGGCACCCGCGTTGATGCAGTGGTTGAGATTTCCAGGCGATCGGGGTCGCTATTCACGTAGCCGTGGCGTGTTCCACAAACCGCCCCGCCGTCGGCGAAGATCTCGACGATACCGAAGTCATGAAACAGACGAAGGTTTTTCGCCTCGCCGAGCTCCGCAACATAGTGGATTGAACCGTCGGACTCGTCATGGCCAAATTGGCCTACTAGCTGAGTTCCACGAGCCGAGACCACTTGCGGCCAGGTGCCTAACCAATGGTTGCCGCGAAACTCCTTCGCCGGAGGTGGCGGCGACAATGGGATATGACCGCCGCCCAAAGTTGGCTCATATAGCGACTGTCTCGTCAAGGTCAGAGCGCCAGTTCGCTTACCAATTTGCTTTGCCGCACGCCGCCACGTCTCAAGCCGGGCACGTTTCGTCGACGCGACCCAGAACGTGCATTCTCTCAAGGCGATCGCGACCTGCATGAATTGCATGAAATACGTATTTTAGGTACTTCAATGGAGGATGCGATGAAGCAATTTTCTTTTTCCGACATGAACCGTGCCTCAGGCGAAATCCTCGAAGCCGCTCTGGTCGAACCCGTCACCCTGACCAAGCGGGGCAAGGAGAAGCTGGTGATCCTGACGGCTGAACAATATCGCAAACTGGTCGGCCACTCCCACACGGTCGCCTATGGTCTCGACGATGCACCGGACGCCATCCATCACGAGCTGATGAGCGGTCTCGACGAGATCCTGGACGATAGCCATGTTTGACAAAGGACAGGTCGTCCGGTTTCACTATCTGTGGAACCGGCAGGCACTGGAGGGTGAGGAAACGGGACGCAAGGCGCGTCCGGTCTGCGTGGTGGTTCGCACGGCGGCCAATCCGGGCGTCGGTCTTCCTGTTTCCGATTACCTCGCAGAGGCCGCGGGACGAGCGCCTCTTCCTGTCGATCAGTCAGATCGAGTGCCGCCGCGCCGGTCCCGATTTCCCCTGCTGGATTGTCCTTGACGAGTATAATCGCGTCGAACTCGACAAGGCGCTCGACTTCGAGTCGACGAGGCCGCTAGGAAGTTTCAGCCTGGCATTTCTGAAGAAGATAGCCCTCGCCGTCAAGGATGCTGCAGCGGCGCGCAGGCTGACGGGCGTCTCGCGCTCCTAAGATCGTCACCAATCGATTGCTAGCGACTCTATCGTGGGTGGTTTCGGCAAAAAATGTCCTCACTGCCGTTGGCCTGCCGGTCGTTCGGCGGTCTAAGATTACGACTGACCCTTTACCCGCGCGAGGCGGACAAGATCATCTGCCGTCTCGACCAGGAACGTCGGAGAAGCGACCTCCAGCGGCTCACGCCGGGCGCTGAGGTCGGCGGGGCCCCCGCGCATTTCATGCTGATGGGCTCGGAGCACCAAAAGCATGTTTGCAGGGAAGGCGCCGACGACTGCGAACGGATCGGCGATATGCAGAGCTGTGTCGACGCCTGCCGCCGCTGTGCCGAGAGCTGTCGCAAGATGGCGGGGTGATCTGGGAAGGGGCTCCGACCTCTTCCTGCCCAGATGAGAACGGATATCCGGTGAAGCTACGGATATCCGTAACAAGTGACAGGGGGCGGATTCGGAACGCAGCCTTTATGAGACAGACCACCTAACAGGTTCGGACTGCTTTTCATCATGGGCGAGCCGCCATATCGGGATCCCAGCTCGCCACCCGCTATCGATCTTGCCTTTTCGTTCAACGTTACATATACTATGTTGAACACAGGAGAAACCTATGGTTACCCAGTCCCATACTGCTGCGGAGGCCGAAGCAAAGGTCGCGTTGAACCGCAACAGGCTCGTGCTCGAGCAAGCGAAAGCCATCGGTCTCCTCGGCACGGCAAAGAATACCCGCTTGTCGGGACGAGTCCCCTCGGAGTTGGTCGAGGCGGCCAAGAAGCGCGCCCATGTTACCTCCGACACCGAGTTGCTGGAATTGGCACTTTCCCGGCTGGCTCTTGAAGATGACTTTGGCGTGCGTCTGGTGGGCCGCAAGGGCACCATCCCGACGGATGTCGATCTTGGGATTTGATCTCTCCGAAACCCTCCGATCGCTAAAGCCCGGAAAGCACGTGGGAACGCTCGAACGGAGGCCCGACGAAGCTCATTCATGGGCCGCTGACGAGCCTCAAATTGGAGGGCCTCTGTTCCTGGACACCAGCGTCTATCTGGATGTGCTTCAAGGCCGCTCGCCGTTGGAGGTCGATACACTATTGACGTATCGCCTGTGCCACCACTCCGCGGTGTGTCTATCCGAGCTGACCCATGCCTTCGGACGGCTGAATCCAAATCATCCCTCCACAAAGGCGGCCCTCGAAACGATCGCGGCGACCGTAGAAGACATTCCGGAACACCGGCTTCATGCCCCGGATGCAACCACCTGGGGACAGGCCGGCGTGCTGGCGGGGCTCCTCTTTCGCATGAGCAACCTGCCAAAGGGCGAGGGACATGAGCGCCGCTTCGTCAATGATGCCCTCATTTTCCTACAGGCACGGCAGCTGGGTGCGAGCGTATTGACTGCTAACGTCCGGGACTTTGATTTCCTTTCTCAACTCATACCGAGCGCTCGGGTTATTCTGTATCGAGCGCCGCCGGAGCAGCCCTCACCATGAGTGCCGAACTCTCTCCGTCTGCGGCTATTCGGCCGGACTGGAATAGCTTGATTGTGTGCCCGCTATACAATCAACGACGGTCGCCCGATCCAGCCTCGTCCTCGCAATCGCGTGTGCTTGTACAGCTCTTCCACGTCCTGACGATACATCCGAAAGCAGTTACTCGATGCGTTGGTCCCGATCGCCGAGGGAGATCATTGGTGCCGTGGATACGCAGTAGCCTGTCTGCGAGATAGATCGCCCGGGTTCCGAGCGGATTGTTCGGCCCGGGCCTCATCGCGGTGGGAAGCTTGGGGTTCTTCTGACGCATGCTTGCGGTGGGGCGCCATTCGGGATGCGCTTTCTTTGACACCACCCGTGTAGACCCGACCGGCTGAACGTGTGTTGCGCCAAAGTTCCCAGGCAGCAACCGCGTCCGAGCTGGAACGTACCTCGTAGTAGAGATTCGCAATCTTCTCACGCCATTCCCACAATTGCTGAACCTCGTTCAAATCACCCACTCCTGTCGGTACTCACGCCGCTCGTTGATCTGAACACTAGCTCAACTACCTCGGCGCGGCTACGAATTTGCCTTGTCTACTCGATCGTTTGCGATGGCACATTCATGTGCCATCTAGACCAGGACCAGACTACAGCTGAAAGGCTTCAGCAAGCTGCAACTTATTCCGTTTGCTGTAGTCGACAAAGAGCGATCACCTTACTGAAGAAACGTGGTCCGGTGCTACTTTCCTTGTTTCCGCGAAACGTTCCTAGAAATCCGGTCTTCGGTCCGCCTTTACAGAACTGTAAACGGGCGCATGGTGTCGCCCTGGACTATCGCTAAGTTATTGATTTCCGGCATTGAGAGCTAGAAATCGGCTATACGATCTGCCTTAACTGCTGCTTACTTTCGCCCTAGAAGGTAGGCACAAAAAAAGCCGGTCTCAATAGACCGGCCGGAAAATGCTTGTGAGAACGTCAGTTACCCGCGCGACTGGCTTTACGAGCTTGTTTTGCCCGTGCCGCTCCAGTTAGTCCGAGCGCCTTTATCGGAGCGATGAGATCACTTATCGCGCTCGGATGAAAAACGGTCCGGTGCAAGCTACATTTTGTCGGGGCGATCAATGCCCGTTCGATCATGAATGTCCGCAATATGTGGGGACCTATCTCATTTTCCTTTGCAGCCGAGCTGAGGGAGTGAAGTCGCCGACGCTGCCGAACGGAACCGAGGAAATTGTCGCCTGGCCCGATTGGGAGGTTTTCGATAGCAACTCTCTGCATCAGCTTTAAGATGCGATCGTATCCGGGTAGGTTAGCGCGAAGCGACATTTCATCCGCCAATTCGCCGAAGATTGCATGAGCTCCCATGGCCGATCTTGAGCGGTAAAAGCCTTTGACCAGACCGGCCAGGAAAGCCTTCACCGGTCTTTGGCCTCCTGCTGCGATTTCGAAACCCCGTTGCGCGCAGGCAGACTGCTCCAGGACATCCAGCTTGTCAAAGCTAACCTCTATTCCGTGCCGTTCAACCGCACCGACAATGTCGATGAAATGCGCCGCCGCCTGAACCGGATATTTGTTTAGCCACAACGCCTCTGTGGGGCGGCCCATAAACCGGTCGATGAGGTATGACTGAGCAGGGGTCGCCTGCGCTGGGTTGGTGCGATCAATGTAATCAAACCACTCCGTATTATCCGCGCGAATTCCGCCGATCGCGTCGCCATACATTCCCAACCCGCCTGGAACCGCCGTCACTAGAGTCGATTGATGGATTGGACAAACCCGCGAAAATCGGGGCAGCCATGAAATCCGCATGTATGCACGACTTCCCTGTCGCCCGACGCCTGATCTTTCGTCCTCGATGAGGCAATGGGGGCAGAACTTCGACTTAGTCGTAACGACATGGTCTCTCGTGAACAAGTGATCGCGGAGATAACGAAGTTTCGGCCCTAAAATTCTGATAGAGACTTCTCGGGCGTCCGCTTCCTGGAGACTCACAAGACGCGTGAAAATCCCAACGTGAACGTCCGAACCTCTGAGGAGTTCAATGAAGCTGAACCCCAGACAACTAGAGAACTCCCGAGCCGAATATGCCCCGTGAAGCGCAGCAAGACGGCTGCAATAACTACCAAGCGTTTCCTCGTCCTGGCGCGGGACCGTGAGATGCAGTTTGCTCATGCTCGCCTCGTTGCACTGCGGGACTTCGATGCTGTCGATCTGGCAACGATGTAATTGAGGTCTCCGTCGCGGCGGAGTGCGGTAAATGGGTCCAGGTCCCGCCAGTGATCTGCCTCGAAGATGTTCTCGTCGTCCTTGCATCCAGAAAATGACCGGTAAGCGTTCGCGAAATGCGTCAGTGTGAGCTGCTCTTCGTCCCCTTCGATCGCGAACTCCAAGGCCTTTCGTACGATTTGAATGATCGAACCGATTTGACCGTCGCATGCGTGGGCCAATCTCTTTTCGAAATCATCGCCCAGGTCCTTAGCCAAGGTCATTCCCGCGTGATCGACCACCACTTTTTCTAGGATCGTGACAACGGTCCCCACTTCCGCGTCTGCCGAAATTCTTTCAAACGGCACCACGAGACGACGGTTGAAAAGCTGCTTTCGTTCAAGAAACTCTGCCAGTGGCGGAACGCCAACGAGAACGAGCCGTAAAGACCAGTCCTGCATTTGAACCAGATTTTTGAAGGCATTGGCGATTTTCACAATTTCGATCCGATTAGCGGTCTCGATGGCGTCCTGTGCCTCATCGATGACGACGAATCTGATGCGGTGACGTTTCAGTTCTGTTTGGAACAATTGCCAAATTTTATTCTCAGCGATGTTTGCCCGTACCGGCACGCCAAGCGCAGTCAGCCCGGCGAACGCTAGTCGCTGTGGGGTCGAGGGAGAGGGAGCCTTGAACCAGAGTACGGGGTTTACCAGCACTTGATCGTGATCCACGTAGGGGCGCATCTCAGGAATACGGTGGCAGTGTTCGATCAGAGCCCGCGTCTTCCCAGCTCCGCTCTCGCCGCAGATGGCAACGATCCGCCGCTTATCCGGAATGTCCAGCTGGTCGTAGTCGTTGGGGGGAATGCTATCGACCATCGACCTAAGGGTATCTCGAAGCAGGCGGTCGCGTGAGAACCCGACATAGTGTTTATCGAGTCGTGCGATCCTGGCGCGCTTCGCATCGCTAACCTGGCTTGTTGTAAATCCCGCGCCGACGTGCGGCTTCTCAATTGCAGGCATCATCGTGTGTCCTCGAATTGGTATGGAGCAGGGGGGACGCCCGGGCAAGTCCAGGCGTCTGTTTCCGATACGGCTCGGGCGCTAGGCGTCGAAGTCGGGGTCGATAAGGGATTGAACTACCGGCGTACGCTCAGGTGCAGCCGGGATCGGTACGGCTTCGGCCTCATCCGCGGTATCCCCGAAAGCACCAAATACATCGTCCGGAACGGCGACACCGCCCAGCCCGATCAATTCGAGATAGTTCGCGCTGGGCCTCCATTCCGCAGCCATGTCGATTTCAGCCACGGGACCGCGATTTGTGACCTTAAACTGTCTTCCCAGGCGCTCCTCGAAGCGTTCGTAGTCCTCCTCAGTGAACCCCGGCTGCGGAAGTGCGGCGAGGAGTCGCGCGAGCTTGCCAGCGTTTCGCAGATCGGCGATCGCTTTTTGGAGCGTCTCGCGCGACAGTTCCGCTTGCTGATCGGCCAGCTGACTATACTGGTCTTTGATCGCGGCCCACTCGAACGCAGTCATTCCCTCGAATTCCTCGAACTTGGCCGAGGCGGTGTACCAGCGCGTTCCGTCGAAGAAGGACGCTGCCCCCAAATTGTATCGGTCGACCCGCGCAAGCACCTTGTTGGTCACGTTGCGGCGGACGTGTTGTAGTGCGTTCGACTGGTAGGGAACTCCATTCCAGGTAAAGCCGGAGGCCGTAATGGAGGCTTCGAAGGACGAACCGAAAATCGCGCGCCTACGATGGCCTGTGGGAGAGGGGAGCACGCCGTAGCGGTTTTTCAGGCGTTTCCACGCTTCACGTGGCGTTTCCCCGCCATTGTGCTTTGTGTTGTGGTAGACGTCGACAATGAATCGGAGAAGTAGCGCTCGAGCCTGCTCGAACACGATACTTGCCTCCTTCTCCGCATCGACGAGCCCCTTTTCCGAAACTGAACCCCAGGTCCTCCCAGAAAAATACTCGAAAGCCTGGACAGAGGATGTCCGGAAAAACCTCTCGATTGTCCCGCGGGCAGATGCGGCTCCGGTCGGAGGCAAGAAGAGGATTGCACCAAGGTCATTGACCGTCCAACGGAATTCGTCGCTGACATACCAAGAAGCGGAGTCCGTAGCGACTAGTTCAAACGTGCCGTGCATGTCCCATGGGCTGAAACAGCCCAACTCCTTGGCAATGGCCGTCTTGTCCATCGTGGCCACCTCAAGAGCGGCGATCGACGTTTTTACGGAGGGAGGTTTCCGATGGACTTCGGCTGCAACCATGGACTTCGAGGCGACGTCGATAATTCCGGTCACGTAAAGCCGCATTCGCGGAACAGCCGCCCGCTCCTTCTTAGACATGGTTTGCCAAACGCCAGCCAACGCAAGCACGGTTTGCAGGTCAGTAACCCATTCATCCATCTCGGTACGCTCGAGCGGGCGAATCTGTTCAAGACCTTGCTGATGGATCGAATATTCCAACTTACCCGCGTCGACACCAGACCGCGCTGCTGCCACGAAAGCCGGCGGCAGCTTCTTGATCCTCCTTCTGAACGTCTTGATGTCTGGGGGCGGCCGACGGTCAGGTTTCGGGCGATCGTTATTTAGCATCTCGATCCCATCGCACATTTCCTGATGGATCGTTTTGCTCTTAGCGCGATCTGTTGTGGCCCACTTGTGTACATATTTTTGAACGAGGCCTTCCAGTTCCGGGCCGAGGCGCGTCGTACCCGCATTGTTTCCGTAATCATCGACCAGGGAGACAAGCTGTCCCGATCGCCGGTATTTGGCGAGCCAGTCACGAACCGTTCTAGGGCTCGGATCAAACGTGTCCCTCGTCATCTTCTTCCGGCTCTTCCAGGTCTTCTTCTTCTTCCCTTCAGGCAACGGCGTTCTGAGTCCCTTGATCAAACCCGGAAGCAACAACCCCATGGATTCATCCGTTAGCTTTAGGTCACCCTTGCGGTAGAGTTTCAGTACGGCGTCGCAGAGCTCCTTCTTGAGCAGCAGAATTGATTTCTGCTCTGCCGAAAGCTTTGTAGTCATCGCTTCATCGCGCAGTCCGGCCCTTGCTCCGCTCCCGGAGTACTTGCCCGGGTAGTGAATGATCGGGTCGCGTTTGTCCTCGAACGCCTCTGCCATCTGTTGCTTTGTAAGTCCGATTTGAAGTCCGTCGGAGACACGTGCGATGACATAGCCGTCAGGCAAAGTTTCAACGAAGCTGAAGTCGCGACCTCGAAAGAGGAAGCCATCTCCCGGTGCAAAGCGGTATTATGATACCTCCACTGAGGCGGGAAACATGAATGCATGGGTGTTCATGATACTGTCCTTATTGTTGCTGGTTGGTGGTGAGTTATTGATGGCGATCAGGAGGGAATGCTTCTCCTCGAACATCGCCATGGGGCAGCGGCGAACCGCCGTCTAATGAATGCTGCCCAGCGTAAAGCGCTGTGCGTCGAGCCCATTTGTTTTTGGGCGGTTACCTGGAGTTATATTGCCATGGCCGCGCTCCTTTCTGCCGTCCGAACGGCTTCACGCATCCGGAGGGGCTCGAGACGAAGTGAGGGATACGACTGGTTGGCCTTCTGCCCGCCACATCCACTCTGCAGGCCAGGCCGCGTAGGAGCGGGCTGGCCAGAGTGCAGTGCGGCCCTATCAACGAACACGAACGGAGCGTCGCAAAGCCTCCGGTCAGGGCGTACCATTTTGAGAACGCCATCATAGAGCAGGCACCAAATCGCGGTTTCACCGGCAGCGACAGAAGGCAGGCGAAGTGTCATTTCGTACGCGTTGAAAGACCCGTGAATGTCGCGGATAATGGCTCGCAACGTCTCGCAATCGTCCTCCTTCCGCGCCTTGCGAGCCCTGATGATACTCTGGTTGTTCCAGGCCCGGTCGTTTGTGAGGTGGGCGTCGGTCAAAATGATGAGGTCGTCAGCGACGCCGGACAGCTGTGGCCGAATGTGTTTTACGATTTTATCAAGTCCGGCTGGGTCGACCCTGTCTTCGGATTTTACCGCGATCGCAAGACTAAGGCCTGAGTCAAACTCGATCAGGAAATCGATTCGGTGGCTGCGCAATTCCCCGTTCTCGTCCGCGTATTCATACGTCGAGTGCTGATCAACGATGCTGGTAACCCGACGGTTTGCCATAAAATGCATCGCGCATTTGAGTTCCAAGAAGCTGGCATTGCCAACCTGGGTATTGGTCCCGATGTCTGGAATGAAGGCACGCGCGGCGAACTTGTTGCGTTTGGGAGGCATATGAGTACCCGGTGCTTTCATAACCGGGGGCACCCATGTCTCGACCTCCTCCGTGCGGCCGGCATTCGAGACCTTGACAATTTCGAACCTCCCTGACGGCACTTGATCTCCCGTCAGTTCGACATTGAGCTGGGGATCGTAGAAGGCCTGCCAGGCCAAGCCTTGATCCATATCCTTCTTGAAACGGAGCACCTTTCGGACGTCCATTGAGCTATCCTCGACTTTTTTGACAAATGAGAGCGTTCCCCGGGCGAGCCGGAGAGCACGGATCAGATGTTTCAGTGTGAATGCCCCTATTAGGCTAGAGCGACGCCGCTATCGGGGATATCGACCAAGGGCTGGGAATCGCTTTCGATCGCATGCGGATTTCGCCCGCAAATCGCCCGAACTCAGACGCCAAGTCGCCATCTGTCATCATTCCACCGCGGGGCGATCCATCGTCGCTGCGAGGGTGCGGGCGCAACTGATCAAGCTGGCGGAAGATGCGTTCGATTTCGGGTTTGATCGCCGGAACACCGACGGGTGGCGAAAGCCATTTACAGGTGGTGGATAATTTACGAGATTCGGATGAGATAATGAACAAGTCTAGGCCTCCGGAAACGGTGGTGGATTTTCCGAGGTGCCGCGATGACCAAGGCGCGGCAAAGACGCCAGGCCTATTGGTTGCTCGCGGCAGCCGTGTGCGTTATCGCTATGTTCACTATCGTGTGCATGAGAACTTCTCGTTCCATATTGGCACGCGAGTGCTTACAGTAGCGATCGGTGTTTGCCGACGGCAAAGTGCCGGCATGGTTAACGGAAGCGGAAGGACCTCCTACGAATCACGAATCGCACCGCGCGCCTGCCCAGGTTGGTCAAGCGAGTGGTGAGGATTGGATCGGGCAGGAACTCAAGCGTCGAAAACGACACCTTTTTCCCCGCCACGCGCGCAGTTCTGCACTGTCGCGCGCTACGTGATCGGTTTTCCGTTTGATTTCGAGATTGAGGAGAGCTAATGCTGTGTCATGACTGGTTTCCATTTGCTGGTCATCGGTTGGACTCGTTGTGGAGTGCCAACCACCGTTGAAGCGGGCTGCTCTGCAAAGCGGCCCGTCTTCGTTTTGAGAATCGAGACGCTGCTTCAAAGCTGCGACCGTTCACTACGTCATCGTTAGAATCCTCTTTCTCTCAGCGATCAACAAGTTTCTTTTTTGCCGCCCTCTGGTGCGAGGGCAGCGGGCGTGTCCGATAGCTCACTGATCCTGTAATAATGTAACGGCCCGTCGACGTGACTATCCAAGCATGCGGCTCATTCGTCACTGTTCCTAAACTTGGTGCGAACGGACGATTTCATCGCACTTCTTACATACGCTATTCATTTCTCACCATCAGGCGCACCGTCGGAGCGCGAGTTCTTTCTTTCGTTGGTATCGGCCGTGTTTCCCGAGGAGGAAATCATGACCTGAAAAAGCTTCGAGGTCGTCCCGCCCATTGCGAGTTGAGGTCTTGGATTGTTTCGTTTGCGACAAGGCGTTGATGTTAGCCCATGGCTAGCGAAATCGGCGAACGAAGTCATCGCAACGTCGGAATGCATGACTTTGGCAACGCCACCCACGCCCTGGAGTCCTCCAAAATACGACGGTGTCTCTGCTCTAGTGATGTTCAGAGTGGTCCAGGCTGTGGTCGGGTCTTCTAGGCTGGCGTCTTGCGATACTAGCGGGTGGGCCGGATGCAGCAGCTTACTTGCCGACACCAGCCGAACCTGAATTATCGCCATCAGGGCCCTTGGCGGCTGATCGGTTTTCAAAGACATCGATCTTTCGGTAGGCTTAAAAAGAACGACTTGGTCGGTCCCATGGCGCTTGTTGTTCGAGAACCTCGGACCGCAAATTTGATGTTGTTTTTGATGGCGACCGCCCGCGCTAATCGGCAAATCCGCGGCCGTTTCCAAGGCCGAGCGGGATAACGCTACGTTAACTCAAGAAACAAAACGTTATCACTTTTCGCATGATAGTTGGAGTCATTCCCGGTTGAAAACGCGCGCGAAGGAGTCCGCGAGGACGAATCGTTTTGGTGAGACGCTCTGCGTGAGCGACAGCCGATTCGGGCTAAAGTCCTGTGCCAACGCTCAGATTTGAGAGAGGCAGCCGAGACGATCGCTGTCGTTCATCTGATAGGCAAGAGGTCACGTCAGTTCGGCGACGACCTTCCGAAGGTGCGGGAATAGCAACCGATCAGGTGAACATGGCTACGGCGACGGCGGCCGCCTTCGTGAGTTTCTGGACCACTGGCCGCACCACTCGATCACGATTATCCTGTTTTTGAGTGTTTGGGGCACAAAAATCTCACGCACTGGAGTTGCGCCCGACGACGCATGGTCGACGTCGGCCCTTGTGCGGACGGGCGAAGGCGTGCGCTCGGAGAGCGGAATTCCGCCCTGCTGGTTGCGAAGTATTGGCACCTTCTAAGTCGAATGCCGCAGGTTCGAGCCTTACAGCGGTCGCCATCGGTTATCTAGCGCCACATACGTCTGGACTATCTATTTTGATTTCGCGGGTTTGGTTTGTCCCTGCGCTGGCTGATCGGGCCCACTCGCGGCATTTGATTTGGGCACTTTCTATTTTTCCCACCTAAAGCGCCGGCTCTGCCGGGTTCGCTCCTCTAAAGCCACCAAGGACGCCGACGCTCGAAAATCGAATTTTGCAGACATTGTCTGCAAATTGCTGATCAGATGTCGCTGCCTCGGCGGCGGCCGGCGGATGTGCAGTTCAATACGGCGATGGTCAGGGGCTGCTTTACCAGGCGTTTCAATCTTGCAACGCTTGTCCTTGCCATTTCCGTATCGATTAAGGCCGGACGGAAACGTGGGCGACGATTCCATTCAACATCGACAGTCTCCTGGAGACGCGCGATCTGGGAGCGGCTCTTGTTGACGACATTAAAGGCGGAAAGCTCTTCAGTCCGCCAGTTCGGTAGCCCGCCTGCTTGAAAGGCGTTCACCCATTGTATTTGGTCAGGTTGCGCGTACCATACGATCGGTGCGCACGATGGTGCCAGGGTGATCGGAATGCGCCTCCCAAATAATCCAAGGATTGAAGTCCGACGATCGAAAAGGCGAGTCCAAGTCAGGATTGGGGAAGCAGAAGCGCTTGATATCAGTGACGATGCGGCCCGCGAGTTCGCTATTCGGATAAGGGCGATCGCGGACGGAACTGACGGAAGCATCCTTGACACC
Organism: Rhizobium sp. 1399; assembly: GCF_031455475.1. Classification (NCBI taxonomy): domain Bacteria; kingdom Pseudomonadati; phylum Pseudomonadota; class Alphaproteobacteria; order Hyphomicrobiales; family Rhizobiaceae; genus Rhizobium; species Rhizobium sp. 1399. Next base: position 322,055 of record NZ_JAVDSU010000006.1, on the reverse strand, counting down.
GCTTTCGATTACGCGATCCTCCGAGACGACGCGGCAGTCTGTATCCGTGCTCCTTTTAGCAGGCCAGAATATTGGTCATTTTCCTTGGAGGCAGCTCTCGTCCTCGCCCAAATGATCGATGAAGCCGCTCGCGAACAATAAAGGCTCGGAACGCGATGACGACACTGAAGGAGCTGCTTGAGCTGCCTCACCGCGAGCCATCCAGATGGAATGGGTCTAGCGAAGCCGCTATGTCCTAGATGCCGCGGTGGGATCAGCATCCCTTTGCTCTTGCATAGCCGCTTTTTACCATTTCCGCATCCAAAGGTGTGCGCGCGGAATGACCAAAGATAGGTTCGAACTAGACAAGCTGACTCAGAAGCATGAACGACAGCTCGAGTTCAGGACGATCGGCTGGGAGCTTTTAGAGAGAATCAAACACGGGACCTCGGTTGATCCGACAGTCGAGATCGCTCGGCTCCTAGAGCTGGCGTTTATAGCGGGTCTCGAATTCAACTTTATTCCCAAGCTCCGCCCCCAGGTCGACCGACTTGAAGGCAAGTCGCGAGGGCAGCATCCTACCCCTCAGAGTCTGATGGAGGACGAATTGCCGTTCCTCCTCAAACACAATCTCCTTCACATCAAGCTTGGCAAATTAGACAATCATAACGTGCTTTTTCTGTTATTATTTAGGGTTGAATCTGGTCTATGAGTGCATTCTTGTCGGTCTCCGCACCTTGGAGGAGAGTTCATGGACCGAGAGGAAATTCTGTCGTTTGGAACTTCGGCTATCGATTCAGCGGTTGGTCTTGATGATTTGCAGGCGGCCGTCTACGAGCTTCGAGATCGGTTTGAAGTCACACATCTCGCCTACCACACCGTGCGACCACCAGGTTCGGAAGGCGAGCCAAATATACTCTTGGGCACTGCGGATGCAGCCTGGTGTACGCGATATATTGAACGGGGATACGTCTCGATCGATCCGGCTGTTATGGAAGCAAGAAAAACGGCCCTGCCAGTGAATTGGGATGAATTAGACCGCTCCTCCGAGGTCCTGAAGCGGTACTTCAAAGACCTCGATAGGTTTGGAATTGGACGACGAGGATATTCGATCCCGTGCTTCAGCGCCCAAGGCGAGTTGGGAATCGTGTCATTTTCCGCCGATCATGCCGATGACGACCTATGGCGACGCTTTTCTCACAGCAGAGCACCTGATTTGGCCTTTCTCGGTCAACGTCTCCACGTCAAAGCGCTCTCCGTTAGCCAAAAAGCGCATCCTGTCCCGCGGTTAACACCGCAAGGTAGGCGGCTCTTGTCGCTCCTCGCGCAAGGGCATGCGCCTAAGGCGATCGCCAGCATGACGAAACTTTCCATCCACACAGTAAGGATGCATCTCGACAACGCTCAGGCGAGGCTTGGTTGTCGCACGAAGGCTGAAGCCGTAAAGCGGGCGCTCGATCTCGGATTGATATCAACGAACCTACGTTTGATCCTTGTGGCGGGTTTGGCTTCGTTTTCGTGTGACGGACCTTTGAATTGTATTCTTGATATCGCCTGCTCCTAGCGCGCAGTCATCCTCGACGTGCTTTGGGATCAGCCCGATCTCGTAAGGGTATCCAAGGTAAACATTTACTTAAAAACCTAGCAATCTTGGGAGATTGCAAAACAATCGACGGTTGGGCAATCTATTCAACGCGTCAACTTTATCCTGTGTGGAAGCTAGCCGGTTCAGGATTTAGCACGTGGAATAAGCACTTTGTTAATGTGCAAAATTCAAAGTTGTGACAACGAATGTCTCGTATTTAGGTTGCTCAGGCATGATGCCCCAAGCTCTTCCGTGCCGCGGATTTCGATGGAGGAAATTCCGGTACCAGAGGAACGATAATGACCGCGATCTCACCAGCGAACAATGCGGCACTGCTCATCCTGCAGCAGACGAACGCATCGTTGCTTCCTAATAAGCAGCAAGCCGGGAAATCGGCTGCCGACGCCATCGCAGCCATCGCCAATGGCATTTCCAGTCAAACAAGCGCCGTAAAGACCCAGGCCTCATCGACGATCAACAGCGCCCTACTCGATGTCAAAGAGAGCAACGACGGAATCGTCTCGAGCGCTCTCAATTTCCTGGATTCTGGCAACTTCAAAACTAGCGATGCCGGCGTTACCGACGTCATCAAAAAGCTCATCAACGACGATGGTGACAAATTTGCTTCGCTCGTTAAGGCCGAGAAGGCGAAGAATCCCAGCATCAGCGATGACAACGCGATTGCCAACGCCGTTCAGCGCCTTATCCGGGACAATAGGTCCAAATTCGGGGATGGCGAGTTCGTAATCGGTTTCCATCTTGGAAACGGCGGCAAGATCATCTCGAATATCGAGGACAAAAATGGGAACAGCACCAGCAAGACGCTTATGACCGGATTGAAGACGGCCCAATCCGCGCTGATCGATGCTGGGATGATCATCAGCAGGTCGGATGGTAGCAATACGGATGAGCTGAAAATGGCATCCGCGATGCTGAACAACAGCAATTTTGGCAAGGCCTCGAGCGACTTCGCGGCTTGGAACGACAAGTGGCGGGATGCGTTTGGCTTTTGAACCTAGCCTCAATTCCGATAGCTAAGGATAGGCCCAGATCGAGCATCGATCTGGGCCTATTGCATTCAATGAACCTTACGCAAAAAGCAGGTCGGAGCCATCGATCGATGCCGGATTGACGCCGTTTAAGAGCGCGTATGTATAGTGTGCACTTCCGTCGTCGAACTCCAGAAGTGCCGAGCCGCCGGAATTGTAAAGGTTCACGAGCGTGACGGACGAGCCAACGACGATTTTGTCGATACCGTCGGCCCAGTCGTAGATGGTGTCTACACCTTCTCCAACTTCGAACCAGAACAAGTCCGCGCCTGCGCCGCCATAGAGGGAATCGTTACCCGCGCCGCCGAGGAGGATGTCGTTTCCTGTTCCACCACGAATGGTGTCGCCCAGGATCGAACCGAAGATCGTGTCATCGCCACCCTGGCCGTCCACGATCGCGCCAGAAAATGTGCTCGTCGCACTGTTGTAGAAGCGGGACGCATAGATGGTATCTCCGAGCGTGTCATCGCCGCGGATTCCGTCAAAATCGATGATCGTGCTGTGCCTGAAATCAACGGTGCCGCCAGTGAGGATGATATACGACGGGAGGGTGCTCTGGCTCTGGATCAGCTCGACATCGGTGATAGTGCCGATCTGAAGCAAAGATTCCGATGGGTGTCCGCCGTCCCAGCCGTTGTAGTTTAGAAGGACGATAGCATCGTCGCCGGTGCCGCCATCGTAGTTTCCGTTTCCTACGCCGAAGGACACGAAAATATCATTGTTGGCTCCCCCGAAGACGGAATTGAAACCGGGGCCGAGATAGATGGTATCGTTGCCTGCCTCACCGTAGATGACATCGACGCCGCCGGCGGAGACATTCATATCAGGGTAGCTGGCGTAAATGGTGTCATCGCCTTCTCCGCCGTAGATTTGATCGCTGCCGCCGCCGCCGACGATGGTGTCATTGCCACCGTAGCCGTAAATGTTGTCGCTTAGGTCCACTCCCATGTAGGTCTCTCCAATCAGGAGATCGCTCAGAGGGGTGCCGTATATATCTGCCATTTTAGTGCTCCTATGACGCCGACGAACCATTCGCCGGCTTTTTGCGGACGCAGCTTTCCTGAGCTGCAAACGCTATCGTTTGCTGCGTCCGCATCTCGGCGCGGCCCTTTTGAAAAGACCGCTAATTTCGGTAGCTGTTAGTCCTGACGGAACACGCGGTTCCCGTGATCCAATATCGGTTTGACGAAATAGGACAGTACGGTGCGGTCGCCGGTGCGTATGAAGGTTTCGACAGGCATGCCTGGCAGCAGTACCAAGTCTCGCAAGCGACCAAGCTCGGTTTGAGAAATGGAAACCGAGGCGCTGTAGAAACTGGCACCCGTTTGTTTGTCAGTCTCCAAATCCGCTGAAATACGCACCAGCGAACCCTGCAGTTCCGGAGTGGTATTTCGATTGAAGGCGGTCAACATGAGCCTGGCCCCCTGACCGACCGACAATTGATCGATGTCCTGCGGCGCAATGCGCGCTTCCACAGTGAGATTGTCGTGTTGCGGCACAATCAGCATGAGTGTTTCGGCAGGCGTTATCACGCCCCCGATTGTATGGATCGACAACTCGTGGACAACACCATCGACTGGGGCCTTGATATCAATGTGTCGGAGCTGATCGCTGGCCGTCACCTCTTGATCGATGAGTTTTGCCTCTTCATTTTCGACATCGCGCAATTCAGCTGCCACTTCGGCACGCATCGACTGATCGACCTGAAGAAGTTGAAGCTCGATCTCCGCGATGCGGCCTTGGGCTGCAGCCATTGAGGCGATCAATTGGCCGCGCTCTCCGCGCAAGCGCGCGGCGTTGCGCTCCAAGGCATTGACTTGGCTCATGGTGATCCCGCCGACCTCGAAAAGTCGTCGCAGACCTTCGAGCTCTTTGCCGACGAGACCGATTTCCTCGGCCTTGGCTTCTTGTTGAACGTCGAGGCCGCCAATCTGTTCTCGGAGCTGTGCTATCTGCTCCCGTAGCCGTGCTCTTTGACCGTCACGTGACTCTTGTCTCTCCTCGAAAAGCCGTTTCTCGCTCGCCATCGTGGCCCGTGCTTCTTCACCCGAAAGGCGCTGAACAAGTATCGCTGGGACTTCTACACGGGGGAGATTGTCTCGCTCCGCTTCGAGGCGCGACTGGCGGGCGTAGAGGAAGTTGAGGTTCTTCGATATGGCGGAAAGATTGGCGCGCGCGACCGTCGCGTCCAGGCGCACGATCACATCCCCTGCGACGACAGACTGGCCCTCCTTTACGAGAAGTTCCGAGACTATACCTCCCGACGGATGCTGCACCTTTTTGACATTCTCATCGACCACCAGGATACCGCTTGCAATCACGGCACCCGATAGCTCGGTCGTGGCCGCCCATCCGCCCATGCCGACTAAAAGAACTGTGATGCTGACGGTTCCAGCCATAAGGTTGCGCAGTAGGGAGCCATGGAGGGGCGAGCTTGGATGACGTGTCATGAGTTCATCTCTCATTCGATCACCGTCAGGTTTGGAGAGGTGCCGGGGCGCAATGCACGAGGCTTTTGCTGTTGCAACATCTTGAGAACCTCGTCGCGTTTGCCGAAGGCTTTCGCGGCACCGTTCTCCATCACAAGCAGAAGATCGAGTTGTGCCAGCACGCTGTTGCGGTGGGCGACGACGATGACGATTCCACCGCGGAGCTTGACCTTGGATATGGCCTCGGCCAATGCCTTGTCCCCGTCCGCATCTAGGTTTGAATTCGGTTCGTCGAGTACAACTAGGAACGGGTTCCCGTAGAGAGCACGGGCGAGGGCGATCCGTTGGCGTTGACCTGCAGAGAGATTGAGCCCACCATCTCCCACCTGGGTTTCGTATCCATCAGCCAACCCGACAACCATCTCGTGTACGCCGGCCGCTTCCGCCGCTGCGATCACCATGCGATCATCGGGATAGTCGGACAGCCGGCCGATATTCTCAGCGATCGTACCGGGAAACAGGTCCGATCCTTGGGGCATGTAGCCAACATGGATGCCGCGCTGGTCTTCCACCCATTGGTCCAGACTGGCACCGTCGAGGCTGACCTTTCCACGTGCCAGAGGCCAGACGCCGACGATAGCACGGACAAGCGAGGATTTTCCGGACGCACTCGGACCGATTATTCCGACGACCGACCCGGCTTGGACGCCGAAGCTGACATTCTGAACCGTCATCTGTTGCCGTTCGCCGGGAGGTGCCGCAAACACACCCTCGATCGAAAGTGATGTCTTCGGCGCTGGGAGCTCGGTCCGTTGTGCCTGTTTGGGAAACAGCTCGAAAATCTCATGCAACCGCTGCCAAGCCTGTCGCGCGGCGATCATGGTACGCCAACCGGAGATCACCTGCTCGATCGGTTGCAACGCGCGCGCGACCAGGATCGAGGCGGCTATGATCATACCGCCGCTCATGTCGCCGTGAACCACCAGATAAGCACCGAGTGCCAATGATGCTGATTGAACGGCCTGCCGAAGCGTCTTCGAGATGCTGGCGAATAGACTGGCGATGTCACCGTTTAGCCGTTGTTGATCCGTCAGTGCTCCGTGCGCATCCGCCCAACGTCGTTCGACCTGCTTCTGCATACCCATTGCAAAAATTGCTTCTGCGTTGCGATGAGCTGCCTCTCCAAGCCGATTGCGTGTCGCAATAGAACTAGCGGCCTGCCTGATCCGCGTCCGGGTGAAGACATCAGTTGCAACTGTCAGCCCGACCAGGATGAAAATTGCGCACGCCGCGAGCCCGCCGATCAAAGGATGGAGAAAGAAGCAAACTGCCAGATAGATCGGTACCCATGGAAGGTCGAAGAGTGCAGCAGGTGCCGCGCTCCCAAGGAACATGCGGATTTGGTCCATCTCCTGGACCGGTTTCAGGATATCGCCGCTCATCTGCGTTCGGAGTGACACGCCTGCAATAACCGTGACCACTCGGTCCGAGAGTGATAGGTCGATGACCCCTGCCATTCTCGACAGCACCCGGCCGCGTATGACATCGAGTAATCCAGAGAACCCATAAAGACCTATCGCCAAACTCGATAGTGCTACCAACGTTGGTAGGCTCCCGCTGGGGATCACACGGTCATAGACTTCCAGCATGAACAATGGGCCGGTGAACCCGAGCACGTTTATGAACCCGGAGAAAACCACGAGCCCAACCATAGTGGCCTGGAAGCCGATGCGCGGAAACACTCCATTCTCTCCGAGCATTTTTCCCCTTCCGAATGAATTGCGCGAGAACTGTGGCCAGGACAATCTCGGCAAAACTCCAGAAGCGCAACCTACGAGGAGTCATATATGGTGTGGATTAAATCATTGATTTTACATCAAGATACGGAAAGTATCGAAAATTGAAGCACCTAAAATTTGGGAAATAATTCCCGCATGCCGCGAGATATTTTAGTCTGATTGTACGACTTCTGTTATATTAGAGAAAATTGCACCGGCGCGATTTGGTTGTCGATCCGGTCCAAGAACTTTCGTCCCGCGGATGTTTAGGCTTGCAGCACATTTCGGTCCTTTGTGCTTTGTATCCGTGTCGCGACCCTGGGACCAAACACGTCGGTCGGCAGGCTCACCTTCCGTGTCCCTTCGAGAATTCCTTCTTCGGTTTGTGGAAAGTAACCGGTGTGTTGCTCTCACGTTGTCCTTTTGAGCCTAATCTGTGATCGCCATTCCATTGACCAGCAAAAGGAGTTTCTCCATGCAGAGTACATTGCAGTTCCTCACGACCAGGAAGTCTGGACGTGAGGTTCATCGACATTGGCCTGAGAGGTGAAAGCGGAGATCGTATCGGAGAGGCCTTCGGCAAGAACGTAGTTGTAGCCTTCTCCTTTGTAAGGGGCAGGGTTCCCTCGAGCAGGAATTGAGCGGGCAGTTGATAGGCGATGTTGGCGCGCATTTGCCCGCTCAGGATGATGGGGTAATTGCTTTGCGCACATCATCGAACTCGCTCTCGATCACCCGTACCGCATTTACGCGGAGTATAACGCCTACAATAACAACGGTAATTCCAGTCAGGAAAAGCATCAACGAGAGACTAAATTCCGCGACAGCGCCAGTAACAATACCCATTATGCCGACATAGCACCCAGAAAACATACTGATTATTGACAGTACTGTCGTGCGATTGCTGCTGGAGATGTGTTGATTGATATAATCAGAGAAAATTGGCCTTTGAAGCGAGGCTGTCCCGAATGTCGCGACAAAAAACGCCGCCGCAAGCCATGGGACCGATGACAAAGACATCAATAAATACAACACTCCCGGCAAAATCGTCGCCAACAACAAAGCCCAGCGAATACCTGCCCATCTCTCCAGAAGGTATGCAAAATGACTACAAACGGCCCCGAGAAGGAAGGCCGCAGCCAGACTGGGACCTAGCCAGTCCGACGAGGCACCCGCGTTAAGCAAATACGGTTGGTAGAAGGTAAGGAGATAGGCGGTAAGAGGATTGCAAAGTATCGAAAGTATGACAATACGACGAAGTAGGCGGTTTGTTCGAAGCAGATGCACTCCGCTCCTTAGGAGTTCGAACAAACTAGGTACATCTCCAACTATTGTCTCTTTGGGTTCCTTCAGGAAAAATGAGATTCCGAAGGCCACAGCTACCGAAACTATCGTCATCGTAATTAGATAGATATAACTGTCCATCGTAAGGTCCCGCGCGAGGTAGCCCCCGACAAGCGCGCCCGTAATCCCTGCAAGCTGCGCGATAGCGCCGTTCAGTCCCATCGTCCGTTGCATAAGATGGGCGGCTTTTTGGCGCTTCAGACTATCGTACATGATCGCCTCAAGGCAGCCGGACGAGAAAGCAAACCCCACCCCGCCGAGCGCAGCACTCAGCACGAAAAGGAAATAGCTGTCGGCAAAGACGAAAACTATCTCGCCGAGCAATTGTAACAGTAGAGCGATTACAATGGCCCACTTACGGCCGATCTTATCCGCGATGAGCCCGGAGGGGACCTCTGAGAGGGCCATGACTGCTACGACAACTGCCCAGAGCGAATTGATCTGAACGAAGTCCAGTCCACGAGCTTGGTAATAGAGCGTCGCTATAGGATGATAGAAATAGAGGGTACCAAAAAAAGTAATGGCATAAACGTAGGCTAGATTACCTGCGGTCGGCAGGCTACGGGCGAAAATTCGCATCGAAGCAGGTCTCCAAAATACACGATATCGTTGTCTTTCGGATCAGATGCCTGCCACTTGAAACTCCATTCGTAGGATTTCTCCTAATGACACATTGACCGCAATGGCACAAGACAGTGGTACTACGTTAGTCCACACGGACGAGCCTCATGACGGGACCGCAACTACGCGCCAGATCGTTCAGCGCACGGACAACCGAGCGCCTATTTCTGGATTGGCCCCAAGTCCTCGTCCGGGTAGTGGTTGGTTTCTTGGTCTGGTCTGCGCGAGCCAACAGCCAGGAAGGTGCCGGGTTGGTCGGAGCGGTTCTGGAGGTGGTGGCCATTGCGCGAACCTGCCGGAAAAGCGGCAAACATCCCTGGCGTCAGCTCATGAGGACGTTGTCATCGAGCAATTTGAAGGCTGGTAGGTCGAGATGGACTCATTTATGGCCCGGAGCCAGCCGGGTTCCGCGTCCCGAAAGAGAACTACATGGTGGAGGATGCGACCACAGACGCGCCCTTTCGTCGTTGTTGACCTGGGGACCGTTGCCGAACGGTCAACGATTATGTCTTTCGCGATCCGAGTGCGGCTGTCGCAATTGCACCGCCGGCCGCCTTGCCGATGACCGGGCTCGCATTCTTGGCTTCTGTTCGTCGTCCGGGAGAACCTTTAAACCTGCATCCCTTGCGGCGGCGACGAAGGCTTTTCTGGCCATCGTGGTATCTGCCTCGAGTTGGATGGCTCTTGTGCAGGTGGTCAGCGCATGCTGCCATCCCGTGTCGTTTGCCCGCTTGGGCCAGCGCTCAGACATCAGTATTCCCATGATGCCTGATACGGTCGTGGCAGTAGTGAAATGATCTGCATCGGGAAGACCGACTGCAACTTCCCTGATCGGTGCGAATGCAATGTCGTTCATTGAATTCCTCCTCATCCGGCCTTTCGCGATTTCAGGTCCTTCTCGACGGACTTGCGAAGGGCATGACGCGATGCTCCGAACCAACGATTCGCGACTCAAGTCCGGAGCAGATGATTCGTTCCGACTCAAAACGAATCATCTTTCAATGGCTTACGACCTAATGTTGAGATTTTGAATTGGGACGCGTTGACCGAGCAACTAAGCCAATTCCAGCCTGGCGATTCAAGCAGTATCGTCTGTCGCCAAAGATGCTCCAGCCTCGATCAAATCCGGAAACCGAGTCTCGCAACGGTCAATGCCGTCCGCGGAAACCATCCTCGGACATCCCATCGAAACACGCCTCCGGAGCTGCTGGAAGCTCAAGCTCGCTCCGTATTGTTTGACGAGTGCTTGTCGGTCGAGTTCGCCGCTACGGGCGCAGGCGCGACATTCCACCTTTATCGTCGGCTTGCGAAACTCCCGCAGCGTCAGCAGCGGGCAGTAGGTATTTGTTCCCATCTGTTACTTTCTATCAGGCTGTGCGTATCGTGTTTTCAGTGCATTGAAAATATTTGTTTATTAGCAAAAGTCGCCCTGTGGACTGCGTGTGGATTAGGAAAATACACCTGAACATTCGCGTTGACTCACATGTTAATTGGGAACAAATAAAGAACAAGCTTGTTTTTGGCGATAATACGATGAAGACCGGACATGGCTCAGATGAGCGCCAACATCATTTCCGAGCTGAGGGAGCGCATCGCGCACCTTGAGGGCGGCATTGCGCGCAAGGCGATCGTCTTGCCATTCGGTGTCCCGGAAATCGACTGCGTTCTGCCTGGTGGGGGCCTGACTTTTGGTGCACTGCACGAGTTCGCGGGCGGCGGTACGGGTACGGTCAACGGCGCGGCGGCCGCCCTCATGGTCGCGGGGATCGCCGCGCGAACGAAGGGCAAGATTCTCTGGTGCCTGACCAGACCCGATCTGTTTTTTCCGGCGATCTCCCAGGCCGGACTGCATCCGGACAGGGTCATCTTCTGTGAGGGCGACAAGGAGGAGGATGTCCTCGCATCCATGGAAGAGGGCCTGTCGTTCGGTGGCTTCGGAGCCGTGGTCGGAGAACTGGTCCGGCTGCCGATGACCGCGTCGCGCCGCCTCCATCTGGCGGCCGAGAAGACCGGGACGATGGCTTTGGCCGTGAGACGATGGCGTCGGCAGGCGGAAGCATCCGACTATGTCCAGCCAACGGCATCGACGTCGCGGTGGCGCATCAGCGTGTTGCCGTCCGAGCCACTGCCCGTGGCAGGTGTGGGAAGGGCGCGATGGCTGGCCGAATTGATGCGGGTGAAGGCAGGCGAGTGTGCTGAGTTCGAAATAGGAGCCTGTGATGCCAAGGGTCGTATCTGTTTACTTCCCCTATCTGCCGACGGACCGGATCAGACGGCATGGCGGACACGAGGTGCCGGCTGACCAGCCACTCGTGGTGATCTCGAAAAGCGGCTCGAAACGCTGGATATCCGCAAGCGATGCCAATGCCCTCAAACTCGGACTCCGGGTCGGCATGCCCGCGAGCAGGGCTCAGGCGATGGTCACCAACCTCGTAATGGTCGATGCCAGTCCAGCTGAAGACGCCGTTGCGCTCAAGCGGCTGGCATTGTGGGCGCTACGTCAATACAGCCCGGTCGTCGCCGTAGACGGAACCGACGGGATTGTCATCGACACCGAAGGGGCCGATCATCTCCAGGGTGGCGAGGTGCTTCTGATCTCAGGCCTCGTCAACATGCTTCACGCAAAGGGTCTTACCGCGAAGGCGGCTGTTGCCGACACTTGGGGCGCTGCGCATGCTATTGCTCGTCTGACGACCGAGACGACAACCGTCGTTCCGATTGGAGGTATAACGCATGCCGTTATGGGGCTGCCCATCCATTGTTTGCGTCTCGCGCCAGATACAGTCAACGGCTTGAGGGCTATGGGACTCGAGACCGTGGGCGAGCTTGCGGCCATGCCGCGTGCGCCCTTGGCGCTGAGGTTCGGTCCCGAACCCGGCAGGCGGCTGGATCAGCTGTTTGGCCGTGTCGCCGAGCCGATCGAGCCGCTACGCACCCCGGAGTTGGTCGAGGTTTCGCGCAATTTCCAGGAACCGATCGGCGCGCCGGAGACAATCGAGAAATACGTCCGTCGTCTCGTGGGCCAACTGGCAGCAAAGCTCGAAAAGAGGGGCCTCGGTGTGCGCCGCTCCGATCTCGTCATCCACCGCGTGGACAATACGAGCCAGTCGCTGCGGGCCGGGCTTGCGAAGCCAGTGCGAGACCCGACACGACTGTCAAAGCTGCTCTGCGATCGCATCGAAAAAATCGACCCCGGCTACGGTATCGAAAAGATGGTTCTTGTCGCAATCATGGCCGAGCCGCTGGAGGAGAAACAGGTCGCTTCGTCACTGATCGAAGAAGCAGCCGTCGATTACACGCCTATCGTGGACATCCTTCAGAACCGGGGTCAGCGTCTCTATCGCGTGACCCCCGTCGCCTCGGATGTCCCGGAACGATCCGTCGCCCGCATTGCCCCGACGGCCGAGGAAACCGGGGCCGACTGGGCAGCGAAGTGGGGGAGGCCTTTGCGCCTATTTGCGCGCTCGGAAGAGATCGAGGTGATCGCCGTCCTGCCAGACCAACCGCCTGCGGTTTTCTCATGGAGGGGGAAGCGTCGTCGAGTGAGGCGGGCGGACGGCCCCGAGCGCATATTCGGAGAATGGTGGACCACTCCGCGGGAGATGCGGGCCGTCCGCGACTATTTCGTCGTGGAAGACGATACCGGCGAGCGGTACTGGGTCTTCCGAGCTGGTGACGGCGTCGATGTGGCCACGGGCACTCACCAGTGGTTTCTCCACGGAGTGTTCGGATGATGAGATACGCCGAACTCCAGGTGACGTCGCATTTCAGCTTCCTCCGGGGAGCAAGTTCAGCCGAGGAGTTGTTCGCGACAGCTGCGATGTATGGTATAGACGCGCTGGGCATCGTCGACCGCAACAGTCTCGCGGGCATTGTCCGCGCCTGGGAAGCGTCGAAAACAACAGGGGTTCGCCTCGTCGTCGGATGCCGTCTCGACCTGACGGACGGAATGTCCCTTCTCGTCTACCCAACGGACCGCCCCGCCTATTCCAGGCTGACCCGATTGCTATCGCTCGGGAAAAGCCGTGGCGGCAAGGGCAAGTGCATCCTCGATATCACCGATGTCGAAGCTTACAGCGAGGGACTGCTGGCGATCCTCGTGCCGGATGAGGCGGACGACATCTACGCAGGCCAGCTGAGGAGGGTTGCTGCGATCTTCGGCGATCGTGCCTACGTCTCGCTTTGCCTCCGGCGTCGGCCGAACGACCGCCTCAGGCTTCACAACCTGTCGAACATGGCCGCCCGACACAGAGTGAAGACCGTCGTGACCAACGATGTCCTTTTCCACGAGCCCGGGCGACGGCAGCTGCAGGATATCGTCACCTGCATTCGAAACGGCACGACCATCGACGACGTCGGGTTCGACCGCGAACGGCATGCCGACAGGTTCCTCAAGCCGCCGGAGGAGATGCATCGGCTATTTGCCGACTTTCCCGAGGCGCTGGCTCGGACGCGCGAGATCGTCGACCGCTGTCGTTTCGACCTCGGCCAGTTGCAGTACCAGTATCCCGAGGAGGCCATTGTCCCCGGCCTCGACGCCCAACAGTCTCTGGTGAAACTGTCTTGGGAGGGGGCTGCCGAGCGATATCCCGAAGGCATTCCGGAAAAGGTCCGGACGGCGATCCTGCACGAGCTGGAACTGATCCGCGAGATGCAATACGCGCCGTATTTTCTCACGGTCTTCAACATCGTCAGATATGCGCGCTCTCAGGGCATTCTCTGCCAGGGACGAGGATCGGCCGCGAATTCGGCGGTCTGCTATTGCCTTGGCATCACATCGATCAATCCCGAGACTTCCGACCTGTTGTTCGAACGTTTCGTATCGCGCGAACGCGACGAGCCGCCCGACATCGACGTCGACTTCGAGCACAATCGTCGTGAGGAAGTGATCCAGTGGATTTACGAGACCTATGGTCGTTCCCGGGCGGCGCTGGTATGCACGGTCACCCGGTATCGCACCAAAGGGGCGCTGAAGGACGTGGGCAAGGCGCTAGGCTTGCCTACAGACCTGATCGAACAGCTGTCCTCAGGGGTCTGGGGCTGGTCTGAGGGTGTAGGAGCGCAACAACTCAAGGAGAACAATCTCAACACGGCCGATTACCGCTTGCGTCTCGCGCTCGAGCTGTCTTCACAGTTGATGGGGGCTCCGCGCCACCTTGGACAGCACCCTGGCGGCTTCGTGCTGACGCAGGATCGTTTGGACGACTTGGTGCCGATCGAGCCGGCTTCGATGGAAGACCGCCAGGTCGTCGAATGGGACAAGGACGATCTCGAGGCCCTGAAATTTATGAAGATGGATGTTCTCGGGCTGGGAATGCTGAGCTGCATGTCCAGGGCGTTCGAGCTGCTTGCCGAACACAAGGCCCTACCGATGGGGCTTGCCGACGTCCCACAGGAGGAGGCGCGGACATATGCAATGATACGGAAGGCCGACACGCTTGGGACATTCCAGGTGGAATCCCGTGCGCAGATGGCAATGCTTCCTCGTCTGAAACCGAGGACCTTTTACGACTTGGTGATCCAGGTGGCGATCGTGCGCCCTGGTCCGATCCAGGGCGACATGGTGCATCCCTATCTTCGCCGACGTGAGGGTAAGGAAGAGGTGGTCTACCCCACGCCCGAACTCGAGGCAGTGCTGAAGAAGACCCTCGGCGTTCCTCTTTTTCAGGAAAGCGCCATGAAGGTCGCCATGGTCTGCGCGGGCTTCACCGCGGGTGAGGCCGACCAACTGCGCAAATCCATGGCGACATTCAAATTCACCGGCGGCGTCTCGAAGTTCAAAGACAAGCTGATCACCGGGATGATCAACAACGGCTACAGCGCGGAATTCGCAGAGCAGACGTTCGGGCAGCTGGAGGGCTTCGGTTCTTACGGCTTCCCGGAAAGCCATGCAGCCAGCTTCGCGCTCATCGCCTATGCCTCATGCTGGGTAAAATGCCACCACCCGGATGCCTTCTGCACGGCGCTGCTCAACAGCCAGCCGATGGGTTTCTACGCGCCTGCCCAGATTGTCCAGGATGCCAGAAAACACGGCGTGGAAGTCCGGCCCGTCTGCGTCAACCGATCCCGATGGGACTGCACCATGGAGCCGATCGACGGGACCGACCGCTTTGCCGTCCGGTTGGGGATGCGCATGGTAAAAGGCCTTGCGCTGAACGATGCTGCCAAAATCGTCATCGCCCGCGCCGACCAGCCATTCGTGTCCGTTGACGATATGTGGAGACGCTCCGGTGTCCCGGTCGCAGCTCTTGAGAAGCTGGCCGAAGCCGATGCGTTCCTGCCGTCAATGAAGCTCGAGCGCCGGCAGGCGTCATGGGACATCAAGGCGCTACGCGACGAACCGCTCGAACTGTGGGCAGCGGCGGCCGAGCGCGAAGCCAGGACGATCCCCGAGATGCAGGAACCCGAGGTGATGTTGAAATCCATGACGCAGGGCAGGGAGGTCGTCGAAGACTATTCGCACACGGGGCTGACGCTGAGGCGGCATCCGGTCAGTTTCCTGCGCAGCGAACTTTCGAAAAAGAGCATTGTCACCTGTGCCGACGCCATGCGCCAACGAGATGGGAGATGGCTGATGACGGCTGGGCTCGTTCTTGTCAGACAGCGGCCGGGATCGGCGAAGGGCGTCATGTTCCTGACGCTTGAAGACGAGACCGGGATCGTCAACGCCGTGGTTTGGCCGTCACTGTTCGAGCGCCAGCGCCGGATTCTCATGGGCGCGAGCATGATGGCCATCAACGGGAAAATCCAGCGGGAAGGCGAGGTCGTTCATCTTGTCGCCCAGAGGCTGTTCGACCTGTCGTCAAACCTTGCGAACATCGGAGCGAGAGATGGAGAATTCCCGTTGCCGCACGGGCGGGGCGACCAGGTCAAGCATGGTGGCGGACCCGATCCGAGGGACAACCCGAAACCTGCAGTGCAGACGAGGGATATCTACGTTCCCGATCTGCACATCGATACGCTCAAGGTGAAGTCGAGGAACTTTCACTAGGCTGGAAAGCGTCAATTGCGGTCATCAGCAACGACAAATACTGGAAACACCGGTGTTCATAAGAATTCCATGCGGGGTTTCGCGCATGGGTATGCCGTGCGTCAGGCTCTGCGGCCAACTTCGTGAAGCGAGGTCAGTTGAGGTCAGGCTCAAGTCATGCGCGTACACGCCGAGACGCGTTCCCCAGCCGCGTACGAAGACGCCGATCCCCGGTGACAGGCGTAACCTAATGTCATCAGGGACGTTGCACACTCGGCCTATAAGAAAAGGCGTGTCCTCCAACATCACTGCAGAGTGGCAGTTCTTTCCCAAGCGATCGGCTAGTCGAAGTACCTTGAACGGAAGCGCAACTTCATCGCCTGCGATCAGTGGGAGTAGCAACGGCCAAATGAACAGGATACTGCTTCCCATAAAATAACCCACAAACGGGCCGACTATGACACCGAGGACGCGTTTCAGTTTGCTCATTCCAGCGCCTTTCCAACCAATCCAGACAAAAAGCGCGGCGGATAGGGAGCCCACAATGACACGCAGAGGATTTGTCCATTCCAACCACTCGGCAGACGGAATGAAATTGGAACCGACCACCACAGCCGACGAAACAAGGCCCAGCAATAACCAGGAGCAAACAAAAATCGCGAAGAACACTGGGACCCGCAATCTTTTGGGCTTAGTCGAACCTTTCATGAACGCCTCTTGAAATGATCTTTTTGGGGGAGCGTAGATAGTTTATCTCTGATTGCCTTCTGGTTGTTGTCAATAACCTCGATTTTATGCAGAGCGCTGCCATGACGATAACCGACCAGTGAGATATTTATAAACTTCGCGCTCGGGTTGGCTGGAATCGGCTGTCCGCCGCCCTTCAAAATCTCGAATACGATCTCGCTCACTTGAGACTAGCGAGGACGAAGTTGCGTAGGCCGATGTAGGCACGGCTGGGATGTGATGGCTTTGCGCCAACAGCGGCCATACGGCGGCCTGTATGAACAGTTGCGCCCACATCTAAAAGCTGCTCTTCTTGGCGACGCAGCCCCGGGGGATTATTTGCCGAACAGAATTGAATATTTTGCTGCACTCATCATAGCGGTCGCGATGCCATCTTTGGTCCGGGCTGATGGCGGTGCATGGAACAGAGAAACGTTCGAATACTACGCTTCTATCATTCGTAAACAGCCGGCGACCCATTCACGAATTATCCAAGCATGTACTGAGAATGGGTTGGCAGCCATGACCGATCGAGCAAGGACGGAGGTCGAACGAGATAGCGAAATGCCTCCAGAGAAGGCAACTGCCGAGGTGTGCCGTCGCATGGTCAAGGGAATCGCGTCTGGTGCTGTGACCTACAAGGCTTATCGATCTTGGGCGGATGCGCCTGATGACAAGAGGGTAGTCTTCCCCGATTACAAGTAAGGTCCACTAAGGGGAGCCGCTTCCGTCGCCGCTGACTGCGTTCCGGTGCCAAAGGCCGATCGCTTGTAACCCCCAACCAACAAAGAGGGTGTAGACGACAATCATCCGGAGAATCGACTTCGCGATAAGCCAGTTAATAGAATCGTAAGTTCGATAGCTGAACCCCGCGCGGTATCCGTGATATTGGTCGTTAAAGCCGTCCCGAAAGATGAGATAGCCTAGTAGGAATACTGACACGACGATCAACCCTGGCCGATTTGCTAGTGGGATATCATCGGCGTTTCGGGATAAAAAAACGAAGACACCTGCAAGGACCGCAATGTACAAGGACAGGATCGAACGTACGGCAAAAAGGACGCATTGCTGACTATAGGAGTGGTCAAGATTCGTGATCGCATCGAACATGGTGAGGTTCTGAAACCAAAAGGATCGAAGAAGCCACACGTCCCGGAAGTAGCACACGCCCGTCGTCGGTAGGTGCCACATCGATATCCAAGTCGCTCCCGAGAAGAACGCCAACACCCAGAACCAAATCCAAATTACCTTAGTCCGGTGGGCCTGGGCCCTGTCACGCTCTGTCATCCGATCCCCTCAACCAAAGCGAGAGGTACGGTTCACCGTGCTGGCTGTCAATAACAACAAGTTCCTGTCCGCTTCGGCTTGAAAACGGACCCCGCTCCTGAACCGTGAGAGGCTCCGGCAGCATCGGCCTTGCGACACTTGGAGACGTTGCGGCTGCCGCAGAACCACCTATTCTCTCGTCGCAACAATAGATAAAACAGGCCCCGTCTCAATTGGCAAATTCGCAGGGGCTATATTTCGGGTGGTTCTGCCGATGACACCGGACGAATTACAGATCGTGCGTCAAGCGTATGCAAAGCAGATCACGGCGGTTGTCAGGATCGTCGATGAGCGTGTCGAGACCGCTTTCGCCGCGGTGGCGCGAGAGGATTTCCTGGGTCCGGGTCCGTGGCCGATCTTCCGGATGCGAAAAGCCTATGTTCCGACCCCAACCGCCGATCCGGTCTACCTTTATACGGATGACATCGTTGGCATCGTCCCCGAGCGCCACATCAACAATGGACAACCTTCACTTCATGCCTTTTTGCTCTCGCAGGCCGCCCTGCGAGCAGGCGAGCATATCGTGCATGTTGGTGCTGGTGCTGGCTACTATTCTGCGATCATGGCGAACCTCGTTGCCGCATCCGGCAAGGTGACGGCGATCGAGTTCGAGCCGGAGCTTGCTGCACGCGCGAAAGCAAATCTCGCTCGCTATCGGAACGTTTCCGTGGTTCAGGGAGATGGCAGTTCCGTGGCTTTCGATGCAGCCGACGTGATCTATGTGAATGCCGGAGCAACCCGACCAGCGGGTATCTGGCTGGACCGGCTCAATGATGGCGGAAGGCTGATCCTCCCCCTTACAACCGACCTTGGATTTACCAGGAGCAATTGGAGCAACATGCACCTTCGCGGGGCGGTGTTTCTCGTGACGCGTAGGGGTGAGGAATTACACGCGCAATGGATTTCGCCGGTGGCCATCTTCCCCTGTGAAGGAATGCGCGACGCGGAATCGGAAAAAGCGCTCGCGGCGGCATTCGAGAGCGGGGACCACAAGAGGGTGACGCGGCTGTACCGTAGTGATGAGCTGCCGACTGAGCAATGTTGGGTTCGCGGTCCCGGCTGGTGCCTAGCCTATGCTTAGGCAGCAGGCTGGCATCTTACCGTCGCGGAAATCCCAATCATTGCCTATTCGGCTTTAATGGCTTCTTTTCACAAGCCCTCGAGTACCGCAGCCCGTCAATTCTCTTGAAAACCAATTGACCCGCAGCTATTTTTTGCCATTGGGTGCCTTGCCGAACCTGTCGCCGGGTTGAAGGGTGAATGTCGCAATTTTAAAGACGGCCGTGTTCAACAAGGTCGATGTGTAATCGGCGGACTTCGACACTACACAGCGGATCGTCTTATGCGCCCGTCTCCCACTTTCGTATTTTCGGCTGCGAACGTCGTAGCGTTAAAGAAGGCACTCCGTAGCGAATATCCCGATATTGGCTCGTCTCATGCGGATGAAGCTTTAGCCGCTTCGTTTGGCTTCAAAACGCACGCTTCGATGCTCCATATTTTGCGCCAAGTGGATGTCGCTGCGCGTATGATCGTTGGAGTTGATCATGTTCAGTTGGCTGTTCGACTCGTGCAATTGGGCTATCTTGACGTTTCGGCCGCCCGCTTATGGTCTCTTGTTTGGAAGATTGAATTTCCTGTTCGCCAATACGACGACGAAGGCGAGCGTGCCATTAGGATGCGCCTAATGCCCAACGCTGCAAACTCTCCGTAACGCAATATTTCCGACCCCTAAGGCGGCTGTCGTCAACTCCCTCGCTACATGCCCAGAACGTTCTCGTGGAGAGGTGACGCCTCGCCGCCCGACTCCAAAACTATCAGCTCATACAGCCGGGACCGGGATCATCCGTCTATCATCGGGTCGTTGCCAGAAACTCCATACGGTTGAACGGGTTTGCGACCGTGCGGGAACGAATAGGCGACGGGCCGCTCAATGGTGTGTAATGGTCGAATATACTCTCGATGATGCCGACTCCGCTGGTAAGGCCTGGAAGCTGGCGACGGATGCCCTGAACATGAATGGAGGCAATCACGCCTTCCAGTCGGGCAACGCTGCTCTCGATTAACGTCTCCGATATCGATGCCCCACATTTGGCAAGCAGTGTGACTATGACGGGAAGCGTAGTCGCCGGAACCTCCAGCTGGAAACGCTCGACGGGTTCGCAGACGACCATCTCCGCCTGGGACAGTGCCTCGGCCAAAACCAAAGGCGTAAGCCCTCGGAAGTCCGCCGCCGTACTGGATGGTGAACTGTGCCGGACGACAGTGAGCACGACTTGGCAGTCGATGACCTGCCAGCCGAAAACGCCAGCCTTGAGGGTTTCCGACACCGTTTCTTCAATCGCGCGGTAGAAGCTGATCGGCATCTGCCCGACGTCGGCTTCCAGCACGTATGCGTTGCCAGAGCCAGGATGGCGAGCTTCCACCCTTAGACCGATTGTCGCAAGGAAAGGATTGGGTTCCTTGAAGATTACTTCCAGCGCCCTTGCCGACCTGGTTGGTCGTTCAACATAAATGACAGTGCTCTCCTCAAAAGTCGCATCGACCCCGAAATCCGCAAGAAGTGTGGCCTGGATGATTTCCTTCTGGACCTCTCCATAAAGCGACAGGTACATCTCGCGTGCATCCTCCGTGTTGCGCAGGTTGATGAGCGGGTCCTGCTCCGAAAGCTGCTGTAGTGCGAGCCACAATGCGCCATTTTCTGATGGTCGCCGCGCGACGACGCGTGTTTCGATTGTTGGTGGCGCAAACTGGCGCGCACGCGCTCGTTTCGTCGCCAGGCCGATCTCGTCGCCGATCCGCACTCCCGAAAGCCCCCCGACTTTCACGATTCGTCCGGCTCTAGCATAGTCGCATCTGTGCAATCCCGTCTCGTCGAACACCTGGAGGCTCGTCACTTTGGCGGGCCCTGTCGGCAATTCGATGAGATCGCGAGCGCCTATTGTCCCGTCTTCGAGGTTGATGTAGGCAAGTTTTTCGCCGCCCCATCCGCGGTCGATCTTGAAGACGCTGCCGCGTACAGGGGCCGATGGGTCTGGAATACGACTGGGCAGCAGGTTTTGTATTGCCCAGATCAGGTCCGGAACTCCGAGGCCTGTCATGGCAATGCCACCGTATGCCGGATGCACAAGGCCCTTGGACACCTGTGCCGCAATGGCCCTTTGCAGCCTCCGTGAATTCAATCTTTTGGGAGCCAGCACATAGTCGTCGAGCAGCGTTTCATCACCCGCGGCAAGTGCTTCGCAGAGTCGGGAAAGGTGCGGCTCCCGCTCCATGTTGATGGCTTCGACGACGGCGCGACGACAACCGATATCGGTGACGCTCGACATCGCAAGTGGTCGGACGTCCAACTGTCGGGCCATATTGGCGAGCAGGTCCTCGTACCGCGCTCCAGCCCGGTCCATTTTGTTCACAAAAAATAGGAACGGAATCCCCAGGCGCTGAAGCGCGCGGACAAGAACTCGCGTCTGAGCCTGTACACCTTCAATGGCCGACACGACGACAATCGCCGCATCGAGCAACCCCAGCACGCGTTCCACCTCCGCAATGAAATCGGGATGGCCGGGCGTGTCGATCAAGTTGACGGAAAGTTCGCCGACCCGGAACGCCGCAACAGCGGCAGCGATGGTAATCCCGCGCTGCCTTTCCAATTCCAGACTGTCCGTCTGCGTGTTTCCGCCATCGACGCTTCCCAGCTTGTCGATAGCACCGGTATCAAAGAGGAGTCGTTCAGTGAGGCTGGTCTTGCCTGCGTCCACATGGGCTAGAATGCCCAGATTCAAAGTGCTCATGTCCAATCATCTTCTCAAAATTTCCGATCTGAGTTTTTTGAGAAGGGAATTGGCGCATTGGGACCTCCAGGTGAACGTCTATCTAAGCCGCAGCCGGAGTTAAGGCGCGCGTATGGTGTTGTAATAACAGTAGGCTGAGACGGTCAAGGGCCGACTGCGGAAGAGATTGTTCCTTGTCGGTCAAGAAAATATGGGGAAGGCGCTTGACCTCACCCGCCGATTAGAAAAATTGCCCCTAAAAGTGAGCCGATGAACAATCGTACGTAACTTGGGAGAGGGCCTTTTCTCTTTCAGAACCCATGTGCCCAACGGAAAGGTCGTCAATCGCCATCGGACGGCAACACCGGGCAGAGCAACAAATCGTTGTCAGCAAACCATGGGACTAGCGATATCAAATCGCTTCTTATGCGTTGCCAAGGAATTTCTTTCTGTGCAGGCAGATCAATGAGCTTCACGACAACCGGCCGATTCTTCGAGGCGTATTGAGTTTACCGGTTGCTGTTCCCGTGCTTTCTTCCCGTTTCCTTCACCCCGAGGTGAATTTGCGTAGGAAAATGATTTAACTCTTGTTCCCTGTTTGTTCGTATGATATGGCGTTGACGAATAGAACGGTGATGACCATGTCACGGCTTTACGCGATCACCAGAACGATCGATGAGATCGCTGCACATTTCGCCATAGATGTCCCGCCGGTCGCCGGCGTTCCAGATGAGACCATCGAAGGTGCGCCGGGTTTGATTGTCACTGAAAAAGACGGTCTACGCCTGTTGAAATCGCTCACCTGGGGATTCCCTCGTCACACATCCGAGATGCGCCACAACGGGGAGCCGCCCGGCCGTATCGGCCTAGTTGCCGACCTGACCAATCCACTCTGGAATAAGACTGTGGTCGACCCCCGTTATCGCTGTTTGATCCCGCTGACGCACTTCGCTAACCCTGATGGCCCGAAGGGCGAGAAGACACGCGCGTGGTTTTCGATGAGCAGGCAGCCTTTGATGGCCTGGGCGGGTTTTTGCCGAAACACTCCCGAATTCGGCCCGGTCTTCGCAGGGATGACGATGACCGCCAACGAGAAGGTGCGGCCATACAACGATCGCATGCCAGCTCTCTTGAAGCCGGAAGAATATGAACGATGGCTGCACGGCACTATCCAGGATGTCATCGAGTTTCAGTTCCGGGAACCGCCTCCATCGGACGATTTCGAAATCCTGCATACCCGCGACCGCTGGCGAAGCGGCATCCCGCCCTCGAAGGCTTGGGCAACTCGAAGCAATATGCTTATCTAGCCCCAACGCGCGTCATCTGCCGAAAGGTCTGTCGAATGTGCAACCTCTACACAGTCCGCAAAACCGCCGCCGAGGTGGCCGAGTATTTTCGAGTGCCGAACCCCATCCAGTCGAACGCTGGGCCAGAGGTTTATCCGGGAACGCCGGGCACGGTGATCATCGAAAATGGCGGCGTGCGAGAGATGCGCTCGATGACGTGGGGCTTTCCGCTACGGCTCAAGGGGATGAAGCCCGATGCCAAGCCGAAGCCAGTCAACAACATCGCTGATTTGAAGAAGTATATGTGGGTTGGGCTGGCCAGCAAGGAAGAGTGGCGATGCTTGATCCCTATGACGGGTTTCGCGGAAGCGGAGGGTGTGAAAGGACGCATGACCAGAACTTGGTTCAGCGTGAAAGACGAACCAATATTTGCATGGGGTGGCTTGTGGCGAGTTAGTGACGAGTGGGGTCCGGTTTATTCCGGCGCTATGACCGACGCTAACGAGGCAGTCGCACCCGTTCATAACCGCATGCCCGTGCTCCTGCATCCTGACGAATATGACCTCTGGATGCATGGAAGTCTCGGTGATCTCGTCGCATTGCAGCAGCGCAAATATCCAGCTGAATCGATCCTGATGGAGAGGACGAACGATTTCTGGGTAGCCAAGAAGCAAGCCGTGTCGGAAACTCCTACTCTCCTATAGGTCCGCCTCCGGCCGCATTTACGATTTTTTGCTACCTCCGGCTTAGGCCGCCGTCTTTTAGATATGGCAGTGAGCGCCATGGACCCGGCCGGAAATCTCCGAAGTGACATTCAGCAAGCCTTGCAATGCCAGAGGTTGACGACCTGGCAGCGCAGCTTCCTGACGGACGTCCATTCGCGGCTTGAGCGGTCGCAAGGGCAGGCGCGCCTGTCGGACAAGCGATGGAAGAAGCTCTTCGAAATGTAAGCGGTGTTTTCCTAGCACATTGACCAATCGCGGTAGGCCGTTCCGAAAGCTACCGCTGCGACATTGATGACAAGAATGCGCCAATTGCGGTCATCGTCACGATGAATTTTAACACGCTTTTATGATTTCTCTTTCGCGCCCAAGTGCTAAAAGAGGGCAGCGTGAATGGTGGAAAGATGCTTAATCTGCAGTTTGAAGACGTCTTTTTCTATCTGCTGGCGGGAATCCTTGCGATAATGATCGCGCTGATGGCTCCCTATATGTTCCGCTATAAATCCATTCACGAGTTCCCAAAGCACGTTCGAATTCGGTTGGCACTGATAATAATTCCTCTCGGGTTCGTATTTCTTCTCATCGCGATGAAAGCTAGCCAACTGCACTTGCCGGGACCTAAATTCCTCTAGGCGGTATGGCCGCTTTGGGCCGATACTGTGGAAAAACTCGTTTGCGACTGCTTGGGACGCGCCTTCTTCCAGACGTATCGTGACGGTCCCGACAATGATCTCGGGACGACTGGCTGAAGCGGTCGACGAAGCTGTTCATGGACGAGACCCGTGCGCCGGTACTCGATCCCGGCTCCCGCAAAACCAAAACCGGATACTTCTGGGCGTTGGCCCGTGATGACCGACCTTGGGACGGAGGAGCCCCGCCGGGTGTGGCCTTCACCTATGCTCCCGGTCGTGGCGGGCAACATGCCGAGCGGATATTGCAAGGGTTCACCGGCATCCTCCAGGTGGATGGATATGCCGGGTACAATCGCTTGATTGCAGCGGACCGCGTCGGCCCGGACATTCGGCTCGCCTATTGTTGGGCCCACGCACGGCGTAAGCTTGTCGAGATTACTCGCACTGGCTCCGCACCGATTGCCGAGGACGGCGTGAAGCGGATCGGTGACCTCTATCGTATCGAAGTCGAACTGCGCGGTCTCTCTCCAGAAGCCCGGTTGGCCGGAAGACAAGAACGATCAGCACCAGTGATCGCGGACATGCGGACCTGGCTGGCGCATCATCGTGCTCGCGTCGCTGGCAAGTCGCCTCTCGGCGAAGCTCTGGCCTATATCGCCAAATACTGGGACGGCCTCTGTGTCTTTCTGACCGATGGCCGCATTGAGATCGACAACAACACCGTCGAGAGAACCATCCGGCCGATTGCCCTCAATCGCAAGAACGCTCTCTTCGCTGGTCATGACGCCGGGGCAGAGAACTGGGCGACCATCGCGTCGCTGATTGAGACCTGCAAGCTCAATTCCGTTGATCCGTTCGCATATTTAACCTACACGCTCACTGCCATTGTCAACGGCCATAAGCAGAGTCGGATTGAAACGCTTATGCCGTGGAATTGTCAGGCTGCATAAGCTGTACCCAAAGACTTCTGCCGATCCTCCCCAGATAAGGCCATGCACGATGCGTCACACTGGCGGTGGTTAAGGCGTGGCTTTTCAATAGAAATGAACTCTTGAAAGGTCGATTTCGTATGGACCGGTCACGATTGTGCTGCCGTCTTCTTTGTAAATCTCAAGCTCAGAAAGTCGGCCGTCAGTGACATGCAACGCTAGCCGCACGAGTTTTGCGACACTTAGAAAGCTTTTTTTGTCGTCGGCTTCGTCGTCATAGAAGCCTTCGATTGGAATTTTGTCGTTTGCTCGCGACGAAGGCGCGTCATTATCTTTCACGTCCGCTACAGGGCCGCTCGTCCGGAGCCTCAAACTCCCTTCGGGACTAACCCGCATCACCTCTACTGAGTTCATCTGTTGAAGAATTTCTGCCTTGCCCTGAAATTCGTCTCGCAGAAGGTGCATCAAAAGGGCGCGTTCCCTTGGATCGATCTCTCTCCAATGTTCCGAATTATCGACCATTCCTCACCACTCAACTGCAAAAGTTTCGACCAATACAGTGAAATCTGCGTGGAGCCTATGACGCTGTCAACGTCCGCATCCCGCGTATTGGCATCTTCATCCCGGCGGCGGTCTTCGAAACGGAACAGCGCCGAGTGGTCAAGGTGCGAAGGGAACAGCGCGTACGAACAACGGTATCGAGAGACGTATTTGCATCGAGATGCGCGTCCGCGCGGATGTCATAGACCGCGAGGTTGAAACCTATGACGCCGTCCGTATCCCGTATGGCATCAAGTTGTCGGTCGGTCAGGTTTCTTGTGGATTGGCTGATAGCGTGGGCACAGGCATGTGTAGCAACGAGCGGGGTGCTACTCAATGATGCGACATCCCAAAAGCCTTTCTCGTTCATATGGGCTAGATCGACCATGATGCCAAGGTTATTGCAAACCTTGACGAGTTCTTTCCCAAGAGGCGTCAGTCCAGGGCCTATATTCGGTGATCGCGGAAATGCGAATTGGACGCCATGGCCGAAAATATTCGGACGGCTCCATACAGGTCCCAAGGATCGCAGACCGGCCTGATACAACGTGTGCAGGTATTCGAATTCCGCATCGACCGCTTCCGCTCCCTCCATGTGCAGGACTACAGAGAACTGTCCTTGAGACCTGGCAGTTATAATTTCGTCAACAGTCGTTGCGAAGCGCATTTTCGCGGTGGATCGCTCGACTACGGCCCTCAATGCCGATAGCTGCCTACCAATCTGAGGTCTGGCAGCCGACAACGGAAAGCTCTCTGGATAGATCACTTCATACCCATCGTCGGTCTTAATAACATTGCCCTCGGGTGCATGTTCAGGCTTCGCCATAAGCGCGAACAGTCCGCCGATCATCCCACCCTCAATGGCGCGAGGCAGATCGAGATGTCCAGTGTCAGACCTTACAAGGAAGTCTCGACCGGGAGACCGGTATTCCGCCAAGAACTGAACCGCATCGTTGTGGCCATCGAAGAACTGAATGTCGGTCATTATCCCCTCATGATCGTTGGGAATATGAATAGGAGGATTTGGCAACGGAATTATTTCTATGAAAGGCGATGTCCGCACCTCCTCAATGTGTGAGGAAAACACCGCTCACCGTAGACTTGCGCTCCCAGGGCGACTCCAGGGAGGAAATCCTCGAAATTCTACGGGGGGTGGAGCGAACAATCCGGCCGATTGCCTTGAACCGGAAGAACGCACTCTTTGCGGGTACGATGCGGGAGCAGAGAACTGGGCGACAATCGCCTCGCTAATCGAGAGTTGCACGCTGAATTCCGTCGATCCGCAAGCCTACATGACCAGCACGCTCACTACCATCGTCAACGGCCACAAGCAGCGCCGTATCGAGGAACTGCTGCCGTGGAATTATCAGGAAAAGTAACGCGTCGGAAAAGCCATAGCGAGCACGAGGCGGACATTGACGCTCGACGTCATGCTCATCCATAGTTTTGAGAGAAACGCATATAGAGCCAGAGCGATGCACGACTTCCTAGAATTCGCACTTAACAAGCAGCCGGAAGAACGCATTTCTCATGACGAGGTGGCCCGATGGGCAGGTGCTTTAGATAACTGGGCTTTCTACAACGTCACTGCCCTTGAAATCGCCATAGGATACTACCGAGGTGAACTAGACTACACCTTTTGTGATGGTGCCATGAATGATCTCTGGGGGGCAGTACAAGCAGGCTTTGGGCCGGGCAACATTCAAGTCCCCGAGCCATTCTTCGAAATCTACCTAGCATTTGATGCAGGAGAATATCATCGCAAGCCCGACAAGAGTGACAATCCCGTTGCCGACTTCACCAATCCGCTAATTGCGGAACTGGTGACACGCCTCGGACTCTAGCTTGTCAAAAGGAAATACCTTCTGTTCACTCATGATCGGAATGCACCAACCTTGCCGTCGAAACCAGTTTTACCGACAAGGTGTGAGCAGCACACCGCTTACTGTCCACCCAGGGCTCCTACCGAAACACGGCGGCTTGGGGATGTACGGGCGAAGGGTACATCAAGCTGTGCTCGACAACGGAGAGACCGAAACGGGAGCTACCATCCATCTCGTCGATGGAGAATACGACCATGGTCGAACCATTGCCACTGAAGCTGTTCGGATCGATCCATCGGACGATGTGGTCTCGCTGGAACGACGGGTGATGAAAGCCGAATGCGGCCTCTTCATCGACGTTATCCGTCGCATCAGTGCGGGCGATCTACGCCTGCCACTATAGGCAAAACGTTGCGGTCTTATGTCCCGATGCTGACCCAATCCAGGAAGCCGCGCAAACAGGTTTCTCGAATTGAGAGAAGACCGATTCACGGGTGATATGGCTGCAGACCGCATCTGGGTCAACGGCATCAAAGTCCTGATCTATCTGCTCGGTGCGAGGTAGTGGAAACTCATAGGTCGTGATGTACGCGAGCTGGCCAGGCCGAGCCTCTATCGGAATAACGGACAAGCTGGTGGCGGTTATGCTGCCGAGCCAAAGCCTGTTTTCGGCCAAATCAACTAGGCCACAAATTCGCGGCGTATCCTGCTGATCGAACTCCCGGTCCAAGCCTACGAGAACGCTCACTATCGCATCTCGCGGGGCGTTTCCCGCCCTTAGCCGCTCGTAGATCGGCCTGGTGTGGCTGCCATTACTGACAACAGCAAAACGAGAGTTCCAAATGAGACATTCATAAGCGATGTATGGGCTGTCGGACGCTGCATCGGCGCTTCCTTCTTGGGCGACAATTGCATGGTGTCGCCGAGCTTTTCTACGTTCCTGTTGGGAAACGACCTGCTCGAAACCCGGTAGGCTGCGATTAAATCCCCTTTTCGACTGCGACCTACTCCAACAATTCGACCAACATACATCTCGCAAAATTCTCCAGCTTATAATGCTGGTGACCGTAGCAACGAATTCCCAATCTGCACAGATTGCCGATGGTATGGATACACAACTGACCCTCCGAACTGCCTTGCCGAGCGCTTCTGTGGCAGGGTTGCGAAGGCTTTGACCATCACTCATCGGCATTGATTTCACATGAAAATCGCCAGCTCTACTGACATGACCGCTTTGGGCCAAGGGCGATTTAACGAGGCGGTTGTTCGCTGAGTTCCCCGCCAGAATGTGATTGCAGGAACAGAGCAGCTTTCTTGGCAAGGTCCGCAGAATCCGAGCGGATTACGAGTACCAGCGGCTCGCTACCATCGATGGGATCGACATCGATGCGCTCCTCACATTCCGGACGGAGGGCAACTGTCAGTTCTGTCCAGCAACCGACCGGTGCTTCGTCATCATTTCCATCTAAATCGAAGTCGCACTCGTTTCCCCAGAGATGGTGTGCAACAGAGATGGATTGTGGACGCTCACCGGGCGCGGTCAGATAGTAATTGAACATGCTGGGCATCCTGCAGTGGCTGGTGTTGGACTGCAACTACCCACTGCGAGTAATCCCTTTGGACTCTCCCTTGCGTGCAATTTAACCGAAGTTTTTCACGGTTCGTCTTGAGATTGATGCGATAGAAGCCTCATCCAGCGCGGAGCCGATGATTTCATGCAATACTTTGGGCAACTTCTCAGTTTCGTGGGCCCGGCCTACGCCGTCGGCTTCCTGGCCATGTGTTTCTGGTGGCGCTGGTGGTTGCTTGTGCCCGCTGGAATCCTGGCGGCTGTTCTGGCCAAAATCGAATTTGCGAGTGTCAACGCCTCGGACGGGGCAGGCGCAGCATTTGGGATCATCCTCGTCGTCTTCGTGATGATTGGTGCTGCCAGCGGTTTCGCTGCAAGCGGGATTGTGTTGATCGGCCGCACGGCTCAATTGCAGGCGCTGCGGGCCGTATTCGTGCTTCCTGTCGTTTTCATCTTAGGCTTCGGAAGTTATTTCGTCGTCACCTGGACCCAGCAGAAAACCAGGGAGGCTCGCTATAGGCCTCCCGCTGCCGCATGCCTCGACAACCTGCATCCAGCCCGGATCGCCGATGTGGACATCGCGATTCCAGTCGCGCCTGGCATCTTTCTCTACGGCGAGGGAATGAACAGCGACCATTACCTTCTTTGGAGCAATCCAGATGCACGCGCCTTCTGTGGCGAGGCAGATGGAGGCAACGCGACGTTGAAGTCGGTAGTCTTCATGCTGGATGGCATCCCGGCGCGGAGAGAGATGGAAACCAAACGACCGTTCTGTTCGCGCCCGCACCCTGAATATCCCTGGGCGGAGATGGCCTGTCACCTAATTTCCACGGAACTTATTCCCGACAAGCCCGTCGAAATGACAGTTTCCGTCAAGGCCCCGGGCTTTGATCCCTCGGTCCGCGAACGGAAGGCTATGTTGAAGAACCAGCCCACCGTCGCTTCCGACGGCCTTAGAACCCATCGCTCACAAAATGACCTGTATCTGCAGCGGCCGGACGGATATTTCGCCCAATGCCGGGACTATCGTTCCAAAAGCCAACCTTGGCTCTACTGCACAGCAACGGAGGAGTTATCAGACAAGCTCGCCATCTCGTATGATTTCAGGAGCACTGCGGAGCTTTTCATAACGCAGTCAGCGACCGTCGCAGCCAATGCCCGAGCGATCTTCAATTCCCTAAAACCTTGAAAGCTCGCTCCAATGGACCCGGCTGGCAACCTCCGAAACGATATCGAAACAGCACTACTTCGCCAGAACCTAACGGCTTGGCAGCGAACCTTTCTGACCGACATCCACGCTCGTCTCGAACGATCCGGTGGACAGGCTCGCCTTTCCGATAAACAGTGGCGGAAGATTTTCGAAATTCTCGGGCGGCAGAACAGCGTGATTACGCAGCCGCCGACTATTATCAGCGGCTATCCAACTCGCCATCGGGCAAGGAGATCATTCAGGCTCCCTTTGGGCCGCACCGGCAGACGGTTGAAGTGGCGTCTCGAACGCCTGGTCCTGGGGTTTCTGATCGTCGCAGCTGTGGCCATCGCCCAGCAGATATTCGAATTCGGATCAGAACAATTTCAGTCAGCTCCGGCGACGACGCTTGCGTCGCAGACACAGGAATTTACGGTGACCGATGGAGACACTGTTCACGTTGTTGGGGAGGCGGCAGGTACCCGGTTGGTTGGCTTTAATACACCGGAGAAGTTTTCGCCCGAATGCGAGTACGAACGCCAGCAAGGCGAGCGGGCCTCGGCACGGCTTCGGGAACTGGTCGCCCATGGCAGCGTCCAGCTGACAAAGGTCGCATGCGCATGTGCGCCAGGCACGCAGGGGAGGGCGAAATGCAACCACGGGCGCTATTGCGGCACGCTAACCGTCGACGGGAAGGACGTCGGCAGCATTCTCATCAGTGAAGGCCTTGCTGTGCCATTCGTCTGCGGCAGAACGAGTTGCCCGCCGACGCCCCGGCCATGGTGCACGGGATGACG
Source organism: Rhizobium sp. 1399 (assembly GCF_031455475.1). Lineage (NCBI taxonomy): Bacteria > Pseudomonadati > Pseudomonadota > Alphaproteobacteria > Hyphomicrobiales > Rhizobiaceae > Rhizobium > Rhizobium sp. 1399. Next base: position 290,993 of record NZ_JAVDSU010000006.1, on the reverse strand, counting down.
CAATGAACGGACCTTCTCGCAACGCAAATGGCTTGTTAACGCTTGTCCGCACGTTGATCCGCTTCGTCTTAAGCTTCGTCTTCTGGGCGATCCTCCTTGTATTTGCGGCCATCGTCCTCGTGCCCATGTTACTGATGGCGGGCAAGGCTCCTCCGACCCTAGTGCTGCCGAGCAACGAGACGAGAGAGCAAATCTACAAGTCGGAGCGGCGTCAGGTGTCATATCTGCGGTGCGCTCGTCGGGGCGTCCAAAGTTGCCTTCCTAAGAACGCGGACGATTGTTGATCCTTGGGGGCGCATGCTAAGACGCCAATAGATTGACAAGATAGCCCGTAGACAAGTTCAGCTGCGCCACCGGACGATCTCGTAAGCGGGCATCGGGCGGTGAAAGCCTTTCAGATTCAATTCGCCGACAGGAACGGATTCGACCAGCGTTTCGATAGCGCCGAAGACGCGTTGGCTGACGAGAATCTGACCGGGTTTTGCCTTTTCGCATAATCGCGCCGCATGGTTCGGGACGGTGCCTATGACCGCGTAATCCGAGCGCTGGTCGAAGCCAATCTGTCCGATGGTTGCGTGGCCCCGAGCGATGCCGATCCCGAAACCAAGCAAATAGCCTCGTTTGCGCCAGCGGTCCGAATGCTCGTCGATTGCGTCACGCATTTCCGCCGCCATGAGGACCGCCTTCTCGGTGTGGTCGACGCAGGGCAGTGGATCGTTGAAAACGACAAGAAGGCCGTCGCCCACGAAGCGTTCCATGGTTCCCCCGTGGCGGGCGATCAACTCGCCGAGGCAGGCGTGGTACTCGCCAAGAACTGTCATCACCTCTTCCGGCTCGGCGGTCTCGGCGAACGCTGTAAAGCCGCGCAGATCGCAGAAAACGACGGTCACCTCGCGACGGTGGCTTTGAAGCAGCGTGTCGTCATTGCCCGATTCAACAATGAGGTCGGCGACCTGAGCGGGCAGAAACCGTCTCAGTCGGCTCATCCGCTCGATTTCGATCAACTGCTCCGCCACTGTTTGTTTAAGAGAGCGGTTCCATGCAGCCAATTGTGCGGCCTGATCCTCAAGGCGTAGCGCCTGGCTCTGGACTGTATCGTGAAGCGCTTTTTGGCGCAGCATCGAGCGTACCCGCGCCAGCAGGGCCTGATGTTCGAACGGCTTGGTTAGATAGTCGTCGCCGCCGGCGTCCAGACCCTCCACCACGTCCCGCGTATCGGCCCTTGCGGTGACAAGGATAACCGGGATCGATCGCAGCGAAACGTCTTCCTTGAGCATGCGCACGACGCTTATCCCGTCGAGCTTCGGCATCATGATGTCGAGCAGGATCAGGTCAGGCGCGAGGCTGCGCGCCTGCGCAAGCCCCTCTTCGCCGTCCGCAGCAGTTGCCACTTCGTAGCCGCTCGCCTCGAGGCGCATGCGCAGGATTTCGAGATTTTCCGGCGTGTCGTCGACGGCGAGAATGCGAGGTGGATCGTGCAAGGTGCAGCCTCCCTCAGGCAAGGAATTCTCGGATCATTGTTAACAGTTGGCGCGGGCTGAAGGGCTTGGCAATGTAGCCGTCGCACCCCGCAGCGAGGGCCTTCGCCTCGTCTCCCGACAATGCGTAGGAGGTGACTGCGATTATCGGAATTTGCCGGAGTGTCGGGTCAGCCTTTATGCGGCGGGCAGCTTCGTACCCGTCGATCACCGGCAGCTGGATGTCCATCAGGATCAAGTCCGGCCTCTCAGATACGGCAGCCGCGACGCCGGCAGCCCCGTCCGCGGCCTCTATCAGTTCGTACTCGGTGGCGGCCAGGAGATCGCGCACGATCTGGCGGTTGTCCTCGGTGTCCTCCACCATCAGGATTCGTTTGCTCATGCCGCTTTCACGTCCTCCACCCGAATTGGTATTCTCATGCAGAACGTCGAGCCTGAATCTGGCACCGACTCGACGCTTAGGGTTCCACCATGCATTTCGACGATACGCTTTGAGATCGCGAGACCGAGGCCCGTGCCACCCTTTTGCCGGGTGCTGGTGTTGTCGACCTGTTGGAATTCCTCGAAGATGAGGACCTGGTCTTTGGGCGCGATGCCGGGACCTGTGTCCCGCACTGTGATCTCGAAGTGCCCATCGACTGCATGGGCAAAAATGTCGACTGTGCCAGTCTCGGTGAACTTGACCGCATTGCCGGCGAGATTCATCAGGACTTGCGTCAGACGGCGTTCGTCCCCGAGGCCCAGCGGCAGGTTCTCGGCGACAGTCGCCGCGAGCGAAAGTCCTTTTGCACGTGCCAGCGGCTCGACAGCCGTGACGGCCGAGTGAACGATCTGCCCCACAGCATAGTCCTCGATCGCCAGCGTGAGCTGGCCTGCTTCGATCTTGGAAAGGTCGAGCACGTCGTTGATGAGTCCCAGCAGGTGACGGCCGTTCGCCTGCACGCGGGACACCGTCGCCTTGGCCCTTTCCGGCAACTCGCCATAGATTCCGTCAACCAGCAGTTCGGTGAAGCCCAGGACGGAGTTGAGCGGTGTCCTCAGTTCATGGCTCATGTTCGCGAGGAATTGCGACTTGTGGCGGCTGGCTGCCTCCAACTCTCGGCCTTTCTCCTCTATCTCCCGGAAAAGCTTCGCGTTTTGCATGGCCACGACCGACTGGGCGGCAAAGGTCTCCAACAGATGGATCACCTGCGTGTCGAATTCACCGGGCTTGCGACGCTCGACGACGAGCGCGCCCACGATCTTGTTTGGCCTGAGCAGTGGAACCACCAAGACGCCGCGATATCCGGCATCGAGGACGATCTTCTGGGAAGGAGAGGGGATACCTTCGCTAAGATCGGCGGCTTGGACCGGCGCTCGGCGTCTTGCAGCATCGCCAATTCCGGCATCGTTCAATTTGATCGGCTGGCTGGAGAGTGCGGCGATGATTTCGTCGCTGATCCCATAGGTCGCCCGAAGGCGGAAGTGTTGCGTGGCGCTGCTGAAGACGTAGATGGTGCCTGCGTCCGTGTCCGACAGTTGAACCGCCTTCGCTACGATCGTCTGCAGCACGGTGTCGAGATCGAGCGTCGAATTGACAGCCTTGCTGACTTCCCCGAGCGCCTCCAGTTCGCCAACCGAGCGTGCAAGCTCGGCCGTGCGCGCCTGTACCTCCTGGTATAGCCGCCCGAGCTGCTCGGACATCTGGTTGACATCGGCGGCAAGCACTCCAAGCTCGTCCCGATTGGCGACGGTAACCTGTTGGGCGAAGTCGCCCGCCGCTATCTGGCGCAGACGCGTCCCGATCTTCTTGACTGGCTCGATTAGCGACCAGGAGATGATGTAGCCGAGTCCTAGCGCCAGCAGGATGCTGCCCACCGCAAAGGAAATCACGATCAGCCGGGAGGTGCCGAACGCCCCTTCGGTCGCTTCGATTGCCCCCACCATGTCGGCTTCCGCCATATTGACGAGTTGGTTGGTCAGCCGCTCGAGGCGGTCGGCCGACGGCATGATCTCATCGAGCTGCATTCTGCGCGCCTCGTCGGTGTGCCCGGCGCGGATGAGCTCGACGACACGTGTGACCTTCGCGGTAAACTGATTGTATTCTTGCCGGACCTGGCCCAACACTTGCGCCTCATTTGCCGCGACAAACTCCATGCGGTCGAGGTCGTAGCCAAACTGGTTGAGCTGGCGCAGCGCTGCATCGAGCATCATGTCGGCCTGAAGCAAAAGTGCGGTCGAGATGCTGTAGAGTTGGTTCGTCGTGTCGTGCTGGACCTGGCGATAGGCGGCGATCTTGCGCTGCAGTTTGATTAGCTCGGTTGTCTGAGCGTTGACTCCACTCAGCACCTGCAACCCGACGGCCCCGAGCACGATCAGCAGTCCGACGATCGACAGGAACGCGATCAACAGCTTGGTCTGGACGCGCGCTGGCAGCCGCGCAACCCAGCCAATCAGCCCGCTCGTGAGGTTACCTAGCTTCCTCCAAAAGGCTAAGAAGATCACTCCGGAACTCCTCCAGGTCGAAACCAGCGCCGAGATATTGTACGCGCAACATGCCATTCGGGTCTACGAGCGACGTCAGCAGGGTGTGATCGACCTCACCATTCGCCGTCTTCCTCGCGATAACGCCGTATTTCCGTCCAACCTCATGGACCATCGCAGGATCACCGGTAAGAAACGACCAGCCCTTCACATCGGCATTGAAGTTCTCAGCATAGTGCTTCAGCACCTCGGGAGTGTCGCGCTCGGGGTCGACGGTGATCGAAACGAAGACGATCTCGGCCCCGAACGCACCACCCAGCATGTCCTTCACGCGCGCCATGTTATCGGTCAGCATCGGACAGATGTCGGTGCAGGAAACAAAGATGAACGCAACCGCAACTACCTTGCCGCGAAATCCACGGAGTGACACAGGTACTCCGCTCTGCGACGTCAGGGTAAAGTCGGGCGCGGCCCCGATAGTCGGCAAGCGCTGGTCGTGCGATGCATCATGTGCCTGAGCTGGCCCGGCTAGCAGCGCCAACAGCAGAACCTGTGCTGGCCACCTCATGACTTTAATTCACGCCTCAGTTCATTGAGGAAGCGCCAGTCCGTGGCCTTGGCGATGATCTCCTGGGGACTCGCGGTGATAGCGCCGGCCTCGTGCAGGCGCAGCGCGTAGAAGCGCACCGTGTCTTCCACGTCATAGTCCCGCCACCGCTTGTAGGGGACCTCGCCGAGGGCCTGGAGCGCGTAGTCGTAATTGGCTGTGAATTTGCCTTCAACGAGACGGCGCGCGACCATGGCCGGGTCGGCCACGCACAGATCGGCAGCCTTGAGGATGGCGCGCATCACCCGCTTTGAAGCGACGGGATTGGCGGCGATGAAGCCGGGATTGCCGGCCAGCACACAGCAGAAATACTGCGACCACGGCCGGTCGAGGGCGCTGTTGATGATGACGTCGCCGGCCGCCTTGGCGCGCAGTTCCTGCGGCTCCGGCGGAAAGCCGAGGAAGGCGTCGACATCGCCGCGCAGGAACAATTCCTTCGGCTTCACCTCTGGATCGCTCACCCAGACGATGTCCCGCACCGGGTCCAGTCCGACATGTGCCGCTATGCTGACGATGAACAGGTGCGGGGCCGAACCTATCGCCTGAACACCGACTTTCCTGCCCTTGAGTTGGAGGATGCTGCCGATGCCTGGCTGGACGAATAGTTCCCAACAGCCCGGATGGATGCCGCCCATCAATGTTAGCCTGTGCCCCTGATCGACGGCGACAAGCGCAGGTGCAATGAAGTTCATGGAGAAATCGATTTTGCCGCTCGCCGTATCCGTCGCTATCCCAAAGCCAGGCTGGGACTCGACGTAATCCACATGCGTGAAACCCTCGGCATACAGCAAATCCTCCGCGACATATTGCGGCGCGAGGCAGATGCCGGAGTTCTTGCTCAGGCGAATCCGGCCGGTCTCGGGCGGTGGTTCGGCGACGGCCGGTGTCGCGGCACCCATGAGGCCCGCAGCGCCGGCTGCCGTGAGGCCGGCTAGGAAATTGCGGCGATTCTGGATGATCTGCATGCGACTCTCCTTTCCCGTCGAGAACGGCACCGGGGTGGGCTTCTCAGGTCTTAAACTCGCGCCTAAGCTCGTTGAGGAAGCGCCAGTCCGTTCCGCTTGCCATAATCTGCCGCGGGCTCGACTTGATCATGCCCGCTGGTTTGAGGCGGGAGTCTTACGCTCTCAGTCGCTGCCGCGTGAACGGTCCCGGCCAGCGATCACTAATTGTACGCCTTATCTGTGCCGGTAGCGAGGGTTCTCTTCCCACCGGGAGAGCAGTAAGCGGCGTTAACACCCTTGAGAAAACGCCCCTCTTGACTCCTCCGAAAAATGGAACAAAATAAGAACATCCGTACGGCAGTAGCTTCTAATCCTAACCAAACAAGGAGGATTCCGCATGCCTACGATCTTATTCAGACACGAGCCGGACGTCTCGTCTCAGGACGTTATGAAGGTGGCGGTCTTCGCCGAATATGTCGGCAATCAGTGCTTCGACGTCTTTGGCGGTGACGGATCAAAGTCTCGGTCGGAGACCCTGTCGCTTCGTGCGCAGGAAGTGTCCGACGCGCTCGATTTCGGAGACGAGCCACACTTTTCGCATGAGACGATACAGAAGATCATCGATCTCCGAAGTATCGTTGCAGATATGTGCTTCGATAAGTTCGGTGAGCGGGGACACATGGGAAAGTCCATGGACTTGATTCGAATGGATCAGGAGGTGGATCAGGTCCTCGACAAACTCATCGTCCTCCAGCTGTCGCCTGAGGAGGCAGAAGAGGCGGAAGCCGATTGGGACCATGAATCCCAGTTCTATCGACCCGTCGAAGGTGGCAACTCCAGTGCGATCCGCCGCGACAATATCGGCTTTCGGGCGGAAGTTTGAACATTTAGTTCGGGCATACGCCAGAGCTTCAGTAAACACGGCGGCCGGTGGCCGCCGTTTTCTCTTGTCTTGTCCTTTAGGATGGCCAGTGGGGCACTCGCAGGCTACGTTTGCCATAGCCGCGAAAGGGAGGTCGTGAGTTTATGTGCAACTTATATCGCATGGAAGACAGGGATTGGGTCGCTAAATGGGCTCAGGACGCTGAGAGTTTGATCAACCTGATGCCTGCCTACCAGATGAACCCGGACCAGACGGGACCAATCGTCCGCAACACAGCCGATGGCCGCAAGCAGGTCATCCTCTGTGTGTGACCTTAGCGGACCGGAAAATCGCGCAGGCCTCAGAGTGATCGTTCGAAAAGAAGCTCATTATCCTTTTCGCCGACGCGTTCCCAACCAGCTGCTCGATAGAATTTCTCGGCTCGGGTGTTTGGATCGGTGGTGAGCCAAGCGCGTCCGATGCCCGCAGACTTGAGGCAGGCGCAGGCTTCGGCCAGCAGAATGGAACCAATCCCTTTTCTTTCAAACCCGGGAGCCACAAAAAGCGCCCAGATGTTTCCGTCGCGTGGGTCAGCTGCGGAAAAGCCAACTATCTCGCCGTTCTCTTCCCAAACGGCGACTCCCGGATTGGCTACATACCAATCGTAATCATCATCGGTGATCTTTGTGGGGTCGCTCAACATGTTTTCGACGACTGACGAACGGACAGCTTTCAGCGCCGGGACGTCAGTCAGGATCGCTTTTCGGACCATGCAAACGATCTCTCGATATCTTGGAAGTTTTGCAGAATGCATCTTTGTGGCGGCCGGTTCAATGATCGCTCTCAGTGCGAGTGGACGCGGACCCATGACTGCCTTTTGCCCAAACCGGTCATCGCGTATCGGCGCGTTCCCGCCGAGTACATGCTCGACGGGAATATTTGCTCCAAGCGCGGGCAATGCAGATACGAGAGGCGATAAGCAGATATTTCACGCTTATGAATGCCCCGTTATCAAACATCAGGGGCGTAGCCGTTTTGGGGTACGGCTGAGCAGAGTTACTTCTCTGATGCTGTCGGTCTTTAATAGTCGCATCAGTACGCGGGCCAGCCCGACACCCATCCCGCCATGTGGCGGGCATCCATAACGAAAGAACTCCAGGTAGTCCGAGAGTGCATCAAGGTTGTAGCCGCGCTCAGATGCCTGAGCTACCAGGCGGTCGTACCGATGTTCTCGTTGAGCACCTGTTGTGATTTCCATTCCTCGCCATAATAAATCGAAACCTTTCGTGAGATGAGGCTCGTCGTCTCGACGCATATGGTAAAAAGCACGCCCTTTGGCAGGATAGTCGGTGATGAAAAGAAACTCGTGGCCCGTTTTTTCCGCCATCCATTCTGAGAGTAGGCGTTCTGCCTCAGCGTCGAGGTCGTAGGATTTTTGTAGGTCATGGCCCAATGTGCCGAGGGTCTCACGCGCCTGTTCGAAGGTGATTTTCGGGAAGGGAAGTTTCGGCGGTGATATTTCGACGTCGAACAGCTCCTTGATGGCCGTGCCGTGAGCGGTGGCTACCGCACTCACGGAATGCGCCAGCCACCGCTCCTCCAAGTCCATTAAGTCGTAGTGGTCATCGATCCACGCAGCCTCCATGTCGATTGAGGTGAATTCGGTCTCATGACGGGAGGTGAAGGACGGTTCCGCACGGAATGCGGGCCCAATCTCGAATACCCGTTCCATGCCTCCAGCAATCGCCATCTGCTTATAGAATTGAGGTGATTGGGCGAGAAAAGCTGTGGTGCCGAAATACTTTACGGCGAAAACCTCCGATCCGGATTCACTGAACGTCCCCATGAGCTTCGGTGAATGAAGCTCTCGGAAACCGTTCTCGCTCCAGAACGAACGCATCGCTTCTTCAAGGGTCGTCTGGACAGAGAAAACGAGTTGCTGTCGTGGATATCTCAGACTGACCTGCCGATGGTCAATCCACTTGTCGAGACTCGACTCCTCGTCAATTGGCGAGCGAGCGTCGGCGAGCCCGCAGATGTCGGCAGTTTCGAGGCTAACTTCCAGGCCGCCAAGTTTCACGCCGGGAGCCGAGGTTACCAGACCAGTGATGGCAACCGCGCTTTCCGGAGTGAGGGCATCGAGAACAGCGGTGAGCGAGAGATTGTCTTTGCTTTGGGTAAGCTGAACTTTTCCTGTGTGATCCCGGAGGACGATGAAGCGCATTCGCTTTTGATCGCGGATGGCCTCTGCAAAGCCGCAGAGCCTGACACGTTGGCCTACGAGCATAGGCAACTGTGCAATTACAGATCGTTTTAACGTTGATTTTTCAAGCATGACTATCTCCTGAAACGGAAACCGGATCAGAGAAGCCAAACCACAAGCCCTTCCGAAACCGGCAGGGCTGTGGTGATCAATGAGCTACGCTAAAAGGCGCACACAATGTCCACGACCCCGAAGGGGCCGTTATTATTGATCGTGTTCTTCGACAACGTGCTCATATAGTCATCTGGACACAGGATACTACGAAAGTAAACCCGCAAAAATCATGAGAGTGTTTGGTGCGAGAATGACCGGTTTTGGTAAGGTGAACCGCGTCACAGGAGTGCTGGCGGTGCAGCGCGGTCATCATTGCTCACTGCCACCAGAACGGTTTTGAATCCGATTAGAAAGCTATGCTCGTCGGTGTTGGCAAAGGCGGACTCGGTATCGCTATTGATGGCGTTCTAGAGCGGCAACGTTGTTCGCGCCGCTCTAGAAAGGTTTTGAAGCCAATGAGAAAGCGATTGTCGTCGCGGCTTCGACGCCGTCGGGCGTTATCTCGTCGTCGATCCGCCGATCAGGATGGAAGTCGCATTTCGGTGCATGTTTCGGAATTAAACATGCTGCCGTCGCGACACGCGAAGGACAAGTTCAACCCCCTGTTCCAGCGTCAGATTTGATGTGTCGAGAATTTTGCATCCGTATGCCGATGCTTCATTCCGTAGGAAGGCCGCCCAGTTCATCATATCCGGGTTTGCCAACTCAGGTTGGCCTCGATCAATCGAAAGCCGTCTGGTTCTAGTCTCGTCGTCGCAATCAACGAGAATGCAGGCGTAGGGGATGATTCCCGCGCGTTCGGCCGCTTCCACCAGAAAGGCAAAACGAGACTGACCCTCGAATAGAACGCTGCGGCCCTGTTCGACTAGTGGCGATAGCCGAGCCATCCATTCGAAAGTGGCCGCTCTCTGCCATCCTTCGACAGAGCCGAATTTATCGATCATCTCGTGGACGGGCGGTACGCCGATGCGGTCCTTGTAAAAGACGTCGATCTCTTGGCCATGCAGGCGTTCAATCGCTTCGGCAATGGTTGTTTTCCCGGCTCCTGATGCGCCGGTCAGAATTACGAGTGGCATGATTATTTCCTCAATCGCAGCCAGCAAAAAGCATCCGCAAGGCGGGCTGGCTAAACGTACCCAGGTGCGATGCACCTGCTTCGAGCCCCTTCAGCAAGGGTAAGTGCCGTTAGGCGTCGAAGAAGGCCGTGGCGATGTTGAGGATGATAGTCTTCATGGTGCGGAGGCTATCTTACAACCAAAGTTAGTGCAATCCGGTCGTCGCTGTTTCGTCGAGACCTTTGTCATTGGTCGGGGCAGTGTTGCAGGGGTAGTGTGAAGGGGAGACGAATGTCGCGGCTGGTAGGACTGATCGGCATGTCGGTATTTGTTGGCCTGGCCAGCGCGACGATGGCTTGTTATGCAGCGTCATCCCCTTATTAGGTAGCAGTCAACAACATTTCAGTTATCAGAGCGAGTACAGAGACGGTGATTTTCAGGTGTCTGTCAGACTAGGCAGGAACACGTCGAACAACAGCGCGGCAGGTGCCATCCACTGATCCGGGGAATTGTAATTGCCGGTGGTGATGGCGAGGACAAAGTCAAAACCGGGGAAGACGAACAGCCGTTGCCCACCATTGCCGAACGCAGCGATGAAACGCTCGCCATAGGTTCCCGTCTTGTCTGTTATAGCCTCCTCGCCGAGATACCAGAGATAACCGTAATGCATTCCCCGCCAGCCGATATCAACGATGGCGGCAGGTTGGAAACTTTCATCGAGCCACGATTTGGGAATGACACTGCGGCCTTGCCATTCGCCGCCCTGCAAGATCACCTGCCCGATGCGGGCCAGTGAGCGAGGCGACAGCCGTAGCCCCGATGCAGCCGACGGCTCGCCGTCTTGGCCCCGAATCCATTCCATGGCGTCAATGCCGAGGGGATCAAACAGCACCTCTTTCGCGAAGTCCGGCAAACTCTGGCTGGTCCCTCGCTCAATGATCTTGCCAACCAGCGCAACCGCCCCGCCACTGTAAATCCAGCCCCTTCCCGGTTTGGCAAGGATCGGGCGATCCAAGATGAAGCGATAGCGGTCGGGCGCTTGCTCCATGGCGATCTCGCTATTGGCAGGATCGGTATAGGGGGCGTCTTCGTTCCATTCCATGGCCAGCGTCATGGTCAGTGCATGGCGAATGGTGATGCGCTCGCGTTCAGGATCACGGCCAAGATCAGCATATTCGGGAAACTGCGCGACGATCGGCGTGTCAAGCGCCGGCACTCGCCCCTTAGCAAGCGCAATACCGTAGAGCAGACCGACGATGCTTTTAGTAACGGATCGGATGTCGTGAAGGGTTTCTGGCCCGAACTTAACATTTTCTAGCGACTGCCCCCACTTCATGTCGTCGCCGTCAATGTAGCGTTCAAAGACAATACGACCGCCGTGCAAGGCAACAACCCCGTGCACGCCCGATAGCTTTCCGCTTTCCGCTAGATCGTCGAAACGCGTTACGGGGTCGGACTTGAATCCGGTCTCACCTGTGGCAGCAATCTGCCAATCGGTATGCTTTCCGTCCGCGATGGCGGGTGTAGTGCTGACCATTATTGTTGCTCCCATGTACTTGAGGATGTCTCTGCGATTTGCTCGGGTGGTCATTGGCAACCTGTCAATTAAGGGGTCTGCTCTGTGATTTCTTGACAGATTTTGCTGACCTCGAACAACTTCAGCCCATCATCGCGGACGCAACGAGCTAAGGCATTCTTCAGACCGCCAGGTCCTTATTGCGAGGATCGTCGAGTTGCATTCACTCCTCGGAGGCAATACGGAAAAAACTTCGGGTGGAGTTTGGAAGCCACCATACTGAGGGACAGACTAATTGCACTGCTGGGAGGGCCGATCAGGTTGGGTCTGTTCCAATCCGTGATGGACGACAGTTAGAGCAGCAATGCCAGCTTCATTGGCCGCACGTAAGAGGATTTCCCGAAATTGCTCTGGTGAGATGTTTCCGGTAATGGCGTCGACGCAAGCTTTCACGGCAGCCACATACTCCTCGCCGTCATCGGACGGCCAGTCCTTCATTAGGAGATGTGCTGCATCACCCAGTGTGCGCACGACTCTGCGTGTTGCTCTGTCGCGCAAAACAATCCCGACCGGCGTGAATGCCGATGATGTATTCCAGCACATTTTCCTCAACCCCAACGCACTAATATTTCAATCCTCGTGTGCAACATACGCGCGTATTATATAATTTGGAATTGAAATTATCCTGGAGAAAGCGACCCCATCGAAGCTGTCGGGTATAAAAGAAAAGGGCGCTCTACGACATATGTCGGAGCGCCCTGAGCTGCGTCAGCCTTTGTTGCGTTGGTGGACGACCGCAGCAACACCAGTTGATTGGATTCGTAATAGATTGCAACCGGACGCGTTTCGACCAGGTGTTTTACGACTATGTATATTTCGCCTCCACTCGATGATGTGGTGTGGCAGATTCCATCTAAGCCGCAAAGACCAGTGTCATTTGACTTTAATCTCGTTTGGGTTACGGTGTATTTCAGTGAATTACGGAGCGGTTTGCCATGTTACATAACGAAAAAACCCAGGTTTCCCTGCGTCTCCCAGCCCATTTGGTTGCCCAGTTCGATCAGATTGCAGTGCTTCTGGATCGGGATCGTACTTGGGTGATGCAGAAAGCCCTCGGACAATATCTGGCAGGTGAAGGAGCTGAAGTTCTCCGAGATGCCCAAGGCATCGATGAGCTGGATCGCGGCGAAAGTGTTGATCTTGAGGAAGTGCTTGAGAAGGCCCGAACTATCGTTGACGCCGCCGAATATCGACGCGGTCAACGGGTCGGTTGATGCCTCCTATCCGTTTATCCAAAAGCGCGGAACGCTGGTTCCTGGGCAAGGTTGCAGAAATTGCTGAGGTGAACCCCGCTGCCGCCAGAAAGCTCATTGAGCGTCTGGAGAGGCAGAAGGACCTTCTTTCATCATTCCCGCAGATGACCGAAAAAGGTGTTCTGGAGGGGACGCGGAAGGTGAGCATGCCTCCTTTGGTCCTCACCATCCGTGCACGCAATGGCATCGTTGAGATTGCTGCAATCAGGGACGCACGGCAGAAAGACGCGTATGCGCCAGCCGAACTTGGTGTCGCCTACGACAACGATGATGACGACGAAAAAGAGGATGCGTATAGCGGCGGCGCAAAGCCGGGCCCTTGACCTTACACGTCGTCAATGAGTAGCGAACACGAATGCTGACCGTGATTTTGGCCAAGACCGGGCGTGGCGGTGCGTCTCGCTGGATGGCATCCCGGCGCGGAGAGAGATGGAAACCAAACGACCGTTCTGTTCGCGCCCGCGCCCCGAATATCCCTGGGCGGAGATGGCCTGTCACCTAATTTCCAGGGAACTTATTCCCGACAAGCCCGTCGAAATGACAGTTACCGTAAAGGCCGCGGGCTTTGATCCCTCGGTCCGCGAACGGAAGGCCATGTTGAAGAACCAGCCCACCGTGGCTTCCGACGGGCCTCAGAACCTATCGTTCGCAACATGACCTCTATCTACAGCGGCCGGACGGATATTTCGCCCATTGCCAGGACTATCGTTCCAAAAGCCAACCTTGGCTCTACTGCACAGCAACGGAGGAGTTACAGCCGCTGGCAATAATTGACTTCGACAGCGCATCACCTGGACCTCGCCTACACGATCTGGGCTACGCGGCATGGATGTGGCTCGATCTCGGTGATGACGATATCGAGCCTGATCTGCAACGACGCCGGTTGACCATGTTCTGCGGGGCCTATGATGAAAATGTGGATTTGCCGCGTGTTGTCGATTTTATCTTGCTTCGCCAGCGGATTCTGATGCTCAAGGGCGACGCGTTGGTGATGGGACTATAGAACGCTGGGCGGACGATTGCCTCCAATGGACCATCAGGAACCTGCACAATGCATTCGACACATCGGACGCCAATAGCGGTACTGGCCAGTAACGCAGCTCTCGGGAACGTCCAGTCGAGCGCTCACGCCCGGGGGAGGCAGGCCATTTCGTCAATTTGGATTTGAACTCGCAGAAAATTCCCGTTTAAATTACCGAGATCGATATGACCGCGAATGTTCGGGAGGCGCAATGGATTCTATCAACCCATCAACCCCCTTCGAGCGGGTTCTCATCATGGGAAACGGCGGCTCCGGCAAGACGTGGCTCGCCCGCCGCATCGGCGAACAGCTTCACCATCCTATCATCCACCTCGACGATATCCATTGGGAGCCGGGTCGGTACGGGATTGCTCGCGACAGGACGCTCAGAGACGAGATGGTCACGGCTGCAGCTAACGACGACCGCTGGATCATGGAAGGGGTCTACGGCCAGCTGGTGAACCTGGTTCTGAACCGCGCGACAGCGTTGATCTGGATTGATCTGCCCGAAGAAGCTTGCATCGCAAATGTCAAAGAAAGGGGCATTCAGGGCGGCGAGACCCAGACGCAGTTCGATGGGCTCGTAACGTGGGTGGCGGGATATCGGACGAGAAGGAATAACTGGAACTCATTCGAGGCGCACGCTCGTCTCTTCTCCGCATTTCCCCTCCCAAAATTCCTACTATCAAGCCGTGATGCGGTTACTGAATTTGCTGATCGGCTGTTCATGGATATCGGAGCCGCCGATAAATGAACCGAGCTTTTCAACCGGCGAACGGCGAGACGGGTTGATGCTCGTCAAGGTGTCGAGGACCCGGACGGGAATCGTATCGATGTAGGCCAAGTGATCTAAGGCCGCTTTCCGAGGCCGGGCGGAATGGCTTCTGTCCGGCGTCGCGAAACTCCCACAGACCGTCCCGAAAACTCCGATGAGTAATCGCCAGGAGGTTTTGGGACGGTCTGCCTAACATTTGCGAGGTTGTCGGTCCTTCTGGAAAACACGAGTAGTATTCGTCGCGAACTAATTCGGAGCACCTAATTGCAGCAAAACTTTCTCGAATTTCATTCTCTGCCGCCAGATGCCGCCCTCAGGATCATCGAACGCGCTTGCGACCTGGCGAAGCACTGGGCAGATCGCGAAATGCCTCAAACGCTTTCGGGCAAGCGGATTGCTCTCATCGTAGACGATACTGGATGGCGAAATACCACAGCCATTGAACTCGGCGTGAAGGCGATGGGTGGGATTTGCGTCGAGGCTCCAGTCAAATTCGGCGGCGGCGAAGCCGTTGCGGACCTGGGGGCTATCTCTCCAACTGGTTCGATCTACTCGTCATACGCACAGGGGAGTTGGCCAATCTGAAGGCACTTGCATCCGCGATTGATATACCTGTCATCAATGCACGGACCCGATCAAATCATCCATGCGAAACGCTGGGCGACTTGGCGTTCGTGAGAAGCGTGCGCGGAACCTTGGAAGGACTGAAAGTTGTCGGCATCGCGCCTGATGCCAATATTCTCCGGTCGTGGGTCGAAGCCTCGAAGTCTTTGCCGATAAGGGTTACGCAGGTTTATCCGGAGCGATGGCATATTGCCGATCCCGCACTGCTCAACGCGAACTTCACGACAAGCACCAATATCAAGGCTGTCTTTGATGCTGACGTGATTATAACAGATTCCTGGCCGAATGAGGAACAGGAGAACCAACTTCTTCCATACCAGGTGTCAGCCAGTCTTTTGGACAAGGCACAAAATAACGCGATCTTCCTGCCGTGCCCACCGGTCGCCAGAGGCCGGGAGGTAACGGCGGATGCGATGCTGCACCAGGCTTGCCAAAGCCGACCAGCGAAAGCGTTCTTGCTGCATGCTCAGAACGCGCTCATGGAGTTTCTTACCTCGCGCCACCAGCTCTACTGACATGTCTTCGGGCGAGTACGGCCTTCAGACACGGTTCATTCGGAGGAGTAATCCACAGTTCATGTGCTTCGAGTTTACTGATATTGCCTCATCGAGATTTCGTGCGTCCGCGTGGAGCCTTTCCAATGAAGACAACACATATCATTCCAGGTGATTCAGCCGCAGGATCGTTGCGAGAGGCGCTTCGCGTTGCAGGCCGTGATGACGACTTGCTGGTGTTTCAGGATGATCTGAGTTGTGGCCCCATCGCAAACATGGACCCATCTGCACGAGCAGCTTGGTGGCAGATGGATGGCTGGGATATTGAGAACAGCCTTCACGCCTTCTGGTCGAACGCGAGCAAGGCAGATCGGTTGGTCGTCTGGTTTGGCCAACATTCAGCCAGAGAAATGGCTTTTCGCCTAGCGTGGGCATGGCGAATGGCGGGGCGTCACTACCATGTCATTGATGTGACAGGCCTTCGGGTGCCTGTCAGATGGGGCAACGGCAATGACGGAGTGATTCAGTCAGCTCAAGCCGTTTCGATCATACCTGGCAACGGGCTGGCAACGCTTTTCGGTCGCGAAAGAAACGTTTCTGCTGACGAAGACATTCTGAACCAGCGGAGATGGGAAAAGCTTATGGCCGACAATGCACCGTTCCGTGTCGTAACAGCAGACGGTCTCGGGTCCGCACCAATCGATCACTTTGATGCTTTGCTACTGGCGCAGGCAAATTCGGAATGGAAAAAGGTTGCTTTTATAATCGGCAACGCTCTCGGTCTGAGTAGTGACCCATATTTACAGGTCGGCGACATGGCATTGCATGAGCGCGTGATCAATTTGGTTGAGGAAGGTGCCCTTATCGCAGATGGCGATCCCTCGGAAATGAGGACTTGCCGAGTCCGCCTACCAGGTTAAGCCATCACCAAGATCGGCCCATGCTTTCAAGTGCTGTCTAGTCGCAAGCATTCCAAGCTGAACCTAAGATTTGTGTCAACGTGCAAACTGACACAGCGCTTAGCTAAAGGTAGTCTCGATCCTATGAAAATTCCTGACCTTCCCCCTGATTTGACATTTCAGATGCTCACGCCAACGGATGAGGAATTTGAGTGCTCATTTCAGGCGAAGAAACAGGCCCTCGGTCCTCACATCATTCAACAGTGGGGATGGGATGAAAAGTTCCAGCGCGAAGTCCACGATCAGCGATTGCGCGAGAAGCCATTCTGTCGGATCGAGCTGGATGGACAGCCGATTGGAACCGTCTCGCTTCAACTGCTACCCGAGTTCGTCCGCTTCGGCGAATTTTATCTGATGGACTCATTTCGCGGGCTCGGCATTGGCTCGAAAATCCTTGCACACTGCCTCGAACTTGCGGACGCCGAAGACCTCCCCGTGCGCCTCGAATATCTCCTGTGGAACCCAGTTGGTAGCCTCTACCGAAGGAATGGTTTCGTTGAAGTTGGACGCACTTCAACTCACTTCCTCATGGAGCGACCAAAGCGCCTCGGCTCCCGACAATCCTGAGGCGATCATGCTATCTCGTTTTGACCATTTCCGTCGCCGGAGACAGGAGCCATGTTCGAAAGCCGCATTGGCAGCCTTGCAACCGCGCCTCATACGCCAAGCGCCAGCTATGAAGGTCAGATAAAGCCCGAGCGCTTCACCGGTGTGGCCGAGTTGAGGTTGGCTAAACCGCTTTCTCTCACACAGTTTGGCGTCAACCATGTGCGGCTCGAACCGGGAGCGTGGTCGTCACTCAGACATTGGCATATAGCTGAGGACGAATTTATATACGTGCTCGAAGGCACCCTAACATTGATCGATGATAATGGTCCGCATGAACTGACGCCGGGCATGTTCGCTGCCTTTCCGGCGGGTGAACGTAATGGTCATCACATCCAGAACCGCTCCGACCAGCCGGGCATCTTCCTGGCTGTCGGCTCACGCCGACCGGGTGGAGAAACGATTCACTACCCCGACGACGACTTCGGTCCGATCCAGAAATAGAGTTCGTTTGTCGTGCGGAGACTGATCTCAGGGCGGCCGCTTGGCGTGTCGATGATGCTGCGGGCTAGCGACATCGTCGTAATCGATGCCGCGCTCCCACCGTGGAGCTAGATGCTGATCTCTACGACGGCGATCCTCCGCCAGGAGGAGACATGGATTAGATGAATCGGTTAACGTCAGCTATCTCCTCTGTTGACGGTACGCTCATGCCGACCTTAGTCGAACTCTCCGCTTTCGATCCAAATTGGACGAATGATTTCTCTGCCGCTGAAGTCCTGTTGAGAGCGACACTCGGGAAATATGTCGTGTCGGTTGACCACATCGGCAGCACTGCCGTACCGGGCTTGGCCGCGAAGCCGATCATCGACATCGACATCACTCTATCGAGTTTGGACGACGTCCCCGACGCAAGTGCGGAGCTGGTCAAGCGTGGATTTGAATCGCGTGGAAATCGGTACGACGACGATGTTTGGGCCTTCCTTTGGAAGCGCCGTATACCCCAGCTCAGGGTCTATCTCTGCCCGCCATCAAACCGGACTCATGAGCGTCGGATGTTGTTTCGGGACTATCTTCGTCAACATGAGGAGGTGGCGACCGAATATGCCGTGTTGAAACGACGGCTCGCAGATCAATTCCCATACGATGGAGATCGGTACACGTCAGAAAAGAGCGCGTTCATCTCGGAGATCGTAGGAAGGGTCCTGAACGAAAGCTGGGAAGATGTCACCTCAGGGAGACCACAAGAAGTGGACACGCAGTTTTCGTCGTTCTCGGATAGAAGCTGATTATCATATGGCGGACTTGCGCTTATAGCAGTCATTGCGGCGTTACATAGGTTTCCAAACCGGGAGGCCATTGAATGGCACAAATAATCTTTCTCCACGGAGCGTCGAGCAGCGGCAAATCAACGATTGCGAAAACGCTACAGAAACGCATCGAGAAACCTTTCTGGCATATATCGATTGATCACCTGCGTGACGCTGGCGTGCTTCCAACCGAGCGCTTCAAGAACGGCGATTTTCGCTGGGCTGATGCCCGGATGGCCTTCTTCGATGGGTTTCACGGATCGCTGAAGGCTTACGCGGATGCCGGTAACGATCTCATTCTTGAGCACATTCTTGATACTGAGGGATGGTTAGAAAGACTTGTTCACCTCTTGGCGGGGCACGATGTTTTCTTCGCCGCTGTGCATTGCTCACTCGAACTTTTAACGGAGCGCGAAGCCGCGCGAGGTGACAGGCCGCTTGGCAGTGCCAAGCGGGATTTTGAGACAATACATGTCGGGAAGACATACGATATCGAATTGCGATCCGAGGACGGCACTGAGGCAAACGTCGAAAAGCTACTTGTCGCATGGAGAAATGGCGGTCGATCCTCAAGTTTCGTCGAACTGAGGTCCGCCTCGGGCCGACAGCAGACTTCAGATGTGTCGCTCCGAGTAATTCCACGGTAGGTCGTCGATCCGGCTCTGTTTGTGACCGCTGAGGATGGCGGTGAGCGTGCTAGTCAGGGTTAGCTCTGTTTGCCTCCCTTGACCATGCACGCAACTACAGTTTGAACCGCACCGGGTTTGCCGGAGGCTCCAACTTCTGAGAGAGTGGAGCCGATATGAGCAAGACAACGAACAAGTTTTCACCTGAAGTCCGTGAGCGTGCGATCCGCATGGTCCTGGATCACGAAGCAGAACATCCGTCACGATGGGCTGCCGTTTCCTCTATTGCGGCCAAGATCGGCTGCTCGGCAGCCACGCTGTATGAGTGGGTGAAGAAGACCGAGGTCGATAGCGGCAAACGAGCAGGCCTGCCGAGTGATGTGGCGGAGAAGATGAAGGCTCTGGAGCGTGAGAACCGCGAGCTTCGTCAGGCCAACGAGATATTGCGCAAGGCGTCTGCTTATTTCGCCCAGGCGGAGCTCGACCGCCCCTTCAAACGATGATCTCGTTCATCGACGAACACCGTGGCGTGTTCGGGGTCGAGCCGATCTGCAGGCTTTTGCCGATTGCCCCGTCAACCTATCACGAGAATGTCGCCAAGCGCCTCGACGTGGATCGCCTCTCGCTCCGTGCCCGCAGCGATATCAGTTTGAAGATCGAGATACGCCGTGTCTTCGAACAGAACTTCCGTGTCTATGGCGTTCGCAAGGTCTGGCGGCAATTGCAGCGGGAGGGCATCGACGCCGCCCGTTGCACTGTCGCCCGGCTTATGAGGTCGATGAGCCTGCAGGGGATCATTCGAGGAAAGCCGGTTCGCACGACATTCTCGGACAGAACGGCTCCGAGCCCGCTTGACCGGGTTAACCGGCAGTTCAAAGCCCCTGCACCAAACAGGCTATGGGTTTCTGACTTCACCTATGTCGCCACCTGGCAGGGTTTCGTCTATGTGGCCTTCGTGATCGACGTCTTCGCTCGTCGCATCGTCGGCTGGCGGGCGAGCCGGACAGCACATGCAAGCTTTGTCCTAGATGCGCTGGAGCAGGCACTCCATGATCGGCGTCCCGTTCATGGGGGCGGCCTCGTGCATCACTCGGACAGGGGTGTCCAATACGTGTCCATTCGCTATTCCGAGCGGCTTGCAGAAGCAGGTATAGAGCCGTCTGTTGGAAGCGTCGGCGACAGTTACGACAACGCCCTCGCCGAAACGATCAATGGTCTCTACAAGGCCGAGGTCATCCATCGGCGCGGGCCATGGAGGAATTTCGAAGCGGTCGAATTCGCCACTTTGGAATGGGTCGACTGGTTCAACCACCGACGCCTCCTGGAGCCCATTGGAAACATACCGCCAGCCGAAGCCGAAGAGCGGTACTACGCCATGCTGGACGAACCAGCCATGGCCGCATAACTTAAACCAAATGGCCTCCGGCAAACCCGGTGCGGTTCAGACGACGCGGAAATCTCGGATGAGCTGGCGTTGCTCATCGACCATCGTATCGCCATGGATATGCCGGTGGCCAGCCATTTCCAGGTGGCGGCAAAAACGCGCGGCCTCGCAATCGCCGAAGATGAATCCACGTACCTGGCGACATGCCGTCTTTGCGATATCAGCCTGGCTCTGCGACCAAACCGTTCCCTTCGAAATCTAGTCCAGCGCTTGAAGGCCGTCGCGCTCGAAGATTCTCCGCCTACTCCTGCAGAGCCTGACCGCGCTTCTCCCCGCCTGGAGGACCTCTCGGGGCTCGGAGACGCCAAGACCTGGGGACTGCAAATCGCGGCCGACATCAAGGCTTGGTTGGATGGCGAAATTCAGTGGGCCGACATCGACAAAGGGGTCGTCCTCGCCGGCCCAAGCGGATGCGGAAAGACGACCTTTCCAAAGGCCCTCGCCAACAGTTGCGGTATCGCTCTGGTCACGAGCTCCGCCGGTGCGTGGCAGGCGAACGGGCACCTCGGTGACATGCTGAAGGCCATGCGCAAGACGTTCAAGGAGGCGGCGGCCATCAGGCCAGTGATCCTCTTCATCGACGAGCTCGACAGTCTCGGGGACCGAGAGGCCTACAAGACCAGCGACTACCACGACTACAAGCGGCAGGTGGTGAACGCGATGCTGGAATGCCTTGACCCAGCGGAGGGGTGGGAAGGGATCATCGTGGTCGGCGCTACCAATGACCCCAGCGCGATCGATGTCGCACTGTTACGGCCCGGCCGGTTCGAACGGGTAATCGAAATCCAGCGCCCGAACGCACAAGACCGCAAAGCGATTTTGAAGTACCACTTGCCGGAGCTGTCGGTCACGGATTTTGAGCCATTCGTCGTTCAGTCTGATGACTGGTCGGGTGCAGAAATCGAGAAGCTAGCCCGAGACGCGAGGCGAATTGCCCGCCGATCTGGTAGGAAGACGGTGACAGACGAAGACTTGCTTGCGGCAATGCCGCCGCTCTCCGCCTACACGGAGGAGGAGGGATATCGTCTCGCCGTCCATGAGATCGGACACGCTGTCGTCGGAGCCACACTGCGGCCCGACCAGCTCCTGAACGTCAAAATCAATCGATGGCGGCCTTCCAGAGTTGGATGGAACCGGATCGGCGTAACCTACTTCAACGAGAGGTCGCCACTTATGACGTCGGAATCTTATCTGACGGATACGATTGCTGTCCTTCTCAGCGGAATGGCCGCGGAACGCATTTTCTTCGGCGAACACTCCATGGCGTCCGGAGGGAATGTGACGTCCGATCTCAACAGGGCTACCGATCTCGCGACGATGATGGAACGCTGCTTCGCTTTCGGCGACAACCTTGTCACCGACATCGGCGTCGGCGAACGGCCGATGGAAAACCTGAGACAGGCTGATCGTGATCTCCAAGATGCCGTTCGGCGGCGTCTCGATGCTCAACGTGAAAGAGTGATGCAAATCCTGACATCAAGGCGAGCAGCCGTGGAAAGCTTGGCCAACAGGCTCGCGCAATCCTTCGAGCTTTCTGCGGAGGACATCCTACAGATGCTGCGCGGCGGAGACTTCGACATGGGAGCCGAGCCATGAAAGTCTTGGTCTTTTCCGACCTCCATTTGGAATTCGGCAAGCCTTTCACCGCGGGGCCCCCGAGCGCCGTCGACGCCATCGTGTGCGCAGGGGATGTTCTCGACAGGGGCATCGTGCCGAGCATCGAGTGGCTATCCAACTACGCGGGACCAGAACTCCCGGTGGTATTCGTGGCAGGAAATCACGAGTTCTACCGCAGCTTTCTGTCGGACAGCATCACCGCAGCCAATGCGTTGCGTTATCGCTATCCGAACATCCACTTCCTTGACGACCGGGATGTCGTGATCGGCGACGTGCTTTTCGCGGGGGCGACGCTCTGGACGGATTTCCGACTTTTCAATCGTGATCCGGAAACCGCAATGTGGTGGGCGGAGAAGGGGATGAACGACTTTAGGCGTATCAATCTTTCAAAGAAACCGTTCCGGAAGTTCAGGCCTATCCAAGCCTTCCGGAGCCATGACGCTTCCATGCGATTCTTGTCGGAAAGCCTCACTCGGACCGAGTCCAGGAAGCGGGTAGTCGTTACTCACCACGCGCCATCACCTCGCTCGATTTCCCGCTATTTCAAGGATGACCCGCTTTCGCCATGCTACGCATCGGATTGTGAAGCGTTCATCAGGGAGACGGAACCCGACTTGTGGGTCCACGGACATGTCCATCAGCGGCTGGACTACACGCTCGGCTTTACTAGGGTCATCTGCAATCCGCGTGGATATTCGGGGGAGGCGACAGGGTTTGACCCGGAACTTGTGATCGAGATTTAGAGGTTACGCCACTTGGCCACGATCATGTGGCGCACCTCGCGATTGCTGGAGACAGGGACGAGGAGAGGCAGCCGATTTCTCCGCAAGCGTCAGCGCTAGGTCATTTAGTCTGGACCGCTGCTTCGCTCCTTCGGGAACAAGCAGTGGTTAAGAACGGGAGCTTTCGCCGGCATCGTGGACCGTCAATAGCTACCGCCTTTCTGGCCGCTTCTTTGGCCAGTTTGAATATCGTAATTTCGTCAAGTATAACAGAGTGTAAGAAGATATTGCAGGTGAGGGGCGTCCGGATTTTTGGCCGCTTTTGCGGGAGTTAGAAACCTCAGCCGTCGCGCCACCTTCAACAATCAATGGGGATTGAGATATGTTAAGGCAGAGGCACCGAATTCGCTTGCCTGGAGAAAAGCAGGTGGACGACTAATTGTCGATGGCCGAAGCGGAAAGCACTTATCAAACCCCTCGGAGAGCGGTTGAAGGGGCCGATCATATCCGCGAACGAGATGGAATGCCGCGTCAATACGATGATCGAGCGGAAGCGACGGGAAACCTGTTGAAACCCGCGCCCTCCGTGATCAGGTGCTAGAAACTCGCTCGAGCCGAGTTCAAATGCCGTATGCTCGACACGAGGCTGGGAGTTTTGTAGCCTCTGAAGGCTTCCAATGAAGGGGTGCCAATTGGGAAAGACGGTGCCTATCAAACAGAACGAGCTCGACCCTGACGGACAGCGCACCCTGGGGAGCGGCCTCGGGCCGGACTTCCGCCCGCGCGGGGAGCGCATCGTTATCGCCTCCGGCCGCGATGCCAAGCCGCTGAAGATCAAGCTGCAGCCGACTGATAAAAACCGCGAGCGTTGAAGCTCGCGCACACACGTGAGAGCTGGGTCGACCTCATCTGATCCAGCCACGATTTCTACTCATGGGCACAGCCCGTGTATTCCACTGGATGCTCGTCTACCAAGCGAAGCGCGGCTAGACTCAGTGGCCCCCGATCGATGATGTCGCCCAACACAACGCGGAAGGCTCAGTCAGCGATCATGACTACAGATGCGAAAGCAAACAGTATCCGTTGCCAGACGACGTGTCTGCGAGGACATGATCTCGTCTCCGTCCGGCTACGGAAGCAACAATGTCACTGGAAATCGCCCCCTTTGCCCATACGAGCTTGATCGCTAGGAAATTAAAATCAGATTTAATGACCTTGGCCGGGCCGCCTCGTTCTGAGTCTCATAGTTCAGCTTTTGGGCTCCCTTCTACTCTTATCCGACCAGCCAATCTCTCTGGGCGAAATTAAACGCCCGAACCGGCGAATTCATGTGGATTTGGGCGAGACCGAGTGTCCAGCGACAAGAACTAGCGCCCAAGAGGATGTCTTTAGTTCCATAATATCTATTACGCGATTTTGCCTCCAGGCTTGAAAAATAATTAATGTATTCATATACTTATGTGTGTTCATGCCGACGTGCCGGAGGCGCCGGTGCGTCCCATTCAAGCCGAGGGGGCTCGGTCCCTCACCTACAAACGGCTAACAGATGAGGCTACAGGGTAAAACGTGCGTCTCGCTTTCTCTCTTGATTTATACACTCGATGTGTATTTTTTGTTTATGAAGAGCGGCGACATCATAGCGGCACTGAAAAATGATGGCTGGTATGAAGTGGCTACCAAAGGTAGCCACGTCCAATTCAAGCATCCAACCAAACCAGGTCGTGTCACGGTTCCGCATCCGGAGCGCGACATTCCAGTTGGAACGCTCAAGAGCATTGAAAGACAACCCCGGTCTGAAACTGAAATAGGTAGCATGATGCGTAACTATATCGGACTGATCCATAAGGACGCTGACAGTGACTTCGGCGTTTCATTTCCTGATTTTCCCGGCGTTGTCACCGCGGGCACGGATCTTGATGACGCCCGTCGGCTTGCCGAGGAGGCGTTGGCCTTCCATGTGGAAGGACTAGTCGAGGACGGCGAGGCCGTTCCCGAGCCCTCCTCCCTGGATGCTGTAATGGCGGACCCTGACAACAGGAACGGTGTCGCAATCCTTGTTTCGCTCAAAGGCGAAAGTAGAAAATCCGTTCGCACCAATGTCACTCTCTCGGAAGACGTTTTGAATGCGATCGACGCTTATGCGGAATCTCAGGGCCTGACGCGTTCTGGTTTTCTGGCCCGCGCGGCAAGACGCGAAATGGCGAATTCACAGGATGCGAAGGAATACGCGTTAAGTGCATAAGCCTTCCCGGTGAGCGTCGAAGCGCAATAGCTGTGTTTGCTTTCAACGTGGGCTATCGCAACAAGTCAGCGCTTCCATCCGGACCGGGCCGTTCCGGCGTCCAGCTTCACAAGCAGTTCCTCCTTGTCGAAAAGGCTGAGACGTTATGTCCGCAAAGATAAAGTCAAACGCCGCGCTCAGAACTTACTGTAAGCTGAGGAGCGAACCAGAAACATCTGCCCTGATTTTGATGACCTGAGAGATTGCGGATTGGACTGATTGCGAGCAGCCCTGCTCAGAATCTTGTTCGATTGAGTAGCCCCGCGTTGAGTCCTCGATTGCAGGCGGCCGAGCGAGTTTAGGATACGAGGATCCTGTCAGAGGTGAGTCCCAGGCTGATTTGGACACGCGCCGCGGAAAGCCTCCTCCTGCGGCCGAGCCTTCGTCTCGGCCGACCCCTTCCGCGCGGTGGACCCGCAACGCCCCTAGAGTGAGAGCGCGGACCGGATTTGGCGTGACGGGTTGAGGGCTGGAGAAGAGGTCTCCGGCGCCCGTCATGGAGTTTGGTCCCATGACCCAGATTGAAATTCCTGACGCAGGCCGTGATACGAGCGGCGGCTACAAGGTTGATGTGCGCCGCGGCGAACGAGTGAGCCGCGTCTCGTCCGAGTGGTTTTCGCGCCCGGCTGACGAGCGCTACCTGTCCCTCTCCGAGCTGGCGCGCTCCGTTCGCGATCGTGCCGATCACAGCCGGACCCGCGTTGTGGAGAGCGCTCGCATCCACGTAGAGGCGAACCGCTCCGATCCGGAGCGCCTGGCGCTCCTGCTCCCCGACGCCGATCGTCCTGTCGTGCCGACCCATTGGAGCTTCGGCCAGCTTGCCGCCCTTGTTGGCGCCCCGGCCGCCTACTAGCGCCAGCTTCCGCCCCGCTCGCCGCCATCAACCTGCAATATGGCCTGAGCGCCACGCGGGCCGAGCAGATCAAGACGCTCGAAATCGACCACGGGCGGCTGGAACTGCGCGCCGTCACCGGTCCCGATTATGGCCGGATCTTCGATCACGAGCTCGTCGATGCGGTACAGCGCATCGCCGGCAACGGCACGGGCGACACAAGATGGAAGGTCCCCGGCGTCCTCGACTGGTCGACCGGCATTTATAATCCGCGCGTCGATATCACCAAGGACACGACGACACTCTACGCGTCCGACCGCGACGTCTTCCTGTTCCTCGTCGATGACCTCAACCCGATCGAGGCCGGGCGCCTGCCCGATGGCTCTCCGGATCTTTATTTTCGGGGATTCTATTGCTGGAATTCCGAGGTCGGCGCCAAGACGCTCGGCATGGCGAGCTTCTATCTGCGTGCCGTTTGCCAGAACCGCAATCTCTGGGGCGTCGAGGATTTCGAGGAAATCACCATCCGCCACTCGAAATATGCCGCCTCCCGCTTTGCCCATGAGGCGGCGCCGGCCCTGCTCAATTTCGCGAACTCCTCCCCCCAACCCTTCATCAATGGCATCAGGGCGGCGCGCGAACAGATCGTGGCGCGCCATGACGGGGATCGCACAGACTTCCTGCGCCGTCGTGGCTTCTCCAAGGCCGAGACCGGCAGGATCATCGAGGCGGTGCTGGCCGAGGAAGGCCGCCCTCCTGAAAGCATCTTCGACTTCGTCCAGGGCATCACCGCGATCGCGCGGGACAAGCCGCATCAGGACGCGCGTCTCGACATGGAGGCGAAGGCGAAGAAGCTTCTGGATAGCGCCGCCTGACACACGGGGCCGGAGACCCGATTGACGGCGCTCCCGCTTTCGATGTCCACGCCCCTCATTTCAACGGAACCGGTGGCGCTGCCCTCGAGAGTGAGGGGCGGCGCTGCGCGTCGTGACGGGTTAAAGGTCGAAAGAGAGACTTTCGGCAGCCCGTCGCGGAGAAACCCGATGGCTATTGCAGTTCAGAAGATGACCCTGTCGTCCTCGCGCGACATTCCCTTCAACAAGCTGGTGCTGAACCAGTCAAACGTTCGACGCGTAGTCTCGTCCGAGACGCACATCTCCAGGCGGGGGGCTGCGTGATGACCCGTCAGGACGCTTCCGATCTCGCCCATCGGCTTGGCCGGCAGGCAGAAGCAGTGTGCCGCCACTATCTCTCCAGCGGCCGCCGCGTAGGTGGCTACTGGCTGGTCGGCGATGTGCACAACACGCCCGGTCGCTCTCTCTACGTCAGGCTTAAGGACTCACCAAAGGGCCCGGCCGGCAAATGGACCGACGCCGCCACGGGCGAACATGGCGATCTCCTCGACGTGATCCGTGAAAGCTGCGGTCTCGTCTCCTTCCAGGAGGCCGTCGACGAGGCACGGACCTTTCTCGCCATGCCGCAGCCTAGGCCTGCCCAGCCGGCCATGCATCAACTCCCGGCGCTGCACGGTTCGCCCAGGGCCGCACGACGGCTGTTCGCCATGTCGCAGCCCATCGCGGGCACACTCGTGCAATCCTATTTGCGCGAACGCGGCATCACGGATCTGCGCGGAACCGGAAATCTCCGCTATCACCCGCGTTGCTACTATCGGCTCGACGAGCATGTCCCGACCGAGACCTGGCCCGCCATGATCGCGGCCATCACCGATCAGGACGCCATGATCACCGGGGCGCATCGCACCTGGCTTGACCCGACAGGCCAGGGAAAGGCGCCGATCGATAGGCCGCGGCGGGCGATGGGCAACCTTCTCGGCAACGCCGTCCGCTTTGGCGCGAGCGGCGACGTCATGGCGGCCGGCGAAGGCATCGAGACTGTCCTCTCGATGCGACAGGTCCTGCCTGACATGCCGATGCTGGCAGCGCTCTCTGCAACTCATCTTGGCGCCGTCCTGTTCCAGGATACGCTGCGGCGGCTCTACATTCTGCGCGACGATGATACGGCCGGCGACGGCGCATGCGACCGCCTGATCGAACGGGCGAACGCGGTCGGGATCGAGGCGATCGTCCTCTCGCCGCAGCTCGGCGATTTTAACGAGGATCTCCGCATTCTTGGTCTCGATTTGCTGCGCGCCCAGACCCGAATGAAGATCGATCCGCGGGATGTCGGACGCTTCATGGAGCCGGCGGCGTAGCTGGCGAGCGGAAACGTGCTGCAGTGCCGTTGTGCTCGTCCGGATGCTTCGATCGGAGTTAGCGCGCCCCGGCCTTCGAGAGAACGATCGGCCCACAAGCCGGCCAGCCCGGCAATGGCGGCGGCCGACTATTTTCCGGCGGCCCAAGTCCAGACGCGGAAGGCCGCTCCGGACTTGGGCCTTTCCATCGCGAGGCAAAATAGTCAGGCGCCGCCATCCTCCGCTGTCGCTTCGGCCCTGCGCTCACGCTGCGGGTGCAGGGACAGCCGGCCCGTGGGCTTCGTCGCCATGAAGGCCGCGACGGTCGCAGCCCAACCGACGGAGCATCCGATGAACGAGCACGACTTCGAACCGCACCACGAATCCTCACCCACCGAACACGTCCTTGAGGAGCTGCAGCTTCACGGCTATCGGCCCTTTGTCGACGAATCCGACCAGCGGCTCCTGCCGGACGGCAACGCGGTCGCAGGCGCCGTTGCCGACATCTTCGACGCCCTGATCGCGACCCTGGAGGATACGCGCCTCGAACCCGATCTCGACGATCTCCTCTGGTCGGCCGTCAATGTCTTCCATCGGGCGGCCGAGCGGATCGCACGCGAGCTCGACGACAACGAACAAGCCCAGAAACGCTCCCAGAGGGAACAGGACGGCAGTGAGGTGAAGTCGGTCGAACTCGAACGCCTGATCGCCGAGGGCATGACGATGATCGAGCGCCGGAACGCCTTCGAGCTTATGCGCGACCAGGCCGGCGAACACTACGAGCGCCATGTGGGCAAACCCTGGCTCCCGCGCAGCGGATCGAAGGTCAATCATCGCAATCTCACCTCGGCGATGATCGACAGTCGCGACTTCCTGATGGCGAGGAAGCGCGCCGAGCAAGAAATTCTTCTGCCTCCCGGTCCGAAGATCATCATCACAGGTGGAGTCGACTTCAACGATCACCGGATGATCTGGGCCAAGCTCGACCAGGTCTACGCAAAGCATCCTGACATGGTGCTGGTCCACGTCAAGGCGACGAAGGGTACTGAGAAGATCGCTTCGCTCTGGGCGACACACCGCGGCGTGGCACAAATCGGCTTCGCGCCCGACTGGACGAAGCATGGACGCGCAGCGCCCTTCAAACGCAACGATCTGATGCTGGAGATCGTGCCGAAGGGCGTGATGCACTTCCCCGGCACTGGTATCAACGACAATCTCGCAGACAATGCCAGGAGGCTCGGCATTCCGGTCTGGACGTTCGGCGGCGCGTGAGCGCCGCCGCCTGGGCATAACGAACGGGGACGACGTACCCTCTGCCCCGGCCCCCTTCCCGCTCGCATCGGCCTGAGCCGGCAAGACCAGGTGGCTCTCGTCACCGGACACCCCGCCGCTCTTGTGGGCGATCCTTGATCCAGCAGCACGGTTGGCGGCATCAGCCGGACGGTCCGCTGACGGGCTTGCGCCGTCGCGGGCTGCCGCGGCGATTGCCGCTGCCACCAAATGGGCGTTCCGATGAGAGACGGCCCGGCCTGCGATCCATCATCATCATGAATCGGTGCGGCCGGATCGATTCAAACTTGTCGTTGGACGCGACGGATAAAGCTGGCGATTCTCCTCGCATGACAACCCATTCCTACCAGCTCTATTGCCAGCGTATCGATGAGACCCGAAACATGGCACGCTATTATGCCTTGTCGATCCAGCCGACCCTGTTCGGGGAGATCGCCGTCATGCGCAGCTGGGGTCGCATAGGCAAGTCCGGCGGAGAAAAGAGCGAGATCTTTTCCAGTGAACAGCAGGCGATTTCGCATTTCCTGGCGCTTGCTCGCAGGAAGCGCAAGAGGGGATACGTTCCGGTTGGGATGGATCGACGGGATGTGAATTGAGGATCGCGCGCCGAACCGATCGCCGCCGGCAAAGCCCGGCTGCCGAGCCTGATCAGTCACCGGTGCCGTCTGAGGCCGAGGCAGGTTCGTTTGTCGGTGCCACGGCCACAAGATCCTGATCCCGGCTGAGATCCAGATCGCCCCAGATCGACGACTTGCGTGCGAGGGCCTTCGGTTTCCGGGGCTGCTCGATCTCGACGATGAACGGCTTTGTCTGGCGCATATGTCCTCCGCGCGGGCGAATCTCTTGGCAACGATATCCATTGCATCGGCCTTAGCAACTGGTCGAGCGCGAGAATGTTCCGTTCGGGCGGCCTCGTCGTCGGTGGGTCGGGCGATACGCTCGTCCGGACCTTTCCGGTGATGAATGTGCGGTCGCGCCAATGCTCGTTCCTTCGAGCGTCTGTTATCCGGCAGCCCATCTGCGGGCTCGATGGGGCTTGTCTGACCGGAGAGTGGCTGTGCCTCGATCGTGCTGCCGCAACGGCAATCGCAATTTTCTTACCCCTGCCGGCTTTGCCGTCATTCCGCGCCAACTAACAAACTTGCGACTTGCCGTCCTCCATTACATTTCGGCCCTATGGGTGCGGTCCGATCGTCCCCGGTCTTTGCGACAGCCATCGAGGCCGCGATGGTCGTGGCCCGAAACAGCGAAAGGAACAGGACAATGGCAACCATCGGCACTTTCACTTCCACCGAAACCGGCTTCTCCGGCTCGATCCGGACCCTCGCCCTCAACGTCAAGGCCCGCATCGCCCGGATCGATAACCCCACCGACAAGGGCCCGCATTTCCGCATTTTCGCGGGCGCCGTCGAGCTCGGCGCCGCCTGGCAGAAGACATCCGAGCAGGGCCGCGACTACCTCTCGGTCAAGCTCGACGATCCGAGCTTCCCGGCCCCGATCTACGCGACACTCTCGGAGGTCGAAGGCGACGACGGATACCAGCTGATCTGGTCGCGCCGCGTTAGCCAGGACTGACAGACACAGCCCCGCCGAAAGGCGGGGCTTTTCCTGCTACATCTGGATGCCGGAGCCGGTATCGAATCCTGCTCCGGCATTCATGTATGCGGAGGTTGCGTCCTCGGGGACGCGACTTGCCTCTCTGTGTGTACATTTTGCTCACGCAGGTCCGGAGTCAAGGATTCACAGCATTTACAAGCATTTACAGAAAATTCATAATTGCTGTAAATGCTGTAGTATTCCGGTTTACCGTGCTATGGTTCAAACGGGCAGGAAATATTGAGGAGATTGACGATGGTGCGTCGAACCGGTTCCTATACGACGAGCGATCTATCGCGAAAATCTGGGGATATAATTGCGGAGGCGCTGCGCCACCCCGTCACCATCACGCAACGCAACAAGCCGCGGCTGGTTCTTTTAAACATCGAGGATTACCAGCGCCTCATGCAGCAATCGGATGTGCGCACCTCAGGCACGATCGAGACCATGTCCGAGACCTTGCTGGCAGAATTCGAGTCGGCTGTCGAGGAATATGCCGATAGCGACGAGGGCGGCCGGTGACCGGATACGACCATATCCGGACTGCAGCAGTCATTCGCTATCCCTATCTTTGGAGCCGCGAGGCTAGCTATGGCGAAACGGAAGGGCGCAAGCATCGGCCCGTTGCGGTTGGTGTTCGCATGCAAAGGCCGGATGGCGATCTCGTGCTGTTCTTCCCAATAACGACAAAACACCCGGACGGTTCTCGCTTCGCCGCCGAAATCCCGACAATCGAGAAACGACGTGCCGGGCTCGACGCAGACCTCCGACTTTGGATCATCCTCGATGACTTCAATAGCGACGTTATCGGACGGTCATTCTATCTTGAGCCTGAACCTCCCATCGGGCGTTTAAGCAAGGCCTTTTTTCTGCCCCTCCTTCGCGAATTCGTTGCCCGTCGCAAATCGTCGACAGAGGTTAACCGGTCCCGTTGATCGCCTCGAAAGACGCGCACGAGCATCGAGCTCGGTTGCGTCTTAACGGCGCGATACGGAGAGCGGGATGTTTGCTCTGATCCTCCAACTGTGGCACGGCGAACAGGCGGCCTCAAGGATGCGCGGTCCCGCCAATTTTTCGCGGCCGGACTATGTCCGTCCGCACAAAATCGGTTCCCCCGCGCCCCGCCTTGCGGTCGCTTTCGCGATCCTTGACCCCGCCTGCTCGCCGCACCGCCGTTCGTCATCTTTCACCCTCTCCAGGAGATAGGACGATGACGTTTTCCATAGAAGAACAGATCGAGGAGCTGCGGGTTGAACTGTCGAATTCGGTCGATCCGGCCGAACGCCGTCAGATTATTGCCGAGTTGGATCTGGCACGAGCCGAACTCAATGTGGCGGTGGCGGAACAATTGGGCACGATCGATACCGAGCCGCCCTTCTGAGGCCGGTGGGGCGAGCCCCGATCGCCTTACAAAATATCTCCGTCTGGCGGTCGCACGGTCCTAATCTCTTGTCTCAAGCCCACCTGCGACCTATTCAATCGGTCGCACCACGTCACTGTGGAACCGGTTCTCGTTCACGCATGCGCGCATGTCCCGCCTGCGAAACCAGATGGCGCGTCCGCATCGCAGCGGTGCGTTGCCGGCGGTAAAGACGATCTGTTCGTCGGTTCGCATTTGCAGCACTTCATGGGGTTGAATCAACGGCCGGGCTGCGAGCTGCTTTGATCGTGTTCGCGATGATCCCCGAGGCTGGAAACTGCGGCTCTCCTGATTGATCTCGACCGTCGTCGTGCCGCATCGGCGTGAGATATAGTCGGCCGCTTCCGGATCGTTGATGGCCGCAAACGAAATCCAGCTGGCGCTCTCGAACCATTTGCTGGCGGCGTCGCGACCGCCATAGGTTTCGCGCATCTGGCCGATCGATTGATAGATCATCGTCAGCGTGATGCCATACTTGCGGCCGGCGTCTCTCGCGGTTTCGAGAATGCGCATGTAGCCGAGGCGGGCGACCTCATCGAGGAGGAAGAGCGCGTGCCCATTCATTGCGCCGTCCCGGTTGTAGATCGCGTTCAAGAACGAGCCGATGATGAGGCGGGCAAGCCCGGCATGGTTCTCGAGGGTTTTCAGATCGATGTTGATGAACACGTCGGTTTTGCCGGTGGCGATGTCTTCGGTCGAAAAGCTCGACCCGGACACGAGCGCGGCATAGTTTGGATAAGAGAGCCAATGGGTTTCCTTGATCGCATTGGCGTAGACGCCTGAGAAGGTTTCCGGGGTCATGTTGACGAAAGCGGCGACATTTTCCCTGACGAAAGCCGATGCGGAATTGTCGTAGATTTCCTGCAGGCGCTGGCGCAGTTTCGGCTCCGGCTCGGACAGGTTGGCCCGCGCCTGGCGGAGCGTCTGATGGTGTTCGACCGTATGTCCTGACAGGCAGATGTCGGCGATGATTGCGGTTAGAAGCTGCTGCCCGGAGGTTCGGAAAAAGTCGTCGCGTAGGCCTGCTGCGCGACCGCTATCGCTCATGATCCAGGACGCGACGGCAGCAATATCTTCCTCCTTGCTGCCGCCGAATTTGCCGATCCAGTCGAGCGCATTGAATCCACTCTGTGACTGATGCGGATCGAGAATGCGAATTTCGCGACCCGCCGCTTCGCGATGGTCCGACACCATGGGAGCGACTTCGTTTGAAGGATCGAGGAGGACGAGGGTGCCGCCCCATTTGAGCGCCGTCGGAATTGTTACTGAAGTCGTCTTGAAACCGCCTGATCCCGCAAAGACGATCCCGTGGGTCGAGCCGAACGAGCAATCGAAACAAAGTAGTGGTGACCTGCCGCCGGATCCCCAGCTTTCCTTGTCGTCGCTGCGAAACGACCGGCCGGCGACGGAATCGCGATCGACACGGTAGCACTCGCCAATGACAATGCCGCCCGTCTGGGGAAAGAGTTTGTGCGCGTCGCGCAGCGTCATCCAGCCGGCATCGCCATGAATGGCGCGCCTGCCCCGAACGCGCTTTGGCCGAGCGTCGGCGAAGGCCGCATTGCCGAGGAGCACGACGCGCAGAGCGAAGCCGGCCGATATTAATAGAACCGCTGCGCCGGCCACAGCGCCCGCATCGGGAGCGGTCATGATCGATCGACCGCCGACGCCGCTCGTCGCAGACGTCTCGAGGCGCGATGCTTCCCTGAGGACGGCGCTGACGAGGCTCGCGAAGCTTCCCGCTACAACACCCCAGCCTGCATGTCTGATGCTTGCTGATCCGGCGCAGGCAAGTAGGAAGACAATGCCGGTCGCGGCCGCGAGAGCAGACGGCAATGCGATGCCGGCCTGGGTCAGAAAAAGCCTCGTCGCCTGTGTCCCGGCAAATGCCTCTCCGATCCCGCTCGTCGTCATCGTTGCCGATACCATCAGGCCGATCGCGAGGGCGGGCAGCCCGATCCTATGCCCGATCATCCCCGAAAGCCTCCGCGCCGAGCTCTGCCAATCTTGCCCGCTCTTGTTGGTCGCCGCTCAATCGCCGAGCGAGCTCGATCAGGGCCCCCAGAAGCACGGCGCGTTTTTCGAACCTGAGGCCCCTCAGCAGACCCGCCCGTAGTCGCGCCAGGCGCGACCGGCGCGGTTTGAACCGGCCCCGCTTCGGATCGCCTGGCCTGCTCGCTGCCGCCCGATGTCTTGCCTTTGCGAAATCGCCTCGTGAGCTCTTCGAAGGCAGCCTCAAGTTCGGCCTCTTCGACCTCGATCTCGCCAAATCCTGCTTTCAGTGCGATACGGCCGATACGTTCGGCTTCACGCGTTTCGGCAAGCCTCAGCTGTTCCTGCAGCTTGGAAATCTCCTCACGGATCCTGGAGGATGGCTTCTTCATTCCGGTTCGTCCTTTCATGCCGTTTCGAACGCGATCGGCATGACAGTCCCGTAGATCGGCACGCCGATCTACTATCACATATGCGAGTTGGCGCAGCCGACACCTTTGCGCATGATCCCGGCCGATCCGGAGGAGCGGTCCTGAAGGGCGCAATTATACGTCGCTGGCGCGACGTCCTTGCTGAGGGCCCGGACTGTTTCCGTCTCCAACGGACATTGTGGTTTCGCCGACCTCCAGGAGCCGTTCCCGTGGCCGTTCCGCATTTTTCCGTCAGCATCGTCGCCCGCGGCTCCGGCCGCAGCGCCGTGCTGTCGGCGGCCTATCGTCACTGCGCACGCATGGAGTTCGATCGGGAAGCCCGGATCATCGATTACACGCGCAAACAGGGGCTCCGGCATGAGGAATTTGCAATCCCCACCGATGCTCCGCCGTGGCTGCGGTCAATGATCGCCGATCGTTCGGTCTCTGGCGCCTCCGAGAGGTTCTGGAACACCGTGGAAGCCTTCGAGACCCGCGCCGATGCACAACTTGCCAAGGATTTCACCATCGCCTTGCCGATCGAGCTAACAGGCGAGCAGAATATTGCCCTCGTTCAAGATTTCGTTGCGACCCAGATCACGGCCAGAGGTATGGTGGCCGACTGGGTCTATCACGACGTTCCGGGAAATCCGCATGTGCATCTGATGACGACGCTGCGTGCGCTGACGCATGACGGTTTCGGGGGCAAGAAGATTGCGGTGCGCGGCGCTGACGGCAATCCGATCCGCAACGATGCGGGCAAGATTGTCTACGAGCTCTGGGCTGGTGGCATCGACGAATTCAACGGGCTGCGCGACAGCTGGTTTGTCTGCCAGAACCGGCATCTGGCGCTCGCTGGTCTTGAGATCAAGGTCGATGGGCGCTCCTTCGAAAAACAGGGGATAGAGCTGACGCCGACAATCCATCTCGGCGTCAGCGCAAAGGCGATCGAGCGGAAAGCGGCTGATCTCAGCCCTTACGTCTTGCTGGAGCGGCTCGAGCTTCAGGAGGCGCGGCGCGCAGAGAATGCTCGCCGTATCCAGCTGACACCCGATATCGTGCTTGACCTGGTCACGCGAGAGAAAAGCGTCTTCGACGAACGTGATGTGGGCAAGATGCTGCATCGCTACATCGACGATCCTGGCCTGTTTCAGAGCCTGATGGCGCGGATCGTCCAGAGCCCGCGTGCTTTGAAGCTCGAGGAGGAGCGGACCGATTTTACCACCGGGCTGCGTACGCCGGCCAGATACACGACCCGCGAGATGATCCGCCTGGAAGCCGAGATGGCGAACCGGGCGATCTGGCTGTCGCAGCGCTCATCGCATGGTGTCAGACGAAGAGCTCTGGAGGCGACGTTTGCGCGTCATTCGGCTCTGTCGGACGAGCAGAAGGTGGCGATCGAGCATATTGCCGGCGGGGAGCGGATCGCAACCGTGATCGGCCGAGCCGGCGCCGGCAAGACGACGATGATGAAGGCGGCCCGCGAGGCCTGGGAGGCGGAAGGTTATCGTGTCATCGGCGCAGCACTCGCCGGCAAGGCGGCAGAGGGACTGGAGAAGGAAGCGGGTATCGTCTCTCGCACCCTGTCGTCCTGGGAACAGCGCTGGAGCCGCGGCCGAGACCCGCTCGACGACAAGACGGTCTTCGTGCTCGACGAGGCCGGCATGGTCTCGTCTCGGCAGATGGCATTCTTCGTTGAAGCTGTCACGCGGGCTGGCGCCAAGCTCGTGCTTGTCGGCGATCCCGAACAACTGCAGCCGATCGAAGCGGGCGCCGCTTTCCGGGCAATCACCGACCGCATCGGCTATGCCGAACTCGACACGATCTACAGGCAGCGCGAGCAGTGGATGCGCGACGCCTCGCTCGATCTTGCCCGCGGCAATGTCGGTCGGGCCATCGACGCCTATAGGGCCAACGACAAGATCATCGGCTCGCAGCTGAAGGCGCAGGCCATCGCCAGTCTGATCGCGGACTGGGATCGTGATTACGATCCGGCCAAGACCTCGCTGATCCTGGCGCATCTGCGCCGCGACGTGCGCGCCTTGAACGAGAAGGCACGCGAACGGCTTGTCGAGCGCGGTATCGTGGAACAGGGCTTCGTCTTTGCGACGACCGAGGGCAAACGCCAATTTGCGGCCGGCGACCAGATCGTCTTCCTGAAGAACGAGGCTTCGCTTGGCGTCAAGAACGGCATGTTGGGCAAGGTGGTCGAGGCAGCGCCCGGCCGCATCCTCGTCCAGATCGGGGTGGGCGATGACAACCGGCAGGTGGTCGTGGAGCAGCGCTTCTACGGGCATGTCGATCACGGTTATGCCACGACGATCCACAAGAGCCAGGGTGCCACCGTCGACCAGGTCAAGGTTCTGGCCTCGCTGTCTCTCGACCGGCACCTGACCTATGTGGCGATGACGCGCCACCGCGAGGATCTTGCCGTCTACTACGGACGCCGGTCCTTCGAAAAGGCCGGCGGTCTCATACCAATCCTGTCGCGCAGGAATTCCAAGGAAACGACGCTCGACTACGAGAAGAGCTCTTTGTACGGCCAAGCCTTGCGCTTTGCAGAGGCCCGAGGGCTGCACCTCATGAACGTCGCCCGCACGATCGCACACGATCGCCTCCAATGGGCCGTCCGGCAGAAACAAAAACTCGCCGACCTCGGTGCCCGTCTTGCGGCAATCGGCGCTGCACTCGGACTGGTCCCAGGAGGCAACAACCAATCTATCCCGAATAGGATCAAGGAGGCCAAGCCAATGGTATCAGGCATCACCACCTTCCCGAAATCGCTTGAGCAGGCTGTCGAGGACACGCTCGCCGCCGATCGCGGCCTCAAGAAACAATGGGAGGACGTCTCGACCCGCTTCCATCTGGTTTACGCCCAGCCGGAAGCGGCCTTCGAGGCGATCAATGTCGACGCCATGGTCAAGGACCAGTCGGTCGCGCAATCCACCCTCGCGAAGATTGCCAGTGAGCCCGAAAGCTTCGGTGCGCTGAACGGCAAGATCGGTCTCCTCGCCAGCCGTGGCGACAGGCAGGACCGGGAAAAAGCCGTTGCCAACGTGCCAGCGCTCGCCCGAAATCTTGAACTCTACCTTCGTGAGCGGGCCGAGGCCGAATTGAAGCATGAGACGGAGGAGCGCGCGGTCCGGCTCAAGGTTTCGGTCGACATCCCGGCCCTCTCGCCAGCGGCCAAGCAAACGCTCGACCGCATTCGCGATGTGATCGATCGCAACGATCATCCGGCTGGCCTCGAATATGCGCTGGCCGACAGACAGCTGAAGGCCGAACTCGAAGGTTTCGCGAAGGCTGTGTCCGAGCGCTTCGGGGAGCGGACCTTCCTCCCCCTGGCCGCGAAAGACACTGATGGCAAGACCTTCGAGACCGTCACGGCAGGAATGACGGCCGGCCAGAAGGCTGAGGTCCAGTCCGCGTGGAACTCAATGCGCACCGCTCAGCAACTTGCTGCTCATGAACGAACGACGCAAGCGCTCATGCAAGCCGAGACGCTGCGACAGACGAAGAGCCAAGGGCTCTTTCTGAAATGACGGCGGGAGCTGGAGCGCGCCGGGCGATGACCCCGCAACAACGACGAGCGGCCGGAATGATTGTGATGACTGCATTTCTCGCCATTCTGGCGATCGGCACTGTCCTCGCCGGCGGATACTGGATCAATCTGACGCCGAGCGAGCCGCTCGGCCTATGGCGTATCGTCCCGCTCTATCGTCCCGTTGCTGTCAACGACCTGGTATTCATCTGCCCATCCGCAACCGCGGAAATGCGGGAGGCACTTGCGCGTGGCTATCTCCGTTCCGGCTCCTGCCCAAGCGGCATCGCACCGCTGATCAAGACAGTAATCGCCGTCGCAGGACAGCGTGTCGAAATCGGCGCCAGCGTGAGCGTGGACGGGCGGATGGTTTCCTCTTCCAGTCTTGCGCAACGGGACGGCAAGCGCCGCCCATTGTCGCCGTTTCCGGGTGGTATTGTGCCGCCAGGATATGTCTTCCTGCATTCCGCCTTCCCCGCCTCCTACGACTCCCGATATTTTGGTCCGATGCTTGCCTCCGGCATCCTCGGCCTAGCGCAGGAGGTCATCACCTTTGCGCCGTGACTATCTTCGAGCGATGCTGCTGATATTTGCCTCGATCGCGATCGGCGCTGTGGGCTGGAGCGGCCATGTGATGCTCTTGCCCGTCGCGATCGGGTTTCCGGTTGTTTGGTCGATCTCACAAAGCAGATTGGTAGCTGCACTCGTTTCCACCGGATACTTCCTGGCCGCGTCGCACGGTCTGCCACAGGGCGTTGCCGCCTTCTATTCGTCCGATATCTGGCCGGGCTTGTTGCTCTGGCTATGCGCGTCCATCAGTTTTGTCATCGTGCACGCCGTCTCCTGGACGAAGAAGGCTGGCGCTCGTCCGTTCTGCTATCTTCTCGCGGTCGTCATCATGGCCCTCCCGCCGTTCGGCATCACGGGCTGGGCGCATCCCGTCACTGCCGCGGGGGTTCTGTTTCCGGGATGGGGATGGTGGGGACTTGGGCTTATGACAGCTAGCCTAGCGGGCCTCGTCACCCGCATGTGGCCAGCTGTCGCCATCGCCTTGGCAGGCCTTTGGCTGTGGTCCGCCGCAATCTGGACCGACCCGAAACTACCGGAAGCCTGGCGCGGGGTCGATCTGGAATTGGGTGCTTCGCTTGGTCGTGAGGCCGGTCTTCAACGGCAGCGTGACCTGATCGCGACGGTGCGCGGTGCGGCTGGCGATAACGCCCGCTTTGTGGTGCTGCCGGAAAGTGCGCTCGGTTTCTGGACACCGACCGTGGAGCGATTTTGGACAGGCGCCCTCGGCGACGGCGATGCGACTGTCATCGCTGGCGCTGTGGTGGCCGACGCGAGGGGCTACGACAATGTCCTCGTGTCGATCGATAGCAAGAGCGTCCGCATCCTCTATCGCGAACGCATGCCGGTCCCCGGCTCGATGTGGCAGCCGTGGCGATCCTGGTTCGGAGAAAGTGCCGGTGCCAGGGCGGATTTCTTCGCAAACCCAGTCGTTTCCGTTGGTGCCGGCCGGGCAGCCCCTCTGATCTGCTACGAACAACTGATTGTTTGGCCGATCCTTCAGTCCATGCTCCACGATCCGGATCTTGTCGTTGCTGTCGGAAACGGATGGTGGACCGAAGGCACATCGATTGTCTCCATCCAGCGGGCTGCTACGACCGCATGGGCGAGGCTCTTCGCAAAGCCGCTTGTTACTTCCTTCAACACCTGATCGCCAAGGAGACACACATGCTCGACGAAGCTGTGATAAAAGAATGCGCCGACCCTTCCCTCAGACCCGCGATCGTCGAGCAGTTCGTGACATCAGCGGGCTCCGCCGATCCCCTCGCCGTCACCGTCAGATCGGGCGGCCGATTGATCCTCGTGCCGAAAGTGTCGTCAGCAGAGGATGCGATGGCGATCGTACGGCAATATGCTGGTCGGGCGGTCGTCCGCGTTGGGCTCACTCAGTTTCCCGCGGGCGTTGGCGCCAAGGAACCGGCGGATCTGAAGCCGGACATTGTCGATGCCTGCCAGAACCTTCGCCAGGGCACGGCGATGTTCGCCAAGGTCCTGAAGATCGTTGGGAAATGGTATGGCAACCCCACGAGCAAAGACGTCTTTCCGCAGATCCTCGAGGATGCGGTCTACGCATGGAAGACCGGCGAGTTCGAGGGTGTGCATGTGTTTCAGGTAGAGGATCCGGGAACGGAGGGCGAAATGCCGCAACAAAGTAGAGAGAAGATCCTCGCCGAGGAAGAGGAAGACGCTGACGCAAAACCAAGAGAGGAGCAGGCAGAGGCGGAGCGAGATGCTGGGCGCGCGCGGATACGGATCGATCTGTCGCGCATTGGTGGCCAGCAATAGCACCGGGTTCGTCCCGCGTTGGCGTCATCTGTCGGCCATTCCTTGATCAGGAATGTAGGGCGCGTCGCCAAACATACGCCCGACCCTGTGCGCCAATCGACCTCGCAGAACCAGCCCGACCGGGGCGTTGGCGGATGCTGTTTCCCGGCGCGGCGCGGTCATCGACGCTGGAAAATGGCGAACCGCGACACGGCGGCCTGCCGACTGCGGTCGTTCTCAGCCAATCTTCAGCCGAATTTTCTCTTCAGCTCCTCGCGCTGCTGCGCATGTTTCTCCGGGTTGACCTCGCGCAGCTTGCGCAGGTTCACGACCTTCCATTTGACGGCAGGCAGGTCGGCGGCCCGGGGCAATCCAATCGCGTCGAAGTCAGGCTCTCCGTCATGGAGGGTGAGCAGAAAATCCCGTTCGGGCGCCTTCAGCATGCCTTTTATGTCCTTTATCAAGCGAAGGCGCGTTTCCTCAAGGTCCTTGAGGGGAATACGCACCTCGGTCATGCCTTCGAATTCCCGCGTGAATGACATCTCCAGAGGCTGTAGCGATGGCCCGATAACCTCATGCATTGGGCGGCTGGACATCGCGACATAGATCAGGAAGGTCCGAAACAACTCATCGGTAATGCCTTCATTGTCGTAGAGTAGCGCACATCGTAGAGGTCGCGCGGATGCTGGCGCCCTTGAGCGCGAACGCCTCCTCCCTGGCGATCTGAGGCAGGGCTCGGATCAGTAGTTGCACCTCAGATTTGTAGCGGTCACGCGCCAAGTTCTTCTTCCTTGCGGCCAGGCACGAATTCAGGCGGGACGGTCACGCGATAGATCGGGTGCAGGCGCCCCCCCTTCACAATCGAACGATCCCCACTTCCAAGATCGACATTGGCCAGATCGAGATGTTTGCGCCATGCATGTCCATGCCGCTCGGCGAAGACCAGAAAGAGCCGTTTTACTTTCACACTGCGACAGTCCTGCAGAAGCTCGGAAAGCTTTCTCGGCCGCAGATTACTCAGTGACCGGAAAAGCGTATCGACGTCATGAAAGCTTTCCTCTTTGGGGAGTTCATCAATCATTTCCATGATCGCACGTTCGGGCGATGACATCCTCATTGGCCACGTCCAAGGGGAAAGCGAAAGCGATTGGCCATCGCCACTCGCCAAGCTGAAATCGCTGTTGTCGATGCCCAGATCCAAGTCGGTAAACAGATTGGTCGGTCTCAAACATGGCCTGATGTTCAGGCTCAATCTTTCGAACCAAGACGGCACCTCACCGTAAAGATATAGCCGGGCGTTTCCGCCAAAGGATAGGTAATGGGTCACGCCGGCAAGCTGCAATGCACTCATACCGCCAACATGAACCCGGTGGTTCATGAGTTGCTGCGTGGACAAGACCGGTATTTTCCAGTCTATCAATACGTCTGGTCGAGTTCCGGCCGGGAATGGTCGCCGAAACAGGCCCCGTCCAAGGCTTTCGAGCCAGCCGTTCCGTGTATATTGATGCGCGGATTGCCTGGAGATGCCGTTTTGGTTCATCCAGGAGGAGTCGACCAGGAAACCTTGAGGCACTTGGTTTAGGACTTTCTTTAATGAATCGTCTTTTTGTCTATCCATGATTGACGTAAATACCATTTTCGAAAGTTGGCGTCCAGATAACTTTATCATGTGTCGAAAATGTCAATTAAATATTGACCAATAGGAATATCTATAAAGGCTCGTCCAACCGAAAAGCCATTCTAGCCCATGGCGATCTACGCCAAACCTATTACCTGATTGACCCGGAGCGGCGTACCTATCTAGGTCAGGTACTCGCCCAAGCGCTGCGATGTTGGCGCTGCCCTTGTGATGCTGGACTCCTCGCCTCCCCTGCGCTGTGCGTCTCTACTCCTCACAGCTTAGCTGAGTGGTGGCACAATGGTGTTGCGAGCCCATGGCCCTACCATAGCACCCGGAGCATCTAAACGGAATTTGGCCGGGCGCGGTCTTCACCGACTGCGCCTTTCGTCATCGAGGGTAGAATTGAACGGGCGGACTGAAGGTCGACAATTTAGACCGGGATGATAGCTGACAGTTTTGCGGCGCGAAGCGTCTGGAGACGCCGCCGTGATCGATCAGGCCGACATCGAGATTGCAGAAGCACACGACATGGTCGCCGTTTTCCAGCTCGGCCAACCTGACGAGCTCGCCATGAACTTCGCCACGACATACTATACTGCAGCAATCGTCATCTGATGGATGGGAAAGTCTCCAACCTAGGCCACATCGTCTCAGTTTCTCGCTCGTCGTTCAAGCGACAAACGGTAGGACGGCGCGGAGGTTCTCGTTCATATCGCCGAGGCATTAATCCCAGCCAATTGCTATTAGACGTGTGAAGTCTGCGTCGTCACCCTTTTTCCGGGAACATTACCAACCGGGAGAAACCGACGTTGCGAAGAATCCAATCACCGCTTCTTCTCATGGCAGCCTGTCTGCCTGAGCTCGCGCATGCCGAAACGCTCGTGGTCAATAGCTATGGCGGACCTTACGAGGCCATCATTCGCCAGGCCATCATCGAGCCATTCGAGCGCAAGACCGGCATTGATGTCGTCTATGACGCTGTCGGCTCCGCCTCACAGGACTATGCCAAGATCAAGGCGACCAACGGGCATCCGGGCTTCGACGTCGTCGTCATGACTGCGTCGCAGTCGCTCCAGGGCTGCCGGGATGGCGTGCTGGACAAGCTGGACGCCGCCGCAATCCCCAACCTCGCCTCCCTCACGGCAAGCCTTCAGGACGCGGCCGGCCCCTGCGGCGCCGTGCACGAGGTCCAGTACCTGTCGCTGCTCTACAGAACCGACAGGCTTGGCTCCGCGCCGACCTCTTGGACGGACCTTCTCGGCCCAAATCTGGAAGGCAAGGTCGTCCTGCCGACTTTCCAGAATATCATGGCCGTCTATCTCCTGGAGATGATGTCGATCACCGAGGGAGGCGGGCTGATCGACAATATCGATCCGGGTTTTGCGGCCATGGCGCGGCTTGCCAGGCAATCGATCGGCTTCGAGCAATCCTCCGCCATCCTCGAAAGCTACATCAAGGACGGCACGGTCTGGGCGATGCCCTTCTGGAACGGTCGCGCCCAGCTGCTTGTCGACGAGGGTCTGCCCGTCGACTACGTACGGCCGAAGGAAGGGACCATCCCGCTTCTTGCGACGCTGAACATTCCCGTCGGCTCCGAGCATAAGGCCGCGGCAAGATCCTTCATCGATTTCTTCCTCGAAAGGACCAGCCAGGAAGCCTGGGTCACAGGCTACAAGGTCGGCAGCGCCCGCACCGACATCGAGGTTCCGGAAGCCCTACGCCGCCGGCAGATCACCTCTGCCGAAGATCTCAAATCGCTCAGGATGCCCGATCTGACCGTGCTCGGTGACAAGCTCTCCGAATGGGGCGAACGCTGGGACCGAGACGTCGTCTCGCAGGCCCGTTGAGGAGTTTCCATGGTAACGCTTGCTGCCACTGTCCCGGCCGTTTCCGGGCGCCTAACCGTGCGAGCGCCGGCATCGATGCTGCTGGC
Organism: Rhizobium sp. 1399; assembly: GCF_031455475.1. Classification (NCBI taxonomy): domain Bacteria; kingdom Pseudomonadati; phylum Pseudomonadota; class Alphaproteobacteria; order Hyphomicrobiales; family Rhizobiaceae; genus Rhizobium; species Rhizobium sp. 1399. The sequence goes on along the minus strand of NZ_JAVDSU010000006.1, from coordinate 246,862 downwards.
GCCGTCCTGCCTCCTGCTTACGACCTTCTTCGCGCTTCCGATGGGCGTGATGATCGCCATGAGCTTCCTCGATAGCCGGACCTTTGTCCCGACGCTCGCAAATTACGAACGCTTCTTCCTCGACGGGTTGTCCCTAGCCGGTTTTGTTCGCACGGCGATCATGTCGGCTCTTGTCGCCGTGGCCGTCACACTGCTCGGCTATCCAGTGGCCTATTTCCTCGCCCGTTCGCGATCGCGCTGGCGGACCGTCGTTTTCGCGCTGGCGCTCGCGCCCGAACTCGCCGGCGTGGTGCTGCGCACCTATGGCTGGCTGATCATCCTCGAGGATCGTGGCTTCATCAATGATGCGCTGATCCATCTCGGTGTCATTTCAACGCCGCTTCCCCTTTCGAAGAGCTTGTTTGCGGTTGTCGCCGGGCTGACGCATGTCGTGCTGCCCTTTGGGATATTGTCGTTGATGACGAGCATACAGGGCATCGACGTCAACCTCGAACGCGCTGCGCAGATGCTTGGCGCCTCCAGAGCCTCCGTCATCCGTCATATCGTCCTGCCGCTATCCGTGCCCGGCATCGTCAGCTCGCTGTTGATCAGCTTCACGATGGCGGCCAGCGCCTACGCGACGCCCGCCCTTCTGGGCGGCGCGCGCTTCAAGGTGCTCGCGACGATGATTTCCGAACAAGTGCTGTTCTACATCGACTGGCCCTTCGCCAGCGTCATGTCGATCGCGTTGCTCGCGATGATGCTCACAGTCTCGCTGATCGGGATCCGATGGGAGGCAAGCCTCAAAGCACGCAAAACATCGCGGAAGGGACAGACGCAATGACGAAATTGATTGCAGTTGGTTTCTGGTCCGTGCTCGCTCTGGTGCTGGCCTTCATCACACTTCCGCTCCTGGTCGTCATCGCGGCGTCGATCAGCCCGAACGCGTCGGTGACCTTCCGACCCTGGGAATGGACACCTGTCTGGTATGGCGGTCTCTTCGAGGAGCGATGGCTCCAGCCCTTTCTGTCGAGCGTCCAGATTGCGGTGATCGTTGCGGCGATCAGCGGCCTTCTCGGCACACTGGCCGCCTTTGCGCTTGTCCACGAGCGCATTCCGGGTTCGAGCGCGATCATGGCGGCCCTTTTGTCGCCGCTTTCGGTTCCGCAGATAGTCAAGGGGGTGGCGATCGTCTTGTTCCTGTCGATCATCGGTCTGCAGAAGATGCTCGGTACTCCGGCGCTGATTGCCGCACATGTCGTGCTTGCACTCCCGTTCGTCATACGCATGGCTGCAGGCGCACTTGCGAATTTCGACGAAAACCTCGATCGGGCAGCGCAGATCCTCGGCGCCAGCAAGCACCAGCGGATGTTCTATGTCGTCCTGCCGCTGATCAAGCCGGGCGTTCTGTCCGGCGTGACATTCGCCTTCATCATCTCATTCAACAACATTCCGCTGTCGGTCTTTCTGGTCCGACCAGGGGACACGACCCTGCCGATCGCCGTCATCAATCACCTCGAATACAGCCTCGATCCGATCATGGCGGCGGTCAATGTCGCATCGATGGCCTTCATCCTGGCGGTGATCCTGATCTTCGAGAAAGTCGGCGGCTTTTCCGCACAGCTTCATGGAGGAAGCAAATGAGCGAATTCGATATCGAACTCCTGTCGGTCAGCAAATCCTTCGCAGGCCTGAGCGTGGTCAGGGACATAAATCTACAAGTTCCGGCGGGCGAGTTCGTGAGCATTCTCGGTCCCTCTGGCTGCGGCAAGACAACGACGCTGAACATGATTGCCGGTTTCAGCACGCCAAGCCAGGGTGACATCCGCATCCGCGGACGCAGCCAGGTGAAAGTGCCGCCCGAGAGACGCAATCTCGGCCTGGTGTTTCAAAACTATGCGCTTTTCCCGCACATGACGGTTGCCGACAATGTCGGCTTCGGGCTGCGCATGCGAGGCGCGCCGCGTGCCGAGATCGGCGCAGCCGTCGAGAAGGCGCTGCGCGGCGTTCACCTCGAGGGTTTCGGCACACGCTATCCTTCAGAACTCTCCGGCGGCCAGCAGCAACGTGTCGCGCTTGCCCGGGCGATTGCCCCTAAGCCCTCCGTCCTGCTCCTCGATGAGCCTCTCTCCAATCTGGATCTCAAGCTGCGCGAGGCAATGCGGGTCGAGTTGAAGGAGATCCACGAGACGCTCGGCATGACCTTCATCCACGTGACGCACGACCAGGAAGAGGCCATGGCGATGTCGGATCGAATTATCGTCATGGACGCCGGCTCGATCGCCCAGCAGGGCACACCCGGCGACATCTATCGCAATCCCGCCTCGCGGTTCGTTGCCGATTTCATAGGACGGTCGAACATCCTGCCGGTCAGCGCATCCTCGCCCTCGGCCGCAGGCGTGAAGCTGTCGATCGACGGCAGCCCGATCGTCTTGAGGGCGCGATCGGCTGCGGCCGACGGCGGCGTGATCAGCTTCTGCTCGATCAGACCGCAAAGCCTGACGCTCGCGGCCCGGGCAGCGGTGCCCGATGGCATGAACCGGCTCGAAGCGACGATCCACAGAGTTATCGATCTTGGAGCCCATGCAGAGCTGGAGGTCGTGGTGGAGGGCGGACACCGGCTTGTTCTGCACCATCCAGGCAGTGCGATGGCCCGTTCCTATGAGCCCGGTCAGGCCGTCACCATGTCGGTCGATCCGGCCGATGTGCGTCCCCTTTCCCGGTGAGAGCGACCGATCGCCCTCGGTTATCAATGCGCGGCGATCGATATTGGAACTGCGGTCCTGCGCCAACCTAGGATGGCTCCGGTCTCAAGGAAGACCACAGAAGGAGATTGAAATGCTGAAGGAAAGACTGAAGGCGGTGCAGCAGGAGAGCAATGTCTGCGCCGACATCGAGGGGTTCGATTTCAACAATTATGATGCGCGCGATATTGAGGATCTGCGCCAATACTGGCTCCAGTATGGCGTGCTGCGCTTCAAGCGCACCCGGATCAGCGATGCCGATCAGGTGGCATTCTCGCGCCATTTCGGCGAGTTCGTGATCCATCCGAAACAGTTGCAGGAAGGCGGTCATCCCACCCATCCTGAGATCCTCGTCATCAGCAATGCGACGAAGGACGGGAAGCCGACGGGCGCCATGGGCAACAGCGAGGCGACCTGGCATACCGATACCTGGTTCTATGAAAAGCCGCCCGCCGGCGCGATCCTGCGGGCCGTCAAGGTACCGCCCACAGGAGGCGATACGTACTTCCTGTCGACCTATATGGCCTATGAGACGCTGCCGCTGGTCCTGAAGAAGCTCGTCACCGGCCGCCAGATCTTCTTCCAGCACGTCTATGACAAGACCGGCAAACTCCGTCTCGGCGAGGTGGCTCCCTCCAGCCGGGATTTCCGCGAGTGGAACGGCATGGTCCATCCGCTGGTGCGCACGCATGGGGAAACGGGCCGAAAGGCGCTCTATCTCGGCGGCACGGCTGACGGTGCCTGGATCGTCGGCATGCCGATCGACGAAAGCAACGCGCTGCTTGCCGAACTCTGGGATCATACGACCAAGCAGCAGGAGGTTTTCGTCCAGCGATGGGACGAGGGCGACATCATGATGTGGGACAACCGATGCACCATGCACCGGCGTGACTCCTTCGACCCGGCGTCGATCCGCATCATGCATCGCACGACGACTTCGGGCGAGCGCCCGATCTGATCTCCCTTTAGGAAGGACCGTGACGTGACACCCTTCTATCGGGCCAATGAACGCCAGCTTTGCCTACCCCCGGATCTCCTCGACATGCTTCCGGCCGTCGAGACCGCAACGATCGGACATGTCGAGCATCTGGGCTTTGTTGGCGCCAATGTCCGTCCCGTCTTTCCATGCCGGGCCTTTGGCCCCGCCTTGACCGTCGCGGCGCCGGGCCGCGACGGCGTTGTCATCTACAAGGCGATTGACATGCTGAAGGCGGGCGACATGCTGGTCATTTCCCGCGTCGATGGCGACGATGTTGCCTGTGTCGGCGGCGGTGTTGCGACCGCCGCCAAGGCCAAGGGGGCGAGTGGCATCGTGATCGACGGCCCCTGCACCGACGTCGAGGAGATCAGGGACATCGGCCTCCCCGTCTGGTGTCGCGGTGTCTCGTCGCGCACCACAAACCGGATCTTTGCGATCGGCGGGTCGATCAATGTTCCGATCGCCTGCGGCTCGGCCGCTGTGCTTCCAGGCTATGCCGTTCTTGCCGACAGCGAGGGTGTCTTCGTCGCCGATGCCGAGCGCATGCGCGCGCTTGCCCATGTTGCGATCGCCCGCCAGCAACGCTCGGCCGTGCTGCGCCGCCATCTTGCTTCCGGCAGCTCCATCTTCTCATTCGATCAACAGGACCTCGCATGAAGATCTCTCTCATCCAGATGAATGCCCGGCCTGATCGGGCCTATAATCTCTCCGAGGCAAGCCGCCTGATGTTGAAGGCGGTGCGCGATGAGCGCCCCGATCTCATCGTCTTGCCGGAACATTTCGATTGGACGGGAGGAACGACGGTCGAGAAGTCGGCGGCCGCGGATCTTGTTCCGGGCGGCAGGGCCTACAACATGGTGCAGCACTTTGCCGCCGCGCACGGTGTTGCGATCCATGCCGGCAGCATCCTTGAGAGTGTGCCCGGCCATAACCGGATCTTCAACACGAGCGTCATATTCGACGCTTCCGGAAGACAGGTCGGCACCTACAGGAAAGTGCATCTCTTCGATATCCTGGCGCCGGACGGCAAGCGCTACGCGGAATCGGACACTGTCGCGCCCGGAAACCAGTTGCTGATCTATGAGCTCAACGGGTTTCGGATCGCCTGCTGCATTTGCTACGATCTCCGCTTCTCCCGGCTGTTCGACCGATTGGCGAGCCATCATGCTGACGTCTTCATCCTGCCGGCTGCATTTACAACGCAAACCGGTCGCTATCACTGGGAGGTGCTGTGCCGGGCGCGCGCGATCGAGTACCAGGCTTTCCTGGTCGCCTGCGGACAATGCGGTTCCTATACAGCGCCTGACGGCGAGGATCGCCACATGTTCGGAAACTCGATGATTTGCGACCCCTGGGGGCAGATTCTGACCCAGGCCGGCGATGAGGCAGGCGTGTTCAGCGCGCGGCTCGACCCGCGGCGTCTGGAACAGGTGCGATCCTGGATACCAATGGACAGTCATCGCGTCGATCTCGGCGGCATGCCGGTCGCAATTGCCAAAATAGGCGCGGCAAGCAAACCTGCCCTCGCCCGTGAACACCGAGGCTAATGCGGCCGCGCCTTGGCTTCTCTCCCTTGACCTTGCCGATCCTTGCGACAAGTCACAGGCAAAGCGGGGCCTCATGCGGATCGATCCTACAAAACCTCAATTCACGTCGGTGCAAACGATCGCGATACTGGTCCCCTTCGCAGACACGCTGCTCGCGTTGCTGAAGGATTTGGGCGAGGACGATCGCGGGGAACTTGCGCTGCTGGTTGAGGACGTGTCCCTGACCATGCGACGGCTGGCACCCGATATCGGCGAAGGCGATCCAGACGTCGCCTTCGAGGTGGTCACCTCTTGCGCTCGCCTCATCGGCGTGTTGAGGCACGTCACAAAGCGACAGCCGAACCGATCGTCATTGCACTGACGAGACGGTGTCGACAGGGGACACCATGGACCGACGACAAAAGACACGGACTTTCGGGCAGGTTTTCGAATCCAGGAAGCCGTCTGCGGATGGAGAGGCGGACGCCTGTCTCGAATTCGAGAGTTTCCAGCCTTTCGCCTTGTCCGCGGACGGCAAAGTCAGCGTCCGCCTAGCCCTCACAAGCGACGAGACACTCGACCTTTCGACCAACACGGTTTGCGCCGCCAGACTCGCCGTTGCCCTTCTCGACGTCGTTTCAAGGTCCGGTGACCTGCTCGTCGACCTCGCGGTTTATGATCCCGACAGCGGCGATCAGCGGGTCAGGATCAAGCCGGCGGCCAGCAGTGCCATCAAGTCCGAATCCTAGCCGATTTTGGCGACGTCCCATGCAGCCGAAGCGCTTGCGTGTGTCACACGAGGCACCGGGCAATCATCAGGCGTCCGGAACTCATGGCGACAATGAAAGAGAGAGCCCTGTTGTGCGCTCATCTGACCCTGTTGACGACGTCTCGAGCGCTTAATCGCGCGGGCGAACCTTTCATCCGTCAGCAGCCTTTGAAAGAGACGCGCAGGGACATCCCAAGCGAGGGATCGTCCTGCGGCGTCCGGCGAACAAGGTTCATGGAATAGAATCCGATCGTATCCCAGAGACGAATTCCACCCGAGCGACAGTCGCACATCTGATCGATAGGCCTTTTCGCGATCGCCGCAGCCGATTGCGCCCTTATCACTAAGCGTCGGAACAATTTGTATTTTTCGATGTTTTAGACGGGCAACAAAAGGAGATGACTATGAACAAGACCGCCGCACTTTCCCTGGGTCTTTTGCTTTCGGCAACGGCTGTCTTTGCCCAGAGCGAGACGCCTTCGACGACGCAGACCACACCTGCCGTCAATACGGAACACAACCCGGGCGCCCCCGTGGCCGGCAAGAACAGTTTCACGGAGGATCAGGCAAAGTCCCGCATTGAGGACGCCGGGTACACCGATGTCACGGGGCTTAAGCTGGACGATCAGGGTGTTTGGCGCGCCGCCGCAAAAAAGGATGGCAAGGACGCGGCCGTTTCCCTGGACTTTCAGGGCAACGTGACGCTGGCCAAGTAACAAAGATCCAAATTACAAGACATTAAGGAGATCCACATGCGAACGATTACAGGACTGTATGATCGCTATGACGACGCCCGCGCAGCCGTGAAGGCATTGGAAGATGCCGGAATTTCGTCTGACGACATAAGCATTGTAACGAATAACGCCCACGGCGTGGATATCGAGGGACAGGGAAGCCATGCCGCCGAAGGCGCAGGTACCGGCGCCGGTGTCGGCGCGGTGGCCGGCGGAGCCGGCGGACTATTGACCGGGCTCGGCCTGATGGCCATTCCCGGCGTCGGGCCTGTTGTTGCGGCTGGGTGGCTAGCTGCAACTGCCGCCGGCATGGCGGCTGGCGCAATTGCGGGCGGGGCCGTCGGCGGCATTGTCGGGGCAATGATCAATGAGGGTGTTCCCGAAGACGAAGCGAATTTCTACGCCGAAGGAATCCGCCGGGGCGGCTCGGTCGTAACCGCGAAGGTAGAGGACAGCAGGGTCGCCGAGACGCAAGCCATTCTTGGCAGGTCGCGTCCGGTTGACTACGCATCGCGTCGGGCCAGCTATCAGGAGCAGGGCTGGAGTCGGTTCGATGAGGCGGCCCAGCCCTATACGCCTGAACAGATCGAGACCGAGCGCCAGCGCGATCGTCGTCTCTAATTGTATTCCGAGGATTTTGGCGGCTCTCCTTAAGCCGCCAATTTTCCCGTGCGCTCTCCGTGGATCCGTAACGCCGCGCCTTCGGCGAGGTTTATTGATTACTGTATCCGATGATCCGGAGCGGGTTCGATCTGCCAGTTGTTTTCGGATCGAAGCAGATGCCCTATCCGCAAGCGGGCTCGATTGCGCAGGACGAACCTCGCTGCGTAGAGGCGCATTCTTGCGAAAAAGCTACGCACAGCCTGAATAAATAGCGAACGTTAATTGTGTTCCGCCCTGCGGCGCCCTCGCGGGTCGAACCGACGACATCGCGTAGAGCGCAGTCAGGATAACGCCTTTGCGAGACTGCGACGAACGCTGTCGTCGGAAAACGGTTTTCCGATGATATCGACCGAACCCTCTAGACCCGCGCCGACAGCGTCCGGGCGACCGGTAACGAAGATCACCTTGATCTGGAAGCGATCAATGAGCCTCCGCGCGAGGGCCGCTCCGCTCGAACCGTCGGAAAGGCCAAGATCGACAAGTGCCGCATCAACGCGAGGCGCGTAGGCGAGCGCCTGCTCCAGTGTTGAGACGGGCCCAACGGCCTGATGACCCTCCTCCTGGACGATCCTCTCCAATTCAAGGGCAATGATAGGCTCGTCTTCCGCGATAAGAATGCGCATGATCTCCTCGTCATGGTTTAACTACGCTGTCAGCCTCATCCTTAGGCGGATAGTGATCTACTGACGTTCGAAGGGGAGCAGAATGTGGGTTGGATGAAAGGCAACGGTCATGAGAACCTGTTTTGTCCGACTTTGTTCCCAATACGCAGAAAGACCGCCCAGGAGTCGCCTGCCGAAAAAAACGTTGGTGGAGTCGTGCCGTGGGCAATGAATTGACCCGCAAGGCGAACATGCTGCTGGCCCTTCATCCCGCGAGGAGAGCCAAGGCGCGCTTGTATTTCTCCGCATCAAGCCCCGCCTGCTCGGCCTGAGCGAGATTGTCTTCCAAGTCGGCCTGTTTGACGGACCGCGCAAGCGGGTTTGCCGCTGCTCTGCTAACGAGGTGGGCGTCGTCCTCGTCTGCCTTGCGCGTAAGAGCATCCACGGCCGCGATGATTTTGGCAGCGAAGCCTTCTTCTGTCAGACGATCAATTGTCCAAGCCGGTGCCTTTTCCGGAATGTCATGCAAATAAGCGACGATCTTCTCATCCTCGCTCACCAGGCGATCGGCAACACGCTGGCAGTGATGAAAATAGGGATTGCCAGCTTTGTCTTGCTGCCCCTCGTGAGCGACCATGGCAACTTGCCTTGCATGCTCCAGATGGTGATAGTCCTGCATGAGAATTCCTCCGCCTTCGCAAGCTAACGCGGATGTTGCCATAGAGTTCAACGGCGAGCGAAGCATGAGCTTCGCGGGCTGATTACAGAACGGGGCAATTCGCGGGAACTTCTTTTGTCACTGACGCTTAGACGTTTAAATTCAGGCGCAGCGATCAGAATCGATGTTTGCATGTTGCCAGATCGCCGGCATGGAATCCTTTGAATATGAGATAATTCGTCGTCAACCGGGGAATGGCATCTGATGGGAAGTGGAAGTCTTCACCTCTTGAGGGGAAAGCGTATCCTCATCGTCGAGCATGAATATTTCGTGCCCGATGAAACCAGAATGGCCCTCGAACGGGCCGGCGCAACTGTCATCGGTCCTGCTCCTTCCGTCGAGATCGGTTTGGCCCTAATCGAAGAATATGTGGTCGAAGGCGCAATCCTAGACATCCGGCTTGAGGGTCAAACGGTTTTCCCAATTGCGGAACGTCTCCAAGACACCGGAATCCCATTTGTCTTCGCCACTGCCTATCTTGGTAGTGGCGTGCCGGAGCACTATGGGGGGTATTATCTTGCTGGCAAGCCGAACGCACTCGAGGAGATCGCGAGCGCGCTCTTCGATCCTTCCCCGAGAATCCAATAGGGCCCGTACGTTAGCGTACGGATAAGGAACGAAGAAAGGTCAAGTTTCTTTATCCGCTTTAGATGGAGGAACGGATGAATGAAAACAGCAGAGAGTAATTGTGCCCAGCTAGAACAAGAACTGGTTGCGTTAATTCCGGCGTTGCGCAGTTTTGCGCGAGCCTTCCAAAGGAATCCTGGCGACGCCGATGATTTAGTACAGGAAACTCTTCTCCGGGCACTGAGTCATATCGATCGCTTCCAGCAAGGCACCAGGCTCAAATCATGGGTTTTTACGATCATGCGAAACACTTTCTGCACCCAGTATCGTGTAGGAAAACGTGAGATTGTTGGCAGTGAGGAAACTGCGGCCTTGGATGGCTCGGTGCCGGCCGATCAGGAGTGGCACATGCGGGGTCGGGAACTTGAAGCGGCCTGCGCAGCACTCGCCGAACCTTATCGTTCCGTCTTCGAATATGTGCTGATTGAAGGACATTCGTACGAAGACGCGGCCTCCCATTTCCATTGCGCGACCGGCACGATCAAGAGCCGGATAAACCGTGCGCGGCTTAAACTGAGCGACCGGCTTGGCGAAGAAGCGGCGCGGTAGGACAGCCAGCGGCGTCCTCGCATCGCAATGGTAATGCCTTCATTTTTCCGGAGGACCCTTCGACCTTGTCATGGTTCTAATAACTGGGCACGGCACCCGATGCTCGGCGACGACCTCTCGATGAGCTATAGTTGATTGCTGATCCCTGCTACATTGCTTTGGCGTGTCGCATCGACCCGTGGTTATCGAGCGCACCCACGATGCGACCGATACCCCATCGGGGGGGTGGGCGAGGCGATCGTCCCCTCGCCGCAAAGAAGCCAAAGCCGAAATCGACAGTAGGTCCTTGCCGAGTAAGCCGAGGGGCCGATGGAAATATGGCCTCGCGGACTATGCCAGAAGCTTAAGCAACTCTAAGCCGGCGGTTGGTTTGGCGACAAAGGTTACGCCCGCTTCCATATCCTTGTGAGAAAGCTTGACAAGGCCGGACGTCACGATCACCCGCGTTGAGGGCCAGTGAGAACGCACCTTGGCGACGAGGCCAAGGCCATCCATGCTGCCGGGCATATCGATATCAGTATACAGGGTATCGATGACATTGTTCTTCAACAGAACGAGCGCCTCGTCGGCGTTGGCGGCCTCAAGTGTCTGGAACCCAGCCTGATCCAGAAAATCGACAATGTTATAACGGAGCTGGAATTCGTCCTCGACAATGAGGACACTTCGAGGCTCGATTACGCTTGCCCTTGGTCTTTCCATCACTTCCCTGCCGTCGGCGGAAGCTTGAGTTTCCTCCAGAAGCTCGCGCTCGAGTACCGCTTGTTGCCAGTGGATCTCGTCCTGGCCGAACGGTCTTCCTGCCTGCTCCCAAAGCGAGTAGGCCCGTGCTGCGATCCATTCATTGCGATTGTTGTTCATGAATTCCGTCCCGTCTTTAGCGGCTACGAAACGCTAAACCCCGTCGAGAGTTCCTGTTGGCGAGCAAGTTCGCCCGCTTGAGCCGCCGTCCGTACGCTGGCGGACAAACCGCCGCCAAGAAGGTGCCTGAAGCACCATCTTTCGGGTTCGTCATTCCCGTTGAGTTCTCTCCCTTTCGACTGCAACGGCGGGAGCGAAAGCCCGTTGCCGGGGAGGTCCCAACCGACATTTGCGCTGGTCAAGGACCGAGCTGCTACGCGCAATAACCTGGGTCGGCGCTATGGGTTGTGCAGCGGATAGTGCCTCATCTTCAGGCAATTGTGAGATTCGCAAGATTGATACATCGAATTTGTAGGCCTTGAGCGCGACGCCGGTGGAGTGGAAGCTCTACCGGATTGAGGCTATTCGCCAAAGTCTAGCGCTCCTGCTCTGCCTGCTGTCTCGCTGCCTTTAGCCTGGCACTCTTCTCGTCACGGCGCCTTCGTTCATCTTCAAGCGCGTCGCGAGCAGCGCGATCTGTTTGTTCGAACGCCTCTCTCCTCTGAGTAAGCGATGTGGACAGGCGCCGTCGGGGCGTGGCATTGTCGTCGGCCATCTACTGGTCTCCCGTTGATTGTAGGGAGGAAACGCACCAATAGCTCCAACGATACACGGCCGTACGCTAGCAGACGAATTGGCCATGGTCTGCAAAACATTAGCGTCTAAAGTAGTGGCTGGCTTTTCTTCCAGTCGCGATACGGTGCCAGCAACTGCCCCGGAAACCGGCGCTCAATCTCTTCTTCGACCAATGCGATTCGAGAGAGAACCTCTTCGCGCTCTTCTCCCTCAACGTTCTCACTGAGGACTTCAAGTTGTCGCATCGTCGCAAAGACCTCTTCAATGCTCATAGCGGTAAAATGTGATGCAAGCTCTTCAACCGATTGCGCCACAAGGTCGGTGTACAGCATACGTGTCTCCGTCTCTGATCAAGCAGGAACTTCGACTTCCGGGTATTGTTCCCTGTTTTAGGAACAAGAAGCCCTCGACCCTGAATGGCGTCCTCGGCAAGGGACGTCGAGGTCATTTCCTTCAGGCAAGATTGGCTTACAACATGATCCTGCGAAAATCATCTCGCGCTGGCGGCTTTCTTGAGGAAGGTCTCCGTCTCAAGAAGGTCGAGCTGCACCGAAAATCGGTCGCCGAGCAGCTTGAGCGTCGCATCGTGGGTGTCGTCGGCGCCGCTGCAAATTGCATCTGTGAGCACACGTATACGATATCCGAGATCGATCCCACCTAAGACAGCGGCGAGCACGCATACGTCCGTTTCGCCGCCGGTGATGACAAGCGTCTCGACGGCTTCGGTCTGGAGCACGCGGTGAAGCTGACCACTCATCCAGGGAGAGTAAGTCATTTTATCAAAAATACGGGCCGGTGGCACGAAACGGCGGAGCTCGGAAACGAGATCGATGAGATCCCGGTCGAGACGGTCGAGCGTCATGTCCTGCCATTTGCGATAATATGCCTGCCAGGCGCCCGGCATCTGTTCTGCGCGTAACGGTGGAATGAACCGGGTGAAGATCGTTTGGTCCGGATAGCGGCTGGCGATCTCCACGATGGCTGGGGATACTTTCGACATCCATGCAACGCGCCACGGCGTGTCCTCCGCAAACATCCGTTGCATGTCTATGCACAAATGAATCCAATGTCCGCTCAAGTGCCTGCCGTCCTCTGCCGGAATCCTTTCTAACTTCGCTCGGTAGTAGAGGTTCCAAGACCGGGTTCGATGGAAGAAACCTGCCCCACCGTCAACGTACTCATCGGAATTTACAAGCCTCGCTTCTTTCCTTCGTGCGGCAAACTTGCGGGTATCGCGGGGCTGGATCGACGAACAGCGTCCGTCCCCGGCACGCACCCTTTCTCAACTGCAAAGGTGCCCTTCTCGGCTCGCTGCTCCGCTCGCCAAGCTGATTTGTCTGCTCGCATGTTTGGCCGTGGGTCGTCTGCACCTTGAGCCCCCGCCGCTGAAAGCTTCCAAAGATGACGATCCGTCCATTACGATGGGAACCTCAAGAGCGCCTTCAAGTTTTGAGAACGCAAACCCATGGGAGGCACAAACATGCAAGTTAAAGACGTAATGACGAAGCAGGTGGTTACCGTAACCCCCGACGCCAGCATTCGGGACGTTGCGCGGCTGATGTCGGAGATCGATTCCGGCGTTATTCCGGTCATCGACGGGCAAGTATTGGGTATTGTGACCGACAGAGACGTCGTCGTGCGTGCCGTTGCGGAAGGCATTGATATCGCGAGACCTATCTCCGACATCATGACGAGCGGGATTGAGAGCTGCTTGGAAACCACCGAACTGCGCGAGGCGGCCCATCGAATGTCGGAACTTCAGATGCGGCGACTTCTCGTGTTCGACGATGCTGGATCTATTACGGGCATCCTGTCACTCGGGGATATCGCGCGCTTAAATGAGGAACTCGCGGGCGTTACGCTGGAGGAAATTTCCGACGACGAGGCCCGATAGAGGTCGCGCGCTCGCCAGAAAACCTCTCTCGCGGAATGCGTCGCGCAACGCAGCGTCGTTCGAACAACCCCCAGGAGTATGGAGCCGGTCGTGTCGCAGACGTCGCCTTTCCTTTCCTCGTCGCGACCCGATCGGCTGGTGAGCCAACCATCGTTGGCAACGGTGCGGCAAAAAGGAAACCGGCGCTGTTCAGCAGGTTCCGCGCATCCGGTATCTTGACACCTGCCGTCATTGCTATGGGCCATCCGGTTTCCCCACCCTGTCGCAGGTCACTCGAATTCCTTTCCATCTCTTTTCACCGGAGGCCGACGCCCAGCAATACCCAGGACAATGAAGTCCGCTGTTTGCCCGATACGACCGCCGTTAGCGCAAGGAACCAATTCAGCGATCTGAAGTTTGAGTTGCAGCGCAAAGGAGGTAGAGATGAACACCCTTATCAAAGTTGCACTTATACCACTGCTCCTGAGTGGCGTCTCCGCGCCCTCCGTGGCTCAGGCGCAAGTGGAATTTCATATCGGCCCCGGCGGCGTCGACGTGCAAAACCGTGATCGTGATCGATATGTCGATCCGGATTACGATCCCGGTTCGCGCCGGCGCTGCGATCCGCGTGATGCATTGGATAACGCACGCGATGCTGGTCTTCGGCGTCCACAGATCATTCGCGAAACCGCGCGAAGGATCACCGTCCAAGGCTTCACGCGGAGCGGAAGGCCCGACCGCATCAGCTTCGCCAATGTCAGGGGTTGTCCCGAAATCTAGAAGGACTCTCCTGCTGTGCCGAAGGCGACCAGCATTTTTGTGATGGGGAGCGGGCAACGAGTTTTAATGCCAACCGCAGCAGGCGCCATTGACCGGCTGGGTTTCTCCTAGCTGCGAACGAGCGCGGTCAAGGCAGTCGTTTCCGTCCGCATCCGTACAGGAACATACTGCCTCTGCCTGCATTAGGGTTGGTCTTCGCTGGCCGCAGACGCCGGCGAACATCATCAATCGATCCCGTAGGAGGAACTATTATGGCATCGACAAAGACCTTGGACGACCTCTTTCTTGACACTCTCAAGGACATATATTTTGCTGAAAAGCAGATCTTGAAGGCGTTACCGAAGATGGCCCGTGCGGCCCAGTCCGAAGAAGGCAAGGCGGGGTTCCTTCAACACCGCGACGAGACGCAGGCTCAAATCGAGCGCCTTGAGCAGGTTTTCGAACTTGTCGGCAAACCTGCGCGTGGCAAGACCTGTGAGGCGATCCAGGGCATCATCGCCGAAGGCGAGGAAATCATGGAGGAATTCAAGGGTGCGCCCGCGCTCGATGCCGGCCTGATTTCGTCGGCCCAAGCCGTCGAACACTACGAAATCGCGCGCTACGGTACGCTGATTGCCTGGGCGAACCAGCTCGGCCTTAAGGATGCCGTGCCACTCCTGAAAGCAAGCCTTGCTGAAGAAGAAGCAACCGACAAGAAGCTGACGCAGCTCGCGCAAGCACAGGCCAACCCTAAAGGCCAAAAGGTCGCCTGACCACGATCACGTCAGCACGGCCGCCCGAAATGGGCGGCTTTTTTCGTATCACGGGATGTCAAATGGTTAAGACGGCTGCGAGCCGGAAAGAGGAACCTATTTTTCGGCGCGTTGTTGCGCCCTTGCCCCCTCGTGCCGGCTAAGGCCAGCAACAGCAGCAGTTTCAAAAAGGAAGACACATGGTTCGACAGGGCGGTTGTTTATGCGGCGCGGTGCGGTTCCAGGTTGAAGGGGAGCCCTATCGCACCGGACTGTGCCACTGCGCGGATTGCCGTAAGGAAAGTGGTTCATCGTTCGTCTATTTCGCCCACTGGTCGCGTGACGCTTTTTCGGTGACCGGCGATTTCAAGGCATATGCGGGGCGAAGCTTCTGCCCTCATTGCGGTTGCAGGCTGTTTTGCTTGAACGAGCAGGATGTCGAAATCCGGCTGGGCTCCCTGGACGAGGCGCCGAGCAGGATTTTCCCGCAGATGGAGGTCTGGACGAAGCGTCGCGAGCCCTGGCTGCACGCTTTTAGCGGAACCGGGCAATATGCTGAGGACCCGCCAAAGAACAGCTGAGGTCGAAATCGCCCAGCGCCAGGTCGCAAGATAAGGCTGTTGTTTAGGTCGGTTCGTGAATTTGGGCCGCGGCCAGCGATGCGATAAAGGCCCGGCGAGCCTGCCGTCGCGATCAAACAACGTTTCGGAACTCATATGAGGAGCACTGCGTTTGAGCAGTTGTAGCGACCCCACGACCCTGATGAGCCGTATGGACAGTACCCTCCCGACTTCCGCCAAAACCTACGTTGGAACTATGCCGCCAAAGATTTTGGCGGGCGGCCCGTCAACTGACTACCCCTTCGGTGGAACGGCGCATTCGGTGGAATTTCTTGTCAACGGCAAGCTCTACTTTGAACGCCTTGCCGAGACGTTGCGCCAGGCGTGTGGTTCCATCTTCATCATTGGGTGGGATTTCAATCGGACATAATGCTGGAACCCGGCAGATCGACTGAAACCCTCGGCAATTTGCTGAGGAGCGCGGTTGAAGCCAACCCCACGCTTGATGTCAGGATCCTTGTGTGGTCAATGGGGCCGATCTATTCGCAAAAGTCGCTCCGATCCTTTTATCGCACTGACTTCCCGGCCCATCCGCGCATTAAGTTGCGCTTCGCCTCCCACAAGCACTGGTACGCCTCTCATCATCAAAAACTTGTCTGCGTCGACGACGATGTCGCCTTCATTGGTGGTATTGACCTGACCTCGCGACGGTTCGACGACCGACGGCATGCTGCCTGCGACCCACGTCGGCAGGACCCGGACGGAAAACCACACGATCCACTGCATGACGTCCAGGCCATGGTCACGGGGGAGGCCGCCTGGCAGATCGGTCGCATCGCGCGGCGCCGATGGACCCATTCGAGTGGTCAGGATGAACCGCTTCCTTATGTTGCATCGCAAGGCCGCCAACTATCGAGCCGCTCGGTATCGATCAATAACATTCCTGCCCGCTTTGCGCTGACCGAACGGGGAATGGGGATTGGCGGTGGCACACGAGACGGCATACGAATGACGCTCGAGATCATCAAAGACGCAAGGCACAGCCTCTATATCGAAACGCAATATCTGGCGTCCCAGACGATTGCCAAGGCGCTCGCCGCGCGCCTTGGCGAATTGGACGGCCCGGAGATCGTCATCATCTGTACCCGCAGCTCGCACGGATTCATCGAGCAGTTGGTCATGGGTCGCAACCGCCGTCGGGTCATCCGCTGCCTTAAAAAGGCTGATCGGCACGATCGGCTGCGGGTCTTCTATCCGTCGGTGCCCGGTGTGGAGGGCGAGGCAGAGGTCCTGGTTCATTCGAAACTGCTGATCGCCGATGATGCTATCGTGCGGATCGGCTCGTCCAACCTCAATCACCGGTCGGAGTGGCTCGATACCGAATGCGATATGCGCCTTGACGCCACAACGCCCGACCATCTCGAGGCAATCGCCAATCTGCGTAATCGTCTGCTTGCCGAACATCTCGGAATGTCGGCAGCCACAGTCGCCGATCAAATGCGCCAGCTTGGCTCGATGATTAATACGATCGAGGCTTTGAACGGCGGTCCCAGGTGCCTGCGAGCGCTCGACACGGATATCGGTCCTGGCCGCGTCGAGCCGGTGATTGGAACCTTGCTCTTTGACCCGCAGGCGCCCGCCTTATCCTGATCGGGCCTCGGAGGGCGGTCGCGTCACGGTCTTTCCATCCTTGCGCGATTGGCCTTTGCGCGGCGCGAATTCCGAGATCAGCAGCAAGCCTGTGCCCAGCATGAGCGGCAGCACGAAATAGATCGCCCGGAACGCAATCAGTGCGCCGATCGTGGCAGCATCCGGAACGACGTGCCTGACCGTTGTCTCCAGGACGCCGAGACCGCCCGGGATGTGGGTCGCAAGGATCGCCGAATTCGCGAGTACGAATGCCGTCACCGAACGGAGAAATGCGACCTCGGCGAAGGCGCTCAAAAGTGCATGCAGGCATGCCGATACGAACAGGAAATTCACCGCCCCAATCGCGACTTGGCAGATAGCGATCGGGAGCGGAGGCAATTCAACCGACCAACGCCAGAGATGGAGGCGGGCCCGCACCAAACCAGATGTCGCCACATAAGTGAGGGGCGCCAGCAACAGGGCAGCACCTGATAGCCGGGCGCTGCCTTCAGACAGCCGCAACAGAGGCGCTGCGTCTGAAGCGTTGACAATCAGGGCAAGGGCGCCGAGCGTGACAAGTCCAAGGCCGACAGTGATGCCGCAGAAGAGAACGATCTTCGCCACGTCCTCGGTCGATAAGCCCCAGCGGGAATAGAAACGATAGCGGAAGGCGCCGCTGCTCAAGCCGGCGAAACCGATATTGTGGCCGAGGGAAAGACTGACGAAGGACGCGAGCGCGACCTGCCGATAGGCGAGTTGTTTGCCAAGCGACCGGACCGCCAGAAAATCGAAACCTGTCAGGCAGATATAGGAGCCGGCTGCTGCGAGCGTAGCAAGCAGCAAGCTTTGAATGGGGATGTTCGCAAAGGAATCCAAGATCTCGCTTGCGCTATATTGGCGGAAAATCCGGTAGAGAAGAAAGGCGGCGAGGCCGATTGCGGCGACGAACAGGCCTTTCCAGATCAGCGATTTAAGAGTCATGCATGCTTTCCCGGACGCGCGGAATGGCGTCGTGAAGTTGGAACGAACGAGGCGCTGTTGTGTTCCTCGCAGGGGATCAGAGGTTTGAGGACGCCCTTGGCAGAAAACATCACGCTCATGACCTATAACGTCCACAGCTGCGTCGGCACCGACCGGAAACTTGATCCTGGGCGCATTGCTCAAGTCATCGCACAGGCCAAGCCCGACATTGTTGCACTCCAGGAGGTCGATGTCGGCCGGTCGCGCACAGGGGGGCTGGATCAGGCGAGGGCAATTGCCTCGCTCTTGAAGATGCAGGCCCATTTTCACCCGGCACTAACCGTGGCGGAGGAACTCTACGGAGATGCAATCATCACGGCACTTCCGACCGGCGCAAAAAAAGCCGGTCTCCTGCCCTCGATGGGTGAGCCACGCGGGGCGATCGCGCTCGAAATATTCGTCAGCGATCAAAAGCTGCTTGTTATCAACACCCATCTCGGTTTGCGCGGGCGCGAACGCATACAGCAAATGAACACATTGCTCGGTGCCGGATGGATTGGAGATCATGACGGTCCCGTCATCCTCTGCGGCGATTTCAATGCGATCCCCGCATCAGCCGCCTACAGAGCTGCGGCCCGCCGGCTTCGCGACGTGCAACAGGTAAATTGGACCGGTTTCCGTCCCACCTTCCCGTCCCGGTTCCCTGTTATGCGGCTCGACCATATCTTCGTGACGGAGGCAATAGGTGTTGTCGATGCCTATGTCCCGAATGACCCGCTCGCAAGGATGGCTTCGGATCATCTTCCGCTGGTTTCGATACTTGCTCTTTCGCGATAATCGGTGTCGGTGATCAGCGGCGCGGCCTGTCTGAGGGCTATTTAGTGCCCGACCCAGGCTCTGCCATTTTTGCATACTGATGCGCGAGTACGCTGGCTGGCGTCACATTGGCGACGACGGCCTGCAATTTGTTCTTCCAGCCGCTGACGACATCACCTTCGCCGTCGAGCATGGCGTCATAGCCGATCCGCGCCACATCGGCCGGATTGTCCTTCTTTGCCTGGCCGATCGACGTATCCATCAAGTCGGTCCGTTTGAAGAATTCCGTTTCAGTCGCACCGGGCATCAAGCAGCTTACGGTTACGCCGCTGCCTCTCAGTTCCTCGCGCAGCGCGAAGGAGAAGCTGTTGATGAAGGCCTTCGTGCCGTTGTAGACGGCCTGGTAGGAGCCCGGCATGAAACCGGCGATCGAACCGGTCAGCAGGATCCGCCCTTCACCACGGGCCCGCATATGATTGCCTATTTGCTGAACGAGATAGATCGTACCGGTGATATTGGTGTCCACCACCTTGCGCACGTCGGCGAAATTCTGATCGAGAAAACCCTTGCCAAGACCACGGCCGGCATTCGCCATCAGGAGATCGACGGACCGACCGTCGGCCTCGATGCGCTCGATCAATCTATCGACGCCCTCAAGAGTCGAAAGGTCAGTCTCGATGGGCTCGACCGCGACACCGAAAGCTTTCAGTCGGGACGCCGCCTGCACGATGCGGGCTTCGTCAGCGGCGAGATCGTAACCATCCCGTGCGGCGCATAAGGCAAGCTCAAAGCCGATGCCGGTGGAGGCACCGGTAATAACGGCCATGCCTTTCGTCGAAGCAGTTTCGGCCATGTTGTTTCTCCTAGGGCTTGAGGACAACCTTGATGCAACCATCCTGTTTGTCGCGAAACGTTTTGTAGAGATCAGGACCGTCCTCCAAAGACGCCCGATGTGTTATGACGAATGAAGGATCGATTTCGCCTTTCTGAATGCGCTCCATCAGAAGCGGCAGGTAGCGTTGGACGGGCGTCTGGGCCATCTTGAACGTCAGGCCACGGTTGATCGCAGAACCCAGCGGGATCTTGTCGAGATAGCCGCCGTAGACGCCGACGATCGAGACCGTGCCGAAGTTCCGGCAGCAATGGATCGCCTGACGCAAGACGTGGGGCCGGTCGGTCCCCATGAAAGTTGCGACCTTGATGCGGTCGATGCGCGAATCCCAGCTTGCCGAGGCGTCCGCCTCGGTGCCTACCGCATCGATGCAGGCATCCGCTCCGCGGCCGCTCGTCAGTTCCATGATCCTGTCGTAGATATCCTCATCCCGGAAATCGAGCGTGATGGCACCCGATCTTTGCGCGAGCGCCATGCGCTCCGGCACGGTGTCGATGGCGATTACCCGTTCGGCCCCAAGAATAAAGGCGGACTTGATCGCCATCTGACCCACTGGCCCGCATCCCCAGACCGCGATCGTCTCGCCCGGCTGGATGTTGCAGAATTCAGCCGCCATGTAGCCGGTCGGAAAGATGTCGGAAAGAAAGAGAACCTGCTCATCGCTCAGACCGTCCGGCACCTTGATCGGACCGACATCGGCATAAGGCACGCGCAGATATTCCGCCTGTCCGCCGCTGTAGCCGCCGAGCAGATGCGTATAGCCGAACAGGCCGGCGGGCGAATTTCCCCACATTTTGGTGACCTTTGAGGGATCGGGATTAGACCGTTCGCAACCTGAGAAGAAGCCCCGCTTGCAGAAGAAGCACTCGCCGCAGGAAATCGTAAAGGGAACGACGACACGATCGCCGACCTTGAGCTTGCGGTTGTCCTTGCCGACTTCGACGACCTCGCCCATCGTTTCGTGGCCCATAATGTCGCCACTATGCATGTCGGGCATGACGCCATTGAAAAGGTGAAGGTCCGAGCCGCAGATGGCGCAGGCGGTAACCTTGATGATCGCGTCGCGACCGTCCTCAATCTCCGGATCGGGTACGCTCTCGCAGCGGATGTCATGTTTGCCGTGCCAGGTAAGCGCCTTCATGCGTCGTCCTCCTCTTGTCAATTCTGCTGCCTTTGTTCCTGCATTGTCGCAAATCGGAAGCCGCTACGGCACGCGACGATCTTTGGCAGGTTCGGTTGATGATCCCAAACCTCAGCGTAGCGACCTTGTTCCCTACAAATCGTTGGCCAGTGCTATTGCGATCGCTTCTTTGGGGTCCAAGGTCGCCGGGTTGGCAAAGGCGCCTTCAGCATTGATGATCGCAGCCATTGCAGGCGGCGCCCACACGCAGTCAGCGCACCGGTTCAATCGGCCCGGCGCCCTAGCGTGTCGGCAACATAGGCGCCGCGTGTGCCCATCGGCCGGGGCGTACCGGTTGTGGTATCCTTTGTCGTCTGATGCTCAAGCTCGGCATTGAGCTCGGCGCCAATGATGAGGATGGTGACGGAGAGCCAGATCCAGACGAGCAGGCCGATCAACGCGCCGAGTGTCCCGTAGGTGGCATTATAGTTGGCGAAGTGGTCCAGATAGAAAGCAAATCCAAGCGACATTGCCGACCAGGCGATCGTCGTCAACACCGCTCCCCAGGTCAGCCAGCGCAACCTTGCTGGTTCGCGGCTCGGTGCGAACCGATAGATCGTCGTGACCGCGCCGGCGACGATGATGAGCAGCAACGGCCAGCGGCCAAGAGGGCGAGCTTCTCTTTCAACCCGTCGAGCCAGACATAGGACAGAATGAGCGGTATGACCGCAATCAGTGCCACGACCGCGATTGCGCCGACGATGGTGCAGAGCGTGAAGGCAAGGCCTATAAGGTTGAGGCGGACGAGCCCGCGTTTTTCCTTTTCCTCGTAAGCTACGTCCATCGCATCAAAAAGGGCGAGCGTGCCGCTATGAGTGCTCCACAGCGCGAAAGCAAGGCCGACGAAAAACGTTATTCCCAGACTTTCTTCCCGTCGGCCGGCGAGCGCCCGGATCTGGTCGGCAACGATGTCAAAGGCGCCGGGTGGCAGCATGATCGCAAGCTTGCGCAGATGATTTGCGATGGTGAGCGGATCGGCGGCGAGGCCGTACAGGGAAACGAGAGCGGCAAGAGCGGGAAACATCGCCAGCAGCAGGTAGAAGGTCACACCCGCCGCGATCAGCATCACCCTGTCTTCGCTGACCTCCCCGACAACGCGCCAGAAAACGTCCCGCAACCCTCGCATTGGGATTTCTTCCGGAACATCGGCCTCTCTGCCGCGACCAACATCGTGACCGGGCGCAGCATTTATCTGAGATCGACCCCTGACCCCTCCAAGAGACAAAGCGAGGCCAGCAACAGCCGCAAGCCCCAACATAATTTTGGGTACGTTGTGCCGTCGCATTCCCATAGTTATGTGCTCCGTTGCTTGCCACTAGGCCCTATGCAATGAGGTCAACCAGATATCAAAGCTATCGTTGATCGCTCGGCACGCGGCTGCTGATGGCGCAATCGTGCAAAAGGCCGATTTGTTCCAATCATCTGATTACTCTTCTGCTCGAGGGTCTGCCTGATCGTCGAGTTCCAAAAAGATGAAGGCGTTAAGACGGAAAGACTCCTGTCTGGCGCCGGGACCATCGCCCCGCGACTGTGTCCTCCGGTGAAACCAAAACCGCCGAAAGTATTAGGGTCACTCGAAGTACAGCCGAATGGACCCGGAGCCTTGTCCGTCGAAACATCGTCCCTTCTTTCCCGTCGGAATTGGCGTTATGCAGCAGGTGCTCGAGCTCGCCATAGGCCAGTATCGGCATGGCCGGGGGAAGCGCCGCCGGGTGGCGCATAGCCACTTTCCTTACTGGATTCAAAGCTGCAAGGACTTCGTTCGCCAGCTGGCTCGGGCTCGGCCGGCGGGCTGTATTTTTCTAGCGCCACAGCAAGAGGTGGGTCGCGTTGCCAGCGCCTCCTACCGTACCAAAGCTTGACTTCTGGTGGTGGCGCAGATGGGCGGTAACTGCATGACCGAGCGCGAGGACGGTACGGCATTGGGCAACATTGTTACGCGCTCAGCGCCGGTCAACGCGATTGCGCGCAGGGCCGAAACGAACAGGCTCGCGGTCGTACCAAGTGATTTTTCACCCGGTCGTGTTGATCAAGTTCACCGGATGGCCAGAACCATCAGCGCGGCTTTCCAACTGTTGGCAAGGTGAAATCCGGCGCCAGTGTGTGGGAAGCTGGAGAAGGCCGAAACCGAAGACGAGTTCAGAGAAAAGCTTCGGAATGCTCGCCTTGGTCCTGTCCGCGTCGCAAGTGCGAACCATCCTAGTCGCGGCTCAGTTTTGTCCCAGGCCACCTCGCCTGAAGTCAGGGGTCCATATATCCGGATGCCCGGATCGTCAGATTGGCCTCGGTGACGGGTATCGAAAAGATCAAGGCGCCCGTTGCCAGCGACTGTGCCGGCACGTAGTCGAATGTCGCTTCCGAGATCTCTGTCCCGCCGTCCAACCTTTTGGCCTCGCCTTGAACGTGCACCGCAGAGGCGGTCTTATTTGCATCATTTTGGACAGCGAAACGGACCTGATGGTCTGAATCCCCCGCCATAGGCGGAAGCCTTTTGATCGAGAGGCGGGGCGGCAAAGGCGATTGTGTAATCGCCTGATAAAAGATGAAACCGATCATGGCTGTCACGAGCAGCGTACTCGCCAGCCCGACCGCCCATTCGACAGGGTGAGGCTTGTTTGCGGTGCCGTTCGGCTTATCGTCCACTGGACTCCTCATAGTATCAGTCGCGCGGCAGCCGCGCCGATCGAACATGGCAGGCCAAGAACGATGACGGCGGTGAGCATCGGCCAGATCGTCGCATCTCCAAAACGCTCGAAAGTCCACAATGCGTATGCGCTGACAAGAAGGGACATCACATATCCCGGCAGTGTGAAGCGGATGACGACATGCCAGGCGGGCACCTCGTCGCCGATCTCATGTCCGCCCTTGAAGGAAACGGCATAGACGAACCCGTGCATGACAAGGAGGGAAAGTGCAACGACAGCCAGGACGTGCCATGGCGTCATTTTGTAGGATAGCAGGATCATCTCCTCGGTCGGCGCGACGTTAAGGCCAAGAAACAGCGCGCCAATCGCCATCAGAAACATCTCGCCGGCATAGTCTGCCGGCCCCTCCTGGATCGGATCGTCGTCGTCCTCGGTGTTGTCTCCCGGATCGCCATTAAGCTGGCTACGGGCGAGAAGTGCGCCGATGCTTGCCGGAACAGCCTGCACGGCGATTTTTCCAACGACCTCGTGAAATGGCTGACCAAACTGCAGGACACCGACCGCGGTCAGGACTGCGGTGGAGGAGACGATGCCAATTGCATAGGCGATGGCCGCGTCCCGGATCGCATCGCTCCAGGTATGGGTAGCCTCGAACCCGACATTGTTGGACAGAACAATGAGCAGCGGAATGTTGAGGAGAAGCAAGATCAGCAATCGGCTACGATCCATGTAGAAGCCAAGTTCCCACATCTCCATCGTCATGAACATCGGCAGGGCAAATATCAGCGCGCCTGCAAGCCCGCGGCCGAGTCCCGCAGCAAATCGGGTGCCGTTCCATTTTCTGGATTGTCTCTGCTGTGCGTTCGAAGCCATCATCGCCATGAAACTAGGCAAGCGGTGGCGCTTGGCCAGTGCCACGAGCGGCGCCAGGCAACATTGGCAAGCTATAAACATATTTGATAGACGCAGGTCGCGTAAGGCTAGGTCTTCACGACGCAAAGTCGAGCATGACCTGGTTCCGGCCAGGACCGTTTAGGACGGCAAGGCATCCTTGAACCGGACCGTTGCGGCAAGCCTTCCTCGTCAACGATTTCGAACGTCTACCCGTCCATTTCCCGGCCGGATTTCAGCCGTTCTGCCATGAGTTCACGCGCATGCGCCTTTGCTTCCTCGATTGCGACGGCAACGTTGGCGCACACGCTTCCTTCGGGGTCGCAGATTAGCTCGTCGCCATTCCTGATTTGAAAACAGTATCGCATGCTTCACCGTTTGGAGTTGCCACGTCCGTTCGCCCCGATCAACCGCTCGTATTCCTGCTCGGGAACGCCATAGGAGCCGGCCGCAAATTCTTCCAGCCCCGCACGGTTGCGGATTATGATCGACCCCCTTAGCGAGCGGATCAGGTGATGGCCTTCAAGGACGTGGAGCGAGGTCGTCACGCCGGGGCGGCGCGCCCCTAACATCAGCGCGATATAGTCGTGCGTTATCGCCATCTCGTCGGTGCGAAGGCGGTCGTGGCACATCAGGATCCAGCGTGCCAGTCGTTGCTCAAGCAGGTAGCGGACATTGGCAAGTGCTGTGTAGGCGACCTGGGTTGCAAAAACATGCATGTATTTGATAAGGGGGACCTGAAAGTTCGAACTCCTCATGGTCGCTTCGCGCATCGCGGCGATCGGAACGCGGTAACCTGCTCCCCCGACATTCATTTCGATCAGGTAAGGGACCGTATCGTCGCCGATGATCGTGGCAGTGGGCACAAAGCCTTCCCAACCGAACATGCCGGCTTCCGCCATCTGGCCTGTCGACGAAACAGTCATGACAGCCCCGACGCCGCTTTCGAGAAAATAGACATGTTCGAGCTTTTCCCGAGGCACGGCAATCCTGAATTGCGACGGGAGATCGACCATCTCCAGGTACGGCGAAAGGAGGCCAAAATCGTCCCGATCGAGAGCCGTCAGCATACGATTGGATATTTTATCCTGGCTAGGGCCCATCTCTTCCTCCCATCGCCACTGGCCAGGAGCACGCCGCAGGGCCGGCCCGGAGGCGTATCAATCTCTATTGAACGCCATTTCAGAGCTCGTGGTTCCGGTCCTGCTCGCAGATAAACATCATTGTCGCCAGAGGCGGAAGATCCGCGAGAAGCGATTGACTACGGCCATGCGCCTCGACGGGCTGCGTGTCCCGGTCGCCAGTTCCTGCGCCCGCTCCGCCATATACGGCCGCATCGGTGTTGAGTATTTGCCGCCAGCGGCCGGAAAATGGGACCCCGATCCGGTAACCGGGCCGTGACATCGGGGTGAAGTTTGAAACCACCAGTATCGCAGAGCGCCGTTCGCGGTCATAGCGCAGCATTGCGAGGACCGAGTTTTCCGCATCGTCGGCAACTGCCCATTCGAAGCCGTCAGCCTCGGTGTCGCCATAGTGCAAGCAGGGAAAATGTCGGTAAACGCGGTTGAGATCCCGCACCAGCCGCTGCAGGCCAGCGTGAACAGGATCATCCAGAAGATCCCATTCGATGGAACCGTCATGGCTCCATTCCGATCTCTGGCCGATCTCGCATCCCATGAAGATGAGCTTCTTGCCGGGGTGGCCCCACATGAAACCGAAGAGGGCGCGCAGATTGGCCATTTTCTGCCACTTGTCCCCCGGCATCTTCGAAAGCATCGACGCTTTCCCGTGAACGACCTCGTCATGGGAGAATGGCAGAACAAAACGCTCGCTATAGGCATAAATCATGCCGAAGGTCATCGAGCCGTGATGATATTTCCGGTAAATCGCATCGTCGGACATGTAATGAAGCGTGTCATGCATCCAACCCATGTTCCATTTCATGTCGAAGCCCAGGCCGCCTGCTTCAGGTGACTTGGTCATGTTTGGAAAGGCGGTCGATTCCTCCGCGATCATCAGTGCATTCGGGTAGCGTTCGTGGACGATGCTGTTGAGGTGCTTGAAGAATTCGATGGCTTCGAGGTTTTCGCGCCCGCCATAGCGGTTCGGTACCCATTCGCCATCCGCGCGGCTATAGTCGCGGTAGAGCATCGATGCGACGGCATCGACGCGCAATCCGTCGATATGATAGTGCTCCAGCCATTCGAGCGCGCTGGCGATGAGAAAGCCTTTGACCTCGTTGCGGCCAAGATTGTAGATCAGGGTATTCCAGTCTTGATGAAACCCTTCTCGCGGGTCTTCATGCTCGTAAAGCGCAGTCCCGTCGAACTGCGCCAGGCCCCACACGTCAGTCGGAAAATGCGCCGGAACCCAATCAAGCAAGACACCGATACCGGCGCCGTGGCAGCGATCGACGAAATAGGCAAAATCTTCGGGTGTGCCGTAGCGACCGGTCGGTGCGAAGAGACCGAGTGGCTGATAGCCCCAAGATCCACCGAAGGGATGCTCCATGATCGGTAGTAGCTCAATGTGAGTGAAGCCCATGTCGCGAACGTAGGGAAGGAGCCGCTGCGACAGCTCTACCCAGTCGAGCGCGCGTGCGCCATCCTGCATGTCGCGCAACCAGGAGCCGGCATGAACCTCGTAGATCGAGAATGGCTCGCCCAGCCGGTCCGCCCGCCGCCGCCCCCCGTCCATCCATGCGGCGTCACTCCAGGAGAACGGGTCGATCGAGGCGACAACGGAGGCGGTCGACGGCGCCGGCTCTGCCGCCCGTGCCACCGGATCAGCCTTCTGGGCGAGAAGATTGCCGTGCCGATCGAGGATCTCGAACTTATAGCGCTCACCAACGGTAAGATGAGGGATGAATATCTCCCATATGCCGGCCTGCGGGCGAAGTCGCATCGGATGACGGCGGCCGTCCCAGGAATTGAAGTCGCCGACGACCGATACGCGCCGAGCATTCGGTGCCCAGACGGCGAAACGTACGCCGGCCACTTTGTCGACTTCAAGCGGGACGGCGCCCAGTACTCTGGTGAGATTATAATGCGTGCCTTCCGAAACGAGATGAAGGTCGAGCTCGCCAAGCAGCGGCCCGAAACTGTAGGGATCATCGGTCAGCTGGACCCCGTCTGGCCAGTGGATCCTCAGACTGTAAGGGCCATGGTCGGCAAGGATCGCTCCAAAGAGGCCGGTCGGGTGAACGAGATCGGCCGAAGCAAGCGGTGCACCACTCTGGCGATCGATCACCTCAAGTCCCAATGCTCCAGGAAGAAAAGCTCTGAAGCTGACGCGGCCGTCACCGGCCGGGTGCATGCCGAGGATCGAAAAAGCATCGCCATGCCTTCCCTCGGTGAGAGCTTGCAGCGCATCCGCCTCCAAACCGAAGAAGATGTCGGCGAGGTCGGTTATCATAAGCGGGTCTCCGAAAGTCGGGTCAGGATGTTGGCAAAGCCATTGAGCGGGATCGGCAGCCATTTCGGACGGTTTCGCGCTTCATAGGCGATCTCGTAGGCGGCCTTTTCGAGGAGGAAAATGTCGAGGACGCGCCGGATCTCTTCCGAGGTCTTCGGCAGATCGGGTGAGGCTGAAAGCGCCTTGACATATGCCTGCAGGAACACCTGTTCTGCGCTTCTGCCAAAACGGGTAATGACCTCACGACGCCGTGCATCGTGATGATCGGATATCGCGTCATTTTCGAGCATGGCAGTCGCCGTCAGGTAGTCCAGCGAACGCAACAGGCCGGCAGCGTCACGGAGTGGGCTTGTCTTGGCCCTTCTTTCAGCGAGGTTGCGTGCCGGTTCTCCCTCGAAATCGATGATGACGGCATCTCCTTCGGTGACCAGGATCTGGCCAAGGTGAAAGTCCCCATGCGTCCGGGTCAGCAGCGTGCCTCTTGCCAGGCCAGCGAGATCTCCGGCGAGTTTGATGATCCGGTCCTGTTTGCCAAGAAGAAGCCCGATACGCTCACGAAGGTCGCCATCGACGTCTTCGCCGATGTCCACCAGTTTGGAAAACGCATAGGCGATTTCGCCGGTGACGGATTTTCTGATGACATCGACGTCCCCATCGCCCGCCCGGAACGGTGAAAATGCCTCGTCTTCGGTCGGTCGTGACAGGAGCACATGCAGTTCACCAAGCCGCTCTCCGACCATGGCAACGAAGGTCAGTAGTGGTTGCAACTGCTCGTCGGCCGTCTCAATTGCGGTTTCGGTCATGACGATCTCGTCGGCAACCCGCCGGAGATTGCCAAGCATCCAATTCCACGCATCACCCTGGTTGCGGATGGCACCCTGGACGATGATCAGGGTCGAGCGCCTGCCTTCGCCATCGGTGCGTACAACCTCGCCAAGCAACGGTGCGGTATGTTCATATCCGTGCTCGGTCAGATGGCGGGTCATTTCGACTTCGGGATGGACGCCGATGAAGATATGGCGGATGAGCTTGATCATCGCCAGGTCGCCGACAATGAGCGAGCTGTTCGACTGTTCGGCCGATAGCCAGCGGATTGGCATGTCGTCGCTCAGCGCCAGACAATCGATCCGGTCGGTACCAACGAACTCGATCTGGCCTGTCCGACCGCTGACGATCGAGCGGTCGCAGAGCCCTCTCAGGATGCCGCGTGCCATTGTTTCGACCGCAAAACCATCGGTTAGGAAGCCGACACGCCTGCCCTGTCTTATACGCGCAAGCGACAGCTGTTGGCCAAGCACGTTCGGCGCCGTGTCGTCCCATTCGGCTGCCAGCGGCAGCTGGTAGGTTTCGACATGATCGGGAAGCACGGCCTCCAGCTCGCCGAGCACGACACCCTCGGCAAACGGAATGGGTGACGCCGAGACAAGCCGCGCCTCTTGAAGGGGCTGGTCCTTGGCGCCGAACCAGCGGCGCTTGGACAGATAGGCCGGCAGAATATCGCGGCTGAGGATCGCCGCATGCTGGGGCTGTTCGACGAGCTCCGTCAGACTGCGCCGGACGACGAGCGTGAGGAAGTCGGCCAATTGCTCGGGCGGGGCCATGCGCCAGGCGGGACCATCTGCTTCGGCATTGAGCTGGAACCAGAAAAATCCATAGGGAGGCAAGGTCAGCAGATAGGTCAGCTGGCCGATCGGCGGGAAAGGCGACATACCGGTCAGCTCGATGGGAATGCGGCCTTCGAAGGCTGATAGGTCGAGCTCGACAGCCTGGGGGAGCCGCGAGAGATTGACCACGCACAGGATGACTTCGTCGTCATGCTCGCGAAGATAGGCAAGAATGCGCCGGTTGCTCGGCGTGAGAAAACGCAGCGTGCCGCGCCCGAAGGCGCTGTGGCGGCCGCGCAATGCCAGCATGCGCCGGGTCCAGTTCAACAGGGAATGGGCATCGGAGACCTGTGCCTCGACATTGAGGGCCTCGAACCCATAGAGCGCATCGGCAACCAGCGGCAAGACGAGGCGAGCGGGATCTGCTCGCGAAAAGCCACCATTGCGGTCGGGCGACCATTGCATCGGCGTTCGCACGCCATCCCGGTCGCCAAGATAGATATTATCGCCCATGCCGATCTCGTCTCCATAGTAGACGACGGGCGTACCGGGCATGGACAGGAGGAGCGCGTTCATCAATTCGATACGCCGGCGATCACGCTCCATCAGCGGCGCCAGGCGGCGACGGATGCCCAGATTGATCCGGGCGCGCTTGTCGGATGCATAGGTCTCCCAGAGATAGTCGCGCTCGGCGTCGGTCACCATTTCCAGTGTTAGCTCGTCATGGTTCCTCAGGAAGATCGCCCATTGGCAGGTCTCGGGTATGTCGGGCGTCTGCCGCATGATGTCGGTGATCGGAAAGCGGTCTTCCTTGGCGATTGCCATGTACATGCGCGGCATCAACGGGAAATGGAAAGCCATGTGGCACTCGTCGCCATTCCCGAAATATTCGCGTGTGTCCTCCGGCCACTGGTTTGCCTCGGCTAGCAGCATCACGCCTGGATGGGTGGCATCTAGCGCTGCGCGGATCTGTTTCAGGATCGCGTGAGTTTCGGGCAGGTTCTCGTTGTTGGTGCCCTCACGCTCCACTAGATAGGGGATCGCGTCGAGCCGAAAGCCGTCGATCCCGGTTTCGAGCCAAAAGCGCATGATATCGATGAGCTCCTCCATCACCCGGGGATTGTCGAAGTTCAGGTCCGGCTGATGGGAATAGAAGCGGTGCCAGTAATAGGCACCGGCGACCGCATCGAAGGTCCAGTTCGATTTTTCCGTATCCAGGAAGATGATGCGGGTCTCGGGAAATTTCTGGTCATTGTCGGACCAGACGTAAAAATCGCGGTCAGGGCTGCCGGCCGGCGACTGCCTGGCTCGCTGGAACCAGGGATGCTGGTCGGATGTATGGTTGATGACGAGCTCGATGATTACCCGGATGTTGCGTTCGTGGGCGGCCGCGACGAATTTGCGGAAATCGTCGATCGTCCCGTAATCGGGACTGACATTGCGATAGTCGGCAATGTCGTAGCCGTCATCGCGCCGTGGCGAGGGAAAGAATGGCAGGAGCCAGATGGCGTTGACGCCGAGCGCGGCGATATGATCGAGTTTCTGATAAAGGCCCTCGAAATCACCGATCCCATCGCCGTTGGCGTCGTAGAAGGACTTGATGTGCAACTGATATATGATCGCATCCTTGTACCAGAGCACGTCGTCAGTGATCGTTTTTCTGTCTTCCGTGAAGGCTATGTCCATCTCAGGCCTCCCCTGCCCTGACCCGCCATATGGCGAAAGGCAAATGGGCCGGGTCCAGCCTGATCGTTTGCCACTTTCCGGTTCGCGTGAAATTCTGGCCAGTGACGAGATCCTCTAATGCGAGCGTGCCTGTATCGGCCACACCGTACTGCCAGAGCGGGAACTCGACGTTGCTTTCCTCGATGCCGTTGGGATTGAGCGTCACCGCGATCAAGAGGGCGTTGTGGCGTCCGGCCCCCGCCTTTTCGAAAAACATGATCTTTTGGTTCGACGAGGGCAGCAGCGTCAGGCCGAGATGCGATTGCAGCGCGAGATTGTCCCTGCGGATCCGGTTCAGCATGGCGATTTCCGCCTTGATATTGCCCGGGCGGTCGTAGTCCCAGGCGCGGATTTCGTATTTTTCGCTGTCGGCATATTCCTTGCGCTTGGCGTCGGGGCGCCCTTCGCAAAGCTCGAAGCCGTTATAGACGCCCCAGAGACCGGAGAGCGTTGCGGCAAGCGCAGCGCGTATGACATAGGCAGGACGCGGCGCGTTCTGCAGGAAATCCGGGTTTATGTCATGCGTGTTGACGAAGAAGTGCGGGCGGAAAAATTCGCGAGCCTCGCTCGTCGTGAGCTCGCTCATATACTGCTCGAGCTCCCATCTTTCGTTGCGCCAGGTGAAGTAGGTGTAGGATTGTGAGAAGCCGATCTTGGCCAGACGATACATGACCTTCGGGCGGGTGAAGGCCTCCGACAGGAATATGACGTCTGGATGGCGCGCCCGGATATCCCCGATCATCCATTCCCAAAAGGGAAAGGGTTTTGTATGCGGGTTGTCGACGCGAAACAGCTTGACCCCTTCATCGACCCACATCTCGACGATGTCGCGCAGTTCCGCCCAGAGCGCTGGTATGGCGTCCTCGGCGTAAAAATCGACATTGACAATGTCCTCGTATTTTTTCGGAGGGTTCTCGGCGTAACGAATGGTGCCGTCGGGGCGCCAGTCGAACCAGCCGGGATGTTCGCTCAGCCAGGGATGGTCGGGAGAGGCCTGGATTGCGAGATCGAGCGCGATTTCTAATCCAAACCGCCTCGCTTCATCAACCAGGCGCTCGAAGTCGTCGAAGGCGCCGAGCTCAGGATGAATGGCCTCGTGGCCGCCGGCTTCCGATCCAATCGCGTAAGGGCTGCCGGGATCGGCGGGGGCGGCGACCAGTGAATTGTTGCGGCCCTTCCTGTTGGTGCGGCCGATCGGATGGATCGGCGGGAAATAAAGAACGTCAAACCCCATGTCGCGGATCGCCGGCAGGCGTGCGATGACGTCCTCAAACGTACCGTGGCGGTTCGGATCGCCGCTCTGCGAGCGCGGAAAAATCTGGTACCAGCTCGCGAAGGCCGCCTCGCGCCGCTCCGACTCGACGCGATACACAGCTGATCGGGACTTGAAGGGCCGCCGATCGGCAAAACTCATCAGCTCGGCCATTCGCGGGGCAAGCAGGATGTCGAGCTTGCCCATGCCTTCACGGCGCTCGAGTTCGGCCAGGAATGCGCCAAGCTCGGTCCGTTGCTCCATCCTCATGGTGTCGGCGGGCTCAGCCGCGGCCCTGGCAATGAGTTCCTGTCCCTCGATCAACTCCAGCCGCAGGTCGAGCCGGGCCTCGTGCTTTTTAAGAAGTTCGTACCGGAAGATGGCGAAGGGGTTTTTCCAGGCTTCCACGCAAAATTCGAAACGGCCTACCCGATCGAGAACGAAACTCCCTTGCCATCGGTCATTTTCGGAAAGTGCCATGCGTGCCTCATGCCATTCCCCTTGGCCGCGTGGACGATAGAGAAGTGCCGCTGACAGGGGGTCGTGACCGTCGGTGAAGATATCGGCCTCGACCATGACGGCCTCGCCGATGATGCGTTTGACAGGAAACCGACCGTCGTCAACCTGCGGCTCGACTTTTTCGATGGCGATGCGGGGCGATCGCGTGGCGTCATTAAGCACCAACTCCCCTGCTTCGGCCGTTATGGCGGGACGAGCTCGGGTTGCAATGACGCAAACCTCGCCGGGGCCGAGACGTCGGCCGGCCGAGACCGCATCGACGGGCACGAATGGCGAGACTAGGCGATTGAGGATCGTTTCGGGGACGGTGCCCGGGCGACGCAAGTCCCTGTTGACTGCTATCAGCCGCACCTCCTCGGCAGTCCTGATATCTGGCCTGTTGGCCTGCGCGATGACCGTCACCTGAGGTGACATCTCGCTTTTGAGAAGCAGTCGCGGCCTGGACGCGTCGTTGTCACCCGATATCAGGTTACGCAACTCGGTCGAAATATCGAAGGCGCCTTCAGCTTTAACACGACGCAGACCGCCACCATGGCCATGCGTCGGATCGAGCGGCAGCATTGCACCGAATTCGAAGCCCATCGGCACGAGAAGTCCGTCGCCGAACTCGACCGCCAAACGCAGCGCGCGGCGCGACCGTCTCTCACGGATCTCCCTGCTTTCCGTGCCGTGAGCAAGCCGCTTGGCGAAAGGCGCTTCCGGAAAGGCAATCTGCGGTCCGAGCGAGCGCTGCAGCCGATATTCCTCCAGGATCCAGCTTTCACGCAGATCCCACCAAGCAAACGACGAGAAGCTGCCATCGAAGCCGCAGTCGCGCAAAGCATGGCGCAGCGCAAAGTCGGTTCCCGGCGTATAGGCAAAATAGCGTGTTGTTGGGTTTGCAGCCCTGGAGGCAGCGATCAACTGCTGCCAGTCGCGGGGCGACAACACATCCAGCCCGACAATCCGGTAGCCGGCAATGCCGCAAGCGGCAAAGACTGCCAACCGAGCCTGCCACTCCT
This sequence comes from Rhizobium sp. 1399, assembly GCF_031455475.1. Classification (NCBI taxonomy): domain Bacteria; kingdom Pseudomonadati; phylum Pseudomonadota; class Alphaproteobacteria; order Hyphomicrobiales; family Rhizobiaceae; genus Rhizobium; species Rhizobium sp. 1399. The sequence continues at coordinate 213,027 of NZ_JAVDSU010000006.1, read as the reverse complement.
CGATCACGGCGCTTGATGGGAAAGGCCCGGCTTCGAATGGCGTCACCGGCGATCGTCGCGGGTCGAGAGACAGCGATTCCAGATCACGCTCTTCGCCACCCCGGCTGACGGCAAGGTCCAGCATCAATTCGACGCCACGTTCCTTTGCATCCCTTGCAAGGCTGGCGACGGCTTCGTCGCAGGGCCCTTGCAACTGAAGGGCCGGATCGAGCGCCTGGTAATCCAGCGCTGAAAAAAGACTCTCTCCGGTTCTCAGAAATGGTGGGGCTGAGAGTACTGTATCGAAACCCAGAAACCGGGCATGATCGAAGACCTCCAACCATCGGTCCCTGCCAGATAACAAAAGCGGATTGACGTAGTAGATCCGCGGAGGATTGGTGGAAGCGGTCGGTTGAGATGCTGTCGTCATCAGTCGGTGGGTCTCCACGCGTCCAATCGAATGGCCGATCTTGCAATTGCCGAGTTCAACCAGCGAAGGCTTTAGTTGTTCCCTGGCGACGCGACACAGGATGAGGTCGACCGGTGGATGTCGCCGACGGTTCCATTTTATGAAGAGACATTATGTCGGATGGGCTTGGGGAGCCGACGGTTCCCCGCCGACCTCGTCCTGTGCGACTATTAACCCGGCACGCTACCCGTATGGATAGGAACGGTAGCGCGAACTGAAATGGGACAAGCTTGGGCCGCCCGTTTCGATATGATCGGTGACGGTCTTTGCCAGCGCAGCGAAATCGTAGGGCTTGGTCAGAAAAGCAGCACCCCTGATATGCGAAATATCGACCTTGCGCCCTGACGTCACCCATATCGGAACGGATGATCTTGTCCTCCTCACAAGTCCGGCAAGGTCGAGACCTGTCAGGCCGCCAGGCATGTCGACATCCGTGATGAGCGCCTCGATCTTGTCATGTCTGGAAAAAGCAGCCACCGCTTCGAGGACGGTCCCGCATTCGATCACCACGTGCCCCGCATCGATCAACGCGTCGGCGAGCGCGAAGCGGATCAGCATTTCGTCTTCCACGATCAGCACTTTTGCCATTCCCGCACCTCTATGTGTTGAGATGACAGAGGAACGTCGCGATGTCCCATTCCGATACAATTGACGACCAGAGACCTGCGTTTATGGTTAATCAATTGTGAATGAATGGTCGGCCTTGGATTACACGGGCTGACATTTGGAAGTGTGGCTTGTCGAAGGTGCGGAGTGGCAAACTCGATCCGCAGGGAACCACCTGCAAAAACCCCTCCCCGGCCGGGGCCGGTGCGCTATCGCGTCGAGCCGTAAATCCATGCGATGGCTGCGGTGATGGCAACAGCGGCAAGCGGATTGCTTTTGATCCACCCTCTGGCACCGTCAAGAAATCCTTCCTGCTTTTGCGGTTCGCTTGCTGGCGGCGCTCCGGCCACCGACGTGCTGGATTGCGAGACCGGATCGGAGGCTGGAAACGTATCCTCTAGGGCCTGGTCCAGCTCGCCCTTGTTTTCCTGCTCCTTGTTCTTGGCCTTGTCGAGTTCGTATGCCTTTACGGCGGGGGATTTCACGGCGTTCATGTCTTTTCTCCACGTGTTCGCCCTTTTTAACGTCGTCCCGGTTTTGAAGTTCCGCGGCTGGCCGCAAGGGCGCTTTGAGGCCCTGAGACCAGAGACGTTCTGGTGCTTTGCCGGCGCCAGCTTGGCATCTGCTGGCAGCGGCAGATTGGGCGGAGGATGAAGTAGTCGGGATCCTCCATGCCGAAACCGAAAGCTCTTCGGCGTCGGAGATCGCCGACCGGCAGGCACGACCGATCGGCTTGGTCCCGTCTTCTTCGCTACGACGGCGCAGGACGGTTGGGCTTATACGGCTTAGAAAAAGCGCTCCCGATAGGAAAGGACGCCTGGAGGCGGCTCACTGTCCGAGGGCGGCAGACGCGTGATCCAGGTTATCCCGTGTGCGCGGATCGGCGTTCATGTCGCGCTCCGGCTGGTCGGTCGGGCAATTCCAGAACCGATGACACTACGCAGAACCAATGATATTATCGTCGGCCAGCGTCGGTAATCCCGGCTGTTCCTGGCCTCCCGCCGCGCGGCCAAAATCGCTTCTACGATCGGCCGCGATCATCGGCGATCATGTCAACTTCCCGACCAGAGCCGCATAGTCGGAGAACGTGAAACGTTGGCCACGCTGATGGGCCTGGTTCGCCAGGCTTAGGAGGTGGATCGGAACAGGACGGCGGCCTGATTGGCCTCGGATAGCTGATGGGTGTCGTCCTGCTCGACAGCGCTTCTTGCCCGTTCGAGTGCAGCGCCAATTTCCTTGTGCTCCAGCACGTCCCTATCGGCCAGCGTCTCGCAGAGCGAGGCGAGCGCCATGACCATGCCTTCCAGTTGAAGATTGGCGGTATTCAAATTGTCCTCCAGCGATGGGGTTGGTGTGCGATCCTGGCCCGTCAGGCCGTTGGATCGCGAACGGATTTCGGCACTTCTTCGAGCAGCAGTCTGAATTCGGTGATCGGCCGTCGATCTTCATCGAAGAGCTCGACCGAGACTATATTAAGCGGTGCTTCAGGCAGGCCGTCGCGGGCCATCTCGGCAAGGGCAAGCCGTGCCTGCTGCTTTGCATCCTCAAGGCTTGGAAACTCATGTGCAAGTTCGGTCGGTTCCGGGCTCGTGCGATCGATGACCTGAAAGATGAATTTTGGCATCGCGACCTCCATGCCCGACAACATCGGACAGCTCTCTTTGTTCCCGCGCGAGAGGATGCTGCTGTCGACAAGCGATGAAAGTCGACGTGACTTGCCGGCCCAACTTGCCTGTTCGGGTGCTTCAGTGGAAATTGCGGCTTTTGACCTTCAGAGTGTCGATATGCAGGTCCGGGATGAAGATGTCGCGCGACTTCATCGCCGCCGCCGCCGTTTCGCGCGGATCGGCTCTTTCGGGAGAACCATGGGCAAACTCGTCTCCCCTTCCCGTCGCCAGGCGGAATTCCACATCCCGGTCAGCAAGATCGTTCAGGCTGCTCGACATGTCGAAGAGTTGCTGGGCAACGAGATGAACGACATCGCCCTCCCGCTGGATGCGCCCGTTGATCGCCATCATCGAGGCGCCGAGCGCAATCCGTCTCGACCGCTCAAAGAGCTTGGGCCAGATGACGACATTGGCAACCCCTGTCTCGTCTTCCACCGTCAGGAAAATCACACCCTTTGCCGAGCCCGGCCGCTGACGCACCAGGACCAGTCCGGCCGCCATCAACCATCGGCCGTCGGAGGCCGACATTGCCTCCGAACAGGTGACGATGCGGCGCTCGGTAAGCTCTCGACGTAGGAAACTGACCGGATGGTCCCGAAGCGTCAGTCCTGTATGCCCGTAGTCGAGGACGACGTTATGACCCTCAGCCATCGGCCGGAGGTCGACGGCTGGCTCCTGTTGCTCTCCGACCGTCCTTTCCCCCCGTGCGGCGGCCGCCGCAAAGAGCGGCAATGGCTCATCTCTTAGCGCCTTGATCGCCCATAGGGCATCGCGACGCTCGAGGCGGAAGGAGGGTCGGAAAGCATCCGCCTCGGCAAGTTCCACCAGGCAGGCGGCGGGAACACCGGAACGACGCCACATGTCGTCGACACTGTCGAAGGGTTGATCGGCTCTTGCAGCGACGATCCGCGCGGCATCAGCCGTTGCCAGGCCACGTACCATGCGCATGCCGAGCCGAACTGCGAGCCGGTTGGAACCCGCGACCGGTTCCAGCGTGCAATCCCAGCGGGACCGGTTGACGCAGACGGGCCGGATGGCGACGCCGTGTTCCCTTGCGTCGCGCACGATTTGGGCCGGCGCATAAAAACCCATCGGCTGGCTGTTCAACAATGCCGCACAGAAGACATCCGGATGGTGGCACTTCATCCAGTTCGAGGCATAGGCAATCAGCGCAAAGCTTGCGGCATGGCTTTCCGGAAAACCATAGGAACCGAACCCTTCGAGCTGACTGAATGTCTTTTCGGCAAATTCGGGCTCATAGCCGTTGCGGATCATTCCGGAGATCAGCTTGTCCTTGAAGCGGCTCACCCCGCCGGTGAATTTGAAGGTCGCCATGCTTTTTCTGAGCTGATCGGCCTCACCGCCGGTGAAGCCCGCGCAGACCATGGCGACCTTCATGGCGCTTTCTTGAAACAGCGGTACGCCGAGCGTCTTGGCGAGAACGGATTCCAGCTCGGGCGTCGGATATTCGGGCTTCTCCTTGCCCTCCCGGCGACGGAGATAGGGATGCACCATGTCGCCCTGGATTGGACCGGGGCGGACGATCGCGACCTGGATGACGAGATCATAGAAGGTTTCGGGCTTGAGGCGTGGCAGCATCGACATTTGCGCGCGGCTCTCGATCTGGAAGGTGCCCAACGTATCGGCCTTGCGGATCATTGCATAAGTCTTCGCATCTTCCTGCGGGATCGTCGCAAGATCGAGATCTACATTCTTCTCCTTGCGCAGCAAGGCAAAGCTCTTGGCCATGCATGTCAGCATGCCGAGCGCCAGCACGTCGACCTTCATGAATTTGAGTGCCTCGACGTCATCCTTGTCCCACTCGATCACCTGCCGATCGACCATGGAGGCCGGCTCGATCGGCACCAGATCGTCGAGCCGGTCATGCGTCAACACGAAGCCGCCCGGATGCTGGCCGAGATGGCGTGGCGCACCCATCAGCTGCTGGGCAAGGCGGAGGGTGAGTGCAAGCCGGCGGTCGTCGGGATTGAGGTTTAGGTCCCGAACATGTTGTTCACCGACGGCCTCGCTCCAGACCCACACCCCCGATGAAAGTGCCTTGATCAAATCCTCGGGCAGTCCGAGCGCCTTGCCGACGTCACGGATGGCGCCCTTCGTCCGGTAGCGCGTGACAGTGGCGCAGAGTGCCGCCTTATGGCGCCCGTACGTCCTGTAGATCCACTGGATGACCTCCTCGCGCCGTTCGTGTTCAAAGTCGACATCGATGTCGGGCGGCTCGTCGCGTTCCCGGCTGACGAAACGTTCAAACAAAAGGTCGTTGGTGTCAGGGTCGATGCTGGTAATGCCGAGAATGTAGCAGATGGCACTATTGGCGGCCGAGCCCCTCCCTTGACAAAGGATGCCCTGGCTGCGGGCGTAACGAACGATCGAAAACACCGTCAGGAAGTAAGGCGCGTAGCGCATTTCCTTGACGAGATCGAGCTCGTGGCGGATGGAGCAAAGCACCTTCTGCGGCAAGCCATCGGGATATCGCGCCGGGATGTGTTCCCGGACATAGTGTTCAAGCGACTGCTGCGCGTCCATGCCGGCAACAATTGCTTCCTCAGGGTACTGATAGGTCAGTTCTTCCATGGAGAACGTGCAGCGCGCGACAATCTCCATCGTCCGCGCAAGCGCTTGCGGATAGCGTGCAAACAGCCGCTGCATTTCCTCCGGCGACTTGAGGTACCGGTCGGCATGGCGTTCGCGCTCGAAACCGACATCGTCGATCGTCGTGCGGTTTCGAATGCAGGTCACCACGTCCTGCAACTGCCGCCGGGCGGGCTCGTGAAAGAGCACGTCATTGGTGACGACGGTTTTGACCTTGTGGCTGGCAGCCATCACGGCAATTTCGTGCAGCCGGAGCTGATCGTTCGGCCGGCGTCTGAGGCTCAAAGCTGCATAGGCTCTGTTTTGGAAAATCTCCGCCGTCTTTCTGAGCTGGAGGGCGCATGTCTCATCGGCGAGATCCGGCACCAGGATGGCGATCAGCCCTTCCGCATAGAGAGCGACGTCGTCGAGCGTCAGGATGCATTTGGCCTTCCCGCCCCTGCTCTTTCCGAGCGTCAGCAATCGTGCCAGCCGCGAGTAGGCCGCACGGTCTGTCGGGTAGACGAGGATCGACATGCCGTCCGCCAGGTCGAGACGACAGCCGACGACCAGGCGAAGACCGGTGGCTCGCGATGCCTCCAGTGCCCGCACGATACCCGCTAGCGAATTGCGGTCGACAATGCCGAGAGCCTCTATGCCGATGGCCTTGGCGGTCGCAAACAGTTCGTCGGCCGAGGATGCGCCGCGCAAAAAAGAAAAATGCGTCGTGACCTGCAGCTCGGCATAGCTCATGTGAAGATTCCATGCATGAACCAACGATGCGATCCGGTCTCGGGGTCGACACCGTCGCCAGCGCGATAAATCCAGTAGCGTTCACCGGTCTCGTCCGCGACGGTGAAATAGTCGCGCACGGCGACCCATTCCGACGATCGCTGCCACCATTCACCGAAGATGCGCTCGGGCCCGTCGGCCTGTTTCACCCGGTATCGCTTACCGCGCCAGGTGAACCACACGGGAGGGTGGTCGGGCAGCAGCGCCATGACCTCGATCGGTTCCGGGCGATCCATCAGCCGGACCGGGCGCGGCCAGTTCAACGGCCAGCTCTGTCCCTGCTCTTCGGCGACAGGCGAGATGCTTTGCAGTGATCGCTCCGCAACGTCGCTGGCCACGGCGCGACGCGGTAGAGACGGAATTTTCCACGATTGCCGAGAATGTCGACGAAAGCGCCGATATCGACCTTGGCCTCTTCGATTAGGGCGGAAGCAAACTGCCTGTCTTCAAGCGGCTCGACCATGATGGCAGCAAGGCTGAGCTTCTCGATGCCGAAGCCCGGATCGATGCGTTCGATCCGATCGTGCAGGAGTTTGGTCAGCCAGGCAATGTCGCGGACAGGCTTTGCAGTTCCGGCCCTCAGCGCCTGGACCGTATTGTCGACCCGGTGGACGATGAGGTCCGTGCGGCGTACGCCAAGGCCCCTTGCCTGAAGGACACGGCAGAGCCTGTGCACCAGCAGCGAGACATATTTGGCGATCGTCTCCGCAGCGCCGATCGGATCTGCGAAGGACCTTGACACTTCGACGAAGTCGGGCGAGCGGATTGGATCGATGGGCTCGGCTACCCGGCCAAACATCTGGTCGAGCCTGCGCGTGATCTCCGGGCCAAAGCGCAGGGTCAGCGGTGCTCTTGGCGTTGCCGTCAGTTCACCGACGGTGCGAAACCCGAGGATACGCAAACCTGTTACGACCTCCGCGTTGAGACGAAGCGAGGCAATCGGCAGATCGGTCACGGCATCGACTGTCCGGCCTGGTGCCACCACGCTTGTCTCGTTGCCGATCGAGCGCGCCAGCGCATGGGCTGCTCCCCAGCTGTCTGCGACCGCTGCCCGTGCCGCCAGACCTTTGGCGCGGAAGCTGTTGACCAGGCCTGACAGCATAGGCCCCTCCCCGCCCTGCAGATGGTCGGCACCCTCGGTGTCCATGACGATGCCGTCAGGTGGGTCCAAGGCAACGACAGGCGAATATCGGGTAAGCGCCCAAAGGGTGATGCGCTCCAATACCGCAAGATCGCCTGCAGGATCGGCATCGACCATGTTAAGTCCCCGCACGAATGCCTGCGCCTTGGCGGCCGGCATGCCGATAGTCAGGCCAAGCTTTGCGGCGTTTGCGTCGACCGCCGACAGCCATCGCTTCGACCCGCTCTTTGCGACCACGACAAGCGGTGCGTCAGCCGGAAGGGACGGATCGGCGCGTCTGATCCGATCTGTCCGCAGCGTCGGAAGATATACGGAGACGACCCTGGCCATCACATGCCTCGACGATGAAATCTGTACTTTCTCCGGCCTTGATCCTGATCAATTCGGCGAGCCACCTGGCTCTACCGATGCCGGGAACGGGCAGCGGCTCGGACGGCAAGACCGAAACGCGCCAGCGCGAGGCAGCGGCCGTCGGATGCCCGAAATCACTTGCTTCCGTCTGGCGTCGCCAGCGCCGGATGATCAGCCCGAGCGTTCCGGATCTCTCCGCGGCCAGTTGCAGGCGGCGTGAAACGACCATTGGCAAGCGCACCGTTTCGGCCACGACCGCGCCAAGCCCGCCGAAGCGCAAGGCCTCCTCACAGGCCTCAAGCACATATTCCTCGTGAACCGCCTCGACATAGATCACGCGATCCGGATGAAGGCCGGTCTGCGCGAGCGCGGGTGCGAAGAGATCGGGACGCGCCAGGCACCACACGACCGTGCCCTTGGTGCGGGCCGCTATGCCTGCAACAAACAAGGCAGCAGCAGCTCCGTTGACGGCGCCGGCCCCGCCTCCGGCGAATTCGTGGATAGCGCCATAGGCGAGTCCCCCGCCGGGAAGCTTCTCGTCGATTTCGCCGACACCGAAGGGCAAAACCGCCTTCGGACGGGCAGCCGCCCCTTCGAGATGCTGGATGCGCTCTCGAAGCTCGTAGATAATTCGGTTTGCGCCTGGCCGAGCCATTGTCCGGTCTTCATCATATTAAACCTATCCACACCGCAGGAAGGCGGATATGTTCTTTATTTGTTCCTAATTCAGACGTGAGTCAACGTAGCTGTAGAGGTGAATATTCCTAACAGGGCGCTATCCGCGCCTTTAATGGCAAAAAAATAGAGTTAGTTCAACTGAATGGCCGGATTCCAACCAACTTGAAAAATATCGGCATAAGAAAAAATACCTATGTTTGCTGCCCCTCCGGCCTCAACTCTCCGTGGCCGTCTGCAGGCAAATCCAGGAAATCCTTGCTGCCGCAGCAATGATCGAAACAGTCGCCCGACGGGCCGCCCGGCTCCTGACCGGATGGCCAGCTTTTGCTTTTGAAAGCAGGGAACTTTTCGTTTGGTCTGACGTTACAACGCGGCAGATAGTGCGCCGGAGCTGATGGCTGGAAGAATGATGCGCGTCCAAACACCCATTTTGACTGCCTCCGTGCTTGCAATTTTGGTTGCGCTTGTCGCCGTCAATCCATTCGGCCGTCATCTGGTCGACCCCCGCTCGACATCAGCAATTATGAGAGAGGGTCATTGACGAATGCGCCGCTCGATCTCGTCTGCGGCGTGCTCAGCTGTGAACACGCGTGGTCGGACGAAGCTTGATAGCACGGCCAAATGCCTATGATCGCGCTTATATCCCGCCTTTGAAATCCTGTTGCCTCTATCCCGCCATGCTGCCTCGTTCAGCGCAAAAGAACACAAAACCAGGAGAATGATTTGGCCCGTCCAAAAGGCAATCCGATCGACGCTGTCGTTGGACAAAACCTGCAGCGCATTCGAAAAAGCAGAGGAATTAGCCAAACCGCACTTGGTGAGGCGCTCGGCATTTCCTTCCCGCAGATCCAGAAATACGAGACAGGCATCAATCGCGTCAGCGCCAGTGCGCTTTACGAAATGGCGCGCGCCCTCGGGGTGTCACTGGATGACTTGTTCAGCGGGGCCGAACAGATTTTCAGCAACGATCCGACGCGAGAGCCAAACCTCGCCGGACGACGACCGACAGAAATCGATCAGATCCAGAACCCTGCCATTCGCGAGGCGATGCGGAGTCTCATCACGCTGGTATCCGGGCCGGGCACGCAAAATGAGGTCGGAGCGGAAATCGCGCAATAGCGTTGCGACCTGGGTCGTCGTTCACTTAATCGGGCTTTAGCCGAAGCAACCATGTGCTCGCTGTTCTGCCCAAGCGTATTCTCCACAATGACAGTACTGACGGACAAGGGCCTGCGGCACCGGCTGTGCGGCGGCAGTTGGCAGCGAGGTCGCCGTCATTGTTGCGAGACAATGTGCTCTCCAAGGACGTCCCCCACATTCAGATTATAGCTGAACAGGTGAATCTCGATATGCAGCCGCCGCTGAACCTGCTGACGGCGTCCGTGCAAAGTTTACCGAAATGTTTCCCAAGCGATGCCGAGCTACCACCCTTGGGCATCAATCTTGCTGAAAACTTCACCTCCCACACGAGGCGAAACCTCTAAACTGGCTCTGCACTCGTCAGCTCTAGAAAGGGAGGAGACGATGACAGACGCGTTGAGCGGGATTGTATTTTTGACAAGGTCAGACCTCGCTACGAGAGGCTGCGCGCTGACGACCAAGGACGTGCACGAGGCCGCAGCGCGAGCCTGGGCCGAAATCCGGTCCGGGGCTGCGCGCGGCGGCAAGGCGGTCCTGTCCTTGCCCGAAGACGAGTTTTGGTCGGTCCCCGATTTTACCGCCTTCAAGCCTGATTTTGCCCAAGAACGTCTCGGCTGGAAGCTGTCGTCTCTCTATAGCGTCAGCTCGACGCATGGCGGGGTGAAGATCATCGGTGCCAATGCCTTCAATCGCAGCCTCGGGCTTCCGAGATCAACATCGACCTTCATCCTGCTCGACAAGTTCACACTTCGCCCGATTGCGATCCTCGACGAGACGGCGCTTTCGGCAGACCGGACCGGGACCTATGCCTCACTCGTCGCAGAAGCATGTCTTGCCCGTGGCACTGCCTCCTGCGTCTATCTGGTTGGAGCCGGGCCGGTTGCGCAGAGCGTCATCCGGTCGCTTGCCTTTTCCTGCGCGGACAGGATCGAGCAGATCTTCGTCCGCGCCCGCAGATTGGAAAACGCCCGCGCGCTTGCAATTGCGCTCTCGGGCGAAGTCAAGATCCCGCTCGTCCCTGTCGATGATAACCGGACCATGCGCTGCTGCTCCCTGGTCGTCACCGCGTCCAATGCCCGCGAACCAGTCTTTGCGGACGAGGATCTGGCGCAAGAGGCGACCACGCTCCATCTTGGAGGCAACGAGGCGCCGGAAGATTATCTGAAACGGGTGTTTCGAACCGGCCTCATGGTTTGCGACGATCTCCAGACCGTTTCGAGGCGCAATTCGCAAAGCATCGCCCTGCATTTTTCCAGCCGAGGCCTGTCGCTGGAAACGATCGGACCGCTCATCGGCATACGCGAACTCGCAAATCCAGCACCCTGGTACGAAGACAATGCCGGACCGACCTGCGTTACCTGTGTCGGCCTGCCAATGCTCGATCTCTTCGTCGCCCAGGCGAGCTTCGATAAATATTGCCGTGCACATGCAGGATCGGAGGTGGCTCGGACATGTCCTATCTGACCCGCATTCTGGCCGAGCATGTGCGGGCGGCACCGACAGAATATTGTCCTGCCATCGCTGACGTCGCCAGACGTTGTATCCTGGATCTGCTGGGCGCTGCTATCGCAGGCCTAGCCATGCCGAGCGCGGTAGCTGCGCGCACCATGGCCGCACCGGTCTTTGGCAGCGGCGAGGCGCCGATTTGGTGCGCCGGCAGGTGCGCGCCGGCGGGTGCCCTTTTCTGCAATGTCACTGCCGCATCCGCGCTCGACATCGACGACGGCAATCGCGCGGCTCGCGGCCATCCGGGGGCATGCGTCATCCCCGCGGCGTTGCTGATAGCTGGCCAGACCGGAGCGACGGGACGTGAACTGATCAGCGCGATCATCTGCGGCTATGATGTCGGCGCGCGCATCGCCGCCTCGCAGACGACGGACGGAATTCGCACACGCCAGTCCGGTCGCTGGGCAGCCTTCGCTTCGGCCGCGACAGCCGGCCGCCTGTTGCAGCTGGAGCCTGTCCGGCTTTCGCATGCTCTCGCCATTTCGGGCGTGATGGCGCCGAACCAGCTTGCCAATGGCAGTTCCGGCTACTCGCGGCTGACAGGCAACGATGTCAAGGAAGGTATCGCATGGAGCAGCCTGCTCGGCATAACGGCGGCCCATCTCGCGGCTGCCGGTTTTACAGGGCCTGAGGACCTTCTCGATCACCCGGACTATTACGATGGCAGCCGCATTCTCGGCGGGCTCGGTCGCCATTGGGAAATCGCCGACACCTATTTCAAGCCCTATGCCTGTTGTCGCTACATTCACCCCGCACTCGACGCCTATAGCGAGCTCGCCGCAGATACGATTGGTCCCGACGACATCATCGAGGTCGAGGTCCAGACCTTTGCCTGGGCCTTGAAGCTTGCCAACAAGGTATCGCCGGAGAGCCTGGTCGACATGCAATACAGCCTCCCCTTCTGCATGGCGATCCTCGCCGTCGATGGCGTGCAGGCGCTCGCACCGATCGATAAAGCTGCGCTTGGCCGGACGGACCTGATCCGTTTCGCGCAGAAGGTTCGGCTGAGCGTCGATCCCGATCTCGACCGGTTCTTCCCGGCGCAGACTCTGTCGCGCGTCGTCATACGCACCCGGACGCTCGAACTGACCTCTGATATCCACACTCCGCTGGGCGACAAGACGCGGCCGATGGGCTGGGAGGCCATCTGCCGGAAATTCCGCAATCTGACACGCCACCAGCTTCAGGACGCAGAGCAGCAAGACATCATTGGCGCCGTCGCCGCGCTGCCAGGCGGGGGCGCTGCCGCGATTGCTGATCTCCTGCAGGCGCTCCGCCGGACGTGCTAGCAGACTGGGATCTGCTTCAGGCGAGCGGAAAGGACATCAGAAACCGATCCGCCGATCGACCGACGAGGCTTCCATTGAAGACGACGATCCGGCCGGCGACGAGAACGTGACGGACACGGCCATGATTATGGGCCTCGCTGATGACGATATCGGCGCGTTTTCCCGTGGCGATCAAACCGCGGTCGCCGGCCAGTTCGGGCACAATGCGCGCAACATTGCCGGTCGCCAATGCGATCGCCGCTGCGGGCGCGATGAGCCTTTTTTGGACCAGGCGATGAATGGCCTCCAATATGCCGTCCCAGTCGCCGCCGGCATAGTCGGTAGAAAGCGTGTCGGCGAGACCGGCTTCGATCAGGGCATCGAGATTGTCCGGGCCGTTGCGCCATCGCGTGGAAATGCAATCGAGCGTCGACACATCGACGAAGGCGCCGAGATTGCGGAGCGCGCGCGCCGTTTCCAGTGCTTGGCTTGTCGTGAAGGAAGGATGATTGCTGTGACCTGCGACGATGCGTGCCTTGGGATGGATCCTAGCGAGGTCGATCAGCTGTTCGCCCGTCGGCGCCGCATTGTGAAAGATCGCAGGCATGCCCGTGCGCGCGGCCTCCGCGGCGATTTCGGCAAGACCGCGGCGCGCAAGCGCAACTGATGGCATCACCGTATCGTGGATCAAAGTCGCAAGGGTCTCTGCAGAGAAGTGGCCGTCGAGCACGCTTTCCTCGATGATCCGTCGGAGCGCCTCACGGTCTCCGCCATCTTTTCGCTCGAGCCTATGGCCGAGAACAACGTCCTTGAGTTCGCGTGCCAATCTTGGGTGGACAACGACTCCCGAAGTCTTCTCGATCGCGGCTGGAAGAAATCGATAGTCCTGTGCCCCGCCGCCGAGCGTCTGGCCGCCGCCGGCCTCGCCAAGCGCCTTGGCGCCATTTGCGAGCATGTCGTCGATGGTCGCCGTCAGGTGGCGTCCGGAAAGACCGCTCCCGTCAGCGGCCACCGCCGCAGCGAGGCTCGACGGCGTGTGGCCGGTGCTGATGTGGATGTCGAGCGGATGGGACGCGTCTCGCCCGGCGTCGATTTCGTCGGTCAGGGCAAGCCCGCAGACATTCAAGACGGTGGTCGTGCCGGACAGGAGATGGCGGTTACGCTGATAGAGCACATCTTCTTCGCCAAATGGCGGAGATCCGCTCGGCATCGACGGCCCGTGGACACAGCCATGCGCGTGAGCATTGATCATGCCGGGCAGGACCGTGCAGCCAGCAGCATCGATTACGGCATAGTCTGGCGCAACCATTAGGTCATCCGACTGAGTAACGGCTTCGATCGTTTGGCCGGACACGAGCACGCTCGCTCTCTTCAGCACTGTCACGCCGTCACCCGTGATCAGCTCGCCATTTACGATCGCAATCGGGCGATGCGGGCTCATCCGTTTCCCCTTCCTCTCAGGATCCTTTGACATCCAATCCATAACCGATGCCGCGCACGGTGCGGATGATGTCGACCTTCATGATCGGCGAGAGCGCCTTGCGGAGCCGGCCGATGTGGACGTTGACCGTTCGCGGGTCGACAAAGACGCCCTCCGGCCAGGCTCTTGATGCCAGTTCTTCGCGCCGGAAGGCGCGGGTTGGCTCACTGATCATCTGACCCAACAGGGCGAACTCGATCGGTCCAAGATGGATGTCGCGACCTTCATAGGTGATGCGGTGGGCACGAGCGTCGACAATCACTCCTCCATGGCTGATCGTCTGTGGCTCCACGCGCTCTATCGGCTGCTCCTCGTCGGCACCAAGCAGTCGTTTAAGGGCGCGCAGATACCGATCGGGCTCGACCGGGCGCATGAACGCCTCTTCGACGCCGACCTCCAGGAAGGCTTCGAAGCGATGTGCAGCCCCGGCCGGGACAAGCGTCACGATGCGAACATGGTCGGTCGCCGCATCCGCCTTTAGCACCTTGCAGAGACCGACCGCGAACTCGTTCCCGCCGTCGACGATGAGCCCGACATTGTGTTTTTCCTTCACGGCCACGATGGTTTCGACCGGTCCCATCGCAAGGTCGGTGGCAAAACCCTCCACTTCGAGAATATGGCGGACCGACAGGCTGAAGTCGGCGTCGAGCGAGCTTATGACGACACTGGGTTTCACAACAGAACCGCGAGAAATAGAACTTCCCTCGAATTCAGCAACTTATGGATGCAACGATGCCACGAACGTCCACTGACCGCAAACGCTATGATATTAATTATTGTTTCCCGTCCGGGGCCGCGATTTCGCCTCCCCGTTCGACCAAAGCGTCCCCTCAGATCTGCGACTTGAAGCGGCTGGGTTCTATGCTCTCCTCGCCCGATGGAAAAAAAGCGACAGGCGGGCGCCATTCTGATTGCGACCGACGACTTCGCCTCCGTCGGGCGGATCGCCGCCGCTCTTGGCGCCGACAAAATTGCAAGCACAGTGGTCCCGCCCGCCCAGGCGACGCAGGTCTCGGCACACGATGGCTTCCGCATTCTGATCATCTCGACCCTCGTCGAAAATCTGGGTCTCGATCTCTGTCGGGCGATCCGCAGCGCAAGTGCGATGTCTATCATCCTGTTGCTTCCGGCTGACAGGCAGCTCGATGGGGTCGAGGCCGGCGCCGATTACTGTTTGCCTATTGGCACCGAGATGCGCCAGTTGATGGTGCATGTGCGCGCCCTGCTGCGCAGATCCGAACTGGACGAGCAAGAACGCTGGCGCGTGCTGCAGTTCGACGGCTGGCGTATCGATCCGCACCGACGCCTGCTTTCAGCACCCGACGGTTCAAACGTTTCGCTGCTCGCAGCCGAGTTCGAGCTCCTGATTGCGTTCTGTCGCCAGCCCGGAACTGTCCTGTCGCGACGGTTCCTGTTGGATGCGACGCATATCGGTCTCGGCAGACCACTCGAGCGCAGTGTCGATGTTCATATCTGCAGGCTCCGCCGCAAGCTCACCGAAGCCGGGAATGGCGGCGAGCTCATCCAGACCGTGCGTCTTGGTGGCTACGTCCTCGTCGCGCGCGTCAACCCTGAATAAGTACGGATTCCAATTCTCGTCTCATGAGTGTTTAATCCGGCTAATAGGGATATGTCAGTTGCGATTATTGCCTCGGTCGACGGCTGGTTTTGAACGTCGTGCGGCCGGCCAGCGGGAGCGATGTGTCTTGAAGAAGAGATTGGATGATCTGATTGATGTTTTAAGTCTGTCAAACGATGAACGCTCGGCACGCACTGCGCTTTTGACGTTTGCCCAGCAATGCGGCTTCGAACGCTTCGCCTACATGAACGTGCGTTCCGGGGACACCGAAGCTTTCACCAACTATCCGCAGGAGTGGCAGGAGATCTATTTCGCGAACGACTATCAGAAGGTCGACCCTGTCATCACTGCCGCCAAGCGTCTCCTGAAGCCTTTCTATTGGTCAGCAAGCCCCCTGCGGTGGACATCCTCGCCCGAAGAACGAAGATTTTATGAGCATGCTCGTCAATTCGGCATCGTCTCCGGCCTCTCCATGCCAATCCGCATCGAATTTGGTCGGATAGCGGTCTTGACCCTCGCGTCGCATCTGCCCGATTTCAAGGTTAACGGGATGATTGATGACATCCGGGCGACGACCGCGACAGCGTTGGTGCATGCAACGTTAAAAATCAGCGATCCTTCGACTATGAAAAAACCCCAGGTCAGCCTGAGCGTTCGGGAAAAGGAATGTCTGAACTGGGCCGCTCTTGGTAAATCGATGTCGCTGACGGCCGATATCCTCGGAATCAAGAAAAATACCGTTCGCTACTATCTCGATGCCGCGAAGCGGAAGCTCGGTGCCTATAATACGATGAATGCTGTCTATCTGGCGACACGCCTTGGGCTGGTTTAGAAAGCCCGAATTACGCCGAGAAGTAGAACGGAATACCGTTTCCACAAGTTACACGCAAGCGTCAAAGTTTATCACAACCCAGCATTTTAGCGCCAATGCGGGGAGAATTTGATGACAACCATTGCACCAGCATCATATTACGGCACTCGCTATGCCGGCTCCGACAAGACGAATTCGACGAAGTCCGAGCAAGCCTATTCCCTTCCAGGGGACCAGGAGGCCAAAGCGAGGACAGGCTCTGACACGAGGGTCGATTCGAGGCCCTCTTCAGCAACCTTCAAATTCATGGGCCGGGTGATCGATGCGACCAATCTCGCCGTTGACCTCAAGCCGATGAACATCTCCGAGCTGCCGGAGGACGAATATCAGTCCTTTATCGAAGGAGAAGCGGCAAGAATCGAGGCCAACAGAAAGTATCTGGAAATGCAGCACACGCAGTTTCCGGAGCCTCCGGATCTGTCGGACTATCCCGGCAACAAGCCGTATGCAACGGTCACCGTCGACGGACGGGTCGTGGCGACGATTTTCAATGACGGCTCTGTACAGACCGACGACAATGCTCTGGGATCGAAACTCAAGGACATCCTGAAGGGCAGCATCAATGGGACGAACGGACCCGACCTCGCTCAGGACCGGGCCGACCAGATCGCCGACATGTTCGGCGGCAGGATCTCGAAATCAGCGACGGCGCTGACTCAGCCTCAATATGCAGCACTCCCGAAGATCGTCGTCCAGCAGCCGACGATCGACTACGAGGCGATGATGAGCGATCCGCTCTATGCCCAACTTCAGAAACAGACCGGCAATCTCGAGATCTTGAAGCAGCAGAGAGAAGCATTCCTGTCACAACAGTGATGGGACCGCCAATCGGGGCGAGAGCAGTTTAAAAGCCTCGCCCCGATCGAAAACGCCGGCAGCGGCGTTTTCATTAGACTTCTTCAATTAGGCAACCATCGGCGGAATGAGCGCAGGCAGGTTGAAGGCGCCGTCATTGGTCTGAAGGATATCGATCACATAGTGACCGCCCTGGAAGTAATCCTCGATGATCACGGCATTGTCGATGACACCGTCGGCCGTGTCGTTGAGCGAGGTGATCAACAGATCGTCGCCGCCCGAGACGAAGAACTGGACTTCGGCTGCCGCATAGGAGACGATTAGGCGATCCTGCGTGTCGAAGACGGTATCCGTGCGCGGCGCGCCCGTGTCGGTGACGCCGTCGTTGATGACGTCGATGCCAGCACCGGTGAATTGATACTGATCGTTGCCCGCACCACCCCAAAGGCGATCGTTGCCGACGCCGCCATCCATGATGTCGGCACCTGCATCGCCGAAGAAGACGTCGTTGCCAGCTTCACCGAACATCGTGTCGGCTCCGTCACCTCCGACGAACGTATCGTCGCCCGTGCCGCCCGCCATTGTGTCATTGCCGGCATCGCCGGTCAGCCAGTCATTTCCGGCATCGCCGTAAAGCTGGTCGTTGCCCGCACCGCCATAAAGAGAGTCGTCGCCGTTTCCGGCGATCAGCGTATCGGTTCCGTTGCCGCCGTCGAGCAGGTCGTTGCCGTTGAAGCCATATAGGGTGTCGTTGCCCTCGCCGCCTTCGACCCAGTCGTTATAGGCGCTTCCATAGACGGTGTCGTCGCCGCCAAGGGTGTAGATCGACCACCATGCCTGATGATCGGGCCAGCCTGCGGGTGGCGTCGAGGTTTCGCCGCGCAGGTCAACAATATTGACGTTGTTGTCATAGGTACGACTTGGCATGTCCTTCTCCTCTTCGATTGGCAGACGCGCTGCCGTTGCTGCCGACGCAATCTCCCTGGCCTCATACCGGGATATGACGCTTCGACATTCTTGGGATGGGCCGCGCCCATCATGGTTCGTGAGCTATTCCTCCCGAAAAACCCGGGCCGCGTGATCGCGGATGGGTTTGGTGAAATAGGAAAGCACGCTGCGATCGCCGGTGCGGACAAAGGCCTCAACCGGCATTCCGGGCACGAGGGACAGATCGTCCAGGCGCTGGCGTTCGTCATCGGGTATTGCCACGCCTGCGCGATAGAAGCTCGATCTCGTATGTTCGTCCGTTTCGAGATCGGCCGAAATGCGAATGAGTGTTCCCCTCAGCTCCGGCGTGGTATTGCGATTGAAGGCTGTCAGTCGCAGTGTCGCTGCCTGGCCGATCGCAAGCTGGTCGACGTCTTGCGGCGCAACCCTGGCCTCGACAGTCAACGGGCTTTCCTGCGGAACGATCTCCATCAATATCTCGGCGGGTGTTATGACGCCGCCAATCGTGTGGATCGACAGCGCATGAATGGCGCCTGCGATCGGCGCCCTGATGTCGATATGCTTGAGCTGTTCGAGAGCCGTCACCTCCTGCTCCACAAGCTCGGCCTTCTGGTTGTCGACATCACGCAGTTCCGCCGCCACATCAGCGCGCATCGTCTGATCGATCTGTAACAACTGGAGTATCTCCGAAATCCGGCCCCTCGTGGCGGCAATCGAGGCAACAAGAGCACCACGTTCGCCCTCAAGCCGTGTTGCGTCGCGATCAAGGCTGTTGACCCGGTTCAAGCTGGTGAGGCCTTGCGCAAACAGCCGGCGCTGGCCCTCGAGTTCCTTGCCGATCAGCTCGATCTCGCGTGCTTTTGCCGCTTGCTGAACGTCGAGCCCCTTGATCTGCTCTTCCATTTGCCGGCCCTGTTCCCCGAGCCGTGCCTTCTGGCCCTCACGCGAGACGCGACGATCATCACACAGCCTTCGCTCGCTCGTCATGGTCGCTTCCGCGACCTCAGGAGCAAGACGCTCGAGGAGAATGGCCGGGATCATGACCGTGGCGATTCCGTCGCGCTCCGCTTCCAGGCGCGCCTGCCGGGCGTGGAGGTTGTTGAGGCTCTTGGAAACCGCATCGAGATTGGCGCGGATGACGGTGTCATCGAGGCGAATGAGGATTTCGCCGGCGTCAACCAGTTGCCCCTCCTTCATCCGCAATTCGGCAACGATGCCTCCGGACGGATGCTGCACCTTCTTGACATTGCCATCGACCACTAGCGTGCCGACAGCGATCACCGCGCTCGATAGGTCCGTCGTGGCGGCCCATCCGCCGACGCCACCGAACAGCAGGGCGACAGTGGCTATTCCTGCAACGAGATTGCGACGCAGCGACCGCGACAACGAGAGATGCCCATCCGTCGTCATTGCGCCGCCTCCCCTTCAATGACCGTCAGATTGGCAAGCGAAGCGGCGCGCGGCGCGCGCGGCCTCTGCTCCTGAAGGCTTTTCAATACTTGGTCACGCGGCCCGAAGATCTTCGCAGCTCCATTTTCCATGACCAGCAGGAAATTGATCTGTGACAGCACGCTGTTTCGATGAGCGACGACGACGACGATGCCGCCACGCGCCCTGATGGCTGCGATTGCTTCGGCGAGCGCTCTCTCACCTTCACCATCGAGGTCCGAATTCGGTTCGTCGAGCACGACGAGGAACGGGTCTCCATAGAGCGCGCGTGCCAGCGCGACGCGTTGACGTTGACCTGCAGAAAGGTTGCGTCCGCCCTCGCCCACCTGCGTTTCATAACCATCCGGCAGCGCGACGATCATGTCGTGGACGCCGGCGGCCCGGGCAGCGGATATGACCGCAACGTCGTCGGCATCAGGCACCAGCCTGGCGATATTGTCGGCAATCGTGCCGGGAAACAGATCCGACGTCTGCGGCATATAGCCGATATGTCGGCCGCGTTCGCGACTCGACCACTGGTCGAGAGCAGCACCGTCGAGGGCCACCTTGCCTTTTGCAAGCGGCCAGACAGCAGTGATGGCGCGCACAAGCGACGATTTTCCCGAAGCACTCGGCCCGATCACGCCGACCACCGTCCCGGCGCGGGCCTGAAATGACACGTTTTGAACCGTCATTCGCTGGCGCTCGCCCGGAGGAGCCACAAATGCGGCGTCCACCACGAGCGATCTTGTCGGCGCCGGTAGCGCCGTGCGGTCAGCCATCTCCGGGAAGAATGCGAACATGTCCTGCAGCCGTTGCCAGGCCTGGCGTGCTCCGACCATGTTGCGCCAATTGGCGATCACCTGGGGAGTAGGTGCCATGGTTGCAGCGCATTGGTTCTGGACGGACTCTACTGGGCGAAATCGTCTCGTTATTTCGAGGGGCGGACCAACGTCGTCCAGATTTCCACCGTGTTTGGAAGGGACCCGGATTACTGGACCCTTGCACTGCTCGGAACTGACCAGCACGCGATGCAGGTCGAACCCGCGGAGCGGTCTGCGCTCCAGCACGCCGCCGAATAGCGTTGGCCACCGGCTATCGCACGAACTCGGTGGTTTAGCGGCCGACATCGAACGCACGCTGAATTCTGACAATGGCCTGAGAACGGCCGCTACCGCGCTAAACCCGTCCGACCCTTTTCGTCGTGATGCTCGATTATTCGTGCATGCCTGGCAGGACTGAACTCAAGACCTGCCGCACTGTGCCGCGAATGACGCCTTCCTGATTGGGATCACCCTTCATCAGCGTGGTTGTGAGTTTCTTGACCTGCTCAAACGTGAGATGCGGCGGCATCGGCGGGACTTCGGGGTCGGTTTTGACCTCAAGGACAACTGGGCGATCCGAGGCAAGCGCCTCGTCCCAGGCCGGCCCCAAAGCTTCTGGGCGATCGACAAACAGGCCCTTGAGGCCGATGAGTTCGGCAAACCGGTGGTAAGGTATGTTGGGAATGCTTTGCGAGGCCTCGAACTTCGGATCGCCCTCCATCACCCGCTGTTCCCACGTTACCTGGTTGAGGTCTTCATTGTTGTAGACGCAGATGATAAAGCGGTGATCGGTCCAATCACGCCAGTATCTGGAGACGGTGATCAGCTCGGCCATGTTGTTCATCTGCATGGCGCCGTCTCCGACCAGCCCGATGACGGGGCGTTCGGGGTGGGCGTATTTGGCAGCGATGGCGTAAGGAACCGCAGCACCCATTGATGCCAGTCCGCCCGAGAGCGACGCCATCATACCGGTCCGTATCTTGATGTCGCGGGCATACCAGTTCGCGCACGAACCGGAATCGCTGGTCAGTATGACATTGTCCGGCAACCTTGAGGACAGCTCCCATGCGACGAGCTGCGGATTGACGGGATCGGCCTCGGCATGGGCGCGTTTGTCGAGGAGCGCCCACCACGCAGAAACGTTCTTTTCAACAGTGCGACGCCACTTGTCGTCCTTTTGTTCGATAAGGGGCAGCAGCGCCTTCAGGGTTTCCGCGGCGTCCCCGACGAGATTGACGTCCATGGGATAGCGAAGCGACAGCATGCCAGCGTGAATGTCGATCTGGACTGCCTTCGCCTGTCCTTCCGCGGGCAGGAACTCTGAGTAGGGAAACCCGGAACCGATCATCAACAGTGTGTCGCAGTCGCGCATAAGATCCCAGGAGGGTTCGGTTCCGAGCAGGCCGATCGACCCGGTAACCCAGGGCAGCGAGTCTGAAAGGACGGCCTTGCCAAGCAGCGCTTTCGCGGCCCCTGCGCAAAGCCGATCGGCGACGGCGATCACTTCTTCGGTTGCGCCAAGCGCGCCGGCACCCACCAGGATAGCAACCTTCTCACCAGCATTGAGGACATCGGCCGCGGCCTGCAGGTCCTCCTGATATGGCACGATTTTGGGGGCTCGATAGCCAAAGCCGGAATGAACCGTCCCGTGAACGCGCTCCGGCTCCTCGTAGGGCAGCTCCTGCAAATCGTTGGGGAGGATCAATGCCGTCACTGTGCGGTTCGACAATGCGATGCGAACGGCGCGATCGACAAGATGTCGGACCTGCGCAGGCGTTGAAGCCTGATGGACGAAATCCCTAGCGACATCCTTGAACAGGGCGGGGAGATCGACCTCTTGCTGATAGTGTCCGCCAAGCGCGCCGCGCGCCTGTTGTCCGACGATCGCCAGAAGCGGCTGATGGTCGGCCCGGGCATCATACATGCCGGTGACGAGATGGGCCGCCCCTGGGCCTGAGGTCGCGATGCAGACGCCGAGTTCGCCAGAAAACTTTGCGTAGGCAGCGGCCATGAAGGCAGCCATTTCCTCGTGGCGTGC
Source organism: Rhizobium sp. 1399 (assembly GCF_031455475.1). Taxonomy (NCBI): domain Bacteria; kingdom Pseudomonadati; phylum Pseudomonadota; class Alphaproteobacteria; order Hyphomicrobiales; family Rhizobiaceae; genus Rhizobium; species Rhizobium sp. 1399. The sequence continues at coordinate 190,878 of NZ_JAVDSU010000006.1, read as the reverse complement.
CTGGATGAATTCGATTTTGTCGCTTGCCCGGTTCAACGCTCCGAAGACGCCGTTTATACCGTCGCCGGGGTACCCGAACATGCGCTTGACGCCCCAAAGGTGAAGGCGGGAAACAATAAAGTCACCCACTGTCTGTGCCATGGAAAATGCCTTTCGATGTCATGGTCAGCGTATGTGTCAACAAACCCTCGCCTGGCCGTGTTGGTTCCGCCCGCGAACAGGAGCTGGTCAAAACGCAAGGCGGTGACATCGGCTGCGCCCACCCCGGGGACCATCACCGGAACTTTGCCGCGAAACCGCAGTTTTCCTTTTTTCACATCAGCTAAGGAGATGTTCCATGCCCCAAGGTGACAAGTCCGCCTATACCGACAAGCAAAAGCGCAAGGCTGAGCACATCGAGGAAGGCTACGAAGACCATGGCGTTTCCGAGAAGGAAGCCCAGCGCCGAGCTTGGGCCACCGTCAATAAGGAAAGCGGTGGTGGCAAGAAGTCCGGCTCCGGCCGCGGCCATGCCGAGAACCATGCCTCCTCCGAAAAAGGTGGGCGCAAGGGCGGTGCTTCGGCTGCATCGCGAACTAAGGAGGAGCGTTCGGCTTCCGCCAAAAAGGCGGCGGCAACCCGAAAGCGAAACGAGCACCACGCTCATCACTAGCCTGAAGATGGCGCCATGACCGATGGCGCCTTTCCCTTGAGGAGCCGCCCATGCCGAAAAAAAATCAAAACAGAAATGGTCGCAGGACGTGACCGACAACAGCGATGCGATGGACCTCGAAGGCGGGGTCTTTAAGCAGCGCAGCGCCAAGACGATCGCGCCGACTTTCTGGCCAATGCGGTGAACTGCGCGCTCGCTACTCGCAGCCCTGCGCGCAGCGTCGCGCCTCTGCTGGAATTTGCCCGCACCTGAGCGGCGCAGCCTCTGCGCGCATCGTTCGCCTTGATGGGAGCCGAACCGACGACACGGCATGGCTTCAACACTGGTTTCAGCAAGTTAGAAACGGCTGCAAACGCGCTGAGCTCAATGCCGCTAAACTACGGTTGGGAGTTCAGCGCGCTGTTGAGATCATTCAGCCCGACCATCAGCATCATGGGATCAGATGGCGAAGGTAGAAAGCCGACCGCCTCATAGAAGGTTCGCGCATCATCGGAAATCGCATGCACAAGCAGGCCGCGGATGCCGAGGATCTCAGCGGCATTGAGCAAGCGTAAGCCTGCGTCGCGCACCAATGCTCTGCCGATCCCGCGCCTCTGATAGGACTGATCGATGGCGAGACGACCAAGCACGGCAACCGGAATTGGATCGGGCATGTTGCGCCGAAAACGGCCTGGCGCTTCCGGCTGTTTCACTGCCCCGGAAGCGAGTGCGTAATAGGCGATGACGCGATTTTCTTCACACACGACAAAGGTGCGCGATGCGCCGCCTGCCTGATTGGCGCGGGCGCGGCGACGCAGCCAGTCGTCCAATTCGGGGACACGGGAATTGAATTCTGACAGCTCGTGATGATCGGCCAGTGGGATGGGTGCACTGAGAGTCACGCCTCATCCCACGGCGCTTTGGTGGACATCGTGCGTTTCAGACGCTCATTGGGCTGTGCGGGTGCGTCCAGTCGGGCAAGGTATTCGGCATAAATTTCGGGGCTAACCGTGAATATGGTATGATCAAGCAGCACCTCCTCGGCACGGCGCTCTGAAGCCTCCAGCATGAAATCCGTGCGCGTCTTGCCGAGCAATTCGGCGGCGCGGTCGATCAAGTTGCGGGTCGCAGGTTTGATACGCATATTCAACGGCACGCTGGCGTCCTGGCTTTTACTTGTACGCGAGGGGGTGGGCATAGAAATCTCCTGTCTCCACCAATCATATAGCGTAACGACATCATCTTCACAAGCGCCGTAAAGATGATGTCGTTACAAGTTCCGCTTTGGTGTTTCGGGGTCGAAGTCCAGCTCAGGTGAGGTGACGACATCGGTGTGCTGGACATCCTCGCCTGGATCGTTCTCGTCGTGCTCGTCCTCAGCTCTTCCTCGCCATGCTTCCAGGCATGATTGCCGCACTCGGAACCATCCATGGGCGCAGGCAGTGACCATCGGAGGATGGGTCACGCTGTTCCTGGGCTGTGCGCTCTGGCCCCTGGTGCTCATCTGGGCCTATGTCGGATGGCTTGATGGCGATGTCGTGGCCGCTCTCCGTAACTTGTCCGGCACATCCTCGCTGGGATCGACGGTATCCCTTGGCCACGGTCCTCGTCATCGAGGGATGTTCACTAAAGGGTGGATTACCGCCAGACGGTCCGAGCTCTTGAGGAGAGGTGAACCGACGAGCGGCTAATATTGGCGGTGATCATTTCGTCATAACAAGGGTTTGTGGGGTCGAAGCAGACCGGTAAGACTTTCTTGATGTGAAAGTACCCCAGTCTTCCGCAGTATGAAGAATGCGGTATGCCCACTCCTCGAATTGTCGGTCATGGTTTTCCATCATCCGCGTTGCGGGCTTACATCGAGTGGCTCACCACTAATGGGATGGTCCGCCTCGCCCCTGCGCTTCATCCCCTGGCCCTTTCGATAGGCCAGAGCTTACTTCATAACGCATTGCTTCAACGGGGCAAGGTCATGCGCCAACCGTCACAAAATCGATTGGTCGATACCGTCTTACATATTGTCGATGATCGACGGGACGCCTTCGGAAACCTCGGGAGGTCGCGCGGCATTTTGGATGGCCGGTATAATGTCCTCCACCCGATCGACAACGATTGGCTGGATCAGATGGCGGCTATGCAAAAATCCAACTTTTTCCATGTGTTCGATCATGGAGAGCATCGGATTCCAGAAGCCCAATATATTGGCGAAGACCATAGGCTTCCGATGCTGTCCTAGCTGCGCCCAGGTCATGATTTCAACGATCTCTTCGACAGTGCCTATCCCACCCGGCAACGCGACAAAAGCGTCGGAACGTTGGAACATGGCGTGTTTACGCTCATGCATCGTCTCAGTAATGGTCAAATCATCGAAAATCCTGAGCGCATCAGCGGTCGATTCGCGATTTGTCAGAAACTTGGGGATGATAGCGCCGACCTTGCCGCCGTTTTTCAGCGCTGAGAGGCCGACGGCGCCCATCACGCCGTTGGTGCCACCGCCGTAGATCAGTTCCAGCCCCGCCTTGGCGATGGCAGCACCTAATTTTTCACCGGCTTCAACGAACGCAGGATCGTTGCCCGGTGAAGAACCACAATATACGCAAATCGAATGAATGTTTGTCATTGCATCATAAACGGTAAGGCAGAAGCTCTAGTCAAGAGACGGGATGTTCCGCCGCGTTGGGTCCGCCCTCCCCTCGTCACTCGGCGAGCGCTGAGACCCTCGGAACACTAGAGCGAAGGGAGCGACGACGAGACCGTTCTTATGAACTGTCCCGGGACCGACCGTCACAGCCAAAGCTCGCTATTCGGCCACTTGAGCCCCAACAACGCTGATCTATATGCATCTCACCGCTTATTCATGCTGCATAGGTAAGACATGTCTGAAACATCAGATGAAGTGGAGACGATCGACACGCCGCGCATTTCCACCGGGGTCGCGGGCCTTGATGTGATCCTTGAAGGTGGCTTGGACGAAAACCGGCTTTACCTCTACGAGGGCCGCCCCGGCACAGGCAAAACCACGATAGCCTTGCAATTTCTTCTCGAAGGCGCTCGGCAAGGGGAGCAGGTGCTGTATATAACGCTGTCGGAGACGGAACGCGAACTGCAGCTCGTCGCCAAACGCCACGGCTGGTCGCTCGACGGCGTCAGCCTCTTCGAGCTTGTTCCCCCGGAAACGACGCTCGATCCGGATCGCGAGCTGACGGTGTTTCATCCGGCGGAGATGGAACTGAACGAGACGACGAAGCTCATCCTCGACCGAGTGTCCGAGCTCAACCCAAAGCGGGTCGTCATCGACAGCCTGTCCGAGTTGCGTCTGCTGGCCCATAGTCCTCTGCGTTACCGGCGGCAAGTGCTCGCGCTGAAGCACTATTTCACCAGCCGACAGTGTACGGTCATTCTTCTCGACGATTTATCGTCTCAGCAAAACGACCTTCAGCTCCATTCCATTGCGCATGGTGTCGTCTTGCTGGAGCAGACCGCGATCGACTACGGCGCGGAACGTCGCCGCCTTCGCGTCGTAAAGATGCGCGGGATCAAGTTTCGCGGGGGCTACCATGATTTTATCATCGAGAAGGGCGGGCTCCACGTCTTCCCCCGGCTGATCGCAGCAGATCACCATCTTGCGTTTGAGGAGGAGTTTACCTCGAGCGGCATCGCAGAACTCGATCAGATGCTGGGTGGCGGGCTCGAGCGCGGGACGAACGCCTTGTTTCTCGGCGCGGCCGGGGTGGGAAAATCGTCGCTCGCCCTGACCTATGCTCTGGCGGCCGCCGACCGTGGCGAGCATGCCGTCATCTATGCTTTCGACGAAGGGCGTGGAACCCTGCAGGCGCGGGCCAGGACTCTCGGCTTCGATTTGCAGAAACATTTGCAAAGCGGGATGATCCGCTTGCAGCAGATCGATCCGGCGGAAATGTCGCCAGGCGAATTCACGGCCAACGTCCAGAGAAGCGTCGAGAACGATGGTGCCCGCGTCATCGTCATTGACAGCTTGAACGGTTACATGAATGCAATGCCGGACGAGCGTTTCCTGATCCTGCAGATGCACGAATTGCTGACCTATCTCGGGCAGCGCGGTATCATGTCGATCCTTGTTCTCGCTCAACATGGGCTTGTCGGTCCTCTCGAAGCGCCGCTCGACCTGAGCTACCTCAGCGATGCCGTTGTGATGCTGCGTTATTTCGAGGTGCACGGCACGGTTCGCCGCGCGATCTCGGTCGTCAAAAAGCGAAGCGGCCAGCACGAGCATAGCGTTCGCGAATTCAGCCTGTCGGATAAAGGCATTTGGCTTGGGCCACCGACGGCCGGCTTCATTGGCGTGCTGGCGGGATCGCCCCATTTTACCGCAGCTCCAGCAGTAAATTCAGTTGACGGACGTGATGGCGTTAAGTGAATTCGAGCCCGAACCCGTTCTCGTCTTTGCACCGGTGGGCAGGGATGCGGCCGCGTCCGTCGAGCTGCTCATGCGCAACGGGATCGCTGCCAAAGCATGCGGTGATCTTTACGCGTTTGTGAGAGAACTTGAAGCCGGCGCATCAGCAGCGTTTCTTGCCGAGGAAGCGCTGTTTGGAACAAATGCCAGCTCGTTATACAAATGGGTCGCCGACCAGCCACCGTGGTCGGACCTTCCCTTTATTTTGCTCACCAGCCGCCAGGAGCAGATGGGCATCGAAGGGTGGCGGCAGGACGTGATCGCCAAGCTGCGCAATGTGGCGCTTCTGGAGCGACCGGTCCAGGCGCTCACGCTCGTCAGCAGCTTGCAATCAGCACTTCGTGCAAGGAAACGGCAGTTGCAGCTGCGCGCGCTGCTTGAGGAACGCGAGCGTTCGGCACAGCAGCTTGAGCAACTCGTTGTGGCCCGAACCGAGGCGCTTGAAGCAGCTAACACAGCTCTGCGGGACCAGATACGCGTCCGGGCCGAAGTTGAGGAGAAACTTCGTCAGGCTCAGAAGATCGAAGCCATTGGCCAGTTGACAGGGGGCATCGCTCACGACTTCAACAACCTGCTGATGGTCATTTCCGGAGGCCTCGAAATGCTCGATCGGCAGGCGGACCCGGCGAGGCGCAAGCGGCTGATGGACGGCATGCGGCAAGCTGCTGAAAGAGGATCGGGCCTGACACGCCAGCTGCTGGCTTTCTCCCGGCGTCAGGAGCTCAAACCGCAAACCATCAACCTGGCGCGCCAGATCGGCGGCATGCGGGAGTTGCTGGACCGTAGCTTGAGGGGCGACGTCCACGTCGTCATTGATCTCTCACCAGACTTGTGGCCGGTCGAAGTCGATGCCAGCGAACTCGAACTCGTGGTTTTGAACCTCGCGGTCAACGCGCGCGACGCGATGCCGAAGGGGGGCACGATCAAGATTACCGGCGAGAATAAAGCGGCACGGGCAGAAGCTGACGGTCACGGCGACTTTGTTCGCCTCGTCGTCGCTGACGATGGCTCCGGAATGACGCCTGAGGTGCAGGCGAGGGTATTCGAGCCCTTCTTCACGACGAAAGATATCGGCAAGGGATCGGGTCTTGGTCTCGCGCAGGTTCACGGCTTCGCTCAGCAGTCCGGCGGAACGGTCGAGATAGAAAGTCAAGTTGGGAAAGGAACCACGATCTCGCTACTGCTACCGCGCTCCTCAAACCGTCCAGCGTTTGATCAGCACCACCTGGTCGATCTGCATGTCGCAAGGCGGCGAGCAGAAGCTGCCGGTAACGTCCTGCTGGTCGAAGACGACGACGAAGTCGCGGCGCTCGTTGCTGAGATGCTCGACGAGCTCGGATTTGAGGTGGTGCGGGCAGCGTCGGCTGCAGCTGCACTTGGCGCCTTGGCCAACGGCCGCAGCGTCGACCTCGTGTTCTCGGACATAATGATGCCAGGCGGGATGAACGGTGTGGAGCTCGCGAAGGAGATCCGGCTCCGCCGGAGCGATTTGCCCGTCCTGCTCACTAGCGGTTATTCCGAGGCGGCAAAACAGGACGCGGAGGCACAGGGGATCAAGATCCTGCGCAAGCCCTACCAATTGGCGGAGCTCGAAGAGGCCCTTCGGCGAACCATGGCCGGTGGAGACGGAAATTGAGGGTGCAACAAACAACAGCGGGAGCGGCTCGACGGGTATCTGCTCATCCAAGAAGGACCGTGTGTCCTTTCGCCAGTCATGTGTGTGGGAGTGCGCAGATGGGGAGCACGCCGATCGCGCGCCGTCTTCCGTCGTTCGCCGATTGCTTAACTTCTCGCCATATCCCTCCAATGCAAGTCCACCGCATTGCATCGCGCCGCGCCATCTGCACCTCAACGAGCAGGCCATAGAATGAACACTGCTTCCCATTTCCCCGCCGAACGCCTCCAACAGGTCCTCGACAGCGCAGTCGACACCGGGATCATCATGCTCGACGTCGATGGCATAATCACCGGCTGGAGCAAGGGCGCTGAAGCTCTCCTCGGCTGGTCGCAGGACGAAATGCTGGGCAAAACTCTGGTGGCGATCTTTCCGCCGGAAGGAGGAGCCGCCGCGCTGCTCGAGGCGGAACTGACCGACGCCAGGACCAGCGGAAAGGGAAGCGGCGAAGGATGGCGGCTGCAGAGGGGCGGTGGCCGCATCTGGGCCGTTGGTGAGACAACGCCGATAATGGATGATGAGAGAAAGCTTGTCGGTTTCGTGAAAGTGCTGCGTGATCGCACCGAGCAGCGCGAGACGGAGATCGCGCTGCGAGAGCGTACCCGCGCGCTCGAGATCCTCAATCGAGCCGGAGCAGACCTCGCGCGCGAGAATGACCTGGAGAAGGTTGTTCAACTGGTAACGGATGCCGGTGTCGAGCTTACCGGAGCGCAGTTCGGCGCATTCTTCCACAACGTCATCAATCCATCGGGCGAGAGCTACATGCTCTACACGCTATCCGGTGTACCTCGCGAGGCGTTCTCGAAGTTTCCCATGCCACGCAATACGGCTGTCTTTGCACCGACCTTTCTCGGAGAGGGGATTGTGCGTTCCGCCGATATCACCCAGGACAGCCGGTACGGCAAGAATGAGCCGCGAAAAGGGATGCCGGAAGGTCATCTTCCCGTACGGAGCTATCTGGCCGTGCCAGTCATCTCGCGAATGGGCGAGGTAATTGGTGGACTGTTCTTCGGGCATGCTGACATCGGCGTGTTCGACGAGGCGTCAGAAAGCGGTCTCGCTGGCCTCGCCGGCGAAGCTGCGGTCGCCATCGACAACGCCCGGCTGTACGAGGCCGCACAACGTGAGCTGCAGGAAAGACGCCGCGCTGAAGAAGCACTCAAGGAACTGAACGCCAATCTGGAGCATCTCGTCAAGCAGAAGACGGAGGAGCTGACCCAGAACGCAGAGGCGCTGCGGCAAGCCCAGAAAATGGAGGCGGTTGGGCAGTTGACGGGGGGAGTCGCCCACGATTTCAACAATCTACTGCAGATCATTGTCGGCAATCTCGACACGCTCACGCGGAACCTGCCGCCGGAAGCGGGGCGGTTGCGACGGGCAGCCTCGCAGGCGATGAACGGCGCGAGGCGGGCAGCGGCCCTGACGCAACGGCTTCTCGCCTTTGCCCGGCGGCAGCCGCTCGACCCCAAGCCGATCGATGCCAACAGCCTGATCCGCGGCATGTCCGAACTCCTGCACCGGACGCTCGGCGAGATCTACAACATTGAAGTTGTACTCGCCGCCGGCCTCTGGAAGGCGGAAGCCGATCCCAACGAACTGGAAAGCGCGCTTCTTAATCTCGCAATCAATGCGCGCGACGCGATGCCTGAAGGCGGCAAGCTGACCATCGAGACATTCAACGCTCATCTGGACGAAGCCTATGCTTCAGCGCACGCAGAAGTGATCCCCGGACAGTATAGTGCCATCAGCGTCTCCGACACTGGGTCGGGGATGGACGCCGATACGCTGTCGCACGTGTTCGAGCCGTTCTTTACGACCAAGGACCAGGGCAAGGGCACCGGGCTTGGCCTCAGCCAGGTTTATGGGTTCGTCAAGCAATCGAAGGGCCATGTGAAGATCTACTCGGAAGTCGGAGAGGGAACGACGGTCAAGATCTACCTGCCGCGGCTCTTGTCGGACGGGGCCGATGAAGATGTGGTAGAGGCACCTGCTATCCCCGACGCTGCGCCCGGCGAGGTCATTCTTGTCGTCGAGGACGATCCGGATGTCCGTGCCTATTCGGTCGAATCGCTGCGCGAACTCGGCTACCATGTACTCGAAGCCAAGGACGGCCCTGCGGCTCTGCAGGCGCTGTCGACCCACGGTAAAGTCGATCTGATCTTTTCGGATGTGGTGTTGCCAGGCGGCATGAGCGGCGCAGACGTGGTTGCTAAAGCGCGTGAGACTGACCCGACGCTGAAGGCGTTGTTCACGACAGGCTATTCCCGCAACGCCATCGTTCATCATGGCCGGCTCGACAAGGGCGTGCATTTGCTGCCCAAGCCATTCTCCTTCGAGGATCTGGCCGTACGCGTCCGGGATGTCCTCGACCGTAACTGATGGCTCGACAGCCAGCCTTTCTGGCCGACACGCCCTCCAGCGAGGCGATGCGCTCGCGCAGGTCGGAAATAACCCGTAGACGCCGTCGTTGCGGCCCGCAATTTAGACCGCAACTCTTGGCTGGAAGGAAGCGTTGGAAAGAGGTTTGACACGGAAGGTTCCGACGGGAAGTGGCCGCAGGATTTCATCTTCGGGTACAAGCCGGTCAAGCCAATCCATCCGTTGATCGCGCGTCAGGACCGCCATCTGCCGGTCATGATAGGGCGCGATGTCGGCATTCGCCTCGATCGTCAGTATGGCATAGGCCTCGGGCCAATCTGAAGAGCCCGGCCGCCAGATCCCTGCGAAATAGAACCAGTCGCCGTTGGCGAGCGAGAAAATGAAATTCTTGCCCCCACTGCGATGACGGAACTCGGATGCCGGCACCAGGCAGCGGCGGGTTGAAAACGTCTTTCCTTCAGAGCGGACGACATTGACCGCGCGCGACCCACCATCGAGCGGACGCAGCCCCCAGGGCAGCTCGACCATCTCCACATCGCCGTCCCGCCGTCTTATGATAACGCGACGCTCGTCGAGCGGGGCGTCGGACTGGAAAACCTTCGCGTTCACCATATGTAGAACATAGCAAGAACTCAGCTTCACGACAAGACTGCGAGGAACACATGTGCAATGATTATCGGTTGACGGTGGACGTGGCTTCGATCGTCGAGGATTTCGCCCACCTCAAGATCAAGATCCGTTTTGGTGAAGGTGCACCGAACGTTGATGCACGCGAGGACATCAAGATCACCGACATGGCGCCGATCGTCCGCACGATCGAGGGCGCGCGGGGTGAAGGCGATCTAGTGCAGCGGCGCTGGAGCTGGCCGGGACTAAACAAGCGGCCGGTGTATAACTTTCGATCGGACGGACGCGAGTTCAACTCCAATCGCTGCCTGATCATCGCAGACGGCTTCTACGAGTTCACCGATCCAACGGAAAAGGGGAAAAAGCGCAAGGACAAGTGGCTGTTCACCAAGAAGGAGGAACCGATCTTCTGCGTCGCCGGCATCTGGCGCGACACGGATGACGTCGGGCAAGCCTTCACCATGCTGACAACGGAGCCTGGCCCGGATATCGCACCTTACCATGACCGGCAGATCGCTATCCTTGAGCGGGACGCCTGGGCCGACTGGCTCGATCCCTCTGTCTCGGCGAAATCTCTGATCAGGCCGCTTCCCGCCGGCACCCTCAATGTCGAACAGGTCGGCTGACGCGTTTTCTGTTCCACTACCGCATCTCGACAGGCTGAATTGGAACAAAATGCGCGCTGGGGGCTTCTCAGTTGCGAGGTCGCGTGCCGTCCAACCGGACGTGACAGGGATGATGAACGCGCTCCTTGCGGCCAACGAAACGGCAGCCGAGCGTCCCACCTGTCCGGCCTGCGCCTCAGCTCCGTCGTCATTCGACGCGGATGAAGGAAGTGTACCGGGGATCGCGATGGCCAGCGACAAGCTCTCAACCTACAAGCAGAAGCGCGACTTTCAGAAGACGCAGGAGCCGAACGGCCAGGCGAAGTTGAAGGGTTCGAACCGTCGCCGCTTCGTCATCCAGAAACATGACGCGACCCGATTGCATTACGATCTCCGGCTTGAGCTCGGTGGTGTGTTCAAATCCTGGGCGGTGACCAAAGGCCCGTCTCTCGATCCACACGACAAACGTCTTGCCGTCGAGGTCGAGGATCATCCGCTCGACTACGGGGACTTTGAAGGCACGATTCCGAAAGGCCAATATGGCGGCGGCACGGTGATGCTCTGGGATCGCGGCTATTGGGAGCCGGAAGGCAGCAAGAGCCCCGAGCAGGCTCTTGCTAAGGGCGACTTCAAATTCACCCTCGAAGGCGAGCGACTGCATGGCAGCTTCGTTCTCGTGCGGATGCGTAGTGACCGTGACGGCGGCAAACGCACCAACTGGCTGCTGATCAAACACCACGATGATTTCTCCGTCGAGGACAACGGCGCGGCAGTCCTGGAAGAGAACGCAACCTCTGTTGCCTCCGGCCGGACGATGGAAGCGATCGCTGCCGGCAGGGGCAAGAAGCCAAAACCGTTCATGATCGAAAGTGGCGACGTGCAGGCGGATGCCGTGTGGGACAGCAACCACGGCCTTGCAGCGGAAGAACGCAAAGCAGAAACGAAGCCCAAGAAGAAGCCGACGCCGACAAAGCCAACGAAATCCGCGATCGCGGAGTTTATCGCGCCGCAGCTCTGCGAAACGCGCGAACGTCCACCTACGACGGACGGCTGGATCCACGAGATCAAGTTCGACGGTTACCGGATCCAGATGCGTATCGAAAACGGCGGTGTGACGCTCAAGACCCGCAAGGGCCTCGACTGGACAGGCAAATATCCGGCCATCGCTGCTTCCGCCGCAAACCTGCCCGACGCGATGATTGACGGGGAGATCTGCGCGCTCGATGAAAACGGGGCGCCGGACTTCGCCGCGCTGCAGGCGGCGCTATCGGAAGGCAGGACGGATGCGCTGGTATATTTCGCCTTCGACCTGATGTTTGACGGCAATGAGGATCTTCGAGAGCTGCCGCTGACGGAGCGCAAGGATCGGCTGCAGACATTGCTGAGCGATGCAGGCGACGATCCACGCCTGCGTTTCGTCGAGCATTTCGAAACCGGCGGCGACGCCGTCTTGAAGTCTGCTTGCAAGCTCTCGCTCGAAGGGATCGTCTCAAAGCAGGCCGACGCTCCCTATCAATCTGGCCGCACCGACACCTGGGTCAAATCGAAGTGCCGGGCAGGCCATGAGGTGGTGATCGGCGCATATGCCACGACCAACGGCAAGTTCCGGTCGCTGCTGGTTGGCGTCAACCGCGGCAGCCATTTCGTCTATGTCGGCCGTGTCGGCACGGGCTATGGCGCCGGCAAAGTCGATGTTCTGCTCCCCAAGCTGCGCGCGCTGGAAACGGCCAAGTCACCGTTCACCGGTATCGGGTCGCCGAAGAAGGATGCCAACGTCGTGTGGGTGAAGCCGGACCTGGTGGCGGAGATCGAGTTCGCGGGCTGGACCGCCGATGGCCTTGTCCGCCAGGCAGCGTTTAAGGGCCTGCGGGAAGACAAACCAGCAGCGGAAGTCGTCGCCGAGAAGCCTGCCTCACCCGTAGAAGCCGATGTGCCTGATCCGGAGGCAGAGGCCGAAAAGCCAGCGCCGGCAAAATCCTTCCGGAAGGGCGGCAAGGCAAATGTGATGGGCGTGTTGATCTCCAATCCCGAGAAACCGTTGTGGCCCGACGCTGGCGACGACAGGCCGGTCACCAAGGTTGAGCTTGCGAACTACTACGAAGTCGTCGGACCTTGGCTCATCGACCACATCAAAGGCCGGCCGTGCTCGATCATCCGGACGCCCGATGGCATAGGCAGTGAGCAGTTCTTCCAGCGCCATGCCATGCCCGGAACGTCGAACCTCTTGGAACTGGTGACCGTCTTCGGCGATAAGAAGCCCTACCTGCAGATCGACCGCGTAGAGGGCTTGGCGGCCATCGCCCAGATCGGCGGCGTGGAACTGCACCCCTGGAATTGCGAACCGAAACAGCCCGAGGTCCCGGGTCGGCTCGTCTTCGACCTCGATCCCGGTCCGGACGTACCCTTCTCCACCGTCGTCGAGGCAGCCCGAGAGTTGCGTGATCGGCTGGAGGAACTCGGCCTTGTCAGTTTCTGCAAGACCACGGGCGGCAAGGGGCTGCATGTCGTCACGCCGCTTGCGGTGGCGAAGGGCAAGAAACTGGCATGGCCCGAGGCAAAAGGTTTTGCGCACGACGTCTGCCTGCAGATGGCGCGGGAGAACCCAGAACTTTATTTGATCAAGATGGCGAAGAACCAACGCAACGGCCGCATCTTCCTCGACTATCTGCGCAACGATCGCATGGCGACTGCCGTGGCGCCACTGTCGCCGCGCGCCCGGCCCGGCGCTCCGGTGTCGATGCCTCTCGCATGGAGCCAGGTGAAGACGGATCTCGATCCGAAGCGATTTACCATCCGCACCGTGCCGGCACTCCTGGCGAAGACGAGTGCCTGGCAGGACTACTGCGATGGGCAGCGATCGCTCGAACAGGCGATCAAGCGCCTTGCCAAGTCGATGAATCAGGCCGCCTGAACGCGCGATCGGTCAGATGCCATAGCGCCGGTCGAGTTCTTTAAGGGCAGACTGCACTTCATCGATCGAGACTGGCTCTGGTGTTCCTGGCACCTGGCGGAGGGCTGGCTTTGAATCAACCGCATAAAAATCCGATGCCCAGGCCGCGAGGATTGCTCGCTTGTCATCGACGCAGAGAGACGGCGCTCTCACCACATCGATTGGCCTCCGAAGCTGCGCACCCTGAAGCAGGATCGTTGGTCCCATGGCCATAGCGTTGCTGGCCGCCTGCTGCAACATATCGTGTATCATCGGACCACCTCACCGCACGTGCGGATCTTTGTCCCGCCGCAGGTGCGACGCGGGGATCACGTTATTTTCCGGTGCCAGCAGATCATGTTTCTCGGCAAAGGCGGCGAAGAGCCCACGCGCGGTCTCCGCTTCGATTTCACCGCGCAACGCGGCACTGCATGCCCTGAGCGCCACCGAGTGCGCCGCGTCCCGCAACGAGGCCGGCCATTCGGCAAGATGCCGGTAGGCGTCCATCACGCCGCGAACCTCTGCCGGAAAGCCAAGGCCGACAAGAATGAAAACTGGCTGTCTGAACATATCGGGTTTCATCGCTCTCTCCTTCCCAACCCGGAATGTTGATGGATGGACGCCGTCGCAACGGCGCCCTGTTCTGCGGATAACGCAGTTACGCGGCCTTTTGCGCTTCGATCTGCGCTGGAGCAGCAGACGTCATTGCGGGAGCGCTCTGGATGGAGATCTTGCGCGGCTTCAGTGCCTCCGGGATCTCGCGAACCAGATCGATCGACAAGAGACCGTTGCTGAGGTCGGCCCCGTTCACCATGACATGATCTGCAAGTTCGAACCGATGCTCGAAGGGACGGCCGCCAATGCCGCGATGCAGGTAGCCTTCGTTTGCTGCTTCCTGCTTCTTGCCGGTGACGGTCAGAAGATTGGACTGGAAGGTGATGTCGAGATCGTCCTGCGCGAAGCCCGCCACCGCAATCGAGATCCGGTAGCTGTCGTCACCGGTCTTGACGATGTCATAGGGCGGCCAGTCGCTGATCGAGCGGGCACGCTGGGCGTTTTCGAGAAGATTGAAGACCCGGTCGAAGCCGACGCTCGAGCGGAAGAGGGGTGCATAGTCGTAAGATGTTGCCATAGCCATATCCTCCTTGAAGCAACATGGGTACGGGAGGGCCGAAAGACGACGCCTCCAGCAAAGCCAGCCCTGTCATCAGCGGCTGACGTAATCGATTTGGTTTTTGGCATATTTTGATTCAAGAGTGCGGCCAGAAAAAATTCTGGCCTTTTTGCGTGGGCCGGCCCGCCACTCAATCTAGCGCGTAAACCGCCGCGTTATCCTGAACTTCCCGAAGTCCCTTGTAGGACGCGTGCCGCAAATTGCCGTCGTCGGTCCAGCCCCGGAACTCGATCTCGGCAATCAGCGTCGGCTGGGCGAAGATATAGTTCTTGCCCTTCAGCGGAACCACAGGCGTCCTGGTCTTCAACATATCGAGCGTCGTCTTCAGGTACGTCGCGTCCTTTTCCTTGAAGCCCGTGCCGACGGCGCCGACATAGACCCAGTCATGGCCGCGGCGAGCCGCAAGCAAAAGGCTGCCGATCCCGCCTCGCGCGGCGGCTGACTGCTCGTACCCAATGATCATGAAGCTCTCGCTCTGGACGCACTTGATTTTCAGCCAGTCTCCCGTCCGGCCGGAGCGGTACGGGCTGTCGCGGTGTTTGGCGATGATACCTTCCATCCCAAGCAAGCGGGCGTTTTCCAGAAGCTCGGCGCCGTCGCCTTGCACCTCTTCGGAAAGCTGTATCGCACCAACCGCGCCATCGAGCAGATCTTCTAATAGGTGCCGGCGGAGCGACAGCTCAGTCTTCGTCAGATCGTGCCCATCGAAATACAGGAGGTCGAAGGCGAATAGGATGGACTCTGTCGAGGCCCGTTTGCCGCCGCGTCCGCCTAGCGATCGCTGCAGCGCTCCGAAGTCGGAGCGGCCCTCACCGTTGAGGACGACAGCCTCCCCGTCGAGGATCGCTGTCCCGCCCCCAAGCTCCTTAGCTGCAGCCGCAATTGTTGGGAACCGGTGTGTCCAGTCGTGGCCGCCGCGGGTGATGATCCGAACACCGCCTGGCTCGATGTGAATTGCCAGGCGATAGCCATCCCATTTAATTTCGTAGGCCCAGTTGGGGCCTGCCGGTGGGACGGACTTTAACAGTGCGAGGCATGGCTCGACCCGATCGGGCATTGGATCGAAAGGAAGGTTCGGCTGCGCGGGATCGCGCTTACGGCGCGGCTGGGATTTCGCGGTGAAGCTGTCGTCGTGCAGCAACGGCTTGGCGCGTTTGCTCATTTGCCGTTCCGGCTTTCCGCCGCTACCGACTTTTTCAAGGCATCCATGATATTGATAACGTTACTCGCCGCGGGCGACGAGGCCGGCGTCTTGACCTTGGTCTTCGTTGGCTTCTTCAGCGTCTTCTTCTTTTCGGCGATGATATCGAGCAGCCGGTCCTGCACCGGATCGATCACCATCTTCGGATTCCAGTGCTGCGTCTGCTTTTTGATCAATTGCTGCACCAAAGGCATCATGTCGGAATCCGCCGTCTCATCGCCGATGCCTGCAAAATAGGTATCCTCGTCACGGACTTCATCCCCAAATCGCAATGTCCAAAGCACAATGCCCCTGCCGCGTGGTTCCAGCATGACGGCGCGTTCGCGGCGGGAGATGACCAGCCGGGAGATGCCGACCATGTCCTGGGCTTCCATCGCGTCACGGATGACCGAAAACGCTTCCTGCCCCACCGGGTCGTTGGGCGACAGATAGTAGGGGGTGTCGAGCCAAATCCACTCGACGCTGTCGCGCGGCGTGAACGTCGAGATGTCGATCGTCTTGGTGCTTTCGAGGGCGACGTTCTCCAACTCCTCGTCTTCCAGAATGACGTATTCGTTCTCACCCCGCTGGTAGCCCTTCACCTCGTCTTCGTCCTTCACCTCTTTACCGGTGACGGAGTCGACGTAATGGCTGACCAAGCGGTTCTGGGTCTCGCGGTTCAGGGTATGGAAGCGCACCTTCTCGTTCTCGGAGATCGCTGGCATCATCTGCACGGGACAGGTTACGAGGGAGAGCTTCAGATAGCCTTTCCAGTAGGGGCGGACAGCCATTCCTTCCTCCGATCAGCTCGCGCGGCGCGTCGGCGCAGCAGCAGACTTGGATTTCGCAGCCACAATAGGCTTGGTCGCCTTCTGCCGGCCAGCGCCCTTATTGGCATTGGCGGCGGTGCGTTTCGGCTCCGCTTTCTTCGCGACCAGACCGGCGCTCTCGCGCAGGGCCTGGAGAAGATCGCTCTGCTTGGATTCTGCGGGCGCTTTCTTTTTCGGCAGCGAACGACCTTCGATCTTGGCCTTCACCAGCTCGGCAACGGCTGTTTCGTAGCGATCTTCAAATGTACTGGCGTCGAAGCTTCCCTTCTTGGTGCCAATGATGTGCTCGGCAAGCTCCAGCATCTCGCCTTCGATCTTGAGATCTGGGAGTTCCTCGAAGGCTTCCGCCGATGAGCGGACTTCGTAGTCGAAGTTCAGCGTGGTAGCGATCAAACCCTTGCCATGCGGCCGGATCAGTACCGTGCGCATACGGCGGAAGAGCACCGTACGCGCGATCGCCGCGACTTTGGCTTTCTTCATGCCATCGCGCAGCAGCATGAAGGCATCGGTCCCCATCTTGTCGGGTGCCAGGTAATAGGGCTTGTCGAAATAGACGTCGTCGATTTCGTTGCAGGGAATGAACGCGTTGATCTTCAGGGTCTTGTCGCTCTCGGGTACGGCGGCCGCGACCTCATCCGGCTCGAGAATAATGTACTGGCCGTTTTCGATCTCGTAGCCTTTGACCTGATCGTCCCGCTCGACCGGATCACCCGTTTCGCTGTCGACGAACTCGCGCCTCACACGATTGCCAGTCTTGCGGTTCAGCGTGTTGAAGGCAATGCGGGCCGACGATGATGCGGCGGTGTAGAGAGCCACGGGACAGGCAACCTCTCCGAACTTGATGAAGCCCTTCCAATTCGCTCGCGGAGCAACCATGACGCAATCTCCCTACACGACCTAGGCGATTCAAGCGAATCGGCATGGAATTGTTCCGAGTCGAAACGAATCATTTTTCAATGACTTAGCGCGATTAGGCCCGCCCGTTTTGCGAGTCCTGCGTAGAGTCCTGATTCGCATGCATCTTTTGGACGCCACGCGCGTTTTGGTGTGCAGCAACCACGAAGGAGTCCCGCCATGAGCAAACGCGAACTGATCGACACCGGTACCGACAAACGCTATGTCCGTCGTGACAAGGAAGGGAAGTTCAAGGAAAGCGTCGAGGTCTCGAGGTCGCTGTCAGCCGACGCGCGCCACGATGCCAAATACGACGCCAAGCCGGGCCAGGGCGACAGGGGCGATCGCAAGCACTGACGGATGAAGCTCGCCCCGTACAACGCCAGGGGCATCAACGGACGGGCTCGACGTGCGGCTTCGCTGGCTGGACGAGGCGAAGGCCGACGTCGTTTGCCTGCAGGAACTGAAGGCGCCGCACGAGAAGTCTCCCCCCGAGAGACAGAGCGCGCCTGGTACGGTGCGATCTGGCACGGCCAGAAACCCTTGAATGGCGTTGCGGTCCTCGTCCGCGATCAGGACCCGCGCGAAACGCGTCCAGGACTTCCAGGCGACCCCGACGACAGCCGCAGCCGCTACATCGAAGCGGCGATCGACGGTATCGTCGTGGGTTGTCTTTATCTTGCAAATGGGAATCCCGCGCCTGGCCCAAAGTTCGACGACAAGCTCCGCTGGTTCGAACGGTTGCACGCCTACGCGGATGAACTGCTGGAACTCGATGTGCCAGTGGCGCTCGTCGGCAACTTCAACGTCTGCCGAGAGACCTCGACGTCTACAAGCCGGAGCGGTGGATGGACGACGCGTTGTTTCGTCCGGACGTGAGAGCCGCGTTCGCCGACCTCGTGGCCCTGGGCTGGACAGACGCGATGCGATACCTCCATCCCGATGAGCGCATCTATACATTCTGGAAGTATTTCCGGAACGCCTTCGCTCGTGATGCCGGTTTGCGCATCGACCATTTTCTGCTGAACCCGTCCCTGCCTGGACGGCTAACGGCGTGCGGTGTCGTCAAGTTTGCGCGTTCTTGGGAGCACACGAGTGATCATGCACCCACCTGGATTGAACTCGATGACCGGTAACTTACCTTATGGCCAGATACCCGTCTACCCGCCCCTCTCCCGGGAGTCTGCGGCGGAGATATCAATAGAAGGAGCGATTAGAATACTGAAGCGCGGTTCCGCTTTCCAATGTCGGTAGATTGGCTTCCTCAACCTTTGAGAGATGCAGGAAAACGTCGTCAGTGCCTTCGTCAGGCGTGATGAAACCGAAACCCTTAGCTGGGCTGAACCATTTCACCTTACCCGTGAGCATATATGATTTTCCTCTACGAGGAGAATTGCCTGAATTTTTGCAGCCGCCATTCGCATACGCGGGCGGCAATGGCTCCCTTAAGCACCGGGATTTAGTTCGCGAAAGGTAATCGAATAACGAAGCTTGTCGACCGCAGGGATGGAATGCTCCCAGACAGTTCGTGCATCACCCGCCATCACGTATGCCGATCCAGGTTCGAGAATAATCGAGCTGCGCTGCCACTTGTCGCCGTGGCGTCGCCTTAGCCTGAATGTGCAGGGAGAGAGAAGCGAAATTCCCACCACCCGACCGAAGACAAATTTATCCTTGTGCCAGCCGATCGGAGCGCCGGAACCATATTCGGTCACCAAAGCCTGTTCCAACCGGTCGGGATCGATACCGGCGAAACTGCCGGCAAGCGCGCGCACGGGCAAAAGAAACGGCGGAATATCGTTGCCTTTCCGAACCCGCTGGGTATCGAAGTCGTATTTCCAGCCGTACGAAACCGTCCTGCGCTTGCCTTCGAAGCCGTGGAAATCGAATGCCGCGAACGGAAGTCCGGGCATCGTTTCCAGAAGGGCCCGCTGCAGATTGTCGGGGACGACATCCGGCGTATAACGAAACCCGTTCGGCAGCGCAGGCTCGATTGCACCGAAGAGGTCATGCTGTTCCATTATGCTCATATGCGGCTCTCAAAGTTGCCTATTGCCTCAATGGACGCTCGGCGTTTTCATCACGGTCGCGAAGTCCTCGGCGACCAGTTCGCTGACGGCGATCAGGATCTCCTCGCGCGAGAAACCCGTCTGCAGCGCACTGCGGATCAGGTCCTGAAGCTCAGGTTCTATGACGTCGCGGCAATCCTCCAGGCGCTCTTCGGAAATCGTTAGGCTGGTGAGTTCTTCCATTCGTTTATCCTTTCGAGGACTGTCGCACGGCGTCGGGGCGCGATAGGGCACTACCGAGCGGAGGCCTTCCGCGTCGGCGCGGCGATCAGCCCTTCACGCTGCAGCTTCTTGTGTGCGGCTTTGCGATGGCGGCTGATCGCCTGCGCCTTTTCCCGAACGCGGCGTTCGGACGGCTTTTCGTAAGCGCGCCCTTCCTTCATTTCGCGAAAAAGTCCTTCGCGCTGCATCTTCTTCTTCAGAACCCTGAGGGCCCGACATTGTTGTCTCTGACGAGCACTTGCATTGTCTTCTTCTCTTGTGAGCATCGTAATCAGCCGAGCTGTTCGGCGATAATTTCCTGCAGTTCGCGGCGTGTGAGGAGGCAGGGATATGGTTTCCACTTTCCGGTCGGTCGAACGACGGTCTCATCGCGATCCCGCGGCTTCGCGGCCGCAGGCGCGGCAGCGATGTTTATCTTGTTCAATGAGTTTCCTTTTGCCTGCCAATCGGCAGGCATCATCAGTACTCGTTGGATTGGCCCGTCACGAAACAGTCGGAGGGCGCCAGCTTGCCGTCGGCTAAAAAGACGACGGACGAATCCCAAAGGGTTGTCTGGCAGGTCCAAGACATGGGTACTCGCAAAGAATATTACAATCCCCCGGAGTGGGCATCCGTGCACTGTCACTAAAGGCGGCCACGGCGTTGAGCCCATTTGCAATACGCGAAAACGCGTCCGCCTTCGGCATGCCCCATCGCTACTGATTGCCGGACAGGGCAACGCGTCGTCCATTGCGTTCAGCGTGGGGTAATGCCCAACCAGTTCAGCCGCGAGTACGCGCGTCTATTTGGTCTGCTACCACTGCGAGATCTTGCCCATGCCCGGAACTGAGAGCGCATTGCCAGCGCCTTCCCTTGCTAAAGGTCAATCACAACGCGCCGCAAGATCGCCTTGAAAGGAGCTCGAATCGTCGGCCCCGTCGTTCAGGTGGCTTATATCTGCGTTAAATTTTGAAATACTGCGCCGCACAAAGAAGCTGACCGCAATTCACAGAGCGCATGTGTCATCGAACGAAAGAGGCAAAAGTCATGAGATCTACACTTCGTATTACGCCTATTCTTGTTTTCCTCAGCACCATTCCGGCTTTGGTGGCTTGCTCCGCAGGCTCTGAAATTCCCCGTGGTCGGTGCGATCCCGTAGCTGCACGCGCGCTGGTCGGGCAACCAAAGCCGACCGACAAGGAAGCCGGGCAACAAACTGGGGCAACCGTCGTACGCCAAATTGCACCCGGTCAGCCCGTCACCCATGATTTCCGAGATAACAGGGTGACCCTCGAGACCGATCCGACCTCCGGCCGCGTGGTGGGGGCAACCTGCGGGTAGGCCAGACAACAAGGTTGGCCGGTGCGATTTCGTCCTCGATGGTGATGAACACGGGTGGACCGCACATCCGACTTTAGTGGGGTCAAGGCTTCAATCCCCCGGCTGCACGGTCCGCGCGTGTAACTCGCGACGAAGAGTTTAGTTCCCCGAATCATCCGCGACTGCAACCTCCGACTATTGACTCCCGAAACAACGAGAACATAATAAGAACCCGTTGCAAGGCAAGTGGGCCGCGCGGCGACCTCCTTGCCGCACACTCTCGGAACTCCGCGCGGCCCTCAACCTTGGTCACAACATCATCCCAAAGACGTTTTGACGAGATCCGCCTGCCAAACAAGCAGGTCGTACGCTGGCGCTTGTCGATCACGAAAACCGCTGGGAGATTGCAGCCTACCGCATTCCGTCAGGCAGCGAGCTTCTGATGTTTGTAACTGGCGAGCCAATCCAGCGATCGTCCGCGGGCGGCCCGAACCTTTTGCTGAACAACATTGCGCGAAAACAAAAACGGCAAACGGATGGAACTTTCCGTCCACAACCCCGTTTGACGCGCGGATCGTGCGGCGAACCCTTTCCGTGGTGATCCCTTCAAAGCCCTGCGGTTCGTTGCGCGGTCCACCTCGCCGGGAACTTCTCGCCCTTTTTTCCGTTACAGCAACTCGGTACGCTTTGAGGGACTGAACATGCCGGTTTTTTATTTCCATGTTCGAAATGGCGAAAACTTCGAAGAAGATCCAGAGGGGATTGATCTCCCTACAATTGAGAAGGCGGAAGAGGAAGCTATTCTCGGAGCGAGGGAAATTCTAGCGGAAAGGCTGCGGTCTGGTGAGGTCGTCGACGGCCAGTCCTTCGTCATCACTTCTGAAGATGGTCGCGTTCTTCGCGAGGTCCCTTTCAAATCTGTGTTGAAGTTCGACTAGCGCAGATCGGATAGTATCCTAATTACTTACTTGTCCTGGCGGCCGATGTTTCGTCATATTTACTGCCGGCCCTTACTTTCTGCCCCCGTAGCGAACCGTGCACCCCGAGGCGTTAGGCAGAAATGCGGGACCGGCACCATCGCTTGGCTTCACCTCGTATTCAGTTTCGACCTGCGAGGATCAGCAATAAATGCAGCCTATTTGGTAGGCGAGTGCACGAAGCCAGGTCCGACAGTTTTCATTCGGCCTGAAAGCTTTGCTGGATAGGCATCCAGAAATCGCCCCTTATGGGCCGACGGCAAATCATTTAACCGAACTAATCGAGACCTATGGCGATGCCTTGAGGTCCAGAGAGAAATACCAGACCGATAGCGGTAATCACGGAATAGTTGTCGCTCACTATATAAGCGTCTGCATGAATTGGAGGAGCACCTCCTATAGAGCCTGATCCCCAACAAGCGGTAGTAGCGCTTTATCCGGCGGGTGGCTGGTGAGCTAGCCGCCATTTTGCGCCGCAGACAGCCGCTGGCGCTCCATTCGATCGATCGGTTCTCTCAAGTCGAGCAAGATATCCCGAGCGTCGTAAACCGAGCCCTGAGCCGTCTTGACTTCATCGATCTGGCGCTGCTGGTCGATGAAGCGCTGGTCATAGTTGCCGAACACTCGGTCCAGTTCCTCCCGCGGCACCTGGGCGTCACGTAGTTCCTTGACGCCAGAATCGGCCTGGCGCGGTCTTCTGCGCTGCGCTGAGTGCTCCTTCCGGTTCCTTCCGAGTGACCATCTTGTCAGCGAGGATGCTGACAGACTGCTTCAAGTCGTTGGTCGCCTCCCGGATCGGGATATAAGCCAAGCCGCCCAGCATGACGGCAACGTCCAAGAATTGGGCCCATATCGCAGTACAGCTCGACAGCACGCATTGGCTTGTCATTTTCATCCACGAGAACGGCGTCGTTTCGACGGTGTTGGACAGCGACGATTTCATCGACGTGATCCTAGATCAGGCCAAGAGCGCGACGCTGTGACCGCGGGCACATGTCACGCGGTTTTCACACGACAGTCTGCACCCTCACGTTTAGGTTCTCGCGCGATACGGGTGGCCAGGCGTTTTGTGGAGTTACTACGTTATGAAAATCGACATGTCGACCGAATTTGATCAAGTCATCCTCATCTTCGAGGATCCAAGCCGCCGGCTGATAGTTCGAACCGCTCTTGAGGCTGCCAACGCTTTGATCAAGGAGTGGCCATCAGATGATGGCGAGGAATTTCTAACCGCGGTGAAAGCGTGTCTCGACGTGATGACGGGAAAAACCAGTAGCAGGGAGCTGAGAAGCGCTATTCTCCGGGCAGCTAACGAAGCTGGTGTGGCCGCGGTCGCCGTCATCCATTGAAAATCTCCACCCGCATCGAGGCGCTGGCCGAGCCGGACCCGACCGGCGGGCCCAGTTGCAAATACCGATCGGCCACTGTCACGAGTTGTTGAGTATCGCTGAGCCCGTTCGCCTCTTATCTCTTAGACGTGCTCTCCGACTGCCGCGGAAGGACCCGCCATGGCAAGAATCGACTACGTGGAAGACTCGGTCTACACCGAAATCCTGGGTGCTCCGCAGACCGCCAATCTGCTGCGCGCCATCTTCAATGCGCCGCCTTGGGCCGAAGCATTTGTCAGGCTAGGCATCGTACAGATGACGCGCTCGGCGCTTCCCCTAGAATCGCGAGCTGATCTTCATCCGCATGGTCCACAAGCACCGCACCGGCTATATTCTGCACAACCACCACGATGGCGCAGTAAAATCCGGGCTGACAAGCGAGCAAATGCAGGAATTACAAAAACCGGGCCATGCCCCCGCACATTTTTCGCCGCGCCAGCTCAGCATTCTGGCCCTCGTCGATGCCGCTGGACTGCCGGCAGAGGCCGATGGTGCGTTGGTGCGGGAGGCGAAATCCCATCTGAGCGACGCGGAAATCATCGAGGTGTTCGGGCGTGATCGGCCTTGCCTTCACCGTCTCCTGCATCACCGTTTCGCTGGATATCGCACCGGACGGCGAGCCCTTCAAGCATATGGATGCTCTGAAGTCCGCACTCAGTCCGTGAAGCGCGCCTTCGCCGTAGAGGCCATCATCATCCCACGCTGGACTTATTGGCAATCTATATCACGACAAAAACCCATCAGACGATGATGGGGCGGTGGCGGGATAGCATCTGGTTGTCATTTCATTGACATCCACCGCTTATATGTCGGCCTCGCTGATGCTGCACCATCAGTCGGAGAAGGGTCCCTTCGTCCTAACTCAGGGTCCTTCTCCACCCATCGCAATTTTTGCTCTGCTGGGCCGGCACTCTGACGCGGGCAGTTAGTTGAGAAGCTGCGATCGACTAAGCAAATTTACGGCCGTGCCCTTGAGCGTATCAATCGTGCTCAATGGCGCCTTTGCCTACAATAGCCTGCTCTAACAGCGTGGCAACCTTATCGGCGGCAGGGCCATCACCAGGGACGGGATAAGTACACCTGAGGTCGCGAAGTTGATCTCTCAGTTCCCTGAGGTCCACCGTCATGCGGCACCACGGTCTTCGCACTTGGTCCCAATCAGGCAATGATAGGACGAACCAGGCGACTGACAAAAATTAGCTCCATCATCGGAACTTTACAGGTCTCCCAAAGTTGAGCGCAAGGATCGTGCGGCGAGATCTCCAGTCAACCTGCCCATCAGGCGTCGCGCGATCCCTGTTTAGCCCCCCAAAACTGGCCCGTTTCGGCGGGCTTTTTTTCGATCGCAGCGACCTCTTTATTTTTCTGGGAACCTTTCCTTGAACTTTGCGTTCACGAAGCCGTGGGGATGTACGCATGTCGCGCGCTTCTCCATTTTTCCAGTCCGCTCTCCTAGCCCCGCCCTACGCGGGGCTTTTTTCGCTCGATCGTTTCCCACAACAATTTATAGCCTGTCGCCTCTTTGCGAGGCAAATGATGAGAGGGCGCTAAGGGCGGCCTTTCTAGCATCGGACTTTGGTCCGATTCTATCCGCAAATTTCGTCCTGCTGGCGCCCTGAGGTCTGAATGGGCGCTGGCAACATCAGATTTTTTCCCTGTTCCCTCAGTGTATCAGCGGGAACGCCCTTCGGAAGGTGATAACCGGCACGCGACAACGGCCATCCGCTGCGCTGACGATTGTTTATATTGTCGAGGCTTAGTCAGGCGTTTTCCGGCAATGATCCACGATGAAGATAAACCCTCCGGCACTGCGTTTCCGATTCGTCATCCTCATTGCCGGGGCCGCGATCATCGGCAGTCTGGCATGATCATCGGGCCATCGGACACCAGCACGGTCTGGGTGCCCGATAGTTCAGCCGGCCATCGGTCTCCATTGATGAACATGGCCGTGAGGCGTACTTCATGCCTGTTGCTATCAGCGATTTTCTCCGCGCGACGGCGTCGGGTCGGCTTTGATGTCGGTTCCGACAGCCAGACGAGGCATTCGCGAGGCGTCGACACTTTTCGCCTTCGGCCACGCCGGCGCCTATGACACCTACCTGGAAGGCCTACGCATCGTCGATCTCGGCGACGCCGATATCGTCCATACCGACACGATGAAGAGCCATGCCAATATCGAATATGGCGTGCGAAAGATCCTGGCCGCCGGCGCGCTTCCGGTCGTGTTCGGCGGCGACCATTCGGTCAACATTCCCTGCATCAACGCCTTCAGCGAGCAGGAGCCGATCCATGTCGTGCAGTTTGATGCGCATCTCGACTTCGTTGACGAGCGCCACGGCGTTCGCTTCGGCCATGGCAGTCCGCTGCGCCGCGCCTCGGAAAAACCCTGGGTCACCGGCATGACCCAACTCGGCATCCGCAATGTCTCCTCTACCGCCAAGGAAGGTTATGATTATGCCCGGGCGCAGGGCTCAGATATCGTCTCGGTCCGCCAGATCCGCAAGCTTGGTGTCGATGCCGTTCTGGAGCGTGTTCAGGCTGGGAAACGCTATTACCTGACGATCGATATCGACGGCTTCGATCCGTCGATCGCGCCGGGCACTGGGACCCCGAGCCATGGCGGCTTCATCTACTATGAGGTCCTGGAACTGATCGCCGGGCTTGCCAAACGTGGCACGATCATCGGCGTCGATCTCGTCGAAGTGGCGCCGGATTACGACCATACAGGCTCGACGGCCATCTTGGCAGCCCAGCTGCTGCTCAACACGATTGGCAGAATCTTCATAAACGCGAAGCAGCAGAGTTCTTAGACAAACCCGACACGAGCGCTATTCGGGAAGCCTTATACAAATTGATATGTTTAGTTACAGAGGCGGGTGAAAGGGCGTCGAATAGGAAAGCTAATCGCTCTGCACTCATCAAGTTTGGAAGCAACAAACGCTATCCAAGATGCATCAAAGGGACGCAAAATTGATCGAACGTGCGGTCGGTTACCTTGTTTGCAATAGGACACCAGACGATAGAACGCAGTTAGTGCTTACTTCGTCAAATTTGGTCCGGCTCGGCCGGTTTCTGCGGTCAGTGCGTCCGCGACGACACCACGTGCGGTTTTTGTGGACGCCTATTCTTAGGCGACGCCTCCGATGCGGCGCGATCAATCGCCCAGTCTACTTCTCGAAAGCCGCGGGTGCGCATCCCTCGGGGCCATCGCGTTCGGCGATGATCTTAGCGTCGAACCACCGAGCAAGCTTCTCCCCGCGCTTGTTGCCGCTTGAGGTATTCCCGACGATCGTAGAAAGCCGCAGTCGGCTGAAGCCGTATCCGACCAGCGCTGCGGCCACATCGAGCGCGAGCGCGAAATGGTCCCGTTTTGCGGGAGCGAGTTCGACTCCGAGAACTGGCGCGTCGTCTCTCGACATACGAAGCCCCGCGCAGCCGCACGGCTCTCCCCTTCGTCCGTCGAAGATACCGATCTGGAAATTGTGCGTGGCGTAGCTTTGCTCCATTCGCTGAATAAATCGAAGAGATCATTAGGCCGCTGAACGTCTGAAGCTTCAAAGTCATAGAGCGCGAGATAGCGCGGATCCATCTGGTAACCCAGAAACGCGGCTCGATCCGTATCTGTGAAATCCCCCAAGAGAAAACGGGGATGCTCGATCATCAATGATGTCATTCGGCTCTTTTTCATTGTTTTACCAGTCGCAACGGCTTTGAATTTGGCAGCAGCCCGCATGGCTGCTTCGCGTTTGGCTAGGGGAACCGCGACAGACAGCTAACCATTAGCGCATCCAGGAGAATGGAACAAGAACCGTCTAAATGCATTATGACGGTTCCAATAGACGGGAGAAGCTGTTAGGAGAGAAAAGCATGACAAGACGCGAAATAACTCATCGTCGGGCCGCCATTGGCAGGCATACGCTGTTCCTCCGGGAAGCGGGACCGAGGAGCGCTCCCGTCCTGCTCCTGCCGCACGGATACCCGTGCTCTTCCTATCAGTTCCGGAGGTTGATGCCGGCGCTCGCCGATCAGTGGCGCACCGTAGCCTTCGACTGGCCGGGTTTTGGCTACAGCGACACGCCTGACCCCGCCGAGTTCGGCTATGACTTCGACGCTTACGCCGAGGTGCTCGGCGATGTCGCTGAGGCGCTCCGCCTGGAGCGCTACGCGCTCTGGCTCCACGACTACGGCTCGCAGATCGGTCTCCGGCATGCCATCGCCCAGCCGGAGCGGATCGCCGCGCTGATAATTCAGAACGGCGACATCTACGAAGACGTGCTCGGCCCTAAATACGAGACGATCAAAGCGTGGTGGGCCGACAGGTCGCCCGAGAAGCACCGCCCTCTCGACGCGGCCGTAAGCGAGGACGGATTTCGTAAGGAGTTCGTCGGTGAAGTCTCGGAGGAGGTGGCAAGCCGAGTCCCCCCTGACCTTTGGAAACTGCATTGGCCGCTCATGGACACCCCAACACGCAAAATGGTGTCAGTCGGCCTGATGGAAAAGCTGGAGCAGAACCTCGACTGGTTCCCGCGCTATCAAGCCTATCTGCGCGAGCACCGCCCGCCGACGCTGGTGGTGTGGGGCCCACAGGACGGCTACATGCCGGAGGCGTCGGCGCGAGCCTACCAGCGCGATCTCCCGGACGCCGAGTTCCACATTCTCAACGATGCCGGCCATTGGCTACTGGAAACGCACTTCGAACAGGCGCTACCGCTCGTCCGCGAGTTCCTCTCTCGGGCGCTCCGATGACCGCGCCTCTAAGCGAAATCTCGAACTAGAGGAGACATACATGGTCACAAAGCCCACAATTGCACGTATCTGGCGCGGCCGTACTCGCTGCGACGTCGCCGACAGCTACGAGCCCTATTTGCGAGCCGAGGGCATCGCTCCGCTTCAGGAGGTTGCCTTAGGCGTCCAGCTCTTTCGAGAGGACCGGGACGAGGTGACGTGGTTCACGACTATCTCCTATTGGCCGGACATTGAGGCGATGACCGCCTTCACGAAGGGCGATCCGATCAAGGTTCATCATCTCGATCGCGACGCAGAGTTCTTAATCGAGCTGCCGGAGCGCATCGAGCTCCATCGCATCCTGATTGACAATCAGAGCCTGCGTTGAACTCGCCTCGTTCCAGGGCGACGGCGCCGATTAAGGAAACAAATGAAAGCTACGCGATGTCACTGCCCCACCGCATTTCAGGCAATCTCGCGCTTGATCTCGCCAACACCATCAGTTGGCGCAGCACGGCCTGGGAAGTCGACCATCTGGCGACCTTCGATGACGTCTTGGCGTGGTCGAAAGAAGTCGGCCTGATAGGCGACGAGTTCGTCGCATCGCCGCCGGAGCAAAGGACACTGCTCGAGCAAGTCCTTGCGCTTCGCAAGGCGGTCTATGCGGCGGGTTCGGCGATCGCGAGCGGCCTCGATCCGCTGCGCACGGATTTGGACGTCATTCGCGATATTGCAGCGGTGGCTCTGCGCCATGCTTCGCTTTCCGGATCCCCGTACACATTGCATTTTGAGGGAATCTATCGTGTGACGGGCACCTTCGCATGGTCAGCCCTCGACCTGCTTCGTGGCGACGAACTCTCTCGACTGAAGCAGTGTCCACCGGATGATTGTCACTGGCTTTTCATCGATCGCACGAAGAACGGCTCAAGGCGCTGGTGCGACATGGGCACCTGCGGCAATCGCGCCAAAAAGATGGCGTACAGAAAGGGGCGCGTTAACTCGAAACAACTTCCATGAGCAGATAGCGGGACTCCGCACCGGGGCTGTCACGAAGCCATTTCATGGCACTGTTTCGCGATTTGCTCGGTACAACGCCGCAGGCTTATTTGACGGGATGGCGTTTGACTCTTGCTCGACGGAAGCTCGCCAAAGGAGGGAAGGTGAAGTCAGCGGCGCGTCAAGTCGGCTTTGGCAGCGCGGCGGCCTTCTCCAGCGCATTCTTTCGCAAATTCGGGGACTGGCCATCAGTCCGGTCATAGGCGCGATTGAGGTTGCCGGGCGGTGCTGTTGACCTTAGCGTGCCATCTTTGAACCAAGGTTGCAGAGGCTGTCTCGTTGCGTCCAAGCTCCGCCGCCTTGAGCAGTTCGAACCGGAGACCCCTGGTTTGCGCACATTTGAGAATGTGATTTCAACCGTTTTCGCCGGCGAACAGATTGGCGCAATGGGAGCGTCCTTGGTACCCACATTGAGAAGGACGACCACTTGTTTTATATGATGCTTGATGAGGCGGATATGAGAACGACCGTGGCAATCGACGACGATGTTCTGATCGCCGCAAAAGCGATGGCCACCCAGCAGCACCGGAGCGTCGGCGAGGTCATTTCTGAGCTGGCGAGACGTTCTCTGCGCCGACCGCCCAGCAGCGGCGAGCGCAATTTCATTCCACTGCTCTCAACTCGGCCGGATACGCCGCCAGTGACGCTCGAAATCGTGAACTCCATGCGTGACGAACTGCCGTGACTTTCCTGCTCGACGTCAATCGCGCCAGGGGTGTTTGGATTGTCAGAGCCCATGTGAACTTCACCATGCAATTAGTGATGGTAACGGGTAAAACTGGTTCCGGCGGGACAGGTAAGCCTAATTCCGGTCATGGTCGAATGTAATCAGGGAATTCTGCACTGATAACGTCGATGATAGAAAGGGTACCCGAAAGGTGCTTCTTTAACGCCGCCGCAGCACTCTCCGGCTTGCCGGACGCCACGGCCTCAACAATCGCCTCGTGATCCGCGATCACCATCTGCATTTTTCCAGGCATTGGCAGGTTTAGGCGACGCAGTCGATCGAGGTGAACACTCTGGCGTCGAACATTTGCCCAGAGCTGCAGGATGCCGCTCCTTTCATAGAGTTTTCTGTGAAACTCGCGGTCGATGCCGTCAAATGTGTCGTAGGTTTCGGGCGTTGCCACCGCTTTCTGCCTGGCAAGAATTTCTCCAAGCTCGGCTGCGGTCTCGGCGGGCGCAGCCTCCGTTAACCTTCGCACCGCTTCGAGTTCGATCGATAACCGCAGGAACTGCGCTTGCCTGGCATGGTCGATATCGATCTTCGCCACAACCGTCGCATATTGCGGATAGACATCGACGATCCCCTCTTCCTGCAGCCGCATCAGGGCGTCACGTACCGGCGTCTGGCTGACCCCGAACTCCAACTGCAACGATGCCCGCGACAAAATCGTGCCCGGCACCAATTCCACCTTGAGAATCCGCTCCCGCAGAATTTCATGCACCTGTAGCGCCACCTGCCGCGAACGGTCCAGTTGGCTGCCCCTCATCACACTACCCATGCCATTTCCATCCACTTGCTCGCTAGCGCAGTACTAAAACATAAAAGCGGGGTTGATGCACTGATGTTTTAGTGCTTCAATACATTATTCGCTTTTCACACTAGGCGAAACCCGGGCCGGGAGGGCTCGCACCTTGGGAGGAAAACCATGCGACTGTTGATCAGCGGCGTGACCGCAATTGTTATGGCTCTCGGCTTGGCCTGTCCGAGCCAGGCGCAGGACAAGACCAATATCTCCATCACCCGGCAGCCCGGCATTCTCTATCTTGCCAGCCATGTGATGGAGACGCAGAAACTCATCGAGAAGCAGGCTGCCAAGGAAGGC
Organism: Rhizobium sp. 1399; assembly: GCF_031455475.1. Classification (NCBI taxonomy): domain Bacteria; kingdom Pseudomonadati; phylum Pseudomonadota; class Alphaproteobacteria; order Hyphomicrobiales; family Rhizobiaceae; genus Rhizobium; species Rhizobium sp. 1399. Next base: position 159,954 of record NZ_JAVDSU010000006.1, on the reverse strand, counting down.
GTCGAGGGCGTCACCGTCGAATGGCGGACCTTCAGCGGCGGTGGCGCCCAGACCGACGCCCTGCTTGCCGGCAATGTCGATGTCGTCAACACCGGCACCGGCAACCTTCTGCTTCTGTGGGATCGCACCCGCGGCAAGGTGAAGGGCATCATCACCAGCTCAGCTCAGCCGGTGATCATGGTTTCCAACGACCCGCGCATCAAATCGCTGAAGGACATTGGCGAGGGCGACAAGATCGCCGTGCCGACCGTCGGCGTTTCCACCCAGGCGATTCTGCTGCAGATGGCGGCCGCCAAGATGTATGGCGACGATCAGGTCAAGAAATTCGATTCCAACACCGTGCAGCTCGGCCATCCGGATGCAGTGGCAGCCATCGCCAACTCCAAGCATGAAGTGAAGAACCACTTCTCCGCACCACCGTTCCAGTATGTCGAGCTGAAACAGCAAGGTGTCCACAAGGTCACGGATTCCCGCGAAATCCTTGGCGGTGCCCTGACCCAAGCCACCTTCTTCACCACCACGGCCTTCGCAGAAGCCAATCCGAAACTGGTCAAGGCACTGCGAACGGCAACCGAAGAGGCCGTCGCCTTCATCAAGAAGGATCCGAAGGCAGCGCTTGAAGCCTATAAGTCCGTCTCCGGCGACAAGACCAGCCTCGACGATCTTCTCGCCATGCTGAAGGAACCCGGCATGGACGAATGGCGCACCGACCCGCAGGGAACGATGAAGTTTGCCGCACATCTCAACAAGATCGGCACGCTGAAGACCATGCCAAAGGCCTGGACGGACTATTACCTGCCCGACAGCGCCTATCTCAACGGCAACTGAGCCCGTCGCGACACCAGCAGCGGCGGACACGCTCGCCGCTGCTCCTCTTAGGGAGTGAACCCATGATGCAGGCAAATATTGCCGCCGCCGAGCGCATTGCGCTGGCTGCCGACAAGGCACCGCTTCTGTCCGTTGACCACGTGACACTGCGCTACAAGACACCCAACCTTCTCATCACCGCCACCGAAGACGTCAGTTTCAATGTCCGCGAATCCGACCGTTTCGTGCTGCTCGGCCCTTCCGGCTGCGGCAAGTCCACGCTGCTCAAGGCCGTCGGCGGTTACATGACGCCATCTGCAGGCACGATCCACATCAACGGCCGTCAGGTGAAGTGTCCCGGGCCGGATCGCATGATGGTGTTCCAGGAATTCGACCAGTTGATGCCGTGGAAGACGGTGCTGGAAAACGTCATGTTCCCGCTTCTGGTCGCCCGCAAGCTGCCGAAGGCCGAAGCCGAGGCGCTGGCCCGCCAGTATATCGACAAGGTCAAGCTCACCCGCGCTATCAACAGCTATCCGCACACGCTGTCGGGCGGCATGAAACAGCGCGTGGCAATTGCCCGCGGCATGGCCATGCAGCCGGACATCCTGCTGATGGACGAACCGTTCGCCGCCCTTGACGCGTTGACCCGCCGGCAGATGCAGGACGAACTGCTGCAGCTCTGGGAAGACACCAAGTTCACGGTCATCTTCGTTACCCACTCGATCGCCGAGGCGATCAAGATTTCCAACCGAATCCTGCTACTCTCGCCGCATCCCGGCCGGGTGAAGGCAGAGGTCGTCGATGTCGACAAGATCAGCCACGAGGACGGCAGCGCTGCAGCCCTCGAGCGCGACATCCATAACCTGCTGTTCTCGAACGAGCCCGGTCACAAGGAATAGAGCCATGCTGTCCGCAAACATCATTCTGGCGGCCGATGTCGAGGCCAACAAACCCCTTGACAACATCAAGCCGGTGGAACAGAAGCTCAGCGCCTTCGAGACCCTGTGGGGCATCGGAGCATTGCGCAAGACGCTGCTGATCCTGACGCTCGCCATCATCTGGCAGGTCTACTCCTCCTATCTCGACAACCCGTTGCTGTTCCCGACGCTCACCGACACGATCGCCACGCTGATCGACCGCTTTGCCGACGGCACGCTGCTGGCCCGTATCTGGACGACGCTGCAGATCCTGTTCATGGGTTATGCTGTCGGCACCGTGCTTGCCGCGTTCCTGACCGTGCTTGCCATCAACACCCGCATCGGCACCGATTTCCTCGAAACCATGACGGCAATGTTCAACCCACTGCCGGCGATCTCGCTGCTGCCGCTGGCGTTGATCTGGTTCGGGCTGGGTGCCTCCAGCCTGGTTTTCGTGCTCGTCCACTCGGTGCTCTGGGCCGTTGCCCTCAACACGCATTCCGGCTTCCTTGGCGTATCGCGCACCTTGCGCATGGTCGGGGCCAACTATGGTCTCACCGGCATTTCCTACGTGCTACGCATCCTCGTGCCGGCTGCCTTCCCGTCCATCCTCACCGGCCTCAAGATCGGTTGGGCCTTTGCCTGGCGCACGCTGATCGCCGCCGAACTTGTCTTCGGCGTCTCGTCCGGACAGGGCGGTCTCGGCTGGTTCATTTTCGAGAACCGCAACCTGCTCGACATCCCGGCCGTGTTCGCCGGCCTGCTCACCGTCATCATCATCGGCCTTATCGTCGAAAACCTGGTTTTCCAGACGATCGAACGCCACACCATCCAGAAATGGGGCATGAAGGAATAGCGTCAGGCTGTTCCTTCGCATTCCCGAGAAGGTCATTCCCATGACGAAAACAAAGACGCCCGAAACGCTGCGAAGCGCCCGCTGGTTCGCGCCCGACGACCTGCGAAGCTTCGGTCACCGGTCGCGCATGATGCAGCTTGGCTATGCGGAAGAGGACTTTCGCGACAAACCAATCATTGGCATTCTCGATACCTGGTCGGAACTCAACACCTGTCATTCGCATTTCAAGGAACGCGTGCAGGACGTGAAACGCGGCGTCAGCCAGGCCGGCGGCTTCCCGGTGCAGATGCCGTCGCTCTCCGTCGATGAGAGCTTCACCAAGCCGACCTCCATGCTCTACCGCAACATGCTGGCGATGGAAACGGAGGAGATGATCCGCTCGCACCCGCTCGACGGCGTGGTGCTGATGGGCGGTTGCGACAAGACCACGCCCGGCCTCGTGATGGGGGCGATTTCCGCCGGCGTGCCGATGATCTACCTGCCGGCCGGCCCGATGCTGCGCGGCAATTATGCCGGCAAGGTGCTGGGGTCAGGCTCCGACGCTTGGAAATACTGGGACGAACGCCGTGCCGGCAACGTTACCGATGAGGAATGGCTGGGCGTACAGGGCGGCATCGCCCGCTCCGCCGGCACCTGCATGACCATGGGCACCGCCTCGACCATGACCGCGATTGCCGATGCCATGGGCCTGACCCTGCCCGGCGCCTCGTCGATCCCGGCCGTTGATGCCAACCACCAGCGCATGTCGGCCTCTTGCGGCCGTCGCATCGTCGACATGGTCTGGGAAGATCTCACCCCCGACCAGATCATCACCGACGCCGCCTGCCGTAATGCCGCGATCGTTGCCATGGCCACGGGCTGTTCCACCAATGCCATCGTGCACCTGATCGCCATGGCGCGCCGCGCCGGCGTCAACCTGACGCTCGACGACCTTGATGCACTCGGCCGCGTCACGCCTCTCATCGCCAATGTCCGGCCCTCCGGAAAAGACTACCTGATGGAGGACTTTTTCTATGCTGGCGGTTTGCGCGCGCTGATGAAGCAGATCGAGGATCGGCTCGAACTTTCCGCCTTGACCGTTACCGGCAAGACCATGGGTGAAAACCTCGAGGGTGCGCAGGTCTATAACGACGACGTCATCCGCCCGCTTTCCAACCCGGTCTATCATGAGGGATCGCTCGCCGTGGTGCGCGGCAATCTCTGTCCCGACGGGGCTGTGATCAAACCTGCCGCCTGCGATCCGAAGTACCATGTGCACCAGGGCCCGGCCATGGTGTTTGACAGCTACCCGGAGATGAAGAAGGCAATCGACGACGAGAATCTCGATGTCACGCCCGACCATGTTCTCGTGCTGCGCAATGCCGGCCCTCTCGGCGGACCCGGCTTTCCCGAATGGGGCATGTTGCCCATCCCCAAAGCCCTGATCAAAAAAGGCCACCGCGACATGCTGCGCATCTCCGATGCCCGCATGTCCGGCACATCCTACGGTGCCTGCGTGCTGCACGTGTCGCCGGAGAGCTATGTCGGCGGGCCGCTGTCGCTTCTGAAAAACGGCGATATCGTCCGTCTCGATCTGCCCAATCGTCAACTGGACATGCTGGTCGGCGAGGATGAGCTTGCCCGCCGCAAGGCCGAATGGAAGGCGCCTGAACCCCGCTTCCAGCGCGGTTACGGCTGGATGTTCTCCCGCCACGTGACCCAGGCCGACCAAGGCTGCGATTTCGATTTTCTGGAAACCGGTTTCGGCAAAAATGCCGGCGAGCCGGATATCTATTGAGGAAGGGAATACAGATGACCGATTACGTGCTGAGTGACGCGACCCGCGCCAAGTTCAAGAAGATCTCGACCGCCTCGATTGCCACGGCGCTGTTTAAGCGCGGCCTGCGCAACCAGTTCATCCAGGGCGTGGTGCCGGTTGCCGCGAAGGCGGATACCATGGTCGGCCAGGCCTTTACGCTGCGTTATATCGTGGCCCGTGAGGATCGCAACCCGATCACCGTCTTCCGCAACGCCGACCACCCGCAGCGCGTGGCGATCGAGACCTGCCCTGCCGGCCATGTGCTGGTCATGGATAGCCGCAAGGACGCTCGCGCCGCCACCGCCGGTTCCATCCTTATCACCCGACTGGCGCTGCGCGGTGCCGCCGGCGTCGTCACCGATGGCGGCTTCCGTGATGCCGCAGGTATCGGCGCACTCGACATGCCCGCCTATCACGCAAGACCGTCCGCTCCCACCAACCTCACCCTGCACGAAGCGATCGACATCAACGTGCCCATCGCGTGCGGCGACGTCGCCGTGTTCCCGGGAGACGTTGTGGTCGGCGATCGAGACGGCGTGATGGTAATCCCAGCTCATCTTGCGGAAGAACTTGCCGAGGAATGCACGGCGATGGAAAGCTACGAGGATTTTGTCCTCGAGCAGGTCAAGGCTGGCGAAGCCATCATCGGTCTTTACCCGCCCACCAAGGATGAGCACCTAGAAAAATACGAAACCTGGCGACAAACACGTCGGTGCTAAAAGCCGGTTCGTGTAAGCCCTAGGTGGAATTGAACCCATTAACAGTGGTCATGATGACGGGGTCGAACGTCGATGCGCTCGTTTACGTTGTTTATCGATGATAAAGTCAGTTATCATGGATACAAGTTGAGGTAGGGATGTGGCCTTGGCAGTCGGAGCGGCATCGTCAACTTAACGAAGCGTGGATGTCGATGTGAGATGACGGGCCATGACAGACCGTGATCCGCTGTACCGCCGCCATCGCTTTCCCGCTGAAATCATCGCGCATACTGTCTGGCTCTATTTGCGTTTTCCTCTCAGCTTGCGGATGGTCGAAGACATGCTGGCGGCACGAGGGATTATTGTCTCGCATCAAACGGTCCGGCTTTGGGCAGAGAAATTCAGCCGGTCGTCTTGGTGACAAGTGGCACCTCGACGAGGTTGTCGTTTCGATCCGCGGCAAGAAGCACTGGCTCTGGCGCGCCGTCGATCAGGACGGTTTCGTCCTCGACGTTCTGGTGCAAAGTCGTCGCAATGCAAAGGCAGCCAAGCGTCTGATGCGCAAGCTGTTGAAGAGCCAGGCGCGCGCGCCGCGTGTGATGATCACCGACAAGCTTCGATCCTACGACGCTGCAAAACGCGAGATCATGCCAAGTGTCGAACACCGTTCACATAAAGGATTGAACAATCGAGCGGAGAATTCCCATCAGCCAATCCGGCGGCGAGAGCGGATCATGAAGCGCTTCAAGTCACAGCGCCATTTGCAGCGCTTCGTCTCCATCCATGATCCGATTGCCAACCTGTTCCACATCCCCGCCACGACATCTCATCCAGCCATCATCGAGACCTGCGTTCAGAGGCAATGAACCTGTGGGCAAAAATCGCTCGGACGTGAGCCGCCACAGTGCAAGCTGGCTACGACTGCCTCGTGCCCGTTAAGTTTACAATGCCCTTGATAGAGAGCGGCAGCTTGGAATGCGCGTCAAATGCCGATACGGGCTTGCCCCCTGCCTGCGGCAGCTTGAAGAGCAGTGATGTAAAGGCTTTTGAAGCTTCACGTTTCGACATCATCCGTCATTTTAAATGACTTTCCATCGAGAACGACTGTGTTCAATAAGTCATCAACGACTATTGGAGCGGTGACTCGATGGAAAAACCGATCGCGCTGGAGAATATCTCCGAAAATACAGTGTTTCGCAAAGGCGACGTCTTCGTTCTCTTCGGCGAATTGTTCGGTCGCGGCTACGCGACCGGCCTTCTCGACCAAGTCCGGAAAGTCGGAATGCGGATCGTCGGAATTACGGTCGGGCGGCGCGACGAAAAGAATGTCCTGCGGCCTCTGACCGACGATGAGCTCTGTGAAGCGGAAGCAAGGCTCGGCGGAACAATCATAAACGTTCCGCTGATGGCTGGCTTCGATCTCGACGCGCCAGCAGACGGTCCCACGCCTACCGACCTTCTTGCCGGGCTAACGCTCGAAAGCTGGGAGCGTGAAAGGCTCGACTGGGAATATATAGAAAAATGCCAGGCCGTAGGGACGGCACGGTTTACGGATTCATTGTCGCAGGTCATGACCATCCTCGACGGCATCATTGCCGACGGGAGCAACGTTTTCTTTGCCCATACGATGGCCGGAGGCATTCCCAAGGCAAAAGCCTTCCTGGTCGTCGCCAACAGAATCTACAAGGGAACGGGACCGCGACACATGTCGTCGCAAGCCCTGGTCGAAAGCGATATGGGCAAACTGATCCTTCGCAATTTCGACGAGGTGTCGGCAAATACCTTCCGCCATCTTATCGATTTCAGCGCGGCGATCCGGGAGCGCGTGGAAGCCTCGGGCGGCCAGGTTAGGTACACGGCATATGGCTATCACGGCACGGGTATCCTGATCGACGGAGAATACCGGTGGCAGACATACACGAACTACACTCAGGGCTACGCCAAGATGCGCCTTGAAGGTATTGCCGAGGATGCCTGGGCGATGGGCGTGAAGGCGAGCGTCTACAACTGTCCCGAGATCCGGACCAATTCATCCGACGTATTCACGGGCATTGAACTGCCTCTCATACCCCTTCTGCTTGCGCTGAAGAAGGAGAACGGTGGCGAATGGGCGGCCGAACAATGGCGAAAATGCCAAGAGCTTCTGGCGGATGGTTTCACGATAGATGACGTCATCCGCAAGATCAGTGACCTGCAGGCGAGCGAAGTCATGACCCCATTCTATAACTTCTCCGCGTGGCCGATGCCCAACAACCAGGGACAGGCCGACCTGACGATCGGCACGTCGAACCAGATCACCTCGATGCACCGTGACAGCAAAGTCATGATCAGCGATCTCCTGAGCGCTCTGGTCGTGGAAGCGACCGGACAACTTATTTTCGGTGCATCATCTTCACCTTCCGGGCCAGTCCGGTGGCTCAACCACGACATCGTGGCCCGCCGCCTCAATGCTTCCCACGGAGAATACAAGACTACATCGAAAGGTAAAACACGCCGATCGTGTGATGACGCTGCATCAAGCCTGGAGATTGCCTGACTGTTAAATGGCCATGGGGGTCAGGTGCTGGCCAGCAACAATCCCTATGCTAGCAACATCACCTCATTGTTCGGTCGTTCGAACGCGGATCCGCCCTTTCGGAGGAGCCGTCGCAGGCATATCCACCATCCTGTCTGCCGATTGGCACCAAATGAAATCCTCAAGAAACATGAAAATGAAGGTTGCGAATTCTGTTCGGAGATCGGATCGGGAGAGCGGGCTTCCAGACGATCAACTTCTTAGCTCTCACGATGGCGACCGGTACGCGAGCGTGGCCTTCTCGCCAACATAAACCCGTTTGCCGCTCAGTTTTCTTCTGCCCACGTCCCAATCAACATGGTCATGAAGCGCTCTGCCGCCGGCGAAAGCGTCCCACCGCGACGGCGCACAATGCCGATCGTTCGCGAGATTTCAGGATTGCGAATAGGTCTCGTGACGAGGAATGGGTGCTCTTCCTGCGGAGTAGCGAGTTTCGGCAGAACCGAAATTCCAAGCCCGGCCTCCACCAAACCAAGCGATGTTGAAAGATGTGTGACTTCGTAGGACCAACGCAGTTTCAGGTTCGATTTCGCCAGCGCGGCATCGAGAAGCGTACGGTTGCCGCTGGACCGATGTACTGTAATCAGTTGATAGGGCGCCAGATCGTCCCATTCGAGTTCGCTCTTCGCTGCCAGCGGATGATCCTTGCGTGCCGCCAGCACGAATGGATCTTCGATGAGCCTCTCGAAGATGAGGTCGGGATCTGAAAAACCCATGATATTGATGCCGAACTCCACCTCGCCGCGGGCGACTGCCTGCAGACCGTCGGTGGCCGGCAGATCGAGAATGCGAAAACGAATATTCGGATACTCGGCGCTGAACTGCTTAATGACGGTCGGCAAAAAGTAGAAAGCGGCCGTTGGCAGACATGCGATCGTCACAAGGCCGCTGCGCTGAGATCCGACGTCACGCACTGCAAACAGCGACGTGTCGAACTCCTCGAGCATGCGCCGCACCAGGGGGATCAGCTCTGCGCCAAGCGCGGTTGTCGAGACATGACGTGTGGTGCGCTCGAGCAAGGGCGCCCCGATTGCCAGCTCCAGCTTCTGAATTCGACGGCTGAGTGCCGGCTGGGACAGATTGAGCGCTTCGGCAGAGCGATGGAAGTTTTCCAGTTCGACGACCGATAGAAATGCGCGCAGATCCAATATCTCGCAATTAATGCTCATAACGCATCATTCCCTCTGATATTAGCATTTCACATATCAATCATTTTGCCGCTTACTGCAACAAAGAAGCTGATTGATATTTAAATCACATCAGTATGCGGGCACAACCATGAACGACCTGATTTCCATTCCCTGTGTTCTGATGCGAGGTGGCACCTCCAAAGGACCGTTCTTTCTCGCATCCGATCTTCCATCGGATGCGCGTCAACGCGATCAAATCCTGCTTTCGGTCATGGGCTCTGGTCACCCATTGCAAATCGATGGAATCGGCGGCGGAAACCCCGTCACCAGCAAGGTCGCCATCGTCGGTCCAGCAACCCTACCGGATGCCGATGTGGATTATCTGTTCGCCCAAGTTCGCATCGATCAGCAGTTCGTCGATACCTCTCCCAATTGCGGAAACATGCTGGCCGCCGTCGGGCCGTTCGCGATCGAGGCCGGATTGGTCCAATCGACTAGCGGCGTAACCCGCGTGCGTATCCACAATGTCAATACCGGCAAACTGATCGAAGCCGAGGTTCCGACCCCCGATGGCCGTGTCGCCTACTTGGGAGATGCTTCGATCGATGGTGTGCCCGGCAATGCGGCGCCGATCGCCTTGACGTTTATGGATGCTGCAGGGGCATGCACAGGCAAGCTTTTTCCCACCGGCAACCCGCGCGACAGCATTGACGGTATCGATGTCACTTGCATCGATTGCGCTATGCCGATGATGCTGCTTGAGGCCGGCGCCCTCGGCGTGACCGGCAATGAAACCACCGCCGAGCTCAATGCCAACGGTCCATTGCTCCAGCGGCTCGAAACTTTAAGGCTCCAAGCCGGCCGACGCATGGGTATGGGTGACGTCAGCAATCAGGTCACGCCAAAGCCGGTTCTCATCTCCAGGCCCAACAACGGCGGCGATCTCGGCGTGCGCTATTTCATGCCGCATCAGTGCCACCCATCTCTCGCAACGACCGGTGCGGTCGGCATAGCTACGGCCTGCATCAGCGACGGAACCGTCGCCTCGCGGCTGATCGGAGATCGCAAGCCACCGGTCATTCTCGTTCTCGAACATCCAAGCGGCCATTTGGAAGTGAAACTGGATACCCGCGACGGCAAGACAGTTGCTGGAATCCTGCGTACGGCCCGGCGCCTCTTCGAAGGCCAGGTCTTTGCAAAACCTATCGCGCAAATGGTTTGCGCGGCATAATCGAAAGTGGTTGCCGGGAGGGCGCCACGCATCAGGGAGGAATACACATGCGTAAACTATTGCTCGCACTTGCGGCAACGGTCGCTTTCGCCGGTTCGGCTATTGCGGAACCCGTCCGCATCAGCGTCGGGTCCTACAACCTCAACAACCTGCCCTTTCCGGTCGCAGCTGGCCTGGGTCTCTTCGAGAAGGAAGGTCTTGAGGTCACCGTCGAAAACTTCGCATCGGGCGGTTCCAAGACGCTGCAGGCGCTCGTTGCCGGCTCCACGGATATTGCCGTCGGCTTCTACGACCACACCATCCAGATGCAGTCGCAGAACAAGGCTGTTGTCGCCTTCGTGCAACTGGCCCGCAATTCCGGGCTCGTGCTTGCCGGTGGAAAGAACGCTGCGTTCGATCCTTCCAAACCTGAAACGATCAAGGGCGCGAAAATCGGTATCACAGCGCCGGGCTCGTCTTCAGACTTCTTCGTTCGCTATTATCTGCAGCGCCACGACCTATCGGCTGACGACGTCTCGTTGATCGGGGTCGGCTCCGGTTCAGCTGCTGTTGCGGCGCTCGAGCAAGGGAAGGTTGATCTATTGGTCAACTACGATCCGGCGGCGACCTTTATCGAAGCCAAGGGTGTCGGCAAGATTTTGATCGACGCCCGCAGCGACGAGGGTGCCACGGAAATCTACGGTGGGATCTACCCGACCTCCGTCCTTTATGCGACGCAGGCCTATATCGATGAGAATCCGGAAACCATCCAGAAAGTCACAAACGCGACCGTGAAAGCGCTTGCCTGGATGAACACACACAGCGCTGAAGAGATCGTCGAAAAACTGCCGAAGGAATTCATCTCCGGTGACCGGGACACCTATGTGAAGGCCGTCGAGAATGCCAAACCGATCTTCTCGGTCGATGGCAAATTCAGCGAGACGGATACTCAGACACCCCTCGCCGTCCTGAAGAGTTTCAACGAAAAGGTTGCTGCCGCGACCATAGATCTTTCCAAGACCTACACGAACGCATTCGTGGACAAAGTCACCGACAAGACCATCAACTAACCCAGGAGGAGGCCATGGCATTGGCTGTCGTAAAACCCATGTCCGTTCCGTCGGGCGAGCTAAACAAAAGGCCAATGGTATCGATTGACGCGGTCACGATGTCATTCGGCTCCTATGTCGCGGTGCAGGACGTGAACCTGACGGTGGCCGATGGCGAGTTTCTCGCCATCGTGGGACCGACAGGCTGTGGCAAAAGTACCGTTCTCAACGCCATTGCCGGTCTTTTGAAGCCTGCCAATGGAACAGTGGCGATCGACGGCGCTCCGGTTAAGGGCGTCCAGAACGATATCGGCTATCTCTTTCAGCAGGACGCACTGCTGCCATGGAAGACATCGATCGAGAATGTCGAGCTCGGACTGCTGTTCAAAGGTGTGCCAAGTGCCGAGCGGCGCGAGCGTTCTATGAACTGGCTTGCGAAAGTCGGGCTGAAAGGGTTCGAGCATCGCTATCCGCATCAGCTTTCGGGCGGTCAGCGCAAGCGCGTGCAGATGGCGCAGGCCCTGATCTCCGGCCCCAAAGTCATCCTAATGGACGAGCCCTTTTCGGCCCTCGATATCCACACACGGCACCTCATGCAAAACGAACTCCTGCGTCTGTGGCAGGAAGAGCGCAGGGCTGTCGTAATGATCACGCATGACCTCGAAGAAGCAATAGCCCTCGGCGACCGGGTCGCAATTCTTGCAGCTGGCCCCCGTTCACGGGTCATCGAAAGCTTCCCGGTGGAACTCGAGCGCCCCCGCGACGTCGCGGAAATTAAACTCGATCCACGCTTTATGGATCTGTATCGAAATATCTGGGCTTCCCTGCGCGGCGAAGTGGAGAAAAGCTATGAACGTCGTGACTGAACGCATCATCCAGCTCGGGATGCTAATCTTTATCCTCGGCGGCTGGCAGCTCGGCGTAACCGCCGGCTTCATCGATGTTTTCTTCTTTCCAGCCCCGCTCGACATCTTCAACCAGATGATCCGCTGGATTGTTGACCCCAGCTTCTATCGTCATGTGTCAATCACCCTGACGGAGACTGTGCTCGGCTACATCATCGGCACGGGCCTTGGCGTCGCAGCCGGTGTATGGCTCGGTCTCAGCCGCAGTGCGGCACGGATTTTGGACCCCTTCATCAAGGGCCTGAACGCCATTCCGCGCGTCGTGCTTGCCCCAATTTTCGTGCTTTGGCTTGGTCTCGGCCTATGGTCGAAGGTAGCGCTCGCGGTAACGCTTGTCTTCTTCATCACCTTCTTCAACGCCATGCAGGGCGTTCGCGAGGTCAATCAAGTTGTCCTCGCAAATGCAAGGATCCTCGGGGCCAAACGTTCCGATCTGTTGCGGCATGTCTATTTTCCGGCGGCGGCCAGCTGGATCCTGTCCTCCCTTCGCACCTCGGTCGGTTTCGCGGTGGTCGGCGCCATCATTGGTGAATATCTCGGCTCCTCTGCAGGGCTCGGTTACCTGATCGCGCAGGCGGAAGGCAACTTCGACGCGGTTGGAGTGTTTGCCGGCATCATCATCCTGGCCGTGTTCGTGCTCGTCATCGACCGAATCCTCGATGTTCTGGAAGGCCGGCTGATCAAGTGGAGACCGAACGCCGCAGAAGAAAGAGCGGCGTAACTCATCGGATCAGTTTCCATGTGAGTTAGAGTTTGGGGCGCTGTTATCAGCACCCCATTCTTTTTGGCCTTGTGTTCGAAGCGCAACCAGCACCGGCTTGATATGCGGCGCGAGCTTGGACGGCGTCATCTTCTCGCTCCTCTGGATTGCGTTGATCGCGAGCATCGACTTTGTCCCTGCCGCTTTGGCCATCGGCGCGTCATGGCCGCCGTTGTTAGTGTCCTGTCGGTGCTGGTTTTCCGGCACGCACCAAAAGCCTGGGACAGAACCCGGACCTCTTCGAGGGCACCCTCCTCCTCCGGCCGCTGGCGATCCAGGGTGGATCAAGCGGGAGTCGTGTTCAGCGACCGAAAATTCTGACCTTGGCCGATGGCATGATGCTTGGGCTTTTTGCCCAGGTCGGGCTGCTAGCGCATCTGTTCTCGCCTGGTCATTGGCGCCGGGGAACTTGGCATGCCGGTCTTCCCCAATCTAGCGGGTAAAGCCAAAGATTACGATGGGACAACGATCAGCGTCCTGTTACGAGCGGCGACAGTCGAATCCAGCGTCCCGGTAAAACAGCGAGATGTCTCCGAAATACGCGAGCTGGGGATCGAGATCTTTCCGGGCGATATCCTTGCCGCTTCCATTAGCGCATTGGCGGCTGAATGTTTTTTGCGTTTGTTATTCGTGAGGAGAATAATGCGGCTCATTGGCGCGGAAACTACGTTCCGTTAGAAGTTACCACCCCTCAGTCGAGGCATCGCCCGGAATGGCGTGGAGGCAGACCCGTCCTTTAATGTTAGCAGCGTGAGGCCGAGGCAGCAGCCCTCAATCATTCGCCATTCAAATCCCTCAGTGTCGCCAGAGGCATACCCGACTTCGCAACAACAGTCGAAATTATGCGTTCGCCTAACAGGGCTTTGCTTGGGAACTGCTACCTGCAATGCTAGGGATGCAATGCCGGAGCCCTCGCCGGGTAGGAACCTAATACTCTGCCGGCATCGCATACACTTCGGCGGCTGGATCCGCGAGAAACGAGCGCACCGTGGGTGGCAGCTGGCGTGACGACAGCGGCAGAGGCCCGCAGCGCCCAAGAAGTTCGCGGAGGTCAGGCTCGACGCCGACGTGGCGCCAGATAACACGTGAGGCATAGGGGAGGTTTTCCCTTCGCCAGGAAATCCCCATTGTCGTTCCACGCAAATAGACGCGCTGGTATTCATCGAATGGCAGGAGGATTGTCTGCGACAAGATGGAGTTCGGCCCGGTGACACGCTCCGTGATGAAGATCCGGTTACGATAGAAGGCCGCAAGCCCAACGTATTTTGAAAGCTGCTGGATTCCATTTCCGGGATCCCGCAGACGTTCCATTGACTTGACGTGCATCAACCCGCCTTGCTCTGTCAGCCTACTGCATGAGCATACGACCATTTCCGGCCAAGATGGCGAGCGGTGATAGGTCTGGAAGTAGCCGATGTGACGCCTGAGTGCGCGCAGGTTGCCTGGAAACGCGTTGAAAAGCTCGGAACCTTCGTAGGCGCCTACCACCGATTTGCTGAGACGTTCGCGAAAGAGTGTGGGCGCGAGGAAAAAATCCGCTGCTTCGACATCGAAATGGTTAGCAATGCGAGCCAGGTTATGGGCGGACGGTCTCGTCTGGCCGTTGATGTATCGATTGAATTGTTGCCGGTTGATATCGATTGCACGGCACAGATGCGAAATTGAACGCTGCGTTGCGCATGCAATCTTCAGGTTCTCGACCAGGTGAGGCATCGGTAGCTCCGTCTTGACCAAGCTAGCGTAAACTCGCTTAAAAGTGCGTCAAGTCGCGAAATTGCGTGAGTCTGTCTGGCGCTTAACGTCCCTCTTAACAAAACTGAACGAGGGAACTGTCATGACGCATCAAAAGGATCAATTTTCGCAGTTGAAAATCGGCCGCCGGCATTTCCTGGGGGGAGCCGCAGCACTTGGCGTATTGCCAGCCCTTACCTCCGGCCTCCTGATGCCGCTGGATGCCGGCGCGCAGGAAGCGAAGCGTGGCGGCCACCTGAAGCTCGGCCTCAAAGGCGGTGCGACCAGCGATACGCTCGACCCGGCGACGTATAGCGCTTCCGTCTTGTTCGTCATTGGCCGCCTCTGGGGCGACACGCTCCTCGAATCAGATCCCAAGACCGGCGCACCCCTGCCGTCGCTGGCAACGTCCTGGACGCCGTCAGCAGATGCATCCGTGTGGACCTTCAAGATCAGGAACGATGTGCAATTTCACGACGGCAGCAAGATGACCGTCGCCGATATCGTCGCGACGCTGAAGCGGCACGCGGACAAGAACTCGCAGTCGGGCGCTCTTGGACTCATGACCTCGATCACAGGCATTGATGAAAAGGCCGGTGATCTTGTCCTGACGCTGAGCGAAGGCAACGCGGATCTGCCGCTCCTTCTCACCGATTACCACCTGATCATCCAGCCGAAGGGCGGCGTCGACAAGCCGGCGGCGGCCATCGGTACCGGCCCTTACATTCTGAAGAGCTTTGAGCCCGGCGTGCGGGCAACCTTCGAGAAGAACCCGAAGGATTGGCGCGCCAATCGCGGCTTTGTCGACAGCGTCGAAATCCTCGTCATTAACGACAACACCGCCCGCATTGCAGCGCTCGCGTCCGGCCAGGTCCATTTCGTTAATAATGTCGACCCGAAAACCGTACCGATGCTGCAGCGGGCACCGACCGTCGAGATCGTCCGCAATGCCGGCAAGGGCTTCTACTGTTTCCTGATGCATTGCGACAGAGCACCCTTCGACAATAACGACCTTCGCCTTGCGTTGAAATATGCCATCGATCGCCAGTCGATCCTCGACAAGGTTTTGGGCGGCTACGGAACGATCGGCAACGACTATCCGGTCAATTCCAACTATGCGCTTGCGCCGACCGATATCGAGCAGCGCCCTTATGATCCGGACAAGGCCGCCTTTCACTTCAAGAAATCGGGCCTTGACCGTCCGGTTCAGTTGCTGACCTCGGATGCTGCCTTTCCAGGCGCTGTGGATGCGGCAATCCTGTTTCAACAAAGTGCGCGCAAGGCGGGGATTGCGCTCGACGTCAAGCGCGAACCGGAAGACGGCTACTGGACCAACGTCTGGAACAAGCAGCCTTTCTGCGCGTCTTTCTGGGGCGGTCGGCCGACCCAAGATTCACGCTATTCCACCTCCTACCTTTCAACCGCGGAATGGAACGACACGCGTTTCAAGCGTCCGGACTTCGACAAGCTGGTGCTGCAGGCAAGGGCCGAACTCGACGAAACCAAGCGCAAGGTGCTTTATCGACAGCTGGCTCTGATGGTGCGAGATGATGGCGGCTTGATCCTGCCCGTCTTCAACGACTACATCATGGCCTCTTCGAAAACACTGAGGGGCTATGTCGACGATATCGGCAACGATATGTCCAACGGCTATATCGGCAGCCGTGTGTGGTTTAACGCCTAAACCTCTTCGGGATATGTCACCATGACCGAGCACAGCTTCACCACCATCGAAAACCAGTGGATCACGCTCGGCGACGGGACGCGCCTTGCCGCACGCATCTGGATGCCCGACGGTGCGGACGCCGATCCGGTGCCGGCCGTCTTCGAGTTCCTGCCCTATCGCAAGCGCGATGGAACGAGCCTGCGCGATGAGTCGACCTATCCGGTCTTTGCCGCCGCCGGCATTGCCGGAGTGCGTGTCGACATCCGTGGCTCGGGCGAATCCGAAGGCGTGATCGATGGCGAATATACCGAGCTTGAGCTTGCCAATGCCTGCGAGCTGATCGCCTGGATCGCTGCCCAGCCCTGGTCCAATGGCTCGGTCGGCATGATGGGCATTTCCTGGGGCGGGTTCAACAGCCTGCAGGTCGCAGCCCTTCGACCCCCGGCATTGAAGGCCGTCATCTCGATCGCCTCGACCGTCGACCGCTACAATGACGACATCCATTACAAGAACGGCTGTCACCTTTCCGCACAGCTCTCTTGGGCGGCGACCATGCTCGGCTACCAGTCCCGCCCGCCCGATCCTGCCATCGTCGGTGATCGCTGGAAGGACATGTGGCTGGAGCGGCTGGAAAACGAGCCGTTCTTCATGGAGGAGTGGCTTAGCCACCAGCGACGCGACGCGTTCTGGAAACACGGTTCGATCTGTGAGGATTTCTCAAGCGTCGAGATCCCGGCGCTGGTGATTGCCGGCTGGGCCGACGGCTATCGCAATACGCCGCTGAAGGCGATCGCGGGGCTTGGGGCGGGAGCCAAGGCGCTGATTGGTCCCTGGGTTCACAAATATCCGCATTTCGCCTTTCCAAAGCCGCGCGCCGATTTCCATGGCGAAGCGATCGCCTGGTGGAACCGCTGGCTGCGCGGCGAAGAAAACGGTGCGGAAAACACGCCGCAGCTTCGCGCCTATATTCTCGATGCCGTGCGCCCTGCCCCGCGCCGCGATGCCGATCCCGGTTTCTGGGCCGCCGTAGACATATGGCATGCGCCGACAATGCAATTCTTCCACGTCGGTTCGTCGGGCCGGATCGAGGAAGGTAAGGCCGAGCCGCAGGCATTGGCGCACGAGGTCTATCTGCGCTCGCCGCTCGATACAGGAACAGCATCGGGGGAATATTTCACGCTGAAACCGGATGCCGAAATGGCCATCGACCAGCGCGGGGACGATGCCGGTTCGCTCATATTCGAGACCCCACCACTTGCCGAAGATCACGACTATCTCGGCCAGCCTATTGTTACCCTGGCGCTACGCTGTGAGGAGAGGACCGCAAATCTCTGCGTACGGCTCGTCGATGTGCATGAGGACGGTGCCGCGACACGCGTTTCCTTCGGCGTCCTCAATCTTGCTCATCGTGAGGGCAATGCCGAGCCCAGACCCATGAAGAGCGGAGAGCGGACGACGGTGCGCCTGCTGCTCGATGCCTGCGGCTATCGCTTTCGCGCCGGCCATCGCATTCGCCTTTCGCTTTCGACGGCCTATTGGCCGATGATCCTGCCGCCGCCGACTGATCCCGGCCTTGTCATCGATACAGCCTCAATCGAACTTGCCCTGCCGATACTTACCGATCATCGCCTCATCGCCGTGAAGGAGCCGGATAATCCCGATTCACTGCCGAAATATATCGAGCATGCGGCGGGCTCGACGAAGCGGCAAGTGGTGCGCGATCTCTCGGCCGGCGTCACCCGCTATGAAATCCACGAGGATACCGGCCTTTTCGAACATCCCGGCACTGGTCTGTCGACACGGCAGCTGCGCGAAGAGATCTGGTCGATCGCGCTCGACGATCCATTGTCGATGGCGGGCATCTCGACATGGACCTGCGACATGCAACGCCCCGGCTGGTTCGTTCGCACAGTCGCGGTTTCGGCCATATCCTGCACGGCAAAGGATTGGGTGATCAGCGCCTCGGTCGTTGCCTATGAGGGTGAGACGCGGATCTTCGAAAAGGTTTTCGAGAAGAAGCGTATCCCCCGCGACCTGATGTAGATAGATGCGTGTGAAAGCTGCTCCAAGCGCATCCGATGTATCAGCCGGCGGCAACGGACGGTTACTCGCTCGAGCTTTTTTCCCTTCTTCTGAGGTGGAGAAAGACAATATCTAGGCTAAGTCGGGAAGGAGTTGCCTTGCGCGGTTCCTAAGGTGAGACCATCTTAGTGCAGGTTGAGCGCGGCTATTCGGCGGTCTCATCGATGAAGGATGCCCGAGCCCATTCAGTGAGATCAAAGGCGGGCTCAAACCGGATGCTCGTGTCTTCGAGCATGTCTTCCGGGGGTGTTGGTCGCTTAGACATGCCCGCCACTACCAGCACTTGCCTTTGCCAACTCCTGCGCGAACTTCTCATGCCGTGCATTTTTCAGAAGTGGCATTGGGATACCCTGGGAGGATTCAATGAATGATGATGACGAACTGATAGCCGAGATCGCGGCCCGAGCTGACCGGGCAATGGAGAACGCGCCTCGGGAAATGGACCTGAAAGCTCTCTCCGTAGTTCTAGCCCAACGCTTCGGGCATCGGTCACCAGAGGAGATTGAAGAGCAGCTCGTCGCCGTTTGGCGCGCTCGTGGCCTTTATTGGCACATGTGAGAAAGATCCTTTCCTTCCTTGGCCTGCCTGTGGAGAAGTCGAACAACGTGGAAAGCTGGATCTCAGGCTTTCACACCGTGAAGTTGCCGTTTCTCTTCCGCGATTCAATCGGATCTGTCCTGCTCAGCTTGCAACCAACACAGGAGCAGGCAATGCCACACTACATGATTAGCTACGACCTCCGGAAAGTCCGGAACTATGACGGTCTGATAAAGACACTTCGAACCATGAAGTGCATCTCGCCGCTGAAGTCGCTCTGGGTTGGCAGCCTTGTCGGACCTGCCAGCGCTATCCGACAAATCTTGGCCAACGAGATGGATTCTGACGACGGTCTTGTCATCGTTGAAATCAAGCCCGGATCAGACTGGGCGACAAAAGCGCCAAACGAACATGCAAGCACATGGTTTTCCAACAACATTACCAAGGCGGGATAGTTGCAGCGCCCGCCAGATCCCCTCACCGGGTGGCTGATACGACTGGCATGCCGTGAGGAAAGCGGCAGCCATGCAGGAAACAGCTACAACGACCGCCAGGATGAGGAGCGCCCGCTTCCAGTTCGACATGACGCTCCCCTCCTCGATTACTGGCTGACTTTTTCGAATGTCAGGCGATAGACAGCGCCCGGTTCGAACTGCTCGATGGCGGCCGGGTTGGTGACGGTCATGGGAAGCTCGCCCGAGGGCGTATACTTCGACCAGTCTTCATTGCTTTCCGGAAGGCCGCGAAGGTAGGCGCCGAAGGCAGCGGACATCTTCACTTCGACATTGACGTCGCCGGGATTGGTGGTGGCGCGATGGTTGATTTCCTTCGCGTAGAACATTGCCTGTACGCTCATGGCGTCTTCTCCTTGTTGGTCCGGATAGCGCCTGACTCGGGAACGAAAAAACCCCGCCATTTCTGACGGGGTTGTCGAAGGAAGCTGAAACCGCTTAGCGGATGTAGAGCTGGAACACAGACCGCGGGTAGTAGTAGCCGTCGCTGTGGCGACGATAACCCTTGCGGTAGTCCCTGTAACCACGATGACCGTTCCAGTAGCCGCGACGGTCGCGCCCTTGTTCATAACGGTCCCGGCGGTCGTGACGATATTCGCGGCGGCGGTCGTCGCGGTGGTACTGCGCAAGTTCGACGCTCGAAGCGACCTGCGGATGCTGAGCCGCCATGGGGGCGGCTGAGGCCATGCCAAAGCTAGATGCTGCGATAACAGCAGCAACTATAGCAGTACCGATGCGAGAAAAACTATTCATGGTTACGCCTTTCCATTTCTAATGTGGGCGACCATGCTCTTACGGGGATGAACGTTATGTGAACTTGCCGTTCATGTTTACACCCGCCTCGGCGAACCGGGCGGGCTGGTTTTGGTTGCGGAGGGAGGATTCGAACCTCCGCCCTCCAGCTTATGAGGCTGGCGAGCTACCGGGCTGCTCTCCTCCGACATGAGGTCGGCCGCCTCTTGCGCGAAGCTGCAACTTAGGCGATTATATCATGCCCTGACTTTTCTCGCGGTGTAACCAGGAGGATGACTATGAGTGTCAAGGCTCTACTTGGATGTGCGCTTGCACTGGCGGTTTTCGTCTCACCGGTGGCGGTTCCCCGGGAGGCGAGCGCTCAGGTTATCGTCGGCTCGGGCAGCAGCCTAAACCACGGACGAGGTATATCCTGCCCTCAGGGAGCGCGGCTGCTTCGTACCCGAGGCTTTCGCGGTGTCCGTCAGACGAATTGCCGCGGCAGGTACTTTACCTATCGCGGGGTTCGCAGAGGGGTGAGCTACGAGATCGCAATCCGTCAAAGAGATGGGCGCATCGTCAACCAGCGGCGCACTAGCCAAGGGCGGTAACGCCTTCATGCGGCCACCACTAGTGCGGGCCACGACAAAACCCGCCTCGGCGACGGGGCGTGCTGAGAGGTTCTGTCGCAAACTTTTGGAACGGGTACGGAAACAGCTATCGCTGGACACACCTATGCTGCGAGCGCGGCGAATTGCTGAAATGCGGATTGGCCACTCGTTGGAAATTGCCGCTTGCGGATCATATGCGCCACTTCGATGCCATCCAATGTTGCTGACGCAGCCTTGAAGGATTTGAAGCCCTTCATCGGACGGGTCAGCTTCTTAATATACCGATGGTCTTGCTCTAGCATGTTGTTGAGGTATTTGACCTGCAGGATCTCGATCAGCCAGAACCATCCCTGCAACAGCAGGAGCCAGTTCAGGTTTTGCAATCCTGCCAGGTTCGCACCGCTCTTGTCGATGACGACCTTTTCAGGCCAGCCGTTGTTCTCGATTGTGCGGGTGAAGAAGGCGCTGGCCGCAGCCTCATGGCGGTGTTCAGACAGCATGAAATCAAGGGTTTTGCCGAATTTATCGACAGCGCGATAGAAACAGGTCCATTTGCCTTTGACCTGGATATAGGTCTCGTCCATTCGCCAGGAACTGCTGGTCGCGGATTTGCGGCGATGGGCCCGGCAGGCAATAAGTGGCGAATACTTCACAACCCATCTGTTCAGCGTCGCGTGGTCAACGGCAACGCCGCGCTCAGCCACAATCTCTTCCAAATCACGATAGGAGACCACATATCTGACGTAGAAAAACACCGCGTATAAGACCACGTCTTTCGGGTAGTGACTGCCTTTGAAATCGACCATGATCGGGGAACTCAACAATGCCTGCTCATCTTCAACCCAGATCTATGACATGACCATACAGGTTGCAAATCCGCTGGAAAGTTTGCGACAGAACCGATAAACCCGCCATGACTCATGGCCTTATCGAGCTTTCAACGACAACACCAAGGTCATGGGGTTCGCCGGCGAGGCCATAAACCCATAATGCTCATAGAAGGCCTTGGCTTCGTCGGAGATTGCGTGAACGAGGAGACCGCGAATACCCATGATATGCGCTGCCTGTCCGGTGCGCAGCACGGCGTCCTGCAACAGTGCGGATCCGATACCTTTTCCCTGCCAGTTGCGGTCAATGGCCAGACGGCCAAGCACCGTCATGGGAACGGGATCGGGCATGTTGCGCCGGATTGCTCCCGGCGCATCTGCGACCGCGAGCGCTCCCGATGACAGGCAATAATAACCTACAACGCGCTCGCCTTCGCACACCACATAGGTTCGCGAGGCGCCGCTGACCTGATTGGCCCGCGCCCGGCGGCGCAGCCATTCATCGAGGCTGTCGTGCCCGCTGTCAAAGAGCTGGAGATCGTGCGCTTCGCCGAGAAGCACCGGTGCTGACAACATTACGGCTGCCAGGGTTTGGGTGCGTTCATCAGCCGTTCGAAGCCTTCGCCGCCCGGCGGCTGGTCGAGCACGGCCAGATAGTGTTTATAGCTGTCGGGATCGACCTGCACCAATGTCTGGTCGAGAAGCGCGTCTTCGGCGGCGCGGCGCGCGGCATCGATCATGAAATCCGAGCGGGTTTTCCCGTGGGCCTTGGCGGCACGGTCGATCAGGACGCGGACGTCCTCACGAACCTTCAAATTGACGGGGCGTTTATGGCTGGCGGTTGCGTTTTTGCTGGTCATGGCGTTTTTTCCTTCAAGCCAATATAGCACAAACGCATACACAATGTGTATCTATTTCTTGCGGCATCGCGGTTCGATGGCCTTAAGCCGCCATTTCAGCTCTCCGGATATGAGCGTCGATGGCTTCCATGGCGAACGGGTCCGGCATCACTCCCAGTAGCAAGCTCGCCCTCAATCTTAGGAAGCTGCGATAGCCGGTTCGCTGCATCCATCTCGATGTTCACGCTCATGTCCTGAACCTCGATGATGAAACTGCGGTTGGATGTTCGAGCAAAGGGGCGGAAGCCAATGAGCAGCCGGCCCGAAGCGGACTACTGAGGCAAACTGGGTTGACCGATGTTCGGCAACAGAAGCTGCATTGGGTAAGGAAGAGCAAGTTTCGGCATTTCATCGAAAGATGTATATTTCAAGCGGACCGTCTCGGTATCCGTATATCCGCCTGCTTCTCCGCGCGTCAGGCATCTGAATAAAACAACCAGATATTTGACCTCATCTCCGTTCGGATAGGTGTATCGAAACTCTCTACCGCCAAATACCGCCAGAACTTCCGAGCGGTTAACCGTAAGGCCGGTTTCTTCAAGTACTTCACGCTCTATCGCCTGCTCCGGCGTCTCGCCCAACTCGATGGCCCCAGCGGGTAGACTCCACCCTTCACCTGAACCCTTGTCGGGGGCGATATTCATGCTGTCTGTGGCGCTTGTTTTTCTGATAGCGCTCAAGCTTGCGGCACGTGGCAAGCCGGTTGGGTAGAGCGCATTGACATGCTCCCGCTAGGAACGAATGTTTTTGATCGCTGCCGCAAATGGCGGGGCAGAACCTCTATGCCACACGGTCGCCTTGACAGGAGTCGAACCGGCGACCTGGTCTTCGTGTCAGCCTCTCCATTTCAAGGATATAAGACGTGGAGACGTAGGGCACGAGCCAATCCATTTCGGGAAAGCAGGGAAAACGTCGGTGCCAAGATTCGCCTCTTTCGCTTGGCGTTGCTATCTCTCTTAGCCGCCCAGCTAGAAATGCTCCCAACCCAAGCCGCGGGTCCCGCGAACGCACGGCCGAGCATCATGATTGCCTTGTCGGACCCGTCGAGACCGCCTGCCCGACGAAGGAACGCCGCCGACCGGAAACCGGCGCACAGGCTCGCAAGCTGCGCCGCGTAGATACTCACGGTCATCGGTGTTTGGCTCCGCCGATCGACCGAGGCAATGCTGTCGACAACAGAAACCGTGGGGCGTTCAACGTCCGGGGCCTCGATATACTGGAGGATTTGGAGGAGATTCTAGGTGCTCGTCTCAATCTGCCTGACGGTTGGGAAGGACATGCACATTAAAGCAACATCGAGGCGCCGCGGTCGAGATAGGTATCGAGGAATTGTTCAAGGCGGGGGGTTCTCGGCTTCTTAAAGACCTCCTGGGGCGATCCGCTGAAGAGCACCTTGCCGTGGTCGAGAAAGATGATCTGCTGGCCGACGGTCGCAGCAAAACCTATCTCGTGCGAGACAACGACCATGGTCATGCCCTCGGAGGCCAGATCGCGCATGACGTTCAAGACTTCGCCAGTCAACTCCGGGTCAAGCGACGAGGTGGGCTCATCAAACAGCATGATCTTGGGCTTCAGCGCCAGGGCCCGGGCGATCGCCACGCGCTGCTGCTGTCCGCCTGATAGCTGCGAGGGATAGTGCCCGGCCCGGCCCTCGAGACCAACCTTGACGAGCTGGGCCATTGCCCGCTCCTCCGCATCCTTGCGGCTCATCTTGTGAACCGTCTTCAATGCTTCGCTGACATTGCCGAGGGCCGTCATGTGCGGCCAGAGATTGAACTGCTGGAACACCATGCCGATTTGGGCACGGATCGCCCGGTTGGTGGCGGCGGAGATGCGCTCGCGCCGTCCTTGAGAATCCTCGGTAAAGCCAAGCACCTCGCCGTTGATGGAGATCGTCCCGCGCGTTGCCTCCTCAAGAAAAGCCATACAGCGCAAAAGAGTGCTCTTGCCGGAACCGGAAGGGCCGATCAGGCAGGAAACCCGTCCGGGCTCGATAGCGAGATCGATACCATGAAGGACCGTGGTCTCTCCGAAAGTCTTGATGAGATTCCTAACTGCTATTGCGGGGACGCTCATGCGTTAAAAAACCTGAATCTGGAAAGTTTCGTTTCAGCAAGGTTGCCAAGCCAGCCGGTGACTTCGACGAGCACCCAATAGAAAAGCGCCAATGCGGAGAGTGCTTCGACGAAGGCATATTGCTGCGACCCGATTGCACTCAGCGTGGCCGTCAGCTCCGGCACGGTGATAATGGACAAGACCGCCGTCTCCTTCATCAGGATGACCACCATATTCACGGATGGCGGCAGCACCAGCATCGTCATTTCCGGCAATAGAATGCGCCTGACGATCTGCCCCTTTGTCAGGCCGACACACTCGCCAGCCTCGATATGGCCCTTCGGCACAGCCTGGAAGCCGGAGCGGAAGATCTCGCTGAAATAGGCCGCGCCATAGATCGAAATGCCGATCAATCCGGCGGGCAAGGGATCGAGATCAAGGCCGACAAAGGGGCCGCCGTAATAGACCAGGAATATCTGGATGAGAAACGGCGTGCCGCGCAGTACGGCTACGACGGCACCCAGCGCCTTGTTGATCAGCACGCCGCCATATTGCCGGGCGACTGCCGTCAGGAAGCCGATGACGGCTGCAGCGATGGTGCCCAGAATCCATATCATGATCGTCACGCCGGCACCGCTGACGATGGCGGGCCATTGCCCGATGAGGACATTGATGTCGAAGGTCAACGCGGCGCCCCCGGGAGTCTATTTTCGATCAGGCCGCCGGCAAGCGCCATCAACCAGTTGATCACCAGATAGATGAGACCGGCGGATGCGAAGAGCTGCAGCGGCAGGAAGGTGCTGCCGGCAAGGTCCTGGGCCATACGCGTCAGTTCGACGATGCCAACGACTGAGACCAATGACGACGCCTTGAGAATGAGGATCGCCTCGTTGACAAGAGCTGGAAACGTGAGGCGCAAGGCGATCGGAACCTTGATGCGTCGGAAGATCTGGCGCGGCGTCAGACCAACCATTTCCGCCGACTCCACCAAGCCTAGAGGCACGCTGGTAAAGCCGCCGCGCAGGTTCTCGGCCTGGTAGGCTGCCGTGCAGAGCGACAGGCCGATGATCGCGGCCACGATGCTCGGCACATTGATGCCGATGACCGGCAGCAGATTGTAGATCAGCAGCAGTTGCACCAACAGCGGCACGCCGCGAAAGAAGCTGATGAAAATCTGGGCAGGTCGCACGAAAAGCCCTCGCCCCGACAGCAGCATTCCCGACAGAAGGATCGCAATCGCAAAACCGATGAGGATCGACACAACACTGATGGTCACCGTGTAGATCGATGCCTGCAGAAGCAACTCGAAGAGTTTGACGGACATTGTTCAGATTTCGCTCGCTTGGCGGTGAGGAAGATCCGGTCGCATTTCTCGGCCATGCCCCGGCAACACCGCGGGCATGGCCGATTTCCGATGGCCGATCAGAATGCCGGGTCCTTAACGGAATCTGGTGTGTCGAAGCTCGCGCCGAACCACTTCTTCTGTAGCGTCGCCATCCGGCCGTCAGCTTTGATCTTCAGCATGGCGGCGTCGATTGCGTCCATCAGTGGCGCATGATCTGCATCCTTCAGGCCGATAAAGCCGAAATAGGATTTTTTGCCAAAGGGCGGCATCACGACTTCGAACGTGCCTTCGCGCTGCTTGGCGACGAAAGCAATATTCGGCAGTGAATTGGCAACACCGGCGATGCGGCCGGCCGCGAGATCCGCATAGGACTCGGTGAAGGCCGGGTATTCGCGGATATCGACCTTTGTCGGCAGGGCTTCGGAAAACTCCTTGAGCTGATCGAGCTGGGCGGTCGCCTTGCCAACGCCAATCTTCTTGCCAGCGATATCTTCCGGCTTGTTGATCGTCTGGTCGCCGGCCTTTTTCAGGATCGCGATGGTCGCCTCGGCAAGCGGCGGGGTGAAACGATAGCGCTCCATGCGCTTCTTGGTGATCGTTGCTGGGCCTGCGACGACGTCGAACTTGCCGGCTTCGAGCGCCGGGAAGACGCCATCCCAGGGAAGCGTCACCCATTCGATTTTCACGCCGAGTTCCTTGCCGATCTCGCTAAAAAGATCGACGTTCAAGCCGACATGTTCGCCAGCGTCGATGAAATCGAACGGTGCGAAGGCCGTCTCGGTACCGACCTTCATGCTGCCGGCGGCCTTCACGGCGGCAAGCGTGTCCGCCGCATGGGCGGAAATCGTCGCGCCAAACAGAAATGCAGCGCCGACCAGGCCCTTCAGAAGCGAATTCTTCCTCATGTTTTTCTCTCCAGTTTTTAGCCTTCCGGTGGAAGGTCCAAGTTCCCCAATCGTTGTCCCGCCGAGCGGATTTCTCTGATCCGCTTTTGTCTATACAAATAGATACAGGCCGGCCTACACTGTCAAACGCTAAACTCGGCGGAAGCAAGATTTGTGCCGCACAGTGCCAGTAGCGGCGGCTTTGGTGGAAATTGAATGTCATCGCTGGATCGAGGTGAGTTATGGTCTCAATTCATCAGAGAATTTTCGAAGACATCGAAACCAGGATCATGGCTGGTGTTTGGCAACCTGGTCACCGCATCCCCTTCGAACACGAGCTAGTACAAGAGTATCAATGTTCCCGAATGACCGTGAACAAGGCTCTTTCGGCCCTGGCGGGACGCGGAATGATCACACGCCGCCGCAAGGTTGGCTCCTTCGTCGCCTCCCGGCAGATCGACCGCACCGTGATGGATATCCAGGACATTTCCACGGAAGCTGAATTGGCGGGGCATGACCACAGCTACAGGATCCTGCGGCGAAGGCTCGAGACACTGGACGATGCCACCGCGGCAAAGCTCGGCGAGACGACGGGATCGGAGATCCTGCGGCTTCACTGCCTGCACAGCGTGGACGGCAAGCCAAATGCGCTGGAGCGGCGCATTATCATGCTCGCCATGGTACCGTCTGCCAGAACCGAAAGCTTTGCTTCGGTTCCGCCCGGCAAATGGCTGCTGGACATGGTGCCTTGGTCGAAGGCAAGGCATGTCATTCGTGCGGTTTCGGCCGATGCCGCCACGGCACGCCTGCTTGAGACCGAGCGTGGCGAGGCCTGCCTGACTCTGATCCGTCAGACATGGCAGGGCAGCCGGACGGTCACTCACGTCGAGATCATCCATCCCGGCGACCGTTTCCAATTCGCCGGCGACTTTCATCCGACGGAGAGAGGTATCCCAGATCAACCGCCGCGGAGAAGCTCCTTTTGACGGTAAAACAGCCTATCAGGACGGTGCCGCTCAAGGGCTTACAGGCGTTCGAAGCCGTCGGCCGCTGTGGCGGCGTAAGCGCCGCGGCCCTCGAGTTGAAGGTTTCCCCCGGCGCGATAAGTCAGCAGATTCGCAAGATCGAGAGCTTTCTCGGCGTCACCTTGTTGGAGCGCAACGGTCGCACTGTGGAACTCACCCAATGGGGGCGGCTCTATCACCAGGAAATAGCGAAGGGTTTCGAGCAATTCGCGCTCGCGGAACAGATATTGGAACGGGCGCGCAATGAGAATGCTCTGGTTCTCAGCGCCCTGTCTTCCGTTGTCAATAAATGGATAGGGCGCCGGATCTTCGACTGGCAGGCCCTTCACCCGAATGCTCATGTCAGGATTGTCGGCCGCGACAAGGAACCGCGCATGGGCTTCGACGACGTCGATTTCCGCATCAGCTATGGATCGGATGTGCTGCAGCATGAACACTATACGGAACTGTTCCGCGATTGGGTCGTCCCGGCCTGCTCGCCGGCGCTGATCAAGGGCAAGACGCCCTCCGTCGCGCGGCTTCTCGAATATCCACTCCTGCATGTCCAATGGGAGCGGCACTTCACACCCTATCCAAGCTGGCGCGAGTTTGCTGCTAAGACGGGCACCGCGTTCGAGGAGAGCACAGCCGGTCTTTCCTTCACTCTGTCGAGCAGTGCGATTGACGCAGCCGTCAACAAGCGCGGCGTCGTCCTGGCGCAGATGTCTATGATTGCCGATGAGCTCGAGGCACAGACGCTCGTCATCCCCGTCGACACACGCATCGCGCTGCGCGAAAGCTATTATCTCGCCTGGGATCGCGCGGCGTTGCAGAAGCCCCATGGGCGCGAATTCCGCGATTGGCTGGTGGCTGTTTCCCGTCAGCAGGCCCTGACGTCCGCGCCCGCGCCGACACTTTAGAAAAACTAAAACAGAACTCAGCTACGCGATCTTGATGAAAATTTGTGCCTGACGATAATTTGCGCAGGCGGTTTCCCGCGGTGGCATGACCGACATGGCAGGAGAGTTCGATGGCGCGGGCCGACAAGATGAAACTCGGAACTTTCGTCTATACGTTCGGTTTTCATCCCGCCTCCTGGCTGCATCCGGCAAGCGACGTCAATGGCGCCAACGACTTTGCTCATCTGCTCGATGTCGCCAAACGATCCGAGGCGGCCAAATTCGATTTCATGTTCATGGCGGATTCTCCCGCCGCTGCCGTCGGTGACGCGAATGCGCTTGCCCGCATTCCCACAAAGATGAACCGTTTCGAACCCCTCTCGCTGCTTTCGGCTCTGGCGGTCACAACCGATAATCTCGGTCTCGTGGCGACGGTCTCGACGAGCTATTACGAGCCGTACAATGTCGCGCGTCTGTTTTCCTCAATCGACCATCTGAGCAAGGGACGCGCCTGCTGGAACGTCGTCACCTCCGACCACGACGAAACCGGCTACAACTTCAACCGCGAGGGGCTCGACCCACATGCGTTGCGCTATGAGCGCGGCAACGAATTCGTCGACGTCGTGTTCGGTCTTTGGGACAGCTTCGAGGACGGCGCGTTGCTTCTCGACCGTGAAAACGGTGTCTACTATGACAAGAGCAAACACCATACGCTCAATCATAAAGGCAAGCACTTCCAGGTTCGCGGCCCCCTTAACATCGCGCGAACGCCCCAGGGTCGCCCTGTCATCGCCCAGGCGGGCGGTTCTGAACCCGGAATGGACATGGCGGCACGCACGGCCGAGATCGTCTTCAGCCTCGCGTCGAATATCGAGCGCAACCGAGCCTTCTATCAAAACGTCAAAAGCCGGATGCCGGCCTATGGACGCGATCCGGACGATCTGAAAATCATGCCGGGCATCGTTATCAA
Organism: Rhizobium sp. 1399; assembly: GCF_031455475.1. Lineage (NCBI taxonomy): Bacteria > Pseudomonadati > Pseudomonadota > Alphaproteobacteria > Hyphomicrobiales > Rhizobiaceae > Rhizobium > Rhizobium sp. 1399. Next base: position 130,492 of record NZ_JAVDSU010000006.1, on the reverse strand, counting down.
CGTCGGTGAGACCGAAGCCGAGGCCAAGGCGAAGGTGGATTATCTGATCAATAAAATGCATCCGGACGTTGGCCGGCTGATGCTCTCCGAATTCCTGGAAGCGGACCTGCGCGACGTGGCTCTCGACAAGCCTTTCCCCATGGATCGCTTGCCGGCGGCGCCCAAGGGATCGCGCGCCCTGTTCGACGAACTGGTCGATTTCGTCAGAAGCGGCCGCACCGTCGGCGAACTCATCCGGCACTATGCCGAGAAGCATACCGGAAATGGCATGACGGGCACGCCGGTCCAGATTGCCGACTACATGGAGGAATGGTTCGAGACACGCGCCGCCGATGGCTTCATCCTGATGTTTCCGACCTTGCCGTCCAGTCTCGACGACTTCGTGCGGCTCGTTCTGCCGGAGCTTCGCCGCCGCGGGCTGTTCCGCGACGAATACGAGGGCAGAACCTTGCGCGAGAACCTCGGCCTCTCAATGCCGGCGAACCGCTTCGCCAAAACGCAAGCAGCGGGCCTATGAGCGCAGAAACCTTGATCAGCGAAGCGGACTTCAAGCTTTCGATGCGTCATCTGGCAGGTGCCGTCAGCGTGATCACCGTCGGAGACGGGGAAGACCGCACCGGCTTCACCGCGACGTCGGTCTCTTCATTTTCGGCGGAGCGACCCTCCGTCATCGTCAGCGTCAATCGTGCCTCTTCCTCATGGCCAGTGCTGCAACGGTACGGCTGCTTCTGTGTCAACGTGCTCGCCGCCGATCAGCAGACTGTGGCGCAATCCTTTGCCGGCCTAGATGGACGCAAAGGCGCCGAACGCTATGGCGATGCGGGATGGTACCGCCTGAAGACCGGCGCGGCCGTCCTTGAAAAGGCTCTTGCAGTGCTGGATTGCAGGCTTGAAACCGCATTCCACCATCATTCCCATGCAATTTTGATCGGGCATATCTGCGCGATCAAAATCCGAAAGAGCATAGGGCCGCTTCTCTATTGGCGCGGCACTTTTCATCAACTTCCGGCAGAGGCTGAGCGCCGCGGTCTAGAAAAGACGCTCGGACAATAGGCCTATCGACGCGACATCCGCATTGGCAAATGCAAGCCTGAGGTAACGCTCTTGTCCCTCGCCGAAATAGGCGCCGGGTAAACAAACGACGCCGGATTCCCTGGCGAGTTTTTCGGCCACCTCGGAAGACGATCGATCGGCGAAAGGGTGGCGAACAAAGGCGAAATAGGCGCCGATCGCTCCAATCTCCCAGCCTGGCAGCCTGGACACGACCAGCCTCAGCGCATCCGCCCGGCGAGCGATCTCGGCACGGTTGCCGGCCCGCCAGTCGGCGAGCAACGGGATGGCCGATGCAACGGCGATCTGAGCCGAACGCGGTGCGCAGATCTGCATGTTGTCCATCACTTTCGCAATCTCGGCGACGAGTTTGGGTCCTGCCGTGATCGCACCCAGCCTATGGCCAGGAATGCAGAAGGATTTCGAGAAGCTGTAGAGAAGAACGAGCGTATCCTCCCAACCCGGCTCTGACAGCAGCGAGTGCGGCCGTCCGTGATCGGCGCCGAGGAAATCGCGATAGGTCTCATCGAGGATCAGCCAGGCGCCATATTTCCGGCAGAGAACGAAAAGCTCATGAAGCAGCTCCGGCGGATACACTGCCCCGGTCGGATTGTTGGGTGTAACGACCGCCAGCATCTTCGCGCCGGCCGCAAGTGCCGCCTCGGCCGAACGCGTATCGGGAAAGAACCCGTTGGCGGGATCGCAGTCGACCAATCGCCGCCCGATACCCAGCATCGACAGCGTCGTGTCATGATTGAAATAGAAGGGATTGGTGAGCGCTACGGTATCGCCTGCGCCAGCAAGCGCGATCGCGGCACACATGAACGCCTGATTGCAGCCGGCCGTAATGTGAATATTGCCGGCGGAAATGGCCGCGCCGTAAAGCTCGGCAACATGGGCAGCGTAGGTCTTGCGCAATAAAGACTCGCCCTCGATCGGCCCGTATCCCGTCATCGCCTGTTGTCCGGCCGTCTCGCCGAGAAGACGCAGCATCTCCGGATGTGCAGGATAGCCGGGCACGGCTTGCGAAAGATCGATGAGTGGACCCTTCAGCCCTTTGTATTCACGGCCCCATGCAACGACGGACGGAATGGGCGGGGCAGAAAGGCGGGAAACGAGCGAATTGAATTTTGCGGCGGTCATATCGATTTCTCTTTGATCCCGATTGCTACAACGATACCAATGGCTTTCTCAACCTCTTTGTTGGGTCAGACGAAACTGAAGCGGAGACGCATGCCGATGGCGTGGGACAAAATGCGGCTTGAGCAGCTGCGCTCGGAGTTTGCGGACACCAATGGCGGCGAGATATTCGATGAGACGTTTCGAAAAGTGGCGGACAAGATCATCTCCAAAAATGGCACGCGACTGGCGCCATATTCTGGAGTGCCAACGTTCCTCAGCGCACCCTATATGCAGGTCGCTGCCGAAGAGCCGGACTTCGGCAATCTCCAGGTCGCAATCACGGGAATCCCGATGGATCTCGGTGTCACCAATCGCCCAGGCTCCCGTTTCGGACCGCGCGCACTTCGCGCCATCGAAAGGATCGGCCCGTACAATCACGTTCTCGCCACGGCGCCGGTTTTTGATCTTCGGGTCGCCGACATCGGCGACGTTTCATTCCAGAGCCGTTACCGGCTAGAGCTCAGCCACGACGACATCGAAAGGCGCATTGGCCAAATCGTTGATGCCGGCGTCGCCCCGCTTGCGGTCGGAGGCGATCATTCGATCAGCCATCCGATTTTGAGGGCCATCGGCCGGCAACAACCGGTCGGTCTTATCCATATCGATGCCCATTGCGACACAAGCGGTGCATTCGATCGGACAAAGTTTCATCACGGCGGACCGTTCCGGAACGCTGTGCTGGACGGCGCACTCGACCCGACAAGGACAATCCAGATCGGCATCCGCGGTTCGGCCGAATATTTGTGGGAATTCTCCTATGCGTCGGGAATGACCGTGATCCATGCCGAGGAGATCAGCGGAATGGGGATCGCGGCGGTCGTCGCCAAGGCAAAATCCATCGTCGGAGACGGCCCGACCTATCTTTCCTTCGACGTTGACAGCCTTGATCCGAGCTTTGCACCCGGCACGGGCACGCCTGAGATCGGTGGATTGACCACGCGTGAAGTCCTTGAATTGATCCGCGGGCTGAAAGGCGTAAATCTGGTCGGCGGCGACGTCGTCGAAGTTGCACCGCAATATGACGCAACGAGCAACACTGCACACGCCGCAGCGCAGGTGCTCTTCGAGATCCTCAGCCTGATGGTGTTCAGCCCATCAATCGGCAGACGCTGAACATTCTGTTCAAGGAATGCGAGAAATGCGGGCAGTCTCCTGACAAAGCTGTTGAACGCCAACGAACGGTAAAAGCAACATCGCTAGTAAGCAGCGGTTATGGCTGAAGCCGGGGATGATCATAAAATCCGTTCGGCGCTAGAGGGCGCTGGTATCACCTTCGCCTCGGTACATTTGCGCAGATGGCTTTACGGCATTGCAATAGCTGATAACGCAGTGCAATATAACTGTCACAGATCTGCGGAGTCGTCCACCCCCGCGCTCAGGTCAGTGGCATCGCCACTGGACGCATCGGTGTGCCCGTCGCTCCACGCAATTTGATGCATGCGCCGAAGAAGGCAAATTCGTAGAGCTTCTCGCTAGCAAGTTCCTCGAGGTAAGCCATTTCCAGGATGGGAACACCTGCTTCCGCCAGCAGATAGGTGTGTACGGGGAAGAAGTTTAATTCATGCGCCGACGGCGTCTGTTCGAGGGTCAGGTTGTCGGCGCCGATCATGATGGCACCGTGCTTGGAAATATACTCCGCGCCCTCGCGGTTGAGGCCAGGTGTATTCCTAGTGAAGGCCATGTCGGGCCATAACCGCATCTGGCCAGTGCGGAGCAAAACGACATCGCCGGGCAGGATTGTTAGGCCCTGCTTCTTAAGGCAGTCCTCGATGTCGGCTTTGCCGATTGGATGGCTCGGCGGCAGCGTGTCAACGCCATACATGGCCGCGATATCGAGAAGAACACCGCGTGCAAAAATCGGCGGATATTTTTCCGGGCCGCAAATATCCCAGGCACGGCTGCCGAGGTGATCGCGTGCCGTGAAGCCATTGAAGATCTCGCCATTGTAGCCGAAGTGGTTGAACGTATCGATATGCGTGCCGCAATGGGTGTACATCGAGATACTGTCGCCGGAATAGGCGACAAGTTCATTTTGTTCGCGCGTCACGCCCATGGTATTGGCGACGATTTCGCCCTGCGGCGTGTGGGTCATCCATATCTGGTAGGGCTGGTCGCCAGCACCGAACCAGCCGGGCATGCCGACGAAATGGTCGACCGAGAGGTCAAAGACCTTCGACGCGTCGGTGCGGCCGATGATCGCCGAGCGCGACCTGGCGTCGATCAGGTTGAGCATGCCGATCTCGTCGTCACTGCCATAGGGGCTCTTCGTCACCTTATGGAATTCGGCATTGTAAGCGATGATCTTGCTCTTGGTCGCTTCGTCGACATAACAGGCCATGCACATTGCCACTCTCCTTGTTCATCTTCGCAGCCGCCAGCCGGTCGCCTTCAGATCGTTTCGCCGCGAATGACCGGTTCGGCGACAAGCGCCACCGACAGCAGCTGCTCGTCAGTCCGCGCCAGCCCTGACAACAGGAAGCCGACCGGCATGCCGGCGTCACCTGCGCCGCAGGGGATCGACACACCGCACCAGTCGAGGAAATTGCCGAGCAGCGTGTTGCGCAGCGTCTTGCCATTGGTGGCGAGGAAGAGTTGGTCGTCAGTCTTTAGCGGCTCGACCGGCGGCGCCACATGCGCGACGGTCGGGAAGGCGATCAGCCGGCCACCGACCAGCCGGTCCACCGCCTCGATGAGCCGCGTGCGGGCAGACAGAATGTCGAGATAGTGCGAAAGGCTGATCTTCTCGCCGAAGCTGGTACGCGAGACCACGCGCGGATCGATCAGCCCGGCATCCGGCCCGGTAATCCGGGCCTGGTGCAGCCAGTAAGCCTCTGCCGTCACCAGGGCTCCGTGGCTTGCCATCAGCTGCAGAATTTCCGCAAAGGCCGGGATCTCCAGCCGCGTGAATACGACACCGGCGCCCGACATACGCTCGACGGCCGCCTCGAAGGCTGCAAGAACACCCGGCTCGGCATCGTCGAAGACGATGTTGGTGGGAATGACGACCTCCAGTCCGGCAAGCGGATTGTAACTGACCGTCGGTGCCATGGCTCCACGCATCGCCGCGTCGATCCAGACGGCATCCTGCACCGAGCGACAGAGCGGCCCGAGCGAATCGAGGCTAGTGGCAAGCGGAAACACGCCCGCCATGGGATAGCGCCCACGCGTCGCCTTGTAGCCGACGATGCCGTTCAGCGCTGCCGGGATGCGCACCGAACCGCCGGTGTCGGAGCCGATCGAGACCGGCACGACACCAGCCGCCACCGCCACGCCCGAACCGGAGGACGAGCCGCCCGGAATGCGGGCGACGTCCGTGCTGCGGGGGTTTTTCGGCGTCCCGAAATGCGGATTGATGCCAAGGCCGGAGAAGGCGAACTCGCTCATGTTGACCCGGCCCATTGCGAGCATGCCGGCCGCAGCGAGCGCAGAGACGACGGCGGCATCGGCCGCAGCCGGTGCCTGATCGCGAAGAAGCAGCCTGGATCCTGCCGCCGTAACGCTGCCGGCAACATCGAAGAGATCCTTCCAGGCGACCGGAATGCCTTCGAGCAAACCGAGCGAACGACCGTCTTTCAGCCGCTTCGACGAGGCATGCGCCTCCGCCATTGCCCGCTCCCGCGTCAGCGAGATGAAGATCGCTTTGTCGTCATGGTCCTCGATCGCCCCAAAGACCTGCTCCGCCACCGCAACAGGATCGACGCTGCCGCCCTGGATGAGGGTGGACAACTGGGCGATCGAGAGGGAGCCGTAAGAGAGTGTCATTCTGTCGTTTCCAGTTCCACTCACGCCGCCACGAACTGCATCCAGCGGCGCACGAGGTAATTGTGTTCGTCCATGGTCGTGTTCCAGACGGCGATCGAGTTGGCGCGCTGCCAGTAGGAGCCGCCGCTGCGCACGGCACCCGCCTTAACGCGGAGGAGCCCGTCAGGGCCTGGCAGGTCAGTCGCCGCCGGCAGGCCTTCGTACCAATAGTCCCATTCGGCCGGCGTCATGTGCGGCCGCGAGCGTGCCGGCGTCGACATGTAATAGCCCTGCCGGGCCACCACCGCGCCGGGCCAGCCGGAGATCCACCAGTTGAGATAATCGTATGCCGCGTCGAGCATCCGGCCGGAGAGCCGCTTCGACAGGCAGAGCCCGCCATGCCAGGCGCGGTAACCCTCGGCAGGATTGGCGAGTTCGACGGGAAAGCCGCGCAGGTTCAGCTTGCTGATCCCGAGCGACCACATCGACTGGATCTGCGTGTCGCTCTTCGTCATCAGGTTCGCCGCGTCCTCGGCCGAACGCCAGAAGCCGCGGAAAAAGCCGGCCTTCTTGCGCTCTTCCAGAATGTCGAGCAACCGATCGATCTCCTCGATGCTCATGTTGCCGAGATTGTTAAAGGTCATAAGGCCGGCCGACTGCGCCGCAAGTGCTGCATCGAAGATGCCGATCGCCGGCTCGTTGACGAGGGCTGCGCGTCCGTGCCAACGCGGGTCGAGCAGTGCCGCCCAGGAGGTCATCTGGTTGGAATTGGCCGCATCCGTCCGGTAGGCGAAGCTGTCGAAATTATGGGTCGTCGGCAGCATCGAAATGCGCTGCGAGGGCGTCTCGGCAAGCGCCAGGTTCGGCTGGACGAAAAGCTTGGTCACCGGCGCATCGCCCTGCCCAATCCGCGCATTCGGCCCGATGCGGCCCGTCTTGGTCAGATCCGTAATCTCGTCCCAGAGAGTGATCCGCTCGATGTCGATCGGCTGCACGGCGCGCCAGTACCAGACGATGTCGAGGTTGTGGAAACACTGGTCGTAGATGTCGTAAGCCATCGGCTCCAGCGCCGCCTTGTGCTGGGCGGTCATGAAGTCCTGATTGTCGAATTCGATGCCGATGCCGAGATCGCGCTCAGCACCGAGCCGGAGTTCTTCCAGCAGCGAAATCGCCGTGCCCAGGATGCGCAGCTTGATCCGGCCCTCTGTATGGAGGGCGGGCGTCGGGAAACTCTTCGGCGTCGGCATTTTTCTCATGGCTGCGTCTCCTCGACCCGCCGCGGCGCGCGCTGTGCCGCACCCAACCCGTTGAAGGCGTTGAACGATCGCTCGATCGCCGCGGGCGCGATGCCATCGACGATGAAGACGATGCGGGAACGCCGGTCCCCGCCTGGCCAGGATTGCATATGGACGGGCGGATGGACCAGGTGCTGCACCCCGTGAACCGCCACGGGAAAGTCTTCGCCCTTGATGTTGAGAATGCCCTTGACCCGAAGGATGCGGTCGCCGTGCCGGTTGAGCAGCATGGTCAGCCAGATGCCGAAGGCTGTCCAATCGACCGTGCCTTCGCTCACCAGCACGAAGGACCGAATGCCGCCGGAATGTTCGCCGGCAAGACGAGGCCCCGGATCGTCGCAATAGAAGCCGCCCGGCGATTGCATCGCCTCGGCGCGGCCCGTTGTCGTGTCCTCCAGCAGCATGATGACATCAAAGACATCGTCCGTCGAAAGGACGATCGGCGCATCCGGATTGATCTGCCGGATCATCGCCGTGACCTGCGCGACTTGGCCGGCCTCGGCGATATCGGCCTTGGTCAGCACCAGAACATCTGCCACCGCCACTTGCCGCATCGGCTCGCGATAGGCGGCAAGCTGTGTCCCCGCATTGACGGCATCGACCGTGGCAATTACGCCCGAGGACCTGAAATGATGCCGCAACACCGGATCGGCCTTCAGTGTGGAAAGAACGGGAAAAGGATCGGCAAGCCCCGTGCTTTCGATGACGATCCGGTCGAAGGGCGGGACGATGCCGCGCTCGCGCTTCGAATGCAGGTCGCGGATCGCGTCTGCCAGTTCGCCCCGCACCGTGCAGCAAAGGCAACCGGATTGCAGCAGCACCATGTTCTCGTCGATCCGCTCGAGCAGATGATGATCGAGCCCAACCTCGCCGAATTCGTTGATCAGCACCGCAGCCTTCGAGAGCACCGGATCGGTCAACAGCCGTCGCAGCAACGTCGTCTTGCCGGATCCGAGAAAGCCGGTCAGCAGCGTGACGGGCGTGAAGTCCGGAAAGGCATTAGTCATGGCCGCTCGCCTCCAACCGGTCGAGAAGCGGCTCGGCCAATGGATCGAGCGGGCGGCCTGCAAGCCGCTCGGCCGCCGGCCAGAGGTGTCCGAGATCCTCGATGATCTCGGTCTTTCCGGTCCGGGTCGACAGCAGGAAGGAGGATCCCTGCCAGTCGGAGATACCAAGCCCGAAGGCATCGAGAATGCGGTTGGCGATCGCAACACGGCGGGCGCGCTCGCGCCGGCGGTCGATCCGCTCGGCGGTACGGGTATAGACCCCGGGCCGCGCGACCGCGTCGGCCCAGTGCTCGTTGCCACCCAGAATACCGCAGAGCGAACACATCGCCTTGCCTCTTACTTCTTGCGCGGGAAGCGTTTGGCGAAGTCGTCGGCGATCTCGTTCATCGTCACGAACTTGACGCCGGGATGCTTGATCATGTGGGCGTAGAGACGCTCCAGCATCATCAGAACCTGCGGCCGGCCGGCGACATCAGGGTGGATCGTGATCGGAAAGACGGCGTAATCCATCTCGCGATAGACCCAGTCGAACTGGTCGCGCCACATCTGCTCGATGTCATGCGGGTTGACGAAGCCGTGGCTGTTCGGCGCCTTCTTGATGAACATCATGGGCGGCAGGTCATCGAGGTACCAGGATGCCGGAATCTCGATCAGGTCGGTCTCGTGACCGCGCTTCAGCGGCACCATCCAGTCCGACGGTTTCCTCGAATAGTCGATCTTGGTCCAGCTGTCGCCGACGCGGACATAATAAGGCGTGAAGTCGTTGTGCATGAGCGAGTGGTCGTACTTGATGCCGCGCTCGAGCAGGAGCTCGTTGGTGACGTTGGAGAATTCCCACCAGGGCGCCACATAGCCGGTTGGCCGCTTGCCGGAGAGCTTGGTGACGAGGGCGATGCACTTGTCGAGCACCTCCATTTCCTGCTCGCGCGTCATGGCGATCGGATTTTCATGCGTGTAGCCATGGATGCCGATTTCGTGGCCGGCATCGGCGACGGCCTGCATCTGTTCCGGGAACGTCTCGATCGAGTGGCCGGGGATGAACCAGGTGGTCTTGATGCCGAAACGCTCGAAGAGCTTCAACAGCCTCGGGCTGCCGACCTCGCCGGAAAACAGGCCGCGCGAGATGTCGTCCGGCGAATCCTCGCCGCCATACGAGCCGAGCCAGCCGGCGACGGCGTCCACGTCGATGCCGAAGCTGCAGAAGATTTCTTTTGCCATTGCGGGGTCTCCTTGTGATGGTCTCGTTGGTCCGGCTTTGATCGGCCGGTTTTCAGTGGGCGGGAATGACGGTGGCATTTTCCGCCTTGAAGGCGATCGCGACCGGCGCATCGACCGGAAAGGCGCCGGGCGGATACTTGTCGACATGGGCTTCGAGCGCCAGCACGCGTCCGTCCGGCAGAGCGACCGAAAGATGCGAGATATGCCCGACGACGTCGAAGCGGCGGATCCTGGCATCGATGACATTGCCGTCGGCGGCCTGAGCGATCGCTTCGCGGCCGCCCTTGTCGAGCGCATGCACCTCGATCGCTTCCGCAGGGATCACGACACTCACCGCGTCTCCGTCGGCGACCGCGCCGTTGGCATCGCCGGTGAGAAGGCCGAGCGGCGTGTCGACCATGACATGTCCCTTCTCGTGGCCCTTGACCGCACCCTTGAAGATCGTGTTGCGGCCGATGAACTGCGCGACGAAAGGCGTGTTGGGCCGCGTATAGAGCTGGTGCGGCCGACTGATCTGCTCGATCCGGCCCTGGTTCATCACGACGATCCGGTCGGACAGCGCCAGCGCTTCGGACTGGGCGTGGGTGACGAAGACGAAGCTCACGCCGAGCTCGCGCTGAAGCAGCTTCAATTCGCTCTGGATCGTCTTGCGCAGATTGGCGTCCAGGGCGCCGAGCGGCTCGTCGAGCAGCAGGATATCAGGCTCGACCACGAGGCCACGCGCAAGCGCGATGCGCTGTCGCTGGCCGCCGGAAAGCTTGTCGCATCGCTTGTCGGCGATGCCCTCGAGGCCGAGCTTTTCCAGGATACGATCGACCTTTGCATTCCGCTGCGCTTTCGGCATGCGCTTCACCTCGAGGCCGTAGCCGATATTGCTGCGCACCGTCATGTGCGGGAAGAGCGCGTAATTCTGGAAGATCATCGAGGTCGGCCGTTGTGCCGGACCGATATCGTTGATCCGCTCGCCCTTGATCATCAGATTACCGGAGGAGATGCTTTCGAAGCCGGCGATCATCCGCAGCGTCGTCGTCTTGCCGCAGCCCGACGGACCAAGAAAGGCGATGAACTCGCCCTTGTCGACGGCGAGGTTGAAATCGATCACGGCCGGCGTTCCGTTATCGTAGACCTTGCCGATCTGGTAGAGTTCGAGGTCATGTATCATGGCGGTCATTCCGGGTTGCAGGTGGAAGGACAGGCGGCCGGAGCCGCCTGCCAGTTGGCGCCTTCACCACATCGCGGATGGGATGAAGGGGCGCTGGGAGTGACGCATCAGGCGCTGAGGAACTCATCCCACTTCTGGATGAGGTGGTCGTATTCATCCGGCCACTGGTGCCAGTAGGCAACGTTTGCCGCGCGGGTCTCGAGCGAACCGCCATCGCGCAGATCGCCCTCCTTGATGCCGCGCTCCGCCGCACCGACCCATGGCTTGCCTTCGTACCAGAAGGCGTATTTCTCCGGCGCCATCTTCTGCTTGATGTTGGTGGTCGGCGAATAATAACCCTGTTCCGACACTGTGATGCCCGGTTCGCCCGACAGCCAGTAATCCGCATAGGCGACAACGGCTTCCTTGTTGGGCGTGCCCTTCAGCATGGTGTTGCCGATCGACCAGGCGCGATAGCCTTCCTTCGGGATGGCGTATTTGCAGGGTTTTCCCTGCGCCTTGACGGCCATGACGGCCGGCTGCCAGGCGTCGCAGACGACGATTTCGCCGGATGCGAGGAAATTGACGAGTTCGCCGAAATCACCCCAGAGAGCGCGAAACTGGCCGTCCTTCTTCTTCGAGATCAGGAACTTTGCGGCTTCGTCGATTTCCGCGGCGGTCGGATTTCCGGGATTCTTGACGTTGGAGAGGCCGAGCGTGTTCATCGCCATGACCGCCTGGCCGAAAGCCGTCAGCGGGTCGGTATTGAGACCGGACTTGCCTTTGTACTTGCTGTCGAAGATCGCCGTCCAGCTGTTGGCTTCCTCGTCGGAGAGCACGTCCGGATTGTACCCGACGGAGTCGAAATTGAAGACCGAAGGCACCATCCAGAGCGCCGTCTGCTTTTCGTCGGTCCAGATCTGGCCGACGATCTGCGCCTTCGGATCGAACCGCGGATCGGGCTTGGTGAATATCTCGCGGATATTCGACCAGCTCTTCAGACCCGAAGTCTCGATCGGGTCGGCATTGTCGGTCATCACGACCGAGGGAAGGCGCTCGCCAATCGTTTCCCAGACGTCATAATCCTTCGAACCGGAAAGGATGCGGGTCTGCGCATCCGGGAAGGTCGCCGCCGTGCCGGATGTCGTGCCAACGCCGCTGGCCGCCTTGAACTCGGCGAGGATGCGTTCCTGCACAGTGACCGAAAGGCCGATCGTGCGCAGCTGCTCGCCGGCAAGGCCGGTTGCCTGTGCATAGGCTGCCCGCGAGGAGAGGAAGTGTGTGCCGCCGCCGATGGCAAGCGCCATGGCGCCCGCGGATCGTTTCAGCAGCGAACGTCGATTCATGTCCATCGAAAGTGTCATTGTCGTTCTCCGGTTTTTTGTTCCCCGGGATGGCCTCCATGACCACCCATCGTTCTCGTCCGGCCTCGGCGTCAGGGCGGGATCGGTCCTGACGCACCCTCCGTCAGTATCGGCCCACGAGGAGCCCCCCATCCACGACCAGCGTCTGGCCGGTCATGTATCTCGCGTTGTTCGAGGCCAGGAAGACGATCACATCTGCAACGTCTTCCGGTTCGCCGAGCCGCCCCATCGGGATGAAGGCGCTTGCCGCTTCGGCGCCCTTCGGTCCCAGCGAATTTTCTTCCGAGAGAAGCTGTGCGGTGCGGATGTAGCCGGGTGCCATGCCGTTGACGCGGATGCCGTCGCGGGCAAGTTCGACCGCCAGGCCGCGTACGAGGCCGACGACGCCGGCCTTGGCGGCGGAATAATGCACATGTTCGTCCCAGCCGTAGGCGACACCCATGATCGACGAAAGCGCCACCACCGCACCTGATTTACGTGCCTTCATTCCTGGCGCGGCGGCGCGGACCACGCGGAAGATGCCCTTGAGATCGATGTCGAAGGTCAGCTCCCACCTGTCATCGTCGAGCACATCGAGCGGCGCCTTGTGGGCGATGCCGGCATTGGCGATGATGACGTCAAGGCGGCCGTGGCGCTTCTCCACGCTGGCCACCGCAGCATCGACCGCCGATGTCGACCGGACGTCTAGCTCGATGAATTCGGCCGAGCCGCCCGCAGCCTCGATCTCCGCTACGGCAGCGCGCCCTTCGTCCTTCAGGACGTCGGTGACGATCACGTGGTCGCCGAGCTTGGCGAATGCCAATGCGGTCGCCTTGCCGATGCCGATACCGGCGCCGGTGATCAGCACGATGCGGGGTGTCGAAGAAATCGTGGTCATTGTGTTTTCCTGACTAGAGCATGACGTCGCCGGAGTTCGGGCCAAGCGTTTGGCCGACGAACAGGCTGGCGGCAGGCGATGCGAGAAACGAAACGGTGGCGGCAACTTCTTCCGGCTCGCCGAAACGGCCGAGCGGCAGCTCGGCGGCCTTGCGGACGCGCCATTCCTGCGAGAGTTCGCGCACCAGCGGCGTGTTGATTGGCCCGGGGGCGACGGCATTGACGCGCACCCCGCGGCTCGAGACCTCGCGGGCGAGCGATTTCGTCATGCCGATGATCGCCGCCTTGGCGCCGGCATAATGGACGAGCTCGATGCCGCCGATCTGGCCGAGCTGCGACGCGACGTTGACGATGACCCCCTCCCCGGCAGCGAGCATTGATGGCAATGCGAGCTTGGTCATCAGAAAGGTGCCGCGCACATGGATCGCAAACATCCGGTCGAAATCTGCGACCTCGAGGTTCTCGAACAGCGCCTGATGGACGATGCCGGCGCAATTGACGAGCAGTCGCGGATGGCCGAAGGCTGAGACTGCGACCTCGTAGACGCGCGCCGTATCCGTCTCGGCAGAGACGTCGCCGGCAGCCGCTGCCGCCGTGCCGCCGGCAGCGGCGATCTCCTCGGCCACCGCTTGCGCGCGGTCGAGGTGGAGATCGTTGACGAGTACGGCATAACCGTCCTGCGACAGCCGGGTTGCGATTGCGCGGCCGATGCCGGATCCTGCCCCCGTGACGATAGCTGCAGGTATCGACATCACGCCTCCTCCTGGATCGCGACACGCTTGGCGCGGCGTATGGAAAGCATCATGAGGACGGCGTAGATGCCGAGCAGCGCAAAGGAGAAGATCGTCGTCAGCACGCCGAAGGCGAAGACGTTTGGATGCACCTCCACAGAGAAGGTTCCGTAAATGGCGAGTGGCAGCGTCAGGTCGCGGCCGGATGCGAACAGCGTACGCGAGAATTCGTCATAGGACAGGGTGAAGGCAAAGAGCATGGCCGAGAGCACGCCCGGAAAGATCAGCGGGAACGTCACCTTGCGGAAGGTGCGTGCCGGCGACACGCCTAGCGACCACGACGCCTCCTCCACACTCTGGTCGAAGCGGTTGAGGATCGCCAGCATGACGAGAAAGGCGAAGGGATAGGTGTAGACGACGTGCAGCACGAAGGCCGTTCCCCACCAGTGCCGGTCGATGCCGAGCGCATTGGCGACGAGCGCCATGCCGAGCCCGACCAGAACGCCGGGGACCATCATGCCGAGAACGATCAGGTAGAAGACGACGCCTGAGCCGGGGAAGCGCCGACGGAAGGCCTGCGCCGAGGTGACGCCGAGCACGGTGGAGACGATCATCGTCATCACCGAGAGTACGAGCGAGCGCACCAAGGCTTCGTTGATCGGCAGAGGTGCGATGCGCGATGGCGGCGTCAGGCCGAAGAGATGCTTGTACCAATAGGTCGACCATTCGATGATCGGGAATTGCGGTCCGCCTTCCGGTCCCGTCTGGAAGGACAAAATAGCGAGCACCACCATCGGCGCGTAGAGAAAGACGAGGAAGAGCGCCGTGTAGATGCCGAGGGAGAACTTGATGCCACCAGCCTGCATGTCAGAGCTCCTTCCTGAGGTCGACGACGCGCAGCAGCGCGGCGACGACAATGCCCATGAGCACGGTGAGCACGACGCCGACGACGGCAGCGAAGGCCCATTTCAGCGACCCGACCTGGGTAACAATGATGTTGCCGAGAAGGTTCACCTTGCGGCCGGAGAGGGCCGCCGCCGTCGCGAACTCGCCGAGCACCATGACGGAGACGAATATTGCACCGACCACCACGCCCGGCATGGTGAGCGGCAGGATGATGGTGCGGAAGATGCGCCAGAAGCCGGCACCGAGATCCTGCGCCGCCTCGATGACGCTCTGGTCGATGCGGCCCATCATGAAGGCGATAGGCCCGACCATGAAGACACAATAGATCTGCGTCATGCCGATGATGACCGAGAGCTCGGAAAACAGCAGCACCTCGATCGGCTGGTTGATGATGCCTAGACCCTGCAGGATGAGATTGATCGCCCCCTCCTTGCCCAGCATCGGCCGCCAGGCGAGCACGCGGATCAGGAAAGAGGTCCAGAAGGGGATGACGCAGAGAACGAGAAGTGCCGTCTGGATCGTCTTGTTCTTGACGAAGAGACCGACATAGAGCGCTGCCGGGTAACCGACGACCAGCGTCGAGACGAGCACGATCAACCAGATCCTGACGGTCGTCCACAGAGCGCTGAGATAGGTGTCCGTGGTAAAGAAGGTGACCCAGCTCTTGATGGTGAGATCAGGCGTGATCTTGAAGGTCGTCTGCGTCCAGAAGGACACGTAGACCATCATCATGATCGGCGTCACCAGGAAAAGCAGCATCCAGATGACGCCCGGCGCCAACAGCCAGAGCGTCTTGCTGGATGCCTTCTTGACCGGTTTCACGACGCTTTCGGTCTCGGCTGTTGTGGCACTTATCGACATCAATCAGTCTCCCGTCCCGCGTTGTGCGGCAAGAGTGTCAGGCGTAAACGAGGGCATCCCGGCGCTTCCAGACGAGCGCGTAGCGCGAGTGAGGCGTACAGGACGGCGGCTTGCTCCGACTGAGGTGCGATTCCACCTCGAAGACGCGGCCGTCATCGAGCGAGAAGAAGGAGTTGATCGCGGCGCCCGAATATTCGTCGGCGACGAAGGTCGCCTCGATCTTCACCTCGTCGTCGCCGACCGGCGCTTCGGCCGGGCGGATCGCGACACGGTCGTAGCGGATGGCGTAACCGGTGCGGTCATCGCGGAACTGCGGCTGGTCGTCGAGGGGGAAGGCACCGTAAGGCCCGAGGAAACTCTCGCCGGCGAGCCGGCCTTCGAAGAGATTGTAGCAGTTGAGGAAGCCCGCTACCGACAGCGATTTCGGTCGGTTGTAGATCGTGTCGGCGTCTGCCGCCTGCGCAATTCGGCCGCTGTCGAGCACCAGCACCATGTCGCCCATGGCAAGCGCTTCGCTCTCGCTGCCGGTCACGTGCAGGAAGGTAACGCCGCAGCGCTCGCGGATCAGCCTGAGTTCGCCGCGCATGCGGGCGCGAAGATTGGCGTCGAGCGCGCCAAGCGGTTCGTCGAGCAGCACCAGCGACGGTTCGGTGACGAGCGTGCGTGCCAGTGCCACGCGCTGCCGCTGGCCACCGGAAATCTGCGCAACGCCGCGATCCTCCAGGCCCGACAGACCGACAAGCGCGATCATGTCCTTGACCCGGGCCTGCACGATGGCGGGATCGGTTATGGGGTTTTCGACACGATTTTCCAGTCCGAAGGCAATGTTTCCGGAGACCGACAGATGCGGAAAGAGGGCAAAATTCTGGAACACGAAACCGATGTCGCGCAGATGCGGCGGCATTGTCTCGATCCGCTGCCCCTTGAACATGACCGTGCCGAGGTCCGGCTGCTCGAAGCCGGCGATGACGCGCAGCAGTGTCGTCTTTCCCGATCCGCTCGGCCCCAGAAGAGAAACGTAGCTGTCGTTCGGCAGCGACAGGTCGATGCCGGCGAGCGCGTTCAGCACACCGTAGGTCTTGGTGACACCTGCGAGCTTGAGAACCGAAGACAAGAGCCTCTCCATTTGGCGCCAGGCACGGATCGCCCGCCCTGCCGTCGCGCCTTGCGAAACGGCAGACGGAACCGTTCGTGTGCAGCAAAGCACGCGGCGGAAATCGATCGGCAGTCTGGCGTTTTTTGTCGTTCACCTCGGGAATGCTTCTGGCGGCATCCCTATGCTGAATAGATGACATAAATGATTTTTGTATTCAATAGACTTTTTTCTAAAACAACCGGCCTTTTGGATACGTCAACGCGCGGCGGCACTGGATGAGAGGAAGGGCGAACAGCGACGCATCCGAAGCCGCGTCAAACCTGCGCAGTTTTTGAGCATTTTTCCGCTGAAAATCGCGTATTTCTGCACCAAATGCGCGGTTGTCGTGCAGCGGCTCGCGCCGTCTAGACCATTTGCAACGCAGAATGGTCGGGATGGCCGTGATGCACCACATCGTTCAGCATCACCTCACAAATGCAATTTTGGTATGCAAAAGACATTTATTTTGCCATAGTCTGAACTATCAAAATGGACTAAAGAGAATTCCCGCTTTATTGCCATCCGCTCTTGGATGGAGGATGCCCCGCCTCATGATACGCAATCTCCCAGCACAGACGGCCCAGCGTCGGTACGAGATTGCCGAGCACATCCTGCGAGACAATATCGTCGGCGGGCGGCTGCCACTGGGTCTGGTTCTGCTCGAGGGGCCGATCGCCGACATTCTCCAAACGTCCCGCGCACCGGTGCAGCGCGCCCTGCTTCGTCTGGAGGCGGACGGCCTCGTCCACCGCTTCCAGGGACGTGGCTTCCTGGTCGGTCCGCAGGATGCGGGTCTCGTCCCAAACCGCACTGATATCAAGTCCCTCGGCCTTGTCATCGCCCAACATGCCGACGAGGCGCTGCAGAGCCGCTCGTCCTGGGCGCGCATCTACAATACGGTGGAGCGCGACGTGGCCGGCTGCGTCGTCTTCGGCCAGTACCGCATCATCGAGATCGAGCTCGCCAATCAT
This sequence comes from Rhizobium sp. 1399, assembly GCF_031455475.1. NCBI lineage: Bacteria > Pseudomonadati > Pseudomonadota > Alphaproteobacteria > Hyphomicrobiales > Rhizobiaceae > Rhizobium > Rhizobium sp. 1399. The sequence goes on along the minus strand of NZ_JAVDSU010000006.1, from coordinate 113,014 downwards.
TTCAAGGTCAGCCGTACGGTTGTACGCGACGTCCTGAGCCGTCTGCAGGAACGTGGCCTCGTCCGGAAGAACCAGAGTTCCCACTGGATCGCCGGCCCGCTCACGGCCCAGACGATCAAGGATCATTTCACGCTCCGACGCATGCTGGAGCCCTCGGCGCTCAAGGCTGGCGCTACTGCCGTCGACCGCGAACGCCTGACCGAACTCTTCACCCGCCTGGCCGGTCTCGAAGCTTCGCAGCCGGTCGACCACCTGGAGAAACTCGAGGAGCTTCAGGAACAGATGATCGACATCTGCGTGCTGACGACGTCGAACGAGAAGACACGGGAGCTGATCCGCAACAACCTGCTCCCCGTCAACGCTGCCGAGCGGCTGCTGCGTCATCTCGGCCTGCCTGATGATCCGACCGCCATTACCGAGATGCGGCTTATCGTCGAGCTTCTCATGCGCGGCGCCGTCGACGCTGCCGCCGCCATGCTGGAGACGCATCTCGACGCCTCCATGAAGCGCATGATCGCCCAGATGAAGATCGTCGCCATCATTCCCGGTCCGAGCGTGACCGCCGATTACCTGACGCGCGTCGAGTGATCGGCCAGCCATCATCGTCACCTCATGATAAGCTTTGGCGGAGACGGTCGAGCAGCTTCGCCTGATCGGCCCTCGCCTTCAGCGCCTGGTCCATCGTTACCTCGACGAACCGCGCCGGCGTATGCGGCTGCAACTGACCGATGAGGTCCATGTCCGCCGAAATCACGGTGCCGACCATGAAGTAGCCGCCGCCCGAGACCGCGTCGCGATGGAGGATGATCGGCTCCGTCCCGCCCGGCACCTGAATCGAGCCGTAGGGGTAGCAGCTATCGACGATGTTCGACGGATCGGAACCGGCGCCGAAGGGCTGCTTGCGGTCAAGGAACTCGAGCTTGCGCCCGCCACGAAAGCGGTAGCCCATGCGGTCGGCCTCAGGCGCCACTTTCCATTCGTCGGCGAAGAAGCTTGCCTTGGCCGCATCGGTCAGCCGGTCCCAGTAGAGCCCCGGCAGTACGCGAAGCTCAGCCGGCGTTGCTACGTTACGGCGCAACTCTTCGGTGACGCTTTTTCCGTCTTCGGCAAGGTCGGCTTTTCCGACAGGCAGTTCGTCACCGGCCATCAGTGCCCTGCCCTTGTAGCCGCCGAGTGCACCGATCGGATAGGTGGATCGGCTGCCAAGCGCTTCCGGCACGTCGATACCGCCTGCGACCGCAATCAGGATGCGCGCGCCGGATTTCAGGAAGTCGAAGCTCAACACCTGGCCCGCCCTGACCTTGAAAGCGGTCCAGCCGGGCTGCGCCACGCCGTCGACCTTGGCCGGCATGTCGGCACCGGTGACGGCCACGAGCCGATCCTCGGCAAATTCAAGCTTTGGCCCCATGAAGACCGCCTCCAGACCCGCTGCCCCTTCCTCGTTGCCGACGAGCAGATTGGCGGCACGCATGGCGTAGCGGTCCATGGCACCACCGATCGGGATGCCGAGGTGGAAATAGCCGGGACGGCCGAGATCCTGGACGCTCGTCGATAATCCCGGGTGCAGCACCTTAATGGTCATTGAGAATGCCCTCCAGTGCGGCGTTGTAACCGTCGATGTCCTTGCTGAATTCGCGCAGATCGAACCGGACCTCACGGATCGGCGGGCTGAAGAGCCTTTTGTCGACCTGCTCGACCGCCGTGTCGTATCTGTCGCGATCGACCGGCTTGAACTTGACGATGTCGCCGGGATGGAAGAACACCATGAAATCGCGCAGGTAACTCGTTTGCTGCGTCGGGTCGAAGATCGGCATCGGCGTGACGCCGAACATCTGGTAGCCGCCGGCGCCACGCACCGAATAGATGCAGCTAAAGCAGCCACCATGGCCGACCGTCAGTTTGGGCGTATCGGTGCGTGGCCTCAGATATTTCGGCACTTCGATCTGCCGCTGCCGCTCTACCATCTGGTACATGAAGGGCAGCCCAGCCACGAACCCGACCATCGACACGAACCAGGGAGAACCGGCATGTGCGGTAATGAAATCGTCGACGCCGCCGTAGCCGTTGATTTGCGCGGCATAGTCGAGATCCGTTCCGCCGGGCTCCTGATGCCTCTCACGAAAACGCATCAGCGTCTCATGCGTCCACGGATCATTGTAGAAGACCGGGATCTCGATAATGCGGGTCTTCAGGACCGGCTCGGAATTTTCCGCCACGCCCTCGATCGCCTTGACCTCCCGCAGGATGTCGTCCGGCTTGATGAGATCGGGATTGAACCTCACCTGGAACGACGCGTTGGCCGGGCAGATCTCGCTAACACCCTTGATCTGGCTTTCCCGGACCGCTCTCGCCATGGACAGGCTCTTGAAGAATGCCTCTAGCGACATCTCGTTGCTGCACTCGACGAAGAGGTGTTCGTCACCGCCAAACGTATATCGTGCGGGCATCAGGCAACCTCCTGGGTCCGGCCGGCCAGTGCGGGAAAATCCTGCTCCAGCCATTGTTCGAGAAAGCGAGTGTGAACGGCACCCTTGGCGACACTTGCGTCACGGGCGAGTGCCAGGTGCATCGGCACTGTCGTCGGTACGCCTTCGATCGCCAGTGCTGTGAGCGCCGTGGCGAGCTTTTCGAGGCAGGTCTCGCGTGTCTGCGCGTGCACGATGAGCTTGCCGAGCAGGGAATCATAAAAGGGCGGGATCGTGTAGCCTTCATAGAGCATCGTATCGAAGCGGATCCCTTCTCCTTCCGGGACGGACAGCAACGTGATCGTGCCCGGCGATGGCTGGAAGGCCTTGAATGGGTCCTCGGCATTGATGCGGCACTCGATCGCATGGCCGCGGGCCACGATGTCTCGCTGTGCGACCGACAGGGCCGCACCACCCGCGACCTTGAACATTTCCTGCACCAGATCGAACCCGGTCATCATCTCGGTCACGGGATGCTCGACCTGGATGCGGGTGTTGACCTCGATGAAATAAAAGGCGCCCGTTTCGGCGTCGTAAAGATACTCGACCGTGCCGGCGCCGCGATAGCCGACCTCGCGCGCCAGCGCCACGGCGCTCATGCAAAGCCGTTCGCGCATGTCGGCAGGCAGCAGGAAGGCGGGTGCCTCTTCCCACACCTTCTGGCGCCGCCGCTGCAACGAGCATTCGCGTTCGAAGAAATGCACGAAATTCCGTCCGTCGCCGAAAATCTGCACCTCGACGTGCCGGGCGCGGCTGATGACCTTTTCCATATAAAGTCCGCCGTCGCCGAAGGCGGCCAGCGCCTCGGCCGAAGCCAACGGAAACTGCTGCTCCAACTCAGCGATGTTGCCGACGATCCGGATGCCACGTCCGCCGCCGCCCGCCGCCGCCTTGATCATGACAGGAAAACCGATCTCGGCTGCGAGCAAACGCGCGTTGTCGAGCCCGGCGACCCGCCCGTCGCTGCCGGGCACCGTTGGTACGCCCGCACGTTTTGCCACCTGCCGCGCCGCCACTTTGTCACCGAGCGTGCGGATCGCATCGCCGGGCGGGCCGATGAAGATCATGCCGGCATCGCGCACCGCATCGGCGAAGTCGCCGTTTTCGGACAGAAAGCCGTAGCCCGGATGCACGGCATCGACGCCGGCCGCCTTGGCGGCGGCAATGACCGCCTCGATGTTCAGATAGGATTTCTTGGGCGCCGGCGGGCCGATGTTTACCGCCTCATCGGCCAACTTCACGGCCAGCATGTCCGTGTCTGCTGCGCTATACGCCTGCACGGTCCGGATGCCGAGCGCCTTCGCCGCCTTGATGACGCGAACCGCAATTTCCCCGCGATTGGCGACAAGCACCGAGCCGATCGTCATGCTACGACCTCCGCGATGACCTGTCCGGCCATGACAGGCTCCTCATTGTCGACGAGGAAGGTAATCGCCTTGCCGGCAACACCGGCTGGAACCTCCTGGAATGTCTTCATGACCTCGATGACGCCGATCGTATCGGCCTCGGTGACATCGTCGCCATCCGCTTTGAAAGGCGGCGCATCCGGCGCGGAAGCCCGGTAGAAGGTGCCCGGGAGTGGTGAACGGATTTCAATCTTGCTCATGGTCGGTCTCCGCAAAGTCTAATGGCCAAGGATCTGCGACACCGGCGCGATCCGGATACCGGCGCCGACCAGCAGCTCGCGCACGCTTAGAACGATATCGAGCGCGCCGAGCGTATCGGAATGAAAGCAGATGGATTCAAATTCGATGTCGATGTCCTTGCCCGTGACCGTGCGGACCTTGCCCTCCTGGCAGGCGCGCAGCACTTTCTGGGCCAGCACCATCGGATCGGGACGGCCGGCATCGCGGGTAAAGACGATCGAGCCGCTGTCGTTGTAGTCGCGATCTGCATAGAACTCGCGCACGACCGGCTGTCCCGCATCAAGCGCTGCCCTGTGCGTCGCCGAACCGCCCATGCAGAAGACAAAGGCGTTGGGCGAGACGGTGCGCATATACTGGACGAAGATCTGCGCCAAATCCGGATTGACCGCCATCTCCATGTAGAGCGCTCCATGCGGCTTGACATGCTGCACCGGCACGCTGTGGCGGCGGGCGAACTCGCGCAGAGCCCCCACCTGATAGATGATGTCGTTGACGAGCTCCTTGCTGCTGCCGACAATCTTGCGGCGACCGAAGCCCTGCAAGTCGTTATAGCCGGGATGGGCGCCGACCCCGACGCCATGGGCGGCGGCAAGTGCCACGGTCTCGTTGATGAGATTCGGATCGCCGGCATGGAAGCCGGTGGCGATATTGGCCGAGCTGATGTGGGAGATCAGCAGCGAATCCTTCGTATCGCCGATCCGCCAGCGGCCGAAGGCTTCTCCCATATCGCAGTTGATGTCGATGATGCTCTTCAAACTGTCTATCCGCTTTTGTCCTTTGGTAAAACGCTACGCGACAAAACAGGATTTGAAAAATTCAATTTTTAGGTCATCATTATCGATAAATCAGATACATGCGCCTAAATCTCAGGCAACAGATAAGTGGTAGAGTTCAATAGCTTGGCTAGATTTTGCCTCTAATGCGCGAGGCTCGAGCACGAAACAAATGCACTCGATCAGATTTATTTACGCCGATTTCAGATATTTCGATGGGAGATATAGACGATGAGCCTCAGCTTCCGGCAACTCCGCTATTTCGTCGCAACGGCCGAACAGGGACAGATTTCCTATGCGGCCACACAGCTCTCGATATCGCAGTCGGCAGTGACGACTGCAATCAAGGAGCTGGAAAAATCGATCGGCGTTTCTCTTTTCATCCGCACGCCGCAGGGCATGGAGCTTACCGCCGCCGGCCGGCAGTTTCTTTCCTATGCTTACGAGATCCTCGCCAAGGTCGATGAGGCAACGCATCTGAACTATGTTAGCGGCGATCTCGAAGGAGATCTGACGGTCGCAGCAACCTACACCGTTATCGGCTATTTCCTGCCGCTCCACATCGAACGCATGCGCCGGCTCTATCCCAAGCTCCGAATCCAACTCTACGAGGTGAACCGCGAGTCGATCGAGGAAGGCCTGCTTGCCAACCGCTACGACATTTCGGTGCTGCTGACCTCGAATATCCTCAACAGCGCCCTCACCACGGAAACGCTTTTGCGGTCCATCCGCAGGCTTTGGGTGCCGGCACAGCATCCGCTGCTGAAGCGCGTGGGCGTCGGTTTGCGGGATATCGCCGAGGAGCCCTATATCATGTTGACCGTAGACGAGGCGGCCTATTCATCGCTGAAGTACTGGAGCACGACGCCCTATCAGCCGCGGGTGATGCTGCGCACCTCGTCGATCGAGGCCGTGCGCTCGATGGTTGCCAACAGCCTCGGCGTCGCCATCCTGTCTGATATGGTGCACCGCCCCTGGTCGCTGGAGGGCCGGCGGATCGAGACCGTCAATATCAAGGATCCCGTGCCACCGATGGACGTTGGTCTCGCTTGGCGCGCCAATATCGAGTTCACACCCGCTATGCATGCCTTTCGCCGGTATTTTCAGCAGGCATTCGGCCTGCCGGGTACCAATGCATGAGTTTTGCCCTTTCAAGCGACCATGTCAGTGAGCTGAGCTGCCGAACCCGTCCATAAACGTGGAGTTTTAGAGGAAACACTCCGCGGTTTGATTGCCTTTAGTTCGTCAAGTCTTCAAATAGGTATCGCATTTTCGATATGGGTCTCCGGTTCGGTGGCTGGTTCGGTCGTTGGCCGCGTTACCATGCAGGAGTGCGTCCCGGGCAACATGCGGGCAACGACGGTCGCGTTGTCGATCACGATTTCTGCGATCATCGGAATAGCGACGGGACCGACCCTCGTGCCGATTATCGCCGGACTGTTGCCTGACACCGGCAACGCCCTCCAACCTGCAATCGTGGTTGTTTCCGTGGTGCCAGCCTTGCTCTTGATCGTACGTTCGGCCTCGAGGGTTTCGGCGGCCTCAGCAACGGACAGTTGAACATCTGCTTTGGCCAGATGCTCATGTCATTTGAGCATGATTTGACCTCAGCGCATCATGTGCCGCGGTAATATCCGTGCTGCCGCTACTGTCGCAACGATCGCTCATGTCTTTCAGCTCTGCTAAGGCCGGTGCGGGAACGCCGATTTCGTTCGCGAGCTTGACACGGCTCGTTGCGGCGCGCAGCGCAAATCCGAAGGCGCCACACTCACGACCCAGGTCTATCGCTTCCTGAAGGTGCCGCATCGCGCCGTCTGCATCTCCATCCCGCCAGCACATCAAGCCTCGAAGATGCAGAAATTCGGCGTCGCACCAACGGTCTCCACGCTGCCGACTGTAGTTCATGCCCTCATCGATGCTCCGGCGAGCAACCGCGACTTTATCATGCGAAAGCGCCGCGTGAGCGAGCATCACATACCGCAGGGGTAAATGGATCAGAAAATTGCAGTCGCGAATGGCGGCGATTGCTTCCCTCAACCGTTGGATCGCCTCCACGTCTCCGCGCGCAGCGTCGATCGCTGCCTGATGAAAGCGGGCAAACGGCGGCCAGGTGTCGATCTGGCGGGTCTTCAGGCGCTCGGCCAGCATCGATGCTCGCTCCTGCGCTAAATCAATTCGCCCACATAGCAAGGCTATGGGCGTGGCCGCGACTGCCAGCGAATGCGCGCAAGACAAGTCGTGGTTCAAAGTCAGCGCGGCGTTCAGTGCTTCCTCCGCAATCTCAAGTGCACGCCGATGCTGGCCGACTACCCAAGTGGACAACGAAAGATGATTTCGGAAATTGACGAACCTGTCGATCTGGAACCTCGAGGTCTGACCACGATTGCCGAAAGTCGCGTGCTCGCGAGCCAGGCGCTCGAGACCCGCATGTCCGGATTTGATGTTCCCTTGATAGAATTCGCAGGTAAACAACTCCCGATCGGCATTGGGAGCCGCGGAATAATCGTCTATGGACGCCATGAAGCGGCGGAGATCGGCAATCGTTTCAAACGCCCTTTGATGAAAGCCCATGGCGGTCTGGACCATTGCTAGGCCCATCTTGGTTCGAAGACAGTGTTCCACGCTTCCGGCTTTTAAAGCGAGCTCGAACCCCCTCATCCAAGTCGCTTCGAGTTCGTCATCGAAAGGATAGCGATAACAAAGATTCCAACCATGCGCGGCAACCAGCTTCATCCGGAGCAGGAGGTGATCACCGGACAGGTCGTCCAACGCCGACAGCGCCTTTTCGACGCGTGTTCCGCTTTCCGCCATTGTCGAGAATTCGACCCAGAACGGCAAGGCAGCAACAGTCAGCCGTACCCCGAGCTCGGCCTGCCCATCCGAACCATAGGCCCAATCGATCATGCGGCGGAGGTCAGCGCTCCAGCCGCCGTAGAGCGCCACCCAATCTTCACGCGGCCGCCACGTCCATTCCACTTCCGCCCTTTCGAACAGCGCAAGAATGAAGCGGCCATACGCGATCATGGCCGCCTGCTGCTCGCCCTGCCCTATGAGCCGTTTGTTGGCGAAGGTTCGGGTACTGTCGAGCAACCGGTAACGGCGACGCCTCCCCGTGTAATTGACTGACACCATGGATTTGACCGCGAGGGCTTCCAGCCACGCGGTGACGTCCTGGTCATTCGCCAGATGGCCAAAGGCGTCGATGACATCGTCAAGCGCGAAGGTGCCACCAAAAACGGAAAGGTGACGGAGTAGCCGGGCTTCATTCTCCGGGAGCAGCCGATAACTCCAGTCGAGCGTCGCGGTGAGCGTCTTGTGCCGGTCCATGCCATCTCCGCGCGAGGCAAGCGCTTCGAAATCAAATTCAAGCATTTGCAGCAGCCCCGCAGGACCGTTGGCCGGGAGTTGTGGAACCGCCAGTTCGATCGCCAGCGGGATACCATCGAGACGCTGGCTCAATTTCGTCAGCGCAGGGACATCCGCGTCCTTCAGCCGATAGCCATGTGCCTCCGCGCGTCGAACCAGCAATTCGATCGCCGAAAAGACCATTGCCGATCCGGCATCGAGAATTGCGTCCTCGGGTGGACACCGAAGAGGGGAAAGCCGATGGACGATCTCGAACCTGCATCGTAACGGCTCGCGGCTTGTCGCGATGACTGTCAACCCGCGCAATGCGTGGGTCAGGTGATCTGTTATGCCGGCCACGGTCGCTAAGAGGTGCTCGCAATTATCCAGGACTAGAAGCTGGTTCTGACCGCTCAGCGCATCAACGAGACCATCTAGCGCGTCGATTGGGCTGCTTTCGATGCCGAGCGCACGGCTGATGGCCACGGCGACGAACTGTCCGTTCTCGAGCGCGGCTAGGTCAACGAAACACACGGCCTGCGCCTCGGTATCGCTGATGCTTCGTGCGACTGCGATCGCGATGCTTGTCTTGCCGACGCCGGCGGGTCCAACGATGGATAGCAGCCGTGTCTGGCGCAATGCCTCGGCAATCTCCGCAAGCGCATCGGCGCGCCCGACCAGCGGCCTCGACGGCGGTAGCGCTCCGTCGATCTCCTTGATCGACGGAGGAAGAGTCGACTCGCGCGGACTCAGCACCGTTAGAGGTGCAACGAAGCGATACCCCCGTCCGGGGACGGTCGCTATGCAGGGAACGTCAATGCCGTTGGCCCGCAGCGCGCGACGCAAAGCAGCAATGTTGACCTTGAGGTTACTCTCCGCGACGAACAGGCCAGGCCATGCCGCTTTAAAGAGTTCGTCCTTGTTGACGACCTGGCCCGGTCGACGCACGAGCGCGTGGAGCAAATCCATGGCGCGCGATCCCAGGCGGATCGGGATATTGCCGCAAAGCAGCGATTGCCGCGCGGGCGTGAAACGGCACTTGCCGAAGCAATAGGTCGTGGAATCGATCGCATCAACCCCTTCCACCATTCCTCCTTTCGCGGCTGCGATTGTAACGATGCGATGCGTCGCAGACGCCCGCCCTGACGACGGCGGCTCGCGAGATGGATTCCGAGCCTAATAGTCTTATACCAGCAGATTCACCTTTTTTAACCGGCCATGTCGATGCCGCAGTGATATCAAGGTTGCGGGCTGACCAGGTGAAGGAGATCCGACAAGGTTCGCAAAGGTCCCGCCCGCATTCAGCAGGTTTCCAGCGTCCGGTGGTCGTTGTTGGCCATGGCTGCCCGCGCCTGGACCCGGATTTATCGAGGAACACAAGGTATGCCGCGCGCGCTCAGCACACTGACATTGTCGGACGCCAAACGGATGCTTGAGGCCGGTGAGGCAAAGGCGGCCGAGCTTGGCATTCCCTACAATGTCGCCGTGGTCGATGCGGGTGGTGCGCTGATCGCATTCTCGCGTCAGGACGGCGCGCTGGAAGGAAGCATCGATCTCGCCATCGGTAAGGCGAAGACGGCGCGGATGTTCGACAAGACGACCGAATATCTCGCTGAACTGGCACAGCCTGGAGCGCCTCTGTTCGGGATAGAGCAGAGCAACGGTGGCCGCGTCGTCATTTTCGGCGGCGGCTTGCCCGTCGCGATCGGCGACCAGATCGTCGGAGCCGTCGGCACCAGTGCCGGTTCGGTCGAGCAGGACATCGCGGTCGCAGAGGCGGCGGCCGCGGCGATCGCAAAAGATCCAAAACCCTGAAGGAGGCAGTGATGAAAGCCGCGCGCATTCTTGAATACAAGAAGCCCCTCACACTCGAGGACATCAAGGTTCCAGACATTCAGCCTGACGAGGTCCTCGTAAAGGTCGCTGCCTGCGGCATGTGCCGTTCGGACGTGCTCCTGATCGATGGCTTCTTCCAGGGCTATGGCGATATTCCACCCCCCGTTATTCCCGGCCACGAGATTACTGGCACGGTCGAGAAGGTCGGTGGCGTCGTGGCCAAAGCTGCAGGCCTGGAGGAAGGTGATCACGTCGTCGTGTCACCCGGCTGGGGTGACGGCGTCTGCAAGCATTGTCAAGTCGGCAACACTCACATCTGCCCCAATGTCCGCTGGCCTGGCTTTGGTCCTTATGGTGGCTTTGCCGAATATATCCCGGTGCCGGCTCGTTATGCGATCAAGGTCGCCAGGCATCTCAAGTTCGAGCAACTTGCACCGCTGACGGATGCCGGACTTACCCCCTATCGTGGACTCAAGAAGATCCGCGATGCCGGCGGGCTTGGCCCGGACCGGGTAATCGGCGTATTCGGCATCGGCGGCCTAGGTGCCTACGCCGTCCAGTATGCCAAGCTGCTCGGTGCAGGCGGCCCTGTCGTTGCAGTCGCCAGGAACGAGGAAAAACTCCAGGTCGCAAAAAAATATGGCGCCGACCACATCATCGCGATCGAAGGCAAGTCCTCCGAAGTGGTGGGAAAGGAGCTCAAGAAGGCGACCGGACAGGACAAATTCGACGCGATCATCGACTGCGCCGGTGCGACCGAGATGATGCAGCTCGCCTTCTCGCGTCTCGCGATCGGCGGGCACTATGCCGATGTCGGCTTTATCGGCGACCGGATCAACGTTCCTCTGTTCCCACGCGTCCACGGCGAGCAGACTTTTCACGGCTCGTTCTGGGGAAACAACGCAGATCTGATCGAAGTTATGGCGCTCGCCGCAGAGGGCAAGATCCAGCACACGATCAAGACGATCTCGTTCGATGACATCAATGAGTACATCGATCTCATGCGCGACAACAAGGTCGTCGGGCGCGCGGTCGTCACATTCTGATGCCGTGCATCAAAAGAACAAGTCGAACGAGATGTTTAGGAGACAATCATGACCCAGCATGTTCTGTTCATCGTCACCAATGCGGCTGTGATCGGACCGCATAGTCGAAAAACCGGCTTCTTCTTTGCGGAAGTCGCCCATCCGTTCGATGTGCTCGATGCCGCCGGCATTGCGGTGGAGTTCGCCTCGCCGGTCGGCGGATGGACGCCCTACGACGCCTATGACGAGAAGGATCCCGCGCAGAAGGCGTTCTTCGAGAGCAAGGCCTTTCGGCGGCTCAATCGCAGCCGCAAACTCTGCGAGGTCGACGCTGCTGACTACGATGCCATTCTTGTGCCCGGCGGACTTGGGCCGATGGTCGATATTCAGCGCAATGCTGAGGTGCAGGGAGCAATCGTCCGCGCCTGGACGACCGGCAAACTCGTGACAGCCGTCTGCCATGGACCCTGCGCGCTGCTAGGCGTCGACATCGGTGACGGCAAACCGTTCGTATACGGCAAGAAGCTCACGTCGTTCTCGAAGAAGGAAGAATACGACTATGCGCGCGAGGACGTGCCCTACGAACTCGAGGATGCGCTGAGAGCCCAGGGCGCGGAATACTCGTCGGTTGCCAACTGGCAGCCGCACGTCGTCGTCGATGGGCGCTTGATAACAGGCCAGAACCCGGCGTCAGCAGGTGAACTTGGGAAAAAGCTGCTCGCAGCTTTGCGAGACGTTGCCGCTTCGGCCTGAAGCGGCAACGTCACATGGGAGAACCACCATGTCGCAATCATCGGTGAAAATCACGGCCAGCCTGACGGCTCATCCCGGCAAAGCCGAAGAACTGCGCGAGTTGCTGCTCGGCATGGCGCCGCTTTGTCGGGCAGAACCGGGCAATCTGCGCTGGGATGTCTGGCGGGATACCGCACTGCCCGAGCGCTACGTGCTCGACGAGCTATATCGTGACGCCGAGGCGGCGGAAGCGCACCGCCGGACGCCGCACTACCACGCCTATCTCGCCAGAGTTCCTGCGTTGGCGGATCGCTCCGCGCTCATTCTCGAAGCTGTCGCGCTTGAAGAATAACCGATCCGGAGGGTCTCCATGCTTGAGGTCGTGCAAGCCTATGATCGCCAACATATCGCCGATTTGCCGACGGACGATGCCAGCGCGCTCGAACGCAAGTTCACCGTCGCTCGCGAGCGCTTTGAAGATCGGGACAGCTGGCTGAAACCGCACCAACGCATAGCCGTACTGCATCGGCTTGCGGATCTGGTCCTGCAGCAACGCGAGACGTTCGCGATGCGCATTGCGCGCGAAGGGGGCAAGCCTTACACCGATGCGCTGGTTGAAACCGATCGCGCCATCGACGGGATCCGCGACGCCACCGATCTGCTTCGCACCCGCGGCGGCACCGAGATACCGATGGGGCTGACCCCAGCCAGCGAGGGGCGGCGCGCCTGGACGATCCTAGAACCCATCGGCGTCGTTGCTGCGATCTCGGCGTTCAACCATCCCCTCAACCTCATCGTGCATCAGGTCGCGCCGGCGATCGCCACGGGGTGCCCGGTCATCGTCAAACCCGCGGCCGCGACACCGCTTTGCTGCCTCGAGCTGGTAAAGCTCGTCCATGAGGCCGGCATGCCGGAAGGCTGGGTTCAGACCCTACTCCCCGAGAACCGCGATCTGTCCAGCGCTTTTGCGAGCGATCCGCGAGTCGCCTTCCTGAGCTTTATCGGATCGAGCGCGGTGGGCTGGCACCTGCGGGCCAATCTGGCTCCCGGAACGCGCTGCGCACTCGAGCATGGTGGTGTGGCGCCGGTGATCATAGACCGCACCGCTGATATCGACGCGATTATCGAGCCGCTCGCCAAGGGCGGCTATTACCATGCGGGCCAAGTCTGCGTCTCGGTCCAGCGAATCTATGTCCACGAGGCACTCAGGGATGCCTTCGTCGAACGGTTCGCCGAGCGCGTCGGGCGACTGCGTGTCGGCGATCCCCGCCTTGCCGAAACCGAGGTCGGCCCGCTGATTGAACCGAAGGAAGCCGATCGGGTCGCCAGCTGGGTCGAGGAAGCAGCGTCGGGTGGCACCCGCTTGATCGGAGGTGGACGCCTCAGCGACACGACGCTGGCGCCGGCGATCCTCATCGATCCGCCGAGAAAATCGAAAGTGTCACACGAGGAGGTATTCGGCCCAGTCACCTGCATATTTGCGTTTGCCGACCTTGATGATGCCATCCGCGAGGCAAATTCACTGCCGGTCGCATTTCAAAGCAGTATCTTCACGCGCGATCTCGCCGTCGCGCTCGACGCAGCCGAGCGTCTCGACGCCTCGGCGGTCATGGTCAATGACCACAGTGCCTTCCGCACCGATTGGATGCCGTTCGCCGGCCGGAGGACATCCGGCTATGGCGTCGGTGGCATTCCCTATACCGCCCGCGAGATGACGGCGGAGAAAATGATCGTCTTCAAACGGTGATTGAGACGTCTTACCGAGCACCTGCTCGTCGTTAGCTGGCAAGACGAAGCCAAGTTTGTGTCGGCTGACCTTGCCCCGTACTATCGCGCCTCTCCGTGGATCCTTGTCTCGATGCGGTAGAGACCCTTGGTTGCGGTAATGTAGAGCCAGGTCCGATCACTCTCTGTGGCTAGTGCAATATTGGTCACCGCGCTTACATCTGGCACAGGAACAAATGCAATCTCCTTTCCATCCGGGCTATAAACTCTAACGCCCAACCGACTGGCTGCGGAGACCGCAGCATAGATGTTGCCAGCCGAGTCCACCGCAATGCCATCAGGGCCAGTCTCTTTCCCGTAGTCGACGAGAACTTTCTGATTGCTGGCCGAACCGTCGGCTGCGAGGTCGTAAGCCAGCAGACGCATTGCTCCGCTCGCCTGCGGGACCTTGTCGATGCGCCAGTCACTGAGCAAAGGATCGAGTTCGGCCACGTAAAGGGTCTTCTGATCCGGCGAGAGTGCAATACCGTTTGGCCGAGCTATGTCAGCGAGAATAAGATGGACGGAGCCATCAGGGTCGATGCGATATACGCCCGATACGGGCTGCTCGATTGTCTCATAACCGAAATAGCGCGGGTCGGTGAAGTAAATGCGCCCCCTCTCGTCGATGTCCAGATCATTGGGTGCGTTGAAGGGTCGGCCTTTGTAAAGGCCCGCAAGAATGGTCGAGCGACCGGTTTTCGCGTCGGTCCGGATGACACTTCGACCGCCGAAGTCCGCACCCTCGGTGACCACCATGTTGCCGTCGTGGTCGAACTTGATTCCGGCTGCCATACCGCTCGGCGAGCGGTACAGCGCGGTCTGACCCGTGACAGGATCGTAGACCAGATGTTGCCGGCCTCCATACCTGTGGCAAAAGTCATAGTTAGGTCGCAGAAGTAGACCCTACCGTCCGGGCCAACTGCAGGTCCTTCTGTCCAGTAGCCGCCGTCGAAGAGCTTCTCAAGCTTGGCTCCAGAGGCAACAATCGGACCTGCGACAAGCGGAGCCGTCTTTATCTCGGCTGCGCGGGACAACGTCGCGGTCGTTCCAATGATGACGGCGGCAGCAGCTATGGCATGCCATTTCGGCTTTAGACCCCAAAAACTTTCCAGGCGGGTCATTTGATCACTCCAAGGTTCAGGTGGGATGGATTGGCCATCGGAATAGGCCGGATTATTCGATATCCGTTTTCCCCTAAGCGAGAAAACCACGTGCGCCGCCGCACATAACTGCATAGGGTGCAGCAATAGACATAGAATAGGGGGAAGTTGTCGTATGGAGTTGGATCAAGGTCGCGCGGACGAATATTCAGCTTTGCTGGCCGTGGCTCGAACAGGCTCGTTCAACGCCGCCGGCCTGGCGCTTGCACGTCACCCCACGATCGTTTCGAAGCGCATCGCCGCACTCGAGCGCCGGCTGGGAGTGCGTCTCCTCGAGAGGACGACGAGACGGGTGCGCCTGACGGACGTTGGGGCGCGCCTCACCGACCGCCTGGAGAACGCCGCCGCCGCCATCTTCGAAGCCGAGCAGGAGGCTGCCGCCAGTGGATCAGAATTGCGGGGGCGGCTGCGTCTTGCTTTCCCCGCCGCCATGGGACGGCAATGGCTGGCGCCTGCGCTGCCCGATTTTGCTCACCAGTACCCTGGCCTTAATATCGAGGTGGATTACGCCGAGCGCTTCGTCGACCTCGTCGGTGAGGGCTTCGACGCGGCGGTTCGTCTTGGAACGCTCGGCGACAGCCGGTTGATCGCACGCAAACTTGCAGATCATCGGATCGTTCTTGGCGCGTCTCCAGGCTATCTGGAACGGCGCGGAACTCCTCGCCTTCCCAAGGACCTAGCAGCTCACAATCTGCTGCGCTACACGGGGCCGGTATCATCTCCTGAATGGAAGTTGCGGAAAGGCAGTTTCAGCGAGACAGTCCTGCCTGATGGAAACTATCGCTCGAACGACATCGGTGCGTTGCTCGAAGCAGCAAGGCAGGGCATCGGCATCGTCGCGTTCGGAGACTGGTTGATGTCACGCGATTTCGAGAACGGCGCATTGGTTCAGGTGCTGTCGGATTGGCGGTTTCTTGAAAACGAGGGAATCTATCTTGTGCGACCCTCCAGGGAGTTTGCGCCGGCGAGAACTGAAGCATTTATCCGCTGGATGACCGCTTTATTCGCGAGCGGCGTGCCATGGCACCGCTCAGAGTCGGACTGATTGACATTAAGTGCGGGCTCTGCTGTCGCATGTTGTCGATCACTGAAAGAATCCCGCCCACGACTGTGTGGAGCGGGTCGATGATTGGCGATCGTCAAGCCGCAACAGGGGCTGTGATGGGATCACTTTCCGATATTCAAGTAGGTCTGGCAGGGACGATGGCCGCGCGCCGCACCCGATCTCGCTGGTCATCGATATAAGCCTCGATATCTGGCTTTACGATTAGTGCGTAATTGACCGTAGATATAAGATCTATATCTCATAGTGACGGTCACAGGCCTTTTGCAATCCCGGCCCGATCCCCCCGCTTCCATGAGAGACATCCAGCAAAAGAGCATCACCGTTCGGGGCTTCATGAACGTGGAATTCATTGATCCGCAACCTGCGTCTTTAAAGGAGGCTGCAGGTTGGATCAGCGACGGCAGGTTGAAGTGGCGGGAGGACATTGTTGACGGCCTTGTACATGCCCCGGCCGCATTCATAGGTCTTCTTGAGGGGCATAATTTTGACAAGCTGGTCGGGTGTCGAGCGAGCGGTAGAATGTCGGCCGATGCCAGTCGACTAGTCTCGAACCCGATCGTATTCTTCTTGCGCGCGCTCACGCGGTTCAAATCCAAGCTTGACCAGCTCCGCACTTGCATCGGGGACGTCATCCAAACTCGGTATAGTGATGTCGATGTCGATGATCGGCTTCGCGGCCAAGCCCGGTACGGCAGTGCTGCCGATGTGGTCAACAGACACGACAAATTTCCCGAGTGTCGCTCTCAACAGGACTTCAGTGGCAGAGAAATCATTCGTCCAATTTGATCGAAAGCGGAGAGTTCGACTAAGGTCGGCATGGGCGTACCGTCAACAGAGGAGATAGCTGACGTTAACCGATTCATCTAATCCATGTCTCCTCCTGGCGGAGGATTACCGTCGCGGAGGTCAGCATTTAGCTCTAACGGATGGCGCAATGAGGCGGTATCCGGTTCGGAGCTCATCGTAGCTGCGCCTTGGTGTCAGGTCCCTTCTACTCGGCCGCAATCCTACCAAGCCGGCTCGCCGATTGAATTGTCTCCAAATCATGTAGCCGGACGCTCGGGCAGACCTTCTTGGCGATCTCGGTCAGGTGCTGATGATGCGTCAGATAGATTACCTGCCCACGCCCGGCCATCTCGGTGAACAAACGGAAGGCCTCCTCGGCACGGAAGTCATCGAAGGTTTCCATGATGTCGTCGGCGATGAACGGAATGGGTGCGCGATTGGCAACGAACTCGTGATATCCCGCCACCCGAAGCGCGAGATAGAGCTGGAACCGTGCGCCCTTGGACAGCTCGTCGGCGATCTTCGAACCGCCGTTCGCCGAGACCGCGATCAGGAGTTCTCCATCCTTGCCGGGCTGGGCGGCGACACCCGTGTAGGCACCGCGACTGATGGTCCTGAACGCATCCGACGCCCTTGTCATCATCCCGCTTCGATGCCGATCTCTAAAGAGCTTCAGCGCCTGCTCGGCGGCGGTTATCCCCGCGCGAAGTTCGAGGTAGCGCCCGGCGCGTTCTTCGATCTCCAACAAAATGGTGCGCCGCTGCTCCTCGATTTCCGCGACGACGGAATCGCCGCCTATGGCGTCGAGCGCTTTCTGCATGGTGGAGCGCTCATGGAAGACGTCGTGACATTTTCTGTCCTGGTCTTCGAGGATTGGCGTCAGCAAAGCTAGCTGGCCCTCCAATTCTTCTCTATTCGCCGACGCGAGCCTCTCCTCGACGTCACCGATATCGTTCGCACCACTGATCTCGATGAGTTCTTGCTCGACGTCAGAAATGGAAGTCCGCAGCACCTGCCGCTTCGAGGAAAGCTCGATAAAGGTCTCGACCTCATCTAGCGTGGTACACTCGAAGAACGCTGCCATCTTTCCTATTTGGAGATCGAGTACCTCCTTGGTGACAAGGTATTCGCGCTCTTCTTCTCGCTTCTTGTCGAGATCGCGTCCCAGCTTCTCCCGTTGCTCCCTGCCCCGCTCTGCAACCATGAGACGGTCGGTGATCGTCCGCGTAAGCTCCGTGAGAGAGGCGGATTTCGGGATTTCCAGGCTGTCGCATAATTCGAACACCGAAGCTTCGAACAGTGCGCTATCCTTTTCCATCTTCTGGATTCGATCGCCGAGGCTGTCTTTGGCTTCGATTGCCGAAGCTAGTTTTTCGAGAACGTCGAGGATCCCGTTGACTGCATCTACGTCTGGGAGGATCGACGCCTCCCCTAACCAGCAACCGTTGCAGAGCTCGAACCATCTGGCGTCCCATTCCTGCGCGGCTTTCAACGCATCGGTCATCGCACGGGCGCGCGCGGCGTTATCCTCCTTCAGTCGCACCAGACGGTCTGCCTGATCCATGGCGAGGTTGAAGGCATCGAGGCCCTCTTCGGCGGCTGCGAACAGCGTTGCCAGATCGGCGTCGCCGCGGGCGGCCAGGCCCGTTGCCTTGATAGCCGCAAGCAACTGTTCCTTCGATTGCTGGGTCCTGTCATGGATTTCCGCGACTTCCTGGTCGATGGCCGATAGATCGTCACGTGCCCTTAGGGCAACGGTCCTTCTACGCAGCCATTCTTCCAGTTCTGAGGGATCAACACCAAATTCGGCACTGGACGAAATCGATGCCAACGTTGGGGACATCTCCGCTCGTAGTTCCGCGAGGGAACGTGCGGCCGCTTCAATACGCTCGCGGGCAGTTTCGATATCGGAACCTGCGGATGCTCGGCTCATCATCAACTGCGCCAGCTTGCTGGCCTCTGCGAAATGCAGGAGCCGTTGCGAAACGAGGTGATCGTCCGCTCTCATGGCATGCTCAAAAGCGTCAGCCGATTGCACGTCCATCGCCTGACGATGTGCAACCCATGCCCTTTCACGGGCGGCTCTGCTAGCCGCGACTGAAGGTTCGTCGATCT
The DNA here is from genome assembly GCF_031455475.1 of Rhizobium sp. 1399. Lineage (NCBI taxonomy): Bacteria > Pseudomonadati > Pseudomonadota > Alphaproteobacteria > Hyphomicrobiales > Rhizobiaceae > Rhizobium > Rhizobium sp. 1399. Next base: position 94,298 of record NZ_JAVDSU010000006.1, on the reverse strand, counting down.
CCCCTGCCCGAGCGCGGAGGACTTGGATCTCCGCGTCCATCCGTCTGGCGTCCGGCTCAAGGCGCTCAAGTTCGGCGCGCGTTGTCTTCGTCCGCTCCCGACCGTCCTGGTATCGAGTCCTCCAATCGTTCAGCTTTGCGGCCGACGGCACGCTCATTGCCGCCAGGTCGGTCGGACTGCCGGCCCAGGGAGCCAGATGCGCGAGGCTTTCCGACAATACGCCATCCGCGTTCTCGCGCCGCCGCATCAGGGAACGGAACGCGACCTCGTCGCCGGCTTTCGGCAGAGCTTTAACCGTCGCCGCAAGTACTTCGAAAGCCCTGATCCGTGCAGGATCGCGAAACTCCTCGAAGAGCGAAATCCGGTTGCCCTCATCCTGAAGGGCGCGTTCCGAACGGATAAGCTCTTCCTCCGCGGAAGCGCGACGAGCTTCGACCCCGGACCTGGCGCTGATGAGCGATCTGAGTTTGCCGACGGTCGCCGCATCCAGAACCAACCGCGCAGGCGTTTTCTCGTCGGCTTTGCCTAGCTGCAGAAGGAGCGTTTCGACAGAGAGTTCAGCGACCCGGCCAGTAAGCTTCGGGATGTCGACCTGCGCCGTCAGGTATCTGGGTTCGAATGTTTTCGTGAGATCGGCGACGCGCGCCGCGAGGCCAAGAGCGACAGCGTCATCGGCCATCCCGTCAATCTCGTTCTCGATCTCCGCAATAGTACGGGCAACCTCGTCCAGCTTGACGCGGATTTCGATTTCACCCTTGCGGATTGCCGGGAGTTCGATCTTCCACGATTCCGGTGGATCGGACACCGTCTCGAGGGCATCGAGCTGGCCTCGAAGCCCGGTAAGCCTGCGCATCGTCGGAAGCGCTCGTAGGACACGGTTGATCTCGTCAGCCTGGCGCTGGGTGTTCGCACGCTCGGTCAAAGCCTGATTGTAGAGACCGTCGAGGCGCTGCAGTTCAGCCAACCTCTTACGATACTCGGTGGCCTGGAGGTCGAGTTCTTCGCGTTTTTGCTTCAGCTCCGTCAACCGCAGCTTGAGCTCACTCAGTTGGCTGCTGCGTCCCGAAATTTATAGAAGGTGTCCGCATCCCCGCGGATCGTCAGGAGTTGGCGGCTGAGATCGGAAAGCCCGGCGCTGGCGGAGAAAAGCAATTCGCCCAGGTCTCCCTTGCTTGCCAGAATACTTTCACCACCTTTTTCGAGTGTGATGTCGTCCAGCGAAAACATTGTCGAGAACGCGTCACGATCTATTCCGCCAAGGTCGGCCCGGATCTCCGTATCGGCGAGGCTGCGTTCTTCACGATCGAGCAAACTGTTCTGGGGCCGCTTGATACGGACGAAGTCTCTGTCCTGACCTCCCACATGAACGTTCGCCCCTAAGCGCATCGTATTATAGGGGTGCTGGAACCCGTATTTGGTCGTATTGCCGATCCCGAAGGTCAGATCGAGGATCGCGTCGAGCGTGGTCGATTTTCCAGCCTCATTCGGACCGTAAATGACATGGAGGTCTGGAGATCCGACGGGACGCGATCCGAAATCGATGACGGCATCGGTGAACTTCCCGTAACGCGTCAGGTCGAGACGGTTGATGCGCACGCTATTCTCCCTCGCCGCCGCGCAGACGCGCCAAGACCTGCGACGCACCGTCCTTGGCAAATTGCGCCAACAAGTTCTCGAAAGACCCCTCGTCCTTGCCGAAGATCTCGCGGAGCTCGGCCGGGAGCTGGGCCCGCAGTTCGTCGGCGATCGAGCGAACCTCGTCGCGATATTGGGTCGAGCTATGGATCTCGCTGTCGATAATCGCTGCAAGTTCGTCGAGCGCGCTCGGCCGTGCATCTTGCTGTTTGGGCGCAACCGACGACGTCACGACCTTCTCGATCCAGACATTCCCGATCGTCGCACCGCGTGTCTCGAGTTCGGTCCGGAGAAGGTCGGCGTCTCGCCGGATGCGCCACGCGAGTTCGGTGGCTCCGGTTATTTCGACGCGGGCAACCAGTTGGTCGGCGGACACCGCTGAAGAAAGGCGTTCCAGTTTGCCTTTCGCCTCCAGAACCACATCTTTCCAATCAGTCGCCCTGGAGATATCGACGACCAGTCTCTCGAACTGGGCGATGGCGGTTTGGCGTTCTTCGACGACGACGGAGCGGTCATCCCTTATCGTGACGAGGGAGACGGACTTGGGGCCGTCCTCGTTTATATCCCTCCCCTGAGGAATACCGGGCATGACGATCGCGGAGGATGAGTCCTCGACCGCCGACCTCTTGTGAATGTGGCCGAGTGCCCAGTACCGAAATCCCGTTTGGCGGAGGTCGGCGACGCTACATGGAGCGTACAAATCGTGTCCCGCAGAGCCGCCGAGACTGGTGTGCATAATGCCGATGTTCACGGTATCCGGAACAGGAACGGCGTATTGTCGAAGGAGGCTCTCGGGCGCTTGCGGTTTCGCGAAACTCAGTCCGTGGATTGCCACGGGGAACCGGCCGGGAGCTCGGTCGATGGCGATGGTTTCCGCCACGGAACCGAACACTTTGACGGAATCCGGCATAATTAGCTCCGCGGTGATTTTGGAGAGCGCATCGTGGTTGCCGCGAATGATGAACGCCCTGATGCCTGCCTCGTGCAAACGCGCAAGCTGCTCAGCTAGGAACCGCGCGGTCTTCATCGATGTCTGGTCGCCATCGTAGAGATCGCCAGCGATGACCAACGCATCTACCCGTTCATCCAGGCATAGATCGATGATGCGGACAAACGACCGTCGGGTCGCCAATCCAATCAGCTCGGAAAGCTCGGCATTGCGCAGGGCCAGCGTCCGCAGCGGGGAGTCGAGATGAATGTCGGCGGTGTGGATGAATCGATAGACCAAAGCAGAACCTCATCTGTTGGTCGATCTTCGTAGCCCTTACAATTTGCCCGCGCCAGCCCTTATTCTCGGTTTGTTCTGGCAATCCCCAAAAAGCTGGGTGCTATGACGGATGCTCGCAAGGGCTCTGCCATTTCGGGCCTTGACCTGCTCCATACCTTTTGTTCGACACCTCTACGCCGATGGCGCGTGAGCATCCTTCACGAGTTCGGCTTTAAGGCGTGCGGTTTCCAAACCGAGTTCGATGAACTGGCGAGCATGTCGGGCCAAAGCAACATTGTCGTCCCAAAGGTTTCGCCAGATCGCCGTCTTCAACGACAAATCTTTGTCAACGATGGCCGTTGAGAAAGATTCGAACGTGACGTAATCGTCCCATCCGATGGCGACCAGAGCGTCGAAGATGGCGGCAAAATCGATGTTGCCCGTTCCGAGATAACCACGATGGCTTTCGCCGATGTGGACATAGCCGATCTTGTGGGCGGCATTGCGTATTGCCAGTCCGACGTCAGCTTCCTCGATATTCATGTGGAAGGTGTCGAGATGCAGGAAGACGTTCGAGGCACCTGTGTCCTTGATGTACGCTAGGCCTTGGGCTGCCGTATTGAGCATGTTGCTCTCGAAGCGGTTGACGATTTCGAGATTGAGGGTGACGCCGGCTGCCTTCGCACGATCGGCGACCCGCGACAGCGTGGTAACACTCGTTTCCCATCCCTTGCGGGACAACGCATGCTCCTGCTTTCCATGCGAGGAACTCAGGATACCGGCGAGCTTTGTGCCACCTAGATCGCGAACCAACGCAACGGCTCTGTCGAGTATGGCCTCACCGTTGGCGATCACCGACGGATCATCACTGGAGATGTCACCATCGGTCGGAAGACCCATGCTCACCGCGACGTCGAGGCCCAGTTCCCTGATGCGGGACGCGAGCCATTTCACGTCGACCAGCTTTGGATCGAGATAGGAAAACTCCACCAGCTTAAAGCCAAGTTCATGCGATCTGGTAAGTGTACGCTCAAGCTCATCGCGAGACGAGCCAGCACTCCAGACGAACGAGTGGACGCCGATTTTGGACATGACACTAATATCCTGAATTTCATTGAAGCGAAGGCTCGCCAGGCCCGAAGGCGCCGGCGAGCTCCTGGGAGGAAACGTTAGCGGGCTGCGGTCCAGCCCTTGTAATCCTTGACGTTGTCAGCAGTGATCAGCTTCGGGTCGAGCAGGACGGTGTTCTCCGCCGGCTTCTTGCCGTTCAGAACATCGACAGCCATCTTGAGGGCGTCGCCGGCCATGACGTACGGGTCCTGGGAAGCCGAGGCCTTGATCATGGAATTGCCGCTTGCAAGCGACTTTTCGATATCTGGGGCACCGTCAACGGCAGTGATGAAGAACTCGTTGCGGTTCAGCTGCTTGGCGGCAAGCTCGGCACCGATGCCCGTCGGGTCATTGATGGCGAAGACGGCGTCGATCTTGTCGAAGCGCGTCAGCAGGCCCTGCATGACTGCGAGGCCGCCATCACGCGAGCCCTGACCGTTCTGGTCGTCCGACAGGATCTTGATGTCCGGGCTCTTCGCGAGCACGTTCTTGCAACCCTGCACGCGGTCGAGGATCGAGGACGATGCCGGGCCGTTGATGATGACGACGTCGCCCTTGCCCTTGAGCTGATCGACGATGTACTGGCACGCCTCTTCACCTGCCTTGATGTTGTTCGTCATGACCGTGACGTCAGCGCCCGGAGCCGAAACGTCGAAGGCGGCAACGATAACACCTGCAGCCTGGGCCTTCTTGACGGCCGGAGCAATCGCCTTGGCGTCGACGGCGTTCAGCATGATGATGTCAACGCCTGCGGCGATGAAGCTGTCGATCTGCGAAACTTGCTTGTTGAGGTCGTAGTCTGCCGAAACCGAGGTGACCTGTACGTTCGGATTGATTTCCTTGGCGCGATCCTCGATGCCCTTGATGGTCGCAACGAAGAACGGATTGCCAAGCAGACCGACGGAAATGCCGATCTTCTCCAGGTCTTTGGCGGCTGCCGGCATTGCGATGGCTGCGGCCAGAGTGGTCGCTGCGAGCAGTTTCGAAATCATGCGCATATTTTCCTCCTTATGGCGCTTCCTGCGCCCCGTTATCCGGCAACCCCGGTTCCTCCAGTCGCACGTCAGGTGCGGCTAAGTCCTTTGAGCCTGTAGCGGTCGAGCGCTACGGCCACGATGATGACAAGTCCCTTGATGATGTACTGCCAAATGTCGGAAACGCCGACGAGGATGAGGCCGTTGGACAGCACCGCGATGATGAGTGCGCCGATCAGCGTACCCCAGATCGAACCGACACCGCCGACGAAGCTGGTTCCGCCGAGAATGACGGCTGCGATCGCGTCGAGCTCGTAGGATTGACCAAGTTGCAGGCCGTTCGCAGCATACAGGCGGGCTGCGGACATCACGCCGCCAAGCCCCGAGAGCAGACCCGACATCGAGTAGACGAAGAGCAGCACCAGCGGGACCTTGATCCCGGTGAGGCGCGCTGCCTCGACGTTTCCGCCGACAGCGTAGATCCACGTGCCCAATACCGTGCGCTTCAGGATGAACCACGAGATCAGGATGGTCGCCAGAGCGATGATCGCCAGCCATGGCACGCCGAAGAAACTGCCATTGCCGATGAAGTCGAACGGCAAGTCGGGATTGAAAACCGTCGTGTCGCCGCCGAGAAGTCGGGCGATGCCGCGCATAGCGGTCAGCGAGCCGAGCGTGACGATGAAGGGCGGAAGCTTCAGCGCCGAAATGATCGTGCCGTTGACGACACCACAGGCAAGTCCCACGCCGATCGCAGCAGGAATACCCAGCATGCCGACGTCCGGCCAGAGAGACACGATCACGCCAACCATGGCCGAGGCCGCAAGGATAGAACCTACCGACAGGTCAATGCCGCCCGTCAGGATCACGAAGGTCATCCCGGCAGCCAAAACAGTATTGATCGATGCCTGTTGCATCACGATCGACAGGTTGTTGACGCTTAGAAAGCGGCCGCTCAACAGATGAAAGCCGATAGCCAGGATGACGAGCACTGGCAACATACCGAGCGCGGTAAGCGTCGATCTGAATCTTGCCTTGCCTGCGTTCAGCTGGTCGGTTGATGTCGAGGTCATATCTTTATCCCGTCGTCTTTGTTGTCCGGCTTCAGGCGACTTTCGATGCCGATCCGGTGGAAAACGCCATGATGGCTTCCTGGCTGATTGGCTGATCGGGCGTCGCCAGAACTTCACCCGCGATGCGGCCTTCGCGCATGACGAGGACGCGATCGGCGATGCCGATGATTTCCGGCAAGTCACTCGAAATCACGACGATCGCGATGCCTGCCTGCGCGAGCTCGTCGATGATCCGGTAAATCTCGGACTTGGCACCCACATCGACACCGCGCGTCGGCTCGTCGAAGATGATGACCTTGGGCTTCGTTTCGAGGAGTCGTGCAATCAGTGCCTTCTGTTGGTTGCCACCCGACAGAGCGCCGACATTGATGCTTGCACTCGACGTGCGAATGGAAAGCGATTTGATCGCGCGGGTGGCACGCTCCCTGGCGGCGGCGAAATTCAAGATGCCACCGGGGCCGGCGTCCCTGCTGATAACGCCGATATTGATGTTTTCGTTGATCGTCATATCGAGGAAGAGGCCAAGGCCCTTCCGGTCCTCTGTGAGATACGCGATCCCTGCATCCATCGCGTCCCGCGGTCCGCTAATGGCCAGTTCCCGGCCCTCCAAAGACACCGTGCCGGCCGTTTTGGGGTCCGCGCCGAAAACGAGGCGCGCTAGTTCCGTCCGACCGGACCCAACCAGGCCCGCGATGCCGAGGACCTCGCCTGCCCTTGCGTCGAACGAGCATCCGAGAACTCGGCGGCCGTCACCAACATCTTTCACTGAAAGAACCGTCTTGGCCGCCTGCACAGGTGCACGGTGTTCCTTTTTGTAGAAAGTGGAGAGATCGCGACCGACCATCATCGAGACCAGTCGTCCGGCGGACAGTTCTTCGCGCTCGAGCGTGCCGACGTAGGCGCTATCGCGCAGAACGCTGACACGGTCTGCGAGCGCGTAGATCTCTTCCATTCTATGGCTGATGTAGATGATCGCTATGCCGCGCGCCTTAAGCCCCGCGATGACCTCGAAAAGGCGTTCCGTCTCCCTGGAGGTCAGCGAAGTCGTCGGCTCGTCCATGACGATGATCCTCGCGTTGGTGGTCAGGGCACGCGCGATCTCCACCATCTGACGTTCGCCCAACGAGAGCGTTGCCACGAACTGTGACGGTCCGAAGTTAATGCCCAGCTGCTTGAGAATTGGCTCGACACGGGCGCGTGCCGCAGCCTTATCGACGACACCATAGCGCGACGGCTCGGCACCCAGGAACATGTTCTGTGCAACCGTCAGGTTCGGCGCGAGCGACAGTTCCTGATAAATGACCGCGATGCCATTTGCCTTGGCCTTGATCGGATCGCCGGACACGATCGGCTTTCCGTCGACGAGGACAGCACCGCCAGGATCCGCAACATAGGCGCCGGAGAGAACCTTCATCAGCGTCGACTTCCCGGCGCCGTTCTCACCCATCAAGGCATGGACTTCGCCGGGATAGACGGTCAGCGAGACGTTGGTAAGAGCCTTGGTGCTTGCGAACGTCTTGCTGATATTGCGCATCTCCAGGATGGGTGCTTGCGTTTCGGTGTTTGCCGCGCTCATGCGTGGAACTCCTTCCTTGGCTGCGTCGCCTCCGGCCCGTCGACCTCAGCTAGTGTTCGCCACGTGTCGCGGTATGCTTCAAGACCAAAGATTTGCGCCGGCGCTACCTGACTGGTCTCATTTGCGAACGGCTCTAGGCCCATCGTGTCGAAAACAAGAGCCGCGGCACCAAAGGCACTGCCTTCGGCCGTCGCGCTGGTGAAGATCGGCTGCGCGGGCCGCAGTTGGGCGAGTATTTCGGCAAACAACCCGGTCTTGACTAGGCCACCGTCTATGACGATCGCGTTATCGGACCGAATGAGATCGAGGGACAGACTGGTCATGAGAACGACGTATAGAAGCGCGGCGGCCGCCCTCTCCTCGCCTTCCACCTCCGGTCCCACGAACCGGCCTTCGAAGCCTTGCATCGGGCCGCCCAGCGCGAACGACGGCAATGCGAACACGCCTTTTGCGATTACCCGAGACAATGCCTCAAGACTCACAGGCTTGTTCCAACCGCCACTGGCGCGATCGTACTCTCTGCCGCCCATGAAACGGATCGTCGGCGCTGGCTTTCCATCGACCGTAACGTTCGCGAGCATATCCCTATCTTCGTCCAGCGCTTCGAGCGGGCATGCCGAATTGAAGATCACGACCCACGTCCCGGTAGACACGAGGGTGAAGTCCTGGAATCCAACCGAACGATAGTAGTAGAGGGCCGAATTGCTGTCGTGAACGCCATTGTGGACATTGACGGAGCGCGCCTCACCCGTTCCGTCTGTGAGGTTCCAATTGCCCAAAACAGCGCCTGCTTTTTCGAAAGCGGGCATCTTCTCACGCCAACCTCGACTATCGACCAGACTGCTGAAATCACCGCGCAGCGGTGCCCAAAGGTGAGAGTGGCAGCCGATGTAAGATACCTCGGACACCTTGCGGCCAGAGAATTTCCACGACCAGAACTGGGGATAGGGAAGAACAGCATCGGCGCGGCTCAGCGCCTCGGGCTTGACGGCCTCCAGCCAAAGCATGTGCCGCCCGTAGTTGAAACCCAGCGGCAGCCTTGGAGAATATGTCTCGGAGAAAGCCGGGATCGACATGTCGATGCGATCCCCCAGCGACGGAGGAGGTTCCTGTTCATAGTCGAGGATCGGATGCACCAGGTGATCCTCCTCAACGAGCGCAAATGTGCAGCCATGACCGGAAAAGATGACGTGTCCGACCGAGTGCACTTCAATCGCACGCGTCAGCGCGGTCTTCATCCAGCCGAACAGAGCGGCGTCGTCGAGCACGCGAAAACCTTCGTACTCGCCCCATGACGGCTTCGTTCGCGTCTCCGAAAGTACCGAGCCATCCGCTCCGAACACGAAGAGTTTCGAGTTGGTCTTGCCGAGATCGAAGACCGCGATCGCGTTTGGTGGCATCATGACTGACCTCCGACCGTCGCGATCATTATCGTAACCCCCGCATCCTCGAGCATCTTTGCTCCGACGTCCGACAGTCCGTCGTCGATGACGATCGTGCCGATACGGGAAAGCGGGAGAACGACATTGCGCGGTTGAATCGAGAGTTTGCGGCTATCTGCCAGAAGCACGATTTCGTCCGCACAACCGCTCAATTCCCCAATCGCCTTCGTTAACAACGGGTGCGATTCCAGAAGTCCCTCGCTGCTGATACCCTGAGTGCCAAGGAAGAACCGCGAGGCGAAGAAGTCGGGCGCGCCGGCGGACGCATCGTGGATAATTCCGGGCTCTCGATACAGCACCCCGCCCGCCAAGGTCAGATGGCAAGTCCCGTGCTCGCCGACATATGCGGCCAAAGGCATGGAGTTCGTGTAGAGGCGGACGTTGCGGCGAGCCAATTGCAGACCGAGTTGATAGCAGGTCGATCCCGCATGGACGATTATCGAGTCCCCGTCTCGCACCAGACCCGCGGCCATCTCAGCGATCGCACGCTTTGCATCAACAGCAATGTCGCGGTTTTCGTCATATGGCCGAGCAGAAAGGCGCGCCACGGTCGATGACTCGTTAGCGGATATCCCACCGTAGACCTTTCGAGCAATTCCGATGTCGTGAAGCTTATCGATATCTCTTCGGATTGTCGCAGGGGAAACGCCAAGCCGCTTCTGCAGGTCACGCACGGACGCGAAGGGCCGCTCGCGAAGCATTTCTGCGATCAGGCGATGGCGATCGGAATCGTTCAAGACAGTCCTCCACTGACGCTTCTCCCTGAGCGCTTATGACGAACTATAATCACATCATGTATAGGATCGCAACACGAGAGACGCAAAATCTTCATCGTTGACGATCTGCAATCACATTTATAGGATCGAGCAAAAGTTCGCTCATGAGCCAGCCGAACCGGAAGGCGAGTATCAACGCAGCAGGAGGGAAAGATGATATGACCCGACCGGACCCCAGGAACACGGAACTATTCAAGAGTTTTCTCGGGCTTTCCAGCCAGATTGGCAGCGACATCCTCAAGACGCAGGGCGCGGGCGGCAATACGTCGATCAAGAGCGACGGCGTGATGTGGGTGAAGGCATCGGGCACGTGGCTTTCCAAGGCGGATATTGAAGACATCATGGTCCCAGTTGTCGTCGATCCGCTGGTTGCAGCGCTTCGCAATGGCGACGTACGGGCCGAGAAGTCCACCGATTTCGTTGTTTCCGAACTGAATTCCAGCGGCCTTCGGCCATCGATCGAAACCAGTTTTCACGCGGCACTCAAAAGTCCGGTGGTCGCGCACTATCATTGCGTGAACGCAATTGCTCTGGCCGTTCTTGAAGACCGCGAGGCTATGCTGGCTGAATGCATGAGTGCCGTCTCCGATCTCAGATGGGTCACGGTTCCATACAGGCGTCCAGGAACTCCACTCGCCAGGGAGATCGAGAAAGCAGCCGCATCGATGCCGGACGTCCTCATCCTGTTCAATCACGGGATCATCGTTTGCGGTGACACGGTTGAGGAAGTCGCCGGTCGTATCCAGCGTGTCTCGAAGGCCCTTTCACGCCAAACCCGTAACAGCGGTCTGGCCGACGTCGATGCGCTGGAACGGATTGCGAAGAATTCCGGCTATCATCTGGCGCGCGACAGTGAAAGCCACGCCGTCGCGCTTTCGAATGTCAATCGAGGAATTGCACTTGGCGGCTCGCTTTATCCGGACCACGTCATTTTCCTTGGAACGGAGATAGGCGTGCTTTCAGAGGGGCAAAGCGCGGCCGACCTCGAGGCCGCATCTCACCGCGAAGGTCGTGAAGCTCCGAAAATGCTGATCGTCCCGGACAAGGGAGTACTCTTGTCCAGCACCCTCACTGCAGGTGGCGAGGTTATGGCCCGTTGCCTCTCGGAGGTGGTGGGCCGCATCCCTGAAGAGGCGTCGGTAGTGTATCTTTCGAAAGACGACGAATATGAATTGACGCACTGGGAAGCAGAGCAATATCGACAAGCGCTCGACCGAGGCTCCGAAAGGCGGAACGCGTGAGCGCCAAAAATAGCCAACCAGTTGCACTCGGAATCGATATCGGCACGTCCGGCGCTCGGGCCTCGGCTATCGACCGTGCGGGAAATCCGGTCGGCTTCGCCACGGCACCGTTCGTGTCGCCGGACGAGATGCGGCAACCCGCCTGCTGGTGGGACAGGGTCAAGGAGGCGATAGAGCGTCTCGCCGAAGCAACCGACTTCAGCTCGATTGAAGGCGTTGCTGTTGATGGCACGTCCGGGACGGTTCTATCGCTCGATCGTGCCAACGAGCCGACAGGTCAGGTCCTCATGTACAATGATCCCTGCCCTGATGCTGCAATCATCGAAAGCATAGCAAGTGAGGCTCCGGCGACCAGCACGGCAGTCGGCGCGAATTCGGGCCTTGCCCGAGCCATCTATTTGTCGCGCCAGGACCGTGCTCATGCCATCGTACATCAGGCCGACTGGATCCTGATGAAATTGGGTTGCCCAGGGCGGGTCAGTGACGAAAACAACGCACTCAAGACCGGTTTCGATCTGGGAACGGAACGCTGGCCGGATTGGATCGAAGCCGCGGGAATGGACGTATCCAAGCTGCCCATGGTCTATCGTGCGGGCCAAAAGGTCGCTCCGGTCGAGGGATACCTGCTGGAACTGGGTCTGGCCAAATCCGCTTGGTTCCATGCGGGAACGACCGACGGCTGCGCTTCGTTTCTTGCTACGGGAGCATCGGCCATTGGCGACGCGGTAACCGCCCTCGGATCCACGATTGTGCTCAAGCTTGCATCGGACGCTCCGATCAGCGCGCCCGAATATGGCATATACTCGCACCGTGTCGGGCGGTTTTGGCTTGGTGGTGGTGCTTCCAACAGCGGTGGAAACGTCGTGCGCGCCCTACTCGGCGATGACCGTCTGGACGAACTCACCCGAAAAATCGACCCGGACCGCAAACTGGATCTGAATTACTATCCGCTTCTGCGACCCGGCGAGCGTTTTCCGATCAACGATCCTCATTACCCGCCCCGGCTCACGCCGCGTCCCGCCGAGGATCACGCATACTTTCAGGCAATCCTTGAAGGCATGACCGAGATCGAGAGGTTGGGTTATCAGCGGTTAAGCGAGTTGGGAGCGCCAGCAGTGACAAGCCTTCGAACGGTTGGGGGCGGAGCGCGAAATCCCGTTTGGACCGCCATGAGGGCGCAGGCTATGGGGGTGGACACTTTGGCTGCGAAATCGGTCGAGGCAGCCGTCGGTACAGCTGCGCTGGTGCTTTCCCGATTGGATGGCGGAAATGCCTGAACTAACGCCGATCACTCTACCTCAACTCGCGCCGGCATATGACGTTTTCTTCGTCGACCAGTTCGGGGTACTGAGGGACGACGCCGGTCCCTATGAGGGTGCAATCGCTGCCCTGTCCAAGCTCGCATCGGCGGGCCGGAAGGTCGTTATCCTATCCAATTCAGGCAGAAGCGGTGAGTACAATTCCGAGCGGCTCGTTAGCCTCGGTTTTGCTTCAGGAAGCTTCGATTTCTTTGTCACATCGGGAGACGTGGCATTCGATATCCTCTCTCGACCTGAAAAGGCCATACCGAAAAAGGCTCGATGCTTGACGATATCCAGCGGTGGAGACACCAATCTCGCCGATCGGCTTGGGCTCATCTCCATACAAGACGCCTCCGACGCCGAAATTGTCATCATCTCCGGCAGCGAAGCCGAACGAATACCGATGGATGACTACCGCGAAATGCTGCGTCCGGCGGCCGAGAACGGAATCCCCTGTTACTGTACCAATCCCGACATCCATAAATTGAGCAACGGCTCCATCGCGCCGGGCGCAGGCACCATCGCCAAGCTCTACGAGGGGATGGGCGGTCACGTCACCTGGCTTGGAAAACCGTATCCCGAAATCTACGAACACGCATTGAAGCTCGTTGGTGTCACCGACCGTCGTCGCGTAGTCTGCATTGGCGATAGCATCGATCACGATATTCTGGGCGCGAAGTCGGCTGGATTGGATTCCGTGCTGGTGCGTACCGGTATTCTTGCTGACGTCAGCGATGAGCAGATAGAAAAACTCTGCGAAAATGCGCGTGCCTACCCCAGGAATATCCTCCAGCATTTTGCATTTTAGTCCCGGACTTTGGCGCTGGATTTGCGGTCTTGGAAGGGTTGGCGTAGTCCCGAAGGCCGCCGCCAGTCTCGCTAGCAATTGCTCCGCCGGGCGTTAACGCGGAGGGGTTGCGTTTCGGCGCAACGAGCGCCGAAACCAATCGTGGCTATACGCGAGGAAGCTTAGAGGGGCAGTTTTCAGTGAAACCGTTGCCGACATTTAGAAGGCGTAGCAAGCGATACCGGGCGCGGACGAACATTTGAACGGAGAACAAGATGGCGCGAAAAGCACGAGACCCGATCGATGCGGTCGTTGGCGGAAATCTGGCACGTATCCGGAAGACGAAGGGATTAAGCCAATCCGCCATCGCCGAGGCTTTGGGGATTTCGTTTCAGCAGGTGCAAAAGTACGAGAAGGGTTCAAATCGCGTCAGTGCCGGCGTTCTCTACCATCTGTCGCAAGCTCTCAGCGTTTCCATGGACGACTTCTTTAAAGGTGCCGAAACCGTCGAGCGGGATACGATCTCCCTACAGGCGACAGGTCGCGTGTACGTCTCCGGCGACCTTGACCGGGTGAAGAATGCTGGCGTCAGGAAAGCCCATGCGAGCCTTATCAAATGCGTTTCGACAGAAGTGGACGACGATTCACATTGGTCTGCGTCCGGTTCTCAGTGAGCCCGTCGCCTCTGGTACAGCAAGGCTCGTGCTATGAAACCTCCTCGGCACTATGGCGCGAAAGGCACGAGATGTCCCACTAGAGATCTGTTCCCAATTCTTTGGTTAGCACCGGATTATCCCCTGCGGCATCAATGACGGTCCATCCGAGCGCCCGATAAAACCAACAGCATCTCTCGCAGCGTTCACGACCAGTTTCTCGACGCTATGAGATGATGCGAGCGCTTCGAGATGGACCATGAGCGTACGGCCATCCTTTTCGTTGGAAATCCTGCCTGATTCCGACCGTTCGAACACACGCTTCCCTGTCGGCCATCAGATCGAGACGAGCCGCACCGACAGCCCTGCTGCCAAGCATAAGCAGAAACGGGATATGCCCTGGCATACGGTCATCCGGATGGTTTGCGTCCTATCCAGTCAGGCCACGAGCCTCGAACAAGATAGTTCGGCGGATGTCGTGATAGCTCGCCATTGTTCATCCGTGATCACATTGACGACCTCGACGGTTATCCTTGCGTGCCATACAACGACGTGTGTTCGCGTGTGGTGGTCGCGACCTTGAGCTTATCGATCTCGCGCTGGCTCTGGTCAGGGAGACACACGGAAACGACGTGGCGCTAGCTGTCGCGAAGCGGCTGGTCGTGGTCGCACGGCGCCAGGGCGGCCAGTCGCAGTTCAGCCCGTTCCTCATCGCCCCCGCGGATCCGACGTCGCAGATCGCCAGGATCCAGCAGCACGTGATGGACCACCTGCGTGAACGGCACACGCTTGAATCTCTGGGGAAGCTTGTCGGAATGAGCACACGCAGCCGACACTTCGTGCAGGCCACAGACCGCACCCCGCACGAGTTCGTGGAGCGGTCAAGAGTAGACGCCGCGAGGAACCTGCTTGAGGGTAGCGATCTTCAGCTGAAGACGGTCGCCTACGACTGCGGATTTGGCACGGCCGACAGGATGCGGGCCGTCTTCACGCAGCGGCTCACCGTCACTCCAGCCCAGTATCGCGCAAGCTTCCGGAAGACGCGGTGATTGTGCGGCCACACCTAGAGCCGCGACCGTTCGGCCAGTTCCAGAAGCCGGCCGCAAGCCTCGCGGAGATTTCTCTGGGGAGCATTCGCGACGCCCAGAAGCAGCCCCGACTGTGCGTTTCCTGGCGACACGAACCACGGCGAAAGCGGCGCCGGAAACAGACCGAATGGGAGAGCCTTGCTTACCACGGCGACGTCCGAAATGTCGTTCTGCAGCCTGAGCAGGACCGCGAGACCCGGTGTCGAAACATCAACGACGCAGTCGGAGCTCGGAAGGGCAGCAAGCACGGCCTGCTGTCGCGAGGCATAGAGACGCTTCATGCGGCGTAAGTGCCTTAGATAGTGGCCCTCCCTGATGAACTCCGCGACAGCCATCTGCACTGCGGGACCTGGCGCTGGCATGAGGCAGGCGGCCATCTCCGCGAACAACGGCACCAGCGCAGGGGGCGCGATGACGAAGCCGAGCCGGAGCGCCGGGCTGATGGTCTTGCTGAAGGAGCCGATGTGGATGACACGTCCTATTCGATCCAGCGAGGCAAGAGCGGGGGCGGCTCTACCCGTCAGCTGCAGTTCACTCAGGTAGTCGTCTTCCACAACCCATGCATCATTCGCCGCTGCCCAGTCGAGCAGAAGCAGACGTCGTTCGAGGGACAGGGTGTGGCCCAGGGGTGCCTGCTGCCCCGGTGTGACCACCGCGAGCCTCGCGCCGGGGCATGAGCGCATGCCGTGTTCGACGTCGATTCCCTTCGTATCGACCGGGACCGGCGTGACCGAGAGACCGGCAAGTTCGACCCCTCGTCTAGACCAGGGGAAACTTGGCTCTTCCAGCCAGGCGGCGTGCCCGGCCAGCTTCAGGGCGCCGAGTGCAAGCCCCAGACCTGCAGCATATCCGTTGGTCACTATCACCTGGTCCGGCGAACAGTTCATGCCACGGGCTATGGCCAGAAAGGAGGCGATCTCGCGTCTCAGCTCTAGCTCCCCACGCGGATCCGGGTAGAGCAGCGGCGCCCTCGCTCCGCTACGCACCGCCTGGCCGTGCAGACGGGCGAACAATGTTGCCGGGAAGACATCCGTGGCAGGCACGCCCATCTGAAAGAACGCAGGTCCCTGCGTCATTTCCAGATACATTTGCATGAACGCACCGGGATCTACCCGCGTCTGCATATCCGCAACGGCACCCGGCCGCTGCGCCACGCGGGTGCCCGCCGCCCTTGAAGCCTCGATCAGCTGCGCGGCAGCAAGCTTGTCATAGGCGGCCCGGACGGTTCCGCGCGCGACCCCAAGCTCGGCCGAAAGGTCCTGCCAGGAAGGCAGACGCGCTCCCTGTTCCAATACGCCGTCCTCGATCGCCTTCCTGATTCCGGAGTGGATCTGTTCCGAGAGCGATGTCCGTGCGGAGCGGTCGATGGAAAGGCTAAGTTTGGTTCCCATGGGTTCATGGTACACTGTTTCTGCATGTTCTTGGTTCTTTTCTTTGTGCCACGGCAGCGGCATCTTCAGGCCATCGAAAGGAGCACGTCCATGAAGATGAAAAACCTGTTGCCCGCCGCCTTCGCGGCACTGTCCTGCATCATGGCGTCGCAAGCATTGGCGCATGATCCGCGGTCCGAAACGGTCACTCCCAGATTCCGGGAGGCTATCCCGAACGTACCGGGCAAGTCGCTTGTCGCCGTCGAAGTCGACTACGAGCCTGGTGCGGCCTCCCAGCCGCATACCCATGCCAACTCAGCCTTCATCTACGCTTACGTCCTTTCTGGCGAGGTCGAGTCGAAGGTCAACGACGGCCCGGCTCGCATCTACAAGGCCGGAGAAGGCTGGTCGGAGCCGCCTGGCGCAATTCATTCCATTAGCCGCAATGCGAGCTCGACGGAGCCAGCCAGGCTGCTTGCCGTCTTCGTCACCGATACCACTGAAACGAAGCTCACTTTCCCCGTGAAGCAGAAGTAAGGAGAACCGACATGACACAGAGGCTTGATTACAACCAGGTGGCCCCGAACGGAGCGAAGGCTCTTGGAGGCGTATATGGATACATCACCCAGAGCGGCCTGTCGGGAGAACTTGTCGACCTCGTCTATCTGCGCGTATCGCAGATCAACAACTGCGCCTACTGCCTTGACATGCACACCCGCGAGCTGGTCAAGCGGGGCGTCAGGGCCGAGAAGCTGGCCCTCCTTCAGGCCTGGGAAGAAGGCGGCAACCTCTTTTCCGAGACGGAGCGTGCAGCTCTCGCATGGGCGGAGAGCGTTACCCTCGTGGCGCAGACGGGCGTGCCGGACAGCGCCTATCAGGCGGCGCGGAAGGTTTTCGACGAGAAGCAGCTCGTCGACCTCACCATCGCGATCAGCCTGATGAACAGCTATAATCGCATGGCCATCAGCTTCCGCAACACGCCGCAGGCAGTGCGGTAAGCCGGCCGAAAGTCGGTCCCAATCAACCGATGAATGGAGCGTGCCATGATCCCGCTGGAGATAGCCGGCATACGCATTCCTGACAGCAAGCTCGCAGGGGATGTCACCCAGCTTATACGCGACACGGAGAGCGAGCTGCTCTTTCACCACTCGTGTCGCGTCTACTTCTGGGGAGCCATGAGCGGGAAAAGCAAACGGCTCGTCTACGATCCCGAGCTGCTCTACGTCGCCTCCATGTTTCATGATCTCGGACTAACGGCGCAGTTTGCAGACAGCCGCCTTCGCTTCGAAGTGAATGGGGCAAATGCCGCGCGCGACTTCCTGCACGCGCGTGGCATCTCAGAGGGCGACATCGAAACGGTGTGGAACGCGGTCGCCTTGCATACGACGCCCGGAATTCCAGAGTTCATGCGTCCCGAAATTGCGCTGCTCCAGGCCGGAGCCGGGATGGACGTCGCCGGGCGAGGATTCGAACATTACACAGAGGCGCAGCGTAATGCTGTCGTCGCGGCGTTTCCTCGCGAAGCCGACTTCAAAGACGGGATCGTCGACGCGTTCTACCAGGGCATGAAGCATAGGCCGGAGACCACCTTTGGAACCTTCAATGATGACTTTCTGGCCGCGAAGGATCCGCAGTTCAAGCGGGTGAATATGTGCTCGGTTATCTGCCATTCGCACTGGGAACACTGAAACCTTCCTGAAGCGTGAGCAGAAGCGTCAGGACACACCAACAGGCCTTCCGTGGCAGCTGCATCCCGCGAAATCTCGGCGGGAGGCAGACGTCGGGAGGATCTCGTCACAGCGTTCGACCGGCGCTCCGGAGGACGGCCAGACAGCAACCTTCTCACTCACCGCATGAGCCATCTGCAGCGACCACCCAACCGGCGCACAGGTCAGGTGTGTCCTTGGACACGGTTCGGCAATAGCGTGACATTCTACGATGACAGGTACAGACATGACTGAACGAAATTTCCTGGTGACAGGTGCAAGCAAGGGCATCGGTCGCGCACTTTCAAATCGCCTCGCCGCCGCAAGCCACCATGTGGCCGGCATCGCCCGCGGAAAGGATCCTGACTTCCCTGGTACTTTGGTCTCAGTTGATCTCAATGATACACAGGCCTCAGAAGTGCATTCAGGGAACTAGCGCAGCTCTACTCCTTCGACGGCGTTATCAGCAATGACGACGGGGACCCCGCTCCGATAATCAGTCCCTTCAGAAGGAAGTCGAAGACCGGTTCAGGCTGTCCCTGGACCGTGATGACCACTGACGGCATCCGGTGTCAATCATAAGGAGATAGGCAGGTTCTACGAGGTCCCACATAGGACTGGTAGCTGTTGTCCCATTCGCGATAGGATACATAATGGTCATAGCACCATTGCGCATGCGCTGCGGCGAGACGCCCGCGCTTGGACGGAGGCGGACTTGTTGCGATCGCTCCCGCCGCTACGCCGGCGGCGAAGGCGGTCGCCGGAAACCAGTAGCCGTTATAGTAGCGATAGCCCGGCCGAAAGCCGAAGACGCCTCTGTATCCGTTGTAGTAGTAGAAGCCGCCCGCCGCATAGAAACCGCGGCGGAAGTAAACCGCCGTCACATTGTCCGTGCTGATCAAGGCATCGGAGATCGGCTGCATCGGGATCGCCTCGGCCGGCTGTATCGTGGTCGCGAGCGTCAGCAGGCCCGATCCGATCGTCGTTGAAATTTTCATCATGGTCTTGGTCCTGCCAAATACGAAATGCGCGTGTTACCGGCGCAGCGACCGCAATTCCCTGAGCGACAGCGCCCGGTCGCCATCAATATCCGCCTTGACCAGACGCTCGGGAATGAAGTTGGCGAACTCATCGCGCGAAATCTTGCCATCGCCATTCCTGTCCATTATGGCCTTGCGCTGCTGCAGGTCGGCGAGCTGCGCACCGGCGCTGCCACCCGTTGCGGATTTTGCACGGTCGACCGCCGCCTGGATCTCCTGCGGATCGAGAACACCGTTACGATTGGCATCCAACCGATCGAACAGTTTCGCTCTGCCCGCTTCGATCTCGCTGAATGCGAGCTTCCTGTCGCCGTTCGTGTCCAGCTCGCGAAACATGTCCCCCGCGCGCTCCCGCTCGGAGGCCATAGCGCTGCAGCTCCCAAGCAGCACTGATCCGAGGATTGCGATCGTTCTTTTCATTCTCGTCTCCATTCCAAAGACAGATGGCCCACCGCGGGCCGTCCTTCTGCAGGCGTCTACGCAGCGACGGCCCGGCTCCTACGCGGGGTGTCAAACTTTGACCGACATCGAAGTCGACCGCGCCGAACCCACGGGCGAGACTATTTTCGATGACGGCGTAGGAGGATGGACGGGATGACGTATCGGCATACGAGGTCGCCAACAGTGCGGCCGAACCGATACGAAAGGATCGTTATCATGAATACTTCGACCATCGTCGCGGCGCTGCTCATGGCGCTTGCCTCGTTCTCCATTGCGCATGCGCAGGACGCGACCAGCGACCGCGTCTTCCGCAAGGCCGACACAAACGGCGACGGCAAGGTCTCGGCTGACGAGTTCCGCGCCGATACATCCCTCTTCGATCTCACCGACCGCAACGTCGACGGCAAGATCTCTCCCGCCGAGGCCGCCTTCATCCGCAACCTCTTTGGGAATCCTCACGGCTGAACCCACGGACCTCAAACGAAGGAATTCAAGAAATGCTGACCTCTTTCAAATTCTCCTTGCTCTCGCTCGCCACGCTTGTCGCCATTTCGGCGGCCGGTCCAGTCGCTGCCGAGGAATGGACGAGGACAACCCCGCGCGGCGGCCAGATCAGCCGGAGCGTGACCAATGACGGCGACGGCGTCTATTCGGGAACGACCACGCGGACCGGCGCCAAGGGCGGCAGCTATACCTCCAGCTCCAGCTGCGGGGCAGGCGTTGTGACACGCTGCTCGAGGAGCTATTCCGGCGTAACCGCAAACGGTAAGACCTTCTCTGGCGAACGGCTGTCGGCGCACGGACCTTACAACACGCGCTCGGTCGGCAGCTTTACCGGCCCGGGTGGCAATCGTTACGTTGGGTTTCGCCGCTTTCGCCGCTGACACTAAGAGCCGTATCGTCGTGGAAAAACCGAGGCAGCGCGAAGATGACGATCTGCTGGGCCGTATTGCGGCTGGCAGTCAGGGCGCGCTTGCCCAGTTGATTGCTCGTCACGGCCGCGGCCTGCGGATTTTTGCCGCGCGCTATCTCGGCAATGCGAGCGATGCGGAGGACGTGGTGCAGGACGTGTTCGTAACCGTGTGGAAAAACGCCGGCCGCTTCGATCCGCAGAAGGCGCGCGTCTCGACCTGGCTTTACAAGATCACGGCCAATCGGTGCATCGACCAGCGCCGCCGGCGATTCCTGCGCAATTTCATCGGCCTCGACGATCTCGACTGCGACCCGGCATCGGAAGCGCCCGACGCCGAGGCGCGGGTTTCGGACCGGCAGGAACTGTCGATCGTGCGCGGCGGCATCGCCGCCCTCCCCCAGCGCCAGCGCATGGCGCTGCTGCTGAAGGTGGTGGCGGACCTTGACGTCCCCGCCATTGCCGAGGTCATGGGGACCAGTACCGGCTCGGTGGAACAGTTGCTCGTGCGCGCACGACGCGGGCTGCGGAATCATGTGGCGGCTCATGAGGGCCGCGAAAGGAACGTGTGATGACAGAGGACGAATTCGCGCAGCTGACACGTCGCTTCGGCAAGGACGTCACGGCGTGGCCGGCGCCCTATCGGCAGCAGGCATTGCTTTTGTCCGCGGGGAGGCAAGACTCGTTGTCCGATCGGGACGAGGCGCTGGATCGCCTGGTTCTGGAAGCGGCATTGGACGATACCGACGAACAGCGCCTGGCCAGCCAGGTGCTGGCGCGCATCGACGCCGACCGGGGCCGGACGTTCGGCACGCGCCTTTCGTCCTTTCTGCTTCGGCCGGCCACGATGACAGCGTGCAGTGCACTGCTGTTCCTGGCACTGGCTGCTGGCGGCTATCAGCTGGCAGCCTCTGAGGGCAATGCCCTCGACGCGAAGCTACTGGCGCTGGCCACGGGTTCACCGGCAAACACCGGGCTTCTTGATCTTTCCCCCGATGACGGCACGGAGAATGCGCTATGACGCGGCGATCGATCTGGACAGTAGTTCTCATCCTGCTTGGCCTTTCGGTCGCGCTCAACGTTTTCCTGATCGGCTATACCGCTCACGGCTTGCGCGAGGGAGTGTCAGCCCGCAGCCTCGTCGAGAACGTCGCCAGCATTTACCCGCCCGACGTCAGGCAGGAATTTCGCAGCGTCATGCGCGAGAACCGACCGCGCACCTTCGCGGCATTGCGCGATCTTCGTCGTGCCCGCACCAGTCTGGCCGCTAAGATCGCCGCTTCACCCTTCGACGAGGTCGCCGTCCAGGCCGCGATGAAGGACGTCCGCGACGCGACCGACAATCTGCAGGCCGTCATCCAGGATTATCTCTTAACGGCGCTGAAACGCAGCAAGAGCAAATCCGCGTCCTGAAGCCCGGCCGGACATGACAGGAACACAATCCGCCATTGAATTCCGGTGCGGCAGGGCGATGCCGAGCCGGCCAGGCAGGAAGAGTGATCAATGAAGCACGACAGGCTCATCCTAAGCCTGCTGCAGCAGGAAGTGCTGGGCTCACTCCGGTCGCTGCGCCGCGGCGATCTCGCGTGGATTATCCTCGGCGGCGGCGCGGTTATGGCCTATGCCGCAGCCGATGCCGTTGTGGCCCTGCATGCCGCCGCGCCGCTGCTGCGGAATTCGCGATGGCTTTGGTTCGCTGGCCTTCCGGCTGGAGCATTTCTGCTAGGGTTTTTCGCCGGTCTCGGGGCCATCCATCTCGCTTTGTCGCGCGCCTATGCGCCGTTTATGGCGGCTCTTCCCGTCTCCAACAGGGAGCGGCGGCGCATGGCGATTTTGGCGATCGCCTGCATCGGAACCGGTTTGGCAGTGCTTGTCGTCGGCTTTACCGCGTTGGCCTGCGTCTTGATCGCCAAGTCGGATTCGTTCATGTGGGCTATTGTCGCCGCGCCTCCTTTTGCCGCCGGTTTTGCGGCAGCAGTTGCTGCGCAGCTTCGCGTCCCCTCTTTTCTGCCAGCACGCAATGGCGATCATGAAACCGGCGGGGACAGACCGCTACTGACGCTCAACCGCTTAGACCGCGCCCGGCCGAGCTGGGCCGCCGCCTGGGCCTGGAACCTGCGCGCCGGCACTGTGATGCTGTCATGGCGCATTTTCGGAGCCGGCTCAGTGATGGGCCTTGCTGTTCTGATCTCGGCCGTCGGCGCGCTCGCCTATCATCGGGCCGCCCCAGGCGCGATCACCGGTCTGGTAGGTGGGCTCACCGTCTTCATGCTCGCAATGCGCTATCATCCGCTTGGCTCACCTGTGCTGCGCACCGCGCCGATTGGCTTCGGGCGGGCATGGCTGCGGTTCTTGTGGCTTCCACTGCAGTTGTCGACAGTCTTCTTCCTGTTGCCAACCGGGGCTGTGCTGGCGGCGGAACCATCCTCGTGGTCGTTACTCGCGGCGAGCGGGGTGTGGCTGTTGATGCTGAACGGCGCCTATGCGGTTTTCGCCGCCTATTTCATGGCGAAACCTCGGATCGCGGCGTTCAGCTTCCTGGCGGCGATCGCCTATGCCACCTACGAATTCTCCGAATACGGCCGCACGGTCGTTCTCGGGTTTCTCGCCCTTGTCATATGGCTGTTCTACCGAACGCGTCGGAGGTTCTATTATGGATGACAGCGCCCATGGATCCACGGACATGAGGGAGCTTCTGCGCCTATCCAACCTGAGCGCGGGTTACGGCGGCCGCGCTGTCATCGCCGGCGTCGATCTGACGATGCGGAGCGGCGAAATCCTCGGACTTCTCGGCGCCAACGGGTCGGGCAAATCGACGCTGATCAAGTCCATCACCGGGCAGCTCCGTCCGCGGACCGGGGCCATCGCCATCGACGGCATCGATCTCGCCCGGACGCCGGAGCAGGCCAAGGCGCGGTTTGGGCTGGCCATCGACGTCACAGACTTGCCGGCATCGCTTTCGGGACGCCAATATCTCGACCTCGTCGCCTCGCTTCGTTCATGCGCCCCCACCGACTGGCGAGACCGTGACTTGCCGGCACGACTGGGTATAACGGCCTGGCTTGATCGGCCAATCGCTGAATATTCACTCGGCACACGCGCAAAGATCGCAATCACAGCAGCCCTGATCGGCTCGCCACCGCTGCTGATCTTCGACGAGTCCCTGAATGGCCTGGATCCGCTCGCCGCTTGGGAGATGAAGTCGCTGTTGATCGAGCTCGCCGCCAGCGGAAGACATGCCGTCCTCATCTCCACGCACGTCGTGGAAACCATACCCCGCCTTTGCAATCGAGCCGTGTTCCTCGCCAAAGGCAAAGTCTCGCAATCATGGGAAAGTGATGATCTTGCCAAAATGCGGGCAACACCTGGCGCTTTCGAAGAATGCCTTATCAGCATGCTCAGGCTCAACTGCAGGTCCCGCGTCCTGGGGAGCCCGGAGACGGCCTAACTCGCAAATCCGTTTCAATTGAAGGATGAACCACAGATCCATCATGAGCGGCTGCGCTCCGATCAGAAGGAGAAGACCAAGCAGGCAAGCTAGTGCAGCGTTCCACTGATGACCATCTTGGAGACGAACGCTGACAGGAGCTTGTGGTCGAAATGTCCGGGAGAGTTCATCATCATGTTGATTGCCTCAGCCTGTGAGAAAGCCGGCTTGTACGGGCGGATGGTTGTCAGCGCCTCGTATACGTCGCAAATGGCAGCAACGCGAGCAACATAAGGGATCTTCCTGCCCGACAGGCGATCGGGATAACCGCTGCCATCATAGCGCTCATGATGGAAACGGCAGATATCGAGCACTTCATGCGGCGCCGAGCCCGCTTTCGCCACCATCTCGTAACCCTTTTGCGGGTGAGCGCGGACAAGATCCATTTCCTCGGCGGTTAGCTTCCCTGGTTTGTTCAGGATCTCATCAGGAATTATCATCTTTCCGAGATCGTGTATGAGACCGCCTAGGCCAAGAACACGCACTTCCTCTTGCCCATGACCGAGAACGCGCCCGAACGCGATCATCAAGGCGCTGACCGCAAGCGAATGAAGAAACGTGGTTTCATCCTTCTCCTTCAGCTTGGCAACAGCAATCAGCGCGCCAGTGTTGTCGAGCGTTTCCAACATGATGCGCTCAACCGCACTGCTCGCTGCCTCGTCTGCAAAACAACCGTTTGCGCGAGCATCCTCCAGCACATGACGAAGATGCGGTCCGATCTCCTGAATGGATTGTCTCGCGCGGCTGATCTCAGCCTTTGAAAAGATGGCCAGCAATTGCGCCTCAAAGCTTGCCATAGCGTTGCGTTGCGGCGCTCCTTCGACATCTACGCCCTTCGTGATGTCAATGACCACGCTTCTTACATGTCCATTGGCAAGCCTTCTGACATCATCGCCTTTGGAGACCAGAAAAGGCTTGAACCGAGCGGCATCCACTTGGGTCGTAAACTCCATATCGTTGATGAACATGCCGACCCGGAGCTGATTCAATTGGATGCGTTTGAGCATTTATGATCTTCCTGAAAATCTTGCATTATCGATTGATGAAACGAAGCCGGAGAAACAGAAGATCTATCTCAGCTGGAGTACCTGAGTGGCTCCGAGAAGGACCCGCGACGCACGAGCCGCTGGCCGCGCGCGCTTAGGAACTGACCCGCCTTCAGGGCGTCCATCGCTCTGGCGAAGAGATAGCCCTGACCCAGCCTGCAACCGAATGCTTCGAGACGGCGGGCCTGTTCCTCGTCCTCGATGCCTTCCGCCACCACGCGGATGCCAAGCTTACCTGCGATCGAAAGCACGCCTTCGACGATCACCATCCCGGCGTCATCAATGCTCGTTCGGTCAATGAAGGATTTGTCGATTTTGATGATGTCGACGGGCACCGTCAGAAGATGGGTCAAGGAGGCATAGCCGGTCCCGAAGTCGTCGAGCGCGACTTTCAGGCCCTCCAAGCGCAAGGCTTTGATCTCATCCGCCACCACGTGGTCTCGCTGTCCGAGGTAAACAGATTCCGTCACCTCGAGGATCAGGTGATCAAGGGGGACATCCGCATCTTCGAAGACTCGGCAAATTTTGTCACGCAATCCTCCCTTGCGAAAGTCGGCAGCTGACAGATTTACGCCGACATGCTGTAGAGGAAGCCCGTCGTCGAGCCATGTCCGCATGTCCTTCGCAACTTTGGCCAACATCCGCTCCGTCAGCGTTGAAGCAACGTGGGCGTCTTTGGTCGCCTCATGAAAATGAGCGGCTGCAACAACGTCGCCGGAGTTGGTCTTCATCCGGCACAAGGCCTCCAGACCGACAGCCTCGCGCGTATCAAGGCGCACGATCGGCTGGTAGTAAGCCTCGATGCGGTTCTCGGATAGTGCAAGGCTGACGTCCCTTACCGCCCTGAAGCGGCGCGTCAACGCTGTCCCGAGTCCCGAATGGTACTCGACGAATTGTCCACGGGCATGCTCTTTGGCGTGGTAGAGCGCGATGTCTGCATTTTGTCGGACTTGCTCAGGATCGATATCGTCGGTCGCCAAGGCACCGCCGAGTGTCGCCGCAGGAAAGACGACGTGGCCCGCGCAATCTGTTGGAGGTTCGAGTACCCTCAGGATCTGAATCGCTTTCCGCTGCAGATCAAGTTCGCCTTCGCCGACGGCGATGATTGCGAATTCGTCGCCGCCCAGCCGATAGGTCCTTTCCCTGCCCGCGGCTGTCGCGATGCGCTCCGCCAGAACGCGGATCAGAGCATCGCCAGCCGCGTGACCAAACGTATCGTTCACCGGCTTCAGATTGTCGACATCGGCTATTATAATGCCCCAGCCGTGATTTGCAGGCGGCGTCAGGGTTCGAAGAGCGAGATCGAAGGCAGCCCGGTTATGGAGCCCTGTAAGTCCATCCGTGTATGTCAGACGCTGACGCTCGGCTACCCGTTCTTCACGCTCGATTGCGATCGAGCACAGATGCACACATGCATCCACAATCGTTTGCTCAAGCTCGCTTGGTCCCCGGTTCTCCCGGTAATAGAAGGCGAAGGTACCGATGACGCGGTCGCCGCTCTTGATCGGGCTTGACCAACAAGCCTTCAAGCCAAGCGCGAGAGCAAGGGCAGCATAGTCGGTCCATATTGGGTTCGTTTCTATATCGGTGACGACAACCGGCGACCCAAGGAAGGCGGCGGTCCCGCAAGAACCTGCATAAGGCCCTATTTTGACGCCGTCCACCGCGGCGGAATATGATGTTGGGAGCGACGGCGCCGCCAGCGTCGACAAACGGACGCCATCGGACTTGAGGACTGTGGCCGCAATGCCCGGAATCGCTGCTTCAACCTTTGAGCACAATGCTGAAAGCGTGGTCGCCAGCGGCTGGCCTTTGGCAATCATTTCAAGAATGGCATTCTGCAATTCTAGGATCATGAAAGGGCGTCTCGAAAGGGAAGCCCTCTTTAACAGCCGCAGTTTCCGATCAAGTTACCGTATCGATTAAATATTGATCAATTTGGCGGCTGGGTTGGTGGGTCAGTCGATGTCCCCGCTCAGATTCGGCGGCGACGTATAATCAGTCCATCGCCGCTCGCGCCAGCAATGAACATCTCTCGGAACCGAGGCGCGCCCGCGTTGGAAAATCCGAAAATCGGGACGATCAGGAAGGCTACCGGCTTGTGAAGGCCGTGCTCCAATTTATGGCCGGCGCCATGATGATTGCCGGAGCCTTGACGCGGATTTCCGCGCCGGTGGGTTTGTTTATCGATGCCATTGGTGGCTCGCCGGTGTTTCCGGCGGTATAGGTAGACAAGCGACAGCTCAAATGCGCCTGCGTCGGCGGCGACTGCAGGCTTCCGCTGGGTTTCATCTGCCTTGCGGAGAACCTGATGATGGTCGCGGGTGGCGGTCTGTGCGGCCATTTACAGGCTCCAGACGACAAGACTGCGAATTTCAAATCTGGTTTCAGATGGTGACAAGTGTTGAGGGAACCGGCCCCGATTTGTGCTCGTTTCGCCCTTGAAAGGAGCGACTACACAAATGCCAGCCACAGCAGATAAAGAATATACGCCCTCCACCCTCCACGACCGCTACCAGATGGACCTCGGCGAAGCCAAAAGGCTGATCAACAGTTTCGGCAGCAATCGCCTCGAGCTAGATCGTCTTCTCGGATCGCGGGACAGGTCATCGCCTCAGGCCGGCGAAGAAAACGCGGCCGCAGCCTGAGGCGGATCGCTGGCTGGGTGCATTGGAAGATCGATATCATCGGCCCTCGTCGTGATAGCCCTCATCGCCAACCACTTTAGAGCTTGGCTTGGTCGACGTCGCTGAGGCGCAACGCTCTGCCGTCTGCCGCGACTATGGCGTCCATCTCCTCTGCAAGCGCGTCGCGATCATCGACACCACGCAAGAGGCGGCCGGCTAGAGTATCGAAACGTCCGGCGGCGATGTCGGCAATCAAGAGTGCAGCCCGCGACGGTTCGATGTTGACGCCATCATCGAAAAGCTTCTGGATCCCGGGCAGGTAGGTTTTTCCTGCTTCTGAAAAAAGCTGCATTTCGGTCATCGCACTCCGAACGAGGCCGGGATCGACCGCAAATGCGCGCACCCCCTGGCCGATGGTGGTGTCGTTCAGGCATTCCGTGAGCCGCATGACGGCGGCTTTGCTGGACGCGTAGCCAGAGCCATGGGGAAAGCTGTTGCCCGTTCCGCCACCAACGAGGTTTACAATCCGGCCCCTACCCCGCGCCAACATCATAGGGGCGGCCGAGCGGCAAGCATTGAAAGTGCCTCGCAGATTGATCTCGACATCCCGCCACCACACAAGAGGGTCACAGTCCCAAATCGGGCCAAAGCCCTGGAACGAGCCGTGATTGTTGATCAGAATGTCAACAGGACCCAATTCGGTCGCCACCCGGGTAAGGGCATTTTCAACAGCGGCAAGGTCGACGATGTCCGTCGAAATAGCGATCGCTTCCCCGCCCTCTCCCTCGATGAGAGAGACTGTTTCCTCAATCTCGGTCACCGTTCGCGCCAGCACGGCAACCTTTGCTCCCTCCCTCGCCTGCTCTAGAGCGATTTCTCGACCTATCCCCCTGCCACCGCCAGTTACGACCGCGACCGTATTCGAAAGGCGGGCCATGCTAACTCCTATGCATTGCCAAAATGATCTGGTGATAGAACTATGTGTGCGGCGGCGGCTGATGACAATGCCGCCCCCTGGCTTTTTTGGCTTGGGCTAATCCAGCGGTCGTCTTAGCCGACAAGGTCGCATAGCGCTACGCGGCGACCGAGAGGCTCGGGTCGGGCGCGAGATCGTTGGCTTCAGGAACCCGTTTGGATCCCTGCTGCGACGACAGCGCCGTGCCCGCTTGGCGCACAGGCAATCTCGTCAGGAATATTCATGACGCTTCAAGCTCTGCCGCAGCAGGGCCTCACCTACAGCGAGATTGCAAGGAGGATCGGGTTCGAGCGCAGCTGCTGAATTATCCGCCGCGATAGCATTGCCTCGGCAGGTCACAATTTTTACGAACCATTTCGCTCTTCGGCCGCTCTTAGTATATTCAGAGCTTGCCGGCATCCATGTGCCGCAATGGAGAATCGTCCGGAAGGTACAGGACGGACTGACGACCGATGTCCTCTATGGTTTCCTGACCACGGACCCGAACGATCTCGTGAAGCCGATCCATGAGAAGGCCATGCCGATGCTGTTGCTGTCGAAGGAAGAGACCGACACCTGGATGCGGGGGCCCTGGCCCGCCGTCTGCCAACTGACGCGCTCATCATCTCCTCGCGCGAACCGTACGGATCCACGATCGTCTCGACATCCGAAGAGCCGATGGAACAGGGCAGTGTGCTTTGACGCCTGAACTCTAAGCTTGATTGCGTCGGAAACGAAAAAGCCTGCCGCGGGAGGAGGTGCGGCGGGCCTCTCGAAATATTGAACATCGGCTGGGAGGAGGATTGCCGCGGCCATCTATTGCGCGTCGAAATCCAGCTTTGGAAGAACACCAATGCGCAGGCGGCAGACAGGGTGTCGGCCCGGGTCTAGCGTCAGTAGGTTAAGTTCTGTGAGATGACATTGACTTCGTCTCGATAGTGGCCGACCTCCTATCCTGGGCGTTCGTTGGAGTGCCATAATGACCGACCTCATCGTAATCGGAGATCAAGCATGTTCACCCACGTCATGATTGGCAGTAACGACTTGGAGAAGGCCAGGGCGTTTTACGACGCGACGTTCGTTGCTCTTGGTGGGCAGCGCGGCGAGATGGATGCCAGAGGCAGGCTGATTTATGTCCATGAGGGTGGCAGGTTGATGATCACGAAGCCGATTGACGGCAAGCCGGCGACTGCGGCGAACGGTGGGACAATAGGAATTGCCGCCGCAAGTCCCGACCATGTTCTGGCGTGGCATGTCGCCGGCACCGCCAACGGCGGCACGTCCATCGAAACCCCGCCTGTGGAGCGTCCGAACGGGGCGTTTGTCGCCTATCTTCGCGATCCGGACGGCAACAAACTCACGGCACGGTCTTCACCAACGAAATGAACAGGAGCAACAACTCCTTTAAGCTAACGAGCGCTTATCGGAAGCACCCCGAACGAGACCGCTCGAGGAAAAGCTGGCAGTTACACTTGGAGTGCCTCAACAAAGGTGAAGTGTGGTGGAATCCAAGAGTCCCGCTCATCGTCCTCGCTGTCAAACAAGTTAACCTTCTGGGTTGAGAGGCCTTGCCGAAGCCTTCATTTTACGGCGACCTGTGTCTTTCACTGCCTTGTCCCGACCTCGATACGAGTTTTCGTCGCTAAGCGGTTACTAAGCGAACGAAACGCGTTTTGCCGTCCAATCAGGAGCAGCAAACCATTGCCGTGGTAAACCTGTGCGCTAATTGCAGAAGAGCAAGTAAGAAGACCCTTATCGGCTCTTCGAGCTACCCCAGGGAGGCGGAAGTGGAAAATGACCTCGGCGGCCCCCGCCGCGTCTATTCGATCTCGCCCTCCTCGCCGTCAAGGATGCCGGCATTTGCGAGTGTACTCGCAGTTATCGCCATTCTCTATTTTGCCAAGGAAGTGCTTCTTCCTCTCGCAATTGCAGTCCTGTTGACGTTTGCATTGGGTCCGATTTCCTCTCGGCTGCGCAAGCTGGGTGTTCCCAAGATTTTGGCGGTCATAATCACCGTCGTGCTTGCTTTCCTCGCTCTCATCCTGTTCGGGCTTGTTGTGGCGGGACACGTTGCTGAGGTCGCTCAAAACCTCCCAGCTTATCAAGGCAACATCATAGCAAAGATCCGGGCGCTCCAGGAAAGTGGAACCGATAACGGCATTGTTCGGCGCCTGACGTCAGTCGTGGAGAGCGTCGGACGCGAACTCAACAGCGCCGAGCAGAGGTCAGCTACTCCAGGTGGTGGTTTCACGCCAAGGGAGCCTCTGCTAGTCGAAATATTCGCGCCTAGCCGGCCGATCGAAACGCTTACAAGCCTGATAGGTCCCTTGCTCGGTCCCATTGCGTCATTGGGCTTGATCATAGTCGTCGTTATATTCATGCTTCTAGAGCGAGAGGAGCTTCGCGATCGCTTTATCCGACTCGTTGGCTATGGAGACCTGCATCGCACCACTGAAGCAATCCAGGAAGCGGGCAGCCGCGTCGCCCGTTATCTTCTCATGCAGTTGGTTGTGAACTGCGCCTACGGCGTGCCCCTGGCCGTCGGTTTGTGGGTGGTTGGCATTCCCAATGCGGCGCTGTGGGGAATGCTTGCGATCGTCCTTCGATTTGTCCCCTACATCGGCCCCGTCATTGCGATGGTTCTACCGCTGTTCCTGGCCTTCGCAGTCGACCCGGGCTGGAGCCTCGTTCTTTGGGTTGGGGCCATCTTTCTCGTGCTGGAACTGACAAGCAACAACATCGTGGAGCCCTGGCTCTATGGTTCACGTACCGGGCTCTCTCCATTGGCGATCATTGTGGCGGCGATTTTTTGGGCGTGGCTTTGGGGACCGGTCGGTCTGATCCTTTCGACGCCGCTGACCGTATGCCTGGCTGTTTTGGGGCGGTACGTCCCACAGTTCGAGTTTCTAGAAGTTCTTTTCGGCAGCAACCCGGTACTCGATCCCAAGGAGCGCCTCTACCAGAGGCTTCTTGCTGGGGATCCTGACGAGGCGACCGATCTCGCGGAAGAAATCCTGGAGGAGGATTATCTGGAGGACTACTACGGCAAGGTTGCCATTCCGGCTCTTCTGCTCGCCGAGAAGGATCGGCGTCGGGGTGTTTTGACGGCAGAGCAGATGGAAAAGGTGTTTGGGGCCGCCATTGCTCTGATCTCGAACCTGGCCGAAATTGCCCAGGAAGAAGAGCAGGAAGAAGACGGTCAGGAAGAGAAAGAGTCGGCAAGTGGGCAACCCTCCACCCCCGCCAAGGAAGGTCATGGGATTGAAAGGGAACTGCCGGACGGGCGTGGCAAAACCGTCGTCTGCATCGGAGGCAGAGGCTCGCTCGATGACGCGTCAGCTGCGATGCTCGCCCAGGTCCTCCAGGTGCAAGGTGCCGACGTGGTCGCAGCAAGACATTCCGAAATTGCCAATCGCCGCGCCATGAGCCCCGTTCCGAAGCAAGCGAACGCCGTCGTGGTGTGCTTCCTCAACGAGGATTCGGCCAGGCATGCGGGCATACTCATTCGCCGGTTCAAGCGTATGTATCCGGCAATGCGCGTCGGCGCAGTCCTATGGGCGGAAGGCGAAGAGGATAGGCAATCGTCCGCGCTCGCGGAGGCTGACTTCATTGCCTCCACCTTGACCTCGGCGGCCCGCGAGGCACTGTCCAATGCACCGCCGTCAACATCGGTGGCACCGCCGCGCAAAATTCGGGTCAGACGGTCGCTCAACACGACAAACGCTGCCGCCGTGCAGTCACTTTGACATGTAGCGGCCTCACGGTTTGCCATTCTGACGACCAAATGCCGAAACGACATCCTCCACAGGGTCGTCGGGTAGTGCCGGCCCCGCATCTCCGGCCAACGGCCAGGGGTGTGCGCCGGGGACAGGAAGCTTGGGGCCGGCAAGAAATGTGACGAAACCAATGATCCTCGGGCAAGTCACTAATAGGACTTATTCACGTAGCATCAGTTCCGACTGTTGGCGAAACGGCGAGAGGGCGAAGTGGGGGTCTGCGCGTCATCGGATTGGGCGAGGTCCTCGCTACCGCGAAGTTGTGCGATCCCGAGCTGAACGACCTTGATCATGTCGGTCATCCGCTGCCCGCGGCTGTCCTGGTACTGTTCCAACGTGGGGGTATTACGAGCCACGTCGATCAGCGCAGAGATGCGATTTTCCCTAACCACTTTGGCGCCTGCAGCCCAAACCCGTTCGAACAATATTCGATCTGATTCAATAATTGGCATGATGTTCCGCTAGTCGATTGACCATAACGCAGAAGAGCTAGAGACAGGTCTCCCGCTTTTCAAGTGCGACAAAATTATGATTTCGTCACAACATTTTCCGTTGTTGTTGCGATACATCATTTATAGCTAAATAAGCGATAGTGCATATTAAATAAGCTACCCTGTAGCGGCTATATACTTACCTGATTTCCGGCCGGCACGATTTGTTCAGCCATACCAAGATCCAGGTTGGTGGACCGCGCAAACGAACCCCAGGGCTTAGAAGGGATCATCAGAGGGACAGGTTCGCCGCGCGATCCGCGCGCAAAACGCCGATCGTGACTGAAAGTTCCATTTCACCGATCGCCTGCCGTTTTTTGCATTCGCGAAATGTTCTTCAGCCAAACGTGAGGCGGCGCGCGCTGTCTCTGCCCATCCCTTTTACGACCAGATCCGCTCGCGCACCAAACTGACAAAACCGCCGTTCTAGCGGCCAAGCTCTTGTTCGATATGCTGTAGCATCTTGGGATTGAATTAATTGAGACTCTACACGCAAAAAGGAGTACGGTCCTCTCGTCGGCCCGGAAGTACAACGGTAGAGGCCGGTTGGGAGACCATGGGTGCTCTTGCCGCAACATTAGGTGCCGGCGATGTCTCTACTCCATCTGCTTTCGTTGCAGGACGAAGAAATCGATCTCATTACAGCAGTGGTTCAGAAATGGTCTTCCGCCCATCGGACACCCGTGGACAGTCAACGTGGACGCCGGGCAATGTGTGAGGCGGTGAGCATGGTCCTTCTTGCCAAGCAATCGCATGAACTTCTCTATGCAGAGCTTAGCCGCCACATGGACAAGCCCGTTATAGAGTTCGAAACGCACGCGCCTCCACTCGACAATATCCTGTCAGTTGAAACGGCAGGCCTGAAACTCATTCTGTTCGAGATGAAGGCTGCCGAGCGTGATCGAGGGCGCTAGCCAGTGCACCAATCGGTTTTAGGTGCGGAGCATGTCCTGGCAAATCCCCCCTTGAGCAGTTTGGGCCCGATCTCTTCCCCATTCGGTGCTTCGGCGTATCGTCGTAGCCCTTGATTTCGATCTGTAGCCCGCGTTCTTCCAAACGTTCTTTCAGCCGTCCCTTGGCGATCAGCGCCATCTTCCGTTCCTTGATGCACTTTGCGTGTGATCCTATCTCCGGGGTATCTATTCCCCACTGGAACGGCACTCCTCCTCCCAGCAATCGCATTGGCTTCCAGTCGCAGCGCACGGTGTCGCCGTCGACCGCCGTCAGGCTGGCGCACTTCAACATAGCGGTGATCATTGTATCGTGGCGCCATGCCGCGGCCATCCACGATAATTTAGCGGTTGATGCTTCTTGCACTACCAGAGCGTGATTGCCTTATTCTCCTCAAAGCCGTAGCAGCCCCGTTGCGGGCAGCGCGTGCCGACTGGCTCCTCATGGTCGCAATAGTGTTCCACGATCACGTTTGCGCCGGGCGTTGTCGAATGGCCTTCGTTACACATTGATCCACGCCTTCCACAAAGTGGCCTGATGCTCGTCGGTCTAACCGGCTGACGACTGCGTGGGACTAGAAAAGCCCCATGTCATTGCGAATGCGCCGGACCGTCCGATCGATGAGCGACGGCTGCGTGCCACGCTCTAGGGCTCGGGGCCATGCCTGGCTCTAGGTCTTCATATGCCTGGCGGCAGCAACAATGGTCGCCCCGATATCCGCAAATCCGAGCCCCGCCGGCCTGGTCGAGATCCACCGAGGGGCATGGGGCAAGTGCGGCACTATCGGCAGGATATTGTTCACGCCGCGGCGTCACGCCCCCCCGTCGTTCTCGTCAGCAGCGGAATGCCGATTGCTGCTCGAGAGACAGGATTTTCTCGCTGACACAGGATGGCGACAGACCGCGACGCTTGCGGTCGCGCGGGAGCCCCCACTGTCGAGTTTGTATGGGCCCGAGACCGGGCCAGCAATTGCTATGGGCTCAGACCGCGGATCCGCTCACCCAGGAGAAATTCGATGCCACTCGGATGAACAATTGACAAAAGACCTGATGTGATGGGGTTCGCTCCGACAACCGCTGGTTAAATGCTTACTGCAATCCGCGAGATCCGGCTATGCGATTAATTATTTAAACTAGGTTGTCCAATCTTCCACTCGTAGCCCGGGCACGCGATCAAATTCCCGGCGGTTATTGGTAACCATAATCAGTCCCCGCGAGCGCGCATGTCCCGCAATCAATTGATCATATGGACCAATCGGAGTTCCGCTACGCGCCAATTCAGCTCGCAGTTGACCGCTATGGTTTGCTGCCATTTCGTCGTACGGCAATACCTCGAGACGCGCTACGAAGCCCTCCACAACGGAAAGGTTCTTTTCAGGACTGGCTGACCTTTCCGCTCCGTAAATCAATTCCATTAGGCAAACCGAGCTGATGCACAGCTGATCATGGGAACGATTAAACGCGTCTCGAACCTGCTGCGGTCGATTTTTGATCGTAAAAATGCAGATATTGGTGTCGAGCATGTACTTCAGCATCAAAATGCCTCACGCTCCTGCAAAGCAGGTTGATCACGCTCGCTCATGAAGTCGGATGTCGCCTCCGCTCCTTCAAACCAGCTGTCCCAGATCTCACCAGCTGGTGCAATGATACGAGTGCGTCCCACCGCAACGATGTCGACACGCTTTACATCATCAGGCAAAGCAAGCGCCTTTGGCAAACGGATCGCTTGGCTACGATTGCTTTGGAATACTGCACCCTGCTCCATCTGCACGTCTCCGAATTGCATTGATTATGACGTAACCTAAATGGCTCTCTTGATGGGATATGTCAATGGGATATACGACTTAGGTCTGCTACCCACCATGCGATCCATGCCGCACCAGACGCCTTCGCCTTGACTGGAATCGAACCGAAGACCCGCGCCTTAGATGCTAAGTGAATGCAGGCCCACCGAACCGGCGCACGGAGGCGGGGTACCTCGTAGCGTCCTTCTATGGGACCGCGTTACTTCGAGATTGTTGCCCCTGGCCCCCCGACCGCTAACGAAATCGTCACGGCACGCACCTAGATCCATTGAAATGCTCCACCGGCGAGGCAATTTCAGAATCGAATACGCTCAAGTCGGGTCGAGCGATCTTTCCGGCGGGGTGGGTAGAACTCAGTGCTTCGAGGGCGCCCGTGATCCAAACGAAAATTGACACTCTCTGGCTCAGACAGTGCTGCGCTTTTCACCTTCAATATTTTCCCGACACTCCGCTTCTATCAAAGCTCTGCGACTTGCAGAATCGCATCGAGCAGCAGAGTACCGCGCCGCTTCTGCGTGTCCCCCTTCAAAGCCTGCACATGACGGTCGTCACGTTGATCGACGCGAGGAGTCAATTTAGGGTTCCAAATCATGAGGTCTGGAAGCTGGAAGGCGCTCGATGGACAGAGATCATCGATAGGCTAGTTGAGAAGACGCCGCCGGTTGATCTTGAATTCAGCGAGGTAGCTACTTCGGAGGCCGCTGTCTTCATTAAGGCAAAAGAGCCGCCAGAATTGCACAGACTGCGTGCGGACATTTCACATGCCATCTGCTTCGAGGATTGGCGTCCGAGACCACCTCAGATCGCCCACATCACGCTGTTTAGGTTTCATGCTGCAAAATCGATATCAAAGGTCAAAGTGAACGCCCGATTTGTCCCGATAGCGGCCACAGTTCGATCTCTTCAATTGCTAGAGGAACTGGTTTATCCGAGTATCGAGATCACCAGGCTGAGTGCGCCGCTACTACTGGGCGTGTGGGATGAAGCTTCGTAAACGTACCGGCAAACGTCTTGTTTTACCCTCTCGGTCAGCTCGCCTAGCGCCATAGGCATTCTGATGATCCGACCAATATCAATACTCCGATCTTGAGGTGACCAGTCGCGATGCGTCTCATAAGCCGATGGCAGAATTCCGCAGGGGAGCGTGTGCGGATTGCCCTTCGCCTGAAGGGTATCGATTACACCTATATCCCAGTCAGTTCGCTGGAACACGGCCAATTTAGCGAGCTCAACCCGCAGGGGCTGCTGCCTGCACTCGATGTCGGCGGCCGCATCATCGCCCAGTCGGCCGCCATTCTCGATTATCTTGAAACGACGTTTCCGGAACCAAGCCTGTTGCCTGCTGATCCGGTGACCCGCGCTCAAGCGAAGGCATTCGCAGCCCTGGTCTCTTCTGAAATGCATTCCCTGACGGTGCAGCGGGTGAGACGGTTTCTGACGAATGAATACGGCGTCGACGACAAGGGCGTCGAGTGCTGGGTTCATCATTGGCTGACATTGGGCCTCGAGGCGCTGGAGGCCACGCTTAAGCAACGGGCAGTTCACTCGGTCTTCGCTTTTGGCGACCGCCCGGGCTGGGCCGATTTGCATCTCATACCGCAGCTCAGCGCGGCGCGCCGGTTGCAGTGCGATCTAAGCCCTTACCCCCAGCTCCTGGAAGTGGAACAGCATTGCGTTGTCCTTGACGCCTTTCGCATGTCACGCCCTGAAGCCCAGCCGGATTTCCCGTCTTCACCGTGATCGAGGAGGCGGCTTTACGGTGAAGGCGGGATCAGTTTACGTTCAACCGTCCGCTCTGGCCGGGCGCAATCCATAGCAGGATGTCGTTGGTGATGGATCCTATCCGACGTTGCGCTCCCACCTTGGTTTCAATGTTCATCGAGGCGCAGCGCAGCGACGATTATCCCGCGGATTGGCACCAGCGCGCCCGCAAAAGCAGGCGTCTCCTTACTCGAGAAGCCTGCCCTTGTTTTTCGAGCTCGCGGATAATGCGTTCTCCATCGTTCCGATCAGGTCGCTGATCTCTGCCATGGAAGAACATATACACGCTGCCCCGGCTTCTAAGAGGCGCGCCTGTAGAGCATCATAAGCATGCCCGCCACCAATAAATCCAACGGACCTCATTCCCGCGCGTCTTGCCGCTGTCACACCCGCGACGGAATCCTCGACGACAATGCAATCTGTCGGATCGAACCCCATTTGCGACGCAGCAAACAAGAATACATCGGGCGCAGGTTTCGAACGCTTGACCTGACTGACAGAAAAGACGTTGGCACTGACATGGTCGAGCATCCCAGTGCGATCCAGATTGTTCGTCAAGGCTATGAGTTCCGTTGATGACGCCACACTTACGTCGTGCCCATGGTTCCTGATCGTTGTTATCGCTTCCTGCGCGCCAGCCATCGCTTTCAACTCCGTTGCAAAGCGGCGGTCGCATTCGTGTAAAATGTCGTCAACCCAGCCATCCGGTAGGTTCAAACCGTGGTCTTCGGCGAGCTTCTGCCATGCCGTCCGATGGGGAATCCCCGCAAACCGTTCGGAAATAGTCGATGCGGTTGTTGGGTGGCCCAACGCGGTCAGAGCCTCAGCGTCGACCGTATGGACTCTGAATCGATCAGCACGCCGTCACAGTCGAATATTACCAGCATCCCGGCTCGTTCCTTTAAAAAAAGCCCATCTGATGATGGGTCCGTGACCCCACCCGACGCCAAGACCTAAGTGACAGATTTAGCCATAGTCCCCGCCTCGGGACCATCGACATATGTCAAGCGACAACAGAGATTGACCACTTGTTTCGCGTCGGACCCCACGCGCACTGTCGTCACGCTGAAGACTTGGCTTAACTATGCGAGGATCGCACACCGCCCGCTCCCGGCGGCGGGTCACTGGCGGAGCGAGGATGTCCGGGCCGATCTCTTGCTCGATCGGGAGTGGCCCTGCCTACCTCAAGGATGAAACGAGGCCGCCTCTGGTTGTTTCGGTCTTCGCGCTGAGGTTCATTGAACAACTCAATCAGTTTCCCGAGAAAGGAGAGCGACAGCAGATACGGGTTCCGCCGGCAGAAGCCTCATCGATGGTACAGGAGCCGGAGTTGAAGGGCTTGTTCCGACTGGTGCATTGGAGCCTGAATGGTTGATAGCGCCTGTCTGCATGAGGTGACTAGCTTAAGAGGTGTCGCAGGTTACCTGAACTTGCGTTCTGAGCGGTCGACAATTTAGGGCTTGAGATGGATAGAAAGAATTCGACGGCTACTAAAGAATCGCGCAAGTAGAGCGATTCCACATCTGTGCGGATTCAGCGCCCCAGAAGGTATTGCCAAGTTGTTTGACTTGTCTGCGTGGGCTATTCGAGCCGGATGAATATCCCGTGCCAAATGCCGCGCCTGAAAGGCTTTCGCTTTGCCCGTGACATCATCGCCTATGCGGCATGGGCTTATCATCGCTTCGCGCTCAGCTTTGCCCTCTGGCATGACTACACCGCAGAATTGACCGCCTGAGCTCGGTCCAGTTGATCGCGCGCAACTTGCTTCAAACAACTTGGCGATACTCTTGTGGCTGTTGCAAAACAACAAGCCGATATTCTCCACCGGCCGGATGAAGCCGAGATTGATGCGGCCGGCCTCGATATGGCGGATTATGTGTCCGATGTCAGCGGGTCTGCCGGAACAGTTCTTTTTCCGCGACTGCAGGAATCATCATCTGGATGGAACCATGCGCGGCTTCCCGGCAAACTCCTGCTACCTACTTGAACGGTAGACGGTTTCAGACCTCGGTGGGGGATAGCAAAATTACTCTTCACGGAACGCACGGTTGAATTGATCCGTCAGGGGTTTGGCGAGAAACGAGATCGCGGTTCGCTCTTCCGTGGAAACGAAGACTTCTACCGGCATGCCGGGAAGAAGCCTGTTGTCGTCAAGTTTGGCGAGCTCGGTTGCCGGCACGGCGACGTCGGCGAGGTAGAATATCTGGCCGGTCGCCGGATCGGTGCTTGTCGCCGCGGATACGTAGGCGACGCTGCCATGAAGCTCCGGCGTCGCGCGCTGGTTGAAGGCCGAGAAGCGCATTCTTGCCTCCTGACCGATCGAAATCTGGTCGATATCGGTGGGAGACAGTCTGGCCTCTATTTTCAGTGCTGCGTCGGCCGGTACGAGGGTCAGCAATTTTTCCGCCGGGGTAATGACTCCGCCGATCGTGTGGACGAAAAGCTCGTTCACCGTTCCCGATAGTGGCGCCCGGATATCGGTTCTCGCCAGCCGGTCCTCGACCGCGATGCGCCGCTCCCGCAATTCGGACAGTTTCGGTTCGACGACGCTGAGTTCGCGCTGAGCCTCGGTGCGGGCAGCCTCATCGATGGCGATGATCTGCACCTGGATTTCGCTCATCCGTGCTCTCGACCGGGCGATATTGGCCTGGATCTCACCGCTTTCGCCCGTCAGTTTGGCAAGTTCGCGATCGATGACATATTTCCGGGAGGTATCGATGAGCTTCTTGTCGGCAAGGCCTTTGATCTTGCCATGTTCGGTTCGGACCAGTTCGAGTTCGTCGTCCTTTGCATCATACTGGGCGATGAGGCCTTTCAGTTCCTCTTCGAGCTGGGATATGCCGTATTGGAGCTGTTGTTTCTGGTTTTGCCTGTTGCGGCGGTTTCCATCGAAAAGACGGCGCTCGCCGGATGAGATCAGTGGAAACTCGGTGACGAAATCAGGTTCGAAGCTGATTTCGTCCTGATTGTCCCGCTCGGCGACCAGCCGTGCCTGGCGCCCCGTCAGCTCGATAAGCTGGGTCTTGACGATCGACAATTCAGCACGGGTCTGGGCATCGTCAAGGCGCAACACGATCTGCCCCTTGGTGACGATGTCCCCCTCCTTGACGGCGATTTCACTGACGATGCCGCCATCGCGATGCTGGATCGCCTTCAGGTTACGATCGACCTTGATGGTGCCCGATGCGATGATCGCGCCCCGCAACTGGGTCGTGGCGGCCCATCCGCCGGCACCTGCGAAGAGCAGGAAACCAAGCGCGACACCGGCAAGAACACGCGTTGCGACTGGGAACGTATTGTTCGTTTCGGGCGATTGCCCAAGCTGGGTGTTTAGTTGTTTTTGAGGCACGTCTTTTCTCCCCCGGCCATCATGTGTTCTCGACGATCACGAGGAGATGGTGCCCCGTCAGATTGATCGTCATTTCGTAATGCTGATCCTTGTCCATATCGACTTCGATGAAGGTGCGGCTCATCTCGTCCGTTCCCTCATGGCGAACGCGGATCGGCAATGGTTCGACGTCGGCCTTGTCGCCGTAGATCTCCTCGAAGCGATCCTCCAGCCCGTCCATGACCTCTTCGAAGATCTTGTATTTGGACACGTCGATACGGTCGCCGACCATGAAATCCAGGATCTGATGGACGACTGCGGCGCTGTCTTCACCGGCCGGAACGGTGAACTCGAACATGTCCTCACCCGCCCCGCCTTCGATGACAGCGGCCACCGGACCAACGCGGACAATGTCGTTACCGGCTCCGCCGACGACCTTTTCGAATCCACCGACGGCATCATAGCCCACATCGAAGCCGGTGGCCGTACCCGTGTTCAAATCGATGAGCACAGCATGGGCGGCCTGCGAATAATCGATCGTGTCGAAACCATCGCCTCCCTGGAAATCGTCATCCGACGCATCGGCGGCCGCGATGACGATATCGTCGCCGCCTCCGGCCGAGAGGCATTCGGCGGCGTCTCCATCGCGCAGCATATCGTTACCATCGCCCGTCTTGATGATTTCGAAGTTGCTGATCCCGTCACTGCCAATCTCCTCACCGGTTACGTCGGCAGCATTGAGGTCGACGACAACGGACATAACAGCTGCGGAATAATCGAGCGTATCTATGCCGTCTCCGCCGTCATAGCTGTCTGCTGCACAATCAAGGTCGCCTGTGACGACGTCGTTACCATCACCGGCTTTGACAAGGTCCGCACCGTCGCCGCCACAGAGATGATCATCGCCAGTATTGCCGTGCAACTCCTCAGCCTCTGCGCTG
The DNA here is from genome assembly GCF_031455475.1 of Rhizobium sp. 1399. NCBI lineage: Bacteria > Pseudomonadati > Pseudomonadota > Alphaproteobacteria > Hyphomicrobiales > Rhizobiaceae > Rhizobium > Rhizobium sp. 1399. The sequence goes on along the minus strand of NZ_JAVDSU010000006.1, from coordinate 52,801 downwards.
CCGGTGACCGAGTCGTCGCCCGCGCCAGCGCGAACGATTTCGAAATTCGCGATCGTGTCGGCACCGATCTCGGTGCCGGAGGCGCTGCCAGCGGCCAGATTGATCTCGGCCACCTCGGCAAGTGCCGAATAGTCGAGCGTATCGATCCCTGTCCCGCCGTCATAGGTGTCGTCTGCACGGTCGGCATCACCGGCGACCGTGTCGTTACCATCGTCTCCCCTCACCGTATCCTGGTCGCTGCCACCGCTCAGGACGTCGTTTCCCGCACCGCCACTGAGATTGTCGGTGCCGGTTTGTCCGAGAAGGATATCGTCGCCGTCTCCGCCGAACAGGCTGTCATTAGCGCCTTCACCCTCCAGAACGTCATTGCCGGCATCGCCGTTCAGGGTGTCATTGCCGTCGCCGCCATGAAGAATGTCGGCATCGCCGCCGCCGCTCAGAAGATCGTCCCCGTCATCCCCGAAAATGCTATCACGGCCTTCTTCGCCATACAGGCGATCGTTGCCATTGCCTCCGAAAATGTGGTCGTTACCCAGGCCGCCGAGAACAATGTCATGACCGTTGCCCGCAAAGATCGTGTCATCTCCACTGCCTGCGACGATGTTGTCGTTTCCATCCCCGCCATTGATGGTGTCGCTGCCGCCTCTCGCATCGATATTGTCATTGCCCCCCAGCCCGTCGATGTCATCGCCGCAACTGGTGCCAACCAACAGGTCATCGCCATTCGTACCGATAATGGGTGCGGGCTTGACGACGGAGAAACTGGCTGTCTGCACGACGGAAGCCATGCCGTCGGTAATCTGATAGTGGACGGTCACGGGGCCGAGTCCGTCGGCCTGATATGTCCAACCGCCGGTTGTCTGTACGAGCCTGCCCGAAGAGACCGTAATATCTTTGACCGACAGCGGGTCGCCATCGGGATCGAGGGTCCCTCTCAGGAGATCGGCAAGACCGATCAGCGCGATGGCGCAACCGGAAACATCGGCAAGCGCGACGGGAGTGCCGGCGCGCGGCGCGCGGTTGGGCGCCTTTTCCGGGGCTGGCGGAGGCTTGACCTCATCTCGCTCCGGTGCAGCCTCTGAAGCCTGGCTTGGACCTGTCCATGTATGGTCATCCGATATGCGGAAAGGGGCTCTCGATATTGGCTTCGAAGCCTTCCAGGCATTGTCGTTCGACGCGTGGAAGGACACCGAAACTCCACCTGATGTTTTCAGGAGGCTCAGACTTGGCAGGCTGAGCCTGTTGAATTCTATCGGTGGAGAGTCCTCCAGTGGATGACTTATGGCGTTCTTATAATTGGAAAGCTGCACACCCCCCTTCTTTCCAGTTGGCGCCTTTTCTTCCTCTTCGGTTTCTTGCGGCGCGATTGCGCCAGTGGAAACCGGATCGATCGGCGACAACCCCTCCTTGGGATCCGGGGTTGGCCTCGGTTCCGTCTCGCCGATCGGAAGGGCCTCCGGCTGGCTGGACAGTGCACTCTTCAGATAGAGCGCAAATCCCGTCAGAAAGAGCGTCATGAACATCGGCACTTTCGAAAGCTTGTCCTCATTCTTGAAGACATAACGATCGTGCGGGTCGTCTTCTTCCTTGACGGTTTTGGTTCCCTTTACCTCGATCATTCCGACATCCTCGCCATGATGCGCGAGCCGACCTGTGTTGCGGCCGCAGGTTTGCTCCCAGTGTCCGCCACCGATGGTTTGAGGATGTCGTCCTTGGGTCCGAACGCCACCATCTTTCCATTCTGGATAACGGCAACCATGTCGACGGCCGCGAGTGCACTCGGCCGGTGAGCGATGACGATCGCGATGCCGCCCCTGGCGCGAACCGTTTTGATCGTCTGTGTGAGCGCCGTTTCGCCCTCGCCATCGAGGTTCGAATTGGGCTCGTCCATGACCACGATGAAGGGATTGCGGTAGAGCGCCCTCGCAAGGCCGATACGCTGCCGCTGCCCGGCTGAAAGAGAGACGCCTTGAGGTCCGAGTGCGGTACGGTAGCCATCGGGCATACGCACGACCATTTCATGAATGCCGGTCGTTTGAGCGGCCTCGACGATCGCGCGGGGATCGACTTCTGGCTCGAGGCGCGAGATGTTTTCTTCGATCGACGCATCAAGGAGCGCCACATCCTGTGGCAGATATCCGACATGCTGGCCAAGATCCGTGTCCGACCATTGCGTAAGTTCGGCATCGTCAAGCCTGACGCTGCCGCGAAGGGTTGGCCACACGCCGGTCAAAGCACGTGCGAGCGTCGTCTTGCCTCCGCCACTCGGCCCTATGATGCCGAGCGCTTGTCCTGCAGCGATCTCGAAGCTGACTTCGCTGAGGAGCACCCGTCCGGAGCCGGGTGCCGCGACCGTTATCTTTTCGACTTTCAGCGAGTGCTTCGGCGCCGGCAGTGCCATCGGCGGAACGACGCCCGAAAGGGCGATCACCGTTTCCTTCAGTCTGTTGAAGGCCGTTCTGGCTGCGACAAAGCCCTTCCAATTGCCAATTGCCAGATCGACAGGCGCAAGGGCACGTGCCGAGGCAACGGAAGCCGCAATGATTGCGCCTGCCGACAACTCTCCCTGAATCGTTAACCAGGCGCCGAGGCCAAGTACAGCCGACTGCAGGATCATCCGCAGCACGCGGGATATTGCCCCGAACGTGCCGCTGATATCGTTAGTGCGCGTTTGCAGTTCGAGATGGTCCTGATTGGCGCGGTTGAAACGATCGACCGCGCGCCCTGCAAAACCCATCGCCTTCAGGATGTCGGCATTGCGGGCATTGGAATCGGCGATCGCGTTGCGCTCTATCCCCGACTTGTGCGTGGCGCTCGCCAGACGACGGGTCATCAGTTCCGTTGCGATCGTCAGCATCGAGAGGATGAAGGCGCCGGCGAAGGTGAGCGCACCGAGATAGGGGTGAAGCATATAGACGAAGAGCAGGTAGAGAGGCACCCAAGGCAGGTCGAACAACGCAACCGGCCCCTGGCTGCCGAGAAACGAGCGCACGGTATCGACGTCACGTCCCCGCTCGAGCGCTTCGGCTGTCGAAAAGCCGAAGCGGGGCATGTCGATTGCGACCTGATGCGCCATGGGGGCGATCCGACTATCGAGCCGCGCACCCATCCGCACCAGAATTTGCGATCGAATGATGTCGAAAAATCCCTGGAAGAGGTAGAGGCCGATTGCCAGTGCCGACAGCCCGAGCAGGGTCGGAACGCTGCCGCTGGTCAAGGCGCGGTCATAAATCTGCAGCATGTAAAAGGAGCCGGTCAGCGCGAGAACATTGATCACCCCTGACGTAATGAAGAGGAATACGAAAATTCCTCTCAGTCCGTGGGTCAGCTTCTCGATCTCTTTGCGCTTGGTGCCGGTCAAGGGAGTTTTAGGGCGCATGTCATTCACCACTTCTTGCTGATATTGGACTATGCGGCGTGCCGGAGAAGCCGGCACGCCGCATTTCGCGCTTTACAGGTTGAAGTCCGTAGTGGTGAGGTTGTGGTTCCCCTTGATGCTGAGGCGAAGTTCGGCGCTGCTGTCGCCGTCCACGCTCCCCTGCACCACGGTATAGTCGCCGTCGTCACGCGTTTCGTGGGTGACGATCAGTTGCGCAGCACCACTGAGTGTGGAGCCGGCCACCAGCGTGAAGGCCTGATTTCCGGAGACGCCATTGTTTGCATCCGTGCCGCTCAGGTCGATTTTGTCTCCCGGCTGGAAGCCAAGGATCGTATCGCCGTCTGCATCCTTTTCGGAATTGAACACGAACTTGTCGTTTCCGGCACCGCCGTCGATGATGTTGACGGACGCATTGGCAGTGATCGTGTCGTTTCCGGAGCCCGTGACGACATTCTCCATATTCCAGAGCGTATCGCTGCCCGATTGGCTGCTGGATGCACTGCCTCTGCCCATGAAGCCGCTGCCGAGGTCGACCGTTAGGTTGGCGGTGATCGCCGCCATATCCAGCGTGTCGCTGCCGGCATCGCCATAGTAGATGTCATCGCCGTCGCTGGCTTCGGCGACGAACATATCGTTGCCGCTGCCGCCATGAGCGGTGTCGTTGCCGGCACCGGTCTGGATCATGTCGTCGCCGGCATCGCCGAAGACGCGGTCGGATCCGGCATCGCCGTAGAGCATGTCGTTGCCGGCGCCGCCCATGAGGTCGTCGTTGCCGGCGCCGCCGAAGACCATGTCGTTGCCGGCCTCCCCGCTGAGCAGATCGTCGCCGTCATCGCCGCGCATGATGTCGTTTCCGGCACCGCCGGTGGCCACGTCATTGCCGGCGAATGCAACAATCATTTCTCCGCTTGCCGTGCCAAGGAGCACATCGGCAGCCGCAGTGCCGGCGATCGGAGCTCCGGTCGACGGTTCGGGAGCTGGCGTATCGTCTTCACCAGTGACGGTGTCGCTGAACTGCGGCAGGCCACCCTCGCTTGTGAAATGAATGCTGTGCTGGCTGCTTGTCATTGTCGTCACGCCGTTCGCATCGGTCGTGATTTCATAATCGTCGGCAGTTGCGCCGGCGGGCAGTTCGATGACGTCCTGCGGCCGCAGGGTGCCGACGATCGTGTCGTTGCCGCCGTTCGAGCGAAACACGATGCGATGCGCCGAGGTCAGGGCCGAGATGTCGACCGTATCGTCGCCGGCATTGCCGTCGATGGTAATCGTACTGAAGTTCAGGCTAGTGAACGGCGCATTGAAGTTGCCGATAACCTGGATCGTATCGCCGTTGCTTGTCCCCCCGTCCGGCACGTTCGGATTGTTACCGTTATTGGCCGTCGTATTGAGCGTATTGACGCTGATCTCCTCGATATTGTCGAGCTCGGCGATGACGGTCGTTGTTGCTCCGACCGTCCGAGTGATGACAATCTCGGTAAGGGCACCGACCACCGTAATGCCGGCTGCGACGGCTGCCGATCTTTCATAGATGCGGAATGTTTCGGTCGTTCCAGCCACCCCGTTTACGATGAAGGTGTCGGTGCCGCCGGCCTCGCCATTGACCATGTCGAAACCATCAGTGCCACCCGCAGCGTTCCAGGTGATAGTGTCATTGCCGGTACCTGCGAGAATGATGTCGTCTCCGGTGCCGCCGCTGATAGTGTCGTTGCCGTCGCCGGCATTGATATTGTCATTGCCGCCGCCGCCGGTGATGGTATTGGCGCCGGTATTGCCGACGATGATATCGTTAGCACCGGTACCGGTAATATCTGCGGTCGTAACCCGGTTGATGGTAACGGTGGCAGGATCGGTCAGTGTGCCGTCGCTGCCGGTATAGGTGAAGGAGCCGCCGGCCACCGCATTGTCGGAGAGGGTAATAATGCCTGCTCCCAATGTGGGGCCTGATGCGAGGCCGTTGGCACCGCCCACCGCCGTGATCGTCACCGCCGAACCTTCCGGATCCGTATCGTTGGCGAGCAGAGCTGCATGCGAGATCGTGAACGCGGTATTTGCGGCCACGTTTGTGATGACGGTGTCGTTGTTGGCGACCGGCGCATCGTTGGTCGCCGTGACATGGACGGTCGTGGTGGCAACCGTGCTTGAGAGCAGACCGTCATTGACGGTGACTTGCAGGACGCGGTCGACGGGTGCCGGGTTGTCCGAGTTGTTGGCGTACCGCACCTGCTGGATCGCCGTTTGATAGGAGGTGAGCGAGGCATTGCCGGTCAGTGTCAGGGTGATCTGTCCGGCAACGCTATTGTCGACCGACGATGTGATGCCGCCCGGCAGACCGCCAAGCACCGAGAGAACATCGCCGGCGCTGGCGTTGGTTAGCACGACGCGGGCCGAAGCAATGCTTGCGCCGTCATCAGTGATCAGGGCACCCAGCGCGATGGCGACGGGAGTACCATTTTCGGTGTAGTTCGTCTCGTAATTGTTGCCGGGCGCGCCCGGAACAGGTGTGACGGTATCGACCTCCGTAAGGATGTTGACGTTGTCGACGAAGAAGGTCTCGCCGGCCTCGAAATTGCCTGCAGTAAGGAAGCGGATCTGGGTATTCGCTCCGATCATGTTTGCGGGAATGGCCATAGAGAAGTTGCCGGTCGCATTGCCGCCAAACGTTTGCAGGGTCGTCCATGGGCCGTTTGTGGTGTTGCGTACCTGGATCGACACGGTCTCGCCGAAGTCGAGGTTGTCGCCCTCCCAGGCGAACGACAGGGTCGCCCTGGTGACGCCCGTAAGGTTGACCGCACGAGCAAGAGCCTCGCCGCCATCAATGCCCGGATTGAATTGTAGTCTGCCGCCGGCGACATTGATCTCACCAGTTGTCGGGCTACCGTCATCGCCGGTTTCGGTCCAGTTTCCTCCCCAGGCCGACGAGCCATTATTGTTGTTGTAGGCATTGATACCAAACGTATCCCGGTACGCTTGGGCCACTGTCAGCGTGCTGGTGGACGTCGTCGGACCGTGGAGATCCAGCGTCGGTGCCGACAGCGAGATGTCCTGATCGGTGAAGTCCAGGATTTCGACGTTACGGATGGTGTCCGTACCGTCGGTAGCCAGTCCGCCGGTATGGGCCACAGTCACGGTGCCGTTTGGATTGAAGGTGATGTCGTATTCGGCTCGCGCGCCGGAGAATACGGCTCTGTCCACATCGGCGATGCCATCGCTGTCCGGTTGGTCGTTGCTGTTCCGGATCGTCCGGACGATCGCCAGCTGAGCGGGATTGATCGTGCCGTTGAACATGGCGGCTGCCAGCGTCGTCATGCTGTTGTGCAGGGCGATCGGCTGACCGGCATGTTCCGTGTCCCCGGGTGCGAAGACACCAATCTGCACGTCGAGCCACTTGTCGCCGTCGATGATGTCGTCGCCGGCCTGGCCGGTGATGACATCGCTGCCGTCGCCGCCAAGAATGATGTCGCCGGAGCTATATCCAATGACACCAGCTCCGAGAACTTCCTGCAGGCCAGCAATCAGGGCGATGCCTTCGGCGTCGAGAGCGCTACCCTGGTAGCCTTCGGTACCCCCTTGAAGCGTGGGAAGCCGATCGGCGGCGAGAAGGTTCGTACCTTTCAGAACGTCGTTGAAGCGAGTGCCCGACAGGCCCTCGACGGATTCATATTCATCGAGCGCGGCGTTCTGCGGCAGTGTCGGAGCTTCGTCGAAGATGATGGGTATCGACAAGTCGGCGTTCACGAAGTTCGGGTTGTCCTTGTAAGTCGCCCAGTCAAAGCCGGACATGCCAACCATCTTGCCGCGACCGGCGCTGCCGACGAAGATTTCGTTGCCGCCTTCGCCGATGAACTCATCGAAGCCGCCATCACCCAGGAACACGTCATGGCCGTCGATCTCGTCATGCGAGAAAATTTCGTCGAAGTTGTCGCCAGGCGCACCGTCGAACGTGCCGGTTTCGATCCAGTCATTGCCCTCGTTGCCGAGGATACGTTCGGCATTCTTGTTGCCATAGATGAAGTCGTTGCCGGTGCCGGCGAAGACTTCCGAGCCCATGTCGGTGCCCAGGAAGATGAAATCCTGGCCGTCATTGCCCATCACCAGGTCGAGACCGGGACCGGCGTGAACCACGTCATTGCCCTTGCCGGCCTTGATATTGTCGTCGCCGCCGCTGTCGACGATAATGTCGTCGCCGTCGCCACCATTGATGATGTCGTTGCCGAACCCGCCTTCCAGCCGGTCGTTGCCGCCATCGCCGAACAGTGTGTCGTCACCGATGCCGGCAATGATGGTGTCGTTGGCTTCGGTACCGCCCATGACCACATGATCGCCGCCGGTGTAACGCAGGTAGTTGGTGTCTGCGCCGGGAGTTGCCGGATTGTTGCGGATGACGAGCTGCGTAAGGATGCCGTCGCCGAGCGGATCGGTGCTTTCGAGCGTGCCGTCGCCATCGAGATCGTTGAACTGCCGGGCCTGATTGACCTCGAGAATGAGGCCGGGGGTCGAGAAGACGTCCGACGGCAGATGGGTGGCATCGGTATTGCGCATGATCATCGCCGCGAAGGAGTTGTTCTCCATCTCGCCGAAGAGATGCAGGCCATCGAGGCGCTGCAGGTAGTAGAAGCGGTCACCGTTCTGCAGCTTTTCCATCTGCATTTCGAAGACGAAGTTGAAGGTCGAGCCCAGCATGCCGCCGAAGGGCATGATCGCTTCCGCCAAACCACCGATCCAGAGGTCGACATTGTTGAGACCGCCAAGCGTACCACCAGCATAGGCACCCGTCGCGTTGAGGAAGTCGAGACGGTCTGTCGGGACGGCGAGCCCGCCGACCGATACGCCGGTGATGACGGTGAGCGCGGCGTTGCGCTTGCCTTCAAGTGTCGTCTGGCTCTCAATCAATGAATGTGTGCCATAGGCCGCGACGAAGTTGATGATCGAGGCCTCGTGCTTCAGATGGCCGGCAAAATCCACCCAGCTTTCATAGGGCTTGAGCAAGACATCCTGATTGGTGGCATTATAGAACTGCGTACGGGCCGCATTCAGCGACGGTACGCCTGTGTCGCGGCCGCGGGCCAGGTTGATGGTGGCAAGATCGAGCGGCAGGCCGAGCAGGTTGTTGCGCAGCGCACTGGTGACGAACTCGTCGATTTCGTTGCCTGCCTGACGTGTCATGCCGCGGACGATAGCGCCGGCCGTGATATCCGCATCGACGGTCGACGTGCCGCCATTATTCTCGAACTGCAGCGGATTGAGGAAGCCTTCGATCAGCCCGATATGGTCAGGGTTGAAGTTCGGGTCGAAGCGATCGATCGACTCGGTCAGCATCGAGTGACCGAAGCGGTAGACCACATGCGCGAACTCGGCGACGATCGACGGATCGATCGTCACGTCGAAGCCGTCGGGAACCAGGAATACGTTGATGTTCGGCTGGATCTTGCGGGCGAATTCTTCGAACACGAGATGTTGGTACTGCATCTCGGTGCCGAACTTGGCGGCCTGGAAAAGGCGCTCACCATCCCAGACAAGACCTGCCGCACTGGCCGGAACCTCACTGACGTCGTTAATCAGCCATTCGTTCAGGAAGGCCACGGCTTCGGCCTGCGACGCACCGCCGTCCAGCATCGCAACGGCATCTGCGAACACCACTTCCTGAGTGTGCTCGACTAAGCGGTTGTGTTCCGAATGGAACACATGGTGCACGGCTGTCAGGCCGATATTTTCGTTGGCACGGCCATCGCCGGCGACATAATGCGCATCGAGCAATTCGTTGTCGTAGACGCCGGGCTCGTTGCCGGGGTTTTCAAGTCCGATCTCAATGTCACCATCGGCCAGTCCGTCCGGCACCGCGTTATGCGCGATATCGGCCAGGAACGCATGGCCTGTCAGGACAGCATTTGCCGGAACGAGGACACCCAATCCTCCGTTGGCAGCGGGGTTGCCTTCGACGAGGCCCGTTGTCGTCACCATCTGAGGATAGCCATTGGGGCCTCGGATGAATTCGCCATAGGGGTCGGTGGCCAGCAACGGAATATTGCCGACATTGGCGTCGACAAGCTGGATGCCCAGCATGGAGGCGGCTTGCGCCTTGAGATCAGCCCAGGTTGCCATGCCACCGTTGCCGCCCTCGATGAGTTTGCCCGTCGAAACGGGGTCGCCGGCAGCATTGAGCGTATAGGCCCGAAGGAAGACTTGATGAGACGGATGGGACGTGTAAGTCTGGTTCTGGTCGACGAACGATGTCGTCGTGTTGACCGGGCGATCGGTGTTGTCGGCGGCTTCGTTGACAGCCGTCAATGGGTCGTCATTCAAAATCCCATCGGCGCCGGGGCCGGCAAGGGTCGCGCGGGTCAGCACCATGAAGTTGGTATCGCTGCCCTCGACGTAAAGCGGATCGTCGGGCATCAGCGGAATGAACACGGTGCCATTACCGCCCTTGGCGACGAGGTCGAGACCGTGATCGAAAAACTGGCCGAACAAGGTGAACCACGAATTGAACGGTGCCGACAGCCCTTCATCGGGGGCGGCATTGGTGATTACGACGTTGACGCCATCGAGCTCGACGCCATTGGCATCGAGCAGTGTCATCAGAGCATCGTCTGCGGCATCGAGATTTGCCTGTGCGGTAGCCAAGTTGGCCGCAGTCTCAGCTGCAGCGTCCTGCAGAGCCTGGTTGTTCGGGCTTGCGGAGGCGGCGGCTTGGGCCTCGGCATTCAGGCGTTCGGCCGTACCCACGGCGTTGAACAGTGGGCGCAGCGGCTCATAGGCGGCAGTGATTTGCGCAGTGACCGTCATCTGCTGCGCCGCCGGAACAATGCCGGCGCGCTGCAGAGCCGTCAAGATCGCAGAGGGATTGCCGAGCGTTTGGTCGACGATCAGGTTCGAGATGGTGCGGACATAGGGGTCGAAGACGTCGCCGGCGCCGGACGGGCCGGGGCCATCATTGTCGACTGTCGGGTTGTATGAGACGGGAACCAGAGCGCCACCGGGGCCGGCAGGCACCATGATCGTCTTGAACTGTGTGCCGAGGGGTTCCGGGAATTCATTGTCGGCAGCACCCCACTCTGGATGCAGCGGATTGTTGTAGGTACCGTCGACCGTGCGCAGGCCCCAGGAAAGATTGTAGGTCGGGATCGACCCGCCGGGACCGAAGAGCGGCTTTGCGACATTGTTCGGATCGCCGGTCGATATGCCTTGCCGGAAGGCGGCGTCCGCTTCCGCGATTTTGATCTGTTTCAAGATGAAATCGAGATCCGACCGAATATAGGTGACCATTTTATTCCCCCCTTGGATTGTCCAGAAACCGCTATCGTTCCGGCAATGCTTTTTCCCCACCCTGCATTCGCAGGCGTCGTCTGCTTTGCTGCAGTTTTCTGTTGGGGTTCCGGAGATGAGATTGCGGAAACCAACAGAAAATCTTCAGCATTGTCTGCGACGATCAGATAATGTCTTCAGGCAAGGCGAGGAGATAGTTCCAAAGGTCCGCTGACATTCATGGACTTTGGTCTTCGGGAGGCCGGGACTTTGGGCCCGGAAACAAATGTGACTTACGTCCCTGTTAGGAAGAGCTCTGGCGGCCGGGGATCCGGGTTCTTGAACTATTGGCATGCCCTTGATCTGACCCAGCAATTTTTGATTGTTGCCGGGCTGGTCATCTGTAGTTCAATGGCAATTCTTGGCGAATGGCTGAACGGACAGATTGCTGCAAATCAATTGAGAAGCCGGGCTGAATCCGGCGCCCTTTACATGGAGGGCTTCCTTGCCCGCCACGTCGACGGCTTTGCAAATGATCCCCAGGTTGCCGATACCCGCCGCAAGGAACTCGACGATCTACTGATCGGCACTGACCTCGCACGCCGAGTGGAAGGCTTCAGGATCTGGCGCAATGATGGGACGATAATCTACAGCACCGACAAGTCGTTGATCGGAAAGGTGTTTCCTTCGCCGGATCTCAAGCGGGCTTTTGCGGGTCAGGTCCTCGCGCAACTTGAAACTGGCCACAACGATGGTGAAGTCCATGGAGCGAAGGTTGCCAGACCCCTCATCGAAATCTATGCGCCGATCTACCGCTCCGGCACGCGCGATATCATCGCCGTCGGAGAGCTTTACGAGGACGCTGCCGAATTCGTCGTTCAGCGCGGTCGGGTGCAGCGTCAGACATGGGCAATAGTCGGTGCAACGACACTCGCCATCATGGCGTTGCTGTATCTCATCGTCCGACGAGCGAGCAATATCATCGCCAATCAAAAGATGACGCTGAAGGCCCGGCTTGCTCAGGCACAGGCGCTGGCGGAGCAGAATACCGAGCTTCGCAAGGCGGCCGACAGGGCTCGAATGGACGCAACGAAGTCCAACGAGCAGCTCCTGAACCGGATCGGCGCTGATTTGCACGATGGTCCCGTTCAGCTGCTCAGCCTGCTGATCCTTAAACTCGGGGGGTCTTTAGAGGCGCCCATCCGATCAAGGATGACGTTCGATAGTGCGTCCGACGTCACAGAGGTCGATCTTGCTCCCTCGCATATTGCAGGTCAGGTCCTGGCGGAGCTGCGAGAGCTTTCGACCGGGCTGATAATGCCGGAGATCGAATATATGTCGCTGGAATCGGCCTTGCGCATGGCGGTCGATCAGCACGAATATGCGACGGGTTCGAAAGTCACATCGGAATATGACGGGCTGCCAGTGGGTGTCGCGCATTCGCTGAAGATCTGTCTTTACCGCGTCGTGCAGGAAGGCCTCAACAATGCTTTCCGGCACGGCGGCGGGCGCGACCAGCGGGTGTCGGCGTCAGCAGAGCCGTCGGCTATCACCGTTGTCATTGCCGACGACGGCCCTGGTTTTGAAATGAGCAGCGCAAAAGGGGGGCGCAGGCCACTCGGACTACAGGGTATTCGCAACCGAGTTGAAGCCTTCGGTGGTAGAGTGGAGATCCGCAAGCGCGCCCGCTCCGGAACGGAGCTTCAGGTCGTGGTACCGATGGAGGGGAATGGCATCTAGTGGCGTTGGATAGGATCGGTGCCGCCCTCAAGCTTCTGCGCGGCAAGTAATACTTCTAGGCGATTTCGTGCATTCAACTTCTGCATGAGGATAGTCATATAATTTTTAACGGTCTTCTCGCCAATCTGCAGGTCGGCCGCGATCTGCCGATTTGTGAAGCCCCGCAGCAACATCCTTATGATCTGACCCTCGCGTATGCTGAGCTTTACTTCCGTGCCTGTCATCTTTTTGAGGGAGGCTATCTTAAGTTCTTCGATGACCTTGCAGGCGAAGGCAGGGGTAATAAACATATCGCCGCGGTGGACGGTCGCGATGGCTTGAAGGAGCTCCTGTGCGCTACTTCCTTTGAGGACGTACCCGCTTGCGCCCGCGTTGAGGGCGCGCACGGCATAATCGCTGCCTGTCATTGCCGTGAAGACCAAGATCTTCGTCCGGATTTTTTCGACAAGCTTCGCGATCACGTCGAAAATGTTTCCCGGCATCATCAGGTCGACGATAAAGACGTCAGGTGCCAACCTCAGGCCGATGTCCAATATATCGTCCGCGCTCGATCCAGTTGCCGCAACAGAAAATGTGGGTTGCTTTCTAAGGATTTCAGTTAACCCAGCTAGCATTAGAGGGTGGTCGTCAACTAGCGCTACCGAGATTGGACACATCTTATACGCCCCTGTACAAAATAAACATATAATTGATATTCCGAAATTAATTTCATGTCCATCTACGCATTTCTAAGTATTGCTATTCATGGCAAAGTAAACATAGAGGATGATCTGGGAAGAGCTACGACAAAGTGGCCTACTCTCGCCGTGTCGGCAGTGAATTCACCTGTCGGCAAGCGAATGGTCAAGAAGCAGCAGACTGCGGGCGCCGTTGCGGCAGCCTGAACCGAACGTGCCCCGGATATTCAAACCGAAGCCGCCCCGTGTGCATGCCGCCTGACCCCCGAGAATTTACCGGTCTCAAGCATTTATGTATCGAGCATCATCTCATAGGCCGTGGTGGGTGAAAGGGCTTGAATTTTGCTACCGTCCTGTTTGGGTTGGTTTGAGCAAGTCAAAGGATCCAGTAAAAACGAATAACGACGAAAGGAAGCTGATGTGAGTATCCATACTGTCGCCCGCATGTCCTTCGCGGTTGCTTTCTCGCTATACGTCACACCGCTCCTTGCGCAGAGCAATTCAGTGCCGAGCGACTATCGGCTTGTCTGGTCGGACGAGTTCAATGGGAACGGCCTGCCCGACCCGCAAAAGTGGGTGTACGACACAGAAGCCAACAAGACCGGCTGGTACAACAACGAAAAGCAATATTATGCCGTCAAGCGGGTCGAAACCACCAAGGTGGAAAACGGTAAGCTCGTCATCACCGCTCGCAAGGAAAGGCTGACGACGGCGTCAGACTACGGCGGACAGGCCTATACATCTGCGCGTCTGATCACACGCGGCAAGGCTAGCTGGACCTATGGCTACTACGAAATCCGCGCCCGCCTGCCCTGCGGCGCCGGTACCTGGCCAGCCTTCTGGATGCTCGGTCCCGGCGAGATCCCCTGGCCCGACAATGGCGAAATCGACATCATGGAGCAGGACGGCAACGCCCCGAGCAAAATCACCGGTACCATCCATACCAAGGCCACTGAGGGAACATTCGGCATTGGTGGTGAAACCACCATCCGCGATGCCTGCGGCAAATTCCACACATACAATTTGACCTGGACGCCGAAGGAGATTTCGATCGGCGTCGATGAGCGCGGCTACTTTAGTTACCAAAATCCTGGCAAGGGTACGAAAAACTGGCCGTTCGATACGCCGCATTATCTGCTCATCAACCTGGCAATCGGTGGCGACATGGCGGGCAAGATCAACGACAAGATCTTCCCCGTCAGCATGGATATCGACTACGTCAGGGTGTATCAGAAAGCCGACTGAACCCTTGCGGCAATGCCGCCCTCCTTGGCGCCTCCGGGAGGTCAGCCATGCCGATTGCTGCCGGTGAAGCCGGTTTGGCGAGAGCCGCGCGACACCTGCTGCATTCGCAGAAAATATCTGCCTGCCGCCAATCAAGCGGGACCAACTGCCCCACGACCGAGTGTTCCGCTTGCAGGCCGGGCTCGCGACAGTCCGAACCTTCGCAGTCGACGACCGGCCCCTCCCCTCACCTGCCCGGCCGCGCGAGCGATCGTGCGATATCGATGATGTCGTCGCGTGAGGCGGTCGGATCCTCCCGGTTCCAGGCGACACCAAGCCCGATCTTGAAATCGATCCCCCGCACCTTCTTCAGCTCGAAGCCGCGGTTGGGCAGATCCTGTGTCCATTCCGGCACGAAGCCGATGCCAAGCCCGGCCGAGACGAGCGACACTAGCGAAAAGGTGTCGTCGCATGTATAGGCGACATTGTCGGTCAGATCGTGTTCCTCGAACTTTTCCGCGAAATAGCGCTCGCTGTAGGAGAGGTTCTGACGGGAAAACGAGATGATCTTCTCACTGCGCAGATCCTCGAGATCGATCTCACTCTTCAATGACAAAGGGCTCTGCTTGGCGACGGCCAACAGATAACGTTCATGGGCAATCGAGAAGAAGCGCAAGGAGCCGATATTCTCCACCGGCCGGATGAAGCCGAGATTGATGCGGCCTGCCTCGATATGGCGGATGATGTCGTCGGTGGTGCCGCTTTCGATATGCAGGCGGATATCGGGATATTTGCGGGCAATGCGCGACAGGAAGGACGGCAGCACGCCGATGGTGGCGGGATAGACCGTGCCGATCGCGATTCTCCGCGCCGTCTTGCCGGCCACCGACCGGGCGATCTCGGCTGACAGGTCCACCTCGCTGAGGATCCTGACCGATCGTTCGTAGAAGGCCGCCCCTGCCCGCGTCAGCTCCACCCGCCGTGTCGTGCGCAGCAAGAGCTGCACGCCGAGTTCCTTCTCGAGCGCCATCACCTGGTTCGACAGTGCCGGCTGGGCGATATGCACCTTGGCTGCCGCCCTGCCGAAATGCAGCTCCTCGGCCACTGCAACGAAGTAGGATAGCTGGCGTAGTTCCATGATGCCCACGTTTTGTTCTTTAATTTCACAACGTATTGTACATGGACCCGTGGTGCCCGTCATGAACAAAATGTGGGCATGGAGACTTTTTCTTCGAACCTCAAAAAGCGAGCCGAACAGCTTGGAATTTCAAACGCCGAGGTCGCTCGACGCGTCGGTTTGAGTGAACGCAGATATGGAAATTACATCTCCGGAACCAGGCAGCCGGATCTCGCTACGCTTGTAAAAATATCGTCGGTTCTGATGACAAGTCTGGATGAACTCCTATCAGACAAACCAGAGAGGGCCACGAAAAGCGCCAAGCAAAAACTCCAAGAACGCATCTCGTCAGCGGCCGAGGCTTTGAACGAAGATGACCTTGCGAGGGTGGCGATCATGCTTGATGCTTTGGCCGCAGCACGATCGTAGAGCCGAGACGTTTGGTGGAATAGCGACCACTCAGAGATTCGGTAGAAGTCCCTTTCTAGGCGACTTTTTAACATGCAAGACCTCGATAGTTCCTCATCGATCTGGCTCACTGGTTTCTGGGGCTTCGCTCCTGAAGAGGAAGGCGTTCTAGGTTTCACGGACAGAAAAGATCGAGACCGATTGTTTGGGCTCATCGGAGACCGGCAGTTGGTTTGCATCTACGGTGCTGCCAGCCCTGAGACAGATACAAGGCTGGTCCACCAACTTTTGGGCATCCTTGAAGTCGAAAAAACGCCCATCGACTCCTGGGAAAAGATGAGCGAGGCCGCAAAGCGTCGAAACATAGCCTTGGGCCGTCAAGACAAGTGGCGGTTTGCGGTGCCCGTGCGCAGGGCATGGCGCACGAGCCACGCCTTGGACATCAAGCAAGTTTTTCCAAATAGCTACGACTCGGTGAACGGCCGCTACATCGCAAGATTTGGGACGTGGTTAGCCGCTGACGAAGCACATTGGCTATTTGAGAAAGTTCCCTTCAGAGAAACAAGTGTGTTTGGCGAGCCGCCGCGAAAGACGGGAAATGGTTCGGCTGGGACTATGCCGTTATCGAAACTCCTCAAGCCATCACATGGTATCTTCGGCGCGTTCGGAGATCGGGCATTTGAAGTTCAGGACAGGCCGCATGACCTTTACCTTGCGCACTTCCCATCTTCGCCGGAGCTTCTTGCTGCTCGTCCGGTGCCTCGGGGTTTTGGGCTCGTTAAAATTGGCATCAGCGGTGATCTAAAGAATCGCTTGAAAGCGCTCAACATCAGCTTCCCCGAGACTTCAAAGATTGGCTGGAAAATAATCCGAAAAGCTAGATTCGGTGATCGTTCAGGCGCCGCAACTGCAGAAACTGCCTTTAAAACTGCAGCAATTGAAGGACTCGGTGCGAAGTCGCTGGGAAAAGCATTCTTCATCATGGAAATGGAGAAAGCCGAATTGCTATTCAACAAGCTTTCACCAGTCAGCGGGCTCGACCTCAGAGTTCGAGGGCGGTGATCCTCTCTACACCGTTCTTAGCGCTTTCCTGCCATAGTGCCGCCACAGAAATTCCGCCCAATCATGCTTGTATAACAGGCGGATGGCATAAAATGAGATTGCTGGCATTCCTCGCTGCGGCCCTTTTGCTGACGGTCTTCAACGCTCAAGCCCAGGTCTACGAGCCGTACGACGATTACGACGGCTACTATTATGACGATCCATATAGCCCTTATCCGCCACCTCCCCCTTACTATGAGCCAACGCCTCTCTTCCGGACCTTTGCTGGTGATGACGCGAGGACGCGTCTCGGCCAAAGCAGCCTCGCAGTCGATCCTGAATATCGACGCTTGCCTTGAACTCGGCGATTCGACGGCTATGGACTCTTCTCTTGTAAAGGCGCAATTTTGAAATAGGAGACGCAAGCTAGAAAACCGTCCGGCGCTGCATGTTTGAATGCGCAACTGACGCTTGACCTTGCTCCGAAAATTTCCGGGTGAGGTAAGACATTGTGCGCATATCCGTGCCCAGGCTGCGGCGGATGGCCCGCTGCAGTTCGTTCCGGATGCATGTGGAGGGAAAACCATGCCTGTTCTTCAACGCAGAGAATTCATCGTTCAGGGAAGCGCGGTTCTCGCCGGAATCGCGGGTCTTTATTCGCCGCTGGCCTACGCTTTTCCGACGCGGCCGGGCGAGAAAGTCATTCCATGGCTCGATCAGCCGACGGAAAGTCCCGATCCGGTAGGGATTCAAACCCAGCTTGTCTGGGAGGATTTGGACGCCTTCATAACTCCGAACGACAGGTTTTTCAGCATCTCGCATTTCGATCGACCGACGATTGACGACAAGGCCTGGTCCCTCGACATCGGAGGGCTGGTCAAGAAGCCCTTGAAACTGACGCTCGCCGACATCAAAGCGCGGCCGCGGCAGGAGGTAGTTTTCACCGTGGAATGCTCCGGCAACCACGGCTTCCCCTTCTTCACCGGCGGCATAGGCAATGCCCGCTGGGCAGGCACGCCGCTTGCCCCGATCCTCCAGGAAGCCGGGGTCCTTGATAGTGGCATCGAGGTCGTCTTCTTCGGCACCGACAAAGGCGAGGTCACGATTCGCGACATCAAGATGCAACAGAACTTCGCTCGCAGCATGTCGCTCGCCGACGCGATGAACCCCGACAACCTGCTCTGCTACGAAATGAACGGGGCGCCCCTGCCTGCCCCCAGCGGTTTCCCGCTGCGGCTGATAACTCCGGGCTGGTACGGGATCGCCAACGTCAAGTGGTTGAAGGGCATCGAGGTTCGCGACACCCGCTTCATGAGCCTGCTGATGGGCCGCGACTATGTCACCATCCGGGAGGAAGAGCACAACGGCGAGACCGTGTGGGCCGAGACCTCGGTCGGCCGGGCCTTGCTGAAATCCGCGCCCGCGAAGGTCACGCGCAACGACTCGGGTCACCGGGTCGTCGGCGCAGCCTGGGGTGCACCGATCGACCGGGTCGAACTGAAAATCGATCAAGGGCCCTGGATGCCGGCAGTCATCGATCACAGCGAGGAGGCCGAATACGCCTGGAAGATTTGGTCACTGGATTGGCCAAATCCCTCGCCTGGAGAACACACGGTGACCTCGCGCGCGATCAGTACCGCAGGGCAAATTCAACCGGCGATGGACGATCCCTTGATCGCCAAAAAGCACACATACTGGGAAAGCAATGGCCAGGTGACGCGCCGCATCCGCATCGTTTGAGAAACGTTGCTGCCTCGCACGTCGGCTGCTGAGTGAACGGAACGTTCCACCGAGAACCCCTCGCTTAGGATTGCGACATTTCAGGAGAAAGGCTAGCGGCCCTTCCGCTAGTCTGCCCCGTCTTTTTTTGCCCGCTCGATGAATTTCGCGGCGACTGCTTTGCCAAGTGCGGCACCGGCCCCGGTTGTCCATTTCATAGTGGATGCCGGCCCAGATGCGGGAATCGCCCGCTTCCTTGCCGACCGTTCGGATGAACTCCGCCTGGTCGGGGAACAGATAGGCAAGCACCTCGCATCGGGCAGTCGACAACGTGGAGTGATTCGACGGATAACTGGGATGGGCCGGCACTGCGAACAGGGGAGTGATGCTCGGGTCAAGCATGTTGGGTCGCAGGTACCAATAAGCGTATTTCCCGTCGTTGCTTGCAATGTAGGCGTCGTAGTAGACCGTTGCGAGCATCGCGTAAGCCCGTGCGGCGCGCGGAGGGTTCGAATCCGTCTTGTCCTCGAACATCCACTTACTGGCATAGTCATACCAGTCGGTGAACAGGCCGGATGGGCTTTGCCAGTAGAACGCCTTGTAGCTGTGGGGGAATTTTCGCTCAAACTGGCGGACTGCATCCGTCTCGGCCTTCACGGCCGCAGACTTGCAGTCGGGCGGAGGCGGTGGCCTGAATTCATCGGCTGTCTCGAGCAGGATCGGCCTCCAGTTTGGCATGGTTGCATTGGCGGGTTTGTCTCCGACCCACATGCACGGCCCGGTCGGCACCGTGCCAGTCCAGACGGCATCGGAGCCGTCGACCTTTGCCCGCGCAATCACCTGCTCTGCCACGCGTCGCCCCAGTTCGAGGCCGGCAGAAGAGTCGCTTGGGAACTGGACCCCGGCAAGGACACGCGACTGTGCGGCTTCTTCGGCCATCGCCTGGAACGACAACGCCTCGTCGGGAAAGAAATAGGCAAGAACGGTCGCGGCGGCTCCAGCGGCTGCCGCGTGTTCGGATGGATAAGCAGGACTCCGAGGCGTAGGTAGCGCAGTCGGCAGTGTCGTATCCACCTCGCTCGGGCGGGGGCGATTGTAGAAGTATTTCGACTCCCAAGCCGCGATGGTGGCGTCGTAGACCGCCATCGTCAAATAGGTGTAGACGCGATGCGCATTGGGAATCGTCTGGTTTGCGAGAAGACGGTTGTTGACCAGGTCGATCCATCGATAGCCGGGCGAGCCAGCGTCCCAGAATGTGATCTTGGCGGCGACCTGCGCATCGTTCTTTGCGACAAGTTCGCGGACCTGCTCCAACTCAGTTGCGGAAGTATCCGGTGGGGGCGAGACTCGGAAGTCTTTGCCCGACGTGATTACCCACGTCTTCCACATTCCAGCGTTTGGCTCTATCTGATCCGATTGGGCGAAAGCGAAGTTCCCTGACAAAAGGATTAGCGCGCAGGCCCTGCTAAAGCCGCTAAGCATTTTCGACCCCCATAGTTGATCCCCGGCCCAAAGACGGAAGGTTTCTGTTTTGACGGCCGTCCCACTTACTATTTTAGCTTTCTCTAATTATACCGCGAAGCGCTGCCAAGTAAAAGGATCAAAAATGAGAGCAGGTTGCGGTATGAAAATGTCCGCTCTCTGGCTCGATAGATGACGACCGTTACGACCGTCTTGCGGGCGCTTTGGCTCTGTGGCGGCGCGTCGGCTGTGCGCCATTTGCGGTCGTTGACGTAAGGAATAGTCTTCTTAAGATATTTCGGCATTAGTCGCCGAATGGCCCTTATCGCCTGCATTTATGGAGATACCACAATGCAATCCTCGTTTTTCGGCACCGATGCCGATATTTTGCAAGTGTGGCGGTGGCTCTTCGATACGCCGGAGATGAGGATTTTCGAAAGTTACTCCGTTCCCGACCAGGCCAACCAATGGTTTGTATCGTGGGACGATATTGTCGAATGCTATTACGAGGGTCGCTCCACACTTGTAGCATGGCCCGAAAATGTCGGCGGAGTTCCCTACGGTGAACACATCACCTTTACCGATGAAACTCAACGAGAACTCGGTGCTGTGGGCCGCAACGTCTTGCACAGCCCGGCCGCTATAAATGTCATCCGCAACAACAACCAAAATGGCTGTCTAGCCGATACGAGGATAACTTCATGGGAGGAAAAAAGCGTTCGGCAGCGCTCGATATTTTCAGACGTATATATCGACAGCGTGGATTGGAAGGCCTTTCGTTCGATATGCGGTGCCATCCAGCGAAAGATAAAGAAAATATCCCAAGCGAAACTCTGCCCTGCCCTATCATGCCTGATGCGTTCGAAAAACTAAACGCTGGCCAAATCAAATTATGGGGTTGGGGCGAAGAGTGCGACCATCAATCGCCTCACGTTATCGCCCTCGAATCATGACCGCTTCGGGCCGGAACCTGCCGCGATCGCTCACGCCATTTGTGTCAATTCCGCAGCTACATCAAGCCGATCCGAACCCTCGCGGCAGGCGCCGAGCATCGGGCGCACAAAGGACTCAATAATGCGTTCGAAGTCTCACAGGCCGACACGAAAGCGGGAGAAGATATTCGGCCGGTTCAAGTCACCGCGGCAAGCACAGAGGTTTCTCGCTGCCCACGACCAGATCAATCTGATCTTCCGGCCCCGCCGCCACAAAATCAACGCCGCGTCTTGCCGTCACGCCAGGGCGGATGCTGCCCTCTGGCATGACTACACCGCAGAAATGACCGCCTGAGCTCGGTCCAGTTGGTCGCGCGCAACTTGCTTCAAACAACTTGGCGATACCTCTTCGCTTTGAAGGAATTCGCACCTCCACGGGCCGCACAGACGAGCGCTTTCAACTGTTGCTCGTTGTGAACACCTTGTCGAAAGAGTTCGATGATGACGAGCGATGCACCTCCGTTGGACGGAAGCGGTAGAGCATCACCCTCCCACCAGTCGACGTTCAGGTGAGGCAGCAAACCCCATACTCTGCAGACCCGACCCCGCCATATGCATCGATCCAACAGGATTGCTGATAAAGAAGCGTATCGGAGCTTTCAGCATCGCGACGCGCGGATACGCGTGGGGAAAGCGGGAATTCGCGTCACACGAGGGCGTGAGGAAGGGCAGCCGGAGATGCACCGCAATCTTGATGCAAACCCTCGGCACGCTGGCCGAGCTCTTAGACTGTTCGCGGCGAGGGTTTGACCTGGCAGCTCGACGGTGGCATCTTCCCTCTGCGCCCTGCGCATAGAACCCGGCTACTTCTCATTGTCTACTGAAATCGAAGCCCCCGCACCGCGTTGAACGAGCACGAAGGGAGAGTCTTGGATGCCTGGCCCGCAGCGTTCCGCCCTAGGATCCCTCGTATTGATAGCGGCCGTCGTAGGTTTCGGGGTCGGCGCGTTTGCCTACACTGCTGGATGGCTCAGCCCTGACCGCCTTACGTCGACGAAGCTCGTAAGTGCGTTGGCGCCTCCTGGCGGCCCCGCTCTCGGACATCGGAGGAACCACGCAAAGGGCGTCTGCTTCACTGGCACATTCGAAGCGAACGGCAACGGTAGTGCAATTTCACGGGCGTCAATGCTTGCCGCCGGACAATACCCCGTCCTTGGCCGCTTCAACCTCGCAACGCCGGACCCGAATGCTGCCGATGCGACAGTTCGAGTTCGGGGCGTTGGCGTGCAGATCTCGGCGCCTGACGGCAACGTCTGGCGGATGGCTCTGATCGATCCGCCTGTTTTCGCGGTCTCCACGCCGCAAGGTTTCTACGATTTGCTTAATGCGTCCTCGAGCAAGAATCCGGAAGCGATGAAAGGATTTGTGGCAGCGCATCCAGAATTCGCTGCGTTCGGCGAGTGGGCGACCAAGGCTCCCTGGACGGCCAGCTACGCCGAGGTGGCGTTCAACAGCCTCAATGCATTCATTTTCAAGGATGGGTCGGGCGCAGAGCACGCCGTTCGTTGGTCTTTGCGTCCGGAGGCGCAGGCCGCGCCGATCACGGCCGAAGACTTCGCCAAGCTCGGCGCCAATCATCTTGAGCAAGATATAACCGAACGCGTTGGAAGGTCGCCTCAGCATTGGACGCTGGTGCTGACGGTGGCCGATCCCTCCGATCCAATATCAGATCCTACCAAGGCCTGGCCGCCGGGGCGGCGTACTGTCGAAGCTGGAACTCTGGTCGTGCAGAAAATCGAGCCGGAGGCGGACGGCCCGTGCCGAGACATCAATTTCGACCCGACCATCCTGCCTGACGGAATCAAGCTTTCCGATGATCCGTTCCCCGCGGCCCGCTCGGCAGCCTATGCCAGATCCTATGATCTGCGGACATCGGAAGCGAGCAGTTATCCTCGAACCGGAGCGAGCGCGAAGCCATGACGGACGGCATCAAGACACGATTCTCCACCATCCAGCGCTTGTTGCACTGGCTGATGGCGATAGGCATCCTGGCAATGCTCTTCATCGGCGTCGGAATGGTTTCCACCATCGGACGTCAGTATGTGCCGCTCTTGCTGACGCACAAGACGCTAGGGATCGCCATTCTTGTCCTTGCCCTGGTTCGCCTCGCGGTTCGCTTCATATCCGGCGCTCCACCGTTGCCCGCAAACCTTCCGGAACCGATGAAGCTTGCCGCCCATCTGTCCCACGTAGGTTTGTACGTGCTGATGATAGGGATGCCCTTGATCGGGTGGGCGATGTTGTCCGCCGCCGCTTATCCAGTCGTACTCTATGGCGGCATAAGGCTCCCCCCGATACTGCCGCAGAGCGACACCCTGCACGCACTCCTCTGGAGCGCGCATTACTATCTTGCCTTCGCGTTCTTCGCTCTTGTGTTGATGCATCTTGCGGCGGCGCTTTTTCACGGGCTCGTCCGTCGCGATGGGGTCCTCGAAACGATGCTGCCCGGCAGATAGCGGTGGTGTTCGTGAAAGGGCTATCGTCACCACCAGGCCTTCAACCGAGGCGGCGCTGAGTGTGATCATTCGGCCATAGAGTTCGCTTTCCTGGAACCGTCCATTGGCGGCCAACCACGAGCTCACGCCAGCCCCGAACCAGGCCTGGCTTCCCGGGGCTCCCTGATTTCCTTTTGACCGAGAGACTGCATTTGACATGACCGACACCGTTGTTCTTCTCCATGGCATCAGGAGGACCAGCCCTTCCATGCGCAAGTTTGAAAAGCCCTGCAGACCCAAGGCTCATTACCCGCAACGTTGACTACCCTTCGACCCGCTACCCCATTGAACGGCTGGCGCAGATCGTTGCTGAGGAAGTCGGAGATGCGGCTGAGAGCAACCGAGAAGGCCGTCTTCACCTGATAGGACATTCCATGGGTGGATTGGTCATCAGGGCCATGTTGAAGGACTACCGACCATCAAATCTCGGGCGGGTGGTAATGATCGGTACTCCAAATAATGGCAGTCAAGTCGCAGATTTCTTAAAAAAGTGCCGCTGCATAAAACAGCTTTCGGCCCAGCCGGCCAGCAGCTTGTCACCGATCAGAGCACGTTCGCCCATATTTTCGGTCCGGTGGATTTCGAACTGGGCATCATCGCCGGAACCCGAACCATCGATCCCGTCTCGTCATTGATCATTGGCTATCAAATAACCAACGACGGCAAGGTAAGTGTAGAATGCACGCGACTTGCCGGAGCCGGTAGGTGGTTCGAACTGGTTCAAGGCGCTCATCGGTGGAGCTTGCCGCCTCGAAGAAACGAAAGGGCTTGCGCCAGCTGCCGACCATATCGCAATCGCGGCCAACCACACATTCATTCCATCGAACAAAGGAGCTCGAAGTCTAGCTCGCTGGCAAAGTGTCTGGCCATTCCTGCGCCCGCGGAGGACGCGAAGAATACGAACAGATGCTTCCGTTACCGCATCCGCCGCGACATACGGCCCGTTGATTACCAGTTCGCGCGTGCTAGCAATTCTGCCAACACGACCGCTCGCGGGAAATCAATCAGACGACGGACGGCAGCGACGATCCGTTCATCGACAAGGATGGCGGCTGAAGGATTATCTGCCTCGATATATGTGAGGATGGCGTGCGATCCGATAACGCGAACACAGACTAGATGCCGTAATGGGCCGGCGTCTCATGAGTAGCCAGTTGGGTGGCTGTCCCTCAGAATGATGATGTTTTGGAACGAGGTCCGAGCGATCGGCCTCAAGCATCATGAGAGGAACAGCCATGGAGTATTATGCCGGAATCGACCTCTCGCTGAAAGAGACATGCCATCCCCGAAAACGATCGTCGTCAGGCGCGCTCCCTCCGGTTGGCAGAAGCCGAACGGCCACAATCCTCGACCGTTCGGTTCGAAAGCTTCGGGAAGTGTTGCAGTCCCGCACTAGCGGCGCTGATTTAGATTTTGCTAATATTTTATTTGGCGATTCGGATGGAAGCCGGTGGCGAGCGAGGTCGTCAGCGTCGCAGACAACGCCGGCCTGCACCCCCACAGAGGAAAAGGCGCGGTGCCTCGTCGGCCTCACGCAGCGCTCGGCCTCACTGATTACACCTTTTTCAAGCCCCAGATCCGAAGAAGTTCGAGCGGAGCGGAAATTGCCGCTTGAAGAACGTAAGGATCGGATACGTTCGGTCGCTTGCCTGTCGCAGCACCACGTATCGGGAGACCGTGTCCAAATCCGTCCAGGGAATACAAAGACACCGCGGGCGATCGTGCCGATTTCCACCTGGTGAGTGTGCCCCAGCGTTTCATGGTGATTTTACCCTCGCTCTCACCGGTACCGGTCACATCCAGCCATTGTGCCGCGGAAGACGAGGCATTGGTCGGATTGACAACCCTGTCGCCCGATCCCTGCCAGATCGAGATCGGCGGCCAGAGCATTGCGGTCGGCGAGACATTCCGAACAAGGCTGCCCCACTCACCAGGAGCTTTCGATACACCCGAGCGCATGGCACGGAGTGCAGACATGGCGTCCCTTGCGGCACCGAAGGGCATGCCGGCGATCATGGCAGCGCCCGCGAACCTCTCGGGGTAGGTTGCGACAAGCGCAGAGACCAGCGCCGCGCCTGCCGACAGCCCGACGATGTAGATCCGGGATCGATCGACGCGGTGACGACCGCAAGCATGTTCGATCATGTGGTGGACAGACATCACCTCGCCGCGGTCGCGAGCGACTGCGCTTGGCCGAAACCAATTGAAGCATCGCCGGGCGTTGTTGCCTTCAGTCTGCTCGGGATAGAGAAGGATGAATCCGCGTTTGCGAGCCAAGGTAGTGAACCCGCTGGCAGCATCAAGACTCTCAGCGGTCTGCCCGCATCCGTGGAGAACGACCACAAGCGGCGGATTTGCGGATGCTTGCCCCGGCGCATACAGCTTCATGATCAATCGGCCCGGATTGCTGCCGAAGCCGGTGACCTCGGCAAGAATGGTCTTGCCTCTAGAGCGATTGGACCGCGGTTTGGTTCGCTTCGGTGCAGGTGTCGAAAGGGTCTTTGCGACCACCCGAGCGAATTTATTCTGGGATTTGAACAAGCGTGACAGCTTGGGGAATTTGAA
This sequence comes from Rhizobium sp. 1399, assembly GCF_031455475.1. Lineage (NCBI taxonomy): Bacteria > Pseudomonadati > Pseudomonadota > Alphaproteobacteria > Hyphomicrobiales > Rhizobiaceae > Rhizobium > Rhizobium sp. 1399. The sequence goes on along the minus strand of NZ_JAVDSU010000006.1, from coordinate 26,741 downwards.
CATCTAAGAATATACCGGTTGGTTCCACAGCGGCTCGCCATCCGCCGACATCTTCGTTGCAATGTTTTCCTTCGGCCCACTGGCCAGACAGGCTGGTCGTGACACAGCTTCTGTTTCGCGCGTTAGTTGCGTGGTAGCTTCCAATATTTGGGATCCGCGAGCTGGAGGACGTGGGGAGCACGTTTCGCATCACCAAAATGACTTTTCTCCAGCATGGTTCCGTTTGATCGGTTGCGCAATCGGGTCGATCGGGTATGCGGACTGGTAGCTAATGGTGAAGTCTGTCAGGGTAGCGTGTAAATGGCGATCCATCGCGTGCGAAGCAAGTCATGGCTGCCACGCGTGCGGCGCATCGCGGTCGTCGGTGCACTTGGCTATGAAATCAGCTCGGCCAGCTTGTCGAGCATGGAGCGCTGCCCCTTCAAGATCTTCGCGGCGGCTTCATTCAAGAAAAACCAGCCGGCACGGTCAACTTCCGGAAAGGTTTTCATCCTGCCAGACTTCGGCGGCCACTCCATAGTGAATGTCGAGCTGCGGACGTCGTCCACGTCGAGGTTGGGGTCCGCTTCGACGGCCCAGGCGACAACGGTCTTCCCGCCGGGCTGGCGATATGCGCCGAGTGGCAGAAACTCGCCATCGACCGCAATGCCCAGCTCCTCGTCCGTCTCCCGGATCGCCGCCGCGAGATCGTCTTCGCCCGACTCGACGAGCCCTTTCGGGATCGACCACGCGCCCTCGTCCTTCTTCGCCCAGAACGGGCCGCCGGGATGCACGAGAAGCACCTCGACGTCGCGGTCAATCCTCCGGAACACGAGGAGCCCGGCGCTACGGAGAGGCATGAAGAGACTTCTCGTTCGTGAAGCCGGGGGGCACTCGTCGCAGATCCGCCAACCGTCGTCGCCCATCCGCTGATTGGACTGCGTACGGCAGAGACATATGTACCGTATCTGCGGCGTTTCCCGATTGTCGGGCTGGATGGACCACCATCGACATAACCGCGCGGGAGTCCAGGGGTTCTGACAGAAGCATGGGAGAACCTTAAATTAGATTTTAATCAATCGTAGCTGAATTGCGCTGATGGTAAAGCGCACGATCAAGCCGCCACGTTCAATACCGCGCGCCCGAGAGGATGAAACTGGGCACTCCTATGTTATTGTTTGCGCGGTTTAGTTCTGGTCTACGCTTTTTGGGATGCTGGACCCGCCGCCGTTCGGAACGAACTGTCAGGCGGCTCTGCGCAGCTCGCTGACAAGCCTGACGCGGCTGTGGCTATCCAGCCAGCCGGCTGCGGCAAGCGTCCAGGCCCTTCCTGAGCCAGTCCACCGTTAAACTTCCCATTCCTGGCGCAGTGAAGTTTCAAATTTCATGAAATTGGCCATTTGTTACCCGTTTTTTCAAGGAAATTACCGTTTTTCATGGCATGGTCGTCTGAGAACGCAATTTCAGACGATAGATCGAATTCGCCGGCGACGCTCCTTTTCATGGCGATGGCGGTCGCGATGCTCAACCGTGAAGACGATGCGGGTAGTACCACGCACATCTTGCATGTCGCGCTAGTCTCCACATTTCGGAAAAACAGATGGTTCGATGGAGCGGGCTCACCTTGCCGCAACGCCTCTTCCGGCAACATCGTTACTGCGCCTCCTCAACCGGATAGACCCTCACAAGATGCTGCTCGATCTCGTCACGGTCGAAAATGAAACTCTCTGGCTTCACCATCCAATTAAGCTCCGCGTCTTCCTGATTCTCGGCCTCGCATTCCCAAATTTCCTGCACGGTGATCTTCAGCTCAATGCGGTATTTTGGCATTGCCGCCCTCCTCTCATCAATGACACGGCGTTGAAGCGATAGCCGATTTCGGAGCGTTACTGGACACCGGACCTGTCGGGTGGTCTGCCATCCTCGGGAAAATCCAGAAACTTGATATGCAAAAGCGCCGTAACCGCCGCGTCTCTGATCAATCCGAGCGAGCGTTCGACCTCGGCGTACCGCCAGTATCCCGCCCTATCCTGCGCCCGCACTTCCGGACTGAAACCATGCTCCTGGATATAGGTCAGCATGCTGGTGATGGTGCGGATGCTGCTCTCGATCTGGCTCTCCCGCGCGTCGGTCTTATCCATTTCCATCCGAAAGGCATCTTCACCGGTTTTTACAATCTTCATGCGTCAATCCTTTTTGACCGTCCCGCATCCCGGAAAGCGACCTTGATCATGGTCACCGCATCCGCACGGGGGAACGTCAGCTCGATGCCGAGCGCCCCGGAAAACGCCATCCACGCGTCCGGATGATCGGGTCGATGCCATAGTCAATCTGCGCGATTCGTAGCGGGCTCATGACGTCGCGGAGCATGTGAACCTGAACGTCCCAGGCCTCGGCGTCTCCATTCGTGAAGAGGTTCCTGCGAGGTATGGGCTCTGGATAGGCCGCCATGTCTGTGCTCCTTGCGCACGCAAATATTCATCCCGCTGCTCGGCAAGAGTTTGTCCAAGGGCAAGCCTCCGCACGATATCCGCTCTTTTCGCGAGGGCATGCGCGCGGTGATGGAAAACACAGGCTTCCATTTTCAGGGTCTGGGCGGATTTGATCGGCTCTGCTTCGCTCTCGGCGATGTTCTCGCGAATTTTGGCGATCTGTCGCTCCATGATATCGAGCATGACCTTGATGTCCTCTTGCTCGGCGAGCGGGCCATCATTTCCAGTGGTAGTATCAGCAAGCGGAACGGCAGCACCCATGGCGGCGATTGCGGAACCTGAAACGAACTGGCGGCGGCTTATGCTCATGACATACTCCTTCGGTTTCCGCGCGGGCGTGCCGCGCAGGTTCGAACCAATTATTTCTGAGATGCGAGAACGGATTTTACGCCGATATCGGAGGAAGTGAATCCTGTTTATTTTTTGAAATTCACGCCCCGACTCTTGACACATCCGGGCGGGAGACTTCGACCAAGATGATTTCCGGCTTTGCAGAAAGTCCAGGAACCGCAGTGCTGCCTACATGATAAATCGCAGCAACCTGAGCGCCGCAACTCTGTCGGTCATCCAAAACCTTTCTGAAAGCAGCATACGCGCATTCGGCCGACATTAAGTGAAAGCAGGGCTATCATCAGTCCGAAGAGAGCCACTTCGGGCCTGATAGAACTGCAGAGCGAGTCACAACCGCCCAGCATCGTGTCTGCGCTGCCGCTATTGGCGAAGTTGCCGTCCACACTCATGGCGGCAGTCTTCGAAGCCCCTGGATCATTCCCGCAGGGGCTTTTATCGGCCTGGCAGATATCACAGTGAGGCATAATTCCAGGGCAAGAGACCCTCAATCTGGCTTTGCTTGTGGGTAGCGGGGGTCCCGGGCGCACTTGATCAAGATGCTTTAGGCGTTTCGAACTGTCTTGCGAGGCGGGGACGACTGCATCGCGCCAATTGCAGTCCTACTCTAGCTTTTCGAAGCCGGGCATAAAACCAATGAGGGGCTCGCTCTTAATGTCTCTGACGCTTGTCGCATCTGAGCGCCATAAGCCGATGCCCATTGCTCAGGCGTGAAATCTGGAACCGGGCGAATGCCTTCGATTATGGCGACTGTATCATCGTGCTTGAGCGAGAATGTCGTAACAAGGTTCCCTTTTGGCAATGGCGAGGACATGGAAACGCGATGCGAACCGATATCCTCAAGGGTGACATTCTCCATCTGGACCCGATAGGCCGCCCCGTCGAAGGCGACGAAGTTGCCGTCTCGAATGGCCCAGAATGGCCCCTCACATCCAGTCCCAATGTAGGTAAGCGTCAGCACGGTCTTGCGCCCCACCCTATCCGACAGCGAGCCCGCGAAAGGAGCCGCGACGGCACCCACCAGGGGGCCGATCCCCAGGAGCGCACCAATCATGGCCGGGCCAAGACCGAATGACTGTTGCAGCTTGATGGCAAGGAACGAGAGCGTCGTGGCGCGCGCGATTATGACAAGACCTGATCCTGCCACAAGGAAGAGGACGTAGTTCAGTCGTTGTTTTTCGTGCTACATCGTCGTCCTCAGCAAATCATAGCGATCAATCGTTGCGCTACTGGTTACACAGATTTTTCCCGGCCGTCTCAGTCAGATGAAACGCGGTTTTTGCAACTGAGATGTCAGCGGGCGCCTCTGGCGTCCCGCGGCGCGCGAAAAGTGCAATTTTTTCCAATAAAGACCCGCTGTAGGCGAGATCCGACAGCAGGCGGATCGTTTTCCATCCACGGCCTATGAGCACCAGGAACAGGATGAGGCAGACGGCCACCACAGGAGACGGTTTCCTTTACGTTCGACCAGATGACCGTCGCGCGTTTCAGAGAGACCTTCCCACATGCCAGGTGGAGCGGTCGCCTCCAGTCCTGGGCCGTGCCCCGAAAGACCGCGCGCAAGCGCATATCTTTATGTCCATATCTTTCCGCTCCCCCGCATCTCCGCACCGGCATCAACTAAAACGAACGGCAGGTATCGTTGCCTTTTTGGCAATATAGAATGCGCATAATTGTTCTTTATTAGAACGCGAGATTCCCCCATCATCCGGCAATTGGTGGATAACGAGACGAAAAGTCCGATCGCCCAATCAACAGGGGAACTATCAGCATGTCTCAATTCATGATGAATCGCCGCCGTTTTCTATCCAATGCCGCCTTGGTTGGCGGCCTCGCTGCAACCCAGACCTTTATCGGGATCCGCGCCGGCAAGGCGGCCGATGTTGCCGAAGTTCGCATGCAGCTCGGCTGGCTAGCCTCGAATGGCCTTATCGGTGAGGTCGCCGCCCAGAAGAAGGGCTTTTTCACCGAGCAGGGCATCAATCTCACCATCGTCCCCGGCGGTCCGAATGTCGATGGCGTCGCCGGCGTTGCGGCAGGTCAATCCACGATCGGCCAAATTTCCTCAAGCCCGTCCGTCATGCTCGCGCGGTCGGCGGGCATGCCGGTCAAGGCGTTCCTTGCCGGATATCGCAAGCATCCATTTGCGTATTTCTCCCTGAAGAAGTCGCCGATCCGCGAGCCGAAGGACATGATCGGCAAGACGATCGCGACGCAACCGACGGCTTTCATCCTTTTGCGCGCGCTGCTGGCCCAGAACGGCATTCCCGAAGACAAGGTGAAGATGGTCAACATGGGTTCGGACATGAACCAGTTGATGACGGGGCAGGCCGATGCCGTCACCGGCTGGGTCACGAACACCAACGCCCTGAAGGTGCTTGGCGACGAGCGCGTCGACATGATGTTGTGGGACGCCGGGCTGAAGCTTTATGCCAACGTCTATTATACGACCGACGAACAGCTGGATAAACACGCAGACGTGCTGGTGCGCTTCACGACGGCTGCGGCCAAGGGTTGGGGTTACGTGCGCGACCATCCGGAAGAAGCCGTTGATATGCTCGTCGACGCCTATCCCAACCTCGATAAGGCAAGCGAGCTGGAGGCTGTTCAGCCTGTCATCGATTTCTCCTTCGGCGACAGCACCAAAGAGACCGGTTGGGGCGCAATGAACAAGGACAATTGGGCGGCACAGATCAAAGCCTATGCCGATCTCAAGCAATTTGCAGGTGCCACACCGACCGTAGACGACGTCGCTAGCATGGCGATCCTCGACGCGACAACCGAAATCCGCAAACAAATCGGGTGAACGTCATGATGAACGCCGCCACCATCAAGCAGCCACAGCCGATGGCAACAGCCGAAATGGCACGACTTGCCGTCTCCATTCGTGATTTGGATATTCGTTTCGGCAACAAGGGCAATGAATTCACTGCCCTCTCGAAGGTCTCTGTCGACATTCCAGAGGGATCGTTCGTCACGATGCTCGGCCCGTCCGGGTGCGGCAAGTCGACCTTGCTGCGCTGCATCGCCGATCTTGTCCATATCAGCGACGGTTTGGTCTCGGTATTCGGCCGGCCGCCGCGCGACGCACGCCAGGGGCGCGACTTCGCCTTCGTCTTTCAGGAGGCAACGCTTCTGCCGTGGCGGAGCGTCATCGACAACGTTCGCCTGCCGCTGGAAGTCGGCAAGCATGACAAGAGCGCCTATGCCGATCCCATGGAGCTGCTGGCACTCGTCGGCCTCAAGGGGCGCGAAAATGCTCTTCCGCATGAATTGTCGGGTGGCATGCGCCAGCGGGTCGCCATCGCCCGTGCCCTGGTAACCAAGCCGCGCATCCTTTTGATGGACGAGCCATTCGGCGCTCTTGACGAAATCACCCGTGACAAGCTCAACGAGGAACTCTTACGCATCTGGCGCGAGACGGGCACCACTATCGTCTTCGTAACCCATTCGATCCCGGAGGCAGTCTTTCTCGGCCAGCACGTGCTTATGCTGCAGGCCCATCCCGGCAGAGTGAAAGAATTCATGAAAGTCGATCTTCCCTACCCCCGCGCCCTTGCGATGCGCGACACGGTCGACTTCATCAAGGTGACCGCGCATCTGCGCGCGCTGCTGGAGGAATGCATATGAGCAACGCCGTGCACTCTGACTTCAGTCGCGTGGCCAAGACGCCGCGTAAGGTTGCCATCCTCGACGCAACCGTCGGAGTTTTCTCCTCGCACATGCCGGCGATCCTTGCGGCATTCGGCTGCATCGTGCTCTGGCAGGCGGTCATCTGGATCTTCAAGATCCCGACCTTCATGGCGCCGAGCCCACTTGATGTTCTCTATGCCTTTCGCGACAATGCCACGACACTGACGCGAAACGTCCTGCCGACGGTGCTGGAAGCTGTCCTCGGCTTCGTCTTCGGCAATCTTGTCGCCATCCTGCTGGCGATCTGGTTCGTCCACAGCGCGACGGCCGAGAAGGCCTTCTATCCGATCGCGGTCTTCGTCAAGGCGATCCCGATCATCGCGCTTGCGCCGATCCTGGTCCTGATCTTCGGCAATGGAATCGCTCCGAAGATCATCATCGCCGGCCTCATCTGCTTCTTCCCGACGCTGGTCAACATGGTGCAGGGACTTCGCTCCGCCAGCCCCGCAATGCTGGACCTGATGCGGGTGCTTTCGGCCAGCAATTCGGAGATCCTCTGGAAGGTCCGTCTGCCAAGCTCGTTGCCATTCCTGTTCGCCGCACTGAAGATTGCCGCAACGAGCAGTGTCATGGGCGCGATCGTCGCGGAATGGATCGGCTCCAGCTTCGGGCTCGGCGCACTCATCATCGAGGCGACCTACAATTTCCGCTCGCCACTGCTTTACGCAACGGTCGTCATCGCCGCCCTGCTTGCTGTGATCCTCTTCTTTATCGTCTCCGTCGCAGAAGCGAAGATGATCCGGTGGAAGCCGGCCGGACAACACTGAAGCCTTAAGAAAACATCGAGGAACACCAATGGAACAGGTTATTCATCAGCCTGCACGGGATATCCGTGTCGTCGATCGCTCGGATGTCGTCGTGGTCGGCGGTGGCCCGGCAGGGATTGCCGCAGCCGTCTCGGCCGCACGCAACGGCGCCAGCGTCACACTTGTCGAACGCTATCCCTATGTCGGCGGGCTTGCAGCCGGCGGCATGGTGCTCGTGCTCGACGATATGATCAACGAGCTCGAAATCACGGTGCGCGGCATCTGTATGGAGATGATCGAGCGCATGAAGCGCTGGGGGCTCTGCGTGACGCCGAGCGACCGTGATCGCCTGATCGAATTCCGCGATACGCCGGAGGCCTGGCAGCGCTGGGCGCGATGGGGCCTCTTCGACTTCCACACTCAAGCGATGCCACATCCGATCTGCTTTTCCGCCGCCTTCGATCCCGACGCCTTCAAGCGCGCCGCCTATGACATGATCGCCGAGGCGAAGATCAAGCTCAGAACACACAGCTGGTTCTCCTCGGCAATCGTCGAGGGCGGAACGATCAAGGGCGTCCTCTGCCAGACCAAGGAAGGCATGCAGGCAATCCTCGGCGATGTCGTCATCGATACGACGGGCGATCTCGATGTCGCCGCAAGTGCCGGCGCGTCTCATGTCGACTCCAACTTCATCCTGACGACGGTGTCGCGCTGGGGCGGGGTCGATACCGAAGCGGCAGAACGTTTCGAACAGCAGGAGCCGGAAGCCTTCAAGGCGCTCGATCACGAAGCCAAGCGGCTTATCGGCGGTTGCTGGTCCTTCTGGTGGCTGAAGACGCCGCTCCCCGGCGTCGTCTGGCTGAACTGCCCGCATATGCCGACCTTGAGCGGCCTGAAGGTCGAGGATTTGACCAAGGCGGAGATGGAAGGCCGCTCAAGGATCGCGAAACTGCTCGATTTCGCGCGGGAAAAGATGCCGGGCTTCGAGAATGCCTATGTCGTCGATTTCGCGCCGCAGACGGGCGTGCGCCAGACGCGGCTGCTGCAGGGAGACTATGTCGTGACGAAGGACGACGTCATGACCCGCCGGCATTTTGCCGACACGGTCTGCCGCGGCCGCGATTACTACACGCCCTACCGCGCGATGTTGCCCAGAGAGGTCGACCAGCTGATCGTTGCCGGCCGGCACTATTCGGCAACACCACAGGCGCAGAAATCCAGCCGCGAAATCCCTCCCTGCATGGCAATGGGCGAAGCGGCGGGTGTCGCCGCAACCGTCGCCCTCAATGCCGGGACGACCGTTCGCAAGGCAGATATCCGGGCAATTCAGAAGCAGATGCGGGCCCAGGGCGCTGACCCCGGCGATATCCCTTCGGAAAACGCGACATACTTGGAGGCTGCAGAATGACGACTTTGCCACTCGACGGAATCCGCGTGATCGACTTCACACAGGTCATGCTCGGCCCCTCCTGTACGCAGGTGCTGGCCGACTATGGTGCGGAAGTCATCAAGATCGAAAAGGTGAAGATCGGCGATCTCTCGCGCTGGTCTCTGGGCTCCGATCCGGACGGGCTCAACAATCCGGTCTTCTGCTCCTTGAACCGCAACAAGAAGAGCCTGGCACTCGATCTGAAAGAGCCTAGCGCCCGCAAGACCGTCCAGGTGCTGCTTGAGACGGCTGACGTGGTCGTCAACAACTTCCGGCCTGGCGTGATGGAGCGCATGGGCTTTGGCTACGAAGACCTGAAGAAGATCAATCCACGTCTGATCTATGCCGTCGGCACCGGCTTCGGGCTGACTGGACCCTATCAGCACAAGGGTGGCCAGGATGTGCTGGCACAGGCAGTTTCTGGCGTTATGCGCCGCAAGTCGGATAACAGCCACCCGACCTCGATCTATGCCACGCCGCTTGCCGATTATTCGGCCGGCATGCATCTCGTCCAGGGCATCCTGCTCGCCCTGCTGCAACGCGACAAGACCGGCGAAGGACAGCAGGTCGCCGTCAGCCTCTACAACTCCATGATCGCCATGCAGATGCAGGAAGGCACGACGCATCTGATGCGCCAGAAGGACCTGAACTGGGGCGCCTTCCCGCTAACAGGCGTCTTCGAGACGACAGACAGCGCGATCGTCATGGTCGGCGCGTTCAAGCCGAACCCCTTGCGCGATATTTGCGAAGCGCTTGAGATCGAAGACCTCTCGCAATATCCGCACTACAAGGATTTCGATGCGCAGATGGCGCGGCGGCCGGAACTGCAGGCGATCTTCCGCGAAAGTTTCGCCAGGAACAGCACCGCGCACTGGATCGCGCGGCTGGAAGGCGTGGACATCCTCTGCGCGCCGGTGCGCTCGCTCCCCGAGGCGCTGAAAGACGAGCAGACGATCATCAACAAGATGATTCTCGAGGCAGGCGAGACGGCAGCCGGTCCGATCCGCCTGATCGGCTCGCCGATCGACATGTCGGCCGCGCAGGTGACTGTGCGAATTTCTCCGCCGCAGCTCGGCCAGCACAATGACGAAATTCTGGCTTCGCTTTCCGAGGTGCAGGGAGACGCAGCATGAGCGTCTCCTTCACCGTAGGAGATCGCGTCGCCCGCGTGACGCTCGACCGGCCCGACCGGATGAACGCAGTCGATGCCGAGACGGAAGCCGAACTTGAGTCGATCTGGACGGAGATCGAGAAGCGCGACGATATCAACTGCGTCGTTCTGACAGGCTCGGGCGAAAAGGCTTTTTGTGCAGGCGCCGACCTCAAGGGCGGCAACGGCAGTTCCGGCGTCGATTACTGGACCGTCGGCCGGGAAAACGGCTTTGGCGGTCTCGCCTTCCGTCGCTCGCTCGACGTGCCCGTCATCGCCCGCGTCAACGGCTACGCGCTGGGCGGCGGTTTCGAGATGGTGCTTGGCTGCGATATCGTCATTGCGGTGGAGACGGCACGCTTCGGCCTGCCAGAAGCGCGCGTCGGCCGCATGCCGCTCGATGGCGGCATGATCCTGCTGCAGCGCAAGATCGCTTTCAATCGCGCCATGGCCGTCATGCTGACCGGACGGCAATTCAGCGCGCTCGAAATGGCTGACTACGGCATCGTCAACGAAGTGGTGCCGGCTGCGGATCTTGACGCCGCCGTCGATCGCTGGGCTGCGGATATCGTTGCCTGTGCACCGCTGTCGCTGCGCGCCATCAAGCAGACGGTGAATCGCACCGCTCATTTGAGCCCGGCAGAAGCGCAGGCGCTGCGGACGCCCGCCCTGATCAAGGCGTTGAAAAGCGAGGACGCCATGGAGGGTGTGGCTGCCTTCCGCGAGAAGCGGGCGCCCGTTTGGCAGGGCAGATAGGCATGTTATAGCTTCGAGATTGCCGAGGGCTTTTCATGCATGCCAGCATTCTGAAGTATTTTGCCGAGGTCGCACGTTCCGGATCGATCCGAAAGGCATCCGAGGAATTGCACGTTGCAACCTCCGCTGTCAGCCGTCAGATCAAGAAATTGGAAGATGAGCTCGGCACGCCGCTGTTCGAGCGCTTCTCCGACGGCTTGCGGCTGACATCAGCCGGCGAGATCGTGCTGCGCCATGCCAAGGAGACGCTGCAGGACTTCGAGGTCATGAAGTCCAATCTCGGCGACCTCCAAGGAAAGAATACCGGCCGCGTCCATATCGCCGCCCTCGATAGCCTGCTCGTCACGTTTCTTCCTGATTTCATAAAGAGGTTTCACAAACTGCATCCTGCGGTGGACTTTCGCGTCCGAGCGGGAGCCTACAACAATATTTTCCATTTCATGGCCGCTGGTGACATTGATATCGGCATCAGCTTTGATCTTGCGACACCACATGACCTGAAGCTCGTCGGCTCGATCCGCACAGCCTTCATGGCCATGGTCGCTTCGTCGCACCCATTGGCGCGGGCGAAATCGGTGACGTTGCCAGAATGCGCCCAGTATAAGCTGCTTCTGGCGCTCGACAGCGAAGTCGTCAGTTCGGCGATAGCGGTCGAACTTGCAGGGCTCAATCGGGTGGGACGAACCTTGGTCGCATCCAACAATCCAATCCTCCTCAAGCCATTGATCATGTCGGGTGACGGCATTGGCTTTTTTACTCCGGTTGGACTCTGGCCGGAAATCCAGACGGGCGAAATCGTTGCCATCCCGATCCGGGATTTCAAGCTCAGCGCAGTGGATATCGGTATTTTCGTGCCGCGCGACCGGCATCTGACCCATGCCAGCCAGGCGGTCATCGAGCTGCTCAATACCGAGCTGCGCAGGTTCGGCGAGAATTTGAGAGCCATCGTCAGCAGATGAGAAAAGCATGAAGAAGATTCGCCTGTTAAAATGTCCCGGCTATGGCCCGGCCACGCACGCCGAGAGATTGACAGACCTGCCATCACTCGGCGCTGTGACTGCGCTGCCCGGCGATCTGATCATGCCGTCACCTGTCAATGCTCACGACCATGGCTACGGCATCCGCACCCTTGATTTCGGTGCAACCGACGACGCTTTGGAAGTGTGGATACCGGGCCTCAGGCTGCGACCACGAACGGATGCCTATCTCGAAGCGCTTGTCGCCTTCGGCCGACTTGCCAGAACCGGCGTCGGCGCGACGATGCATTGCCACAACTCTCTCAACGTCGATCGTCTGGTCGACGAGGCGAGCGCTGTCATGCGGGCCGCAGGCGATGTCGGCATTCGGCTTGGCCTCTCCTGCCCACTGCTCGACCGCGATGCCTGGGCCTATGATGGCGGCCCGCAGCGATTGCGCCCGTTTCTCTCCGAAGGCGATTGGAATGCGCTCGCCGGCACGATTCCGAACTATGCGCCCATTCACGCACAGCTTGATGCCGTCGAGACTGTCGCCGCCGCCAATACCAATCTGCTCGTCGATGTGCAGTATGGTCCGATCGGGCCACAATGGTGTTCGAACGCGCTTCTGGAGGCGATTGCCGAAGCTTCCTCGCGCCATGATCGACGCATCCACATGCATCTGCTCGAGAGCCCGCGCCAACGCGCTTGGCTCGACCGCCGCTTTCCCGAAGGTGTCGTTACCTACCTCGACAAGATTGGCTTCCTCTCACCAAGGCTTGCCGTTGCTCATGGCGTTCAGTTGCGCCCCGATGAGCTGGAGCTGCTTGCCGACCGCGGCGTACAGGTCGTCAGCAATCCCACGGCCAATCTGCGTCTGCGCTCGGGCGTCGCGCCCATCGCATCGACGATTGCGCGCGGTGGCCCAGCCTTTGCAATCGGCCTGGATGGTACCGGATTGGACGACGATCAGGATCTCTGGCGCGAGATGCGGCTTCTCTATCTCCTGCACGGCGGGCGAGGCCTGACCCAACAGTTCACGGCGCAAATGCTCTTCGATGCGGCAATCAAGGTCGGCCGTCAGATCATCAATGCGTCAGATGTGCAGGATTTCACCATCGTCGATTACCAGGCACTGATTGCCGACTCACTGTTCGACGATGTCGATGAGGCGGAAGTCCTCTTGACCCGCATGCGTGCCGGATTTGCAAGAGGGCTATTCGTGGCAGGTCAGGAGGTCGTGCGGGACGGGAAACTGACGGGCATGGATTTTGATGCCGCGTTGTCGGAACTGCTCGCCCAGGCGAAAGCCGATTTGCCGAGGCTTGAAAGGCAGCGCCCTCTCGTCAGTGCCTTGTCGGCGGCCACCCGCGCTTTTTATGCGACCTGGCCCGGCATCGACTGAAGCCGGGCCAAAGCAGAACATGCGTCGACCCGCGCGCCAATTCGCAAAGCGCTGAGACCTTCGAGCTTCTTTGGGTCGGTTATCGGCAATTGTGGAAGCAGGACGCAGTTCCAGACAGCATTACCGGTGCGTTTGCCGACGAGGTATTTGACTGCCGGAATGAGGGGATTGGCGGCGATCGTTTGCCGCAAGCTGCCGACATGATCGAGAAGGCCTGCATTTTCCTGGTCGTGCCAGAGACGCTGCGACGAGCGCGGATCGATATTGACTGTTGCGGAGATGCAGCCGGCATAACCGTCACGCCCGGCATCGGCAAGCGCCGTTTCGCTGCTCGGAAAGACACGAAAGCCGGCGATCTTGGCGAGTTCCCGCGCATAGGCAAGGTTGCCAGAGCTGTCCTTAGACCCATGGATCCGCTCCGGAAAGGCTTGAGCAAGCCGAGCCGCTAGGGCCGGGGAGAACTCGATGCCCGTCAATTGCGGGAAATTATAGAGGTAAATCGCGATCGGCGTTTCAGCGGTCATTCTCACCAGTTCGGCAAACCATGCGAAAAGGCCATCCTCTTCGAGAGGTTTGTAATAATAGGGCGGCAGCACGAGCGCGGCCGCAAATCCGAGATCGAAAGCCCGGCGCGTCAGGGCGACGGTCGTTTCAAGATCTGGCGTGCCGGTACCGACCATAAGTCTGCTGCCATCCAGCCCTTGCGCCGCCGTCGTCATCAAGGCGCTGCGTTTGGCGGCGGAAAGCGAGTTTGCTTCGCCGGTCGTCCCAAGCACATTGAGGAAGTCACAGCCATTGCTCAGGCACCAGCGCGCATGCTCGAGGAAAGCGTCACCATCGATATCACCATGGCCATCGATTGGTGTCGGCACGGCGGCGATCACGCCAGCAATCCGGGTTTGCGTCATGAAAAAGCTCCTCCCATTCTATCGGATTCTGCTTTCGATCGGCTGCGATAGGCTGCCACGAAAGGATGATCGAGGCTGGTGACGCGGCTCTTATCCCAACCACCGGGGGCGCCCCATCCGGTGACGTTATCGGCAAAGAAATCGCGATTGACGTCGCGCAGGAACAGCCGGTCCGTTGGGATTTCCTCGTCCCACAAGATAGCGTCGACTGGGCACACAGAAAGGCAGAGTCCGCAATTGATGCATTCCTCCGGCTGGATGTAGAACATCCTTCCCCCCTCATAGATGCAATCGACCGGACAGGCGACCGTGCAGGCTCCATCCTTCGTATCGATGCAGGGTTCGGTAATTACGTAAGCCATGTTCTTCGCCTCATAGCGCTCTGGACGGCGCCTTCAGCAAACTATGACAAACTAGAGCGTTCTTAAGAAGCGCCGATTTTCGGCTCTTTCCTTGCCGAAACGGCAATGCTTGAGCCGAGCGAGCTCTTGGCGCCTTCTCACACGTCGGACGGGCAGAAGACCCGTCCGACAAGTTCGTTTTATCGTCGCCTCGTTTCAGAGGATCTTCTCGAACGAAGACACTAAGTGGGCACCCGAGGGGGCGCCTGCGCCTTGATGAACGACTTCGAGCGCTCCACCCGATCGACCGGTTCAGGGCGCCGCCGAAGGGATGGGTGCGCGCACTACGCGACGCGCTCGGAATGACGGGCGCGCAGCTCGGCACACGCATTGGCGTGCGACCTCAAACCGTAGAAGCCATAGAGAAGTCGGAAGCCGCAGGCACGATCCAACTCAATACCTTACGTCGCGCAGCTGAGGCGCTGGATTGCACCCTCGTCTACGCCCTCGTTCCAAACAGTTCGCTTGAGACTGTCATCGAGGCGCGCGCGCGGAAAATCGCAACGCGTGAGCTTCAGCGCGTCGCGCATACGATGCGGCTCGAAGCTCAAGGCACGGACGAGGCGGACTTCGAATCCCGCGTCCAGGCATATATCCGCGATAAACTCTCCGAGCGCGACCTCTGGAACGAGACATGACGGACCTGTTTCAGGAGCCTGAGGACGCAACACCCCTTGAACCGCAAGAGCGAGAGGGACTGCTTCAGACATGGATCACGCACCCCCGTGATCTCAACGAGGCGGAGCAGGAAAACATCGTCGAGGGTGCAGCCTGGGCGCGCGGTCGCCGGCGCGTATCGCTTGAGCGAATGCTCAGCGAGGACTTCATGCGAACACTGCACAAGCGGATGTTTGGCGACGTCTGGGAATGGGCCGGCACCTTCCGAACGACGGAGCGCAACATCGGCGTCCAAGCCTACCGTATCGGAGTGGAGCTCGCGAGCGTGTTAAGAGACGTCGGCTATTGGGTTGAACATGAGACATTTCCGTCGGACGAGATAGCGATCAGGTTCCACCATCGCCTGGTCGCAATACACCCGTTTCCGAATGGAAACGGCCGTCACGCTCGATTGGCGACCGATCTTCTGATCGAACGCCTTGGCGGCGAGCGTTTCAGTTGAGGCGGCGGCAGTCTGGCCGATGTTGGCGAACTGCGCGCTCGCTACGTTACAGTCCTTCGCGCAGCCGACAACCATGATATCGCGCCGCTGCTAGAATTCGCGCGCACCTGAGAGGCGGCGCGTTCGCCTTGAACGGATGTGAACCTGAAATCTCGAGAAAAGAAAAGGAAATCATTGAATTTCCTGTGTTTTCAACCTCCACCCAGGGAACTGTGTCATTAGTTAGCACATGTGCTTTGAAAGCCGATCATAGAGCCAACGTCAAATGTATCTTGGACCAATTATGGCTCACGGCTTTGCCGGTTTGATGTGATGTGGAATTGGGCAGACATATGCCCTTCCCTCGGCTTTCTCGGCCCATTCGTGTTTCGCCGCAGCCAGTAGCTCAGGTGATTCAATCAGAGATAGCCCCGTCGCGGCCAGCGTCTTGGCGGCGTGTGCCATCGCCTTGTGAGCCGCCGGGCTCTTGCCTTGTGCAACAACCTGCCATGTGTGCGGATTGGTGCCGATCGCCCAGGCCGGCGTCCAACATTGCGCCGTCGGCACAACCCAGCTGACATCGCCGACATCGGTCGAACCTGCGCGAAAATGCGACTGCCGTTCGAAATCCCTGAGGCCGAGATGCAGCGGGGTGGAGCCATCGACCCTTGCGTTGGAAAAGGCATCGCCCTTGATCTGGTAAAGCCGGATGCTGCTCTTGATCGCCTCGTCGGTAAACGTGTCCTGGATCGACTGGGCAAAAGCGATATCGGCCTCGTCGAAACGGATCGGGCCAAGCAAAACCATGTTTTCATGCATGGCCGTCTCAAGGGCGATATTGGGCAGGAGATTGGTCGCTGCCGTATCGAAGACGATCTCGACCTCGGTCTCGGTCATCATCGCGGCACCGCGTGCCACCTTGTGGACACGTTCGACGAGATCCAATGCCTGCGGCATTTCCGGTGCCCGGATCAAGTAAAGCACTTCCGCCTTTGCCTGAACCACATTCGCAGCCTTGCCGCCCGCATCGGTGATCGCATAATGGACCCGGCAATCCTGCGGCATGTGCTCACGCAGGAAATTGACCCCGACATTCATCAGTTCGACGGCATCCAGCGCCGAACGGCCGAGATGAGCAGCATTCGACGCATGCGCCGCCATACCCTTGAAACGGTAATAGTATTCGATGACCGCGAGATTGTTCGTAGAGCGGACGCCGTTGAAGGGGGCCGGATGCCAGGTGAGCGCGGTATCGACATCATCGAAAAGGCCGGCGCGCACCATGAAGGTCTTGCCGGAACCACCCTCTTCCCCGGGGCAACCATAATAACGCACGGTGCCGCGGAGACCGTTTTCCTTCAGGTGCTGCGCCAATGCGATTGCCGCCATCAGCGATCCGACGCCGAGAAGATTATGGCCGCAACCATGGCCCGTGCCATCCTCGTCAAGCGGCTGAGCCTTTGCGAGGCCCGCGGCCTGGCTCATGCCGGCCAGCGCATCGAACTCGCCGAGAAAGGCAACCACCGGCTTGCCTGAGCCGATCTCGCCGATGAATGCCGTTTCCATACCGGCAACGCCGCGGCGCACCGAGAAGCCGTTTGCCTCCAGAACTTCCGCCAGTGCCGCCGAAGAGCGCTGCTCCTCGAACTTCAGCTCGGCGAAATCCCATATCCTGTCGCTCAGCCGGGCAAAGTCGGGCTTCATCTCTTCGATCCGGGCGGCAATCGCCTTCACGGCCTCGTGGCTCATGGCATTTCCTCAAATGAAGCCCTGAAACGGGCACAGGTTCTCTCTCAGAGGCGATGCCGCCGCTGCTGGTTGTGGCAATAAGAAAAAAAGCCGTGCCATCGTTTGCCGATGGCACGGACATGCGGTCAGTCGACAGAGATTTCCCAGAGGCGGGCGTTGGACTGCCAGACAGGCTGCCCCTTAAGCGTCTTCGCCGCGCCCCAGACGTCGACCATGTCATAGAGGAAGATGCCCGGCATTTCCTTCAGCATCAGTTCGTGGAATTCGTCGAACAGCTTTTGCCGCTTGGCCTGATCGGCCTCGACATAGGCGGCCTTCATCAGTTCGACGGCCTTCGGATCGTCCCACATCAGCGAGGCGTTCTTGTCCTTGTCGCCGACATAGAAGGAATACATCAGTGCCGGGTCGAGGCGCGGCGCAACGGACTGTGAGATGACCTGGTAATTGCCGGAACGGCGGCGATCCACCTGCGTCGCATAGTCCAGAACCTCGATCTGGATGTTGAGCCCGGCCTGCTGCATCATGGCCTGCGCCATCACGGCTGCCGGGAAGCTCGGCACGTTGCCGCGCTTGTTGGCGATGATCGAGATCGGCTCGCCCTTGTAGCCGGCAGCAGCCAGTTCCTTCTTCGCCGCCTCGATATCGTAAGGCAGGCGCTTCTTCTGGGTTTCGTCGAAATAGACGCTGTCCTGCGAAACCATGGAGCCGTTCGCCTCGCCGGTGCCGTTCGAAGCGGCGGCGACGAGCTCGTCCAGATCGAGCGCCATTGCCATCGCGCGGCGGATATGCGGATTGCTCAGAACCTTGTCGCGCGTCTGGATATAGAAGAGGTTCTTGCCGTTGTTGCGCGCCACAATGAGCTGCATTTTCGGGTTCGTCTTGATTTCCGGGATCAGGTCCGGCGAAACTTCGGCCGTGTCGAGCACGCCCGATTCAAGGCCCGCCTTGATGGTCGACGGATCGGGAATGACCATGAACTTGATGCCATCGGCGAGCGGCCGCTTCGAGCCGACCATTCCGTCCGGCTTGCCGTCATTTTCCGGCGAGACATAGTCGGCGAATTTTTTCAGGTGGATATATTCGCCCTTCTTCCACTCGTCCCACATGAAGGGGCCGGTGCCGATCGGCTTGGCAAAGCTGCCATCGGCGGCAACACTTTCCGGCGAGATCATGCCGGTATAACCGCATTCCGGGCGTGACATCAGGCCGAGGAAGACGGCGGAAGGCTTTTCGAGCGTGATGGTGACGGTCGAGGCATCGGTCGCCTTCACATCGGCCACAGCCGCGGCCCCGCCCTTGGCGAAATCGCTAAGGCAGGTCCATTTCGTGTCCGGCTTCAGGTACCGGTTCCAGTTCCACACCACGTCGTCGGCCGTCATCGGCTTGCCATTGTGGAATTTCACGTCCGTCCTGAGCTTGAACGTATAGGTCAGGCCGTCAGCCGACATGTCGACGCTTTTTGCGAGCAGCGGCTTCACCTCGCCGCTGTTGTTGTAGCCGACGAGACCCTCGACGATGTGCAGGATGACGCCGTCGGTATTGCCGTCGCGGTTGACGCCGGGATTGGCGCTGCGCAGGTCCGAGCTCTGGGCAATCGTGATGTCGCGTGCAGCGGCAGCATTGGCCAAGGCGAGCAGGGCTGCGCCTGCGAGAAGAAGCTTTTTCAATGTCCTACCCTCTTTTTCGTCGTTGATCATTTGTTTGAAAAACCGTCCCAACAAGCCCGTGCGAGCCTGCCGATCGTCTCGAGCGACATCGTGTAGCCCGGCGTGCCATCCGCCATCACCTGGGGCACTTCGTCGGTGAAAGCGGAGATGATGTAAAACGGCGCGCCGTCGCGATAGACGATGCCGGCATTCATGCGGCCACGCTTGCCTGTACCACCCTTATGGGCAACGACGGTGCCGAACGGCAAACGCGAGGGAATGGCGTAGCGCAGGATCTGGTTCTTCAGCGTCTGCAGCGCATAGGCCGCCAGCTGCTCGGAGACGCCTAGTTTTTGGCGTACATCCCCCGAGGACTGTGCATCGAGGATCATCTGCAGAAGGGCCGTTTGGTCACGCGCCGTCGTCGTCGTCACCGATTTCAGCGTGTGATCGGCCGGCAAAGCGAGTGGCGGAATGAGGAAGCGGTGATGGGTTCCCGAAAGGCCGATCGACTTGCAGTAGGCATCGACCTCTTCCAGCGTCAACCGCTCGAACACCATCTTGGTGCAGACATTGTCGCTCAAGACCATCATGCCGGTGATCGCGTCGCGCAGCGAAATGACGATACCCGGCGTCAGGTAGCGGAACATGCCACTTGCCACTTCCTCGGCAAAGCGCGCCTCGTAGGTGATCGCCTCGTCGAGATCGAGACGACCGTCCTCGACAGCCTTCAGGGCCGCCATCATGATCGAGGTTTTTCGCGTGCTGGCAGACGGCGTCTCCTCGTCTGCACCGCGTTCGATCGTCTCGCCGGTCAGAAGGTTGCGGACCGAAAACCGCGTCACGAACGGCTGTGCGTCGCAGATTTCCGCCAGCATCCCGGCGACCGGTTTGGCACTGGATATCGTATCCATCTCAGCTCGCATCTCAGTTCTCCAGGCGCCATTTCAGTGTCACGCCGCCCTTGTCGTTCTGATCGAGGGCGGGAATGGCCGAGAGAAGCCGGCGCGTATAGGCCTCTTTCGGCTGGTCGAAGATCGTATCGCGGTCGCCCTCCTCGATGATCCGGCCGTCCTGCATGACGACGACCCGATCGGCCACCTGTTCGACGACGCCGAGATCGTGGCTGATGAACAGGCAGGAAAAGCCGTAGCGCTTCTGCAGGTCGGAGAAGAGGTCGAGAACCTGTGCCCGCACCGTGACATCAAGGGCAGACACCGGCTCGTCGGCGATCAGGAAGCGGGGCCGGCGCGCGACGGCGCGGGCAATCGCCACACGCTGGCGCTGGCCGCCCGAAAGTTCGTGCGGATAACGCTGGGCGTAATCGGCACCGAGCCCGACTTCTTCCAGCGTCTCCAGTGCGCGCTTGCGTTTGGCAGCCGCGTCGAGGCCCGGCACCAGCCGCAGGGCTTCCTCGACGAGGGCCAGAATGGTCATGCGCGGATCGAGCGAGGAATAGGGATCCTGAAACACCATCTGGCAGTTCAGACGGTAATCGGTCCAGTCCGCGTCGCGGGTGCGGCCCTGGAAGCGGATCTCGCCTTCGCTTTCCCGGACGAGGCCGGCAATCGTGCGTCCAAGCGTGGTCTTGCCGGAACCGGACCCCCCGACCAGCGCCACGACCTCGCCTTCATGGATCTCGATGCTGACGCCATGCAGGGCGCGCTTCGGCTTTGCCGTCTTGAACAGCGAATTGCGGCCCGGGTAATCGACGACGATATTCTGCGCCGAGACCATCGGCGCCTTTGCCGTTTCGATCACACGCGCAGCACCGCGGAAGGGCAGCGAAGAGAGGAGCTTTTTCGTATAGGGATGTTGCGGCGCATCGAGCAGATCCTCGGTGCGGCCCTGTTCGACGATCGTGCCCTTTTCCATGACGACGATACGGCTCGTGTAACGTGCGACCATTGGCAGGTCGTGGCTGATCAGAAGCACGGCCGTGCCTTCGGCCCGCGTCAGCTCGACCATCAGTTCCATGACATCGCGCTGGATGACGGCATCAAGCGCTGTCGTCGGTTCATCGGCGATCAGCAGCGCCGGTTTGAGCAGCATGACGGAGGCAAGCATGATGCGCTGGCGCATGCCGCCGGAAAATTCGTGCGGATAGGCGGTAAGCGCGCCCTCGGGATCGCGGATGCCGACACGCCGGAGCATGTCGAGAATGCGGGTCCGGCGCTCTTCCGGCGAAAGCTTCGTGTGAAGGACAAGCCCCTCCTCCAGCTGCCGGCCGATCGTCATCGACGGATTGAGCGAAGTCATCGGCTCCTGGAAGACGACTCCGATCTCGGCACCACGCAGACGGCGCAGCGCCCGATCCGGCATGGACATGACATCCTTGCCTTTGTAGGTGACCGACCCGCCGGTGACGCGGATCGCCGGTGGCAGGAGCGAGATCAGGGCGCGGGTCGCCAGCGTCTTGCCCGAGCCGCTTTCACCGACAATGCCGAAGATCTCGCCGGGAGCGATGTCGAAGCTGATGCCTTTGACCACCTGATGGCCTGTCCCTGCGACTTCGAGCGACAGGTCGCGAACGGTGATGAGCGGTTCGTTGGTCATTTCAGGCCCCTCATGCGCGGGTCGAGCTTGTCGCGGAGCGCGTCACCCAGAAGATTGATGCCGAGCAGCGTCAGCGCGATGCAGAGGCCGGGGAAAAGGCCGAGCCAGACAGCCTGCTGGATGAGCGGGCGGCCCGCCGCCAGCATATTGCCCCAGGTCGGCGCCGGTGGCGGAACTCCGAGGCCGAGGAAGGACAGCGCGCTTTCCGAGAGGATGGCCCAGCCGAACATGGAGGTGGCGAGCACGGTGATCGGCGCAACGCAGTTGGGCAGGACATGCCGGAACACCGTATAGAGCTCGCCATTGCCCATGACCCGCGAGGCTTCGATGAATTCCCGCTCGCGCAGGGACAGGACCGCTCCACGCACGACACGCGCCATGGAGGGCGTATAGGCAATGCCGAGCGCGAAGATGATGCCGTACTGATTGGCACCGAACACCGCGAGCAGTCCGAGCGCCAGAAGGATGCCGGGAAAGGCGAGAAGCGCGTTGTTGACCGCCATGATCACGCCATCCACCCAGCCGCGGGCATAACCGCTGACGAGGCCGATCAGCGTGCCGAAGAGCGTGGCGAAGAACACCGTCAGGGCGCCGATCCAGACGCTGGCGCGGGCGCCGATCATCAGGCGGCTCAGCACGTCACGGCCGAATTCGTCGGTGCCGAGCAAGTGCTGGGCACTCGGCGCGGCAAGGCGCGCCGTGAAGGAGAGTTTCATCGGATCGAAGGGCGTCCAGACGAGACCGATCGTGGCGGTGATGAGCAGGACCGCGACGAGAATGCCGCCGATCAGCCCGTTGAGAGCAAACTTTTTCATTCGGCCACCACGCGCGGATCGAACAGGGGATAGAGCAGGTCGATGACGAGATTGACCAAGACATAGGACAGCGACACGAACAGCAGGCATCCCTGGATCACCGGGTAATCGCGCGCAAAAATGCTGTCGACCATCAGCCGGCCGAGGCCTGGAATGGTGAACACCGTCTCGATGACCGCAATGCCGCCGAGCAGGTTGCCGAGGATCAGGCCGATCATCGTCCAGGTCGGGCCAAAGGCATTCTTGAACGTGTGACGCCAGAGGACAGCGCCTTCGGAAAGCCCCTTGGCACGGGCATGGGTGATATAGTCGAGACGCAGCACTTCCAGCGTCGAGGCCCGCGCCATGCGGATCAGCACACCCATTTCGTGGATGACGAGCGTCATCACCGGCAACACGAGATAGAGAAGGCCACCCGCTAGATTGTCGCCGATCGAGACATAACCGAGGACCGGCAGCCAGCCGAGCGAAAGGCCGAAAAACAGGAGCAGCAGCAGGCCGAGCCAGAAGGTCGGGATCGACAGAAGCACCGTTGCCGTGCCGACCAGCGCAAGATCGGTCAGGCTGTTCTGCTTCCAGGCGGCGATGACACCGGCCGGCACCGCAATCAGGCTCGCCAGCAGAACCGCAAACACAACAATCTCGGCGCTGACAAGAAAGCGCGACGCGACGAGCGGCAAAACCGCCTCGCCATTCACGATCGACTTGCCGAAATCCCCTTGTAGGACATTGCCGGCCCAGATGACAAATTGCTGGGGCAGGGACTGGTCGAGGCCGAGCTCGGTGCGCATGGCGGCGATCTGGTCGGGCTGCGCCATGTCGCCAAGCATCAGCGCTGCGGGATCACCGGGAATGAAGCGGATCAGCGCAAAGACCGTCACGGAGACGAGCGCGATCGTCGGAAGCGCCATCAGAAGACGGCTCAGGATGAATCTCAGCATTTTATCCCCACGATTGGCGCCCGCTTTTCCCTCGGACACCATCGGTTTCGTTGATGAGACTATGATGGTTTGAAGAAAGGTGCGCAATATTATGCAGTTTCGTCATATGTCTATGCAGAGTCCGCAGCCGTGACGGGCAAGGCCCGTACCGTGAATCAGAACACCATACTCACGATATCAAACGGCTTTTTGCGAAAGCAGTATCTGCTTTTTCAAGGCATCGCTGAGCCCCTGCGCGGCAATGGACAAGGGAACGCCACTTGCATGCGCCAAGCCGAATTCCTGTTTCGAACGGGGCAGGAAGGGCCGCTGCACGACCGGCAGGTCGCGGTAGAGATTGGCATAAAAGCTGCTGATGATCGTCACGCCGAGACCATGGGCGACATAGGAACAGGCCGAGCTGTTCGTATGGGTCTCGATCTTGACCATCTGTTTGACGCCCGCACGCTTGAACGCCTGATCCAGCGCCATGCGGTTCGGCCGCTGGCGGCCGATCAGGATCAGCGGCACGTTGCGCAGATCCTTGACGGTGATTTCTTCGAGTTCGGCCAGCGGATGATCCTGCGGTACGACGCAGACACTTTCCCCGGTCGCCACCCTGTCGATTTCGATGCCCGGCCCGCTCTCGCCCTCCATGCGCAAAAAGCCGATATCGATGACGCGTTCCTCGACCAGCCGGTTGATCGCCGTCGTCGTTTCGAAAAAAGTTTCGATGCGGACGCCGGGAAAATCGCGGATATAATCGATCAGCATGGCGGGCGCGAAATTTTCCCACATGCTGCTCGGCAGGCCGATCCGGACGATTTCCGGCCCCAGTGCGCCGTTGCGCAAATCCTCGGCGTGACCGGCCATGCGCTCGACGGCGAGCAATACGTTTTCTGCATCCCGCGCCAAAACGGCCGCTTCCGGCGTCGCGATCAGCCGTCCCCGGTCGCGCACGAAAAGCGAGATCGAAAGATCGCTTTCCAGCTGCTGCAGCATGCGGCTGACGCCGGACTGGCTGAGCCCCATCGCCTTTGCGGTCGCGATCGTCGAGCCGGTGGCGAGAAGCGTGCGCAGGACTTCTAGCTGCCTGATGTTCATTGCCCGCTCGCCCCCATTTCAAATCTCGCCCTCATGACCAGCCGGCGATGTTTTCGAGAAACAGGGCAGCGGTCTTCGAGAGCGAATGTTTTTCGCCGCTGATGAGGCAATAGGTCACCGGCAGATCGGGCTCAAGCACCAAGAAGCGCAGCGGCTTGTGGGCATATTCCCGTGCGATCAGCTCGCCGACCAGTGCGATCCCCAGTCCTTCCGCGGCCAGGGCGCAGGCGCTCGCCACCGAATGGGCTTCCAGCAAGGGTCGCTGCCGGATTCCATGCTGATAGAATAGCGCCTCGATCTGGTGACGAACCGGCCTTTCGCGGTTGAGCACGATGAGATCGTGGCCCTTCAGCTCGGCGATCGTCAGCGACGGGCGACCGGCAAGGGGGTGATCTTCATGCAGGGCGCAGACGATCCGTGACGGCAAGAGCCGCTCCTGTTTCAGGCCAGGCGTGGCAAGCGGCAGGCGCGCAAAACCGATATCGGCCTCGCCATCGGCCACCATGCGCTCGATCGCAAGATAGCTTCCCGAGGCAAGTTCGACGCGAACCGGACCGTTCGCGACCAGAAAATGGCGGATCATCTTTGGCGCCCGCGTGGATGACAGGCTGCCCGGAAATGCGATCCTCAGAAGCATGTCGCGCGACCGGCCGTTCTCCAGCTCGATCGCCGTCGTCTTCAAGGCCCGCAGACGATCCGATATGGCGCGGATTTCCGGCCCGAGCTGCAGGCCCTCGCGGGTGGCGGCAAGACGGTTCTTGTCGCGCTCGAAAAGGCGAACCCCGAGATAATCCTCCAGCTGCTGCAGGAGTCGACTTGCATTCGACTGGGAAATGCCGAGTTCGAGCGCGGCCGCGACCGTGGAGCCAGTGGCAGCGATCGCGTCATATGCCTCGATATGCTTCAAGCTAATCGCCGCGCTTGTCGCTTTCACCATGGACTGCATCACCTTCGCTAGACCTATCCGGAAACCGCATAAGATTGCGGTTAGATCCGGCTTCGAACATTTTGCGCTCAAGCAATCGCAGCGAGAGACATTCGTCAATGACCGGCATTCTTCTTAATATCGCAGGCGCGCTTTCCCGGCGGGCAACATTTTCGACTTCGGCGCGGAAGAAGGCCGCAGATGCCGTTATCGATACATTCGGATGCATGATCGCCGGCACCGAGGACAACAGCGTTATTGCGGTGACCGAGGCATTTCCCAGTGCAGGTGCAGGAGGGAGTAGCGTGCTGGTGACTGGAGGGCATTCAACGCCTTCGATCGCCGCATTGGTCAACGGGACAGCCGCCCATGCACTTGATTTCGACGACAATTTTCACCCGGCGCGGGCGCATGCATCTGCCGTTCTGGTTCCCGCACTCATGGCCGTGACGGCCGACCGCGCTGTCAGCGGCATTCAATTCCTCGACGCCTATTTGGTCGGACTGGAGGCCCAGGCCGCTGTCGGCTACGGCGTCAATCCATCTCATTACAACAGGGGCTGGCACGGCACGTCGACCGTCGGCGCGATCGGCGCGGCTGCCGGCGTGGCGCATCTTCTCGGGGCTGGCATCGATGAAATGGCGCAGGCGATGAGCCTTGCGACATCGATGGCGGGCGGGCCGAAAGGTCAGTTCGGAACACTCGCCAAACCGATCCATGCAGGCCTCGCCGCCCGCAACGCGGTCGAGGCGGCGATGCTGGCGCTATCGGGAATCGCGGGCCGTCTCGACATTCTGGAGCGGCCACAGGGCTTTCTCGACCTATTCGGCGGTGACGAGGCACGGGGCTGGTCGGATTGGCAGCCTGACGAGACGCCTGTCATAGAAAGCCGCGGCCTCGTCACGAAACTTCATCCGTGCTGCGCCTCGACACATCGGGCGATCGATGCGCTTCTAGATCTCGTCCAGGAGCACGCGCTTGACCCTGAGGACATCGCAGCGATCGACACCAAGGTCGGCATTTCAGCCGTGAAAAACCTTGCCTACCCCTCTCCTGCAGATTCGATGCAGGCGCGTTTCTCGATGCAATATTGCCTAGCGACCGCGCTGGAGAAAGGCTCACTTTCGCTTGCGGATTTCACAGCCGCTGCACTCGAAAATCCCGGCCGTCAGGCCCTGATGCAGAGGATCAGCATGCACGCCTACACGGCCGAGGAGGAGCGTGGGCACGAACGTCTTCCACACATCGTCACCCTGTCGTTAAGAAATGGCGACGTGCTTCAGAAGACACGGCTGTACGCCAATGGCGCGATGGAGATGCCGCTCACTTCCGAGCAGAAGCGAATAAAATTCGCCAACTGCCTGTCATGGCGGCAGATGAGCTATAAACATGCGGGATTTGATCAACTTGGTGACCTCTCTCGGGTCGATTCAGTCGACTCATTACTAAGCGTCTGCTTCTCCGCGACATCGACTGATTAGGCGCTATTGCCCGACCCGAGAGATAGGTGACGTTTCGTACCGGAGACATGGGTAACACTTTTCGCTTTTTGCGGGAGGTGTTGATGCCGTGGAGAGAGACTTCGGTGATGGAGGAACGTCTTCGATTTGTCGCCCGGCTGCTTGAGGGCGAAGGCATGAGCGATGTGTGCCGGGAGTTCGGCA